>NZ_JAVJSX010000001.1:0-238146 GCF_040219215.1 Thalassobaculum sp.
GCCTCCAGTTCCTCGTGGGTGGCGACGTCGGACAGCTTCTCGAAACCGTTCGGAGCGCGTTCCTCGACGAGGTCGATGACCTGCTCCGGGCCGCCCTTGCGGTTGGTGCGCACGATGTCGGCGGTCATGGGCAGGCGCTCGACCTCATAGGCCTTCAGGGCGCTCGTCACATCGCCTTTGCAGTCGGCGAGCAGGCCAGCCAAGCACCTCGCGTCGAGGATTGCCTGGGATGCGCCGTTCGAGCCGACCGGGTACATCGGGTGGGCGGCGTCGCCGAGCAGGGTTACCCGGCCGAAGCTCCAGCTCTCCACCGGATCCCGGTCGCACATCGGATACTCGTAGAAATCGACCGTTGCATTGATGATCGCCACCGGGTCGATGACATCGAGGGTGAACACCCCGTCGACGTAGCGCATCAGCTCCTCGCGCTGGCCCAGCCGACTCCAATCCTCGCGACGAGGTGGCGGGGTCGAGCCGTCGCCGGTCCTGGCCACCACCGCCCAGTTGATCAGCATGCGGCCCGGCGTGTCCGGGTTGTTGTAGATCGGGTAGCATACGAACTTGGCGTTCATGCCGCCTGCGATGATCATCGACCGCCCGGTCAGGAAGGGCTCGCCCTCGACCGCGCCGCGCCACAGCATCAGCCCGTTCCAACTGGGCGGTCCCTGGTCAGGGTAGAACGTCGAGCGGACGGTGGAGTGGATGCCGTCGGCGCCGATCAGCACATCGCCGGTGGCGGTCACGGTGTCCCCGGCGTCGCGCCGGTCGAAGCGGGCTGTTACGCCGCTGCCGTTGTCGTCGAATCCGACGAGCTGGTGCCCGGGGTGGACGTTGGCACCGCCGATCCGCTCCAGCACCGCCTCATGCAGAATGGCCTGCAGCTTGCCGCGATGGATCGAGAACTGTGGAAACTCGTAGCCGGCGTCGAGCCCGCGCAGGTCGCGCCAGACCTCCTGGCCGAAGCGGTTGGTGTAGATCAGCTCATGGGTGCGGATGCCGACCCGGTCGAGGGCGTCGAGGAGGCCGAGTGCCGCCAGTTCCTTGATGGCGTGGGGCAGGGTATTGATGCCGACACCAAGCTCGCGGATGGTGCGCGACTGCTCGTAAACCGCAACCTCGATGCCTTTCTCGTGCAGGCTGAGCGCGGTCGCCAGCCCCCCGATCCCGCCGCCGACCACGATGGCCTTCATCGCGCTTCTCCTGGTTCCGATCGCTCTATTGTGCCGCGTCCGCCAGCGGTTGGTGATGGGATTTCGGCCGGGCTTTTCGCCGAAGCTCCAACAGATCCTCGCGCTCACGAGCGGCGGTCCGGTAAAGCTGCTCCATCCCGGCGAGATACTGCGGCGGGCAATGCACGTCACGCACACCATAGAACGCGGCAGCCCGCACCAGGAACCCCGGGTCGACCAGATGCGGTCGGGCCAACGCGACCAGATCGGCGCGGCCGGCTGCAACGATGGTGTTGACCTGGTCGGCTGAAACGATATTCCCGACGCACATGGTGGCCAGTCCGGCTTCGTTGCGGATCTGCTCGGAGAACGGTGTTTGGAACATCCGCCCGAACACCGGCTCGGCATCGTGGACGGTCTGGCCGGTCGACACGTCGATCAGGTCGCAGCCGTGCTCGGCGAAGGCGCGGGCGATCGCCACGGCGTCGTCGCCGGTGATGCCGCCGTCCTTCCAGTCGGTGGCGGAGATCCGGACCGACATCGGCTTGTCGTCCGGCCACGCCGCGCGCACCCGGTCGAATACCTCCAACGGAAAGCGCAGCCGGTTCTCCAGCGATCCACCGTACTCATCGGTGCGTCGGTTGGTCAGCGGCGAGACGAACGAGGCCAGCAGGTAGCCGTGGGCGACATGGACCTCCAGCATGTCGAAGCCGCAACGCTCGGCCCGTTCGGTTGCCTGGACGAAGTCGGCAACCACTTGGTCCATGTCGGCGCGGGTCATCTCCCGCGGCACCTGGCTGTGCGGGAAGTAGGGAATTGGCGAAGCGCTGACGATCGGCCAGTTGCCGTCGTCCAACGGCTCGTCGATGCCGTCCCACATCAGCTTGGTCGAGCCCTTGCGGCCGGCGTGGCCGAGCTGCACGCAGATCTTGCCGGCGGAATTGCCGTGAACGAAGTCGACGATCCGCTTCCATGCGGTCTCATGGGCGTCGGTGTAGATCCCGGCGCAGCCATGGGTGATGCGGGCCTCCTCGGAAACGTCGGTCATCTCAGTGTAGATCAGCCCCGCCCCGCCCAGCGCGCGGGCGCCGAGATGCACCATGTGCCAATCGGTCGGGCAGCCGTCGACGGCGGAGTACTGGCACATCGGCGACAGCACCAGCCGGTTGGCCAGCGTCATGCCGCGCAGCTGCATAGGTTGGAACATCGGCGGCACCGGGCGCTTGATGTCGACGTCGAAGCCGAGGCGGTCGCGCACCTGGCTTGCCACCATGCGGTCGACCGCGCCGACGAACTCCGGCGCGCGCAGGCGCAGGTTGTCATAGGTGATCGACTTCGAGCGGGTCATCAGGCCGAAAGCAAACTGCACCGGGTCCATGTGCCAGAATCGGTCGAGATGCTCGAACCAGACCAGCGATACGTCGGCGGCATGCTGGGTTTTCTCGACGTCCTCGCGCCGGCTGGTCTCGAACCGCGTCAGCGCTGAGCCAACCTCAGGCTCGTTCTGGAATGCCTCGAACAGCGCGATGGCGTCTTCCATGGCGAGCTTGGTGCCGGAGCCGATGGAGAAGTGCGCCGTGCCCTTGGCGTCGCCCAGCAGGACGACGTTGTCCTTGACCCAGCGGGCGTTGCGGATGGTCGGGAAGTTGCGCCAGATCGAGCGGTTGGTGATCAGCTTGTGGCCGGCCAGCTCCTTGGCGAACACGCCCTCCAGGAACAGCGCCGACTGAGCTTCGTCCATGCGATCGAGCCCGGCCCGCCGGAAGGTGGCGGGGTCTGTTTCCATCACCCAGGTGCTGCGCCCGGGCTCGTACTGGTAGGTGTGGGCGATGAAGATGCCGTGCTCGGTCTCGCGAAAGAAGAACGAGAACGCATCCAACGGCCGATCGGAGCCCATCCATGCGAAGAAGTTCGGCCGCAGGTCAACTTCCGGCTGGAAATGGTTCTCGTAGCGCTTGCGGATGGCGCTGTTGATGCCGTCGCAGGCCACCACCAGGTCGCTGTCGGCAATCAGCGAGTCGAGATCGGTCACTTCATGCTGGAACACCAGCTCCACGCCGAGCGTTCGGCAACGCTGGTGCAGCAACTGCAGCAGGGTCGGCCGCGCACAGCCGCAGAAACCGTTGCCGCCGATCCGATGCACCGTGTCCTTGAAGTGGATCTCGATGTCGTCCCAGTACGCGAACCGCTCGGTGATCAGCCGGTAGGTTTCCGGGTCGTACCGCTCGAAGGTCTGCAGGGTCTCGTCGGAAAACACCACGCCGAACCCGAACGTGTCGTCCGGGCGGTTGCGCTCGTACACGGTGATGCGGTCGGCGGGACGCGCCGCCTTCATCAGGATGGCGAAATACAGACCGGCGGGTCCGCCGCCGACGACCGAGATTCGCATGGCTCGCCTCCCAGCGCGCCGCCAGCACTGGGCGGCACAATCCAGAAACTTTAGGCTTAAAATATATTCCCGACAACCGGGCGGTCGGCTTGTCGGTTTCCGATTGATGTTTTAAGCTTGAAACAATTGATCGGGAGATCGTGCCGATGGGCTTGGACGGGCGTCACGCTCTGGTGACCGGTGGCAGCCGCGGGATCGGCGCCGCGATCGCCGATGCACTGGTGCAGTCCGGAGCCCGGGTGACGGTGCTGGGCCGGGATCGACCAGCGTTGGAGGCGGTGGCCGGGCGGATCGGCGGCCGGGCCGTGGTCGGCGACGTCACCGATACGGCGGCGCTGTCCGAGGCAATCAAAGCGGCCGAGAGCGGACAGGGTCCGATCGACATCCTGGTGAACAACGCCGGCGCGGCCGAGACAGCAAAGTTCCAGAACGCCGACGACGCGCTGTGGGACCGGATGCTCGCCCTCAACCTCACCAGCGTCGTCCGCGCGACCCGCCATGTGCTGCCCGGCATGCTTGACCGCAACTGGGGCCGGATCGTCACGGTGGCCAGTACCGCCGGCCTCAAGGGCTATGCCTATGTCTCGGCCTACAGCGCGGCCAAGCATGCGGTGATCGGGCTGACCCGATCGCTGGCGCTGGAGACGGCGCGAACCGGCGTGACGGTGAACGCGGTCTGCCCTGGCTACACCGACACCGACCTGGTGCGCGGCAGTGCGACCCGGCTTGCCGAGCGTACCGGCAAGGATCCTGAAGCGCTGATCGCCGAGATGGTGTCGGGCAATCCGCAACGACGGCTGATCGACCCGATCGAGGTGGCGCGAGCGGTGCTGTGGCTAGCCGACCCAGATTCCGGTGCCATGACCGGCCAGGCGATCGCGGTCGCCGGCGGCGAGATCATGTGAGGATGCGATGAGCGCCGAGCCGGTTGAAACCCACTCCCTCGACTCCGAATCCCGCGCCCGTGGCGGCCACGCCGACCACAAGGCCGAGTTGCGTCTGTGGCTGCGCATGCTGACCTGCACCACGATGATCGAGGGCGAGATTCGCCGCCGGATGCGCGACCGGTTCGTCATCACCCTGCCGCGCTTCGACCTGATGGCGCAGCTGGAGCGCACGCCGGATGGCATGACCCTGGGGGAGTTGTCGCGCCGCATGATGGTGTCGAACGGCAACGTCACCGGGCTGGTCGACCGGCTGGTGACCGAGGGTTTGCTGCAGCGCCGTCAGTCCGACGCCGACCGACGAGCCCACTACGTCAGTCTGACCGAGGCAGGCCACGCGGCGTTCGCGGTGATGGCGGCTGAGCATGAAGACTGGGTGGCCGATCTGTTCGCCGATCTTGGCCCGGTCGAGATCGATTCCCTGATGAGACTGCTCGGAGCGGCCAAGCGGTCGGTCCAGCGCAGCTCACGCAATCCGGTGCCGTCATGACCCATGCCAACGCCACGATCCTTCCGGTGCGCGAATTCACACCGAAGCACTTCAGCCTGGAGGTCGACGGCAAGGTCGCGACCGTCACGCTGAACCGGCCGGAGCGCAAGAACCCCCTGACCTTTGAGTCCTATGCCGAGCTGCGCGACTTTTTCCGGGCGTTGCAGCACGAACCCGAGGTCAAGGTGGTGGTGATCACCGGGGCTGGCGGGAACTTCTGCTCCGGCGGCGATGTGTTCGAGATCATCGGTCCGCTGCTTGACCGCGATACGGTCGGCCTCATTGAATTTACCCAGATGACCGGCGATCTGGTGAAGGCGATGCGCAGTTGTCCGCAGCCGGTGATCGCCGCGATCGACGGCGTGTGCGCCGGGGCCGGTGCGATTCTGGCGATGGCGTCGGATATGCGTCTCGGCACGGCGGCTGCCAAGGTGGCCTTCCTGTTCAACCGGGTTGGGCTGGCCGGCTGCGACATGGGGGCGTGCGCGATCCTGCCGCGAATCATCGGTCAGGGCCGGGCCAGCGAACTGCTGTACACCGGCCGGTCGCTGGGCGGCGAGGAGGGCGAGCGCTGGGGGTTCTTCAACCGGCTGGTCGAACCGGACGCGCTGCAGGGCGAAGCCCGGACGCTGGCCGGACGGATCGCCGATGGGCCGAGCTTCGCCAACGGCATCACCAAGAAGATGCTGCACATGGAATGGGCGATGGGTGTCGACGAGGCGATCGACGCCGAGGCGCTGGCCCAGGGAATGCTGATGCAGACCCGCGACTTCCAGCGCGCTTTCCACGCCTTCGCTGGCAAGCGCAAGCCCGAGTTCGAGGGGAACTGAGGCGATGGCCGATCGCAGCTTCCTCTCCTGGCCGTTCTTCGAGCCGCACCACGCCGAACTGGCGAGCGGCATCGATGCGTGGGCCAAGGAGAACGTGGCCGGATTGATCGATCACCATGACGTCGACGGGTCCTGCCGACGTCTGGTGGCCGCCCTGGCCGACGCCGGGTGGCTGGATTTGGTGGTGCCGGCGTCGCACGGCGGCTGGTATCCGAAGCTCGACGTGCGCTCGCTGTGCCTCGCCCGCGAGATCCTGGGCTACCACGCAGGGCTCGCCGATTTCGCGTTCGCCATGCAGGGCCTCGGGACCGGCTCGATCTCGCTGTTCGGGACCGATGCCCAGAAGGACCGCTGGCTGCCGCCGGTGCGCGAAGGCCGGTCGATCGCTGCGTTCGCCTTGTCCGAGCCGAACGCCGGGTCCGACGTCGCCGCCATGACGACCACGGCTACGCCGGACGGCAACGACCATGTCCGGATCGACGGCGAGAAGACCTGGATTTCCAATGGCGGGATCGCAGGTCACTACGTGGTGTTCGTGCGCACCGACGAGGCGCCGGCGGCCAAGGGCCTGTCGGCGTTCGTGGTCGATGCCGACACGCCAGGATTGGAGATCGCCGAGCGGATCGAGGTGATCGCACCCCATCCGCTGGCACGGCTGCAGTTCAAGGGCTGCCGGGTTCCAGTGTCGAACCGCCTCGGCCAGCCGGGCGACGGCTTCAAGGTGGCGATGGCGACCCTGGACGTGTTCCGCGCCACCGTTGGTGCGGCGGCACTCGGCTTTGCCCGCCGCGGCTTGGACGAGGCATTGGACCACGGCGCTAGGCGTCGGATGTTCGGTGCGCCACTTGCCGATTTGCAGATGAGCCAAGCCGCGCTTGCCGAAATGGCAACCGAGGTCGATGCCGCTGCCCTCCTGGTCTACCGAGCCGCGTGGGCCAAGGATTCGGGTGCCGCGCGCGTTACCCGCGAGGCGTCGATGGCCAAGCTCTATGCAACCGAGGCTGCCCAACGCGTGGTTGACCGGGCGGTTCAGCTGCACGGCGGGCTTGGTGTGACCACCGGCGTGAAGGTCGAGGAACTGTACCGCGAGGTCCGTGCGTTGCGGATCTACGAGGGTGCCAGCGAGGTTCAGAAGATCGTCATCGCGCGCCAGGTCCTGGACGCGCGGGCCGGGGGAACGGCGTGAAAGCCTGTTCCGGCCGGTGAAGGTGAGGACAGGCTGTGTGATGGGAGACGGAGCGATGGGAGACTACACCGCGCATGTCGATACCTTCGCGCGCGACAACCTGCCGCCGAAGGAGCAGTGGCCGGATTTCCTGTTCGATCTGGAGGATGTCCGCTATCCGGAGCGCCTGAACTGCGCGGTGGAGTTCCTGGACCGCCACGTGGCGGAAGGCCGCGGCGACCGCATCCTGTTCGCCACACCCGATGGCGATGTCAGCTATGCCGACTTCCAGAAGACCGTGAACCGGATGGCACGGGTCCTGGTCGAGGATCTGGGCTTGGTTCCGGGCAACCGGGTGCTGATCCGCTCGGCCAACAATCCGACCATGACAGCGGCCCTGTTCGCGGTGATCAAGGCCGGCGGCATCGTCGTCTGCACCATGCCGCTGCTGCGGGCGGTGGAACTCGCGACGATCGTCGAGAAAGGCCAGATCCGTCTGGCGCTGTGCGACGCCCGCCTTGGCGACGAGATGGAAAAGACGGGCGCGCGCCGACATTGTGTCCTGCAACGGATCATATACTTCTCCACCGACGCACCGGACGGGTTGGAAGCTCGGATGGCCGGCAAGCCCGACACATTCGAGGCGGTCGACACCGCGCGTGACGACGTCTGCCTGATCGGCTTCACCTCGGGCACCACCGGCGAGCCGAAAGGCACGATGCATTTCCATCGGGACATGCTGGCGATTTGCGACGCGTACTCCAAGCATGTGCTGCGCCCGGAGCCGGATGACCGGTTCATCGGATCGCCACCGCTCGCCTTCACCTTCGGGCTCGGCGGATTGGTGCTGTTTCCGATGCGGGTCGGCGCCTCTGCCGTGCTGCTGGAAAAGGCAGGGCCGGACCAGTTGATCGACGCGATCGAGACCTACCGGCCGACGGTGTGCTTCACCTCGCCGACGGCCTATCGCGCGATCCTCGGCAAGCTGCACGGGCGCGACCTGTCCTCGCTGCGCAAGTGCGTGTCGGCCGGCGAGACCCTGCCGAAGCCGACGTGGGACGACTGGTTCGCCGCGACCGGCATCAAGATGCAGGACGGCATCGGCGCCACCGAAATGCTGCACATCTTCATCTCCGCCACCCTCGACGAGATCCGCCCGGGGGCCACCGGCAAGGTCGTGCCTGGCTATCAGGCCAAGGTGGTCGGACCCGATGGTGCCGAACTGCCGCCCGGCCAGATCGGCCGCTTGGCGGTGCGCGGCCCGACCGGATGCCGCTATCTGGCCGACAATCGGCAGCGCAAGTATGTCGAGGACGGTTGGAACCTGACCGGCGATACCTACCGCATGGATGAGGACGGCTACTTCTGGTACCAGGCGCGTAACGACGACATGATCGTGTCGTCGGGCTACAATATCGGCGGCCCGGAGGTTGAGGCCGCACTGCTGTCGCACCCGGCAGTGGCGGAGTGCGGGGTTGTCGCACAGCCGGACCCTGACCGAGGGTCGATCGTGAAGGCCTATGTGGTGCTGAAGCCTGGGCAAACCGCCGATCCGGCTTTGACCAAGGCCCTGCAGGATCACGTGAAGGCCGAGATCGCGCCCTATAAGTACCCGCGTTCAATCGAGTATCTGAGCGCCTTGCCGCGCACCGACACCGGCAAACTGAAGCGCTATGAGTTGCGCGCCATGGCCGAGCATGCAGCGGCCGGGCACAAGGCGCGCGGCGCCGCCTGACTTTGGAGACTGACGGAATGGACCTTCGCACGCCTGCGCCGGAAGGCGATCGGCCGACCACCCTCAACCCTGAGGGCTGGCCACGCCCCAAGGGTTACGCCAACGGCATGATGGGGCGCGGCACCATCGTCGTCACCGGTGGTTTAGTCGGGTGGGATGCCGAGGAGCGGTTCGCCGACGGCTTCGTCGCCCAGGCCAGGCAGATCTTCGAGAACATCGTGGCGATCCTGGCCGCCGGCGGCGCCGGACCGCAACACCTGATTCGCCTGACTTGGTACGTGGTCGACCTGGATGAGTACCGGAGTTGCCTGCCGGCGCTGGGCGTCGCCTACCGCGAGACCCTGGGCCGGAACTTTCCGGCGATGGCGGTGGTCGGCGTCAGCGGTCTGGTGGAGCGGGCGGCGCGCCTGGAGATCGAGGCGACGGCACTGATCCCCGATCCTTCCTGACGCCGATGGCCCCCTTCACCAAGTCCGTGCCGGTGCGGTTCGAGGATTGCGATCCGGCGGGCATCGGTTTCTACCCGCGCATCCTGATGATGGTGAACCGCCTGATCGAGGACTTCTTTGCGGAGGCTCTCGACCACCCGTGGCCACGTCTGCACGGCTGCGAGAAGCGGGCGGTGCCGACGGTGCGGTTGGAAGTCGACTTCAAGGGACCGCTTCGACAGGGAGATGCGCTGGAACTTGAACTCCAGGTGCTGAAGGTTGGCAACAGCGCCTTCACCGTGGCGGTGGCGGGCTCGGTCGGCGGCGCCGAACGGTTCGCCGTCATCCAAGTTCTGGCCTACACCACCGCCGGGCCGGAGGTCGCAGCCAAGCCGATGCCGGATGCGCTGAAGGCCGGGTTGGCGAGATTTATGGTGAACTGAGCGGGATTTTGCCTCTCGGTGTCACACCGTGAGTCCGTGGATCGTCGAATGGGTAACGACCCAAGCTGATCCAAGGAGCGTTCCGATGACCACCACACCCCCCCTGAACTATCGCCAGACCGTCCCCGACGTCATCCAGGCCCTGGGCCAGGTTCACTCCGCCGTGGATACGCACGGCCTTGATCGGATCATTCATCATCTCGTGCAACTGCGGGCATCGCAGATAAACGGCTGCGCATTCTGCATCAAGATGCACCTGCGCGAGGCCCGCGAGGACGGCGAGACGGAGGCCCGCCTTGATCGCGTGATCGTCTGGGATCACGTCAGCGACTTTACGGCCCGTGAGAAGGCCGCGCTCGCGTGGACCGAGGCGCTGACCGTGATCGACCGCCGGACGGACTATGGCCTCCTGCGGGCCCAACTCCGCGAGCACTTCAGCGACGAAGAGATCGGTGCGCTGACAGCGTCGGTAGCGATGATCAATCTGTGGAACCGCATCCAGATCTCGGCGCACTGACATGCCCTGTCCGGACAGTGTGACGGTGTTCGAGGATCGCAGACGGCATCTGCTCGGGCTCGCCTACCGCATTCTCGGCTCGCGTGCCGATGCCGAGGATGCGGTCCAGGAGACGTTCCTGAAATGGCGCGGCGCCGACATCGGTACCATCGAGAACCCGGCGGCGTGGCTGACCACCGCGTGCACCCGGCACTGCCTGGATCTCCTGAAGTCGGCTCGGCGCAAGCGCGTGGACTATGTGGGAACCTGGCTGCCGGAGCCGGTCCAAACGGTGACCGACGACACCCCGGAGACCTCTCTTGAGCTTGCCTGCAGCCTGTCGACGGCCTTTCTGCTGCTGCTGGAGCGGTTGAGCCCGAAGGAGCGGGCAGCGTACCTGCTGCACGACATCTTCGACTGTTCGTACGAGGAGGTGGCGGCGTCCCTTGGCCTGCAGGAAGCGACCTGCCGAAAGCTGGTGTCCAGGGCACGGGCTCGCGTCGGCCGGTCGACCAACCGATATACCGCCCCGCGACAGCGCCAGGAGGCCCTTCTGTCGGCGTTTCAAAGCGCCCTGGTGACCGGTGAGACCACTGGGTTCGCGGCCATGCTGTCGGACGATGTTTCGCTCTGCTCCGACGGTGGCGGCAAGGTTCCGACCCTGCAGCACACTCTGCGCGGCAAGGGTGAGGTGCTGGAGTTCATCATGGGCTCGTTGCGCGGGTACTGGAGGCCGTACGAGTGGCGGCCGGCCGATATCAACGGCGGCCGCGGGGTTCTGTTGATCTCCGGTGACGGTCAAGTCGGTGCGTCCGTGACCTTCAGTTATGACGCAGAGGGCCGGCTGGCCGATATCTACATCGTCCGCAATCCGGACAAGCTGGCCGGACTCGAGCGTGAACAGGCTCGTTTGGCGTGAGCGTGTCGGGACAACCAATCGAAGCAGTGAAAGGCCGGCTTTGGCGCTTCAGCGGCGCAGCAACGCAACACCGCCGCTGAACAATCCAAGTGCGAGAATAACGTATCCTGCGGTCGTATTGTTGGCTGTCAGGCAACCGATTCCGATCGCGGTCAGCGCCAACGCCGCTGCTCCCCAGACGACTCTGAACAGACCCGGGAACCGTTGGAACAGAGAAGCTTGAATGAGCTCGATGATTATTTCTCCAAGGATGCTCACAGCTGACTTGGCCCCGTTCCGTGGCAGCGCTCGGGGCGGTTCTTCTAGCGCACCAACGGTTCCCGGATACCCTTGCGCAGTACCGCTTCGTCCCAGGCCCGACGGACGAACACCTCACGTACTTTCGGGGCAAAATGCTCCAGCGGCGGGGTCGGATAGTCCGGGTCGAAGCTCGACTGGTCCCAACGTTCGCAGAAGTCGACGGCGTCCTGATAGCAGGGATGGTCGGCGAACTTGCGGCGCGCTTCAGGGTCCCGGTCGTAGTGGTGGGCGTAGTAGACCATCTGGAAGATGCCATGGTGCTGCACCACCCAGCTGACCTGGTCGCGCACGAACGGGCGGATGATGTCGGCGGCGAAGCTGTCGTGGTTGTGCGGCGCCAACTCGTCGCCAATGTCGTGCAGCAGGGCGGCAACCACCCAGTCGACGTCGGCGCCATCGGCCTCGGCCCGTGCCGCGGTCTGCAGCGAGTGTTCCAGCCGGCTGACTTTGTAGCCGGACAGTCCGTCCCCGAGCTTCGCGAGTTGCGCGAGCAGGCGGTCAGCCGTGCCGGCGGCGTACTCGGCCTCGTGGCGCCCGAGCAGGGCGTAGTCGTCGCGGGTGCCATGCTTCATCTCGGTGAAGCCGACGGTGGTCATTTCGTTCATTCACTCGTCCTCCAACGGTCGAGGTCGATGCCGAATCGCCCAGCGCATTCTGCGAGCGAAACGGACGCTCGCCAATACCCGTGTGGCATCTGGGATTCCTCGAAGCGCCGACCGGTCCGTCCCGCTCGGGACGGTGCTCGGCCGCATCGCCGACCACAAGATCGCGCAGATCGACGACCTGCTGCCCTGACAACGCGCCTGAAGAAATCAGCGGGCCAAGGCGTTCGCCGTGAAGCAGGCTAGCGCAGCTCACCCTGAGCGCTTGTTCTCGGGTTGCTTCAACCAGTACCGGATCCCCTTGCCCGCGAGAGGTTCATCCTCAAAACACGGGATGAGGTGCAGGTAAGAATGAAGGATTTCCTGACCGGCTACTCGGCCAACGTTCCATCCGACATTATAGGCGGTTGGTCGATGCGCTGTATTAAGGAGCGCCCTCGTGCGCTGAAGGAGCGAGTAGGTCGCATCCCACTCGGCCTCGATGAGATCGAACAGAGTCGACCGGTGCTCTCATGGCACAATTATGCCTGAGCCGACGAGTACCTGTCGCGGTTCTTGGAAAAATAGACAGTGGACGTTCTCCGGCACTACCCTGCCGTCCAGGCCACATGCCGAGAATCGATAGTCTATCCACCTTCTTCCACTTCCACATTCTCCCAAAAAACCGACTAGTACCGCCCTAATCCGTGGCGAGTTCAAAGTGACGGATGATTCGGTCGGCGTTTGCTTCCGCAGGGTTTGCCGCGCTATCGAGTGCAAGACAGTCGGGTCGCGGAACCGCAGCGACACGATGTCGGGCCATGAAGGCCCGAACGCTCTGCTCAGAAGCCATCTTCCTTCTAGCGAGCCTATCGGGATTGTTCACGCGCCGAGCAATCTCCGCGGTCGAACAGTCCAGGAAAACCGGAAGCAATTGCCCGCCGTGGCGCTGAACTGCTGCCTCAAACAACTCGAATGTCGGTAGGTCGTCGGGGTCCACGTATACAAACGTCATTACCAAGAGCGGAATGCCGTTCTCTGCGGCGGCGTCGAGGACAGATGTTCGTATCGTCTGAACTAGTTCCCAGAAAGCCGGAGCCCCGAAGTCAAACACGGTACGGGCAACGTCGATAGCAGCATGATTGTCGAACAATCGACCATTCACTCGACGGAGCAGCGCTTCTGCGGTCGTCAGCTTGCCAGCCGCGGGAGCCCCATGAATGAACAAGAGCTTCATGCCGCGAGCATAGACGGGTTCATGTCACCAGTCATACTGCCAACTCTTGGCAAGGTGCTGTCCCCGCTACTTCGGTGTGTGGGCAGCCGGGCAGTTCCACTCCGTCACGGGCGCCGACCATCGCTGCCCCATCAACCTTGATCACCACCGTGCAAGATCGGGGAGATCGGACGGTTACCTAGCATCTGCCGCCGGATCGAGCGGAGTCCGGCCGAGGGCAGATCGGTCAGTCGCTCGCCGGCCGGCGATGACAACCGGGCTCTTGGCTCCAACGTTCCGCCCTGCGATGCTCGGGCGCACCTGAACGCGGATAGGGCGGGCGCACCGCTGACAAACGACTTGTCACAACAGGATGATATCGAGGCCGAGGAGGCCGCGCTGGTCGCTCGCCTCAAGGCCGGTGACGAGCGCGCGTTCGAGATCCTGGTCCGTCGTGAGAGCGGCCGCCTGCTGGCAGCGGTCCGGCGTCTGGTGCGCGACGAGGCGGCTGCCCACGACTGCGTGCAGGAAGCCTTCCTGTCGGCATTCCGGGCGATCGACAGCTTCGAGCCACGCTCATCGATTGGCGCCTGGCTGCACCGCATCGCCATCAACGCGGCTCTCATGAGATTGCGCAAGCAGCGACGCCTCGCCGAGACGCCGATCGACGATCTGCTGCCCAGCTTCGACGCCGATGGTTGGCGGCGCGATACGGTCGACGTGCCGGACGGCGATCCCGAAAGCGAGTTGGAACGCCGGCGGGTACGGGATTTCGTCCGCGGCAAGATCGACATGTTGCCTGATGGGTACCGAACGGCATTGGTACTTCGGGACCTCGAAGGTTGGAGCACCAAAGAGGCCGCCGACGCACTGGGAATTGCCGAGGGCGCGATGAAGGTTCGTCTGCACCGCGCCCGCGCGGCCCTGAAGCGCCTGATCGAACCGCTGTGGACGGGAGACTTCTCGGCATGAGTCGGCAACGCAGCCTGATGGAACGGGTCCGCCACTGGATGAGTTGGGGGCTGCACGGCGCCATGACCTGCGAAGAGTTCGAGGCGGGGCTGGTGGATTACCTGGACGGGACGCTGCGGCCCGTGGATCGGCATCGGATCAACCTGCATACCCGGCTGTGCTCGCACTGCCGTCGGTATCTGCGCGCCTACGACAAGGCACGCCGGCTGGCCGGCGACACGATCCGGTACAGCGACGAGCAGGCACTGATGAGCGTGCCCGAGGATCTGGTCCAGGCGATCCTGTCGGCTCGGCGGGGAGACTCCGCAGACGCCGGGCGCTGAGATGCCGGCTTATTCGATGTAGAGGCTCAGTTCTCGGCGAAGCTTCTTGGTAAGCCCGCGGGCCACGATGCGATGGGATTCGCCCAGATAATCCTGCAGTTCGTCGTCGCTCAGGCCCGGCGCGCCGTAGTGCTGGATCCACTTCATGCCGCGCGATGCCAGGTACGGCGCCGGGCGAAGGCCGGGCTGCTCCTTCAGGAACTCGTAGGCGATCTCGGATACCTTGAAGGTGTAGGCAGGGTCCTTGCCCTTGTCCCAGCCGCCGATGGCGAACACCTTGCCTCCGACCTTCCAGACGTCGGAGCCGCCCCATTGCACCACGTGGGTCGTAGCCGGCAGCGACGCGCAGAAGGCGTTGAACTCTTCGTATCTCATGCGTTCTCCGGACTTGCCCAGCTGCGCCTGCTCAGTGCGCATCGCTCTGACGTGGATGTACGTACCCCAGCGGTGCCCGGTGGAATACCGAACGGGGCGTGTGGCGGCAACCGAGTCGCGCCGGTTGAACGGTCAGACCGGACAGCCCAGCCGCGGTGAAGCGTTGCATCTGCCCAAGCGTTGCCGAGGTGTCGCAAACAGACTGGTCTCGCGGGGTTCCATCGGTAAGCTGCCGGCATGGAAATCCGCTTTCCCATGTGGCTGCGGGTCGTCGACAGACCCGGCGCGAACGTCTTTGCGATTCTGTCGGCCACCGAGGCGTTCTCACGCTCGCTGATTGCCGGAATCATTCCGTTGGAGGCTTACGAGCTGTTGGGCTCGGCCCGCAACGTGTCGATCACCTACACCACGATCGGGGTGATGGCGCTGCTGGCCAGCTTCGCTGTCCCCTTGGTGATCCGAGTGGTTCGGAGGAAGTGGGTGTTCTCGGCCGGCTGCCTGTTCATGGTGGCGGCATCTCTGCTGATGATCACCGAGGCAACGATCCCGTTCATCGCCTCGCTGCAGTTCCGGGCGCTCGCGGTGGTGTGCGTCAACATCGCGCTGAACCTCTACATCCTCGACTACATCCGCCGGAAAGACTTCGTGACGGCCGAGCCACGGCGTTTGGCTGTGATGGGAGTGGCTTGGTTCATCGGCCCGGCGCTCGGGATCTGGCTGTACAAGACCCACGGCCTGCTGGCGGTCTGCGTTCCGAGCGCGGTGTTTGCGCTGCTTGCCTTGGGGTACTTCTGGCTGCTGCGGATGCAGGACAATCCGGCGGTCGCGCCGGCGACACGGAAGCCGCCGATGCCGTGGCACAACATCCGCCGGTTCATCGCCCAGCCGCGCCTGCGTCTGGCCTGGGCGATCCCGTTCGCCCGCAGCGCGTTCTGGACGACGTTCTTCGTCTATCCGCCGCTGTACATCGTGCAGGCCGGCGGCGACGAGATGCTGGCCGCGGCGATGCTGTCGGGGGGGCAGGGGATGCTGTTTCTGGCGCCGATCGCCGGTCGGTTGGGCAGTCGCTTCGGAATCCGCGGGATGGTGATGGGCGCCCTGGTGTTCAGCGGCGCCTTGTCGGTGATCGCGGGCCTGCTTCAGCCAGGACCGGCTGTTCTGGCTGCCCTGTTCTTCGTGGCCTGCCTTGGGTCTGTGACCCTGGACGCGCTCGGCAACATCCCGTTCCTGCGCTCGGTCCATCCGTACGAGCGTTCCGAAATGACCTCGGTGTTCCGAACGTACATCGAGATGTCGCAGTTGCTGCCGGCGGCGATCTTCGCCGGCCTGCTGATCATCTTTCCGCTTGGATCGGTGTTCGTCGCGCTCGGTGTGCTGATGATCGGGACGGCCGGCATAGCGATCTATCTGCCGCGCCGGCTATAGCTCCGAGCTATCCGACGGTGTCAGCGTCCGACTGCCTGAACCGGGCCGGCGGCATCGTTCGCCGGCTGCATGGTTTCCGGCATTGCGGCAGCCTGAAGCGGCAGGGCGGCGGGCAGCACGTTTCCGTCGACCGGGTTGGCGATCTGCAGCTCTTCAGCGGCCTTCGCGGATGCAGCATAGCGACGCATGGCACGCTCCTCGCGGAAAGAGCCCACGACGCACAGCACGAACGGCCCGACGGCACCGATCAGGAAGGCAATCAGCATCACGATCAGGACAGCCGGGTCAACCGACGGATCGACGGCAAGGTTCTGGTTTTCAAGGCCCTGTGGCATAGCGGCGGTCCGTGGTCCTGGCCGCATGCACGGCACTGTTTCTGATGCTGTCCGGTAGATAGGGTGAGGCCATCGGAAACAATCGTCTGGCGACGACATCCGTTGTCGTTTTGACGGTGTTGCGACGCAAAAAGAATCCGTATATACGCCCCTTCGTCACGGAGGCCACCGCCCAGCGCGGGGCCTCCGTGACGTTTCCAGACCTTGGGATCACTCGGCCTGCCGGTGCCCGCATGTACGACACGATGCACCGGAGAGGGGCCTTCCGATGGCGATCCGACTCGCGACCCTGCCTGTCCGTGAAGTGATGGAACTGACCGGTGTGCGCAGTTATCCGCGCTGGGCCGGCGGCGTTACCGTCGACGACGGCCTGATCGAGCGGCATCTGGCCAACGACGACCTGATCGCGCCGGAAGAGGGCCGCGATCCGAACGCACCGGTGCCAGCGGCCGAGCATGCCGGACGCATCGCCTGGCTGATCCGCAACGTCCGCCCCAATCGCTGTTCGGTCACGATCCGCGACGGCCACATCCAGGACGGCAATCATCGCTTCGCCGCTGCCCTCTATCGCGGCGACGACCTGGTGTCCTGCTGCATCATGGAGTAGGCGCGGCCTGCCGCGTCTGAATCAGTCTGTCGAGGAAGCCGGCGACGGCGGCGATGTCGGGAAGTCGCCAGGTCGCGGCGCTCGGCCGCGGTGACGAGGCCACCAGGATTCCCACGTCCTTTGTCGGATCGAGTACCTGGAATGCATCCTCGTCCGTGACGTCGTCGCCGATATAGAGCACCGTCGGCGCCGTCCCGTTCAGCGCCACCCTGGACTGCAGCAAGACAACCGCTCCGCCCTTGTCGCGTTCGATCGCAGGGCGCAGTTCGGCAACCATTTTTCCGGTGACGACCTTGAACGACACAACCTGCCGAGCTGCATCCAATACGGCCTGTTCAGCCGCATCCTGATCGGATGGTGCCGCCGTTCGCCAGTGCACGGCAACCGAATGCCGCTTGGGCTCCACCAGGACCCCCTTCAACCCGCCGGTGGTCCGGTGGAGGCGTTCGATCAACTCCGACAGGTCGGCGTCACTGCGATCCAGGCCATCGGCGCGCTCGACCACGCCGTCCGGACGGGAGATCTCGAGACCGTGGGAGCCGACGAGCGTGAGGCCCGCGACCGGTGCCAGTGTGCGAAGGGCATCAAGGTCACGTCCGCTGATGACCGCCGTCGGGACCAGCGCTGACAGTTTGCTCAAGCGATGCTGCATGCCCGTCTCGAGCCGGGCGTCCTCCGGCCGGTCGACGATCGGCGACAATGTGCCGTCGAAATCCAAGCCGACCAGCAGCGCGCCGTCGGCCACCCTGGCGAGTAGCGGGGCGAGCTCGCTCGCAGTCTGGACAAGGGAGGGCATTGATCGAGGCATGAGTACCATCGCGTTCCGGTCAGGCCGTGTGATGGATCAAAGCGGCGGCATCGGCAAGGTTTCAGATCGGTGTACCGTTTGCTTCGTCGGTCAGCCACGCATCGAGAGCACGCACCTTCGGCAGCGTCGACCGGTTGGGCGGCACCACAAGATGGTACGCTGAACCGTCGTCGGCCGGCGCGAGATCGGGAAACGGCTCCACCAGTGTTCCGGCCGACAGGTAAGCCGCCGCCATGACCCGGCTTTCGAGAGCGACCCCGAGGCCGTCGGCCGCCGCGCGCAGGGAGTGGGCGGACTGCGAGAACCTCAGGTTCCGGGCGCCCTTGACTGTGCCATGATCATGGCTGCGCAGCCACGCGGTCCAACTGGTCAGCCGCTGGTCGGAGTGGATCAGAGTATGTCGGGCGAGGTCGCCGGGCTCCGTCAATCCATAGATGCCGGTCTGCAGGGATGGTGCACATACCGCTACGAGCCGCTCCTCGACCAGCTTGCGGGCGACGACGCCCGGCCAGTCGCCGCGACCGTAGCGGATCGAGGCATCGACCGGTTCGCGCGCGAAGTCGACGGCGCGTGACGATGCCTCCACCCGCAGATCGATATCGGGATGCGCCGACAGGAACCGGCCGAGCCGGGGAAGCAGCCAGATCTCCGCGAAGCTTGGCGGGGCCGTCAGGGTGAGCGTGTCGGCCGATCCACGTTCGGCGATTTCCGATGTCGCCGCGCGCAGTGCATCGAACGCCGGCGCGACCCGCGACAGATACACTGATCCAGCGTCGGTGAGGATGAGTTGACGGTTGAGACGGTGGAACAGCTTGACGCCGATGGCGGATTCCAGGTTCCGCAGACGATGGCTGACCGCCGATGGGGTGACGCGCAACTCTTCCGACGCATCGCGCACGCTGAGCCGGCGGGCGGTCGCCTCGAAGGCCTGCAGAGCGGACAGGGGTGGTAGATCGGGCATTGTCACCTGAACACTGCTCAGTCGAACTATGAAATCCTATCATTTGTCGACGCCGGTCGGCGCCCGTACCGTAGCCGAAACGGATGAGAAGAGCTCAGCCGGCCGAAGGGAGTGACGCGTGATGGGTAAGGTTCTGTCGGATGAGCAGGTCGCGGCATACCACCGTGATGGTTATGCCTCGCCGGTCCGGGCGATGGACGCGGCCACGGCGGCCGCGTATCGGCGCCGATTCGAGGCCTACGAGGCGGCGAACGGCGGCTGGTACGAACTATCGAAGGGCGCCAAGCTGTACCTCCTGCAGACCTGGGTGACCGAACTGGTCCTGAACCAGAGCATTCTTGACGCGGTCGAGGATCTTCTGGGCTCCGACCTGTTCTGCTGGGGAACCTCGCTGTTCGTGAAGGACGCCCACAACCCCGGTTTCGTCTCCTGGCACCAGGACGCCACCTACTGGGGCCTGGACAAGCCGGATGTGGTGACCGCCTGGGTCGCGCTGTCGCCGGCGACCGAGGTCAGCGGCTGCATGAAGGTGATCCCGGGCAGCCACCAGTGGAACCAGATTGCCCACCGCGACACCTTGGCGAAGGAGAACCTGCTGACCCGCGGGCAGGAGATCGCGGTGGACGTCAACGAAGACGAAGCGGTGCTCATGCCCCTGCAACCGGGCGAAGTGTCTCTGCATCACGTGCTGGCGGCCCACGCGTCGGAGCCGAACCGCAGCGACGACCGAAGGATCGGCGTTGCGATCCGTTACGTCGCCCCGCACGTCCGCCAGATCAACGGCGATCGCGATGCCGCCCTGCTGGTGCGCGGCGAGGACCGCTATGGCCACTTCATGCATGAGAAGGCGCCGAAGGCCGACATGGACGCCGAGGCGATCGCCGAGCACAAGCGCATCCTCGAATTCCGCCAGAGCGTGCTCTACAAAGGTGTCGCGGGCCAGCCGGCGCATACCAAGGTGTAGGCAGGCTCGACCGTGGTTGTGGCGTTGAGGGTTCACACCGATGAGCAAGAGCCTGGGCAATGAGGGGATCTTCACCGCGCTCGGCGACCGCCGTTACCGGATCGAGCGTGGGTGGGCGCGCCTGCCGGAGGGGATGTCCTGGGGCATGGTCAGCCAGCTTGCGGCCTCTTCCGATGGCCGGCTGTTCGTCCTGCAGCGCACCGACCGACCCGTGCTTGTCTTCGGACCGGACGGGAGTTTCGTCACCGGACTGATGGATCGGCGGATCGCCGACGGGCATGCGATCCACATAGACCGGCGGCCGGACGGCACGGAGCGGCTGTTCATCGTCGACCGGGATGCGCACGAAGTCGTGTGCGCCGATCTCGACGGCCGAGTGATCTTCACTCTGGGCACCCGGAACACCCCGGCTTTCGAGGCGCCGCTCAACAGCCCGACGGACGTGGCCGTTGCGCCCGACGGCGAGATCTACGTTTCGGACGGCTACGGCAACACGTGTGTCCATCGCTTTTCCGCCGACGGCTCGCATCTCGGTTCATGGGGCACGCTCGGAACCCGACCGGGTGCGTTCATCACGCCGCACGCGATCACCATCGACCCGCAGGACCGGGTGCTGGTCGCTGATCGCGAGAACAACCGCGTCCAAGTGTTCGATCGGGGGGGCCGGGTGCTTGCGGTCTGGGAGGGGATGCACAAGCCGATGGACGTGGTGGTGGATGACCGCGGACTGGTGCTGGTCTCCGATCAGGTGCCGCGGATACATGCGCTGCGGCTCGATGGCTCGATCGCCGGGCGCGGGCGGGCTGCGATCAACGGCGCGCATGGCATGTCGGTCGGGCCGGGTGGGGCCATCTACCTGGCGGAACTGGCGCCCGAAACCGTGACCCGATTGACGCCGGTTGATTGAAGGGAGGCGCGGGCTCGCGCCATCGTCGACCCGCCCATTCGCCTGCGCTATCGTGTCGTCATGACAGCTATCGTCGATCATATCCTGGACCTGTTCGCCACCCGTGGCAGCGAGCCGTACGGCGAGGACGTCTCGGTTGCCGAACACGGCTTGCAATGCGCGGCGCTGGCCGAGCGGGAAGGGGCCGGTGATGCGTTGGTAATCGCCGCCCTGCTGCACGATGTCGGGCATCTGATCGAGGATCCGGATGACGCGTTTGGCGTGCACCGGCACGACGTTGGCGGGGCCGCGTTTCTGGCCCGGCACTTTCCTGAGAGCGTGGTGGCGCCGGTGCGCATGCACGTGGCCGCGAAGCGCTACCGGGTGGCGGTCGATCCGGACTATGCGGCCGGGCTGTCGGCCGCGTCCACGCACACGCTGGCGCATCAGGGCGGGCCGATGTCACCGCAGGAGGTCCAGGTGTTCGCGGCCGACCCGCACCTCTCGGCCGCCTTGCGGCTGAGGGAGTGGGACGATGCCGGCAAGGTCGACGGCCTGGTTGTCTCACCGATCGAGGCGTACCGGGATCGGATGGAAAGCTTGCTGGCCTCCTGAAGCGGGTGGGGTCGACCGGGCGGCGTTGTCCTCGTAAGGTCGCTGGCGTAAATTGGCGATCAACGCAAACGCGACGACTGGAGGAGTGGAGATGGCCTACACGTTCGAGCAGTTCTGCAAGGACGCGAACGCTGCACTCAAGGCGGATCCCGGCCGTGGCGGCAAGGAGACGATCCGGCGCAACCTCGAAGCCCTGCTCAAGAACGACGAATTCGTCCAATCGGTCTGCGGCCCGGATGCCGAGTACGGCACGCATCAGATCTACCGTGATCCCGATTTCGATTTCGTGGTTCTTGCGCATGTGAACAAGGACGCCCGCAAGTCACCGCCGCATGACCACGGCTCGTCCTGGGCGATCTATGGCCAGGCGACCGAGTACACCGAGATGAGCGAGTACCGTCGGGTCGACGGCAGCTCCGGTGCCGGCGATGCGGCGATCGAGCACGACAAGACCTACCGGTTGACCCCGGGGGTGGCCGGGCTATACGACGTAGGCGCGATCCATTCGATCGACTATCCGGCCAACGCGCGCTTCGTTCGCGTGACCGGGACGGATCTGGAGACGGTGGAACGTCTGAAGTTCGACATGACCCGCGGTAAAGCCGAGATCATCCAGAGTATCGGCGTCAACTGAGGACGGAACAGTGACCGTCGAAGGCGGAGTGGTGGACGAGATCGGGGTGCTGTCCAGGATCGAGGCGCTGTGCGCCGAGAAGGGGCTTCGGATGACCGAACCGCGTCGGGTGATCGCGCGGGTCCTTTCGGACTCCGAGGATCACCCGGATGCCGAGGAGTTGTACGACCGCGTCAAGGCGATCGACTCTTCCATATCCATGGCCACGATCTACCGCACCATGAAGCTGTTCGAAGAGATGAGCATCGTCTCGAAGCGCGATTTCGGCGATGGCCGGGCGCGCTACGAGAAGCAGTCGGGTCCGGAAGACCACCATCACCACATGATCGATGTGCAGAGCGGTGAGGTGATCGAGTTCTTCAACCAGGAACTCGAGGACCTGAAGAAGCGGATCGCCCGGGACCTCGGTTTCGAGTTGGTCGATCACCATCTCGAACTGTTCGGCGTCCGGCTGAAGAAGAAGCACTGAGCGAGGAATCGGTCACTATGGTCGAGCCGAATTGCCCCGTAACCGCCGCCTGCCACTTGGCGGTTACCCGAGCGTACACCGCCTTGAAAGAGGCCGGTGCCGATGAGCGTGTGGCCTACGAAGCGGCTGAAACCGTGTACGCGTGGCATCATCCGGAAGTTCCACGGCAACGCGTGCCGTTCGTGATCGCCGACTGGCTGCCGTGACGATCGGCAACTCGCAGTTCAGGCTGGTCAGGTCGGGGCGGTATCGAGCGAAGGCGGGTTTGCCAGGCACCGCCGTTCCACGGGAATGAGTGTCAAGAAGCGTACGATCCTCCTATTGGAGGACGATGCGGTTCAGGTGCTGCTGTTCCAGGGACTGGCGACCGACGTCAACGACAACGTGGTCAGCGCGAACAACGTTTATGATGCCCTGCATGTTCTGAGGACGTCGACGATAGCGGCGTGCGTGGTTGATCTGGGCGTGTACCGGCGGTTCAAGGACTACAAGAGCGACGCCGGGATCGAGTTCATCGAAGAGGCGCGGAAGATCGGCCAGGAGGGAATGCCGATCCTGGTGGTGACCACCTCGCGTGACCCGTCCACGCTGATCCCGTGCTTCGAGGCGGGTTGCGACGACTATGTGCTGAAGGACGAGGGGGTCCACGGCGCGGTGGACCGTCTCAAGATGTGGCTAAAATCAGTGCCGATCCCGCCGGCGACGATGCGCAGTAAGCGAGCCGAGGTTCTGGCGGCGCTACGCGGCACCTTGAAAGGCTAGTCGCGCTCGGCGCTCTTGCCGATTTCATCCTGTACGCGATCCAAGGCGGCCGCCGTATCTCGGGCGATATCCTCCAGGTCATCGACAAGAGTTGCAGCGGCGGCGATGTTGCCGTCATTCAACAGCGACTCCATCTTCGATGATATCGCGCCGAGCCTGGCCGCACCGAAGTTCACCGACACGCCCTTGATGGAATGCGCGAGTCGTATGGCGTCGGTGTGTTGGCCGTCCGATAGGGCAACCCGGATCTGGGCTGCCCGCTCTTCGATCGCCTCGCGGAACGCGTCGATCGTGCGATGCAGGGCCTCAGGCTTTATGACACCCAGAAGCGCTCCGATCCGTTTCGGATCGACCAGTGGCTCCGAGATGAAGGCGAGCATGGGATCAGCCATGCAGCCGAGACTAGCGTTGTCCACCGGTCCTGTCTGCCCATGCCGGCGTTGGCAGCACAGTATTCGGGTCGGGCGGTCCCCTTAACCGGATGAAGCGGTTACGATCCGCCCGAACTCGATGATGTTCGGACCGTCCCGCTGCAGCGGCCCGATGCCCAGCAGTTCCTGCCACATCATCTCATGGAAGAAGAACTTCGTGGTGTTTACGACGACCTGCAGAATGACCAGCACGCCGGCGGCAAAAGGTCGACCGATGAATATGTAGTCGATGCCGGCATTGATCGTCGTCACGACCACGCGATACGTGAACGCTTTCCAACCGGCAACCTGTGCGTAAGTCCATTCACCGGCGGCAGCCGCCGTGGCGCCGGCGGCGATGATCGCCTTCTGGCGCTGATACTCGGCATCATCGATCGCTTTGGCATCCCGCAGCTTGTCGAGCGAAGCGATCTGGGCAGCGCGCCGGGCGTCATCGGGCGCAACCGCCGCCGCATTGCGCATACCGGGAAACGACGTAGCCGCCAGTCGACCGTTCAGCCCCTGATCCAGTGGTTCCGCCATCAGCCCGGCCCACGCAGCGAGATCCTTTACGATGGCCAGCCGGGCGGGATGCTGCTCGATTGACTCCGGCGCCCAGGATGCGGCCTCTGCAGCGGTTGCCGCTGCGCCGAGGGTTGCCGGATCAACGTGGTACCGGACGTCGACGACGTCTCGCCGGTTTGCGATACGCAGGCCCGCGACCAGCCAGAAATCGCTGACATCGACACTCGAGCCCTGGGCGAACTGCCTGAGCGCCTCGCCCCCCGGTGCCTCCGCATCGCCGGTGACAGCCAATGGTTTGAGATAGAGGCAGGAGACGTCCCAGCCGCTCTTGTACTGGGTGACGGCTGCGTATAGGTCGGACCGGGTGCAGTCCTCGGTCATACCCCAACCGTCATGATATTGGATCAGGTTGGCGGCGATCTGGACCACATTGGCCATCCGCCCGTCCTTGATCTGCCCCAGCACAACCAGTCGAACCGGCCCGAGATCGAGGCGTTCGCTTTCGGCTCCCGATTTCTTGATTCGGGCCGGCACGTTGTCGACGGCCAGGACGGTAAAGTCCCCTGGAGGAAGCGGCACCTGCTTGCCCGCCACGTCCACGATATCCTTGACGACCGTGCCGACGGTCTGCGCCTGGACGGTTCCCGCAAACGTTGCCACACCCAGGACAAGTGCGCCGAGGAGCGCGCTTATTGCTCTGTTGGGCCGGTTCAAGACACGCCCTCCGCCTGCGAGCCGATATACACGAAGTCGACCGTGTTGCTGTTGGCCTGAGTGGCGATGTAATTATCCCACCACATGTCGTTGAAAACCTGGGCGACACTGTGCGTCGCCACGATGGTGGCTGTAATATAGCCTGAAATCAGAGAGTCGACCGTAACTACGAACGCCAGGATGTAGTCGACAGAGACCCGAAAGAAATTGAACGAGATCACCTTGAAGCCCAGCAACCGGTAGTAGTCGTCCGGATTCGGCGGGGGCTTGGCACTCTCGTCGTTGATTGCCTTGAGGTAGGCGGCGTGATCGGCGGCGCTGATGGCACCTGACGCCAGCAGCTTGTCCAATGCATCGACTCGCGCTGTCGCGCTCACGCGACCGGTGGCGGCGGTCGGTGGGGGGGCATTCGCGGCGTCGGCCGGCACCGCAACCTCCCAAGGGTTCGGCAGTGCGGCGCTGGCGGTCTGCTCGGACAGGCTGTTCCAGAAGCCATCCTGAACCAGCCCAGCCGCCAGCCCGCCCCATGAGGTCAGCTGGTTGACCGCCGCATAGCGGTCTGGCGCCTTCAGGACCGCTTCCAGTTTCCAGTCTTGAAGCGGTACCGGCTGCAGATTCAACTGGCTCGGGTCGAAATGGTATCGCACGTCGAGTACGTCCCGCCGGTCCGAAACCCGAAAGCCGACCGTCAGCCACAGGGCGGTCGGTGGTGACGCTCCCTCGTGGAGCACAGGCCGAGCCGTTTGCCAGGCTTGGGGCCCCGGAGCGTTGGGAGCTCCCAATTCCGTGGGCTGGACGAACAGGCAGAAGCCATCGACACCGGTCTTGTAGAACGCAACGGTTGCCAGGCCGTCCTTGGCATTGCACGCGCTGGCCGATCCCCATCCGTTGTCGACCGGTAGCCGGTTGACGTTGATCTCGATGAGGCCGTCGACCCTGCCGTCCACCTTGCGGGCCAGGATTGTGTTCTGGATCGTGCCGAACGCGCCCGGTGCACCGCTGACCAACTGGTTGGTCGCATGGCCGACGACCGTCCACTGGCCAGCTGGCAGCGGGACTTGTCGGGATAGGGTGTTCAATCTCCCCTGGTGCTGGCTGCCAAGGTCAGATGCCAGGGCCGGAGCGCTGCACAAGGCTCCAGCGAACACGGCGAAGCACGCCGAAAGAAGGTAGCGAAAATGCATGCCGTGCCCCCGCAACTGGCTGGTGCGCGTTTCGCGCCCGACGGTCAGGAAATCGGTCTGTGGATGACGAGAGGGTTTGTCTCTAGCGCCCTACTCGGTGAAGTAGTACAGGCCGCTCATCAGGCCCGCGCCCATGCCCAGGATAGCACCGGTCATCCGGGGTTCCGTCAGCAACAAGCCGCCCAGACCGGTTACCGCCCCGTTCACCGCGGTGGCTGTCGTGGCGTACGCCCCGGCCACATACGGTGCGGCGACTGGCGCGGCGTACGGCACCAGCATCGCACCGGCAGCCGTGCCGGCCAGGGCGAGCACGAACGTATAGGCAAGGGTCTTGGTCGTGATCTGATCTGCCGCTGCCGGAGCGACGGGCGCCGCTGCGAGCACGACCGCCACCGCCGCACCTGCCATCAATTTCCGCATAGTACCCTCCCTGACTGTCGCCGCGCCTGCTTTCGGCAAGCCGCTGGAATCCCTTCTACAACGGTATGCTGAAGCAGGAGTGGTATCCAATTAATTATTCGTCACGCAATTATTGGATGATCCGTCCGATGCCCGCTTTATCCCGGGACCCGGCTGGATTAAAAGGAGGTGCGTCGAGTCATCGTGAAAACCGCGGTGCGCGACGGAACAGGCGCTCAAGACAGGCAGGTTCGGACCGGACGAGAACGCAGCCACCGGCGGCCCTTGGGCCGGCAGTGAGTGCGCTCCCTGAGTAACCGAGCCGCCGGATGGGGGTATATGGCGTATCTGATTCAGCAAATGATCAATGGGCTGACGCTGGGGTCGATCTATGGATTGATCGCGATCGGCTACACCATGGTCTACGGCATCATCGGCATGATCAACTTCGCTCATGGCGAGATTTATATGATCGCGGCGTTCGTGGCGGTGATCGCATTCACCGCCCTGTCCAACGCCCCGCTCGTCGTCGCGATTCTGTTGGTCCTGCTGTTCACCATGCTGATCACGGCCGCGTATGGCTGGACGATCGAGCGTGTGGCCTATCGGCCGCTGCGCGGGTCTTTCCGGCTGGCGCCGCTGATCTCGGCAATCGGCATGTCGATCTTCCTGCAGAACTACGTGCAGTTGGTTCAGGGCGCCCGGAACAAGCCGGTGCCGCCGATGGTGCAGGGCGGCTTCACCATCATGGACGACGGTGGATTCACCGTTCAGTTGTCGTACCTGCAGATCATGATCGTCGTGACGACGGTCGTGCTGATGGTCTGCTTCACCCAGTTCATCAACACCACGTCGCTGGGGCGGCAGCAGCGTGCCTGCGAGCAGGACAAGACCATGGCGGCGCTGCTCGGCGTGAACGTCGACCGTACGGTATCGATGACATTCGTCATGGGTGCTGCATTGGCGGCGGTCGCCGGGGTGATGGTCACGCTGTACTACGGCGTTGTGGACTTCTTCCTCGGATTCCTGGCCGGACTTAAGGCGTTCACCGCTGCGGTGCTCGGGGGCATCGGGTCGCTTCCGGGCGCGATGCTTGGCGGTTTGCTGATCGGGCTGATCGAGGCGTTGTGGGCCGGGTACTTTTCCAGCGAATGGAAGGACGTTGCGGCATTCTCGATTCTGGTCCTGGTGCTGATCTTCCGGCCACAGGGTCTGTTGGGCCGCCCCGAAGTCGAGAAGGTGTGACATGAGCACTGCGACTGTTGAGGCTGCTCGGCCCGGGGTTGAGTCGGTGCTCAAGGAACTCTGTCTGACCGCGCTGGCCGGGCTGGCCCTCACGGTGCCCCTGGTGACCTACCAGACCATCGACGATGTCGGCGGACTGCAGCTGGCCAGCCGCTGGGGGTCTACCGTCTTCATCGTCGTGATGCTGGTGCTCGGTCGCTTCGGGATCATCCTGCTGCGGACCCCGGGCCGGGAGACCTGGGTCACAATCGGCGGCGGAATTGCCGCTTTGATTGGTCTGCTCGACCTGTTCCGCGACGGCATGGCGCATTTGCTGGGCATCATCTCCTGGCCGGCGATCACGCCGACATACACGCTGTCGTTCCTGACCGGGGTCGGTGGCGCGATTCTGGCGATCCGCGCGGTTGTGCAGGTCAGCCAGCGAAACTCCTCGATGACCAAGGCCGATCGCGACGCGCGCACCGAGGCCATCGGTGAGCAGGTCCGCAAGCTGGTGAAGGTATTTGCGGCACTCGCCGTGGTGTTCGCACTGACGCTGCCGTTCCTGCCGTTCTCGAATCGCTATGTCATCGATGTCGCCACCCTGATCGTGACCTACGTCATGCTCGGCTGGGGGCTGAACATCATTGTTGGCTACGCTGGCCTGCTGGACCTCGGCTTCGTCGCGTTCTATGCCGTCGGGGCGTACTCCTATGCACTGGCCGCGCAGCATCTCGGCATCAGCTTCTGGCTTGCGTTGCCGTTCGCCGGCCTGCTGGCGGCCTCGTTCGGTTTGATCCTCGGATTCCCGGTGCTGCGGCTGCGTGGCGACTATTTTGCGATCGTCACCCTCGGGTTTGGCGAGATCGTTCGGATCGTACTGATCAACTGGTACGACGTGACGAATGGCCCGGACGGCATTTCGGGCATCCCGCGGCCGGACTTCTTCGGCTTGGCATCGATGACGAGGAACGGTTCCGACGGGCTGCCTCCGTTCCATGAGTATTTCGGATTGGAGTACTCGTCCGAGCACCGGATCATCTTCCTCTACTACCTGATCGTGGTGATGGCGGCCCTGGTGGCACTGTTCACGGTGCGGATCCGCAAGCTGCCGATCGGCCGTGCCTGGGAGGCGTTGCGCGAGGACGACATTGCCTGCGCCTCGCTTGGGATCAACCGGACGACCATCAAGTTGGCGGCGTTCGGGATCTCGGCGGCGTGGGGCGGATTCGCCGGTGCGTTCTTCGCCACCCGCCAGGGCTTCATCAGTCCGGAGAGCTTCACGTTCATCGAAAGCGCCATCATCCTGGCGATCGTCGTCATGGGCGGCATGGGCTCGCTGGTCGGTATCGCTATCGCTGCGTTGCTGCTGATCGGCCTGCCGGAGGTTTTCCGAGACCTGGCTGAATACCGCATGGTCGCGTTCGGAGCCGGCCTCGTCATGATCATGATCTGGCGACCGCGGGGCCTGCTGTCGCATCGCGAGCCGTCGGTCTTGCTGGCCAATCGGCCACCGCCGGGACCGGGACGTCCGTCCGCGAGACCGGTGGCTGCAGCCGGGGAGGCGGCAGAATGACGCGAGCGCTTCTTTCGGTCGAGCATCTGACCATGCGTTTTGGCGGCCTGACGGCGGTCGATGATGTGAGCTTCACGGCCTGGGACGGCGAGATCACCGGCATCATCGGACCGAACGGCGCCGGCAAGACCACCATGTTCAACTGCCTGACCGGCTTCTATCAGCCGACCGTCGGACGGCTGCGGCTGGAGCAGGCGGATGGCAGGCGCTTCCTGCTGGAACGGCTGGAGGCATACCGGATCGGCCGGGATGCCAGGGTTGCCCGGACCTTCCAGAACATCCGGCTGTTCCCGCGCATGACGGTGTTGGAGAATCTGTTGGTGGCGCAGCACACCAACCTGATGCGGGCCAGTTGGTACTCGGTTTCGGGGATGCTGGGGTTGCCGAGCTACCGGCATGCCGAAGATGCCGCGGTGGAGAAAGCCCGACACTACATGGAACTGGCGGACTTGGTGGACCTGGCGGATTGGCAGGCCGGCAACCTGCCTTATGGGGCGCAGCGGCGGCTCGAGATCATCCGCGCCATGTGCTCCGACCCGGTGCTGCTCTGTCTGGATGAGCCGGCGGCCGGCCTCAATCCTCGGGAGTCCGGACAGCTCAACGAGTTGCTGTTGTTGCTGCGCAAGGAGAAGGGCATCGGCGTGCTGCTGATCGAGCATGACATGAGCGTGGTCATGAAGATCTCCGATCACGTTATCGTCCTCGACTACGGCAAGAAGATCGCCGACGGCACGCCGGCGGAGGTTCAAAGCGATCCTCGCGTGATCGCCGCCTATCTCGGCGAAGAGGAGGTGGCGTGATGCTCCGCATCGAGGGAGTGCACACCTTCTACGGCGCGATCGAGGCCCTGAAGGGCGTTGACCTGCACGTCGACGAGGGCGAGATCGTCGCCCTGATCGGGGCGAACGGCGCCGGTAAGTCGACCCTGCTGATGACGATCTGCGGCGTGTCGCCGGCTCGACGCGGCCAGATCGTTTTCGATGGCCAGGACATCACCGCCGATCGGACCGACACCATCGTGCGGCGCGGCATCGCCTGTTCGCCGGAGGGACGGCGGATCTTTCCGCGGATGAGTGTCCTGGAGAACCTGCGGATGGGTGCGCTGACGGCGGATCCGGAGCGCTATGACGACAATCTCGCCACGGTGTTCGAACTGTTTCCGCGACTGAAGGAGCGCGAAGGTCAACGGGGCGGAACCCTGTCCGGCGGTGAGCAGCAGATGCTGGCAATCGGCCGGGCGCTGATGAGCGAGCCGACGCTGTTGCTGCTCGACGAGCCGTCGCTTGGTCTGGCGCCGCTGGTGGTGAAGCAGATCTTCGAGGCGATCCACCGTATCAACAGCCAACGCCGGATGACCGTTCTGCTGGTCGAGCAGAACGCGCATCATGCGCTTCGGCTGGCGCACCGCGGCTATGTGTTGGTGACGGGCCAGATCACGATGACGGGTACCGGGCGCGAACTGCTGGAGAACCCCGAGGTCAAGGCGGCTTATCTTGAGGGAGGACACGCGTGATGGACCAAGCGATCTTCTCGAAGTCGGTGCCGGTGTTCATCATCCTGTCGATCGTGTTCGGGCTGTGCAGCTGGTTGGCAGGACAGGCGGCGGCGCGCGGCTGGCGGTCGATCAGGGTCGCATTGGCCTACGCGCTTTTGATCGCCATGGCCGACCGGTTCCTGCTGTTCGCCTTGCGTGAGGCCTCGCTTATGGATCCAATGGGATTTGCAATTGCGCTTGTCATGTTCCTGGCAGTTGCCGCGCTGGCGTTCCGATGGAACCAGGTGGACATGATGGTGTCGCAGTATCCATGGTTGTATGAGCGAACCGGCCTGTTGAGCTGGCAAGCGATTCCTGGAACGGATTTTGGCGGTGCGTCTCACGCCAAGACGGCGACCGACTAGCAGCTTGCGTCTTCCAGGCTGCTGCCCGGTGCCGAAGTAACGAAGACGATCGATAGAGGAGACTTCGCAGATGAAGAGGTACATGGTCACGGCCGCGGCTGCGGCGCTGTTGGGTCTCACGGCCGCCAGCGCCCACGCGGAAATCAAGATCGCGACCGCCGGTCCGATGACCGGTCAGTATGCGTCGTTCGGTGAACAGATGCAGAAGGGCGCAATGGCGGCGGTTCGCGACATCAACGCAGCCGGCGGCGTGCTTGGCGAGAAGCTGGTGCTGTCGATCGGTGACGACCGGTGCGACCCCAAGGAAGCGGTGGCTGTCGCCAACAAGTTCGTGAATGACGGGATCAAGTTCGTTGCCGGGCACTTCTGCTCGGGCTCGTCGATTCCGGCTTCGGCGGTCTACAACGAAGAGGGCATCCTCATGATGTCCCCGGCGTCGACCAATCCGAAGTTCACCGAACAGGGTTTCGCCAACGTGTTCCGGACCTGCGGTCGCGACGACCAGCAGGGCGACGTTGCCGGTGCATGGCTTGCCAAGCACTACAAAGGCAAGACCGTCGCGTTCGCGCACGACAAGCAGGCGTACTCAAAGGGCTTGGCCGACCTGACGAAGGCCGCTTTCGAGAAGGCCGGTGGCAAAGTCGCTCTGTACGAGACCGTCAATCCGGGCGAGCGTGACTATTCGGCGTTCGTGACCAAGCTGAAGGCTGCCAGCATCGACGCCCTGTACTACGGCGGCTACCACACCGAGCTTGGCCTGATTGTCCGGCAGATGCGCTCGCAGGGCCTGAACGCCCAGGTGTTGTCCGGCGACGCGCTGAACACCCTGGAGTTCTGGTCGATCACCGGCGATGCCGGCGAAGGATTGCTCTTCACGTTCGCGCCGGATCCCCGTGCGAAGCCGGAAGCCAAGACGATCGTCGACAAGTTCAAGGCTGAGGGTTACGATCCGGAGGGTTACACCCTCTACACCTATGCCGCGATCCAGATCTGGGCCCAGGCGGTGACGAAGGCCGGTTCCATCGACTCCAAGAAGGTCCAGGCTGCCTTGCACAGCGGTGAGTTCTCGTCGGTGATCGGCCCGCTGTCGTTCGACAAGCAGGGCGACCGCACGACGGCGGACTACACCTGGTACGAGTGGACCAAGGGCAACTACAAGGAAGTCGGCGACGCCAAGCCGAAGTCCTGAACGCCGAATCCAGACTGAAGCGAGAGGCCCGGCGCAAGCCGGGCCTCTTTCGTTTTGCGTTTCGCTTGCGTCACCCGGTGAACCGGATAGCGTTCCGTCGGGCGTGACCGGAGGGTTGATCGATGGAGCGGGCGGCGGCCGGATCGACGGTCGAAGGCGGCGGAAAGGCGGTGTTCGGCGCGGCCGTCGGGATCCTGATGCTGGAGGCGCGGTTCCCGCGGGTACCGGGTGACATGGGCAACGCCCTCACCTGGCCGTTTCCGGTGCACTATCGGGTGGTGCGCGGCGCCTCGCCGGATCGGGTGGTGCGCAACCGGGCCGAAGGGCTGTTGCAGCCGTTCATCGAGGCGGCGAAGGATCTGGTCGCCACCGGCGCTGACGGAATCACGACCAATTGCGGGTTCCTGTCGCTGTTCCAGCGCGAGATCGCCGATGCGGTCGGAGTACCGGTCGCGACCTCGTCGCTGATGCAGATCCCGACGGTTCAGGCGCTGTTGCCGAAACGCAAGCGCGTCGGGGTGATCACGGTGTCGAAGGACACCCTGACCGAGGCTCATCTGGCGGCGGCCGGTGTGGCGTTGGACACGCCGGTGGTCGGCACCGAGGGCGGGCGGGAGTTCACCAGGGCAATCCTGGGCAACGAGCTTACGCTCGATACCGAGATGTCGCGGTTGGATCTGCTGGACGCCGGGCGGACGCTGCTGCAGTCGCATCCGGATATCGGCGCGATCGTGCTGGAGTGTACCAACATGGTGCCTTACGCCGCCGACCTCCGCCGAGCCTTCGGCGTGCCGGTGTTCAGCATCTATTCATTCGTGCTGTGGTTCCAGTCGGGCCTGATGCCACGGGCCTACGACACCCGGCTGATGGACCCGCGGCCGTAGGTTGGCGACTACCGGTACGCCGAGCCTCCTGCATCCTCGAACGGTCACTCCGCCGCTGACACCAGAAGCTGAGCATTTCCTCCTGCCGCCGTGGTGTCGACACAGAGCGCCCGTTCCACCAGCAGGCGGTGCGGGTCGGCATGCCCGATCACCAGAGGCACGACCCCTCCGTTCCGCCCGGCGAGCGCCCGGCGCGCTTCGACCAACGCACCGCTCGGCCCGTCTGCGACCAGGGCGTCGAACGGCCGGCAGGTTTCCAGCAACGCAGGTGCGACGCGCCCGTCGATCGCCGTGACCGGTGCCCCGGCGGCCCTGAGGGTCGATACCGCCGAAGCCGCGCCGGGAGCGATTGCCACGACGGCGTTGCCGAACGCCAGGGCCAGCACGGCCTGGGCGAGCAGCGTGGTTGCGTTCCCGCTCCCAAGGTCGCCAAGGCACAGGACCGTGCCGCGCGGGTGCAGGGAAAGCCGGTTGCTCTCGCCGGTTGGCCCCGGCAGGTCGACCGGAGAGAGATCGAGTGCTTCAGCCGCAGCGATCGCGGCTTTAACGACCGGACGAGTGTTGGTGTCCAGGCCGGCGGCTACCCGCCTCAGGACGGCCAGGCGGTCGGTACGGGTCGACCAGCCGTCCGTCTTGACGCCATCGATGGCCCGGTTCAGCGAGTCGGCAGTCACGGTGGCAGGTGCAGATGCTGTTGAGCCGGAGGTCGGTGTCCGTGCGGGTTGCCGGAACCGGTCGAGGTAGTAGGGGCCGCCGGCCTTCGGGCCGGTACCCGACAAACCCTCGCCACCGAACGGTTGGGAGCCGACGACCGCGCCGATCTGGTTGCGGTTGACGTAGAGGTTGCCGACCTTGGCAGCGTCGATTACCTGCTGCACCCGGCTGTCGACCCGGGTGTGCAGGCCCAGGGTCAGGCCGTAGCCGGCGGCGTTGATGGCGTTCAGGGTCCGGTCGAGGTGCACGGCCTCGTAGGTCGCGACGTGCAGGATCGGCCCGAACACCTCGCGTTCCAGCCCGCCGATGCCGTCGACTTTGAATACTGTTGGCGGTACGAAGCTGCCGGATGCTGCCTCCTTGGGCAGCGTGACACGGCGCAGCAGGCGCCCGGCCGCCTCCATGGCGGTGCTGTGGCTTTCGATGTCGCGTTGGGCGTCGCGGTCGATCACCGGGCCGACGTCGGTGGACAGGTCCCACGGGTCGCCGATCCGCAGCGCATCCATCGCGCCGTACAGCATCTCCAGCACCCGCTCCTCGACATCCTTCTGGACGTACAGGATGCGCAGGGCGGAGCAGCGCTGGCCGGCGCTCTGGAACGCCGAGGCGACGATGTCGCGCACCGCCTGTTCAGGTAGGGCGGTAGAGTCGACGATCATGGCATTGAGGCCGCCGGTTTCCGCGATCAGCGGCGTATCGGGGCCGGTCGCCGCGGCCAGGGCCTGATGGATGCGTCGGGCGGTGTCGGTCGATCCGGTGAAGCAGACACCACCGATCCGCGGGTCGCCGACGAGGGCGGAGCCCACGGTCTCGCCCGGGCCGGGTACGAGTTGGATGATCGCCCCCGGCACGCCCGCCTCGCGCATCAACTCGACCGCGCGGGCCGCGATCAGCACCGACTGCTCGGCCGGCTTGGCGACAACGGCGTTGCCGGTCACCAGGGCAGCGGCGATCTGCCCGGTGAAGATCGCCAGCGGAAAGTTCCACGGCGACACGCAGGCGAACACCCCGCACGGCGGCCGGGCGCCGTCGCCATGTCGGCGCGCCTCCGCCGCGTAGTACCGGCAGAAGTCTACGGCCTCGCGGACTTCCGATACGCCGTCCAGCAGGGTCTTTCCGGCCTCTCGGCAGGCCAGTGCGAACAGTTCGGGGGCATTGGCCTCGTACAGTTCGGCGATCCGATCGAGGCAGGCGGCGCGCTCGTCGACGGGCAGGGCGGCCCAGTCCGGCTGGGCGGCGCTCGCCGCTCCAACGGCAGCCGACACTTGCTCGGCCGTTGCGTCGGTGACCGCGCCGACACGGTCACCGGAATTGGCAGGGTTCAGCACATCGTGGCTCGCGCCTGCACCAGCGATCTTTGCCGCGATCATCGGCCCGGCGGACCAACTGGAGGTCCGGAACAGTTCACGGGCCGTATCCAATTCGGCTACAGTCACCGGGTCGGTCAGATCCCAGCCCTTCGCCCCGCGACGAGTCTCGCCGAAGATGGCGGATGGTCGCGGGATGCGGCTGTTGGCGACCTTCGCCCCCAAAGCGCCGACCGCTGTGATCGGGTCGCGCGCGATTTCCTCGGCACTCACCCGTTCGTCGACGATCTGGTTCACGAAGGATGAGTTCGCGCCGTTCTCCAGCAGCCGTCGCACCAGGTAGGCCAGCAGATCACGGTGCGCACCGACCGGAGCATAGATCCGACACCGGGCGCCGCTCTCCTTGCGCACTGCCTCGTGCAGCGCCTCGCCCATGCCATGCAGGCGCTGGAACTCATAGCCGTCGATGCCGCCGGCGATCCGCAGAACGGCGGCCACGGTGTGCGCGTTGTGGGTGGCAAACTGCGGGTAGATCCGGTCGGTCATGCCCAGCAGCATTCGCGCGCACGCGATGTAGGACACGTCGGTGGACACCTTGCGGGTGAACACCGGAAACCCGTCGAGCCCCATGACCTGGGCGCGCTTGATCTCGCTGTCCCAGTACGCACCCTTGACCAGCCGCACCATGATCTTCCGGTCGAGACGGGCGGCCAGTGCATACAGCCACTCGATCACATAGCGGGCCCGCCGGCCGTAGGCCTGGACCACGACGCCGAACCCGTCCCAGCCGGCAAGCGCTCGATCCGACAGCACCGCCTCGATGACGTCGAGCGACAGGTCGAGCCGGTCCGCTTCCTCGGCGTCGATGTTGAACCCCATGCCGGCGCTCTTGGCGATCAGCGCCAGCGAGCGGGTCCGGGCAACGATGTCGTCGATCACGTGGGGCTTCTGGCCGTACTCGTATCGTGGGTGCAGCGCCGACAGCTTGACCGAAATGCCGGGATTGGCACGGATGTCGCCGTGCGTGCAGTGCGCGGCAATGGACGCAATCGCCTGGGAATACGCGATGTGATAGCGCCGGGCGTCGGCCTCGGTGCGAGCCGCCTCGCCGAGCATGTCGTAGGAGTAGGTGTAGCCCTTGGCCTCCATCCCCTTGGCCCGTTCGGCGGCCTCGTCGATGGTTCGGCCGAGCACGAACTGCTTGCCGAGCTCCTGCATGGCGCGGCGGACGGCGGTGCGAATCACCGGCTCCCCCAACCGCTTCACCATGCCGTGCAGGGCGCCGGCAAGGTCCTCGTCCTCGTGCCCGCCGACGACCCGCCCGGTCAGCATCAGCGCCCAGGTCGAGGCGTTGACAAGGGGGGAGCTGGAGTGCCCGAGGTGACGGCCCCAGTCGGCGGGGGCCACCTTGTCTTCGATCAGCGCGTCGATGGTCCAGCGGTCGGGGACCCGCAACAGCGCTTCCGCGAGGCACATCAGGGCGACACCTTCCTTGGTGCTCAACCCGTACTCGGCGAGAAAACTCTCCATGATGCCGGGCTTGGTGCTGCTGCGGACTGCCCGCACCAGGCGCGCCGCATCGGCGGAGATGGTCGCCCGGACTCGGTCGTCCAGATCGGCGACGGCGATCAATCCGTCGAGGGTCGCTTTTTCATCGGCCAGCGTGTGGGCGGCGATCGACCGCCGGAGTTCGGAGAGCGTGTCGGTATCGTCGCGCATGGCCCACCTCGTCGTCGCCTGCTGTTGTGTGGTCATCCTAGCGCAGTTCAGGGCCGTGGATTTATCGTTCGCGGTTGTTTTCCAGGCGTTCATCCTGAATTAATTCATTCTAGCGGACGAAATGGATGGCAGTGTAAGTCATGACAGACGATTTGGATCGGATTGACCGTAAAATCCTCACAGAACTGCAGAAGGACGGCCGGATCACCATGACTGCACTGGCCGAACGGGTGGGGCTGTCGAAAAGTCCCTGCCAGCAGCGGGTCCGTCGGCTGGAGGATCGCGGCTACATTCTGGGATACGCGGCGTTGGTCGATCTGGCGCGGCTGGACGCCGGACACATTGCGTTCGTTCAGGTGACGCTGAGTGACACCACGACACCGGCGCTCGATGCGTTCAACCGGGCGGTACGTAAGCTGCCGGAGGTCGAGCAGTGCCACATGATCGCCGGCGGGTTCGACTATCTGCTGAAGGTTCGCACTGCAGACATCCGGGCGTACCGTCGCAGCCTGGGGGAAAGCCTGTCGAGCCTGCCGCACGTCTCTCACACCAGCACCTATGTAGTGATGGAGAGTGTGAAGGACCGCGACATCGCTGAAGACCGGCAGGCCGGAACATGATCGGATTCTGCGTGGTTGGATGATCATGGATTCGGCCGAGTCCGAAGTTATCGGGATAACCTTGTGCATAATGTGAGTAACTTAGATTATCACATTGGTATTAATACTGTTTTCTGAAAGGAGAACTGTTTCTGATGAGGAACCGCTCTCGTCCGGAAGTTCGGTCGAGACCGAGGCGGTACCGCGGTGCACAATCGTCGGCCAGGCAGCAACCGCCAGAGTTGCGGGCATAAGGGAGCACGGGGCGTGGATCAGGCCGAGACGTACGACTTCGTTATTGTTGGTGCCGGGTCCGCCGGATCCGCCCTGGCGTCACGCTTGACCGAGGATCCGAAGCTCAAGGTGCTGCTGCTGGAGGCGGGAGCGGCGAGCCATCCCTACACCTCCCTGCCGATGTCGTTCGGCCTGCTGATCGATCACCCGACTGCCAATTGGCGGTACCGCTCTATCCCCGAGGAGGGAACCGCCAACCGGCCGATTCCGGTGCCGCGCGGCCGCGTTGTCGGAGGGTCGTCGTCGATCAACGGGCTGGTCTACGTTCGCGGCCAGCCGATCGACTACAACACCTGGGCGCAGTTCGGAAACCGCGGTTGGAGTTTCGACGATGTGCTGCCGATCTTCCAGCGGATGGAGAACTACGAACACGGCGCCGACGACTGGCGCTCGCAGGGCGGCCCACTGCACGTCTGCGAGGCGTATGACCAGAGCCCGCTGTACGAAGCGATCTTCGCCGGCGCCGAGTCCATCGGCCTGAAGCGGAACCGGGACTACAACGGCGCCGACCAGGAGGGCGTGGTCCGCACTCAGACCACGATCCGTGACGGCCGCCGGATGAGCGCTGCGGTGGCCTACCTGAAGCCGGCACGCAACCGCCCGAACCTGCGTATCGTGGCCGATGCGCATGCCACCCGACTCCTGTTCGACGGCACCCGCTGCGTCGGCGTCGCCTACGAACAGCACGGCCGCACGCTCGAAGCGAGGGCCGGGCGGGAGGTGGTGGTATCGTCCGGCGCCGTGGCCACGCCGCAGCTGCTGGAACTATCGGGGATCGGTCGCCCGGAGGTGCTTGCTCGACACGGCATTGCCGTTCGCCATGAACTGCGGGGCGTCGGCGAGCATCTGCGTGACCATATCAACGCCCGCGTATACTGGCGGCTCAAGCAGCGGGGCCTGTCGTACAACGATCGCATCGCCGGCCTGGGAAAGGTCTGGCAGGCGATGCGCTACCTCGCGACCCGCCGTGGCTTTCTGGCCCTGCCCTCGGCGCCGCTGCTCGGGTTCCTGAAGACGCGGCCGGACCTGGAATGCCCGGACATCCAGATGCATGTGATGCCGTATGTCATCCGCGACGCGTCGCGTCGCAGCCTGCAGCCGTGGCCGGGGATGACCCTGACCTGCTACCAGTTGCGACCGGAAAGCCTGGGCTCGATTCACATCGGCTCGGCCGACCCCAGGCAGCACCCGGAGATCCGTTTCAACTTCCTGTCGGATCCGGTAGACCAGCAGACCATGGTCGACGGCGTCAAGCTGATCCGCCGGCTCGGCAACGCGGCACCCTTGGATGAATTCCGAGGCGAGGAAGTCGACCCGGGGCCGGGCATCAGCAGCGATGCGGACATCCTCGACCATATCCGTCGCACCGCAAACACCGCGTTCCACCCGATCGGCACGTGCCGGATGGCACCGGGGCCGGAAGGGGTGGTGGACGCCCGCCTGCGCGTTCATGGTCTGCAGGGCTTGCGCATCGCCGACGCATCCATCATGCCGACCATGGTATCCGGCAACACCAACGCCGCTTCTATCATGATCGGCGAGAAAGCCTCCGACCTGATTCGCGAGGACCTGCGCGCCTGAACCGAGCCGTTTGAACCACGACGAGGAAGATCCGATGAAGAGCCTGCAAGTCCGCCTCGCCAAGCGCCCAAAGGGCGAGCCGACGGCGGAGAACTTCGATATCGCCGAGGCCGAACTGCCGGCGGTCGGACCGGGGCAGATGCTGGTCCGGATCATCTGGCTGTCGCTCGATCCGTACATGCGCGGCCGGATGGACGACGCCCGATCCTATGCGAAGTCGGTGGAAATCGGCGAGGTGATGGGCGCCGGTACCGTCGGCCAGGTGATGGAATCCAACCACCCGGGATATGCCGAGGGTGACTTCGTGCTCGGCATGTTCGGCTGGCAGAGCCATGTGGTTTCGGACGGCAACGGCGTGCGCAAGCTCGATCCGGCGCTGGCGCCGCTGTCGACCTGGGTCGGCGTGATGGGCATGCCCGGCCTGACGGCGTATGTCGGCCTGCTGGACATCGGCGAACCGCAGGAGGGCGAGACGGTGGTGGTGTCGGCGGCGTCCGGGGCTGTGGGCTCGGTGGTTGGCCAGCTTGCCAAGATCAAGGGCGCGCGGGCCGTCGGCGTCGCCGGACCGGACGAGAAGGTCCGCTATGTGGTTGACGAACTCGGCTTCGACGCCTGCGTCAGTCACCGTTCGGCGACGCTGCGCGACGATCTGAAGGCGGCCTGCCCGAACGGGATCGACGTCTACTTCGAGAATGTCGGTGGGCCGACCCTGGATGCCGCCCTGTCGCTCATGAATCCGTTTGGACGGATTCCGGTATGCGGCATGATCTCGATGTACAACACCGGCCCGGTCGGCGGCGATGCCGACCGCCTGCCGGCGCTGATGCGCCGGGTTCTGACCGATCGGCTGAAGATCCAGGGCTTCATCGTCTCGGACCGGGGTAACCGCCACAAGGCGTTTATGAAAGAAGTTGGTGGCTATCTTCGGGAGGGGCGCATCAAGTATCGGGAGTCGATTACGGTCGGCCTGGAGAACGCCCCTAAGACCTTCATCGGCCTGCTACGCGGCGAGAACTTCGGCAAGCAGTTGATTCAGGTCTCGGAGGATCCGACGCGCGGCTGATCCGGACGCTGGCGGGCGACGGCGGTCACGACGGCCGTCATCATCAGGTCGATCCTCAGTATGTGTCGGTCTCGTGGCGCCGAGCAGGCCACCCCGAAAGCGACCCCTCCTGTGCGCGCGACCGCGTTTGTGGCGTTCTCGGCGACGGACTGGCTGGTGGTTGTCGACTGGTTCGGTCCGGGCGCTGAGCCATGGATGTGACAACTGTGTCGGGAACTCGATGGACTCGCTGATCACGGCGGCGGCACGGGCTCTGGCGTCCGGAGATCCACTAGGGGCACTGAATCGAGTGGCCCTGCGTGATGATGCTCCTGCGCTGGCGCTTCGCGGTGTCGCGATGGCGCAGCTTGGCGAAATGGCTCGGGCAAAGACCCTCCTGCGGGATGCGGCGCGAGGCTTTGGCCCCAAGGAGCCAGTGGCCCGTGCGCGGTGCGTGGTTGCCGAGGCGGAGATCGCGCTGGTCTCACGCGACCTGGGATGGCCTGTAAAGGATCTCGATGCAGCACGGGTGACACTCCTGAGGCACGGCGACCGGGGGAACGCCGACCATGCAGGATATCTTGCGGCCCGGCGCCTGCTGCTGATCGGCCGGCTCGACGAGGCCGAGCAAGCGCTGGCAGCACTCGATCCCGGCCGGTTGCCGCCCGCGTCCAGGGTCGGCTACGAACTGGTTGTTGCGGGCATAGCAATGCGGCGACTGGCGACCACGCCGGCGCGCGACGCGCTCGCGCGCGCCATGGATGCCGCCCGCCATGCCGGTATTCATGGCCTGATCGCGGAGGTCGATAGCGCATCGCTGGCGCTCAGCACGCCTGCGGCCCGCCTGATCGCGCAGGGCGAGGAACGACTGCTGCGGCTAGACGAGGTCGAGGCGCTGTTGGCATCGGATGCGCTGGTCGTGGACGCATGCCGCTGTGTCGTGCGCGATGCCGACGTGGTGGTATCGCTCGCGACCCGACCGGTGCTGTTCGCGCTCGTGCGAACCCTGGCGGAGGCATGGCCCTGGGATGCGCCCCGGGACGGTCTGCTGGCACGCGCGTTCCGCGCGAGGTTCGTGGACGAATCGCACCGGGCGCGGTTGCGGGTGGAGATCGGCCGGCTTCGCACGGAGCTTGGAGCGCTCGCCGGGGTACGGGCAACCAAGCAAGGGTTCGTCCTGATGCCAAATGACGGCCGGCGGGTAGTCGTGTTGGTACCGCCGGTCGAGGAGGAGCACGCGGCGCTGCTCGCGTTGCTGGCTGACGGTGAAACTTGGTCAAGTTCTGCGCTGGCGATTGCGCTTGGGACCAGCCAGCGGACCGTTCAGCGTGCTCTCGATGCGCTCGCGGTGGCCGGGCGGGTGCAAATGGTCGGTCGCGGGCGGGCGCGTCGTTGGATGAGCCCGCCGGTGCCTGGTTTCCCGACAACCTTGTTACTCCCGGCCCCGCTGCCGAGCCACTAAGTCTAGCCCGTCAATCGAACCGAGAGGTTGGACAGATGAAACGAGCCGCAGCCGACGTCATTCAGGAGTACGGGCCATTTCAAGGTGTCGACGAGGTAGCCGGCGTCACCTGCGACGGTCGTCAAATCTGGTTCGCATCCGGCGACAAGCTGAACGCCCTCGATCCCGCGAGCGGCAAGATCGGGCGCACGATCGATGTCGCGGCTCACGCCGGAACGGCCTTTGACGGCCGGTACCTGTTCCAGATTGCCGAGGATCGCATCCAGAAGATCGACCCGACGACCGGCGAGGTGCAGTCCACGATCCCGGCGCCCGGTGGTGGCGGCGATTCCGGGCTCGCCTGGGCCGAAGGCTCCCTCTGGGTCGGACAGCACCGCGATCGGAAGATCCACCAGATCGACCCCGGGACCGGGGCCATTCTGCGCACCATCGAGTCCAATCGCTTCGTCACCGGCGTCACCTGGGTCGATGGCGAGCTGTGGCATGGAACATGGGAAGCCAACGAGAGCGAGCTGCGGCGAATCGATCCGCAATCTGGCGAGGTCCTGCAAAGCCTCGACATGCCGCCGGGAACCAACATCTCCGGGGTGGAGTCCGACGGTGGAGACCGCTTCTACTGCGGGGGAGGTGATAGCGGAACGGTGCGGGTGGTCCGCCGGCCGGCTCATAGGCCCTGAATTCCACCGCACCTCCGCCGTCCAAGCCAGCGGCCTGTCCATTCAAGGGGCGGGCCGCTCCGCGATGGTGGGCAGAACATGGTCCTTGAACCGCTCGCGCAACTGCAGCTTCGACAGCTTGCCGGTGGCGGTGTGCGGCAGATCGTCGACGAACAGCACGTCGTCGGGCAGCCACCATTTAGCGACCTTGTCGCTGAGGAAGCTTCGGATCTCCTCCGCGGTCGCCGTCTGTTCCTCCTTCAGCACGGCGATCAACAGCGGACGCTCCGACCATTTCGGATGGGACGCCGCGATCACCGCGCATTCCTGGATCGCGGGATGGCCGATGGCGGCATTCTCCAAGTCGATCGAACTGATCCATTCGCCACCTGACTTGATGACGTCCTTGGTGCGGTCGACGATGAACAGGAACCCGTCCGGGTCGATGCGCGCCACGTCGCCGGTGCGCAGCCAGCCTTCGGCGTCGTGCGAGGCGGCGTTCGCGTCGTCGTCGTTGAAATAGGCGGACATCACGGCCGGGCCGCGCACCAGCAGCTCGCCGAACGCCACGCCATCGTGTGGCAGGCGCTTGCCGTCCTCGTCGACGATCTTCAGGTCGCAGCCGAACAGCCGGCGGCCCTGGGACGCCTTGTAGGGCAGTTGCTCCTCGCGCGGCTGCTTGCGCATCTTCTCGTTCAGCACGGTGAGCGAGCCGACCGGGCTCATCTCCGTCATGCCCCAGCCGTGCGTGATGTTCAGGCCGTAGTTCAACTCCAGTTCGCGGATCAGCGGGCCGGGAGCTGCCGACCCGCCGGTCAGCACCACCTGCAGGCCGGCCGGGGCCCGGCCCTGCTTGCGCATCTCGGCGGCCAAGCCGAGCCAGACCGTCGGCACGCCCCAGGCGGCGGTCACGTTCTCCTGGTCCAGCAGGGTGAACAGGCTGGGGCCGTCGAGCCGCGGCCCCGGAAACACGATTTTGGTGCCGGTCAGCGGCATCAGGTAGGGCAAGCCCCAGGCATTGACGTGGAACAGCGGAACCACCGGCAGGATCGACTGACCCGGCCGCAGCCCGATGCCGTCGGCGACCGCCAGCACACCCAAGGTATGCAGGATGGTCGAGCGATGCGAGTACAGCACGCCCTTGGGATTACCGGTGGTGCCGGAGGTGTAGCAGAGCCCCGCGGCGGAGTTCTCGTCGAACTCCGGCCATTCGATGGTCTCGGGCTGCCCGGCCAGCAGTTCCTCGTAGCAGAGGACGCCCTCGAGCGCGGTGTCGGGCATGTGGGCGCGGTCGGTCATCACCACGGTTCGCATCGTCGAGGGCAAACCCGCTGCCAGCTTCTCGACCAGTGGCACGAAGGTCGCATCGACGAACAGCAGCCGGTCTGCGGCATGGTTGACGATGTAGGTGATCTGATCGGGAAACAGCCGAGGGTTGATGGTGTGGCACACCGCGCCGATGCCGGCGATCGCGTAGTAGAGCTCGAAATGCCGGTAGCCGTTCCAGGCCAGGGTCGCCACCCGGTCGCCTGGCTTGATCCCGTAATCCTGCAGCCAGCGCGCCAATTGGGCGATGCGGCGGCGCGAGTCGACGTAGGTGTAGCGGTGCACATCACCTTCTACGCGGGCGGAGACGATCTCGGTGTCGGAGCGGATCTCCGCCGCGAAGTCGATGATGCTGGAGATCAGCAACGGGCGATCCATCATCAGGCCGCGCAGCATTCGGTGTCCTCCCTGGTTCGGTGCGTCGAGCGCGCCGTTGCCGAAACGATAGCAACGTCGCGGCGCTGCGACGAGGGGTAGCGGGCCGCCGGAACCCGCGTCGCCCGATGCGGTTCAGGAACCAGCAAGCCTACCGGAATCCGGGGATGGACATCATGACGGTTGAGACGGCCACGAGGCTGTACCTGCTCTATGTGGTCATGCCGATCTGGCTGGTTGCCGGCTTCGCCGACTATCTGTGCCACCGGGCCAGCCGGATCGCCGAGACGAGCGGCTGGAAGGAATCGGCGATTCACATCCTGATGCTCGTTCAGGCGGGCACTCCGGTGCTGCTGGGGCTGCTTCTGGACGTCAACGCCTTGGTCATCGCCGTGATGATCGCTGCGTTCGTGCTGCATGAGGTCACGGCCCACTGGGACCTGGCGTACGCTTGGCGGCGGCGTGAGATCACCCCGACCGAGCAGCATGTACACAACTACCTCGCGGTTATCCCCTTCATGGCGATGTCCCTTGTTCTGGTCCTGCACTGGCCGCAGGCGTTGGCGTTGATCGGTCTGGGCCAGGAGCAGGCCGACTGGGCCGTGCGATTTAAGGCCGAACCGCTGCCGGTCGAGTACGTTGCGGGTGTCCTGTCGGCGATCGCGGTGTTCGAAATCCTGCCCTATGCCGAGGAGTTGTTGCGGGGTATCCGGGCACGGCGCCGAACCGGCGGACGATAGCCGTCGGAAAGCCGCAAAATCTCTTGGCGAGCGCTGCGGTCGAGCGCCTAATGCTGGTCCGATTGAAACCCTTATTTTGCTGGCTCCATCATGCAGTTGGGACGCCCCGTCTTCTTCAAGCGGCTGGGCGCGCCCGGGGCCGAAGCATTCGCGGTGCTGTTCGCACTGGAATCCTTCGCCCGGGCGTTGCTGTCGACCGTGTTGCCGATCGAGGCCTTTCGGTTTCTCGGCGACGCGGAGGGCGTGAGTTCGGTGTTCTTCGGGGCCAGCCTGTGTGCGCTGGCCACCAGCCTGTGCATCCCCTGGCTGGTCCGCCAGACAGCCCGGCGCTGGGTGTACTCGATCGGGTTTCTCGGTCTCGCTCTGGCACCGGTCTTCTATGTGGTGCCGGTGTTCGAGGGCTTCATGGCGGGCATGGTGGTGCGGGCCGTGGGCACAGTCGCCGTCACGGTGTGCCTAAGCCTCTACATTCTCGATTTCATCGCCAAGAAGGACCTGAGCCGGTCGGAGCCGATGCGGTTGTTCTACTCGGCGGCGGCGTGGTGCACTGGCCCGTTCCTCGGCGTGTGGCTGGGCGAGCACATGGGGCGCGAGGTGCCGTACATTGCCTCGGCCGGGGTGGCGCTGGTCGCGCTGGGGTATTTCTGGTTCCTGCGCATCACCGAGAACCCGGCGGTCGTGCAGAAGGCGGTGCCGGTGCCCACGCCGCTCGCCTATGTCCGACGCTACTTCGCGCAACCGCGCCTGCGGCTCGCCTGGGTTATGACCACCGGCCGCAACGTGTGGTGGGTGGTGTTCTTCATCTATGTTCCGATCTACGCGGTCAAAAGCGGCTTGGGCCCCGAGGTCGGCGGAGCGATCGTCTCGGTCGGCACCAGCTTCCTGTTCCTGACCCCGCTGTCGGGCCAACTGGTGCGGCGCGAGGGCATCCGGCGGGTTTTCATGGCCGGCTTCATGCTGGCAGCGATCACGACGGTACTGGTCGCGGCGTTCTGGGGGCATCCCTGGATCAGCGTCGCGCTGATCATCTGCGCGGCATTGGGCATGAGCGCCATCGACGCCGGCGGCAACATGCTGTTCCTGTTCGCGGTGCGCCGGCACGAGCGGGCCGAGATGACGACCGTCTACTCGACTTACCGCGATGTCGCCGACATCGTTCCGCCAGGCGTCTTCTCGGTCCTTCTGCGGGTGTTCGAATTGCCTGTGGTGTTCGTGGTCGGCGGCGCGGTGACATTCTGCCTGTCGCTGCTGGCCTGCCGGATTCACCCACGCGTCGGTCGTGAGGCGCGTGGGCGCCCAGGGGGTGGGACATCGCCGCTCGGCGAGCCCGCCGAATAGCCAGCGCCCGCCTCGACAGGCTGTCCCGCCCTACCTAAGCTTGCCGCCGCCGCCCGAACGGCGGCGAGGGAGGATGCACGCATGGCCGCCGGACAGAACCGGGTTGCCGGGAAGATCGCGCTGGTGACGGGGGCGGCGTCGGGTATCGGCCGGGCGATCGCGCATGCATTGGCCGAGCAGGGGGCCACCGTGCTGGTCGCGGATATCGATGAGAATACCGCGCTTGCCGTGGTCGCCGAGATCGTCGATGCGGGCGGATCGGCGGAAGCGGTTCCGCTTGACGTCACCAACGAGGACCAGTGGGTCGAGGCCATTGATGAAGCGCTGGAACGTCACCAACGGCTCGACATCCTGGTGAATAACGCCGGCATCGGCGGCGGGGACGGCTCGATCGAGGACATGACGGTGGTAGGGTGGCGCCGGATCCAGGCAGTCAACTCCGAAGGTGTGATGCTGGGCTGCAAGCACGGGGTGCGGGCCATGAAGCAGTCCGGCGGCGGCTCGATCGTGAACATGTCGAGCATCGCGGGGATCGTCGGCGCCCCACAACTGGCTGCCTACTGCGCGTCGAAGGGCGCGGTGCGGATGCTCACCAAGTCGGTCGCGCTGCATTGCGCGCGCAAGGGCTACGGCATCCGCTGCAATTCCGTACATCCGTCCTATACCGACACCCCGATGGTCGACCGCATGGTCGCCGCCCACCGCGACCCCGAGCGGATGCGCGCCGCCCTGCAGAGCGCCAGTCCGCTCGGTCGCATGGGGGAGCCGGCGGATGTGGCCGGGGCCGTGCTGTATCTCGCCAGCGACGACGCAGCCTTCGTGACCGGCACTGAACTGGTCGTCGACGGCGGTGTCACCGCAACCTGATCCCGTAGCCAAGGACGTTCCGCGATGTTTGAACTCACCGACAAGGTTGCCCTGATCACCGGCTCGTCGCGCGGTATCGGCCGGGCCATTGCCGAGACCATGGCGAAGCAGGGCGCCAAGGTCGTGGTGTCCAGCCGCAAGCAGGAGGCCTGCGACGCGGTGGTCGCCGAGATCCAAGCGGCCGGCGGCCAAGCCATCGCCGTGCCATGCAACATCGGCCGCAAGGAGGATCTGGAAACACTGGTCGCGGCCACCAGGAGGGCTTACGGCAAAATTGATGTGCTGGTGTGCAACGCCGCCACCAACCCGGTGTTCGGCCCGATGCACGAGGTCTCCGACGAGGCCTACGACAAGATCATGACCACCAACGTCAAGAGCGCGTTCTGGCTCTGCAACATGGTGGCCCCGCAGATGGCCGAGCGGAACGCCGGCTCGATCATCGTGATCTCGTCAATCGCCTCGCTGTACGGCAACCGCAAGCTTGGCCTGTACGGCATCTCCAAGGCCGCGGAGCAGCAGTTCGTGCGCAATCTGGCGGTCGAGTGGGGTGGCCACAACATCCGCGCCAACGCCATCGCCCCTGGCCTGATACGCACCGATTTTGCCCGCGCTCTGTGGGAGGACCCCAAGCGGCTGGCGATCATGGAGGCGATCACCCCGCTGAAACGGATCGGCGAGCCGGTGGAGATCGCAGCCCTTGCCACCTTCCTGGCCTCAGACAGCGCCTCGTTCATCACCGGCCAGACCATCGTCGCCGATGGCGGTCGGACCATCGGCGACCCCTCCTGAGGCGCGGGGCATGACAGTTCTCGGCCCGGTAACCGACGCCCACCGCTTCGACGAGGCGGCGCTGGCCCGCTTCCTGGCTGACCAGGGCTTGCCTGGTGCGGAACGCGGCCTGCAAGTCATGCAGTTCCAGGGTGGCCAGTCGAATCCGACCTTTCATGTCGAGGCCGGCGACGATGCCTATGTCCTGCGCAAAAAACCGCCGGGTACCCTCTTGCCGTCGGCCCACATGGTGGAGCGCGAATACCGGGTGATGGCCGCGTTGGCCGCCACCGACGTGCCCGTACCGGTGATGCGCCTGCTGTGCGAGGACACGTCGGTCATCGGCACGGCGTTCTACGTGATGGACTACCTGGAAGGCCGGATACCGGGTGAACCGTCCCTGGACGAAGGCTTCGACCCGGATGAGCGTGCCGCGATCTGGGATTCCATGAACGACGCGCTGGCCAGGTTGCACAAGGTCGATCCGGCGGCGGTTGGCCTCGAGGGATTCGGCAAGCCCGCCAATTACGTCGGCCGCCAGTTGGATCGTTGGACCAGGCAGTTCGAGGCTTCGAAGACCGACCCGATGCCCGACATGGACGCGCTGATCGACTGGCTGACTGCCCACGAGCCACCGCCCGACGAGGTGTCGATCGTCCACGGTGATTTCCGGCTGCCGAACCTGATGCTGCACCCGACCGAACCGCGGGTGATCGCGATCCTGGACTGGGAGTTGTCCACGCTCGGCCACCCGCTGTCCGACCTCGCCTACAACTGCATGCCCTACCGCATGCCGTATGACGAGAAGGCGCTCAAAGGCATGGTCGGCCTCGATCTGGCGGCCCTCGGAATCCCGGCGGAGCACGACTACATCGCTGCCTACTGCCGCCGTACCGGGCGCGCTGGCATCCCGAATCTGCCGTTCTTCCAGGCGTTCTCATTCTTCCGGTTGGCCGCGATCTGTCAGGGCGTTTACGCCCGCGGACTGGCCGGCAACGCGAGTTCCCTGGACGCCCTGGAGGTCGGGGCGAAGGCGCCGCGGCTGGCGCAGATCGGCTGGGAGATCGCGTCGGGGTGATCTGGGCCCGAATGCGACAACGGTCAAACCCGGCTATGCGATGCCAATGCTCGCCGTGCTAGGCTTTCCGGCCGCCCAACGGATCCATCGGCGGCTGCTCCCGTCCTGCGTGCCCGAGAGGTGACGACCATGGCCTACGAAAGCATGATCGCGGAATCCGTGACCATTCCCGGCAACAACCACGAACCGATCTCGGCCTACGCTGCGCGGCCGATGGGACCGGGACCGTTCCCGGGCGTGGTCCTGATCCACCACCTGCCTGGCTGGGGTGAGTTCTACCGGGAGATGACCCGCAAGTTCGCCCATCACGGCTACGCCGCCATCAGCCACAACCTCTATCACCGGCTCGGCGAGGGGCATGCCGACGACGTCGCGGCAAAGGCACGGGCGGAAGGCGGGGTGGCCGACGACCAGATGGTCGGCGACACCGAGGGTGCGGTCGAATGGCTGCGCGCCCAACCTTATGTCGGCAGCAAGGTTGGGTTGATCGGCAGCTGTTCGGGGGGGCGCCAAGCGTTCCTGTACGCCTGCCGGCGTGACAACGTCGACGCGGTGGTCGAGCTGTGGGGCGGGCGCGTCGTGCAGGCCGAGGACGACCGTCCGGCCAAGCAACCGATACCGCCGATCTCGCTGACCAAGGATCTGAGCTGCCCGCTGCTGGGATTGTTCGGCAACGATGACCGCGCGCCGAGTCCGGAGCAGGTCGACCAGCACGAGGCTGAGCTGAAGGCTCACAACAAGGACTATGCGTTCCACCGCTACGACGGTGCCGGCCACGGCTTCTTCTACTACCACCGGCCAATGTACCGGGTCGAACAGGCGATGGACGGCTGGGAGAAGATCTTCGCGTTCTTCAGCAAGCATCTGGCGGGGTAGGCATCATGTGTACGTCCATTGTCGAGGTCGTCCGCGCCGAGGGGGCGGGCAAGAGCATGGACGGGTGGTTCCCGGTGTCCCATGCCGTGGTGTCTTACGATCACCCGAACCACGCGCTGCTGGACGACGCCATCATCATCGATTTCGTCAATCAGGATCGCGGACCTGGCGCGCGGGCGGCGGTAGAGCTGACGTTGGAATCGGCAAAAGCCCTGCAGGGCGCGCTCGCCCGCGCGATTGCTGCCGCCGAGGCCGAGGAGAACGAGTTGCCGCGGCTGCGCGCCACCGCTGCGTAGGCGGTAGCGGGGCGCGCGCAGCAACGTCAGGTTCCGTCCCGGGCCTGAACATGTTCGGCGATACGCCCCCGGACCGCATCGTCCTGTTGGGCGATCGCTTCATCCAGCAGCCGCAGGCGGCGCTTCAGGCCGTGCACCTGGTCGACCAGGGACAGGATGATCGGCACCGCGTCATCGTTGACCTGAAGATCCTCGGTCAATTCAGCGATCAGACGCAACCGGGCCACATCCAGATCATCAAAGGCATGGCCACGATCCCCGCGCGCCGGGCGCACCCATTCCTGCTCGATGCAGATCCGCAGCCGAGTGCGGGTCAGCCCCCGGATCTGGGCCAGAACGTCGGTTTCCAGCATCATGGGTTGCGTCCTTTCCAGCCTGAGCGGGGATCGTAGCCTCCGGCCTCACGCAACGATTCCATGGCGGATTTCAACCGCTCGCCCACGGTCTCCGGCAGCACGATCTTCAGTTCGACCAATTGGTCGCCCGCCACCGATTTCGGGCCGCGCACGCCCTTGCCCTTCAGGCGCAGAACCTTGCCGGTGCTGGAGCCGGGCGGTATCCGCAGCTTGACCCGACCTGAGACGGTCGGCACGTCAACCGAGGCTCCCAGCACCGCCTCGTCGATCGATATCGGAAGTTCGATGCGGATGTCGTTGGCCTTGCGATCGAACAACGGATGCGATGCCACCGCGATGTCGATCAGCGCATCGCCTGGCGGACCGTCGTTGAGCCCCGGCTGGCCCCGTCCGGCGAGGCGGATGGTCTGGCCATCGGCGATGCCCGCGGGAATCGATATGTCGAGCGTGGCGCCGTCCGGGGTGGTGACCCGGCGGGTGGCGCCGTTGACCGCATCGAGAAACCCGATCTCCAGGTGGTAGCGCAGGTCGGCGCCACGGAGCCGCATTCGCCCGCCGCCTCGTGCGCCGCCAAAGCCGGCCCGGCCGAACAGGTCGCTGAGATCGTCGAAGCCGGTATCCGGTTCGTAGCGATGCCTGGCGCCGGTGTCGGCGTACTGCCGGTAGAAACGGCGGTCCGGCATTTCCGCACCCGTGGCATCGATCTCGCCGGCGTCATAGCGGCGTCGGCGCTCCGGATCGCGCAAGAAGTCGTAGGCGGCGGACACGGTCTTGAACCGCTCCTCCATCGCCGCGTCGCCGGCGTTGATGTCGGGGTGAAGCTTGCGCGCCAGGGCGCGATAGGCGGACTTGATTTGAGCGTCGGTTGCGGTGCGCTCGACACCGAGCACGGTATAGGGATCGTCGGTCACGACACGGAACCTCGTGAGTGATCGGTAACGCGGTGGTTTCGTAGCACCGTTAATCTGGTGTGAAATTGAGGCAGCGCATTGGCATCGTCCCGGCGGTGGTCGGGGACCATTGCCGGGACGATGGTTTGCAATCGATCAACCGTGCGGATCGGCGAGGTCGTCAGACGAGGTCGCGCTGGCGTCCGCCGATGGCAGCGGCCACCCCGGCGATGAAGGCGCCGACGAACAACGACAGCGCCGATACCAGCGCGATAGTCAGTCCGGCCTTGCGCGCGTCTTCGGCGGCTGCCTTGGCCTCGGACTTGGTGGTCTCGATCTGGCCGAGGACGTCGTTCACGCGCGCCTGCGCGTCGCTGGGCGACATGCCGGTGCGGGTCGCGACCAGATGCGCCAGTTGCACCTTGTCCGACGCGGGAACGTCTCCCTTTGTCAGCCCGATGACCAGGATCCGCGACGCTTCGCCCTTGGCATCGTCATCGCTCGGGTCGATTCCAGGCGCCTCAATACCGGTCGCGGTCGACGCGCCGCCCGGTCGGAACAGCATGTCCGCGAAATAGTCGGTCGGCACGGCGGTCCGGGCCGGCGCGTCGGCGGAGTCCTGGACGGTGAAGGCCACAACGGCCGATCCGCCGCTTCGCACGGTGGCAGCACCACCGGCCACCAGCAGGCCGGTGACGAGCACCGTGGCGAGGGCCCACACCAGGAGCCCGTGGGCGGTGTCCCGGAAGAGCACCTCGTCGCGGTCGACGCCCGGCCAGCGCAGGCGCATCCGACCGGCGACGTACCCGCCAATGCCCGATGACGCCCATTGGGTGAACACCAACCAGGCGGCGGCAGAAGCGGCGATTGCCGTGGTTCCGGCGCCTTGTGCCGACCAGGGAGACACCATCGTCAGGCCGATGCCCGTACCAAGGATCAGCAGGACAAGGGACAGTGCGCTGGCTGCCAGGGCCCCTGCGATGATTGCGGCCCACGACACGCAGGAGCCAGAAGCATCCTGGCTGTCCACGAGTTCCGGTGAAACGGAGACCATGGTCGTCTCCCTACAGGATCAGGAAAAGCAGGATGATGATCGGGATCGGAACCCCGAGCAGCCACAACAGAATTCCGCCCGCCATGCTTTTCTCCACGGATTGGGGTTACAGGATGATGCCGGGCGCCCCGCGGATGCCCGACCTGTCGACAACCCGGACGGGCGTTCTTCGTTCCCGTGAAGCGGCGTTCCGGAACCGCCTGGTGCTGCGGCAGGCGGGCGGCGAATTGCGCCGACAGTGAACGGGCGTCGTGCCGCGAGCGGGCGAGTGGGCGCCTTCACCGTGGTTTCGGCTTCCTGCTAGGGTCGGACCGGTTCGGTAACGTCGGTGCCGGACACCGGAACTCCCACTGGGTGGCGGACGGATGACAGCATTCATGAGCGATGAGATCACGATCCCGGCCGACGCGCGGCGCGGGCTGCGAACAGGCGGAGAGGTCCATGGCTGACGCGATCGAGCGCTTCGCCGATCACGTGCTCGGCACGCGGTTCGAGGATCTGCCGGCCGCAGCGATCCGCGCCGCCAAGGTCTTCATCCTGGACAGCCTCGGGGTCGGCCTTGCCGGTACACGGGCGCCATATGTCCGGGAGACGATCGCCGCGTTCCAGGGCGCGGTGCCCGGCGCGGGTGCGCGGGTTTGGGGCACCGGTGAGCCGCTGCCGCCACCGGCCGCCGCAGCGGTCATCGGCTATCTGATCCACAACTCCGAGTACGACTGCGTCCACGAGCAGGCGGTGCTGCACCCGATGGCGGTGCCGTTTGCGGCGCTGATGGCCGAGGCCGAGGCGCGCGGTGGCATCGACGGCAAGTCTCTGTTGCGTGCGGTGGTGCTGGGCGTCAACGTCGCCTGCCACATCGGCTGCTCAGTGCGCAACGGGCTGCGGTTCTTCCGGCCGGCGACCGGAGGCGGGTTCGGCGCGGTGGCGGCCCTCGGTGCCGCGTTCGGTCTCGACCGGGAGCGGCTGCTGGACGCGTTCGGCATCTACTACGCCCAGACTGGCGGTACCATGCAGGCACACGTCGAGGGCTCGCCGCTGCTGGCCATGCAGGCAGGCTTCAACGCCCGTAACGCGGTGGTGGCGGTTCGGATGGCCGAAGCCGGCATTCCCGGCCTGCGCGGCACGCTGGAAGGTCCGTTCGGCTACCTGAACCTGATGGAAGGCGACTACGACGCCGACGCGCTGACCGCCGGCATTGGTCGCATCTGGCGGATCACCGAGGTCGCGCACAAGCCATTCCCGAGCGGTCGGGCAACCCACGGCATCCTGGACGCGCTGCGTGAGCTGCGGGCCGAACATGGGTTCGCGGCTGGCGAGGTGGCGTCGGTAGCCGCAGCGGTGCCGCCGCTGACCCACCGGCTGATCGGCCGGCCGCCGAAGAATGCGATGACACCGAACTATGCCCGGCTGTGCGGTTCCTACGCTGCCGCACGATTGCTGGTGACCGGCGATCTTGGCGTTGGTGATTTTACGCCCGAGGCGTTGGGCGATGCGGCTACCCTGGAACTGGCGCAACGGATCACCATCACCGCCGACGGCAACCCCGACCCGAACGCGCTGACGCCGGTTACCGTGATGGTGACTCGACACTCCGACGCAGATCTGTCGAAGACCCTGTCGGTGATCTACGGCAACCCGGCCAAGCCGATGAGCCATGACGCCCACCTCGCCAAGTTCCGCGGCAATCTCGCTTTTGCGCACGGCCCCGTGCCCGCCGGCAACGCCGATACCCTGATCGCGCTGGTCGATGACCTGGAGAGCCTCGACGACGCCCGGCGGCTGGTCGATCTGATGGTGGCGGGTTGAGCGTCTCGCTGGTTGTTGTCTCGATCCTGTGGAAGGCGCTGGCGACGGCCGCGGTGATCGTTGCCGCCGGGCGGCTGGCGCAGCGCGTCGGTCCGGTGCTGACCAGCGTGCTGATCACCCTGCCGGTGAACGCCGGTCCGGGATTCTTTTTCATCGCGCTGGAGCAGGAGGCACCGTTCATTCACGCTGGCGCTCTGACGGCTTTCGCGGTGACCGGAGCGGTCCTGTTGTTCTGCACCGCCTGGGTGCACGCCGCCCGGTTCGGCGGGTTCCTGGTGTCGTTGGCCGCCGGATTGGCCGCCTGGACGGCATGGGCCCTGGCGACCGAGGCGTTGCCGGCAACCCTGCCTTTCGCATTCGCCGCCGCCGGTGCAGGAGCGGTGCTCGCCTGGCTGTTGCGTCGTCGCGGCATCGGTCGCCCCACCAGCGCTGCGGCACCGGCCGGTTGGAGCTTCGTGATGGTGCGCGGCGCCGTAGCGGGGCTCGCGGTGGCCAGCGTGGCGACGGCCAGCCCGTGGCTGGGTCCGGTGTGGTCGGGCTTCCTGCTGGCCTTCCCGACCACTCTGATCGCGTCGGCCTGGATGCTCTATGGTCACTATGGTCGGGAATTCACGGCCGCGACCCTTAACGCAGCGCAGCCGTCGCTCGTCGTATACGCCAGCTTCTGCCTGGCATTGCATTTCCTGGCTGGCCCGCTGCCGGCGCTGACCGCGGTGATCGTGGCGTTCATCGGCGCGGCGGTGTTTGCCGCGTCCCTTGCATTGGTTCTGTCGCGCCGACGGCGCGCGTGATTGCCGACCGACCATTGCCCTGGCGTCCGCGGGGGTGTTCCATTAACCGTTGATCGATCCTGGGAGGATCCGCCCGATGCCACACGTCACCACCGACGACGGCGTGAAGCTGTATTTCGAGGAGGTCGGCGAAGGCACGCCGATCGTGTTTGTCCACGAGTACGCGGGCGATTACCGCTCGTGGGAGCCGCAGATGCGGCATTTCGGGCGGCGCTACCGTTGTGTCAGCTATAACGCCCGGGGGTACCCGCCGTCGGATGTTCCTCAGAGCCATGAGGCCTACAGCCAGGACCGCGCGACCGACGATATCCGATCGGTGCTCGACGGGCTCGGCATCGACGCCGCCCATGTTGTAGGCCTGTCGATGGGTGGGTTCGCGACCTTGCATTTCGGGTTCCGCTACCCGGACCGCGCGCTGTCGTTGACGGTCGCCGGATGTGGCTACGGTGCGGACGCCGACAAGCGCGAGCAGTTCCGCAAAGAGACCGAGGCGACGTCCGCACGGATTGCCGCCGAGACCATGGCGGTGGTCGGCAAGTCCTACGCCATCGGGCCGACCCGCGTGCAGTTCCAGGCCAAGGATCCGCGCGGCTGGAAGGAGTTTGAGACCCAGTTGTGCGAACATTCCACGCTGGGCTCGGCTAACACCATGCGCGGCGTCCAGGCGCGCCGGCCGTCGCTGTACGATCTGGTTGACCGGATGCGTGCGTTGACGGTGCCGACCCTGATCGTGAACGGCGACGAGGACGAACCGTGCCTTGATGTCGGCAACTTCATGAAGCGCAATATTCCGTCGGCCGCGCTGTCGGTCCTGCCGAAAACCGGACACACCATGAACCTTGAGGAACCGGCGCTGTTCAATGCGGTTCTGGAGGACTTCATGCACACCGTCGAGAGCGGTCGGTGGACCCTGCGCGACCCCCGGTCGCAGACCGCCAACATCCTGAGCCAAGACGAGGAGAACTGACATGTCCGATGCCGGTGCCGGCCGCCTGGTGGACAAGGCGGCGATTGTGACGGGTGCCGCCCGAGGCATCGGCAAGGCCATCGTGGAGGCGTTCGTGGCGGAAGGGGCGGCCGTGTGGTGCGCCGACCTGCACGGCGCCGAGGTCGAGGCGCTGGCCGCGCAACTCCGCGACGCTGGCGGCAAGGCGGAGGGCGGCTACTGCGACGTGCGTTCCACCGACTCCGTCCTGGACGCGGTGGATGCCGCAGTCGAGGCGTTCGGCGGTCTGGACATCCTGGTCGCCAACGCGGCGACCCTGACCCCGCCGGCCACCGTGGAGGACCTGGGCGAGGCCGACTGGATCCAGGCGCTGGCGGTTAACCTCACGGGGGTATTCCACCTCTGCAAGCACGGCATCCCGCATCTGAAACGGGCCGGCGGAGGGTCGATCATTCTGACCGCATCGCAGATGGCGCGGGTCGGTACACCCGGCAGTGCGGCCTACTGCACCACCAAGGGCGGGCTGGTCCAACTGGCCAAGGTGATGGCGCTGGACCATGCGGCGGACGGAATCCGGGTGAATACGCTGTCGCCCGGCGGCACCGCGACCGATCGGCTGTTCTCGCGCTACGGCAGCCCCGAGCGGGCGGAGAGCGAGTGGGGAAAAACCATGCACCCGCTCGGCCGTCTGGGTCGGCCGGAGGAGATGGCGCGCGGCGCGGTGTTCCTGGCCTGCGAGGACAGCAGCTTCATGACCGGCGCCGACCTGCTGCTCGACGGTGGTTACAGCGCCCGGTAATGGCGTTGTCGCGCGTTAATGTTCCCTGTATGTTCCTATCGAGATCCTGATTGGTCCCGCGATGGAGCAGACACATGAAGTTGTACTCCGCACCGCTCAGCCTGTTCGCGCGAAAGGTCGAAATCGCGTTGGCCGAGAAGGGGCTGCCGTTCGAGCGTGAACTGGTGCCATTCTCGCAGGCCGAGGGGTACTCGCCGAAGCACCCGGCCGTCGAAGCCGCCAATCCCAAGAAGCAGGTGCCGGTCCTGGTCGACGGAGACCTCACGCTTTTCGATTCCACTGTCATCTTCGAATATCTGGAGGATGCCTATCCCGAACCTCCGCTGATGCCCCGTGACCCGAAGGCACGGGCGCGGTGCCGTCTGATGGAACTGACCGCCGACGAGATCCTGCTGCGGCCGCTCGTCAAACTGATGTACCGCACCGAACCGGTGCATCCCGACCTGGAACGGCGCGAGCAGCAGGCGCTGGAAGGCGAGCAGGCCGAGCGGGAACTGCTTGACCTTTACCGGATGGTCGCATCCAAGCACGAGGGACCCTATCTCTGTGGGGTATTCACGACCGCGGACATCGCGATGTTCATGAGCGTGCTGTACGCGCTGCGGCTCGGCGGACCGAGATTGACGTCTGTGCCGTCCTTGCAGGCGTGGCACGATGCGGTTGGCAGCCGGCCCGCTGTGGCTGCTGTTGCCGCGGAGGTGGCGGAGGCGGACCGACGGTTGTCCCGAAAGGCGTGAAACGGAGAACACGATGAGCGAGCGCGGCGAACAGCTTCCGATCCTGCAGCAACGGCGGATCGAGGCCCAGGTGATCAAGCCGATCTACGACGAGATGGTGTCGCGGTTCGGCGTCGAGGCGGCGCAGGCCGTGCTCGGGTCGGCGATCGAGAAGGCGGCGATCGCGCAGGGCAAGTCGTTCGCCGAGGCGGCCGACGGACATCTGGGCATCGAGGGTTTTGCTGCCATCCAGAAGCACTGGACAGCCGGTGGCGCGCTGGAGATCGAGGAGGTCGGACGCTCGGCGGAGACTCTCGACTTCAACGTGACGCGCTGCCGCTACTCGGAGATGTACCGGGCGATGGGACTTGGCGATATAGGGCACCTGCTGTCGTGCAACCGTGATGGCACGTTCTGCCAGGGCTTCGACCCGCGGATCACCCTGGAGCGTACCCAGACCATCATGGGCGGGGCCAGCTATTGCGACTTCCGCTACAAAATTGACGGGGAGGCCGGCAAGCCGGAACCCGCGGCGTCATAGGAGCGTTGGGCGACGATCCCGGGCTGCGCCGGGTGTACTTGAGCAGCGAGACGAAACGACATGGACCGTGCGGTCATCGACGTCGCCATCGTCTTTGTGCTGGTGGTGATCGTCTTCTTCGGTTTCGTTCGGGAGCGTATGAAACCGGACATCGTCGCGTTGAGCGCCGTCGCCGTGCTGTTGGCGACCGGGGTTCTCGCGACGCACGAGGTCCTAGGGGTTTTCGGCAATCCGGCATTGGCGACGATCGCGTCGATGTTCGTGCTGAGTGCCGCACTGGAACGGACCGGGGTGATCGACGTCCTCGGCCGGGTGATGATGAAGGCAGCCGGGGCGTCGGCAATCGCGGCGTTGGCCGTCTTGATGATCGGGGTCATGGTGCTGTCGGCGTTCGTCAACAACACGCCGGTCGTGGTGATCCTGGCCCCGGTGGTCATCGCGCTCGCCCAGACCATCGGCACTTCGCCGTCCAAACTTCTGATACCGCTGTCCTATGCCAGCATCTTCGGCGGCACGACGACCCTGATCGGCACATCGACCAACCTGCTGGTTGACGGGGTTGCGCAGCGTGTCGGATTGGCACCGTTCGGTATGTTCGAGATCACGGCGGCCGGAGTGGTGATGGCTGTGGTCGGGACGGCCTACATGCTGCTGATCGGACAGCGATTGCTGCCGACCCGGGACAGCCTTGCGGCCATGCTTCCGAAGTCCTCGGACCGGCATTTTTTCGCCGAGGTGCTGGTGCCGTTCGGCTCGCCGCTGGTCGACCGGCCACTGCGTTCGGCGGGTTTCACCGAGCAGCGTGGCCTGCGGGTGATCGACGTGCTGCGGGCCGATCGTTCGTACCGCTATGACCTCGACGATCTTGTGCTGGCCGCCGGCGATCGCGTCGTCATTCGCAGTGGAATGGGCGACATGCTGGGCTTGCGCGAAGCCGGCGATGTGGAATTCGGAGGGCTGGATGGCCATGCCATCGAACCGATTGCCACCCACGAGACGGTGCTGATGGAGGGGGTGGTCGGCCCTGGATCGCACGCGTTGGGGCTGCGTCTGGTCGATCTGGACCTGCAACGGCTCTACGGCGCCTATGTCCTGGCGATTCATCGTCATGGCGAGCACGTGGAGGAGAATTTCGACCAGATCCGGCTGCGGATCGGCGATACGGTGCTGATCGAGGGACCGCCGGCCAGCATGGCGCGGATGTTCGAGCGGCGCGAGTTCGTGAACCTGACGCAACCGACAGAGCGTCCGTTTCGCCGCGGCAAGGCGCCGATCGCGCTGGCGGCGGTGCTGTGCGTGGTGGTGCTGGCGGCGCTGGAAGTGCTGCCGATCGCGGCACTCGCCCTGATAGCGGCTGCAGCCGTGGTCGGCCTCGGCTGTCTGGACTCCGACGACGCCTATAACGCGGTGCACTGGGACATCCTGATGCTGATCCTCGGCATGCTGGTGCTGGGTCGCGCCATGGACAAGACCGGTGCCGGGCAGTTGATCGTCGAGTCGGTTGCCATGCTGGCTGCCGGACTTGGACCGCTCGCCGTGCTGGCCGGGGTCTATCTCCTGACGTCGGTTCTGACCGAGATCATGAGCAACAACGCGGTCGCCGTGTTGCTGACCCCGCTCGCGGCCGGGCTGGCGCACCAGTTGGGGGTCGATCCGAGGCCGTTCGTGGTGGCGGTCATGTTTGCCGCCAGCGCCAGCTTCGCCACGCCGATCGGTTACCAGACCAACACCTTCGTCTACAGCGCCGGCGGATACCGGTTCGTCGACTTCCTGAGGGTCGGCATTCCGTTGAACCTGATCCTGTGGGTGACGGCGGTGCTGATCATCCCGCTGTTCTGGCCGTTGACCGGGAACTGACCGGGCAGGGCAGGGTCGCGCCGCCGGCGATTGTTCTGGCAACCGCGGCGGCGGTTGATGGATCGGACAGACGCTGTTCATCCGCCGGGTTCTTGATCACCCCGACTTCGATCAGGACGATCGGCGCTTCGGCGGTGCGCAGGATCTTCAGGAAATCGCCTGCATATATGCCGCGCCTCGGATCCAGCAGGCGACGGTTCTCGCCTTCGATGGGTTCGGCATGATGCAGGCTCGGTCGCTCACCGGCGGCGATCAGGCCATCGGCGATGGACCGGGCGGCGGCCAGACTATCGCCGGCAACCGGTGTTTCGGCGGGCACGAACAGCGAGAAGCCGCTGGCAGCGTCGGTGTAGGAGCGTTCGACGCCATCGACCAGGTGGAGCTTTAGATAGCGCTCCTGTACCGAGTCGTGGTGCACCGAGAGGACAAGCCCATGCGCAGTGTTGCGCGTGATTGACCGGATCTCGCCGACCCGACGGTCCAGGCGCGGATCGGGTTCCGTGATTTCGACAGTATGGGCAGGCTGGCCGTGATCCTGCAGCGCCTGTGCGAGCAACGCAGCAAACCGGCGATTGAACGAATACTCGGTGGCGCCAGACGCGGCGGTCGCGCCGGGCGCAGCTTCGGTATGGCCGACGTCGATCACGACCGTTGGGGTGGGGCAGTCCGTCGGCGTTTGGCTTGGGACGGAGCATGCCGCCAGCCCAAGCAGCGCCAGCACCGGGATGTGCGGAGCGAAGCCCGTCACGCCACCCGCTCGCCAGCGACCCAGACACCGCGTACCACCGGTCGGCCGTCGACTACCCGCACCCGGATCAGGTCGGCGCGCAGGCCGACCGCAAGGCGCCCTCGGTCATCGAGGTGGGCGGCCGCCGCGGGGATCGACGTAACCGTGGCGACCGCGCGAGGCAGATCCCACCCATCGACCGCCTCGGCAAGCGTGAAGGCGGCGTGCAGCATGCTGGCCGGCACATAGTCCGAGGAAACGATGTCCAGCAATCCGGCCTCCGCCAGCTCGCGCGCGGTAATGTTGCCGTAAGAGGACTTGCCGCGAACCAGGTTGGGGCCGCCCATCATGACCGCAATACCGCGCTCCCGACAGGCGCGCGCCGCTTCGACGGTCGTCGGAAACTCGGCGATCGTGCAGCCGATATCCGCGGACTCCACGACATGGTCGACCGTCTGGTCGTCATGGCTGGCAAGGCTGAGCCCGCGGTCACGCGCCCAGGCGGCTACTGCTCGGCGATGGCGTGGTCCGAGTTCGCGGGACGCGTTGGTCAGTCGCTCGAGATCGGCGTTCGCCTGGTCCCGGGTCATCCCGTCGATCTCGCAGCGCAGCTTGAACCAGACCTGGACGTCGGCAGTCTGCCGTTGCCCGGGAGCGTGGTCCATGACGGAGATCAATCCGATCATGGGGTCGTCGTCGAAGGTTGCGAGCTGGTCCAACACGGTCGGGCCGATGACCTCGCAGCGCAGATGGATGCGGTGGTCGACGCGCAGCATTCCGGCTGCCTTGGCACCGGTGATGCCGTCGACCAGCGGCCGCACATGCTTGGCGCGCATCTCGCCCTTGTCGGTGAGCCCAAGGCACAGCGAATCGAACACGGTGGTCACGCCGGAGACAGCGACCTCTCCGTCGTGGTTCACCGCCGCGGCGATCGGGTCCCAGTAGACCTGCGGCCGCGGTTGGTAATGGTCTTCCAGATTGTCGGTATGCAGGTCGACGAGGCCCGGCATCAGGTAGTCCCCGTCCAGGTCCACGGCGCCGTTCGGCGCTGCCGGCGTGCTGTCGATGGCGACAATCCGGCCATCCCGCACCTCCAGAGTTCCGGGGACGATCTGGTCGCTCAGGAGCAGGCGGGCATTCTGAAATACGGCGTTCATGATAGACAACGACTGGGTGGCGGAAGCGCGGGAGTGTGCCACGTCTGTACGGGAAACTCGTGTCGATCGTGTGACACCCGGCCGGCGCCTGACTTTACCCGATCCGCCGTGCGCTTCGACCCTTGCATCCACCGGCGCGAATCCGTATAACGCGCCCTCCGTTGCGGGTGCGCCTGCGACGCAGTGTTTCTTGTGGAGTGCGAACGATGGCCGTTCCGAAGCGGAAAACCACCCCGTCCAAGCGGGGAATGCGCCGGGCGCACGACAGTATCCGTCCCGACGCCTATGTCGAGAATCCGGATACCGGCGAATTGCACCGGCCGCACCACATCGACCTGAAGACCGGCATGTATCGTGGCCGTCAGGTCCTGAAGGTCAAAGAGAAGATCTAAGCGTCGTTCGCGACGTCTGGATGGTTTGCGAACCCCCACGCCCCTGGCGCGGGGGTTTTGCTTTTGTCACCATCGTTTCCTCAGCTTGAGGTCATGCGATGCGGGCGCGCGACGACGGGGCAATCAGGATCGAGCACCATGGCGACGGGCTGTGGCGGATCGAGGAATTGTTCGCCCATCCGTACTGCCGTGGCGCAATCTGGGTGATCGATGGTACCGAGCGTCGGCTCGTGCTGGACGCCGGATGGGGCCTGGTTCCGCTGGATCAGGCCGTGCCCGAGTTGTTCGACCGACCGGTCGTCGCTGTCGCCAGTCACACGCATTTCGACCATATCGGCGGCTTGCAGCAGTTTGCCGATCGGCTGGTCCACCCGTTGGAGGCGTCGATCCTGGCCGATCCGTCGCCGGAAGCGGTGCAGAGCGTGCCGTTCCTGTACGATTACGACGCACTCGTCTTCGATCCGGTTCCCGGCGGTTTCGACGTCGACGCGTGGCGCTTGCCGCCGATGCCGGCGACCGCAACGGTCGAGGAGGGGGACGCCATCGAGCTTGGTGATCGAACACTGACGGTGCTGCACACGCCCGGCCATTCGCCCGGGCATGTATGCCTCTTCGAGGAAGCGACCGGCTTCCTGTTCGCCGCGGACGCGATCTACGACGGCGAGATGTACGACACCATCCCGGGCGCTTCGATCCCGGACCTGCTGGCCACCCACCAGCGGCTGCTCGATCTGCCGGTGTCGCGGGTGCTTCCGGGCCATTTCGAGGTCTTTGACGGACAGCGGCTGCATGAACTGATCGAATCCTATCGGCGGGGGAAATTGGCATGACGCGGCGCATGCTGATCCTGGCCGAGCGGGAGGCGGGGTGCGCGGCGCGCCTTCGGGCTGCGGGGTTCGATCCCGATACGGCAAGCGAAATCGCCGCGTATCTCAGCCAGGCGACCGATCTGGTCGCGTTCGAAGCCCCGATCCGCGGCGCGTTGGCGGCTGTCGGCGTGTCCGTCCGGTTCGCCGATCCCACAGTGCCGGCCGATTGGATCGACTGGCTGCGCGAACGGCCGGCCGACACCCTGGTCTGGCCGGTAACCGACGGCATCCGGTACTATCGAGGCAGCGGCGGCTCGGCGGTCGCCCGGCTGTTCGGCGCCCGCAGCTTCGGCGCGTTGCCACACATCCAGAACCTGGCACAGGACAAGGCGAAGTGCGGTGCGGTTGCGGCGTCGCTTGGCGTTACCGTGCCGCGAACCGGGTTGATGCGGGACGGACGCTGGCTGTCGCTGCCTTTGGACAGCCCGGGGCCCTGGTTCGTGAAGCCCAACACACTCGGTGCCAAGCTGGGGGTCTGGACCGATTCGCGAGTGGCTTCCGTCGAGCAGGCGACGGTACTGTCCGGCCGGATCCACGCGCGCTACCGCGATGACGCCGTCATTCAGGCATTCGTTCCAGGCTTCGACGTGCGGGTGTCGTACATGGCGGTCGACGCCGATCCCGATCTTTTGCGCCTTGGCGTCTACCGACTTGAGACCGGCGGCCGAGGCGAGGCGGCCGGCGCATTCATGACGATGGCCGACAACATCACTCTGTCCGGCACGGCCGACACGGACGGTGCCGCATCGGCGTCGCGGGGCGGGACGGCGGCGTTCGTTCCGCGGATGATCGACCTTGCCGAGGAGAACGCAGGCCTTGCGGTCGAGATCGCCGCGATGGCACGCCGCGTCGCAGTGGGAGTTGGCCTGCGGGACGTGTTCTCACTCGACTTCCGCGTGGGCACGGACGGATCTCCGTACCTGTTGGAGTTCGAGGTCTGTCCGGCCGTTACGATTTACGATTTCCGGCGGTATCTTGCGGACCATTGGGGATGCGACCTGCCGGAGGCGTTGGCCCGGTCGGTCGGCCGGGCGTTCGAGCGGCCTGCGGAACTTTGAGTGATGTCGGTGGTGCATTCCGCCGACTGTAGGCGCTAGTCTCTGGGCGGCAGTCAGCCTGCAGTACCGCATCGAGGAGACAACCCATGACCACGCACGCACCGATGTTGCGCGCCCTGCTGACCAGGCCCGGCATCGCGGTGGTGCCGAGTTGCTTCGACGCGATGTCAGCCCGTCTGATCGAGCGCGCCGGCTTCGATGTTGCGTTCATGAGCGGGTTCGCGGTGTCGGCGACGCAACTGGTGTTGCCGGACGCCGGGCTGATCTCCTACGAGGAAATGGTCGCGCAGGGGCGGCGAATCTGCGACGCCGTCCACATCCCGGTGATCGGGGACGCCGACACGGGCTTCGGCAACCCGGTGAACGTAAAGCGTACCGTCCGCGGCTATCATCGCGCCGGTTTCGCCTGCGCAATGATCGAAGATCAGGTCTATCCCAAGCGCTGCGGCTACGCCCACGGCTTGGCGGTGGTCGACCGGGAAGAGGCCACCACGCGCTTGCGTGCGGCACTGGACGCGCGCGCCGAGATCCAGGCGGCGGGCGGCGATATCCTGGTCATCGGCCGGACCGACAGCCGGGGGCCCGAAGGGTTTGAGGAGGCTCTGTGGCGTGCCGAAGCGTTTGCCGACCTGGGTGCCGACATCGTTTACTTCGAGGGACCGCAGTCAGAGGCCGAGATGGCCGAACTGAACCGCCGGGTCGCGGTGCCGACCATGTTGGCGCAGGTCGAAAAGCCGGATCGGGCGTTGCTGTCTCCCAAGCAGGCCGAGGCGCTGGGGTACGACTTGGCGCTGTTCGGGCTGACTCTGTTGAACGCCTCTCTGCGGGCCATGCACGATGCGCTGGCGCTGATGGCGGGCGGTAACCATCCTGGCAGCGACCGGCTGATGCCGTTCGACCAGTTGTACGAGACCGTCGGCTTTGACGGGTACTACGCCGAGGAGCGGCGCTACGGGCCGGCCGACGGTTCCAACAACTGAGGGCCTCCCGGAACCTCGACTTATCACAATGCGTTGTCTTTCCTGAGCCGGTCTGTCTCCAAGGCCGTTCCGGAAGGTATCCCCACCCGACGATGACAGAGTCCGACAGCAACCACCTGGGAAAGCGCGCGACGGCACCGCGTCGGATTCCGCTTCGCGGGTGGTGGGGGGTGTCCAAGCGGGTCGCGGAACAGGTTTCCAGCGACGATGTGCCCGTCGTGGCTGCCGGTGTGGCGTTCTTTGGCTTCCTGTCGATCTTTCCCGCCATTGCGGCGTTCGTGATCCTGTACGGTCTGATCGCCGATCCGGGCATGGTGATGCCGCAGTTGGAGCCAATCAGAGACCTGGTTCCAGGCGAGGTATTTGACCTGCTGGCCGCGCAGTTGACGCAGGTCAGCGGGACGACCGACACCACGCTCGGCCTGGGCCTCATCTTCACCCTCGCGTTGGCGGTTTGGAGCAGCGCAAAGGGCGCCAACGCACTGCTGAGCGCGATGGACATCGCCTACAACGAAACCCACCGTCGCGGCTGGATCCGGCCGCGGATCACGGCCCTGGCCTTCACCTTGGCCGGCCTCGTGTTTGCGATGCTGGCAATTGGACTGCTGGCAGCGGTTCCGGCGGCCGTGGCGCTGCTGGCCGTTCGGGACACTGTATCCAACGTGTTGCTGGGAGCCCGCTGGGTGCTGCTGGCCGGCATCGTGCTGGTGGCGCTCGGGCTGCTGTACCGCTACGGGCCGAACCGCCGCAGCGCCCGGGCCGTCTGGATCACACCGGGCTCGATCCTGGCAACCGTGCTGTGGCTGGCTGCATCCTGGGGGTTCGGGCGGTATGTTGCCAATGTCGGGACATACAATGAGACGTTCGGCGCGCTCGGCGCGGTCGTGGTTCTGCTGATGTGGCTCTACATCTCCGCGTACATCGTCTGCATTGGCGCCGAGCTGAACGCGGAGCTCGAACTGCACACCAGCGCCGATACCACGACCGGCCGATGGCGTCCGAAGGGAAGCCGCGGCGCGTATGTCGCGGATCACACGACCCCGGTGCCGGGGTCGCGTGACTGAGCGTTCAACCCATCAGACCGGCCCGCCGACCGCCGCCTCGATATCGGCCTCGCCTATCCCGAGCTTGCGGGCGGTGTTCAGGATGTCGTCCCAGGCCTCGACCGCCAGCGGCAGGCCTTTGGCGGTGCGCTCGGCCAGCGTCGCGCGCTCCTTCTCTCCGGGAACCAGAACCTCGCCGCCCGGGGTGGTTGGGGTCGCCGATTTCACGAAGTCGACGTAGCTCTTAACCTCGGCCGCGAACGCGTTCTCGGTGTCGAAAGCGGCGGCATCGACGTAGAAAGAGAACATGCCGTTGCAGAACCGGCGGCGTTTCGGCTCGCCGATAGCACCGGCGGTCCCGCTGCCGCCCAGGGCACCGGCCATCATTTCCATCAGGAAATTCATGCCCGACCCCTTGTGATCACCGAACGCCCGCAAGGCGCCTGGACCGTTGTTGGCATCGGGATAGCCGTTCGGCGGAACCGTGCCGTAGAGCGGGCTGGGATCGGCGGTCAGGTTGCCGTCGCCATCGACCAACGAGCCGTGCGGCAGCGGCTTGCCACCCTTCAACGCAACCAGGGCCTTTCCTTCGGCGACCAGCGACGTCGCGAAATCCAGGATGATCGGCTCGCCACCGGCGACCGGTATGCCGGCGCAGAACGGTGAGGTGCCCATCCGGCGGCTGAGGGATCCGTAGGGCGCGACCAGCAGAGAGCCGCGGACGTTAACCATATGGATCGAGACGATGTTCTGTGCGGCCGCCCGTTCCGCCCAATCGCCGATCCGGCCGAGGTGGCCGGAGTTGCGCAGAGCCGTAACGGCTACGCCGCGCTTCTTGGCACGCGCGATGCCGATGTCGACCGTCTGCTCGCCGATCGACTGGCCGAAGCCGTAGCGACCGTCGACGATGGCGAAACTCGGCTGGTCGAGCAGCAACGTGACCGTCTGGTTCGGAACCTGAACCCCATCGCCGATCCACTGGACGTAGCGGGGGATGCGGATCACGCCGTGGCTGTCGTGGCCACGCAGGTTGGCGCCTGTCAGGCGCCGGGCAATCCGGTCCGCTTCCTCGGGTGAGCACCCGGCCTTGGCGAAGATCGCCCGGCCGAGTGCTTCCATGCCGGCGGAGGGAACCAGCGCCTGGCTCCCCTCGCGTTTGACGCCGTTTGTCATCGCTTGGCCTCAAGGTCGCGATAGGTCTTCACGTCGCCCGACGCCGCGTTCAGGAACATCCGGACGTCGGAGGCGAGGGTGACGAAATCGAAGCCCTTTTCCACCATCTTGCGCGAATAGGCCGCCGTCAGACAGTGAATGCCGGCCTTCAGACCGGCCTTCTTCACGGCGGCCAGGATCTTGTCGATGTTGGCGACAACCTCCGGATCGGTCGGATCCATGCCCGGGCTCTTGAGCATGGACACCGCCAGGTCGCTCGGCCCGACATACACACCGGTCAAACCAGGGGTGGCGCAGATCGCATCGACGTTGCCGACCGCCTCGACCGTCTCGATCATCGCAAGCGCAATGATCGATTTGTTCGCGGTCGGGAAGTAGTCGGGATAGATCAGCCCGGCGCGGGTCGGGCCGGTCGAGCGGTAGCCGTCAGGGTAGTAGCGGCAGGCGCCGACGAAGTTCTTGGCGTCTTCGGCGGTGTTGATCATCGGGCAGATGATCCCCATGGCGCCGGCGTCCAGCAGCTTCATGATGATGCCCGGCTCGTTCCACGGCACCCGGGCGAGCGCTGCCGGACCCCGGCCTTCGACCGCCTGGAACAGGCTGAGCGCGGTCTGATAGTCGACGAGGCCGTGCTGCAGGTCGACGGTCAGGCTGTCGAAATCCTGCAGGGCCATGAATTCGGCGGTGACGGTTGACGGGATCGAGAGCCAACCGTTCAGTGCGCCCTTGCCCTCGGCCCATGCCCGGTGCAGTCGGCTGTCCATGAGCGTTTCCTTCCTCAGGTTTCAGGCCCTTACAGGACCTCTTTGTTGACGACGACGGCCGGATCGAGCGTGCCGTCGAAAGTGGCCAGAATGTTCTCCACAGTCTGTACCGCCGATCGCTTGGCTGCCTCCAGGCTGATCCCGGCCGAATGCGGGGTCATCAGGATGCGCTTCTCGGCAAAGAACGGGTGGTCGGGGGCCGGTGGCTCGACGTCGAACACATCGAAGCCCGCGCCGGAGACCTGACCCGAGCGGATAGCCGCGACCAGTGCCGCTTCGTCGACCAGTCCACCGCGCGCGCAGTTCACCACCAGTGCACCGGGGCGCAACGCGTTGAGCTCTGCTTCACCGATGATGCCGATCGTCTCGGCGGTGCGCGGGCAGTGGACCGTCACGGCGTCCACCTCGCCGAGAATGGTCCGGAAGTCGTCCACGGGTTCCGCGCCCATTTCCCGGATCTTTTCAGCCGGGACGTAAGGGTCGTAGCCGATGACCCGCATGTCGAATGCCCGCGCGCGCTTGACCAACCGCGAGCCGATGCGGCCCAGGCCGATCACCAGCAGCGTGCGGCCGTCAAGGTCGATCGCCTGGATCTGGTGCCGGTTGGCCCAGTCGCCGCGACGGATCAGCGGGTCGAAGGCGGCGACCTGCTTGGCGAGCGTCAGCAGGTACATCATGGCCTGCTCGGCAACCGACGGCGCGTTGGCACGCGGCGCGATCGCCAGCCGCACTCCATTGTCGGTGCAGGCCGCGACGTCCACGGAATCGTAGCCGACGCCATGCCTGGAGACGACCTCAAGAGTGCCGCCGGCGGCCTCGATGATCTTGCGCGAGATCGTGGCGACGCGAACACCGATCCCGTGCACACCCTTGATGTGTCGCAGGATATTCTCCTCGGACACATCGGTCAGGACCTCGACCTCGACGTCCTCACGCCCTTCGAACAGCGCCATGCCATCAGGGTGAAGAGGGCTGAGGACCAGGACTTTCTTCTTGTTGGTTGCCATGGCGGCTTGTCCTGCTCCGGTCAGTGGATCTCGGCCGACTGGCCCATTGCTGCCTTGAGCTTGTCGATGCTGAAGTCGGGGGCGCGGGCCGCATCCAGGATCACGGCCTCGCGGCGCGTCAGCAGGTCGATCGCATCGGGCAGCTTCTTGACCGCGTCGCGCGGTACGACGACGGCGCCGTGCCGGTCGGCATGGATGATGTCGCCGTCGTTCACCACCATGCCAAAGATGTTGACCTGTCCGCCGTGGCTGACGAGGTGGACATGGGCGTGGCTCGGTCCGACGCGGCCGGCGACCAGTTGAAAGCCCTTGGCGCAGGCGTCGAGATCGCGGATCGACCCGTCCGTGACGACACCGAGCGCGCCAAGGCCCTTGTGGATGGCGGTGTTCACTTCACCCCAGAACGCGCCGAATCCGGGCTCCGGGTCGAGGTCCTGGATCACGCTGACCGTCGGCCCCGGCTTGGCGGCCACGTACTCATAATAGGCCTGCCGGGTCGCCAGGTTCTCGGCGGCCGTGCGGACCGGCGGCGCCACGGCACGGATGGTTGCGGTGCGGGCGTAGCCGCAGATCGGCTTCAACTCCGGAAAGGCGCAGACCATGTGCCCGGTGGTGAAGCCGGTGGCCCGCCGCTCCGGGTTGGTGAGTTCAAGCGCGTTGCAGATCGTCGGAGTGTCCCAGGCGGTGAGGCGGTCGAGATCTGCCGCCGAAATCTCGGTCATTGTTTGCGTCCCTTGTTGGCAATGCGTACGGGTGATGCATTCGATGGCCGGTCGGCCCGAAAGACATATGATGACACACTAGCAGGGGTCGGGGGCTAGGCAACAGATTTGGCCGTTCGGGCTTGCCGGATTTCTCAGGCTCGGTCACCTTGCGCGCCATGACAACACGCGACATCGACCTTCTCTGCTTCGGCGAGCCGCTCATGGAACTCACCCGCATCGACGAGGAGGGTGGTGGAGCGGCCTATCGGCCGGGCTACGGTGGCGACACCTCGAACTGCGCGATCGCCGCGTCGCGGCAGGGCGCGCGCGCCGCCTACGCGTCGGCTGTCGGGGATGACGCCTTCGGACGGGAACTGCGGGCACTGTGGCGCCGGGAGAACGTCGACGACTCCAACGTGTACACGGCTGCGGCGGCTCCGACCGGGCTGTATTTCATCACTCCCAGTCCGGCCGGCCGGGATTTCAGCTACTACCGAGCGGGCTCCGCCGCCAGCCGATACCGGCCGGAGGATCTTCCTGTTTCGCTGTTGCCGCGGGTTCGTGTCGTTCAATTGTCGGGAATCAGCCAGGCGGTTGGTGAAGGGCCGTGCGACGCGGGATTCCGGTTGATCGAGGAAGCACGGAATGCCGGTTGCGAGGTGGCGTACGACACGAACCTGCGCCTGAAGCTCTGGTCGCTGGAGCGAGCAAGAGCCGTCATGCACGGTGCGATCGAGCGTTGCACCATCGCGCTGCCATCGGTTGACGATTCCCGGATATTGACCGGGCTCGATGATCCCGACGCGATCGCCGATGCGTATCTGCGGCGAGGGCCGCGAGTGGTGGCCTTGAAACTCGGAGCAGAGGGCGCGCTGATCGCCACCGCCGACCGGCGCGAGCGGATCGCTTCGTTCAGGGTCACCGCGGTCGATGCGACCGGGGCAGGCGACACTTTCGACGGCGCTTTGCTGGCCCGGCTTGCTGCCGGTGACGATCCATTCCAGGCCGCCCGTTACGCCAACGCCGCCGCCGCGCTGACGACCACCGGATACGGAGCGGTGGCGCCGATCCCGCGGTCGGATGTGGTGCAAGCCCTGTTGACGGAACGAGGCTCGCAAGTGAGCCATGGCAATGACAGCCCGAAGGCTCGGGCATAACGTTCAGTTCGATCGAGCACGAAAGGATTCCTTCATGCGCGCGCGCAATGCCGACCAACAGCGTCCGGCGTCGACCCATCCATTGTCGCCACTGGAGATCGTCGAGAAGGCGATGCCGGACGACGAGCGGGTTTGGGTGCCGCAGGCACCGAACGTTTGGTTCCGACCCTTGATGTTCAACACGTTGAACGGCGGCTGGTGCAATCTGTTGCGAGTGCGCAAATCGGGCGTGCTGAGCCGGCATCTGCACCCGGCACCGGTTCATGGCTTCGTCCTGAAGGGCCAGTGGCGCTATCTGGAGCATGACTGGATCGCGACCGAAGGCTCGTACGTGTTCGAACCGCCGGGCGAGACGCATACCTTGGTGGTCGACGAGGATTGCGAGGAAATGATCACGTTCTTCAACATCTCGGGCTGCATGTACTACGTCGACGAGCAGGGCCGCTGCACGGGCTTCGAGGACGTGTTCGCCAAGCTCGACATGTGCCGCAAGCACTACACCGAGGTTGGGCTGGGCGCAGACTACGTCGACCAGTTCATCCGCTGATGCGTGGCGAGCGGGCGATGCTTCGGCGCAAGCGGATCGGCCTGATTGCCCATGACGCACGCAAGGCCGATCTGCTCGATTGGGCCACCACCCATACCGCACGGCTGGCAGTGCATGAACTATGGGCGACCGGTACGACCGGCGGCCTGATCGCCGATCGCCTGGGGCTGTCCATCACGCGTCTCAAGAGCGGGCCGCTTGGCGGTGACCAGCAGATGGGCGCATTGATTGCCGATGGCGGCCTCGACGCGCTGATCTTCTTCTCCGACCCGATGTCGGCAATGCCGCACGACGTCGACGTCAAGGCGCTGGTCCGGCTTTCGACGGTCTACAACATCGTGATGGCCTGCAACCGTACGACCGCCGACTTCGTGATCTCCAGCCCTCTGTTCGATGCCGAGTACGCGCCGAAGGAGACCGACTACGCATCCTATCTCGAGCGGGTGGTGCCGGTCGGCAGCCCATAGCGCTCGTCGCGGCAACCGTTCGAGGCCTGAAATGACGAAGGGCCGCTCCCGAAGGAGCGGCCCTTGTCTTTGTCTGGTCCCGGGTTCCGGCGTGCTCAGTCCAGCACGATGGACGGCAGCCACAAGGTGATCTGCGGCCAGATGATCACGGCGACCAAGCCCATCACCTGCAGCGCCACAAACGGTATGATGCCGCGGTAGATGTTCTGGATCTTCACCGAGTTGGGCGCCACGCCCTTCAGATAGAACAGGGCGAAGCCGAATGGAGGCGTCAGGAAGGACGTCTGCAGGTTCACGGCGACCAGGATCGCAAACCAGTAGATGACGTCGCGGCCTTCGACGTGGGAGCCGAAATCCATCAACTCCACGATCGGCGTGAACACCGGAAGCACGATCAGGGTGATTTCGATCCAGTCGAAGAAGAAGCCGAGGATGAAGATCGTTCCCATGAGAACGAACAGCAGGCCCCAGGCCTCGAAGCCGAGGTGCTCGATGAACTCGACGATGATGTCTTCACCGCCGAGCGACCGGAACACGTAGGAGAACGCCGTCGCCCCCATGAAGATGAAGAAGATCATCCCGGAGGTCAGCGCGGTGCGTTCGCAGACATCCTTGACGACGGACCAGGTCAACTTGCGGTTGACTACCGCGAGAACCAGCGAGCCGAAGCCACCGACGCCGGCCGCTTCAGTCGGCGTCGCCCAGCCGGCGAAGATCGAGCCCAGAACGAGCGTGATCAGGAACACGGGTGGTACGAAGCCCTTGAGGAGCATCAACGCCATTCCGGCGTGGGTGTCCGGGCCGACGTCGTCCGACAGCGAGGGCGCCCAATGCGGCTTGAGCGCCGATACCGCCAGGATGTACGCGAAGTACAGGCCCGACAGCAGCAGTCCCGGCAGGATGGCGCCGAGGAACAGGTTGCCAACCGAGATGGCCAGAAGGTCAGCCATGATGACGAGCATGATGCTCGGAGGAATAAGGATTCCCAGGGTTGCCGAGGCAGCCAGCGTGCCGGTGGCCAACTCCTTCTGATAGCGTTGGCGCAGCATGGTCGGCAGGGCCATCAGGGTCATCATGACGACCGATGCGCCGATGATGCCCGTGGTTGCCGCCATGATCGTGCCCATCACCGTTACGGAGAGGGCGAGCCCACCGGGGACCCGGCGCAGCAGGATCTCCAGGATGTCGAGCAGGTCGTTGGCGACGCCGGACCGCTCCAGCATCGTCCCCATGAAGATGAAGCAGGGAACCGCAACCAGCACCGGGTTGGCGGCGGCGCCGCCCCAGATCCGAGGCAGGATGTTGTAGAACTCGATCAACGAAAAGTAGTCGACCGCCGCTCCGATGAAGCCGAATGCCAGGCCGATTCCCCCCACCACGAAAGCGACCGGAAACCCGGAAAACAGTCCGAACGCAAGCGCTGCGAACATGTAGACCGAGAGATAGTCCTCCCAATAGAAATCCACGGTTCAGCCTCCCCGCACGATCTCGGAGTCATCGTAGTGACCCTCGAGCTTCGCGATATCGTTGCCTTCATCGTCATCTGCGATTTTCGGAAGATGCTCCGCCTCGGCCGAGGTGAGCATGTTCATCTTGACCTCCGGACGCAGTTCCTCCGGTCCGAAGAGAAACACCACCTGTCGGAGCAAGGTCGAGATTCCGGCCAGCAGGGCAAGGAACAACCCGATCAGCACGAACGACTTGATGACCCAGCGGTGCGACAGGCCGGTCATCGCGTCGGACGCCTCATTCGACTCCCAGGCCTGATAGAAGAACGTCCAGCCGTAATAGAGAACGACCAGGATGTACGGGATCATCAGGAAGACGATACCCATCAATTCAACCCACGCCTGCCCACGATCGCTCATCTTCTCGCGCATCAGGTCGACCCGGACATGCGCGTTGACCGTGTAGGCGTAACCCAGTGCCAGGAGGAACAGGGCGGCGTGCAGGTGCCATTCCATCTCCTGCAACTTGGTCGGCGACAGGATCACGTACAGCGGGGAGTTCATGATCGCCTGTTGGACGACCGTGAACTTCCGGGTCACCACGTCGAACATGATGATAAAAATGAGCGGAAGGATCAGCCAGGCTCCAACCTTTCCGAACATCTGTGGAAAGCGTTCAAGCTGATTGGCGACCTGTAGAAGACTGCGCATCGGGCGTTCCCCAGTAGTGGTTCTTGTGCCAACGACCAAACGAATGCGTCTCACCTAAAAAGACACCCGACTTCCTCGGCAAGATTGCCGACTCGGTCGGGTCTGTAAAATTTGCGGTGCTGCCTCCCGCCAACCAGCAAGAGGTCAGCACCGCATTCAAGTCGCAACAATCTGTAGAATATCCGGTGACCTTACTTCAGGTAGCCGTTGTCCTTCCAGATCGCATAGTCCTTACGGAAGGACTTCAGAGACGCCCAGATCTTCTTGGAGTCTGCGTTGTCCTTGATTTCGTCAGTGATGACCTCTTCCCAGGCAGCCTCAAACTTGGCGAGATTCTCATCCGACCAACGATGAATGGTGACACCCTTCTCCTGGTGGAACTTCATCGCCGAGAACTGGATCGCTTCGCCACGGACGAACATGTACATCACGTTCGCATCGCAACCGCCCTTGATGACCGCCTTCTGAGTTTCGTCCAGCGCGTCATAGTACGGCTGGTGGATCAGCAACTCGTTCATCGTCGACTGCTGGTGCCAGCCCGGGAAGTAGTTGTGCTTGGCGATCTGGTAGAAACCCAGGTCCTTGTCGATCGCCGGCATCGAGAATTCGGTCGCGTCGATCGAGCCGAGTTCCAGCGCCGGGTAGATGTCACCTCCAGCCAGCAGCTGGGTCGACACGCCGAACTTCTCCATGACCTTCGCGCCGAGGCCGAAGAAACGCATCTTCAGGCCCTTCAACTGATCAAGCGACTTGATCTCGTTGCGGAACCAGCCTGACGATTCCGGAGCAATAATGCCGCAGAGATTGTAGCGGATCTTGTCACGAGCATAGAGCTCGGTGGCCATCTCCTCGCCACCCGCATAGCGCATCCATGCCAGATACTCTCCGCCATTCGGGCCGAAAGGAACGGCCGAGAAGAACGCGAAAGCATTGTTCTTATTAACATTATAACCCGGCGTACCGAATGCGGCGTCAAGCGCTCCGCTGGAAACCGGATCATAATACTGGGTGCCCGGAACCAGCGCGCCTGGCTCGAACATCTTCAAGGTGACGTCGCCACCAGACATGCTCGTAACGGTGTCCGAGATATTGACGGCGCCTTCGCCGATGACGGCGATCTTGCCGGCAAACGCAGAATGCATTTTCCAGCGGACCCGCTTGGCGTCCGCGTCACTGGTCGATGCGACCATAACGCCTGCCGCCAACCCCATAAGGGCAGCCGTCTTAACCCAACCTTTAAAGACCATTCCTGTAACCTCCCAGTCGAAGACCGATTCCGCAGGAACCGGTCCCGTTTCGCCGATCCGTCGCTTATTATTTGATTTTATTGATTAAACTCCGATTTCAATTTTTCGGAGCCGCGACGGCAGCGCCATTGTTACCATCGGATCTCTGGAATTCAAGAAGGTTGGTACACAATGTCGCGCTTTGGACGCGATTTAGCGCGAAGTGATCCGAAATATGATCAATTTTTGAGCATTCGCCCTGGAGGTCGCGAGAATTGTGGGGCGTCGTTCACCCAATCCGCGAGTTCTGCTCGCCCACAAGATGTCTCGGGAGGGCGCTCGGATGCTGGGGCGGGCGATTCGAAGGTGAGCAGCGCCTTGGTCGGGTCCCCGGGTAGGGCGCAATGCCAAGACCCAAGGTCACATCCGAGAGCAAGTGAATCAGTTCGACTTCTGATCGCGGTCTGGTGGAGGCGTCACGGAATCGTCCCGGGCGTGGATCCGCTTCTCAATGTTCTGAATGTGGTCGAGATCGTAGCTGCGGCCACGCAAGTCAACGATCCGTTCCTCGACCCAGGCCTCGTCGGGATCGTAGGCACTGGCGACCAGGTAATGGATGGCGAGAACGGTGACCCAGCCGGCAAGAGGCCAAAATAGAGGGATCTTCATAGTTAACATAAAATTCAGAATGCCTAAAACAATCGAGGATGCAACAAATACGGAAAGGTGACGAACAAAATAAAAAGGTCTCGGAAGGCGAAATCCGAGCCACGTATAGGGCTCCGTCATTTGAAAAGACGCCGACGTGGCGACTCTTCACTGCCTTCAGGCATGGTTGGATATTGTTGAACGATTCTGACGAGCCGCAGCGAGTACCAAAGGATGAGCAGCAGGACGATGGCTACAACGATGGTATCGACCGATTCACGGTCGGACCCGATGCCATAGATCACCAGATAGGCGAGGCCGGCCAACGGGGTGGCACCGAGATACACCGCTGCCGACACCAGTTTGGTGTAGTTGAGCAACAAACTCGCGAACACCACCGTGAAACCATAAAGCATGATCAACGGTGATCGGCCGTGCGGCGACAGTTCACTCATTGCGCTCAACGCAACGACGGAGAACAGGACACCGACGAACAGGCAGTACGCAAAAACCTCGCTGTCAGCCTGTCGTCGGGTGAGTTTTCCGGTGGCTATGAAGTACGGAGTGGTCCGGTCGTCCCAGACATACCGCTTGAACAGACTCTCCCAATCAAGCACCGCATTGTCCTGTTGCCGGTCCTGAGGAACGGACCTTGGTTAGTTCGCAGCCGACGCGTTCTGAGCGGCGAGGGCCTTGGCACGACGCTCAAGTTCGTCTGGAGCCTGGTCGAGATCAAGGCGCTCCTTGCCCTCGATCGTCGACCCTTCGGCTTCCGGCCATTCGATGGTGCTGAGATGGAACCGGAGATTTTGCGGTCCGAACAGGACCATCGCCATCTCCAACCAGACCGCGATGCCGGCAATCAGCACGACGACCAAGCCGAACGCCAGGGTCAATTTGATAATCCAGCGGTGGCTGAGTCCGACCAGCGAAGCGGACACTTCGCCGCACTCGTACCATCCGCAACCCGCCTCGCGGTTGATCGACCACGAGTCGTAGGCGTAGACGAACGCGAAGTACACGATCACGCAGGTGAACGGGATCAGGAATATGTTGAGGCCGATAAACTCGATCCAGGCCTTCTTCCGAAACTTCAGCGTCTCGCGTACCAGATCGACACGGACGTGGGTGTTCCAGATGTAGCCAAAGCCCAGAACCAGACAGAACAGCACTGTATGGGAGTGCCACTCCAGTTCCTGCAACAAAGTTGATCCGAAGTACGGGCTGACGTTCTCGACCAGCCACACTTGGCCTTTCCCGGTCTTCCTGATCAGGAGATCGAAGGCGGTGATCAGGATCAACGGCATGGCGAACCACGATCCGAAACGCCCGACCAAGTCGACGAAGTTTCGCAGCTTCTGGCTCACGACCAGGATCATCGGCAATTGATCGTCGGTCAGGTGGACGAGCTCGTCAGTCTCGGTCGGCTTACCCGTGGCCGCGTCAGCGGTCGTTTGCGTCACAGCATTTCCTCCAGATCGCCGGCTGTCGCCGTCAATAGTCGTACACCGATTTCATGAGCCACAAGGCGATGTTCGGCTTCCAGATCACCAGCATCAACCCGATCAACTGAAGGATGACGAACGGAATGATGCCCTTGTAGATCGACTGGATCTTCACTTCCTTCGGCGCAATCCCCTTCATGTAGAACAGCGCGAACCCGAACGGCGGTGTCAGGAATGAGGTCTGCAGGTTGATCGCCATCAGGATCAGGAACCAGAACACCACGTCCTTGGAGTCGACGTGACTGCCGAAGTCGAGAGACGCGACCAGAGGGGCGAACACCGGCAGAACGATCAGCGTGATCTCGATCCAGTCCAGGAAAAACCCGAGGAAGAACGTGATCGCCATCAGCAGGAACAACAGCTCCCACGAACTGAATCCGGCTGACTTGATCAGATGCTCGACAATGTCGTCGCCGCCCAGCGACCGGTAGACATAGGCGAAGCACGTCGCACTGATGATGATGAAGAAGATCATCGCGATGGTGCGCGCCGAGGTGTGGCAGACGCCCTGCAGCATTGGGTAGGTCAACCGGCCGTTGCCAATCGCCAGCAGGAGGCATCCGAACGCGCCGACCGCGCCGGCCTCGCTGGGAGTGGCGACACCGAACAGGATCGACCCCTTGATCATGCTGATGAGCAGAACGGGCGGCAGGAAGCTCTTGAAGATCATCTTCGGGTACTGCGCCTTCGGCACGTAGAGCAGTTCACGCGGCAAAGGCGGAGCGGCCGACGGCACGGTCTTGGCGAAGACCGCGACGTACAGAAGATAGAACACCGCGAGCAGCAGGCCGGGCAGGATCGCCGCCATGAACATGTTGCCGACCGACACCGCCATCAGATCGGCCATGATGATCAGCATGATGCTCGGCGGGATCAGGATGCCGAGAGTTCCCGATGCCGCGATACAGCCGGTTGCCAGCGCATGGCTGTAGCCTTGGCGAATCATGGTCGGCAGCGCGAGTGCGGTCATCATCGTCACGGAGGCTCCGATGATTCCCGTCATGGCGGCCAGCACCGTGCCCATGACCACCACGGCCAGGGCCAGCGAACCGGCGACGCGCTTCAGCAGGACCTGGACGCAGTACAGCAGGTCGTTGGCGACTCCGCTGCGCTCCATCATGACGCCCATGAACACGAATGCCGGAACCGAGACGAGCACCAGATTCTCGGCGCCCTGGAACCAGATCCGAGGCATAAAGTTGAAGAATTCAATCAGTGAAAAAATATCCAGGTAGTATCCCAGAAGGCCGAATAGTAGAGCAAGTCCGCCCAGGATGAACGCTACTGGAAACCCAGAGAACAACAGCGTTGCGAGCGAGACAAACATAATGATCGGTAGGTATTCTTGAAGCGTCCACAGCAGTTCGTTCTGCTGGTCCGTGGTCATGCTCATGATCGAGGAGAACGCTCCGCCGATAACCAGCAAAGCGACGATGAGCACGGCAAGAACCGGGTTTCGGCTGACGGTTCTTAGGGCAGGTACCAGATATTGCATCAACCGAGTCCCTTGATATCAAACCGGGAATGGATGGCGTATCCGCCGGACCGGCGGGAGCACCGGCGCCCAAAGGGCTACCGGTGCTCCGCGCCAAGTTGGCAAACCTATCCGAGCCGTTGCCTGTTACTTCAGGTACGTCGGCTTCAGGGACTGAGCGTCGCCCCACTTCGAGTAGATCTTGCGGAAGCCGAGATAGCTGTCGGCAACCTTCTTGAAGAGAGGATCGGCCTTGGAGTCTTCCTCAAGAACCTCAAGCCAAGCCTTTTCGAACGCCGCGATCTGGTCGTCGGTCCAGCGCCTGGTCTGCACGCCATACTTCTCACCCATCTCGACCATGGCGAACGGGTTGACGTACTCGGTTTCGGCATACGTGTTGTGAATGCTCTCGCCGCAAGCAATCTCGACGATCGCCCGGTACTTGTCCGGGAGCGCGTTCCACTTCTCCATGTTGATCAGCAGATGGCTTACCGATACCTGCTGGTGCCAGCCTGGGAAGTAGTTGTTCTTGGCGATCTGATAGAAGCCGTACTTGATGTCCATCGCGGGCATCGAGAACTCGGTGGCGTCGATCACGCCCTTCTCAAGGGCTGGGAAGATGTCGCCGCCGGCAAGAAGCTGGGTCGAAACGCCGAGCTTCTGCATGACCCGGGCGCCGAGTCCGAAGAAGCGCATCTTCAGGCCCCGAAGCTGATCGAGGTCTTTGATCTCGGTCTTGAACCAGCCCGACGTTTCGGGGCCGATCGCAAAGCAGTCGATCTTCTTCACGCCGTGCTGGCCGTAGATCTCCTGTTCGAGATCGTCACCGCCGCCGAACTTCTTCCAGGCGAAATACTCGCCCATCGACGGGCCGAACGGCACGGCCGTGAAGAAGGCCAATGCCGGGTACTTGCCGACGTCATAACCTGCCGTCGTCCAAGCTGCTTCAATCGAGCCTTTGGAGGTGGCGTCGAAGCCTTCGTTGGCGGGGATCAGCGCACCCGGCTCAAAGAACTTCATGTTGAAGTCGCCGCCGGTCATCCGACTGATGTTCTCGGAGTACCTCACGGCCGACGTGCCGAGGTGCGGCACGGCAGAACCCCAGGCGCTATGCAGTTTCCACCGCACCTTCTGCGCTTCCGCAGGCGTGGCCGACAAAGCCACAGCCGCTGCAAAAGCAGTCAGCGCGAGCGTTTTGACAAATCTCATGAACAGTCTCCTCCCAGTACAGCCCGGTCGAATTGGCGCCGGTGGCTTAACACCACTCGGATTCTGTCGAACCAGCCAATCGCTTCAGTCGTTAGCTAGAACATCAGTCCGCTTTTCCCCCGACATTCCCCGAATGGACACTCCATTCGCTCACCGGAGTTGGGACCATATCTCATATGATATGTGCGGAGAAGACGTTCGTAAGAAATCGAATCTGATGAACACTTAGTATTCTAGGCAATGATTGCCTTTGAATATCAATTATACATGAATCATTTGACGTGAGGATTTCGGCGACCTGATTAGCCAGGTAATAGTATGCTAGATTACAATGTTTATTTTATTGATGATTTGCATTTCCCGAACGGGCGCTCGCGGATCGAGCGGCACGTTATGCGAGAAAATTGATATGATCACATGGTGAGTTTGCTGAGCGATCCATCTCGGATCTCCCTGGAGAAATTCGCCTGGGAAGGAGCGCAGTTGCCAGTCGAGTCGGTGGCAAGCGTCCGCCCAAACGACAAATTTCAGATCCGGACGCGGTGCCTGGTTGTCTCGCTGTTCCCGCTGTTCGACAGTTCGCACCAGAACGGGCTCGACGGGCATTCTGGGTCAACAGCATCGATCAGGAGACAAAGATGGCTGACGCCGTTATGGCGGTTTGGGGCGATGCCGATCCTTCGGTCGAGGCGGAGTTCGCAGAGTGGTATCACCGGGAGCATGTACCCGAGCGTGTCGGCCTTCCTGGCTGGAGGTCGGGCCGCCGGTATCGCCGAGTCGACCGGGGCCGGTATCGATACCTGGCGCTGTATGAGGTCGATTCGTTGTCGAGCTTCGACGATCCAATCTATCGGCACACCCTTGACCATCCAACCGACTGGACCAAGCGGATGATGCCGGGGTTTCGGAACTTCGTCCGTGCAACCTGCCGGGTGCGACTGGTGTCGGGCGAAGCGGCGGGCGGCTATCTGGCATCGATCCGCTACGCACCGAGCGATGCCATGCGCGAGCCGATCGCGCGCTGGCTGGGCGGAGATGTCTTGCATGGGCTGCGCGATCGGGCCGGCATCACCCGAGTTCAACTCTGGGAGGCCGATCTGACGAGGAGCCTGACGCCGACGACCGAGCAATCGATGCGTTCTGGCTCGGACGGCCGGGCGCCGTTCACCGCGGTGATCGAAGGGACCGAGCGTTCGGCGGTTCACGATGCCGTGCGGGAAGGGGGGATCACCGCGGGGCTCGCTGAACGTGGGGCTTCAGATGTCGAACTCGGGATGTATCAACTGATGTTCTCGCTTGCCCGCTGACCATGAGCGGCGTTCCAACCACCCGCGATTCCCGTGAAGCCGATCTTGGAGCGATTCAGCAGATCTACGCCTTTCATGTCCTGCACGGCCTTGCGAGCTTTGAGGAGGTACCGCCGTCGGTGGAGGAGCTTGGCCGCCGGCGGCAGGACGTGTTGCGTTCCAATCTGCCGCACCTGGTGGCGGAGTTCGGCGGAACGATCGTCGGCTACAGCTATGCGTCGCCGTACCGTCAGCAACCGGCGTTCCGCCATACGATCGAGAACTCGGTCTACGTCCGGAACGGCTATCACGGGCATGGAATCGGCCGGGCATTGCTCGCGGCGTTGATTGCCCGGTGCGAGCTAGGGCCATGGCGGCAGATGGTGGCGGTGATCGGCGACACCGAGAATCACGCGTCGATCGGTCTGCACGCAGCTTTCGGCTTCCGGCCTGCCGGTACGGTCCGGTCGGTCGGGTTCAAGTTCGGCCGGTGGGTGGACAGCGTTCTGATGCAGCGGGCGCTCGGTGATCAGGACGCTTAGCCGGAGGCTGGTGTCGGACTATGCTCCGGCGACCAATGAGGACAACACGGTTCCGGTCGTATCGGCCGGACTGAAGCATGGAGGAGAATGTCGTGAGCAGTGTCGACCCGAACCGGTTGATCATGACCGGCGAGAATCCGTTCATCCGGCTCGCCCAGAACGACGGTGACGCCAACTCCACTGACGCGAGTTTCTGGCGCGTCATCACCTGTCCCGGCGGGCCCGGGCATGTGCTCTATGTGAAGAGCGAGTTGACCGACAATGCCTGGCGGATCTACTCCGACAACATCGCGATGGCGCGGTGGCTTCAGGAGACCGTGCAGGGCATGCTCAACCCTGAACTGGCCGACACCTCGATTCAGGTGATCGATGCCGAGTTCTCCAAAGCGGGCGATCCGCGCTATTTCTGGACCGAGCGTCTGGTCTCGCACGATGATGTGGTCGATCTGACTTGGTACAATTGCGGTGATCCGCTGCTGATCCACACTCAACCGAACTCGGTTCCTGGCCGGAAGTACGGCGTTTGCACCGTGCTCATCCCCGCTCACGGTGCTCGGCTGACGATCAACGGCGAAGAGGCTTCCGGCCGTCCATTCCCGCGCGACCGCGAAGGCAAGCCGTTCAGCACCTGTGCCCTGGCGTTCTCCGAGAGCTGGACCGAGTAGCTCGTGTTCGCTGCAGCCGACAGCGATGCGGCTCGTTGGTGACACGCTGTATCGCTGTCGGCCGTTTGCCCACGTTGACGATGATGGGTCAGGTAGGGCGGGTCGCCTCATAGCGCACGACAGGGCGTCGCGCGATATCGTCCGGCAGAGCGATTCCCAGTTCGCCATAGGCTCGGTCCTCGCGAACAAGGATCGGTGCCACGGCCGAGGCATCGAACTGCGCGGCGCAGACGACATCCTGCGGGAAGCCCATTTCGATTAGCTCTTGGCCGGAAAGACAGGCATCGAGCGTGCTCGCCAGAGATGCCTGAGCGGCAAGGAACACCGCTCTGGCACCTTCGGCCTCGGGCGTAGCGGACAGGGCGAGGGCGGCAACGATCGCCCCGGCACCGATCTGGTCCTCAACGGCGGGACGCAGTCGAGCGTCCGGCCAGCGCTCACCGGCCGGCACGATCAGGATGCGGTCGCCGGAACGAGCGGCGGCGCGGGCGACGGCACCGGCGTTGCGCAAGCTGCCGCACAGGACTGCGGGCGCATCCGGCAGCAGCGACAGCGTTGAGCCGTTCGGGGAGGGCAGCAGCACGCTTTCCCCTGGAGCGAGAACGGACAGGCTTAGCGGGGACAGCGACAGGCCACCCTGGCGGCGCGGGCCGGCGCAACGCGCCCCGAGGGACGCCGCGGCCGCTTCGGCGACAGCCAATCCCCGTAACGGAAACGGATAGACGATCGCACCGCGGCTGACGGCGACGTCGACACCGGTGGAGAACGACAGCACGTCGACGATGACCACGACATCCTGGCCGGTCAGCGCCGCCCCGTGCTCACCCCACTCGACGTGGACGCTGCCGCTCACCCCAGCGCGCGGTCCAGGTCGGCCATGATGTCCTCGGCACTCTCCAGTCCGATCGACAGGCGGATCACGTCGTCGCCGGCGCCGGCGGTCGTGCGCTGCTCATCGGTCAACTGGCGGTGGGTGGTGCTGGCCGGGTGCAGGATCAGCGAGCGGGTGTCGCCGATGTTGGCGAGGTGCGACAGCAGCCGGCAGCGCTCGACCGCCCGCACGCCGGCCTGATACCCGCCCTGCACGCCGAAGGTGAAGACCGATCCCGCCCCCTTCGGAAGATAGCGGCTGGCAAGCTCGTGGTACCGGTTGCCGGGCAGGCCGGCATACGACACCCACGCCACCTTCGGGTGCGTGTTGAGCCATTCCGCCACCTTCTGGGAGTTGGCCACATGGCGCTCCATGCGCAGCGCCAGGGTCTCGATGCCGGTGATCGTCAGGTAGGCGTTCATCGGCGCCATGGTCGGGCCGAGATCGCGCAGGCCGACGGCGTGGCCGTAGATGGTGTAGGCAAGATCGCCGAAGGTCTCGAAGAAGGTCAGGCCGTGATACGCCGGTTCGGGCTGGCTCAGCGACGGGAACTTGTCGTTCTTCGACCAGTCGAACTTGCCGCTGTCGACCACCGCCCCGCCCATGGCGTTCCCATGCCCCGACAGGAACTTGGTGGTGGAGTGCACGACGATGTCGGCGCCGTGTTCCATCGGCCGGCAGAGATATGGGGTGGCCATGGTGTTGTCGATGATCAGCGGCACCCCGGCCTCGTCGGCGATCCGGGCCAGTGCCTGCATGTCGGTGATGACGCCACCGGGATTGGCCAGGGATTCCGCGAAGATCGCCTTGCAGTTCGGGTGCATCGCGGCCTGGCGCGTTGCCTCCAGGTCCTCGACGTCGACGAAGTCACAGTGCCAGTCGAACTTCTTGAAGGTTCGGCCGAACTGGGTAATCGACCCGCCATACAGCCGTTTCGAGGCGACAAACCGGTCGCCCGGGCCCATCAGCGCGAACAGCGCAAGCAGCTGGGCGGAATGGCCGGATGCGGTACAGGTCGTGCCATGGCCGCCCTCAAGGGCGGCGATCCGCTCCTCCAGCACCGCCACGGTCGGGTTCGACAGGCGCGAGTAGATGTTGCCGAAGGTCTGCAGGTTGAACAGCGACGCGGCGTGATCGACATCGTCGAACACGTAGGCGGTGGTCTGATAGATCGGGGTGGCGCGCGCGCCGGTCGTCGGGTCGGGGGCGGCGCCGGCGTGCACTGCCAAGGTCTCGAACCCCTTGGCGATGAAACCGTCGCCGACGTCGCTGTCGCCCTTTACCGCATCGCTGCTGCCCGGCGTCCGGCGCTTGGATGAGATCACCCGGCTGTTGAAGCCATGCCAGCCGAGTTCGCCAAACAGCCGGGAGAACTCGATCTTCGGACAGCGGTTCATCACCACCTGGATGCCGGCCTTCTCGGCACGCTCCGCCGCCTCGTCGTTGCGCACGCCGAGCTGCATCCACACCACCTTGGTGCCGTGCTCGATGGCGGCGTCGGTAACCGGGCCGGCGGCCGCGGAGTTGCGGAACACATCGACCATGTCGGCGGTTTCGGGCAGGTCCTTCAGGTCGGCATAGGCCTTCTCGCCGAGGATCTCACCGCCCGCCGCCGCGACCTTAGGGTTGACCGGATACACCCGGTAGCCCTTCTGCTGCAGGTACTTCATCGCGAAGTACGACGGCCGGTTCCAGTTGTCCGACGCGCCGACCATCGCGATGGTCTTCACGTTGCGCAGGATGTCGCGGATGTAGTCGTCGGAATAGGCGTCGTGGACGACCGCCCGGGTCGGATCGATCTCGGCCATGGTTTCCTCGCGTTTCGGATCAGTTCCCGGTCCACACCGGAGCGCGCTTGGCGATGAAGGCATCGATGCCTTCCTGGGCGTCGCGCGCCATCATGTTGCGGGTCATCACGGCGCTGGCGTAGGCATAAGCATCCGCCATCGGCTGCTCGACCTGGGCGTAGAACGCCTCCTTGCCGATCGCCAGGGTCAGCGGCGACTTCGAGACGATCTTGGCGGCCAACTCGCCGACGGCCGTGTCCAATTGGTCGAGCGGCACCACCCGGTTCAGCAGGCCCAGGGTCTCGGCGGTGGCGGCGTCGATCGCCTCGCCGGTCACCAGCATCTCCATCATCTTCTTCCGGCTGATGTTGCGGCTGATCGCGACCATCGGGGTCGAGCAGAACAGGCCGATGTTGACGCCGGGGGTGGCGAACTTCGCGCTGTCGGCGGCGACCGCAAGATCGCAACTCGCCACCAGCTGGCAGCCGGCGGCGGTCGCCAGGGCGTGAACCCGGGCGATCACGATCTGCGGGATCCGGGTGATCGTCAGCATCAGTTCGGAGCATTGCTCGAACAGCGCCTTGAAGAACGGCTCGTCGCTGTGGGCGCGCACCTCCTTCAGATCGTGGCCGGCGCAGAATGCCGGGCCGTTGGCGGCAAGGATCACGACCTTGACCGAGCGGTCGGTGCGGATCGCCTCGAGCTCCGTCTGCAGCGCGGCCATCAGATCGCGCGACAGCGCGTTGCGCTGGGCCGGCCGGTTGAGGGTGAGGGTGGCAATCCCGTCTCGGTCGTCCCGCAGGAGGATCGGTTCGGCATCGGAAGCATGGGCGAGGGACATGGTGGTCTCCCTGGTTCGGCCTTCACTTTGCGACGTGTCGCGCGGATTGCAAGCGCTCACCGCACCTCCAGCAGGGTCAGCACGGCGGCGACCGACAGCACCGACACCGCCGTGGAGACCAGCACCGCGGTCACGGCCGGGGCGACACCGGCCTGGTAGCGTTGGGCCATCAGGTAGACGTTCACACCAACCGGCAGCGAAGCCAGGATGACCGCCACGTCGCGCCACAGCGGTTCGACGGCGAAAACGTAGGTGGCCAGCAGCCAGACCAGGATCGGGTGCACCAACAGCTTCAGCGCCACGCCGATGTTGGCCTCGCCGATGGATCCGGCGAGGCGGTAACCGGCCAGAGACGATCCCATGGCGAAAACCGCGCAGGGCATGGCGGCACGGCCGAGGGTGGCGGTCAGGGTGTCGACCACATGCGGCAGCGGCAGCCCGGCGAGGTTGTAGAGGATGCCGGCGAGCAGCGAGATGATGATCGGATTCTTGACCAGCCCGGTCGCCACGTTCAACGGCAGCCGGCGCATTTCCTCCCGCGCTCCGATGCCGATCTCGGCCTGGATGGTGAACACCGACAACAGTTGCCAGGAGTGGCAGGCGACCAGCAGGAACAACGGCAACGTTGCCTTCTCGCCGAAGGTGGTCAGGATCAGCGGCACGCCGAGCAGCACGGTGTTGGAGAACCCGCCGGTCATTCCGGCGATCGCTGGATCGGCGCCGGAGCGGCGAAAACCGTAACGGCTGATCAGGCTGCCGATCAGCCAGGCGCCGTAGCCACCGCCGAAGTAGGAAATCAGGTATCCCCACTCGATCTGGGCGGGCAGCGTCGTGGTCGCCATTGCCCGGAACAGCATCGCCGGGATCGCGAAGTCGAAGACGAAGGTCGACAGTCCCTTGGTGGCGTCGGGCTTGAACCAGCCCAGCCGCGCGGCGGCATAGCCAATGCCGACGATGCCGAACACCGGCACGATGATTTCAAGAATGATCTCCATTGCGGACGCTTACGGGTCGGATCGGGATCCGGCAAGCGCGATCGCGGCACGACGGTATTGCCGCCATGGTGCGGTGCAACGTGTATCGGCGGCGATTGACGGGCCGGGCCGCCCGTCGTACCGACAAGAAAATGACAGGAGGTCCGATCATGCCGCATCTCGATATCGCCGATGGCGAAAGCCTGTACTACGAATACGCAGCCCCCGGTGCGGCCGGTAAGACCTTCGTGTTCGTCAACGCGCTGACCGGCAACGCCCAGATGTGGCAGGCGGTGATCGGCCCGGCTCTGCGGGAGGCCGGCTTCGGTACCCTGGTCTACAATTTCCGCGGTCAGGCCGAGAGCCGGACAGCGCCGACCACCCGCCCGACCCCGGTTCAGATCGTCGACGACCTGGTTCGGTTGTGCCGGGAGATCGCGCCGCCGAAGCCGATCCTGGTCGGCCTGTCGATCGGTGGTCTGTTCGCCGCGCAGGCATTCGCCAAAGGCGTTCCGGCCGCCGGACTGGTGCTCATCAACACGCTGCGCAAGCCGACCGAGCGTCTGGCGTGGATCAACCAGGCGATGGCCCATGGCGTAAAGGCCGGCGGGTTCCGGCTGATCATGGAACTGTCGCTGCCGATGCTGGTGAACCCGGACAAGCTTGCCGAGATGCGCAGCACTGTGCAGACCGGCGAGCCCTACGCGCCGATCGATCCGAGTGATGGTGGCTACCGCCTGATGGTCGAGTCGACGGCAACCGACTGGGATTTTCCATGGCAAAGCCTGACACCGCCGGTGCTGCTGACCGTCGGCGCGCATGATCGGGTCTTCTATGTCGCCGACGACGTGAACGAACTGGCCGCGCGGATTCCGAACGCAACCCGGGTCGACTTCGCCGACGCCGGGCACCTGATCCCGGCCGAGCGTCCCGAAGCCTTCACCAAGGCGCTGCTCGATTTCGGCGCCGGCATCTGAGGGCGATCGGATGGTATGGACGCCGTCCCTGGTGATCTTCGACTGCGACGGCGTGCTGGTCGATTCCGAGCCGATTGCCAACCGGCTGATCGCCGAGGCGTTGAGTGCCGCCGGCCTCGCCATGTCGGGCGATGAAGCGCTTGAACGGTATCGCGGCGGCAAGCTGACCCGGATCAAGATCCGGGTCGAGGAGGATCTGGGCATCGATCTGGGCGATCACTGGGTCGACGACATCTACCAGAAGCAGTTCGATGCGTTTCGCCGGGAGTTGCAACTGATTCCCGGAATCGTCGACGTCCTGGATGCGCTGGATCGGGCAGGGGTGCCGTACTGCGTCGGCTCGAACGGGCCGCTGTACAAGATGCGGGTCTCGCTCGGAGTGACCGGGCTGTACGAGCGCCTGGAGAGCCGGATCTTCTCAGCCGACATGGTCTCCGAGCCGAAGCCGGCGCCCGATCTGTTCCTGCACGCCGCCGCCGCCTTCGACATCCCGCCGGAGGACGTGGCGGTGGTTGAGGATAGCGCTCCTGGGGTTACCGCCGGCGTCGCCGCCGGCATGCGGGTGTTCGGATACGCGCATGATTCGGGTGAGCCTCCGCTCAAGGCTGCCGGCGCGCTTGCGACGTTCATGAGCATGACCGAACTGCCCGCCTTGATGGGGCTGCGGTAACCGTCATCTCGCGACCGCTGAATGCGACATAAAGGTTCGTAATGCCGTACCTGCCTCGTGCCGACTATGATGCCGTGATCTTCGACTGCGACGGAGTGCTGATCGACTCCGAGCGCATTGCCGTGGCGATCCTGAAGGACGACCTCACCGAGTTCGGCCTTCGGATGAGCGAGGAAGAGGTTCACCATCGCTTCACCGGTTGGCTGACGGCGCAGATTGCGGTGACCGTGGCGGCCGAAACCGGCATGGCCGTCCCTCCGGATTGGGTTCGGCGGCACAACGCGTTGGTCCGTGAGGCCGTGGCCAGCGGAGTGGAACCGATCGACGGGGTGATCGACGTCCTGGATGCGCTCGACGCCAACGGGATCGGCTGGGGCGTCGCCAGCCAGAGCGATCCGACCTATCTGGAACGCGGGCTGGGACGGGTCGGGATCTGGCAGCGCGCGCCGGGCCGGGTGGTGTCGGCGCAAACCGTGGCACGGCCAAAGCCGGCCCCGGATGTCTACCTGACGGCGATGGAACTGGTCGGCACCCGACCGGATCGGGCGATTATTGTGGAAGACAGCCCCACCGGGGTGCGCGCGGGTGTCGCCGCCGGTGCCCGGGTGATCGGCTACGCCGCTGATCGCGCGCCGGACGATCTGATCTCGGCTGGCGCGTCGGACACCGTGCCGACGATGACGGAACTGCTCGGGGCGCTGGGGCTCAGCCCGGTGGCAGTCGCGTAAACAGCAGGTTCTTGACGTCGTCGGCGACCTTCACCGAGAAGCCCTGAGCCAGGATCGTGTCGATGAAAGATTCGCGCGAATCCTCCAGCCAGCGGATTTCCATGCGCAGTGACTTGAACCGGGGATCGGAGAGGATACCCCGCATACCCTCGATGACCTGCTCTTCGAATCCGTCGACGTCGATCTTCACGTGGGCCGGGAAGGGAATCTCGCCGCGGGCCACCAAAGTGTCGAGCGGGACACCCCGCACCTCCTCGCTGTTGGCGTCACGGTCGTCATATTGCTCGCTGATGTCGTCGCGTCCGAACGACTGGTTCGCGGCGCCGGCGAAGTTCTGACCGAAGTACAGCCGGTCAACACGCTCACGATCGGTGGCCGCGGCGTGCATCACCGTGATCCGGTGCTCCAGGCCGTTGATCGCCACGTTGTGCTGCAGGTCGGCAACGTTCAGCGAGAACGGCTCGATCGCGATCACCCTGCAGCCGCTGATCCCCGCGGCCAGGACCGAGTACATCCCGATGTTGGCGCCCACATCGACCAAAACATCGGACGGATCGAAGCCGGCGAACCACCGGTACATGCCCGGCTCCATCGCAAAAAGAACACTGGTCGAGCGACGGATGTGGTTCGAGGTGAGGCGCAGCTTGAGCGCACGGCCGGCGATCGTGATCCTGGCGTGCTCCGTCCCGTTGCGGACCGCAACCGGGCTGCCGAATGTCGTCTCGGCGGCCAACGCGCCGAGGGCGTGTGCGAGCTTGCTGCTGCGGCCGTGCACCCGCTTCGACTCGTCATTCTTCCAGCGGACACATTCGTCGAACAACCGGTCTGGCCCGGCTGCGAGTGCTTGGCCGGCCAGGACGGCGCCGCGGCTTGTCCAGCGGAGCACCGTTTCGGCATCATGGGCAGCGGTTCGCAACCAGAACTCCAGAAGCCCGAGCGTCGCATCACAGTCGCCCGGTTGATGCAGCGCCCGCAGCCGCGCCTGCGCGTGCGCTCTGGCAGCGGTGTCGGCATCGCCGAGCTCCAGCGCGATCTCGTGTCGCAGCGAAACACCGGCCGGGTCGCTCCACCCTGCCGCCGCCAGAAGCGCGTTCGCACGTTCCGGGGATCCAGAGACGTACGAGGCTACCGCCGCGACGGTGGCGACCTTCGGGCGGCGTAGCGTCGTATCCTCAAGAGCAGACATTAGTCGATCCACATCCGCGGTGCGGTTGTCCAGGCCCATGAAGCGGCGGGTGACGGAGCTGACGACCGCATCGACGTCGATGCCGGACAATTCCATCTCTTTGACCAGAACTGCCGCCTCCGCCGTCTGTCCCAGGTCTATGAGCGCCTGCAGCCTGGCGCCGTAGAGGCCGGCCGACACCGGAGCGAACACCGCCGCCCGGTTGGCCCAGGCAAGGGCCGTTGTCGCGTGCCCGGCCAGGCTGGCTGCCTCGGCGGTCGATACGACGGCATCTCCGACAGCGGGGTGCTGCACAAGAATTCGGCGAAAGCGGTCAAGTGCGAGGGGCCCGGCATCGCAGCTCAGCAGCAGCCGTCCCACGGCCAGTCCGATCCCGGCTTCGACCCGAGCGGGAACCTTGCGCAACGCTGCCAGTGCCTGCGGGACGTTGGTGTCGATGATGTAGCTGTAGCCGACCAGCATTTCGATCGGGCCGGCGATTGCCGCGACACCTCTCAACGGAGCGAGCAGGGATCGCGCCTCAGCGGTCCTTTCGCGAGCGATCAGTGCGCGTGCCTGTTCGATGGACTGGGACACGGCGGGTGCGGACATCGGACTCTCATCGCAGGCTTCGCGGGAGCCCATGGCAGAGGACCCGACCGTCAAGGTAACGGCAGGCGCCACCCTGGCGCCAGTCCTTGATGGACCGGCCCGCCGGGCGGCGAGCCGGTCCATCGGCCGGAGGTCGAGCTACTCGGCGGCTGGTGCCATGACGGCCGGTGCCGCCCGCCACGTGTCCGGCCGGCAGCGCACGTACTGTGCCGGATAGTCGGTCTGTGCGCCGAGGGCGCGCGCCGCGTGCCAGGCCCAACGCGGATTGTCCATCACGCCGCGGGCCAACGCCACGAAGTCGGCCTGCCCGGATGCGACGATGCTCTCGGCCTGTGCGGGTTCGGTAATCAGGCCGACCGCCATCACCGGAATTCCGACCTCCCGCTTGACCCGTTCGGCAAACGGCACCTGGTAACCCGGACCCAGCGTGATCTTCTGTCCCGGATGGTTGCCGCCCGAGGATACGTCGATGAAATCACAGCCGTGTTCCTTGAGCGCCTTGCAGAACTCGACCACTTCGTCGACCGACAGGCCGTCGTCGACCCAATCGGTGGCCGATACCCGTACACCCATCGGCTTGGTCTCCGGCCAGACGGCCCGGCAAGCATCGAAGACTTCGAGCGGGAACTGCATCCGGCCCTCGATCGATCCGCCGTACCGATCGTTTCTGACGTTGGACAGGGGCGACAGGAACTGGTGCAGCAGATAGCCGTGGGCGGCGTGGACCTCGACTACGTCGAAGCCGATCCGCGCGGAACGCTCGGTCGCTTCCACGAACTGCGCCTTGACCGCGGCGAGTCCGTCGTCGTCCAGCGCCCGCGGCGCCGGCCAGTCACCATAGGGCACCTCGGATGGGCCAAGGGTCTGCCAGGGATTCTCGTTCGCGGCGAGCGGGCCGGCACCTTGCAGCGGCGGGCGGTTCGATGCCTTGCGGCCGGCGTGGGCCAACTGGATGCCCATCTTGGCGACGCCGTGAGTCTTGCAGAAATCGACCACCCGCTTCAGGGTGCGCTCGTTGTCGTCCGACCACAGGCCCAGGCATCTCGGGGTGATCCGGCCTTCCGGCGAAACGTGCGTCGCTTCGGTGAATAGCAGACCACCGGCCCCCATGGCCATTTGGCCGAGATGCATGAGGTGCCAGTCTTCAGCATTGCCGTCCTGCGAGAGGTACTGGCACATCGGTGAAACGACAAGGCGGTTGCTGACCGTCATGTCGCGCAAGGTAATCGGCGAAAACAGTTGGCTCATGAAATCTCCGTCGGACGGCGTTCGGTGTGCGACCCTAGCGACGGCACCTTTAAAAGGAAAAGTGCGATGACGGCAAAGGTGTCGGTCGACGAGATGAATCGGATCATGCGCGAGGAAGTGCCGATGGCCGGCAATCTCGGGATTCGGTTCGAGACGATGATCGACGGTTTCGCCACCGCCCGCCTGCCGTTTCGCGAGGATCTGCTGCGCCCGGGTGGCACGGTCACCGGTCCGGCGATGATGGCGATGGCCGACGTGGTGATGTACGGCGCGGTGTTGTCGAGGATCGGTCCGGTCAAACTGGCGGTCACCACCAGCCTCAACGCGAACTTCCTGCGGCGGCCGAAGCCTGGCGATTTGCTGGCCGAGGGACGGTTGATAAAATGCGGTCGCCGACTCGCCTACGGGGAGGTGACCCTGGTATCAGCGGATGCACCGGATGAACCGGTCTGTCATGTGACCTGCACCTACTCGATTCCACCGGAGGAGACCCGATGACGACGCGCTTCCAATTGAACGCCGGCAATCTGGAGGCGATCGTCGAGCCCGAATTCGGTGGACGGATCACGGCGTTCCGGCACAACGGCATCGATCTGTTCTTACCGGTCGCCGACGGCCAGCGCGATCCGGCAAGCGCCGGGGCCGGAGGCTGTTTTCCGCTGGTGCCGTGGTCGAACCGCGTTCGTGACGGACGGATGGCGGCAGCCGGGCAGGTGCTAACGCTGGACAAGACGGAGCGCGGCGCCGGCAACGCCATTCACGGCCATGGTCGTCGACGCGGATGGTCCGTGACGGCCGACGGTGCGCCGACATCACTTCGTATGAACTACGAACATCCGACGGGCGAGGAAGGGTGGCCCTTCGCCTATGGCGCCGACCAGATCGTCAGCCTCAGCGACGAGGCGTTGAGCATCACGCTGGCCGTCCAGAACCGCTCCGGGGATGAGATGCCGGTCGGCCTCGGCCTGCATCCGTACCTGCCGCGGACAGCGGAGATGGGACTGTGGTTTGCCGCCGCCACGCAATGGCCGCCGGTTGACGGCAAGTTTCCGGCCGGACCGCAACCGATCCCGGCAGAACTCGACTTCAGTGAACCGCAAGCGGTGGTAACCGGGCTGGATCAAGGCTTCGGGGGCTGGGGCGGCGATGCCCACGCCATCTGGCCGGAACGGGGCCTCGCGCTGTCGATCCACGGTGGTGCGGCATTGTCTCATTTCATCGTGTTCACGCCGCCGGAAAAGGATTTCCTGTGCCTGGAGCCGGTCACCCACTGCATCGACGCGAGCAACCTGGCGTTCAAGGGCGTTTCTGATACCGGCGACCGCACGCTGGCACCGGACGAGCGGCTGGCCGTTACCGTGCGTTTCAAGGTAGAGGTATTCTGATACCTTTGGTGCAATCTCACTGATTTTTTTGATGCTTTCGGCTTGACCGTCCTTCCGGGTTCCGTCATATAGCCGCGCGTCGTCGGTCCGTCCGGGGTCGGCGGGTAGCTTTTATCAACGTGTCTCTCGGGTGATCGCAATGCGGACCTACTCGGCCAAGCCGAGCGAGATCGAAAAGAAGTGGTTCGTGGTCGACGCTCAAGGCGTTGTTCTCGGCCGCCTCGCTTCGATCATCGCAAAATACCTACGCGGCAAGCACAAGCCGACCTTCACCCCGCACATGGACTGCGGTGACAACATCATCGTGGTGAACGCGGAAAAGGTGAAGCTGACCGGCAACAAGCTGTCGCAGAAGCAGTACTACTGGCACACCGGTTATCCGGGCGGCATCAAGTCGCGGCGTGCCGATCATCTGCTGGCGGGTCAGCACCCGGAGCGGGTGGTCACCAAGGCGGTGCAGCGCATGATCGCGCGCGGCCCGCTCGGCCGGACCCAGATGGGCAACCTGCGTGTCTACGCCGGTGCCGAGCATCCCCACGAGGCGCAGCAGCCCGAGGTGCTGGACGTTGCGGCCATGAACCCGAAGAACGCGAGGTAAGCGATGTCGATCGATACCGATAGCGCCGAGCCGCAGGGCCTCGGCAAGCTCGCCGACCTCAAGTCCGAGAGTGTCGCGGAAACCAAGCCGGAGCCGCAGATCGACGCCCAGGGTCGGTCCTATGCCACCGGCAAGCGCAAGAACGCGATCGCCCGTGTCTGGATCAAGCGCGGCCAGGGCAAGATCACGGTCAACGGCAGGGACCAGTCGGCGTACTTCGCGCGCCCGGTGCTGCGGATGATGATCGGCCAGCCGTTCAATGCGGCGGACCGCGATACGCAGTTCGACGTCGTCTGCACGGTGAAGGGCGGTGGTCTGTCGGGCCAGGCCGGCGCCGTGCGTCACGGCATCAGCAAGGCATTGATCCTGTTCGAGCCGGAGTTGCGCGGCGTCCTCAAGAAGGGCGGCTTCCTGACCCGTGACTCGCGCGTGGTCGAGCGCAAGAAGTACGGCCGGGCCAAGGCGCGTCGGAGCTTCCAGTTCTCCAAGCGCTGAACGCTGCAGTCAGAAGTTGCCGATCAAAGGGCCGCAGCGATGCGGCCCTTTTTTCATCGACGTGTCGCAGCGGCCGTCACTGAAGGTGGCCGTCTTAACAGGATATGTACGGGCTTCGTCGGTCGGGTCGGTTGCGGGGAGAGATCCGCGCATCCTATGGTTCGACCCACATGTAACGGGGAGGGTGTTGTGGCACGGTGGACAGGGATTCTGGCGTCTATGGTGATCGCCACGTCGGCAGCATGGTCTTCCGGCGCGATGGCGGCGGAAGGCAACAAGCCGGCGTGGGGCTATGAGGGCAGCAAGGGTCCCGGCGAATGGGCCAAGCTGTCGCCGGATTTTGCCGCCTGCGAATCCGGCCGTCAGCAGTCTCCGATCGATCTGGCCAGCGCCGAGAAGCCCGGCAGCCCGGTGTCGGTCGCTATCGACTACAAGCCATTGCCGCTGACCATCCTGCACAACGGCCATACGGTCGAGGTGGTGATCGAGAACGGCAGCACGATGACCTTGGATGGCAAGGCATTCGAGCTTCTGCAGTTTCATTTCCACACACCGAGCGAGCACACGGCAGGCGGAAAGAGGTTCGACGCGGAGGTCCATTTCGTGCACCGCTCGGCTGATGGCCAACTAGCCGTGATCGGCGTGTTCCTCGAGAACGGTGCGGCGAATCCGACGCTCGCCAAGGTCATTGCCCACACGCCGCCCCAGAAGGCGGCGGCGCAGACGTTCGCGAATACCGTCATCAATCCACGGGATATCCTGCCCGCGCTTACGCAGTTTTGGGTTTACGACGGATCGCTGACGACCCCGCCTTGCTCGGAGGGCGTGCGATGGATGGTCGAGAGAGTGACGGCGCCAATGTCGCAGGAGCACATCGACGTTCTCTCCAAGGCGATGGGCGCGAACGCTCGCCCGATCCAACCAATCAACGATCGTCAAGTGGTTGCTCCGAACTGACTTGTATCGGGTATAGCCGCAGGCTGATCGGTACGCGGCCCAGCGTACCTGACGATACTGACTGGGAGTTGGGCGCATGCCTGCCTTGATCCGACGGCACCACGGCGTCATGCCGACGATTGGTGACGGTGCCTTCGTGGCAGAGACAGCGGTGCTGATCGGCGACGTCGTCGTCGGAGCCGACGCTTCGATCTGGTACGGCTGCGTCTTGCGGGGCGACGGAAACTACATTCGTGTCGGTGAACGGACCAATGTGCAGGACGGTACGATTGTCCACATCGCGACCGACAGATTCCCAACGCTGATCGGTGCCGGCGTCACGATCGGCCACGCGGCGGTCATTCACGCGTGTACGCTGCAGGACGACAGCTTCGTCGGGATGGGGGCTACCGTCATGGACGGTGCCGTGGTCGAGCGCCACGCGATGGTCGCGGCGGGCGCGCTGGTCACGCCGGGGAAGGTCGTGCGCTCCGGCGAACTGTGGGCGGGGGTACCGGCCCGCAGGATGCGCGATCTGACTCCCGAGGATATCGAGAATATTCACACTTCCGCGACACACTATTGCGAACTCGCCCGGTCCTATCTCCGATGAGACCAGGATCGGAGGCCGTTCAGGTAGCATCGGGAGCGTGAATGGAATGCCGTTAGCGGCGGACAGGCTGATCTCAGAATCCAGCCGAAGTCTTCTGGAGTTTCTGGAGCGGTGCCGTGGATCAGACGGGATCATCCGTCGCAGCTCATTTCGTCCTGAGCAGTTGCGCGAATGGCTTGGCGGAATTGGGATCCTCCAGTGGGATGCCGACCGGAACGACTATCGCTACCGGCTGTTCGGAACGCACCTCGCCCAGAACCTGGGGCGTGATCTGACCGGGCACCTGCTGGCTGCGTGGCCCCCGGACCTTGCACAGGTCATGCGCGACCAGGCGACGGTCGCGGTGGATCGGGGAGTTGCGGTGGTGGCGCACTACCGGTTCCATGTCCTGAAGCGCAGCGGCGTCATCGAAAATGGCCTGCGGATTCAGGAGAAATTGGTAGTACCGATGGCCTACCTGGATGAAGGCCCCCGCGACGCGGTGCTCGTCTATGTCGGTCAGGAACTTGCAGACATACCTGTGCTGCGACCTCACATGACCGCCACGGACGGCTCGTGCTGGTGCGCCGGAGACCGGCCCGTCTGCGCCGGCTGTCCCATGCCGGTCGGGCGGTAACCTAGTCCGAAGCGCGCGCCTTCACATAGCGCCCGGGGGCGTCTTCGATCGGCACCAGCGCGTGATCGCCGGGTACCCGGGCGGGAACCTTGCCGCCAGCGAACTTGCCGAGCCAGGAAGCCCATTCCGGCCACCATGAACCGTCCGTCTGCTGGGCGGTTTCCAGCCACTTCTCCGGATCCTTCGGCGCCTTTCCCTTGCGGGTCCAGTACCCGTACTTTGGCGGATCGGCGGGCGGGTTGATGACACCGGCGATGTGACCCGATCCGGCCAGGCAGAACTTCACCGGGCCCTTGTAGACCTGCGTCGCGGCGTAGGTCGACTTCCAGGGGGCGATGTGATCCTCCTTGGTCGACAACACGAAGGTCGGCAGTCGGTTGTTCGACAGGTCGATCGGGGTTCCGGCAAGCGTGATGCATCCGGGCTTGACCAGGTCGTTCTGCTGGTACATCCGGCGCAGATAGAAGCTGTGCATCGCCGCCGGCATGCGCGTCGAGTCGGAATTCCAGTACAACAGGTCGAACGGGAACGGCTCCTTCCCCATCAGGTAGTTGTTGATCACGAACGACCAGATCAGGTCGTTGGCGCGAAGCATGTTGAAGGTGGTCGCCATCGCCCGGCCGTCGAGGTAACCGGTCTTGCTCATCCGGTCTTCAAGAGCCGTCAGCTGCTCCTCGTCGATGAATACCGACAGGTCACCGGCCTCGGCGAAGTCGATCATGGTGGTGAAGAAGGTGATCGACTTGATCCGGTCGTCACCGTTGGCGGCCATCCAGGCGACGGTCGAAGCCATCAGGGTGCCGCCGATGCAGTAGCCGATGGCGTTGACCTCACGTTCGCCCGTTGCCTTCTCAATGGCATCAAGCGCCGCCAGAGGCCCTTCGAGCATGTAGTCCTCGAACGATTTCTCGGCCAGGCGGGCATCGGGGTTGACCCAGGACACCACGAACACGGTGATGCCTTGTTCAACGGCCCAACGGATAAAGGAGTTCTTGGCCCGCAGATCGAGGATGTAGAACTTGTTGATCCACGGCGGCACCAGAAGAAGCGGGCGACGCATCACCGTCTCGGTTGTCGGCGAGTACTGGATGAGCTGCATGAGCTCGTTCTCGTAGACGACCTTGCCGGGCGTGGTGCCGACGTTGACGCCGACCTCGAACGCCTCCTGGTCGGTCATCTGGATGTCGAGCTTGCCGTGACCGCGCTCAAGGTCGCTGACCAGGTTCTGCAGGCCTTTGACCAGGTTTTCGCCCCGGCTCTCGATTGTCGCCCGCAGTACCTCGGGATTGGACATCGCGAAGTTCGACGGCGCCATCGCGTCGACGAACTGCTTTGTGTAGAAATCGACCTTGCGGTGCGTCTTCTCGTCCAGACCCTCGACCTCGCCGACGGTCTTCTGCATCCAGCGTGCCGTCAGAAGGTAGGTCTGCTTGATGTAGTCGAAAAGGAAGCTCTCCTCCCAGGCGTCGTCCTTGAAGCGCTTGTCTCCACGCTCCGGGGTCGCTACCGCTTCGCCCGGGCCGCCCATGATCCGAGCCGTGGTCGCCTGCCAGAGCGTCAGGTAGTCCTGCCAGAGTCCGAACTGCGCCTGCAGCAGCTTGGCCGGGTCGGCCATCATCTTGCTGGTCATCTCCAGGAACGCGTTGCCGATGTTCATGGGATCGGAGATTCCCAGCGCGTCCTGGTCGCCCGCAGACCGGTTCTGCTGTTCCAGGAAATCCTGGACAATGCGCTGACTGCGCTCGGCGATGCTGGCCATGGTCCGGGACAGTTCCATCGGATCAGGCGGCGTGGTCTGTGGGTCGGGTTTCTGGGTCATGGCGGTTTTGTGGCGCCTCCGGACGGTGCAGGGTTCCGTCTTGTCGGTCGGTTGTAGCAGAAACCGTTGTCGGGTGGCCATTGCGGCACTTCACGGTCGCGCTAACCGTGTCCGTAGATGGAAACCCATGTTATTTTCGCAGTTTGGCAGGTAAAGGTGCTGCGCTGCTGTGAGACGTGGGCCCTGAAGGCAACACGAATAGCCAAGGTCGGGAGAGCGGGATGATTCAAAAAACGCGGATCGCTATGGCGACATCGGGGCGACGGATGGTGAAGGTTCTGGCGGTCGTCGGCATGGTCGGTCTGACCGGTTGTTCGTCCATCCCCGACGCCGTCAACCCGGTTGAATGGTACCGCGGCACATCCAATACGATCGGCGGCTGGTTCGAAGACGAACCCGCAAAGGACGGGGCCGCTCCGTCGTCGACCACGGTCGCCGGCGACCCTGGACCCAGTTCGAACACCGAGTACCCCAACCTGGCAACCGTCCCGGCGCGTCCGACGCCGTCCACCACCCCGGAGCAGCGCGAGACCCTGAAACAGGGGCTGATCGCAGACCGCGCCAACGCGCGGTACACCGACGCCCCGGCGGCCCAGCCGGCACCCGTGCAGGCGGCACCCGTGCAGTCGGCGCCTCGATCGACCGCGCCGCAGTCGAAGCAAACACCGCCTCCTGAGCCGATTTCGGCTGTTCCAGTGCCCGCTCCGTCCACCAAGCCCCAGGCAGCGGTGCCAGCATCGACGCCGCCGTCGTCTGCCTCGCGGCTGGCTGCGGGAGCCAACGACCAATCCGCGCTCTGGCCCAATCGTCCGGCTCCGCAAACCCCGAGCATAACCGGCGCGACCACCGCGGAAGTCGGTGGCGAGCATGTCCGGCGAGCGATGCCGCAATCGGAGCCGACTCCCGTTCCGGCACGGGTCTCGGCCCCCTCGTCGAGCGCACCGGCGTTGACGTCGCAACTCGCCGAGCGGACGACCTTGGACTCGGCTGGCAACGCTGGCCGGGCGCCGGCGCCCAGGCCGGAGGCGGCCGCCGCACCGTCGTCGGCCCCGGCAGCCGTGCCGTCGTCCTCGGCGCCGACGGCCTCGGGCCAAAGCGTCATCGTCAATGATGATGCACTCGATGCGGTCCCGGCCGCCGCTTCCTTTTCGGGGCAGCCCTATCTGGCCTCGACCGTGTACTTCGGACACAGTTCGGCTCGGTTGACCGGCACTGAACGCGCAGAGCTCGCGAAGGTCGCACAGACTGCGGCTTCCAGCGGCGCTGCCGTGCGGGTGATCGGTCATGCATCGTCGCGCACCGCGGATCTCGACCTGCGGGCACATGAGGTTGCGAACTTCACCATGTCGCTGAAGCGCGCCAATGCGGTAGCCGATGTGCTTGTCCATGCGGGTGTGCCAGCCGATCGCATCCGAATCGATGCGCTCGGCGACTCGCAGCCGGAGTTCTATGAGGTCATGCCCGCGGGAGAGGCCGGCAACCGGCGTGTCGAGGTCTTCCTGATATACTGATCGAGAGCGTTCATAAGGCAATATTTATAGTGCTTTATGCGAATCATCTCATGTTTTGAGTGAGGATGAAATGAGTGAAACTTTGCGGGTCGCCGTGGCGGGACTGGGCACGGTCGGCGCCGAAACGGCGCGGCTGCTGCAGGTCCGTCACGATGATTTGGCGCGCCGAGCCGGGCGGCCGATCAAACTGGTCGCGGTGTCGGCCCGCGACCGCAACAAGAGCCGGGGCGTCGATCTGTCGGGGATTGCCTGGGAGGACGATCCGGTCGCCCTGGCAAGGCGGGAAGACGTCGATGTGGTGTGTGAACTGATCGGAGGGTCGGAGGGTCCGGCGCGCGATCTGGTCCAGGTCTCGTTGGAGAACGGCAAGTCGGTGGTGACGGCCAACAAAGCCCTGCTGGCGCATCACGGAACAGCGCTTGCGAAACTCTCCGAAGCGGCAGGCGCCGCGCTGGGATACGAAGCGGCGGTTGCCGGTGGAATACCGATCATCCGGGCACTTCGCCAAGGTCTGGTCGCCAACGACATCGGCCGTGTCTACGGAATCCTGAATGGGACGTGCAACTACATCCTGACGGCGATGCGCGAGACCGGACGGGCGTTTGACGACGTGCTGGCCGAGGCTCAGGACCTTGGCTACGCCGAGGCCGATCCATCGTTCGATGTGGATGGCGTTGACGCGGCGCACAAGCTGTCGCTGCTGGCGGCTCTGGTGTTCGGTCGCGAGGTGGACTTCTCCGGCGTTCACATCGAGGGAATCCGGCCGATCTCTCCGCTCGACATCGCCTATGCGGAGGAGTTTGGCTTCCGCATCAAGCTTCTCGGCATAGCCGAGGAATCGCCGGATGGCGTCCGGCAACGCGTCCATCCCTGCATGGTCCGGCGCGATGCGCCGATTGCGCAGGTCGAGGGCGTGTTCAACGCCGTCGTCGCCGAGGGCGACGCTGTCGGTACCACGCTGTATCTCGGCCGTGGCGCCGGTGCCGGGCCGACCGCGTCGGCGGTTATCGGCGACATCGTTGACGTGGCTGCCGGACGTAGGGCTCCGGTGTTCGGCATCGCCGCGGCCGAGCTGCGCACCGCCGAACCAGCGCCGATCGAGGCGATGGAGGGCCGCTACTATGTTCGCCTGATGGTGATCGACCGCCCGGGTGTGCTGGCCGACGTAACGGCCATCCTGCGTGATGAGCACGTGTCGATGGAGTCTATGCTGCAGCAGGGGCGGGCGCCGATGGAAAAGGTGCCGGTGGCGCTGACCACCCATGAAGTGGACGAAGCTTCGATGCGCCGGGCCCTGGAGAAGATCGGCCGGCTCGACGCCGTGCAGGAACCGCCGGCCATGATCAGGATTGTTGAGCTTTAGGAATCCAATCGGGCCTCGCGACGCACGCCCGGATGGGCTAAAAGCTCGACACTCCGGGGTTCGCTGCGGAGCGGACTTGTCACATCAGAACGCCAATTGTGGGATCGGGAGCCACCGATGTCGAAAACGGATGCCGAAGTCTTCACCATGGACCGCAATCTCGCCCTCGAGGCAGTGCGGGTGACCGAGGCCGCAGCCTTGGCTGCGTCGCGGTTGATGGGCCGGGGCGACGAGAAGGCGGCGGACCAAGCGGCGGTCGATGCCATGCGGACCGCGCTGAACAACCTTGAGATCGACGGCACGGTGGTGATCGGCGAGGGCGAGCGCGATGAAGCGCCGATGCTGTTCATCGGCGAGAAGGTCGGCCGCGGCGGTCCGAAGATCGATATCGCGCTGGACCCGCTGGAAGGCACCACCATTACCGCCAAGGGCGGCGCGAACGCGCTGGCGGTGGTCGCGCTCGCGTCCGAGGGTGGCTTCCTCAATGCTCCTGATGTCTATATGGACAAGATTGCGGTCGGCGGCGGGCTGCCGGATGGGGTGGTCGATCTCGATGCCACGGTCGAGGAGAACCTGAAGAACCTCGCCAAGGCGAAGAAGGCCGACGTTTCCGACATTGTCGCCTGCATTCTGGATCGGCCACGGCATGCCGAGCTGATCGCCAAGGTACGCGAGGCCGGTGCCCGGATCATGCTGATCTCCGACGGTGACGTCTCCGGTGTGATCGCGACCTCTCAGCCGACCAGTGGCGTGGACATCTACCTTGGCTCTGGCGGCGCGCCGGAAGGCGTTCTTGCGGCGGCGGCGCTGCGCTGCATCGGCGGGCAGATACAGGCCCGCCTGCTGTTCCGGAACGACGATGAACGATCCCGGGCCAAGCGCTGGGGCATCGAGGACCTGGATCGCAAGTACGGCCTGATGGAACTGGCCGGTGGCGACGTCATGTTCGCGGCGACAGGGGTGACCAACGGCACCATGCTGAAGGGCGTTCGCCGCTACACCGGTGGGGCCTACACGCACTCGATCATCATGCGCTCCACGACCGGAACGGTGCGGACCATCGAGGCCACCCACGACTTCACGCGCAAGCCGTCCGCCAAGGATTGAGACCGCTGCAATGACCACCCCGGTCCTCGGCGTCGAGCGATCGGTTACGGGCAAGCGGTGGATTGCGCGCGGCGGCGCGGTGATCGAGGCTGAGCGCCTCGGTCTCGCGATTGCTCAGCGTCACGGGGTGCCGGAGATTGTCGGCCGCCTGATCGCCCAGCGCGGCATCGGGCTCGACGGGGTCGAGCGGTTCCTGGAGCCGACCCTGAAGGCCGAGTTGCCCGATCCGAGCGTGCTGAAGGACATGGATGTCGCGGCGGCACGGCTGAGCGATGCCGTGCAGGGCGGACAGCCGGTCGGGCTGTTCGCAGACTACGATGTCGATGGCGCCACCTCGGCGGCCCTGATGACCCGATATCTGAGGGCCGTCGGGGCAACATCGATCGTGCACATCCCGGACCGCATTGATGAAGGTTACGGCCCCAACCTGCCGGCGATTGAAGGCCTAGCCGGGCAGGGCGCCGGGGTTGTCGTGTGCCTCGACTGCGGAATCCTGGCGGTCGAGACCCTCGGTCAGGCCCGTGCGGCCGGAATCGACATGCTGGTGATCGATCACCACTTGGCCGGCCCCCAACTGCCGCCGGCGGTGGCGGTGGTGAATCCCAACCGGCTGGACGAATCCGGCGGGTACGGCCAACTGGCGGCGTGTGGCGTCACATTCCTTGTGCTGGTTGCATTGAACCGGGAGTTGCGGCGCCGTGGCTGGTTCCGGCAACGGCCGGAGCCGGATCTGCGGGTTCTGCTGGATCTCGTGGCGCTTGGCACCGTGTGCGACGTGGTGCCGCTTGCCGGGCTGAACAGAGCCTTTGTCGCGCAGGGCATCCGGGTGATGGCCGGGCGCGGGAACCCGGGCCTGGCGGCGCTTGGTGACATCGCCAAGCTGGACCGGCGTCCGGACCCGTACCATCTCGGCTTCGTGCTCGGGCCGCGGATCAACGCGGGTGGACGGGTCGGGCGGGCGGATCTCGGAGCCCGGCTGTTGGCAACCGATGATCCGGTGGAGGCGGCAACGCTGGCCGCCGAACTCGACCGCTACAACGGCGAGCGGCGGGCCATCGAGGCCGAGGTTCTCGAAGCCGCGATCGCCCAGGCTGAGACCCAGACCAACGCGGCCGCGCTGGTGGTGTTCGGAGAAGGCTGGCACCCGGGCGTCGTCGGCATCGTCGCGAGCCGGTTGAAGGATCGGTTTCATCGCCCGGCGTGTGTGATCGGTGTTGAGGATGGGGTCGGCAAGGGGTCCGGCCGTTCCGTGACGGGCGTCCAGTTGGGCGCGGCGGTGATCGCTGCGCAACAGGCCGGCGTGCTGATCAAAGGCGGTGGGCATGCCATGGCGGCCGGCTTTACCGTGGCGGCCGACCGCGTGGAGGCGTTTCAGGCGTTTCTCTGCGAGCGTGTCACCGCCGATCTGGCCGATGGCGACCGGACGGCAAGCCTGTCGATCGATGCCGCGCTGGCGCCGAGCGGAGCAACCGGAGATCTGGTTCGTACGGTCGGCCGCATCGGGCCGTTCGGCACCGGAAACGCCGAACCGCGATTCGCGTTTCCGGCCGTGCGGGTGGTCGGAGCCGGCGTGGTCGGCGAGAACCACGTCCGCTGCACGCTGATGGGATCCGACGGCGCCCGGGTCAAGGCAATCGCGTTCCGGGCGCTGGACGGTGACCTTGGCCAGGCCTTGCTCAAGGCCGGGGGCACGCCGTTTCATGTGGCCGGGCATCTCCGCGCCGACGACTTTCGGGGAGGCGATCAGGTCCAATTGATCGTCGATGACGCGGCGCCCGCAACTGGTTGATCAACGCCGTCGTTGTGGGGTTGATTTCCAGCCGTCTCGGGGGTACATCCCCCTGCCGACGAGACCCCTTCGTCTAGAGGCCTAGGACACCGCCCTTTCACGGCGGCGACACGGGTTCGAATCCCGTAGGGGTCGCCATTTCCCTGCAGCAATCTTGACCAGAGGGTCGGCTGGCGCGCACCCTTAGGAAATGGTGCGTTCGGAGGGATCTATGTCCATCGGACACGACAGTGAGTTGGCGGCGCATCGCTATTGCGGCTGTGCGGGTTGCGGCGCTGGTGGTGCGGGGGCGTTCCAGGCAGAGGGTCGTCAGGCCCTGACCTCTTCCGAATCCTCGGGCGACGGAACAATCGACGCGCTGGTCGCCGGATCGTCCTCGAAGTGGGGGCCGATCGGCCTGATGGGGCAGTCGGTGACCGTCACCTACTCGTTCCTGACCAGCAATCCGTCGTACAACTCGACCGCCTCGAACTTCCAGGAATTCAACGTCACCATGAAGTCGGCGGCGCGGCTTGCCCTGGCCGAATGGTCGTCGGCCGCCAATATCACCTTCGTTGAGGTTTCGGACGCCGGTGGTGGCGGGACGCTGCGTTTCGGCAGCGAGGCGATGTCCGATTTTGCGGGCTATGCGTACTACCCGAGCACCAGCGCCATCGGCGGCGATATCTGGATCAGCAATTCCTTTGCCTACAACACTGCGCCGGTCGTCGGAAACTACGGTTACCTGACGTACATGCACGAGATCGGGCACGCCATCGGGTTGAAGCATCCGGGCGACTACGGCAACAGCACCGGACCGTTCCTGCCAGCATCGGTCGACAATACCGACAACACGGTGATGTCCTACACGACCGGCAGCGTCGTCTATCCGACGTCTCTCGGATCCTACGACATTCTGGCCGCGCGCTATCTCTACGGCTTCTCGGGCACCGGGACGATCGGCAACGTGACGTTCGGGGCGGACACCGCAGAGACGTTCACCGGCGATAGTGGCGTTCAGTACGTTCACGGCCGCGACGGTGCGGACTACATTGCGGTTCTGGGCGGCAATGACGGGGTCGCCGCCGGTTCGGGCGTCGATACCGTTCTGGGTGGCGACGGGGCTGACCTGATCTACGGCAACATCGGATCCGATCTGCTGAGTGGCGGATCGGGCAACGACACGATCTTTGGTGGCCAGAACGATGGTCCCGAGAGTACCGGCAGCGATGGCGTGCCGAAGTTCCGCAGTGGTATTGAGACCATCGACGGCGGATCGGGAAACGATGTCCTGTACGGCAATTATGGTTCGGACCTGATCCTGGGTGGCAGCGGCAGCGACCTGATCTACGCCGGTCAGGACGAAGACACTGTGAGCGGTGAATCCGGCAATGACACGATATACGGCAACAAGGGGCACGATCTCCTGATCGGCGGCGACGGCTTTGACCGGTTCATCTTCGGTAGCGGCAGTGGCAACGACACGATCTCCGACTTCACCTATTTCACCGATTATCTGGTGATCCAAAGCAATGTGAATGGGTCGGGGATTACCAGCTTCTCCGACGTGACGTCACGGGCTACCCAGGTCGGCAGCGACGTGGTGATCGATCTCGGAAGCGGCAACACCATCACGCTGTCGAACTACTCGACCAGCAGCTTGGTCAGCGTGGACGTCCTGATCGTCTGAGAGTACTCCTGTTCGGGCTCTTGCATTCCAACGGGAGGCTTGCTATCTGACGCCTCTCGCCGACGACCCCTTCGTCTAGAGGCCTAGGACACCGCCCTCTCACGGCGGCAACACGGGTTCGAATCCCGTAGGGGTCGCCAACTCTTTCTGTGAGTTGGCTGGCTGTGTCAGGCGCAGTTCCAGAGAATCCAAGCAATATTCGGGTCTGAGCTGGTTCCGTCGAGTCCGGTTGAAGAGCCCGTTTGTCGGTCGTCGGGTGAGCAGGTCACGCGGATCCGATGTGTCGGCGCGACCGGCTGGATGCTCGCCGACCTGATGCACAGGTTGACCTGCCGGTCACACCGGGTTCAGGAGCGAAAGGACCTCGGAGCAGTTGTCCGGCCGACCATCGCAGCAATCCGCCAGCAAGAACCCTACGAGATGGTTCACGACCTCGAGATCGGCAAAGTAATGGATCTCCCGCTGATGCCGGGTGGCTCGCAGCAGACCTGACCGTTTTAGAACCCCAAGATGGCCGGAGAGGGTGGACGCCACGATGTTGAGCCTCCGCGAGATCTCACCGACCTGGAGACCGTCGGGACCGGCGCGGACGAGCAATCGGAAGATCGACATGCGCGACGGCTGTGCCAATGCGGCAAACGCCTCAATTGCTTTGTCCTGTTCCATAATTCGTTAATGCCCGAACTATCGAATCTTGACAAGGCTCGCTGCGCTCGATAGGGATTTCGATAATTCGGAAATTACCGAAGCATTGTCGGATCGAGGAGTTGGGCACCCATCCACCCATCTAGCCGCTGGGGGCAGTGTGCTTTCTCCACGACGGCAGAATGCTCTGCAGATGGTCTGTGGGGCAGGCTTGGTCGGGTGACGCGGTGTTCCGGATCATCGCAGATGATGGACGTGCAATGCCTGCCACCGAGTTCCCTATTTCCCTGAATGATGTTCGAGCCGCGGCAAGAGCCTTGAATGGCACTGTCGTTCGCACCCCACTGCTCGAGAATGCCGACGTCAATGCGTCGCTCGGTGGCAGGCTGCTGATCAAGGCCGAATGCGCCCAGCGAACCGGTGCGTTCAAGATCCGCGGCGCCTATTGGCGGATCCTGAACATGACCGCTGAAGAACGCGCGCTTGGTGCGATCACCTACTCCTCGGGCAACCATGCGCTGGGGGTGTCGCAAGCGGCGCGGATCCTCGGTTCGACTGCGCTGATCGTGATGCCCGACGATGCGCCCGCGGCCAAGATGGCCGCCGTGCGGTCGCTGGGGGCCGAGATCGCGACCTTCGACCGGGATCGGGAAAACTATGACGACGTCGTCGAACGCCTCAGGCAGGAGACGGGACGCGTCCATGTCCCGCCAAGTGCGCATCCGCAGGTGTTGTCCGGCGCAGGAACGGTTGCCTTGGAGATCTTCGAACAGGCTGAAGCGCTCGGTGCGCGCATCGATGCGGTTCTGACGCCGTGTGGCGGTGGCGGGTTGACCGCTTCCACCGCGATCGTCGCGCGAGAGACTTCTCCGGGGACCCAGGTTTACGCAGTCGAGCCCGAGCTTTTCGACGATACCCGCCGATCCCTGTTGGCTGGCCAGCGGGTGCCAAATCCAATTGGGCTCCGCACGATCTGTGATGCGATCATGACGCCGATCCCGAATACCGTCACCTTTCCGATCAACCAAGCGCTCCTCGCGGGCGGCTTGACGGCGAGTGACGCCGATGTGGCCGCAGCGATGCGCTTTGCCTTCGAGCACTACAAGATCGTCGTCGAACCGGGGGCCGCCGTGGGTATCGCCGCGGTGCTGAACGGGCAGATCGATATCTCGGGTAGAACGGTCGCAACCGTTGTCACGGGAGGGAACGTCGACCTCGACCGCTTCTGCTCCCTGACCCACCAGATCACCAGCTAAGTGAGACACATGCTCCGGAAACTTATCGCGGAATGGCTTGGAACGTTCTCGCTTTTGGCAACCGTCGTGGGATCCGGCATCATGGCCGAGCGGCTTGCCGGTGGAAACGTGGCCGTTGCCCTTCTCGGCAACACCATCCCCACCGGCGCGATCCTTGTGGTTCTGATCACCGTCTTCGGGCCGATCTCGGGAGCGCATTTCAATCCGGCCGTGACCCTCTGTTTCCTTCTGCGCAGAGAAATCGAGGCCCGGGCGGCCAGCCTGTTCGTTCTGGCGCAGATTTCGGGCGGAATCGTGGGCGTCTTCGCTGCCCACATCATGTTTGGCAATCCGCTGATTGACCCCTCGAGCACCGATCGCACCGGACTCGGGCAGTGGGTGGGAGAGTTTGTCGCGACATTCGGACTGGTCGGCACCATCCTCACCTGTCTGCGGGCACGTCCGGACTTCATTCCGGTCGCGGTTGGGCTCTACATCACCGCAGCCTATTGGTTCACGTCGTCGACCTCCTTCGCCAACCCGGCCGTCACCATCGGACGAGCGTTCTCCAACACATTCGCAGGGATCAACCCGGCCGATGTTGCCGCATTCGTCGGGGTGCAATTGGTCGCGGCTGTCCTTGCCACGGTCTTCTTCGGCTGGTTCCTGAAAGATGATGCGACGGACCCGGCTTGACCAAAGCGGCTTGGGAACTGCATTGCTGAAGTGACGCGGTAGAGGCTGGGCCGTGGCCGCCGGTCGCTGAAAGGCGCAAGGGTGGCCAAGCGCACCGCGCGACATCTCGAGAGCCCCGACTGGTTTACCAGCCACCGTCCGCGTCGCATGATGCAGGGCTTTGGGTTGGGAACGCTGCCATGGTCGACGACACCCTGCATGTGGAACTTGAGGCGCCCGATATTGCTGCGTGGAAGACCGGCAATGTCGGGATCGACTATGTCCACCATCTGGACAGCGGTGTGCCTGGGCCGGATGCCATGATCAATGCGGTGATCCACGGCAACGAGCTGTGCGGCGCCATTGCGCTCGATACGTTGCTGCGGGCCGGTGTCCGCCCGACCCGCGGCCGCCTGACGCTGTGCTTCGTCAATCCGGCTGCCTACGCCCGTTTCGATCCGGCCGAACCGACACGTTCGCGATTCGTCGACGAGGACATGAACCGGGTGTGGACGGCCGATCGGCTGGATGGTCCCGACATGTCGGTAGAACTGCGGCGGGCCCGTGAACTGCGTCCGCTCTACGACAAGGTCGATCGGCTGCTCGACATTCACTCGATGGGAACCTACTCGGCGCCGATCCTGTTGATCCACGGCCTGGAGAAAGAGCGGCGCTTCGCCCGCGACATGCGGGTTCCGGCGACGGTCGCCGGCGGCTCTGGGCATGTGGAAGGGCGGCGACTGATTGAGTACGCGCCGTTCAATGATCCGGCCAGCGACAAGATCGCGGTCCTGGTGGAATGCGGACATCATTGGGCCAAGGCATCCGCGGTCGTCGCGCTGGATACCGCGCTGTACTTCCTGAAGGCGTTGGACATGGTGTCACCGGAGTTCTTCGACGCTCATGTATGCGATCGGACGCCGGCGCCGCAGACCATTCTCGAGGTGACGGATGGCCATACCATTCGCTCTGATGACTTTTATTTTTCGAGTAAATTTAATGGCTTGGAAGAGTTTCCTAAAGCGGGGCAGGTGATCGCCGTCGATGGTGGCGAGGAACTGTGCACCCCGTACGACGGCTGCATCCTGGTAATGCCGAACCATCGCGCGATGCGTGGCCAGCGCGCGTTCCGGCTGGCCCGGCGCGTCGGGTAATCCTGACCATCTCGGTACCTTGCGATTTGCATTGATAGCCATGCAGTGAACGCAGGTCGGACCCGATGCGGCGGCGCTGGTGGCGGATCAACCGACGCCCTACATGCGGGCACCGTTCACCGGATGTTGCAGGAGGCAACCATGCCACAGACTGTCTCGCGCAATGCCGTGCGCGATCCCGGCGCTGCCATGACCCTTGCGCAAAGCGAAATTCTGGCCCCGGTCGTTCTCGCCGTCGCGTCGTTCCTGGCGTCAGCCATCGGACGTATTGTTCGATTGGTCGCGCGCTAACCGATCCCTTCGGGTCGGTGCTCCGATTCAGACGGCTCTAGGGAACGACCCATACAGCCTGTCGTTCTCCGTCCCGTGACCAGTGGATGCGGGCACGGCGATGACCGTCCGGGCCGAGCCACAGCCAATCCCATCGCTCCCATCGGATATTGATGACCGAGAACACGTCACGGCGGTCTGCGTCCGGCGGCGCCGGCGCCGTGGGGTCGATCGGCGTGCCGGGCGCGGCGGCTGACTGGTAGATCAGTCGCGCTTCGGGACGCAGTGCCGCCCACGCGGAGTCGACTGCTTCAGCGTCGGTCAGGAGTTGGGCCCGTCCGGCGACGCGGAGCTGTTGGTTCACGGATGGATCCCAGAAGCCAAGTTCAACCGCCGGGCGGTCGATGAGCTGGGCCACCTTGTCGGAGCGTCGGTCGGTGTAAATCCGAACCCACCCGGCGGCACGGTCCACTGCCCTGATCACGACTGTGCGCAGTGTCGGCGTCACGCTACCGCCGATCGTGGCCAGCATCGGCGTCCGCCACGGGGCCGAATAGTCCGACACGGCGGCGGCCAGGCGCGCCTGGATGTGATCGATTAATTCGTCCAGCTGTTCGGGTGGCGGCAAGTTGGTCATGACGCGGTCCGGTCCGATTTCGCCAGCCTGTAGAACAGATAGGAGGCGACACAGGAAAACAGGATCATGCCGGCCATCGCGGCGTGATCATGGTCGTTCTGCAGGTGACCGACTATGACGGTAAAGAGCGCCCCGACGGTCATCTGACCGAAGCCCATGAGCCCTGACGCGGCACCGGCGATCCGCGGGTTGACGCTGATCGCACCGGCAATGCTGTTCGGCTGGCTGAGGCCGTTGCCGACAGCCACCAGCATCATCGGCAGGAACACGCTGGCCGGGGTAATGACGTCGGCCAGCAGGAAGCCCGCGCTGATCAGCCCACCGACCGTTGAGCTCGCTACGCCGAGCGGGATCATCCGGTCGACGCCGAGACGCTGGGACAGGCGGCTGGCCCCGAAGTTGCCGACCATGTAGCCAACGGAGATCAGCACGAAGTACAGCCCGTATTCGCCGGGGGGACGGTGCAGGATTTCGATCACCACGTATGGGGCACCGGCCAGGAACGCGAAGAATGCGCCGACCGACATCGCCGAGTTGCCGGCATATCCGATGAACGCACGGGACCGGAGCAGTTCGCCGTAGTGGCGCAGCATCGCCAGGACGTCGATCCGCGGGATCGGGGTGAGATTGGTCTCGTTCAGGCCGCGGAACGAGGCGGCCAGGACAATCAATCCCATGACCATCGGCGCCAGGAAGGTTGCGTGCCACCCGAACCCGGTCTCCAGGTAGCCGCCGAGCGTGGGAGCGATGGCCGGCGCCACCGCCATTGCCATGGTGATCAACGCAATGGCGCTCGCCGCGCGGTCGCGTTCATAGACGTCCCGGACGATCGCCCGCCCCAGCACCATGCCGGCGCATCCACCGATCGCCTGGAGGATTCGGCCGACGATCAGCGTCTCGACCGACCAGGCAACCGCGCACAGCAGGCTGGCCGCAGCGTAGATGGCCAGACCGTACAACATGGCAGGACGGCGCCCGAACCGATCAGACAGTGGACCATAGGCCAATTGAGCCAGGGCAACTCCCACCAGATACAGCGTCAGGGTCAGCTGGATCGTGGCGTAGTCGGTGTCGAACACATGCACCAGCCCCGGCATCGACGGCACGAAGATGTTGAGCGCCAGTGGGCCGGTAGCCGTGGCCGCGATCAGGATCCAGATCGGTGGAGAGATCGGTTTGTCGGACATGGGGTCGCGGCCCAGGGGCCGTCCTTGATAAGTGGAGCGTCAACCTAGGAGAGCCGCCGCAGTCGGCCAAGCCCCGGTGGATTCGGAAGTGCTTGGAGAATGGAGGCCGGCATGTTGGGATTGCATCCTTGCCGATGCACGGAGGTCGTTCATGCCCGCTCATCTGGCCATGTACGAGGTCTGCCATCTGGTACACCCGCTGCACCCGGTGAGCCAGATGTTCCTCGACTCCTTCACGCGTGGCGATCTGACGGGCATCCTGTTTCAGCGGTTCTTCTCGCTGCCGAACTCCCATTACATCGGCCTCGCTGAATGCATTCTGCACACGCTTCGGCCGGCGGCCCTGGGTTGAAACGCGGGTTAACCCTAGCCGTTAACGCCTGATGTGGACTTCTGTGCTAGAGAGGTGACGTATGCAGCGCGAGATCCCTAAGGGACGGGGACGTCGGAATCGATGACGAGTGTGTCGCAGATCGTTGGAGGAGGGGTCGGATCGACTGCCGGATTCGGGCAGCCGGGCACTTTTGGCCGACCGTCCACGCGTGAGGACGAGACCGATCGGACGACACTGCCCGGACGCCGCGATCCTCGTGAGGCGACGGAAGCGAGGGAGACCGCTGACCGTCAACGACCGGGAGCCGGGATCCCGGAGCTTCCGGGTCGCCGGACGGACCGGCAAGCAACCGATGTCGCTCGCCTGCCGGGCCAGGAGGGCGTCGACGGCAGCGGTCCGCGCCGGCCGCTGATTGCCGGCGGCGCGTTCGTGTTGGCGGTGGCAATCGGTCTGTCGCTGGACGAGCAGTCCCAGCCGGAAGGGATAGAGCCTGCAACTCCGGTATCGACCGGGTCCCCTGCGGCGGCTGAAGGCGATGGACCGGAAGAGCTTGGAGCGAACGGCCTGACCGAGGCGGAGCAGGAACAGGTTCGCGAACTGCAACAGCGCGATGCCGAGGTGCGCCAGCATGAGGCGGCCCACGCAGCGGCGGGCGGTCAGTATGCAGGGTCGCCGACGTACACGTATCAGACCGGTCCGGACGGTCGGCAGTATGCTGTGGGTGGCGAGGTCTCGATCGACACGTCGCCGGTGCGGGGCAATCCCGAGGCGACAATCCAGAAAGCTCAGCAGATCAAGGCGGCTGCTTCCGCTCCGGCCGATCCGTCATCGCAAGACCGCCGGGTTGCGGCGCAGGCCGACGCATTGCGTCAGCAGGCTCAGGCGGAGTTGCAGGCAGAGCGGGCCGAAGCAAGACAGGGCGTAGACGGGGACGGCGGCGAGACTGAGCCGAGTGCCGCAGCGGCGGCACAGCAGCCCGCCTCCGCTCAAGGGGCGCCCGATCAGGGCCCGGACGTTCAGAGCGCGCCCCAAGCCACGAGTGCTCCTGCGGCTGGGCCGCAAGGTTCAGCCGAAGATCGGGAAGCCGGTCTCGAGCGGACGGCCAGTCCGGATGCGTTCGGGGCATCGGTGGGACCGGATGACGAGGACGCCGAAGGCGGCTCGGATCGCGCCTTCATCGCACCGGTGGTATTCAGCGGTGCGGCAGCAAGCTACCGCCATACGGGCTTCAAGCCGAATCAGATCTCGATTTCCGTCTAACAGTCCCGGGACACCCTCGTCAGCTTTTCGGAGTGGCGGCGTCGGCTGGTGCGGGTGGCTTTGTCATCTGCGTGGGGTTGAAGCCCAGGCACTGCTGGAAGGTTTCCGACGTCTGCGCTGGAGTTTCCGAGCAACGGAAGAACAAGTCCCGGCAACGGGTGTAATCGGTATCGTTCCCCGTGAAACGCAGGTCATCGCAGAGCTCCTGAAACCGCTTTGCCACCAGGGCGAAGCTCTCCGCAGGCTCTTCGGTGGTATCGGCTTTGGGGTCGAGCGGCTTGACCTTCAGAAACTGCGCAATCGCCTCGTTGGCACGTCGCAGGGTCAGCTCCGCCTCAATCCGTTCTCCAAGGATGGTGAAATAGGTGACGCGGACATTCTCGCCCAGCATCATCTGGCGCAAAATCGGCGGTATGAAACCTCGACGGGCATCCCCCCAGATGATGAACTCAATTGAGCGCCCGGCGATTCTGTAGAGAGTCGGGTCACTGCCGACTTCCAGCTTCTTGAGCTCGTCCAAGTCGATCCGATCATGCTGGTCGACGTTATAGATCGGCAGCTTGTCTGACGTCAGCATCGCTTGGCTCGAGCGAGGCAGCGTGAATTCCCCCCAGATCGAGTTATCGTTCTTTCGCATGAGTTTGAAGGCGTAGCCCTCCTGCGTGAGGACACGCGCTTCGAGAAGCGGCTTCTTGCTGATCGGGTCGGTCAGAACCTCGACATACCATTGGACCCGAGCAGCCATGGCCGCCGATCCGGCAACGATACAGACCAGCATCAACGCAGCCGTGAAGATTATCGGATAGTGGGATCGGCGCTCGTGTTGCATGGTCTCTGAGTATAGGTGAACGGACGGGCGGTCGATAGGCGGGACAATGGGAGGTGTGATCGGGATTGCAGCGGGAGCGGCTGCCGCATGGACGTTGCTGGTGCTCGTCTTGTTCCTGCTGCAACGCCAGATCCTCTTTGTGCCGGATACCACCCGCCCGGAGCCGGGGCTTGATGGGCCACCGACAATGACCCGGGTCCATGCGACCACCATTGACGGGCTGAGTCTCGAGGGATGGTGGTACCCGCCACCCGACGTCGGGCTGACCATTGTGTATTTCCATGGGAACGCCGGTCATGTCGGAACGCGCGAAGCCAAGGCGCAGCGGCTGATCGCCCGTGGATACGGGGTCCTGCTTGCCGGATACCGTGGATATGGAGGCAACCCGGGACGACCGAGCGAGACTGGGTTGATCAGGGATGGGCATGGCTGGCTGACTGCCGTTGAAAGCCTGGGTGTCGAACGGGATGCAGTGCTTCTGTACGGCGAATCCCTTGGATCCGGCGTGGTCGCCGCGCTGGCGCAGGAGCATTCGGTCGCCGGCGTGGTTCTGGAGGCGCCGTACACCTCGATCGCTGATATTGCTGCGTCGCAGTACTGGTATGTCCCGGTTCGACGGCTCCTGCTTGACCGCTTCGATACCCTGAGCCGTATTCCGGGCGTCCGGGCCCCGGTACTGATCGTCCACGGCACCGAGGACAGGGTCATTCCGGTTGAACACGGTGCACGGGTGTATGCGGCCGCGTCCGAACCCAAGCGGTTCGCACGTCTGGAGGGGGGCGGTCACTCCAACCTGTTCGACCACGGCGCCCTTGAGGCACTCGACGACTTTGTGAACGAGCTCGTTCGGCCGGCTCCCTAGCAATCCACGCCGTTGTCGATTATTTAATCTCTACGGAGGATGATGACGGCATGGCTATAACCAACGCCTTATCGAGTGCCTTGAGCGGCGTGCAGGCGGCGGAACGGCGGTTTGGCAATTCCGCGAACAACGTCGCGAACCTGCGCAGCCAGGCGTCACCCACCGTTGATGGCCCGGCCACCGACGCGGAGGGGCGTACGTTGTTCCGTGCCGCGAGCTCCGTCGATCAGACCACGGCAACCGGTGGGGTTCGCTCCAGCCAGTTGCTGGTCGATCCGTCCTCAATACAGGAGTACGACCCCTCGGCCTCCCATGCGGACGCCGACGGTCTGGTGCACCGCCCAAACGTGGATCTGGTGCGTGAGACGGCGGATCAGATTGCTGGCCAGCGCCAACTTGAGGCCAATCTCGCCTCCATAAGGGCTGCCGACGAACTGCTGCAGGCCACGCTCGACATCAAGAGCTGACGGTTTCCAGCGTCGTGACGGCATTGGCGGCCGCCTTGAACGGCAGCAGCACACAGTCGTGACGTGATCGCGCGGTTCGAACCGGTGCAAAATTCGCCAGCCGAGTCCAGGGCAGGGCGGTCTCAGCAACCGTGCCTGCGAGATAGCCGGTGACCGAATCCCGCACCCTGGCCAACTGGTCGACGCTGGCGCCGACTGCCTCGGCGGCGATGATGGCTGCGGCGGCCTGGCACAATGCGCAACCCTGAACCTTGGCGCCGACCTCGCTGATCCGGCCGTCGGTGACTGCGAGGTCGATGGTGATCCGGTCCCCGCAGATCGGGTTGTCGACCCGAGCCGACACCGTCGGGTTTTCCAGTCGGCCGATTGTCCTGCCCTGTTTGGCGAGTTCCAGGATTTCCGCCTGGTAGAGCGGATCGTTCACGGTAAGCCCTCGCTGGTGATTGCAGCCAGGGCGGCGGGCGTATCGACATCGATCAGCACCGACTCGTCCTCGACCTCGACCTCGACCACAATCTCAGTGTGCTCGCCGATGATGTGCCGAGCGCCGACGTCGCCCGAGACGGCGCCCATCTGCTCGAAGAACCGACGCGCGAACAGTACCGGATTGCCGCGCTTGCCACGGCGGGTCGGTACCACGATCGCCCGGCCTTCGATCGGATCAAACGCCTCGATCAGCCGGTTGATGACCGAGGCGTTGACCTTCGGCATGTCGGCCAGACAGACGATCGCGCCGTCGACGTCCTGGGGCAGGGCGGCGAGGCCGGTCTTCAACGAGGTCGAGAGCCCGTCGCCGAAATCGGGGTTCTCCGCGAACACCACCGGGCAACCACCGAGCGCACCACGAACCCTGTCGGCCTCGTGGCCGATCACCACCACGACTGGATCGGCGCCGGAATTCAGGACGTTGTCGGCAACATGGCGCACCATGGCCCGGCCACCGATATCGGCCAGCAGCTTGTTGATCTCACCCATCCGCCGCGACTGGCCGCCGGCCAGGATGATCGCACCAATGCGGGGTCGGCGCGCCGGCACCTTGTGGGCCGGTGGGGTGACCTTGCCCTCCTTGGCCCGTGTCCGGGGCATCGGCCGGCTTGGAATATCCTTCAAGAGCCCTCCAATACCCATTCGCATGACTTCCCGACCATCGACCGGCAGCCGGGCGACGGCACGCTGCAACACCCAGTCGAAGCCGTTGAGCTTCGGCGAGCGTGCACAGCCCGGCAGACCGATCACTGTTGCGTCGCCGATCCGCCCCATCAGCATCAGGTTGCCCGGATCGACCGGCATTCCGAAATGCGTCACCGTTCCGCCTGCGGCGACGATGCCGGCCGGCACGACGTCGCGGCGATCGACCACCGCCGACGCGCCGGAGATCAGCACCATCTGCGCTCCGTGCTGAAGGGTTTCCTCGATCGCCTTGGTGATATCCGTGGTGGCATGGTCGCACCGCACCTCATGGCAGATCTCGCTGTTCATCGGGTGCAGGCGTGCCCGCGTCACCTCGAACGTCGAGTTCAGCACGCTCTCCTTCGTTCCGGGCAGACGCGACTGCACCAGGCCGATCCGTGTCGGCCGGAACGGCGCCACCCGCACCATCGGCGTGTCACGACGGGCGATCGATTCCGTCAGCAGCACGGTGTCCTCCGGTACTGCGAACGGGATGATCTTCAAAGTGGCGATCATCTGCCCGGCCTCGACCGCCTGGAACGGCGGAACCATCGCCAGGGTCACCGACTCGTCCACCAAGTTGAAGGCATCCAGGCGAGCGGCATCGTAGACCACCACACCGGCAGTCTCGGCGTACAGGTTGGAGCGGCCGGTGAAGGCCGCGCCAGCCGTAACCGCATCGCCGACCATCGCCCGTGCCAAACGATTGGCTGCATCTTCCTCGCTGACGTCCCCCGGGTCCAGCCGGGCAGCGACAACCTGGGTGTAGCCGGCTTCACGCAGGATGACGATGTCATCGGCGGTAAGGACCGTACCCTTCTTCAGGGCCTTGGCATCCAGGCGCAGCGAATGCGCCAGGATTACGCCTTCCGCATCGTCGATCGCAACGTCGCCGAACTGCACTGGATATCTCCCTCAGGCTGCCTTCGCCACGGTCTCGACTTCGTGCAGGACGGCGGTCAGTTCGGCGAGGATTGACAATGCGATCTCCGCTGGCGACACCGCACCGATCGGCAGGCCCGCCGGTCCATGAATCCGTCCGAGCGTAGCGTCGTCGAACCCCAGGGCACGCAGACGCTCCAGCCGACGGGCATGGGTCCGGCGGCTGCCGAGGCAAGCGATGTAGAAGGCATCGGAGTTGAGCGCGACTTCCAACGCCGGGTCGTCCAGCTTCGGATCGTGGGTCAGAGTGATGATCGCCGTTCGGCCGTCCGGTGCCAGGGCCTGCATCGCTTCGTCGGGCCAGTCGTCCACCAGACGCACGTTGGGGAACCGCTCCGCGGTCGCGAAACTCGCCCGAGGATCGATGATGATCACTTCGTAACCGGCAATCGCCGCCATCGGCACCAGCGTCTGGGAGATGTGGACGGCACCCACCACGATGATTCGCAGCGGCGGGTTGTGACAATCGACGAAGTACCGGACGTCGCCTTGCTCGATCACCCCGCCGGCGTTGTCGCGCAGGCGCTGGCGCGCCTCGGCGGTTACCGACTCCGGCAGGTTGCCCTCGACCCGGTCGGCATAGACTAGGGACTGCCCGCCATCCGACAGAACCGTCACCAGCGCCACGGGCGTCTTGGCCGATCGTGCCGACTGCAGGGAATTGAACAGTGCCACGTGCATCGGCTCAACCCTCCAACCGCTCGACCCAGACTTCGACCTTGCCGCCACAGGCCAGGCCGACATCCCAGGCTTGCTCGTCGCTGACTCCGAAATCCAGCAGCCGGGGCTTTCCGCCGGCCATCACCTCAAAGGCCTCCTTGATCACGGCACCTTCGATGCAACCGCCCGATACCGAGCCGACCATGGCGCCGTCGCCGTCAACCACAAGGCGGGAGCCGACCGGCCGGGGCGAACTACCCCAGGTCTTGACCACTGTTGCAATTGCGACTTTTCGACCTTCCGCCAACCACGATCCGGCAGTGGCAAGAATGTCATCCTGGCTGGCGAACGCGTTGGCTTCAGTCATCAACCGGCTCCTTAGGTCGTGGTCCGCTCGTCCTCGATCCGCTGCAGTTCGGACATCCAGCCCTCCATGCCCTCCCGGCGGCGCACGGCCGGTCGCCCGATGGCGTTGGCGAGCTGTTCTAGGCTGTCGAGCGAATGGACGGTCCGGAAGTCGTCGACATGCGGCAGGATGGCACGAACGCCTAAAGACTTGGGCGCGAAGCCGTCGAAGCGCAACAGGGGATTGAGCCAGATCAGACGCCTGCAGGATTTGTGCAGCCGTTCCATCTCTTCGGCGAGGCCGGCTCCGACCTCTCGATCCAGCCCGTCGGTGATCAGCAGAACGACCGCGCCCTGGGTCAGGACCCGTCGTCCCCAGAACCGGTTGAACTCGTGCAGCGAGTGGCCGATCCGGGTGCCGCCCGACCAGTCGTCGACATTGGCGCCGACCATGGCCAGCGCGTCGTCGACATCGCGGGCCCGCAGGTAGCGGGTGACATTGGTCAATCGTGTTCCGAACAGGAAGGTGTGGACCCGGTCGCGGTCGCTGGTGATGGCGTGCATGAAATGCAGCAACATGCGCGAGTACCGGCTCATCGACCCGGAGATATCGCACAGGGTCACCAGCGGCGGATGGCGCATTCGGCGCTTCTTCATCTGCAGCGGGATTTCGTCGCCTCCGGAGCGTAGGGTGGCACGCATGGTCCGGCGCAGGTCGATGCGGCGCCCGTGCTCGGCCACCCGGAAGCGTCGGGTTGGCACCTCCATGATCGGCAGACGCATTCCGCGGATCGCCGCCTTGGCGCGATTGACCTCTTCGGTGGACATCTTCTCGAAGTCCATCGCGCGCAGCAGCTCACGGTCAGACCAGGTCATCGAGGCGTCGAACTCGATGTTATCCTCGTCGGGTTCCCGACCTTCGTCTTCCAGGGGGGATCTCGGCGGTTGCAGCGCTTCGGCCACCCGCCGGTTCATCTCCTCGCGTTCCTTCTCGTCCGGAATGTCGGCACGGAACTCCGGCAGGATCACCTGCAGCATACGCTCCAGGATCCGCGGGTTGCGCCAGAACACGTGAAATGCCTGGTCGAAGATCTCGCGTTGGTCTCGGCGGTTCACGAACACTGAATGCAGAGCCCAGTAAAAATCTCGGCGGTTGGTAATTCCCGCGACTTCAACCGCCTTGATCGCGTCGATGATCCGGCCCGGACCGACCGGCAGGCCGGCGGCGCGCAGTGCGCGACCGAAATACATGATGTTGTCGACCAGCTTGCCGCCACCGGGTCCGTCAGTGTCCGGCAAATCCTGATCGATGGGGGTGGTGTGGTTCACGGCTTCGGCGCGATAGGGCGGATCAAGCCACAGCCGCGGCGCCGGCTAGCTCGGTCTTGATCTGGTTCAGGATGCGGGTGGCCTCGCTGCCTTGGATCTTGGCGATGTCGTCCTGGTACTTCAGCAGGACGCCCAGGGTGTTCTCGATGGCGGCCGGGTCGAGCGAGAGGTGGTCCAACTGCACCAGCGCATGCACCCAGTCGATGGTCTCGGCGACGCCCGGCAGCTTGAACAGGTCCATCTTGCGCAGTTCGTGCACGAAAGCGACGACCTGACGCGACAGTTCCGCCGGAGCCTCGGGTACCTTCACCCGCAGGATCTCGCGTTCGCGCGCGGCGCTGGGGTAGTCCACCCAGTAGTAGAAGCACCGACGTTTCAGCGCGTCGTGGATCTCGCGGGTGCGGTTCGAGGTGATGATGACGATCGGCGGAGTCGCGGCCTTCATCGGGCCGAGTTCCGGGATCGTGACCTGGAAGTCAGAAAGCACTTCCAGAAGGAACGCCTCGAACGGCTCGTCGGTGCGGTCGAGCTCGTCAATCAGCAGAACCGGCGCGCCGCGCTCGTCGGGTTCCAGCGCCTGCAGGATCGGCCGCTTGATCAGGAACCGGTCGTCGAAGATATCGCGGGCCAGCGCCTCGCGGTCGGCGCCGCCCGCCGCTTCGGCCAGCCGGATCTCAACCATCTGACGGGCGTAGTTCCACTCGTAGACGGCGGATGCGATGTCCAGGCCTTCATAGCATTGCAGTCGGATCAGTCGCCGCCCGAGCTGCTCGGACAACACCTTGGCGATCTCGGTCTTGCCGACGCCTGCCTCGCCTTCCAGGAACAGCGGACGCTGCAGGCTGAGCGCGAGATGCAACGCGGTTGCCAGCGAGCGGTCGGCCACGTAGCTGCCGGCGGTCAACAGCTCCAGGGTGGTGCCGACGGACTCGGGGATCGGGACGGCCATGGATTCTCCGGACGAGGCGGGTTCAGGTCGATGCGTGGTCTGGGACATAACATGCAGCCGCTACTGCGGCCAATAACGACCGGTCGCGGCGATGGTGACCACGATCAGTCCCAAAATGAGATTAATCGCGACGATCCTGCGAATACCGGCCAGTGCCGGGCCCGCAGCCTGGAGATCGCCGGTGTCGACCACGGCGCGGAACCGGCGCCACGACGCGAAGTACAGATGACCGAACAACAGGAACATCGCCCAACCCAGGCCTTGCATCAGATGCACATGGGGGCCGACGCCGGCCATTCCACCGTGCAAGCCGAAGATCAGGGCATACCCGGTGGTCGGTAGGGTGAACACCGCGACCCACACCCAGGGAAAGAAACGGGCGAACACCCGGCTCCACAGCCGGGCGCGCTCCGGCGCTGGCTCGATACCGGCAATCGAAGGGCGAAGCACGACATAGGCGAAGAACATCCCGCCGACCCAGACGACGGCCGAGAGAGCATGCAGCGCCAGCAGGATCATGATCATTGGTGCGGCTCCGTTGCGAACGATTCGGGGGCAGGGGTGCCCTTTCTGGCACGGAAGCCTGGCCGCCGAAAGAACCACGGCAACTCATTGCTGTTCCTAGGGAGCCAAAGGTCACGCGGACGGTTCTCCTCCTGTACGGCGCGCGAAAGCGACGCCGCGACCGAGGGAAACAGGGGGACGATCGGATGCCCAGGGGCGAACCCACGAGAATGCTGACATTGGAGGAGCGGCTGCCGAGCCTGTCCTTTGCGGTGTGGGGGGCCGCCATCTGCATCTTTGTCGCCGCGCTGCACGTGGCGCAGGACGTCGTTATTCCGATCGTCGGGGCAATGGTCCTTGCAATCGTCCTGACACCGGTATCGCGCTATCTGATGCGCCGTTTCATGTTTCCGAACTCGGTTGCCGCCTTTGCAGCATTCGTACTGGCGTTCGTGGTGATCCTCAGCCTGCTGTTCGTGGCGGTGCCGACGGTTCAGCGCCTGTCCGAGGACTTTCCAACCTTGGCGTACCGAGTCGAGTACAAGCTGCGCAGCATCGCGCTGTCGATGGAGGCGGTGAAGCGTTGGTCGAAAACGGTCGAAGAGCTGCTCTCGCTCGGTGGTCGTCAGCCGGACGGTGGCCATGTCGTGGTACGCGAAGGCGGAGGAGCCGTGGGACAGCTGATCAGTTCCACGCCGAAGGTCATCGCGCAGATCGTGTTCATGCTCGTGCTGGTATTCTTCTTCGTGCGCGACCGCCGAGGCATGCAGCGCATCATCATACGGTGGGCGCCGTCACAACGGGCCCGGTTCCGGGCGGCCCGAGTTTGCCGACTGGTTCAGAACAACGCCGCTTCGTACCTCCTGTCCGTGTCGATGATCAACCTGACGCTGGGAGCTGCGACCGCGATCGCCTTCTACATCGCGGGAATGCCCGAGCCGTTGGCTTGGGGGGCGGCGATGGCCGTGCTGAACTTCGTTCCGTACATTGGCCCGCTGATCCTTCAGGTCGTGTCGTTCCTGGCTGGGTTGGTGATTTATCCGTCGTTCGAGGCGGCGCTGATTCCGCCCGCGGTGCTGATCGGCCTCAACGTGATCGAGGCCAATTTCGGGATGCCGCTGGTGATGGAGAGGCGTTTCCTGATGAGTCCACTGGCCACGCTGGTTGCAATTGCCTTCGGGGCGTGGCTGTGGGGAACGCCTGGGGCAATCCTGGCGGTACCGCTGGTCGTCATGGCAACGACGGGCGCCAGCGCGTGGCGCCTGGAGCGATGATCGCAATGACAAGAGGGGGACGACACCGGTCGTCCCCCTCTTGTCATTCCTCCGAACTCTGAATGTCAGCGTTTGGTGCCCGCAATCAACGCGCCAACGGCGAACGCGGCTGCCACGGCACCCAGCGGAGAGATGCGGTTTCTGGCATCGACACCGGCCTTGAAGGCCGCATTTGACAGCATCGAGGCGCCAAACTCGGCCGCCGAAGGCTCGCTGGAGGAGCGGGCAGCTGCAAGCTCCAGCTTGCGGATGCGCCTGCGGCGATGACTGATCTGTCGTGCGCCGATGATGATCAGTGCGACCGTCAGGAAGCCGCCGGCCCAGGCCAGCAGGGCCGGGACCAGCCCAACGCGTTCGGCGGTGACGACGATACCGGCGGCAACGCCCAGCCCGGCAGACGTCAGTGCGGCAACCGCCAAGACCATGGCGGTGACGGCACTCCATACCGCCTCCCGAAGTCGGTCCTGCGCGAGCTGCTTCAGGATCGGGATGAACGGAAGCGTCACGTCAGGAACGCCGGAAGAACGACCCGAACAGCAACCCGGCCCCGAAGGCGATCAGCAGGGATGTCGCCGGCCGTTCGTCGACAAAGTCCGTCACCTTGGTGCCGGCGGCGCCGGCCGCCTGCTGGGCTGCCGTCGCGGTCTGCTGGACGCGCTCACGGGCGCGGGCCTTGATATCGTCTGATGACTCGTTGAGCAGTCGGCCAACGGCGTCGGTCAGGTTGGCCACGTCGCGACGCAGTGCGTCAAACTCAGCCTGGACGTCGTTGGCGGCCTTCGTGGCTTCAGCCATCGCTGGATACTCCCTGGTTTGATGATCCTGGCAGGGGAACCATTGCGACGGTGGCCCGGTTCCGTATCCGGGGGTGCGCTGTTTCACGCAACGCCCCAGTTGAACTTGCGGACCAACCGCCGGACACTGCCGATCCGCGCGACCGTCTCCAGAGGTGCCCATGCGTCCGAATGCCGGCAGCTTTCCCTACACCGACGACAACGGAACGGTCTGGCTTGCCTTTACCGATTTCGGCTCCCGCTCGCGCGAACGGGTCGTGGTGTGTGTGCATGGTCTGACGCGGAATGGCCGCGATTTCGACCGCCTGGCGACCGGTATGGCCCGGGATTTCCGCGTGATCGAGGTCGATGTGGCGGGGCGGGGCCGCTCCGGCTGGCTCGCGGACAAGACGGCATACACCTATCCGACCTATCTGAAGCACATGGCCGCCTTCCTGGACTACCGCGGCCTCGAATCTGTGGATCTGGTCGGCACGTCGATGGGCGGGTTGATCGGCATGCTGATGGCGGCCCAGCCTGAGAGCCCGATCAGACGACTGGTGCTGAACGACGTAGGACCGTTCATTCCGAAGGGTGCGCTGGAGCGTATTGGTGAGCACGTCGGCAAGGATCCGCGTTTCCGAAATCTGCAGGAAGCGGCCGCGTATTTTCAGACCATCTATGCCGATTTCGGGATCCCGGATGAATTGGGTTGGTCGGAGCTTACCCTGCACTCGGCGATCCGCCAGGAGAACGGCACCTATGCGCTGCATTACGATCCGGCCATCGGCGACGTGTTCCAGCAGGCGATGAACGATGTCGATCTCTGGTCTGTCTGGGATGCAATAACCTGCCCGGTCCTGGTGCTGCGTGGCGAGCATTCGGACTTGCTGACCCGCGAGACCGCCAGGGAGATGACCCGACGCGGCCCGAAGGCCGAACTGGTCGAGTTTTCCGGGTGCGGGCATGCGCCGGCGTTGATGAGCGAGGAGCAGATCAAGGTCGTACACGAGTGGCTCCTGTCGTTTGACGACTCCGAAGAGGACGAGACGGCCGATGTCGATTGACAGTGCCGCGCCGACGGCGCGGTCATCGGTGTCGTTTCCGACTTTCCGGCCGCGCCTGCCATGGATCGGCGGCGATTTGCAGACGGTACGCGATGTCGTGATGCCGGCGAACGATCCGCACGATCCGGCCGAGACGACAATTCTCGAGTTTCCGATGCCCGATGGCACCGGCGACATCCTGTCCGGGATGCTGGAGCGTCCGCGGGCGGCGGAGCGGTCGCGCCCGCTGGCGGTGCTGCTGCACGGCCTGACCGGATGTGCCGACAGCCGATACGTCCTGAGGGCCGCTGGGCGGTTGCTGGACGCCGGGTTCCCGGTTCTGCGCCTGAACCTTCGGGGTGCCGGGCCGTGCCGGAAAATCTGCCGCGAGCAGTATCACTCCGGACGCTCGCAGGATCTGAAGGCCGTGCTCAACCAGTTGCCGTCGAGCCTGACCGGCAACGGCCTGGTGACTGTGGGCTGGTCGCTGGGCGCCAACGTGTTGCTCAAAGGGCTGGCTGAGTTCGGCGATGCATTCCCGATCCGCGCTGCGGTTTCGGTTTCGGCTCCCATTGATCTAGCCGCGGCGGCGGCGCAACTCGGCTCGCCGCGAAACCGGGTCTACCACCGTCGGCTGCTGGCCCGTATGAAACAGGAACTGGCGCAGGCCCCCGGCGAACTGATGCCCGCGATCCGCGCGGCCTTGGCCGGGGTCCGCAGCATCATCGAGTTTGACGACCGGTTCACCGCGCCGCGCAACGGGTTCGCCGATGCCGCCCACTACTATTCCCAGTGCTCGGCCGGACGGTTCATGCCGGCGATCCCAGTGCCGACACTGGTGATTCACGCGCTGGACGACCCCTGGATCCCCGGTGCGGCGTACAGGGAGTATGATTGGGCGGGAAACCCGAACCTGACGCCGCTGCTGCCGCGGCGTGGCGGGCATGTGGGTTTCCACGCGGTCGGCGGGCGGGTGTGGTCGGACGACTGTATGGTCGATTACCTGCGCCGATTGACCGGTTGACCGTTCACCCGTTCCGCAGGCGCTGCGCGACTTCGACCGCGAAATACGTCAGCACGCCGTCGGCGCCGGCCCGCTTGAAGCCCATCAGCGACTCCAGAATCACCCGGTCGCCGTCGAGCCAGCCGCGCTCGTCAGCGGCCCGCAGCATCGCGTACTCGCCCGAGACCTGATAGGCGAAGGTCGGGACCCCGAAGGTGTCTTTCACCCGGCGGACGATGTCCAGATAGGGCATGCCTGGCTTCACCATCACCATGTCGGCGCCTTCGGCGATGTCCAGCGCGACCTCGCGCAGCGCCTCGTCACCGTTCGATGGCGCCATCTGGTACGTCGCCTTCGAGCCCTTGCCCAGCGTGGAGGCCGAGCCGACGGCATCCCGGAACGGTCCGTAGAACCCGGACGAATACTTGGCCGCGTATGCCATGATCTGGACATGGGTGTGGCCGGCCGCATCAAGGGCGGTGCGGATGGCGTGGATCCGGCCGTCCATCATGTCGGACGGCGAGATCACGTCGCAGCCGGCTTCGGCCTGGATCAGGGATTGCCGAACCAGCACCTCGACCGTCTCATCATTGAGGATCTCCTCGCCACGCAGCAGCCCGTCATGTCCGTGCGAGGTGAAAGGGTCCAGGGCGGCGTCGCACATCACGCCGATGTCGAGATTGGCGGCCTTGATTGCGCGGACCGCCTGGCACACGACGTTGTCGGGATCGACGGCGTTGCTGCCTTCGGGATCCTTCAACGTGGCCTCGACGTGTGGAAACACGGCAATCATCGGAATGCCGAGGGCGGCGGCTTCGCCGGCGGCGTCCACCAGGGCCTCGACGGAGTGCCGAACCACGCCAGGCATCGAGGGGATCGGGACCTTCGGTTCATCACCGGCATGCACGAACACCGGCCAGATCAGATCGTCGACGCTGAGTTGGTTCTCCGCCACCAGCCGGCGCGACCAGTCGGTCCGGCGATTGCGCCGCATGCGAGTCGTCGGGAAACTGGGCGCCGGTGTGCCGGTCCTGCTCGAAATCTTCGGTCGTCCGTTGAACGGCATCGCCCTCTCCTCAGCCCCGCCGCGCGGATGCGATTTTCGGCGATCATAAGCCGCGCGACCCAGGTTGCAATTTCCCGATCCGCGGCACGGTGTCCCGGTTGACGCGGGGGCAGCGTTGACAGGCGGGTAAGCAAGTCCGCATATCCGCGGTATTGCGACGGTAGCGGAGGCGGATCATGGATTTTGCGCTCACCGAAGAGCAGCAGGCGATCCGGGACATGGCACGCGCGTTCGCGCAGGAGAAACTCGCGCCGAACGCGGCCGCCTGGGATGCCGAAGAGGTGTTTCCGGTCGACGTCCTGAAGGAAGCGGCCGCCCTTGGCCTCGCCGGCATCTACGTACGGGATGATGTCGGCGGCTCCGGCCTCGGCCGGCTCGATGCGGCACTGATCTTCGAGGAGCTGTCGGCCGGCTGCGTGTCGACCGCGGCCTTCCTGTCGATCCACAACATGGTTTCCTGGATGGTCGACCGGTTCGGCTCCGAGGATGTACGCCAGCGCTTCCTGCCGTCGCTCACGTCGATGGAGACCGTCGCCAGCTACTGCCTCACGGAGCCTGGCTCCGGCTCCGACGCCGCCGCCCTGAAGACCAGGGCCGAGAAGGTCGGCAACTCCCACTACATGCTGAACGGCGGCAAGGCGTTCATCTCCGGCGCCGGTACCAGTGACGTCTACGCAGTGATGTGCCGGACCGGGGGCGAGGGGCCAAAGGGTGTATCCTGCATCCTGGTGGAGAAGGACACACCGGGGCTGAGTTTCGGCAAGAAGGAACGCAAGCTCGGCTGGAACAGCCAGCCGACCGCCATGGTGACGTTCGAGGACTGCAAGGTTCCGGCGGAGAACCTGGTCGGAGCGGAAGGCGAGGGATTCCGCATTGCCATGCAGGGACTGGATGGCGGCCGCATCAACATTGCCGCCTGCTCGCTCGGCGGCGCGCGGGCGGCGCTCGAACAGGCGCTCGGCTACGTGAAGGAGCGCAAGCAGTTCGGCAAGCCGATCGCCGACTTCCAGGCAACCCAGTTCCGGCTCGCCGATATGGCGACCGAGTTGGATGCCGCGCGGTTGCTGACCCATCGCGCGGCTGCAAGCTTGGACGCCAAGTCGCCGGATGCCACGCAGCACGCCGCCATGGCCAAGCGCTTTGCCACCGACATTGGGTTCAAGATCGTCGACGAGGCGCTGCAACTTCATGGTGGCTACGGCTACCTCAAGGATTTCCCCGTGGAACGTCTGCTGCGCGACCTGCGGGTGCACCGAATCCTGGAAGGAACCAACGAGATCATGCGCGTGATCATCGGCCGCAAGCTGCTGGCCGAATGACCGCCGCCGACCACACCTGACCCGCGTTCTGGAGACGACTGTGTCTGACGAAATCCGCTTCGCCGCAGAGGGCGGGCTGGCCACCATCGAGTTGGCCCGCCCCAAGGCGTTGAATGCCCTTACCCTGGATATGATCCGCGCCATGCACCCTCGGCTGGAAGCCTGGGACGACGACGACGCGATCAAGGCCGTCATCATCAAGGGCGAGGGCGAGAAGGCGTTCTGCGCTGGGGGCGATGTCCGGGCCGTGTACCGCTCGATCGTCGACGATCTGGGCGGGAAGGGGCCGTCCGAACTGTCGCAGACATTCTTCCTGGAGGAGTATCGTCTGAACCACACCATCCATGCGTTCTCGAAGCCCTATGTTGCGATTCTGGACGGCGTGACGATGGGCGGCGGCGTTGGCCTGTCGGTGCATGGCTCGCACCGGATCGTGACCGAGCGGCTGATGTTCGCGATGCCGGAGACCACCATCGGGCTGTTCCCCGATGTCGGCGGTGGCTGGTTCCTTCCGCGCTTGCCGGGTGCGATGGGGTTGTATCTGGCGCTGACTGGCGCGCGACTCGACGCGGCCGGCGCCGTTGCCCTCGGAATTGCCTCGCATTACGTGCCGAGCGCACGTCTGGAGGGGCTGGAAGCGGCGCTTGCCACGACGATCAGCGAGTCAGACGATGGCCGGTCGGCGATCAACGATGTCCTGGGGCGGTTTGCCGAGGCGCCCGGCGCCGACCCGATGGCGGAGCACCGGCCGTTGATCGATCGTTGCTTCTCGGCGGCGTCGGTGGAGGCAATCCTCGAGTCGCTCGACCGGGAGACTGCCTCAGGCTCCGACTTCGCCCGCGAGACTGCGGCAACGTTGCGCCACAAATGCCCGACCAGCCTCAAGATCAGCTTCGAGCAGTTGCGGCGTGGCCGGGACATGTCCAGCCTGGCCGACGTGCTGGCCATGGAGTACCGCATGTCACAGCACTGCATGGCGGGCACCGAGTTCTTTGAAGGGGTGCGGGCGATACTGGTCGACAAGGACCATGCACCGAAATGGCAGCCCAATTCCCTGGCCGGCGTAACCGACAGCCTCGTCGACCAGTACTTTGCGGCAATTCCGGGCCGCGAGTTCTCGCTGTGACGTTGGCTTGACCGGAAGACCGCGCACCACGAGCATCGCCGGTGACCGCACCGATACGACTCGGACCGAGGGAGAAGTGAGCATGGCGACAATCGGTTTCATCGGACTGGGCAACATGGGCCTGCCCATGGCCCTGAATCTGACCAAGGCGGGCCATGCGGTCCGGGGCTTCGACATGTCCGAAAAGCAGACCCAGGCGCTGGCCGCCGGCGGTGGTGTCGCGGCGACCAGTGCCGCGGGGGCCGTGGATGGCGCGGACGTGATCGTGACCATGCTGCCGGCCGGTGAGCACGTGCGGACGGTCTACAGCGAGTCGGTGATCGGGCGCGTCCCGAAGGGTACGCTGCTGATCGATTGCTCGACCATCGACGTGGAGAGCGCGCGGGCCGTGGCGGCCGATGCGGAAGCGGCCGGGCTGCCGATGGTCGATGCCCCGGTGTCCGGTGGCGTGGCCGGCGCGGCCGGCGGGACGCTGACGTTCATGGTGGGTGGGGCGGACACGGCGTTCAAGCGCGCCGAGCCGTTTCTGCAGGCGATGGGCAAGACGATCGTGCACGCCGGAGGATCGGGAAACGGGCAGGCCGCCAAGATCTGCAACAACATGATGCTCGGAATCTCGATGCTCGCCGTGAGCGAGGCGTTCGTCATGGCGGAGAAGCTTGGGCTGGATACCGCGCGGCTGTTTGCGATCGCATCGAAGGCGTCAGGCCAGAGTTGGGCGATGACGTCGTACTGCCCGGTGCCAGGCCTCGTCGAATCGGCACCCTCGAATCGGAATTTCAAACCGGGGTTCACCGCCTCGATGATGCTGAAGGATCTGATGCTGGCGCAGGATGCGGCGGAGGCATCCAGCGCCAGTACGCCGCTTGGCCACGAAGCGGCGCGACTCTTTAAGGAATATGTGGAAAGCGGCCACGGCGCGGTGGATTTCTCCGGCATCATCCAGATGCTTCGTGAGCGATGATTGTTCGGCAAGGATCGAAAGCCGTTGATTTAAATGGGTCAATGCTTTAGATGCCGAGTGAGGTTTCCCGTGGTTGAGATGATCGGTTAGACTGCCAACATGCCGACCTCCGATACCGTTATTTCATCGACCGACGAGGGCTCCGTGGTCCGACGCGAGTACCTTGAGGCCATCAAGCTGATCGAGCGGCTGCACCGGCAGTTTCTGGAGGTCGTGAAGACCGAGCTTGATCGCATTGGCGTTGAGGACATCAACAACATCCAGGCGCTGATCCTGTTCAATATCGGACAGGAAGAGTTGACGGTCGGTGAGTTGACCAACCGCGGCTACTACCTTGGCTCCAACGTGTCCTACAACGTCCGCAAGATGGTCGAGAACGGCTATCTTGTGCAGGAGCGGTCGACGCATGATCGGCGATCGATCCGGGTCCGGCTCTCCGACAAGGGTTTGGCGCTCTGTGCGCAGATCAACGACATGTTCGACCGCCACGCCATCGCGCTGGCAGAGGCCAAGATCGCCCATGACGATCTGAGCAGCGCGCGGACGTCTTTCCGGGATTTGGAGCGGTTCTGGATTTCGATGCTGAACTTTAACCTGCGTGGCACAAGTCTCTGATTCGCGGTGCGCGCCGCGCCCTGCGGCATTTCCCTTGGACACGCCCGACCCCCTTTCATAGAGTGCGCGCCTTGCCGCCTCGACATGAGTAGGGTCATGCGCCTTTCCGGATATTTTCTGCCCACGATGAAGGATACCCCCCGCGATGCGGAGATCGTCTCGCATCGGCTGATGCTGCGCGCCGGGATGATGCAGCAGGCAAGCGCCGGGATCTATTCCTGGCTGCCGCTGGGTCTGCGTGTCCTCAAGAAGATCGAGCAGGTGGTCCGCGAGGAGCAGGACGCCGCCGGCTGGCAGGAGGTCCTGATGCCGACCATCCAGTCGGCCGACCTGTGGCGCGAGAGCGGGCGCTATGACGACTATGGCAAGGAGATGCTCCGCATCAAGGATCGGCACGACCGCGATATGCTGTTCGGACCGACCAACGAGGAGTTGATCACCGATATCTTCCGCAGCCACGTGCGCAGCTACAAGGCGCTGCCCGGGCGGCTGTACCACATCCAGTGGAAGTTCCGGGACGAGGTTCGTCCGCGCTTCGGCGTGATGCGCGGCCGCGAATTCCTGATGAAGGACGCCTATTCGTTCGACCTCGATTTCGAGGCGGCGAAGCGCGCCTATAACCGGCAGTTCGTGGCGTATCTGAAGACCTTTGATCGGCTGGGCCTGAAGGCCATCCCGATGGCCGCGGACTCGGGGCCGATCGGCGGCGACATGAGCCACGAGTTCATCATTCTGGCGGACACCGGTGAAAGCGAAGTGTTTTGCCACAAGGACTGGCTGACCACCGACGCGGTGCCGGCAACGGTCGACTACGATGCTGACTTGCAGCCGATCGTCGACGCGTGTCTGGCACGCTACGCCGCGACCGACGAGAAGCATGACCCGGCGGCCTGTCCGGTGGCCGAGGCCGATCTGGTCCGCACGCGCGGTATCGAGGTCGGGCACATCTTCTACTTCGGCACCAAATACTCCGACCCGCTGGGCGCCAGGGTGGCTGGCCCGGACGGCAAGGATGTGACGGTCCACATGGGATCGTACGGCGTTGGGGTGTCGCGCCTCGTCGGCGGCATCATCGAGGCGTCGCATGACGATGCCGGCATCGTCTGGCCGGAACCGGTCGCGCCGTTCAAGGTTGGTCTGGTCAATCTCAAGGTCGGCGATGCTGCCTGCGATGCCGCGACGGAAGACCTGTACGGCAAGCTCTTGAAGGCCGGGATCGAGGTGCTGATGGACGATCGCGACGAGCGCCCCGGCGCCAAGCTGGCCGGCATGGACCTGATCGGCCTGCCTTGGCAGATCGTCGTCGGACCGCGCGGGCTGGCAAACGGCATCGTTGAGGTGAAAAACCGCAAGACCGGCGCGAAGGACGAGATGACACCGGACGCCGCGCTGAACCGGCTGATCGGGTGATCGTCCGCCACTCGTCATCGTCGTTGTCCTCGGGGAGACTGTCCGGATGATCTTCGGGGCCTTCGAGCGGATGTTGGCGATGCGCTATCTGCGCGCCCGTCGACAGGAAGGGTTCATCTCGGTCATTGCCGGGTTCTCGCTGCTGGGCATTGGCCTGGGCGTTGCGACGCTGATCATCGTGATGAGCGTGATGAACGGATTCCGGGCCGAACTGATGGGCCGGATCCTGGGGCTGAACGGCCATGCCGCGGTCTATTCCCGGACCGGCCACATCGAGGATTTCGACCAGATCGCGGTTCAGGTCGCATCGATCCCCGGCATATTCAGTGTCACGCCGCAGGTCGAAGGCCAGGCGATGCTGGTGGCGCACGGATCGGCATCTGGAGCCGTGGTCCGCGGCCTGCGGCCGACCGACATGAAGGCCAAGCGGCTTGTCGCCCAGAACATCGTCGGGGGGTCGCTCGATCGCTTTGAGGGCCGCGATGCCATCATCCTGGGGCAGCGCTTGGCCGAGCGGCTGCGCCTGGGGGTCGGCGACAAGGTAACGCTGATATCGCCGACCAGCGCGGTGACGGTGATGGGCAGCGTCCCACGCACCAAGGCCTACGACATCGTCGGCCTCTTCAACGTCGGGATGTTCGAGTACGACAACACATTCGTGTACATGCCGATGGAGGCGGCGCAGGTGTTCTTCCAGTCCGGACAGACCGTCAACGCGCTTGAGATCTTCACCACCGACCCGAACAACATCCGGCGTTTTCGTCTCCCGCTCCTGGAAGCCCTGCCGAGTGACCTGTATTTCTTTGACTGGCAACAACAGAACTCAAGCTTTTTCAATGCGTTGCAGGTCGAACGTAATGTGATGTTTCTGATCCTGACGCTAATCATTCTGGTGGCTGCGTTCAACATCATCAGCTCGTTGATCATGCTGGTGAAGGACAAGGGACGGGATATCGCGGTGCTGCGCACGATGGGCGCGACCCGCGGGATGATCACCCGGATCTTCTTCATGACTGGCGCCAGCGTCGGCGTGCTGGGCACCGTGTTCGGGTCGGCGCTTGGCCTGCTGTTCTGCGAGAACATCGAGGCGATACGCCAGGGCCTGCAAACCCTGACCGGCGTGACGATTTTCGATCCGATGATCTACTTCCTGAGCAAGATGCCGGCGGAGGTCGATCCGTGGGAGGTGGGCACGGTCATCGCCATGGCCCTGGTGCTCAGCTTCGCGGCAACGATCTATCCGGCGTGGCGGGCGGCCCGGATCGATCCGGTCGAGGCGTTGCGTTATGAATAGCGACCCGGTGCTGTGGCTGAAGGACGTAACCCGGCGCTTCGGTTCGGGCGATACCGCCCTGGAGATCCTGCGCGGTGTCGATCTGGCGCTGCGGCCTGGTGAGATCGTGGCGTTGGTCGGACCGTCCGGTGCAGGCAAGTCGACCCTGTTGCACATCGCGGGGCTGCTGGAGGCGCCGACCAGCGGTCAGGTACTGATCGACGGCAAGGATTGCGCCGGGCTGGGCGATTCCGGCCGGACCAAGCTGCGGCGGGACTCCATCGGATTCGTGTATCAGTTCCACCACCTGCTGCCTGAGTTCTCGGCCCGCGAGAATGTCATGATCCCGCAGATGGTTGCCGGCCTGTCAGCCGCGGAGGCGGGAGAGCGTGCCGACCAATTGCTGAAGATGGTTGGGCTGGAACGCCGTGGCGGGCACCGACCGGCCCGTTTGTCCGGTGGCGAGCAGCAGCGCGTCGCGATCGTTCGGGCGATCGCCAACGTCCCGCAGGTGCTGCTCGCGGACGAGCCGACCGGCAATCTCGACCCGCAGACCGCGTCCGACGTGTTCGCCCAACTGACCCGGATCGTTCGGGCAACCGGCTTGGCGGCGCTGATCGCCACGCACAATCTGGAACTGGCGCATGCCATGGATCGGACGTTGGAAATCCGCGATGGAAGAGTGGCCGAGCTCAGGCGCTGACCGGGGACTGACCGGATCTAGCGGCCGACGAGGCCTGTCGCCTTTTTGACGGTCGACTGGTCCAGCCGCGATCCGGCCTGTTCGCTGTCCGTCAGATCAACCCCGTCCAGTATGGCACCGACGAAGTTGGAGTCGCGCAGGTCGGCATTGCGGAAACGCGCGGGCAGGCTCTTGCCGGTCCGTCGCCCCTTGGGGTCCAGGATCTCCGCACCCTCGATTCGCGCTCCGACGAAACTGGCATTGGTCAGAACGCACTCCGAGAAGTTGGTTCCGGCAAGCCGGGCCAACGAGAAGTCGGCGCCCTCCAGGATGGCCTTGCGGAACGACGTCAGGAACAGTTCGGAACGCACGAACGCCGATCCGGTCAGATTGGCTTCGTCGAACGAGACGCCGCGCACGTCGCAGCTTGAGAAGTCCAGGCCACTCAGATCCTTGCCGATGAATTCGGCCCGCATCCCGAGGCGCCCGTTGCTGGCGATCCACGTGCTGTGGAAGCGCAGCGCCTGCTCGATTTCCTCGGGGAGGCTGACGTCGGCGTCCCGATGGATGGCGCCCATCAGGTTGGTGTTGTCGAGCAGAGCCTTCGACAGATCCACGTTGCGCAGGTTGGCGTCGGCCAGATTGGCGCCCCTCAGGTTGGCGCCGTCGAGATTCGTGCCGGTCAGGTTGGCGTTCTTCAGGTTGCAGCCGGACAGGTCGGCGCCTGACAGGTTGGCGCCGGACAGGTTGACCGCATGCAGCATGACGTCGCGGAACACCGCGCCCTTTGCGCTGCTGACCGAGAGGTTTGCCTCGCTCATGTCGGAGCCGGAGAAATCGGCGCCATCCAGAGTTGCATCCGCAAAGCTGGTCTCGCGCTTCTCTTCCTGTCCCCAGGCCATGATCTGGCCGGGCCGCATGTCGGCGCCCCGCAGGACAGCGCCGGACAGGTCGGCCATGGCGAAATTGACGCCGCGCAGGTCGGCCTTCTCGAAGTTGGCCGAGAGCAAGTCAGCGTTGGCGAAATCGCAGCCGAACAGGTCCGCGTCCGAGAAATCGGTCATGCGGGCGCTCGCCTTGGAGAAGGTGGCGCCGGTCAGGATGGACCGCTGCAGCTTCAGGCCGTCGAGGGTTTTCCCGTTGAGATTCTCGCCCTTGAGCACCAGCCGACGGCCATTGGGGCGGCCGCTCAGATAGGATTCGTGCGCCTTCACCGCCTTTGCGGTCTCGAAGGGGATGTTGACTGGCCGGGTGAGAACGGGAGCCATTGGGTGACGCTGTTTTGCCTCAGGTACGAACCAAGTTCTTCGGTACGGACCTACTTTGCATTGATACAGGTAAAGAGTTCGTAAACCCTGGGCATCACAACTGGTTAACGAGCCCTCCCCGAGTCGGCTTGAAAGGGGGTGGTCGAGATCGCCGCTGAACCGGGTCTGAACGCGGCGTTGCCGGACGGCCGATGACCTGCCGGTCAAGCCGTGGGATGATCGGCGTCCAGCCTTCGGAGCCGATTTATGAGCCACGCCGACTTCATCCACCTGCGCGTCCATTCGGTTTATTCGCTTGCCGAAGGGGCGATTCACGCCAAGCAGCTGGTGAAGCTGGCGAAGCAGAACAACATGCCGGCCGTATCGATGACGGACAGCGGTAACCTGTTCGGCGCATTGGAGTTTTCGGTTGCCGCCGCGGGTGAGCGGGTGCAGCCGATCGTCGGGGTTCAACTCGCGGTACGGCGCCCGGCCGAACCCGATCGCCGGGGCCTTCGGGTCGTCGCGGGCCGCGATGTGCCGCCCGACCAACTCCTGTTGCTGGTGCAGTCGGAGGTCGGCTACCGCAATCTGATGGGCATCGTCAGTCGGGCGTACATGGAGACCTCGGGCGAGGAGGAACCACAGGTTGCGCTCGACGAGTTGGAAGGCCACACGGACGGCCTGATCGCGCTGACCGCAGGACTGCGCGGCGGCGTCGGTCGTCTGTTGCTGGAAAGCCGCGACTCGGACGCCACGTCGGTGCTGTTGCACCTTCAGCGCCTGTTTCCCGATCGGCTTTATGTCGAGCTTCAGAGGCATTACCTCGAGGATGAGAACCGGATCGAGGGACGGTTGATCGATCTGGCCTATGAGCATCGGATCCCTCTGGTGGCGACCAACGAGGTGTTCTTCGCCGACGAGGATATGCACGAGGCGCAGGATGTCCTGCTCTGCATCGCCGGAAGCACGACGATAGGCAATCCGAAGCGGCGCCGGGTGACGCCGCACCACCGCTTCAAAACGTCGCAGGAGATGCGTGAGTTGTTCGCCGACCTGCCGGAGGCGGTCGACAACACGATCGTGATCGCCCGGCGATGCGCCTACATGCCACGCAAGCTCGACCCGATCCTGCCACGCTTCGAGACCGAGGGCGGCCGATCGGAGGGAGAGGAACTCCGGGCCCAGGCAGAGGCGGGGTTGCAGGCCCGACTAGAGGCCTATGTCCTTGCTGAAGACACCCCGGACGACAAGCGCGCGGAGATCGCCAAGCCGTACTGGGACCGGTTGGCGATGGAACTGGGCGTCATCGAGCAGATGGGATTTCCCGGATACTTCCTGATCGTCTCGGACTTCATCAAATGGGCGAAAGCTCAGAACATACCGGTCGGACCGGGACGCGGATCGGGTGCCGGGTCTCTGGTCGCGTACTCGCTGCTGATCACCGATCTCGACCCATTGCGATGGGGGCTGCTGTTCGAGCGGTTCCTGAACCCCGAGCGTGTGTCGATGCCGGACTTCGATATCGATTTCTGCCAGGACCGGCGTGACGAGGTCATCCGCTACGTCCAGGAGAAGTACGGCCGCGACCGGGTCGCGCAGATCATCACCTTCGGCAAGCTGCAGGCTCGTGCCGCGCTGCGTGACGTGGGCCGGGTGCTGGAGATGCCGTATGGGCAGGTCGACCGAATCTGCAAGCTGGTGCCAAACAACCCGGCCAACCCGGTGACCCTGGCGCAGGCGGTGACGACCGAGGAAGAGTTGCGCCGCCAGCGCAACGCCGACGAGAATGTCGCCAACCTGATCCGGATCGCCCTGCAACTCGAAGGCATGTATCGCAATTCGTCGACTCATGCAGCCGGCGTGGTGATCGGCGACCGGCCGCTGTCCGAGTTGGTGCCGCTGTACCGTGACCCGCGTTCGGACATGCCGGTCACCCAGTTCAACATGAAGTGGGTGGAGCCGGCCGGCCTGGTGAAGTTCGACTTCCTTGGCCTGAAGACCCTGACCGTGCTGCAGCGCGCCGTCGACCTGCTGAAGGAAGGCGGCATCACGCTGGATCTGGCGAAGATCCCGCTGGAGGACGAGGCGACCTATACGATGCTGGCCAGGGGCGAAAGCACCGGGGTGTTCCAGCTTGAAAGTTCGGGCATGCGCGACGTGCTGCGCCGGCTGCGTCCTGACCGGTTCGAGGACATCATCGCGCTGGTCGCCCTGTACCGGCCCGGGCCTATGGCCAACATCCCGAAGTACATCGCATGCAAGCACGGCGACGAGAAGCCCGACTACATGCACCCGAAGCTGGAGCCGGTGCTGACCGAGACGTTCGGGATCATGATCTACCAGGAGCAGGTCCAGCAGGCCGCACAGCTGTTGTCCGGCTATACCCTCGGCGGCGCCGACCTGCTGCGCCGGGCCATGGGCAAGAAGATCAAGGAGGAGATGGACGCCCAGCGTGAGCGGTTCGTTTCCGGCGCGGTTGAGAACGGCGTCGACCAGGGACAGGCGAGCGGCATCTTCGACCAGATCGCCGCCTTTGCCGGATACGGTTTCAACAAGAGCCATGCCGCCGCTTATGCGCTGGTCGCCTATCAGACGGCCTACCTCAAGGCCAACCATCCGGTCGAGTTCCTGGCGGCGTCCATGACCTACGACATGGGCAATACCGACAAGCTCAACACCTTCCGCCAGGAGTTGCAGAAGCTGCGGATCCCGTTGCTGCCGCCCGACATCAACCGTTCACGGCGCGATTTTGCGGTTGAGCGGATGCCGGACGGCACCTTGGCGATCCGCTATGCGCTTGCGGCGGTGAAGAACGTTGGCGGGGCGGCCATGGACGCGCTGGTGTCGGCCCGCGATGCGGACCGGCCATTCAGGTCCCTCGGGGACTTCGCGGACCGCGCTGACCCGCAGCAGGTCAACAAGCGCCTGCTCGAGAATCTGGTCAAAGCCGGGGCGTTCGACGGCCTGCATCCGAACCGGGCGGAGCTGTTCGAGAGCCTGGAGACCGTGGTTCGGCATGTCAGCGCCGCCGCCAGCGAACGAGGCTCGAGCCAGGTCAACCTGTTCGCGGTGGACGGCGGTCGCGAGCCGACACGCCTGCGGTTGAAGGATCGGCCGGACTGGCCGCCGATGGAGCGGCTGAAGGAGGAGTTCGATGCGCTCGGGTTCTACCTGTCGGCGCACCCGCTGGACGCCTATGCCGAATCGCTGGGCCGGCTGAGCGTGGTCCCGTCCGACAGGGCATTCGCCGAGACGCGTGCCAAGGGCGGATCAACGCGCCTGACCTTGGCGGGTATCGTGGTCGGCAAGCAGATCCGCACTTCGAAGTCGGGCAACCGCTTCGCTTTCGTGCAACTCACCGATCGCACCGGCGTGTTCGAAGTGACGCTGTTCTCCGAAGTTCTGGCATCCTGCCGCGAGTTGCTGGATGCCGGCATTCCATTGCTGGTGAAAGCCGATGCCCGCATCGAGGACGACGCCATGCGCTTGCTCGCCTCACGGATGGAGCCGCTGGACAAGGCGGTCGAACAGACCGCCGCTGGCCTGGAGATCCATGTCCGGGACACCCGTGCGCTCGAGCCGCTTCGTTCGCTGATCGCCCAGGAAGGGCGCGGACGCGGGCGCATCCGTGTCGTCGTGCCCACCGGCGAGGGGGATGTGGGCATCGTGCTGCCTGACGCCTACAAGGTGTCGGGCCAGCTTCGCGGTGCGGTGAAGGCGATCCCCGGCATCGACTTCGTTCGGGACCTCTGATCGTCAGCCGCCGGCAAGATGCCGGTTTCGCGAGCGGTCAGCCCGTGGCTGGCTCCTCCATCCTGCTTCCGGGAGATATCCAATGAAACGCATCGCAGTTCTGGGCTTCGCGCTTGAGAGCAACGCGTTCGCGGCGCCGTGTGCGCGGTGGGACTTTGAGCAGCGCGGGTACTATCGAGGCGATGAAATCACCACCCAGGCACGTGCCGAGACCCCGGCCATATATGCCGGAATCTCCGGTTTCTATGCTGAGATGGACCGTCTGTTCGGCGCGAAGCGCTGGCATCCGGTGCCGGTCGTCCACGCCTCTTCGCAACCCGCCGGTCCGGTCGCGGAAGGGTTCTTCAAGGAACTGCTCGCCGAGTTCGAAGAAGGGTTGAGGCGGGCCGGGACGATCGACGGGGTCTATATTGCCGAGCATGGTGGTGCGACGGCGACGCACACCCACGATCCCGACGGCGAGGTGTTCGCGCTGGTGCGTCGGGTCGTCGGGCCGGAGGTGCCGGTCGTCGCGACCCTCGATCTGCACGCCAATGTCTCCGACGTGATGATGAACAGCGTCGATGCGGTGATCGGCTACCGCACCAACCCGCATGTCGACATCTACGCGCGCGGGCAGGAAGCGGCGCGGGTGCTGAACGAGTTGATGGACGGCGTTGTCGCAACATCATACCGAGTGCGCCTGCCGATCGTGGCACCGTCGGTCACGCAGCTTACTGCCGAGGGCCATCCGTACGGCGACCTGATCCGGCTCGGGCAGACCAAGATCGACGAGCGGGTGCTGAACGTCACGATTCTGTCGGGCTTCGCGTTTGCGGACACGCCGAAGAACGGCATGACCGTGATCGTGACGACCCGCAACGACCCGCAGCACGCCAAATCGCTCGCGATGAGCCTGGCGAAAGCCGGATGGGCCGACCGGCATCGCTACGTGCCGCGCATGATCGCGCTCGACGACGCAGTGGCGCAGGCGCGGTCGGCGGGCATGGATCCGATGGCGCCGTCTCTGCTGTTCGCCGACCCGGCCGACAATCCCGGCGGCGGCGGACGCGGCAACACCACCTATATCCTCGCGGCGTTCCTGAAGGCCGGTGTACATGGCTGCGTCGCCGGCGTGTTCTTCGATCCGGCGCTGGTCGAGCAGGCTCGGTCGGCGGGAGAGGGGAACCAGTTCCGCGCCAAACTGAACACGCGGGAAACCGCCCGCTTCTCCGAACCACTGTCGTGGGACGCTCGCGTGGTTCATCTGCACGACGGGCGGTTTGTCGGACGCCACGGCATGGTCACCGGCAAATCGGTCGATACCGGTGCCACGGCGGTGATCGCGCTCGATGGGGTGACTCTGGTGGTCATCAGCAAGCGACAGCAGTGTCTCTCCACCGAGTTCTTCGAGGCGTTCGGCGTCGATGTCGCCGGCGCCCGGTCGGTGGTGGTGAAGTCGCGAGGTCATTTCCGGGCTGGATTCGAGCATCTGTTCCCGCCCGAGCGGATCCGCGAGGTCGATGTCCCGGGGCTGACGTCGCCGAACCTCGCGAACTTCGATTGGAAAGGCCTGCCTCGCCCTGTCTATCCGCTCGATCCGGATGCGGTCTGGCCTCTGTCGTAGCCATCGGGCGCGCTACGAGCACAGCCGCGGCGGGGCCTTGGTCAGGACACCGCCGGCATCTGAAACGGCGGCACAGAAGAACAGTGTGAGCTGCCAGTTGGCCGGCCTTCGGCAGATGGCGCCGGTGGCGGTCTTGGTGAACCAGGCGCGTGCATCCGGTCCCTCGGTGTCGCGATGATCGCCTTCGACCTGCATGGCCGCCCGATACACCGCCAGCTCGTCACTGCTCAACCGCATGACCGTTGTGCTGGGCGGGTAGCACAGGGTTTCGGCGATGCGGTCCCCCAGATCGCCGGCCCGGGCTGTCCCGCACTGCACAAGCACGGCTGTGGCTATACACCCCACGGTGAACATCGAGCTGCCGAATGCTTGCCAAATCCGACTGGCCGGAGTAGATAGGCGCCCGCTCAATCCCGCACACGGGCCCGCGGTTGCTTTCGGCCGATTCACACCGACCGTAAGCCGTCGCTCCGGTGTCGAGGCGTCGCCTCGACCAAGACCCGTGGAGGCGAAACCGGAAAACGTGAGGTTTACCATGGCTCTACCCGCATTCACTATGCGTCAGCTCCTCGAAGCTGGCGTTCACTACGGTCACCATACCCGTCGTTGGAACCCGAAGATGGAATCGTACATCATTGGCGTGCGCACCAACGTGCACATTCTCGACCTGCGCCAGACCGTGCCGATGCTGCACCGCGCGCTGCAGGCGGTCCGCGATACGACCGCCAAGGGTGGCCGTGTGCTGTTCGTCGGCACCAAGCGGCAGGCTTCCGACATGGTCGCCGAGGCGGCCAAGCGTTCGGGCCAGTATTTCGTGAACCATCGTTGGCTCGGCGGCATGCTGACCAACTGGAAGACGATTTCGCACTCGATCAAGCGCCTGCGTGACCTTGAGGACCTGCTCGACTCGCCGGAGAGCCTGGGTCTCACCAAGAAGGAAACCCTTGGCTTGACCCGCGAGCGCGAGAAGCTGGAGCGCGCTCTGGGCGGCATCAAGGAAATGGGCGGCTTGCCGGACATCCTGTTCGTGATCGACACGAACAAGGAGGCACTGGCCATCCAGGAGGCCAACAAGCTCGGCATCCCGGTGGTCGCCGTGCTCGACAGCAACTGCAGCCCCGACGGCGTGCAGTACGGAATTCCCGGCAACGACGATGCGATGCGTGCGGTCGCGACGTATTGCGACCTGATCGCGAGCGCCGTGCTTGACGGTCTTCAGGCCGAGATGATGGCGTCGGGTGACGATGTCGGCGAGAGCGCCGAAGCACCGTCGGAACCGGCGCTGGAAGCCGAGGTTGTCGGTGCAGCCGATGACGAAGCGAAGCCGGCCGCCGAAGCAGCTGTTGTGGAGCCGGCCAGCGCCTGAGCGCTGGGCCTGAGCATTGAGAGTGAGTGCGGCGCCGGCTTAAGGTCGGCGCCGCCACCCAATTCGAACGACGAGGAACAGAACGATGGCGGTTACGGCAGCCCTTGTGAAGGAACTGCGCGAGAAGACCGGCGCCGGCATGATGGATTGCAAGAAGGCGCTGAACGAGACCGATGGTGACATGGAGGCGGCGGTCGACTGGCTCCGCACCAAGGGACTCGCGGCGGCGGCCAAGAAATCTGGGCGCGTGGCGGCGGAAGGCCTGGTCGGTGTTGTGGTCGACGGTACCAAGGGTGCGGTCGCCGAGGTCAACGCCGAGACCGATTTCGTCGCACGCAACGACGGCTTCCAGGCGTTCGCCGAGACGGTGACGGCTCTGGTGCTCAGCAACGGCGCCAACGTTGAGGCCCTGAAGGACATTGCATACCCGGGCACCGGGCGCACCGTTGGCGAGCAGTTGACCCACAACATCGCGACGATCGGCGAGAACATGTCGATCCGCCGCGCGGTTGCGCTGTCGGTCGGCGACGGCGTCGTGGTTCCCTATGTCCACAACGCGGTTCGTCCGGGTCTTGGCAAGATCGGCGTCCTGGTGGCGCTTGAGTCCACGGGTGACAAGGCGAAGCTGGCCGACCTCGGCAAGCAGATCGCCATGCACATCGCGGCTGCGGCACCGCAGAGCCTGTCGACCGACGATCTCGACCAGACCCTGGTGGAGCGTGAGCGGTCGGTGCTGGTCGAGCAGGCGCGCGCCTCGGGCAAGCCCGACAACATCATCGAGAAGATGGTCGAAGGCCGTGTCCGCAAGTTCTACCAGGAAGTCGTCCTGCTGGAGCAGGCGTTCGTGATCGACGGTGAGACCCCGGTCAAGAAGGTGGTCGAGGCCGCTGCCAAGGATGTCGGCGCTCCGGTTACCCTGAAGGCCTTTGCGCGGCTCCAACTGGGCGAAGGCATCGAAAAAGAGCAGACCGACTTCGCGGCGGAAGTGGCAGCGCTCACGGGTTGATGTAGAACAGGAGCGGACACGCCGGCGACCGGAGGGACAAGGGCGATGGGCTCCAGCACTGACCAACCAGCAACACCTGGACCGTTCTCCCGGGTGTTGCTGAAGATCTCGGGCGAGGCGCTGATGGGCAGCCTCGCCTACGGGATCGATCCGGAGATGGTCGACCGGGTGGCCGGCGAGATCGAGTCGGTCCATTCGTCCGGGGTCGAGGTTTGTCTCGTCATCGGCGGCGGCAACATCTTCCGGGGTATATCGTCGGCTGCGTCCGGCATGGAACGGGCGACCGGTGACTACATGGGTATGCTGGCCACGGTGATGAACTCGCTGGCCATGCAAAGCGCCCTGGAACGCCGGAACATCCCGACCCGCGTTCTGTCGGCTCTGCCGATCGCGGCCGTGTGCGAGCCGTACATCCGTCGTCGCGCAATGCGGCACATGGAGAAAGGCCGCGTTGTCATCTTCGCGTCCGGCACCGGCAATCCCTTTTTCACGACCGACACCGCAGCTGCGTTACGGGCGTCCGAAATGGGCTGCAAGGCGCTGCTCAAGGCGACGAAGGTCGACGGCGTCTACGATGCCGACCCGATGAAGGTTCCCGATGCCAAGCGGTACGATCGGCTGACCTACATGGACGTTCTGCGGCGCGACCTGAAGGTCATGGATGCATCTGCGATCTCGCTGGCACGCGAGAACGATATTCCGATCCTCGTCTTCTCGATCCACAATAACGGCGCGTTTGCCGAGGTGGTTCAAGGCAAGGGACGGTTCACGATCATAGCGGAGTAGGGGACATGGCGGACCTCGATCTCGATGACATCGAGCGGCGTATGGACGGTGCGGTGGTGGCGCTCAAAGCCGAGTTCTCGGGCTTGCGGACCGGCCGAGCATCGGCCAGCTTGCTGGAGCCGATCCACGTGGAGGCCTATGGCAGCCGGATGCCGTTGAACCAGGTGGCGACGATCAGCGTCCCGGAACCGCGGATGATCTCGGTCCAGGTCTGGGACCGGGCGATGTCGAAGGCGGTGGAGAAGGCGATAAGGGAATCGGACCTGGGCTTGAACCCGCAGTCGGATGGACAGCTTATCCGCGTGCCGCTGCCGGACCTGTCGGAGGAGCGCCGAACCGAGCTGGTCAAGGTCGCGTCGAAGTACGCGGAGAGTGCCCGGGTCGCGGTCCGCAACGTGCGCCGCGATGGCATGGACCATCTGAAGAAAGCCGAGAAGGACGGAGATGTCAGCCAGGACGAGCGCCGGCTCTACGAGGACGAGATCCAGGAGCTGACGGACAAGCACGTCAAGGCTATCGACGAGGCGCTGGCGTCCAAGGAAAAGGACATCATGCAGGTTTGATCCATGGTGGATGCCGCGCCGCAGTTCGGGGAGGGTGACCGTCCCCTGCACGTTGCCATCATCATGGACGGCAACGGTCGCTGGGCGCGGGCTCGCGGCATGCCGCGCAGCTTCGGTCACCGGGAAGGCGCGAAGGCCGTCAAGCGTACGGTGCGTGCCGCATGCGAACTCGGGGTCGGATACCTGACGCTGTTCGGCTTCTCGTCCGAGAACTGGAGTCGGCCGGCGCAGGAGATCGGCGATCTTATGGAGTTGCTGCGCTTCTACCTGCGCCGCGAAATAGCCGAGCTCCACAAGGACGGCATACGCTTCCGGGTCATCGGCGATCGCACTTTGTTCTCCGACGACATCGTGACGCTGATCGAGAACGGTGAGCGCCTGACCGCGGGCAACACCCGGATGGTTCTGACTATCGCACTGAGCTATGGCGGCCGCCGGGAACTGACCGGCGCGGTCCGTCGGGTGGCCGAGGACGTAGCCGCCGGTCGCCTGGATCCCAGCGCGATCGACGAAACTGTGGTAGCGTCCCGGCTGTATACTGCCGACCTGCCGGATCCGGATCTGCTGATCCGAACGAGCGGCGAGAAGCGGATCTCGAACTTCCTGCTGTGGCAGATTGCCTACGCCGAGTTCGTGTTTCTGGACGTGCTGTGGCCGGATTTCGGGCTCCAGCACCTGGAGGAAGCATTGGACGAGTTCGCCCGTCGCGACCGTCGCTATGGACGCGCAACCGGGCAGGGTGGTGGATGAAGGACGACGCAAGCCATCGAATCGGCAGTCCCGCCAGAAGCGACCTGCGGTTGCGCGTGGTGTCGTCGATGGTCATGGTCCCGGCCGCAGCGGCGACGGTGTTTGCCGGCGGGCCGGCGTTTCAGCTCGGCGTCGCGATGGTTTGCGGCCTGATGGCGTGGGAGTGGGGTAGCCTGGTCGCCGAGCGGCCCGGTCGCATGCTGGCGCGCAGTCTGGTTCTGGCTGGATCGGCGATAGCCCTTGCCTGGATGGTGATGCGCGGACCCTACGAAGGCGTGGCGGTCGCCGTAGCCTGGGCGCTTGGCCTCATCATCGCCGGTCGGTTCATGAAGGTCCCGCGGGCGCCCTGGCTGGCGGTGGCAATCATGAGCGTTGCCCTGCCCGGCATTGCGATACTTTGGCTTCGAAACAATCCACCGCTCGGACTTGAGACGGTGATCTGGGCCTTGGCAACCGTGGTGCTCACCGACGTCGGGGCGTATGCCGCTGGACGGACGATCGGTGGACCGAAGCTGATGCCATCGGTAAGCCCATCAAAGACCTGGGCCGGGCTTGCCGGTGGCGTGGTTGCGGCGGTGTCCGGAGCGTTGGTTGCATCCGCCGTGGTGGAAGGCGTCAATCCATGGGTGCTCGCACCCATCGCGGCACTTCTCGCCGTTGTGGCGCAAATTGGGGATCTGATGGAGTCGGCGGTAAAGCGCATGTTTCGGGTGAAGGATTCCGGTCGAATGATTCCCGGGCATGGCGGCGTGCTGGATCGGGTGGACGGGCAGATCGCGGTTCTTCCGCTGGTCGCGCTGGCCGTGCACGTAAGTGGCCGGAGCATTCTCGAGTGGTGAGCGGACCGTCACAACGGCGTATCAGTGTCCTGGGGTCCACCGGCTCGGTGGGTTGCAGCACCTTGGACCTGGTGGAGCGTCACCCGGAGCGATTCCGTGTGGTGGCGTTGGCGGCGGGTTCGAACGCTGCCCTGCTCGCGGACCAAGCGATTCGGACACGGGCCGAGTTTGCCGCTGTCGCTGATCATGCTTCGTGGCCGGCCCTGAAAATGGCGCTGTCTGGGACCGGCATTGAGGCGGCCGCCGGCGCCGATGCCGTGGACGAGGCGGCTCGCCGCGACGCCGACTGGACCATGGCGGCCATTGTCGGGGCTGCCGGGCTTGCTCCAACCCTGACCGCGGTGCGGCAGGGACGCGTGGTCGCCCTGGCCAACAAGGAGGCGCTGGTTTGCGCTGGCGCCCTGTTTGCGGCGGAGGCGCGCGACGCCTGCGCAACGATCCTGCCGGTCGACTCCGAGCACAACGCGATTTTCCAGGTGTTTGAAACCGAGCGCAGGTCAGCAGTCGAGAAGATCATCCTGACCGCATCCGGTGGGCCGTTCCGGACCCTGTCGAGCGCCGTGATGTCGACCAAGACCCCGAAAGAAGCGATCGCACACCCGAACTGGTCGATGGGTCTGAAGATCTCAATCGATTCGGCGACGATGATGAACAAGGGCCTCGAACTGATTGAGGCTCACCACCTGTTCGCGATGCCGGAGGACCGGATCGATATCCTGGTTCATCCCCAGTCCGTCGTGCACAGCCTGGTCGCCTATGTTGACGGGTCGGTGCTCGCGCAGCTTGGGTCACCGGACATGCGGACACCTATTGCCTACGCATTGGCCTGGCCCGACCGGATGATGGCTCCGACGCCCAGGCTTGACCTGGCGGCGCTGGCGCAACTGACATTCGAAGCCCCTGATCCCATACGGTTCCCGTCGCTTCGGCTCGCCCGAGATGCGCTGCGGGCGGGTGGGTCGGCGCCTGTCGTGCTGAACGCAGCCAATGAAGAAGCCGTCACCGCGTTTGCCGACCATCGGATCGGGTTTACCGAGATCGCGTCGGTCGTCGAAGCGGTGTTGGAAACGCTGCCGTCCACTGGCGTGCACGACCTTGAAGCGGTCGCGGCGGCTGACCGGGCGGCGCGCGTGACGGCAACCGGATTGATTGACCGTGGATTGATCGGCAACCGCCGGGCCGCGCGCGTTGCGTCGGCCGGTGCCGCGGATTAAGGTCCGGAAACGGGCGGGAACATTGGCCGAACCAAGGAACTTTCAGGCATGATCGCCGGACTCGTCGACTACGTCATCCCGTTCCTCATCATCCTGACGATCCTAGTGTTCGTGCATGAGATGGGACACTACCTGATCGCGCGCCGAGCCGGTGTGCGTGTCGAGGTCTTCTCTGTCGGATTCGGGCGCGAGTTGTTCGGTTGGACAGCTGCATCGGGCACCCGGTGGCGGATCTCCGCGATCCCGTTGGGCGGATACGTCAAGATGTTCGGCGATGCCGATCCAGCCAGCACCGGCGCCACGGGCCTCGATGAGATGACCACGGAGCAGCGTGCCGTGTCGTTTCACCACAAGTCCCTGAAGGCGCGCGCGGCCATTGTGGCGGCTGGTCCCATCGCCAACTTCCTGTTCGCGATCCTGTTGTTGGCCGGGCTGTACGCGATAGTCGGGCGACCCTATGCCCCGCCGGTCGTCGACGAGGTCGTAGCGGGTTCCGCGGCCGAGCAGGCCGGCATCCGGATCGGCGACGTCTTCGTGTCCGCCGATGGCGCGTCGGTGAAGCAGTTCTCCGACCTACGCCGGGTGGTGTTCAGCAGACCCGGCGAACCGCTGCCGATGGTGATCGAGCGTGACGGTCAGCGTCAGAATGTCACGATCATCCCGGAACCAGTCACGGAGACCGATCGCTTCGGCACACAGCACACCTTTGGCCGTCTCGGTGTCCGCTCCAATCAGGTCAGTATCGAGCGCTTGAATCCGTTCTCCGCAGTTGGGGTGGCGACAACCGAGACTTGGTCGATTGTCGGACAGACGCTGGATGTCGTCGGGCAGATCATCGCTGGCACGCGCGGCACCGAAGAATTGGGCGGCCCGCTGCGAATCGCCCAGATGTCAGGCAATGTCGCGCAGAGCGGATGGATAACCACGGTCTGGTTCGTCGCGATGCTCTCGATCAATCTCGGTCTGATCAATCTCTTCCCGATTCCGGTTCTCGACGGTGGTCATCTGCTGTTCTACGGGGTGGAAGCCCTGCGCGGGCGCCCTCTTGGTGAACGGGCGCAGGAGTGGGCGTCGATGGCCGGTTTGACCCTTGTGATCGCCCTGATGCTGTTCGTGACATGGAACGATCTGGTTCAACTCAACGTCGTCACCTATCTAGGGTCGCTGCTCGGGTAAACAATTGTGATTTCTTCGGTTTGCGCCGCGAGAGCCGACCGCTATAGTCCCCGCCGCGCGCTGCGACGCCAATCCATCCGCCGATAGGGGGCCGGCCTTTGCCGTCTTCGATAAAGCTCTGGTTTCGAGTGATCGCTTTCGCGGTCGGGTTGCTGGCCACCGGGCCAGTGCTTGCCCAGAGTGGCGCAGGCACGGTGTCCGAAGTGCAGGTGCAGGGCACACAGCGGATCGACCCCGGAACGGTTCGTTCCTACCTGTTGATCCAGCCGGGCGACCAGTTCGATCCGGAGCGACTTGATCGATCGTTGAAGGCGCTTTTTGCAACCGGTCTGTTCGCCGACGTGACCATGCGCCGGCAAGGCGATGCGCTGATCGTCAATGTCGTGGAGAACCCGATCATCAACCGCCTGGCGTTTGAGGGTAACAACCGGATCAAGGACGAGGAGCTGTCGCGCGAGGTCGAGTTGCGCCCTCGGGTGGTGTTCACCCGGACCCGGGTCCAGCAGGACGTCCAGCGGATCGTTGAGATCTATCGCCGCTCCGGCCGGTATGGCGTCACGATCGAACCGAAGGTGATTCAGCAGCCGCAGAATCGCGTCGACTTGGTCTTCGAGATCAATGAAGGAAAACTGACGCCGGTTCAGACAATCTCGATCGTCGGCAACAAGCGCTTCAGCGACTCAACGTTGCGCGGGGTCATTCAGACCAAGGAATCCGCGTTCTATCGGTTCCTGTCCAACGCGGATACCTACGATCCCGATCGTCTCAGTTTCGACCGCGAACTCCTGCGCCGGTTTTATCTGGAAAGCGGTTATGCCGACTTCCAGGTGCTCTCCGCCGTTGCCGAACTGACCCCGAACCGGGAAGCGTTCGTGGTCACTTTCACGATCGAGGAGGGTCAACCGTACACGTTCGGAAAGATGGGCTTCGAGATCGCGCTGCCGCGGATCACCGAGGAAGACCTCAAAGAGCTGCTCGTGACGGAGGAGGGTGAACGCTACGATTCAACCAAGGTTGATGATTCGGTCGATGCGATCACCGACAAACTTGGCAATCTTGGATACGCGTTCGTTGACGTCCGCCCGAAGGCCGGACGCAACCCCGACAACCGAACCATCGACATCACCTATCAGATCGGCGAGGCGAGCAAGGTGTTCGTCGACCGGATCGATATCGTCGGGAACGTGCGAACCCTGGACCGGGTCATCCGCCGTGAAATGAACCTCGTTGAAGGCGACGCGTTCAACGTCTCGAACATGCGCCGTTCCGAGCGCCGGATTCGCAATCTGGGCTTTTTCAAGTCGGTCAAAGTGACGAACTCCGAAGGTTCGGCGCCGGATCGCACCAATGTCCAGGTCGCGGTCGAAGAGCAGCCGACGGGCGAGATCTCGTTCGGCATCGGTTACTCATCCGTCGAGGCCGTGATCGGCGACGTCGGCATTCGCGAGCGCAACCTGCTGGGGCGTGGCCAGGACCTGCGGTTCGGCGTCTCGGGATCGGCCAGCTCGACAGAGTACGACATCTCTTTCACCGAACCGTATTTCCTGGGTCGCGATGTCTCGGCTGGCTTCGATCTGTTCCGTATCGAGCGTGAACAGGAAGAGAGTTCGTACGATGAAGTGCGAACGGGTGGTTCGCTCCGTGCCGGCTATGATCTGGCCCCGGATCTCCGGCAGACCGTGAACTACACCCTGAAGAGCACCGAAATCACCGATATCGACAGCGACGCCTCGCGGTTCATCAAGGAGCAGGAAGGCGAGACCGTCGTCTCACAGGTCGGTCAGACCCTGACCTACGACAAGCGCGACAGTCGCGTTGATCCCCGCGACGGCTACATTCTGCAGTTCACCTCCGAGGCGGCGGGAGCCGGCGGAGACGAGCGCTTCCTGCGCCTGAAGGGCAAGAGCGCCTACTACTACCCGATCGATGAGATCTGGGGATTGGCGTTCCTGGGGCAGGCCGGCTACATCATCGGCCTCGGTCAGGACGTGTCGATCGGCGAGCGCTTCTTCATCGGCGGGCACACGTTCCGGGGCTTTGAGAAGGCGGGCGTCGGTCCGCGCGACGTCGTCACCGGCGACGCCTTGGGCGGCAACCAGTACTACGTGGGGTCGGCCGAACTGACCTTTCCGACAGGATTGCCCGAGGACCTTGGGCTGCGTGCGTTCGTCTTTACCGATGTCGGCAGCCTGTGGAACGTCGATGCCAGCGGTGCAGAGGTTCGCGACCTGACATCGGTGCGGGCGTCAGTTGGGCTTGGTGTGGAGTTCGTAACGGCGTTCGGCCGCATCCGGGTCGACGCAGCACAGCCCGTGCTCAAGGAAGACTTCGACAAGACCGAGCTGTTCAGGTTCAGTTTCGGCACACGCTTCTAATGCGGTCGATCATCATGGCGCGGTTTGCGGCCAGTTGCCTGATTGTGATGTTGCTGTCCTGGTCTGCTGTCGACAGGCCGGCACTGGCACAGACGTCGGCGGCTCAGTTGCCGATCGCCGTGGTCGACGTGCAAGGCATCATGCGCGCTGCCCAGGCGGCCAAGGGCGTTCAGGACCAGATCGAGAAACGCCGGGAGGCTTACCAGGCGCAGGTTTCCTCGGAGGAAAAGCGCCTGCGTCAGGCGGAGCAGGACCTGGCGCAGCAGCGGACGGTCCTCGCACCCGACGCCTATCAACAGAAGGTTCGCGAGTTCCAGGCGCAGGTTGCGGACGTTCAGCGCAAGGTGCAGATGCGCAAGCGCGAGTTGGATGAGACTTTCGCGGCCGCGATGAACGAGCTTCGCGGGGCGCTTGTCTCGGTTGTGGCCGAACTGGCCGAGCAACGCGGCATCAAGCTCGTCCTGTTCAAGAGCCAGATCGTCATCGCGGAGAAGTCCCTGGACGTCTCGGAGGAGACCCTGCAGCGTTTGAACGAGCGGTTGCCGACGATCAAGATCGACCTTCCGCCTCTGAAGTAGGACTTGCGCGATGACCGATCCTCGATTCTTCAAGTCGCACGGTCCGTTCACTCTCGGCGAACTCTCGGAGATGACGGGGGCTGAACTGGTCGGCGCGACGGATGTCGATCGTCCGATATCGGACCTGGCGGCGCTTGATGCGGCAGGACCTGCCGATCTGAGCTTTCTCGAGAACCGACGCTACATCGATGGTTTTCGGACCTGCCGCGCCGGAGCGTGCCTCGTTGCCCCGGAGTTTGTCGATCAGGCGCCCGCCGGGCTGGCCCTGCTGGTAACTCCGCGCCCGCGTCGCAATTTTGCCCGGATAGGCCACGCCTTTTTTCCCAGGGTGCCGGCTGAACCCGGTATCCACCCGCATGCGGGTGTCGACCCAACGGCCGAGATCGACCCTTCGGCGACGATCCACGCCGGAGCGGTGGTCGGGCGGTCCGCTCGCATCGGGGCCGGGACGGAAATCGGCCCGAACGCGGTGATTGGTGATGCCGTCGAGATTGGCGAGGCAACGCGCATTGGCGCCGGTGCGTCCGTCAGCCATGCCCGGATCGGGTCCCGGGTGTTCGTGTATCCGGGCGCGCGAATAGGGCAGCCGGGGTTCGGGTTTGAAATGGACCGTGACGGTCCCTTCATGGTGCCGCAACTCGGGCGGGTGATCATCGAGGACGACGTGGAGGTTGGCGCCAACACGACGATCGACCGTGGAAGCGGCCCCGATACTGTCATCGGTCGGGGTACCATGATTGATAATCTCGTACAGATAGGCCACAACGTTGTGGTCGGCAGCGGTTGTATCATCGTTGCCCAGGTCGGGATCTCCGGAAGCACCCGACTGGGAAATCGGGTGGTCGTGGCAGGGCAGGTTGGCATTGCCGGTCATATCGAGATCGGCGATGGAGTTCAGATTGCCGCGAAGTCCGGGGTTACTCGCGGTATTCCTGCGGGCGCCGTGGTAGGCGGGGCACCAGCTGTTCCAGCCAGGGAGTTCCGCAGGCAGATTGCGGCGCTCAAAAGGCTCGGGCGGCGTTCCGAAGGCGAGGGGTGAGGCGGCGAAGCATGAGTCAGGCGGAAGAAACTCGGGCTACCGAGGTCGGAATCGATATCGACGTCATGCGGGTCATGGAGTTGATCCCGCATCGCTATCCGTTCCTCATGGTCGATCGAGTGGACGCCATCATTCCGGACGTCAGTTGCATCGGCGTGAAGAACGTCTCGATCAACGAGCCGTTCTTCATGGGGCACTTCCCGAAACGGCCGGTGATGCCGGGCGTTCTGATCATCGAATCCATGGCGCAGACGGCCGGTTGCCTGGTCGTTGCCACTCTCGGTCCCGAGTCGGAAGGCAAGCTTGTGTACTTCATGACTGTCGACAATGCGCGCTTTCGTAAGCCTGTCGTTCCTGGCGACCAGATGAAGGTGCACGTCCGCAAGGTTCGCAACCGGGGTCCGGTCTGGAAGTTTGAAGGTGAGGCGCGGGTCAATGGTGTGCTGGTCGCCGAGGCGACCTACTCCGCGATGATTCTCGACGCCTGAACCGGAGAAGTTGCGTGGCTCGAGAGATCCATCCGACGGCGGTCGTCGATGCCGGCGCTGAACTGGGCGACGGGGTGCAAGTGGGGCCCTATGCGGTCATCGGGTCCGATGTCGTTCTGGCGGATGGCTGCAAGATCCACAGTCACACGGTCATCGGCGGACGCACCACGATCGGTGCCCGTACGGAGGTGTTCCCCTTCGCCAGCATTGGTCTGCGTCCGCAGGACCTGAAGTACCGAGGCGAGCCCTCGGAACTGATCATCGGCAGCGAAACGGTGATCCGCGAGCATGTGACGATGAATCCTGGAACCGAGGGTGGTGGTATGGTCACCCGTGTCGGGGACCGTTGCCTGGTCATGGTCGGCAGTCACATCGGCCACGACTGCGACGTTGGAAACGGCGTGATCATGGCCAACAACGCCACGCTGGCCGGTCACGTTCAGGTGCAGGACCATGCGGTTCTCGGTGGATTGTCCGCCGTTCACCAGTTCGTGCGCATCGGACGCAATGCGATGGTCGGTGGTGTCACCGGGGTTGAACGCGACGTGATCCCCTACGGATCGGTCATGGGCGACCGGGCACGGCTGTCGGGAATCAACATCATCGGCATGAAGCGCCGAGGCTACAGTCGGGACGACATCAACGCGGTGCGCAAAGCCTACCGCCTGCTCTTCGCAGTCGAGGGAACCTTCCAGGAACGCCTTCAGGAAGTTGCCGAGGAGTTCGCCGAGTGCCCCCCGGTTATGGAGGTCGTCGATTTTATCCGGGAGGATTCCTCCCGGAAGATCTGCCAGCCGGGAGATGGCGGCGAATTCTGAGGCGGGCATGGACGGACTCGGAATTGTCGCAGGTGGCGGTGAGTTGCCTCGCCGGATCGCGGAGGCGGCCGTATCGGACGGCCGTCCGGTATTCATCATTGCATTCGTCGGTCATACCGATGCGGCAACGGTTGCCGGTTTTCCGCATGCGTGGCTGAAGCTCGGCCAGACCGGAGCGGCGCTGCAGAACCTGAGGGATGCCGGTTGTGGCGATGTCGTTATGGCCGGGCCGATGCGCCGACCCTCGCTGTCGTCCTTGTCGCTGGATCGGCGGTCGGTTGCGGCCCTTGCCAGGGCTGGGACCCGGGTGTTTGGCGACGACGGTTTGCTGTCGGTGATCGTCGAGGAGATCGAACGTGATGGCTTCCGTGTTGTCGGTGTCGACGATCTTCTGGGCGGCTATCTCGCCTCAGCCGGTATTCTGGCCGGGTCGGCCCCGGGTCGGGACGAGGAAGTGGACATCGCTCGCGGCATTGCCGTGCTGCGGGCCCTGGGGTCGGCAGACGTCGGACAGGCGGTGGTTGTCCAGGAGGGATTGGTCCTCGCCGTCGAAGCCATCGAAGGAACCGACGCGATGATCGCCCGGGCGGGCAACCTGCGTCGGGAAGGTCGTCGTCCGATCCTCGTGAAGGGCAGCAAGCCGGGACAGGAGCAGCGAGCCGATCGCCCGACAATCGGTGAGGGTACGGCAGCAGCAGCTGCTGCGGCGGGATTCCGGGGCATCGTCGTGGAAGCTGGCGCAACACTGATCGTCGACCGAGGGGCCACGGTTCGAGCCCTGGAGGATGCTGGGTTGTTCCTGGTGGCGCGACGCTTCGCAGATCCTGCATGACGGCGGATGGCGAACCACCGCTGATCTACCTGATGGCGGGAGAGGCATCGGGCGACGTCCTAGGTGCCGGGCTGATGCGGTCGCTGAGGGCGGCCACCGCGGGCCGCGTAAGGTTCGCCGGGCTGGGCGGCGACGCGATGGCCGCAGAAGGATTGGCAAGCCTGTTTCCGATCTCGGAAATGGCCGTGATGGGCATCGTCGAGATCCTTCCGAAAGCACCGATGTTGCTGCGACGGGTCCGGCAGACCGCCGATGACGCATGGGAACGGCAACCAAGTGCAGTGGTGTCGATCGACTCCAAGGCGTTCACCATGCGGGTGCAGAAGCGGCTCTTCCAGCGCCGCGCAGAGGCTGGTGGAATCGGGCCCAAGTTGATCCACTGGGTGCCACCGACTGTCTGGGCATGGCGTCCGGGGCGTGCGGCGGCAATTGCACGGCACCTGGACCACCTCTTGACCCTGTTTCCGTTCGAGCCGCCATATTTCGAGAAGCACGGGCTGGAGACGACGTTCGTCGGACACCCTGCGGCCCGGCAGCCGGCAGGTGACGGATCGGCGTTCCGAGGTCGGTTTCGCCTGCCCAAGGACGCACCGGTTCTCGGGGTCATGCCGGGCAGCCGTCCCGGCGAGGTCAAGCGGCTCATGCCGGTGTTCCGCGAGGTTGTCGCTCGTCTGACTGGGCGGTACCAGTCGATGCGGGTGGTCATTCCGACCGTTCCCCTGGTCGCCGATGCCATCCGCGAGGAAACACGCGGATGGCGGGCGCCGGTCACGATCGTCCAGGATCCGAAGTACAAGTACGACGCCTTCGCCGCCTGCAACGTCGCCCTTGCGGCGTCGGGTACCGTGACGCTGGAGCTGACGATCGCCGGCGTGCCCACGGTGGTGGCATACCGGGTGAATGCATTGTCCGCTGCGATCGCGCGCCGCCTGATCGACCCGGAGGCCATCGTCTTGACCAACAAACTCATGGGTCGCCGGGTGATACCGCAGTTCATCCAGGACGACTGTACCGCCGACCGGCTGACAGTGGCGGTCGAGCGGTTGTTTGACGACCCGCGCGCCCGTGCCGAGCAAGCGGCCGCTAGTGAGGCAACAAGGGCGATGTTGCTCGCCGACGGCGAGAACCCCTCCGATCGCGCCGCGCGGACCGTGCTGAATGCAGCTGGGATCGGTTGAAGTGCGCAGACAACCGCACCGTTACGGACTCCAGAAATGCAAAGGGCGGCCCTCGGGCCGCCCTCCGTTTTCGCCGGTACGTCGATGATTCAGCGCTTGGATACCGGAACGAACGGCCGCTGCTGCGGGCCGGTATAGAGCTGACGAGGCCGGCCGATCTTCTGGCCCGGCTCCTCGATCATTTCCTTCCACTGCGCGACCCAACCGACGGTCCGCGCCACCGCGAACAGCACAGTGAACATCGAGGTCGGGAACCCGAGGGCCTTCAGCACGATTCCTGAATAGAAATCGACGTTCGGGAACAGCTTCTTCTCAACGAAGTAGTCGTCCTCAAGGGCGATCTTCTCCAACGCCATTGCCAGTTCGAGAAGTGGATCGTCCAGGTTAAGCTCCGCCAGGACTTCGTGGCAGGACTTCTGCATGACCTTCGCGCGCGGGTCGTAGTTCTTGTAGACCCGGTGTCCGAAGCCCATCAGGCGGAACGGGTCATCCTTGTCCTTCGCCTTCTTGATGAACTCGCTGATGTTGTCCTTGTGGCCGATCTCCTGAAGCATGTTCAGGACGGCTTCGTTGGCACCGCCATGGGCCGGCCCCCACAGGGAGGCAATACCCGCTGCAATGCAGGCAAACGGATTGGCCCCGGACGACCCGGACAAGCGGACGGTCGAGGTTGAGGCATTCTGCTCATGATCGGCATGGAGGATCAGGATCCGATCCATCGCCCTGGAGATCGTCGGGCTGATCTTGTACGGCTCCGCCGGAACCGCAAACATCATGTGCAGGAAGTTCTCGGAGTAGCTCAGGTCGTTGCGCGGATAGTTGAACGGCTGGCCGACCGAGTACTTGTAGGCCATCGCGGCGATCGTCGGCATTTTCGCCACCAGACGGAACGACGCGATCATCCGCTGGCGTTCGTCATGAATGTCCAGCGAGTCATGGTAGAACGCCGACAGCGCGCCAATCACGCCACACAACACCGCCATGGGATGGGCATCACGCCGGAAGCCCCGGTAGAAGTTGCTGAGCTGCTCGTGGACCATCGTGTGGTAGGTCACATCGTGGTCGAATTTCTTCTTCTGCGCCGCGGTCGGCAGCTCGCCGTACAGCAGCAGATAGGCGACTTCCAAGAAATCCGAGTTCTCGGCGAGGTCCTCGATCTTGTAGCCGCGGTGCAGCAGGATGCCCTCGTCGCCGTCGATGAAGGTCAGACCCGATTCACATGACCCGGTCGACGTGAAGCCTGGATCGAACGTGAAGTGTCCGGTCTCTGCGTACAGCTTTCGCACGTCGATCACGCTGGGGCCCATGGTGCCGGGAATAACCGGCAGTTTGTATGCCGAACCAGTCGTGTCGTCGGTCAGCGTGAAGGTCGCGGCGTTGCTCTTATTCATGATGTCCGTCCCCTGTGTCGCAGGCAGTCCGTAGCGAGGAACAGTATGGTTCCGCCGGACCGGCCGCCGATCTTATCCGTTAGTGTGCACTGCGCAAACAGCATTGATGCGCTGCAGCGACTCGGTCTTCCCGAGCGCCGCCAGGACTTCGAAAATCCCGGGCGACGTGGTCGATCCGGTCACCGCTGCGCGAAGCGGCTGCGCGACTTTCCCGAGCTTGAGGTCGTTGTTCTCTGCGTATCGGCGCACGGCATCCTCAATGGAGGCTTCATCGAACGACGTAAGCATCTCCAGGTGCGGTGCAAGGCCCGCGAGTGCCGCCAATCCGCTCCCGTCGAGGTGGGCGGCGGCTTTGGGCTCAATGTGCAGCGGGAGCGGCGCTACGTAGAACCGTGCCTTCTCGGCAAGTTCGACGATCGTCTTTGCCCGCTCCTTCAGCCCGGCCATTCCGGCACGAACACGGCGTCGTGCCTCGTCGTTGATAATGAGGGATGGGTCGGCGGCCAGCTTCTCGGTAACCAACGCCGTGAGGCGGTCGTCATCGGCCTCCCGGATATAGTGGCCGTTGACGCTGCCGAGCTTGTCGAAGTCGAACCGCGATGCCGCCCGACCGACACCATCCAGTTCGAACCACTCGATCGCTTGGTCGCTGGAGATGATTTCGTCGTCGCCATGACCCCAACCGAGGCGCAACAGGTAGTTCAACATCGCTTCCGGCAGGTAGCCCATCTCGCGATAGGCATCGACTCCGAGCGCGCCATGGCGCTTTGAGAACTTGGCGCCGTCGGCTCCGTGGATCAGCGGAATATGGGCGAACACCGGCACGTCCCATCCCATCGCCTGGTAGATCAGCGACTGCCGGAACGCGTTGTTCAGGTGGTCATCGCCCCGGATCACGTGGGTTATGCCCATGTCGTGGTCGTCGACAACGACCGAATGCATGTAGGTCGGCGAACCGTCGGCACGCAGGAGTATCATGTCGTCGAGTTGGGAGTGCGGAACGGTGACGTTGCCCTGGACCGCATCGGCAATGGTCATCTCGCCGTCGAGCGGCGCCTTGATGCGAATGACCGGGTCAACGCCGGCGGGAGCGTCAGCGGGATCGCGGTCACGCCAGCGTCCGTCATAGCGGATTGATCGGCCTTCGGCCTTGGCGGTATCGCGCATTGCCACCAGTTCCTCCGGCGAACAGTAGCAACGGTAGGCCTTGCCTTGCTCAAGAAGCGCGTAGGCGACCTCGGCGTGGCGCTGCGCCTGCTCCGACTGGAGCACGATCTCACCATCGCCCGACAGTCCAAGCCAGTTCAATCCCTCGAGGATCGCGTCTACGGCTTCCTTAGTCGAACGTTGGCGGTCGGTGTCTTCGATCCGCAAGCGGTATGTGCCGCCGTGGTGGCGGGCGAACAGCCAGTTGAACAGTGCCGTTCTGGCACCGCCGATATGCAGGTAGCCAGTTGGTGACGGCGCGAAACGGGTGACGACGGTCATGAGGCGCGGCTCGATCACGTTGCGGGCGGGGGACAATCGGACCCCCGGATGGGAGAGCGGTGGTCTTTAGCACAACGTCCAATCCGAGGCGACCGACCCGGCAAGGGGAATTGCGTTCACAGCCGGTGCCCGCGCCTTGGAGGACATCCGAAACCGGTTGGCGTGGTGCGTCGGACCTTGTCCGTCGGGAGAGTCCGCGCAGGCTGCTCTGGCTGCCGGTTGCGTTGGCTGTCGGGATCGGCTGGTATTTTGCGTTGCCTGCGGAACCGCCTGCCTGGATGGGTCCAGGTGGAGCGCTCGCGGCCCTTGGCACGGCCCTGTCGCTACGGCGGTGGACCGTTCCGGCCTGGGGGGCGTTGCTTGTGGTTGCAATGTGTATCGGGTTTTCGGCTGCCGAACTGCGGACGCGGACCCAGGCGACGGTCATGCTGGACCGCGAGCTTTGGGCGGAGTTGGAGGGGCGGGTCGCGGCAATCGAACGACGGCCTTCCGATTGGCGGTTGACCTTGCATCAGATCCGCTTGTCCGGTGATGCGGCCGGAGAGCGGAGCCCGTCGGGAGCTCGGATTGCAGTCGCGATGCGGCTGGTTCAATCCAGCGGTTCCGCGATCGGGATCGGTGACAGTGTTCGAATGCGCGTCCGTCTTCGACCGCCGTCGGCACCGGTCGCGCCGGGCGCTTTCGACTTTCAACGCGACGCATTCTTCAGAGGCTTTGGTGCCGTTGGATTTGCGGTTGGCCCGGTGTCGGTCGTCAGTCGAGGATCAGCGCGGTGGGATGGCGAGGCGTGGGAGGCCGTCGACCGGCTTCGGGATGTCGTGGCCCGCCGGATCCGCTCGGCACTGCCGGATCCGGCAGGCTCGATTGCGGCGGCGATGCTGGTAGGAGACCGGGCCGGAATCGACGAGCCAACCGCGGCCGCTTTCCGCCAGACGGGGCTAGCCCACCTGCTGGCGATCTCCGGGCTGCACATGGGCTTGGTTGCCGGAACGGTCTTCGCCGTCGTCCGCTTGGCGCTGGCGGCCTGTCCGACAATTGCCCTTCGTCGACCGATCAAAAAATGGGCTGCAGCGGCGGCTCTTGCGACAGCCGCATTCTACTTGCTGCTTGCCGGCGCTCCTGTTCCCACGCAGCGGGCGTTCCTGATGACCGGACTGGTGCTGTGCGCCGTCCTGCTGGACCGAGAGGCGGTGAGCCTGCACATGGTCGCGTGGGCCGCAGCCGCCGTGCTGCTGATCGCGCCCGAGAGCCTGATCGGGCCAAGCTTTCAGTTGTCGTTTGCCGCCGTTACGGCATTGGTCGCGGTCTGGGAAGGCGTGTCTGGACGCCGGAGCCTCCGGGGTTCCCGTCGTTTCGGTGCAGTGCGACACGCGATGCGGTACTTGTTCGGCGTCGTGGCAACCTCTGTGGTCGCATCGCTTGTCACGGCGCCCATCGTCGCTCATCACTTCCAACAGGTGCCGATCCTGGGGGCGATCGCCAATGTGATGGCTGTTCCAGTGACGGCATTCGTGACCATGCCGGCGGGCATTGCGTCCCTCATTGTCATGCCTATAGGGCTCGAAGCGTGGCCATTGGCGGCGATGGGGTGGGGGATTGAGGCAACCTTGTGGGCGGCGGCCGCTGCAATCGACGGCCCCCTGACCGCGATTGGGGTGACTGCCTTGGGCACCGCACCGCTCGCCGTACTGGCTGTAGGTGGACTGTGGCTCGCGATCTGGCGGACGGCGATCCGTTGGGTCGGGGTCATGATCGCCGGGGTTGCCGCGATCGTCATTGGCCTGGAACGGCCGCCCGATGCGCTGATCTCAGCGGATGGCAAACTGTCGGCGGTTCATGTCGACGGAACCGGATGGCTGGTGTCACGAGAGAACGGCGGAGGATTCGTTCGCAAAGCTTGGCAACGGCGATGGGGCGGAAGCCCGGATTCCAGCTTCCTGGCGACCGATCTGGCCGAGGCGTCCGAGCGGTTCGCATGCGACGGGCTGGGATGCGTCGTGCGGATCAATGGGCGGGTGCTTACCGTCCCGACCACACCGGAAGCCGCAATAGAGGACTGCGACCATGCCGACATTATCGTAACGGGCGTACATTTCCGCCGGGGCTGTCCGAGCAATGCGATCGTCATCGACCGATCGGATCTCCGGCGGAACGGAACACACGCAATCTGGTTGTCTGCAGGCGGAGTGCGGATCCGGTCGGTGGCCGCCGAACGGGGACACCGGCCCTGGGTAACCGCGCATTGAGAACGAGCTGGAAATACCTGGAATGCGTACTAAATATGGACTGCAAGGACGAAATGCTGTAACAATTGGCATCCGCTTACGGGGGTAGCGGCTAACAATACGGCTGGGGAGTTGCTTGCAATGCCGAATTCGCTGCGAAAGCGGTCATTTACTATTCTCGGGGATGCCGTCGCCGATGTTGTCGGTAAGCGCAATCTCGCTTACGTCGCCGTCGTGCAGGCAGGCAAGATCGAGGATGAGAGCAAGGATCGCTGGGCCAGTTCGATGTTCCGGCAGATTTCAGTGTCGAATCGCAAGCAGATCAAGACCAATGCCATAGAGAAGGCGCATGTCGAGCGCGCTCGCGCGAATGATGCGGGGCGCCAACGTCAACCCGACGTCGTGCTGGCAGATCTCGGCAAGTTGTTTGGCCGTCCCCAGGGCGCCTGAACGAAACCGTCCTGCAGGGTGGGCGGTAGCCTGCGGCGAATGATCGGCGGCAATTCCTAGTACTGACGAAGCAGGCCAACGAGCTTGCCCTGGACCTTCACGCGGTCCGGGCCGAAGATTCGCGTCTCATAAGCTGGGTTCGCAGGTTCGAGCGCGATCGACTGGCCCTTTCGGCGCAGCCGCTTCAGCGTCGCTTCCTGCTCATCGACCAGGGCGACCACGATCGATCCATTCTCCGCGGTATCGCACTGCCGGATGATGACGGTATCACCGTCGAAAATTCCGGCATCGACCATCGAATCCCCCGATACCTCCAGCGCATAGTGGTCGCCCCCGACCAGCATCGACGCCGGGACGGCAATGGAAGTCGATGGGTCGCGCAGCGCCTCGATGGGCGTGCCGGCGGCGATCCGGCCATACATTGGCAGATCGACGCTTTCCGGACCTTCCCCGGGAGAAGGTGCCGCCACCGGCGGGTCGCCCCGGAACGGGAAATTGCCGGGGATCACATTCGGGGTGAAACCGCGCGCCGCGGGGCGGTCCGATCGCGCGCCTCGCGCGACCACCTGATCCGCCGTCCGAAGTACCTCCAGCGCACGGGCACGATGCGCCAGTCGCCGGATGAACCCGCGTTCTTCCAGGGCGGTGATCAAGCGGTGGATACCGGACTTGGATTTCAGGTCGAGCGCATCCTTCATCTCATCGAAGGACGGGGACACTCCGGACTCCTCGATCCGCTTCTGGATGAAGGCCAGCAACTCATGCTGCTTCCTGGTAAGCATCGTCCGCATCTCCCGATCAATCGCCCCAGCTGGCGCGAACAAAAGCAGTACGCGAATAAATGTTCTACTTTTGATCTCCGGTGGAGGTCAAGAAAAATCAAGCGCCGACACGGAGTTGTGGGTTGATTGTCTCAGATCGAGAGAAACCCACCGTCCAATGGCAGAATACCGACGGTGTCCCCGCTGCGGCGCACCGGGTCGTATGGCGGCCGCACCACCAGGCAATCGGCGCCCGCCAGACGGGACATCATCGAACTGTCCTGCCGATCGAACGGCGTCACCACCCGGCGGCCGTCCGGTCCCGCGGTCGATGTGGCGCGCAGGTAATCCTGGCGCCGGTCGTTCGGTTTGAGATCGACCGCAAGAACGGCCTCAGCGAGAGCTGTCGAGTCGTCCGGCAGGCCGAGCAGACGCTCAAGCGCCGGGCGCAGGAACACAGTGGCGCAGACCATGGTCGATACCGGGTTGCCAGGCAGCCCGAGCATGGGCACGGGGCCAAGATGTCCGAAGATCAGCGGTTTGCCGGGGCGCATGGCGATCTTCCAGAACCCGAGCTTCAGGGCGTCGGCACCGAGCGCGGTATCCCCGAGCGCGGATTGCACGAGGTCGTGGCTGCCGACCGACGCGCCACCGGTGGTGACAAGCAGATCACTGCCCCGAGCCCCGGCCGCCAGGGTCCGCAACGCATCGCTGTCATCGGGAGCGATCCCAAGATCGACCGGGTCGCCTCCGACGGCGCGGACCACCGCCGCCAGCGCGTAGGCGTTCGACGACACGATGCGGCTCGGATCACTCAGCTCGCCCGGCCTGACGATTTCATCGCCGGTCGACAGGATCGCGACCCGTGGACGTCGATGGACGCGGACCCAGGGAACGTTCATCGCCGCGGCCAGTCCGATGTCACGGGCCGACAGGCGGCGTCCGGCCCGGATGCCGATGTCGCCCTCCTTGAAGTCCAGCCCGGCGGGCCGGATGAAGGTACCGGCCGGAGCGCCCTCGCGGACCACGACCGTGGCGCCGTCCTCCTCCGACGACGCGTCGACATCCTCCTGAAGGACGATGGTATCGGCGCCGTCGGGGACCGGACCGCCGGTGAAGATCCGCACGGCTTCGCCAGCGCCGACGGCGCCGGAAAACCGGCCGCCGGCGGGCGCCGATCCGGTGCGGCGCAGGGTGGCCGGCACATTGGCCACATCGGCTGCCCGCACGGCGTAGCCGTCCATCGCGGAGACCGCCATGGGCGGTTGGGTGCGGCGGGCGCGGATCGGCTCGGCGGTCACCCGCCCGAGCGCCTCTGATACCGGGACCATTTCGGCGGGCAGCGGCGACAGCGCCGACAGTATCCGGTCCAGCGCGTCCTCGACCGGCAGCAGCTCATTCGCCACGGAAGTCCCCCGATTTGCCACCCGCCTTGTGCACCAGCCGGATGTCGCCGATCCGCATGGTCCGGTCAGCTGCCTTTACCATGTCGTAGACGGTGAGCGCAGCGATCGAGACGGCGGTCAGCGCCTCCATCTCGACGCCGGTGCGGCCCTTCAGACGGCAGGTCGCCTCAATGTCCACGGTGTTCCGGTCGCCGTCGATAGACAGGTCGACCGTGACCGAGGTGAGGGCCAGCGGATGGCACAGCGGGATCAGGTCGGGCGTGCGCTTCGCCCCCATGATCCCCGCCAGCCGGGCGACCGACAGCACGTCGCCCTTCTTCACGCCTCCGGTGCGGATCAGGGCAATGGTCTGCGGCGAGCAATGCACCGAGCCCCGGGCGGTGGCCGTCCGCTCGGTGATCTCCTTGCCTCCGACGTCGACCATGTGGGCGCGCCCGGAGTCGTCGAAATGGGTGAGGTCGCTCATGGTCCTCGGCCGTCGTTGAAGATCAGGCCACCGCTGCGACCGGGTCGGCCAGCAGGGTGCGGGTGGCGGCGGTCACGTCGGACTGCCGCATCAGCGATTCACCGACCAGGAAGCAGCGCGCGCCGACCTGTGCCATGCGCGCCAGGTCACCGGGGTGGTTCAGGCCGCTTTCCGCCACCAGGATCCGGTCGGACGGAACCCGATCAGCCAGCGCTTCGGTGGTGGCAAGGTCGGTCTTCATGGTCTTCAGGTTGCGGTTGTTGACGCCGAGCAGGGGCGACTTCAGTTCAAGCGCGCGGTCCAACTCGGCAGCGTCATGCACCTCAACCAGCACATCCATGTTCCAACCGAGGGCCGCTGCTTCGATCTCCTGGGCCTGGGTGTCGGATAGGGCCGCCATGATGATCAGGATGCAGTCGGCACCCAGCACCCGCGCCTCGGTCACTTGCCAGGGATCCAGCATGAAGTCCTTGCGCAGAACCGGCAGCGTGACCGTCGATCGGGCGTCGGCGAGGTAGCGGTCGTTGCCTTGGAAATACTTCTCGTCGGTAAGCACCGACAGGCAGGTGGCGCCGCCGGCCGCGTAGGCACAGGCCAGCGATGCCGGGTCGAAGTCTGCCCGGATCAGGCCCTTGGACGGGGATGCCTTCTTGATCTCGGCGATCAGGCCGTAGCCGACGCGGGCCGCCCGCCGCAGCGCCTCGGCAAAACCGCGCGGGGCACTTGCCGCCCGTGCAGTGGATTCCATCTCGGCGAGCGAGTTGGCCGCCTTTCGAGCCGCGATCTCGGTCCGCTTGTGCTCGCAGATCTCGGCTAGAATGTCGCTCATTGCGACCCCCGGTTGGTGACCGAGATCAGGGCTTCCAGCTTCGCCTTGGCCTTGCCGCTGTCGATCATCTCGGCTGCCAGGGCGACCCCGTCCTTGAGGGTGGCGGCCTTGCCCGCCACGATCAGCGCACCGGCCGCATTCATCAGCACGATGTCGCGGTACGGGCCCGGAACACCGTCCAGCAACGCCCGCAACGCCAGGGCATTGTGCTCCGGATCGCCACCGCGGACCTGGTCGACGGTTGCGCGCGGCACGCCGGCGTCCTCTGGGGTGATCTCGAACGTTTCGACCTTGCCGTCCTGGAGCGAGGCCACGGTGGTGACACCGGCCGTGGTGATCTCATCCAGCCCGTCGCCGTGCACCACCCAAGCCCGCTTGGAACCGAGCTTCAGCAGGGTTTCGGCCATCGGCAGAACCCAATTCCTCGAGAACACGCCGATCAGCTGGTTCTGCACCATGCCGGGATTGGAGAGCGGGCCGAGAATGTTGAAGATCGTACGGGTGCCGAGTTCGACCCTCGCTCCACCGACATGGCGCATGGCGCTGTGATGCCGTGGCGCCATGAAGAAGCAGATTCCCGCTTCGTTGAGTGCGGCCTGCACCAGTTCCATGTCGCAATCGATGTTGACCCCGAGATGGGTCAGCACATCGGCCGCACCGGCCCGTGACGACAAGGCCCGGTTGCCGTGCTTGGCAACCACCACGCCGGCGCCCGCCACAACGAACGCCGCGGCGGTCGAGATGTTGAAGGTCTTGGCGCCATCGCCACCGGTACCGACGGTATCGATGGCACCCTCGGGGGTCGGGATCTTAAGCGCCTTGGCCCGCATGGTGCGCGCCGCGCCCGTGATCTCGGCCACGGTCTCGCCCCGGACCCGCAGGGCCATCAGGAAGCCGCCCATCTGTGCCGGGGTGGCGTTGCCCGACATGATGATGTCGAATGCGCTTTCCGCCTCGGATTCCGTCAGTGTTGCGCCGTCCGCCACGCGGGCGATCAGCGCCTTCATGTCTTGGATATCACCGGTCATGTTCTTCTTCAGCCGTGGGTCCCGGACCGCTTCAGACGCGCCTCGATCTCCTCGATCGGTTGGATGGGCGCGCCGTTGAATCCGGCGAGACGCAGGAAGTTCGCAAGCATTCGGTGGCCGTGCTCCGAGGCAAGGCTCTCCGGATGAAACTGGACACCCCAGCACGGGTAGTCACGGTGCTTCAGCCCCATGATGACCCCGTCGTCTGTCCATGCGGTCTTCTCCAGCACGTCCGGCCATCGCTCGTCGCCTACGACCAGCGAGTGATAGCGCGTGACCGCAAAGTCCCGGGGCAGGCCCTCGAACAGGCCGCGGCCGTCTGTGTGCACCGTCGACACCTTGCCGTGCATCGGTAGCGGGCCACGGCAAACCGTTCCACCGAAGACCTGGCCCATGGTCTGGTGTCCAAGGCAAACCCCCAGCATCGGCACCTTCGGCGCCAGCCGCTCGACCAACTCCACACAGATGCCTGCGTGATCCGGATCGCGGGGGCCGGGAGAGATGACGATGCCCTGAGGGTTCATCGCCTCGATCGCGTCGACCGTGATCCGATCGTTGCGATGCACCTCGAATCGCGCGCCAAGCTCGCCCAGGAAATGGTAGAGGTTGTATGTGAAGCTGTCGTAGTTATCGATCAGAATAAACATTTCAGCAGCTTGTGAAAGTTTGTTAACATTGCGCCGCAACGAGGCATTGCTACCTTAACAACCCGACCACCGGCACGGAAGCAGCAAGCATGGCAAGGCGGGCGGCACCCCGAAAAGCTCAACGCCGACGAGTGCCGTCGGCGTCATCGTGGGTGCGTGCCGCAGCGGTGCTGATGGGGGCCGGGGCGTTGTTTGGCGCCGGAATCGCGATCGGTGCCTGGGTGTCGGGCCCTGTGTCGACGTCGTCCCCGGTGACCGCAACCGCGGCGCCCAAAACTCCCAAGCCAGTTTCGGCGGCAGCAGTGGTGCCGCCCGCGGGCGTGCCGTCTATCCGGTTGCCGCATTCGCCGGTTCGGGAATCCCCGCCTGCCGCGCCGGCTCCGGCCGTGTTGCACACGCCAACTCCGGATGTGGTTTCACCGCCTGCGTTGCCGCGCAGCCTGACGCCGAACGGGACCACTCCGGCCTGGCGCCAGTTCGCAGCGGCCGCCGAACCGGCGAGTGGCCGGCCGATGATCGCGATCGTGCTGGACGACCTCGGGATCGACAAACGGCGTAGCGCCCGCGCGATCGATCTCACGGCACCGCTTACCCTGGCGTTTCTTCCCTATGCCAACGACCTGACCGAGCAGACAGAACGGGCACGCAGCCGAGGTCATGAACTGCTGGTCCACCTGCCGATGCAGCCGCACGGCCACGACGCCGACCCGGGCCCCAACGTGCTGGACATGAACTTGGGTGCGGAGGAAGTGGCGCGCCGGGTGGATTGGAGTCTCAAGCAATTCAACGGCTTTGTCGGCGTGAACAACCATATGGGCAGCCTGTTCACCGAGAACGCGCAAGGCATGCGTATCGTGGCCGAGGCGATGCGCAACAACGGACTGCTTTTCCTGGATTCCGTGACGACGCCGAAAAGCGTGGGTGAGATGACCGCGCGTTCGCTCGGCGTGCCTGCGACCAAGCGTGACGTATTCCTGGACAACACCGATACCGCGGCGGAGGTCGAGTTGAGGCTGGCGCAGACCGAGCGGGTGGCGCGGGCGACCGGCACCGCGATCGCGATCGGTCATCCGCGCGATGCCACCCTGAATGTCCTGGAATCCTGGATATCGAAAGCGAAGGCGGACGGATTCGTGCTGGTGCCGCTGACCGCGGTTCTGCAGGCCCGCACGGGAAGTGGCGTCCAGCAGGCGGCGCGACCGTGACCGCCAATGCCGTTCTATGGCGCTGGTACCGCTGGGACGACCTGGACCGCGACCGGCTCTACGCGCTGCTCAGAGCGCGCCAGGACGTGTTCGTCGTCGAGCAGACATGCCCGTATCCGGACATCGACGGCAAGGACGCGGTCGCCTGGCACCTGTTCGGGTACGACGGTGATGCGCCGGATGCGCCGCTGCTGGCCTCGGCCCGGATGTTCGCGCCCGGCGACTACTACGCCGAGACCGCGATCGGCCGAATCCTGACGACGGCGGCCGGACGCGGTCGTGGCCTCGGTCGGGCGATCATGGCGGAGTGCCATCGGTTCGCGCAGAAGCAGTTCGGCTCGCCCAGCGTGCGGTTGAACGGGCAGGCCTACCTGAAGGAGTTCTACGAGAGCCTCGGCTATCGTGCGGTATACGGGCCGTACGACGAGGACGGCATCCCGCACTACGAGATGCTGAAGGACCGATGATCGCCGACAATACTTCGGCTGTGACCGAAGCGTTGCGATGGTGCGGTCGATAGGATCACCGCCATGACCGAGTTCCTCGCGACCGACCCCGCCACCCTGGCGCTGATCACCGCCATCCTGCTGCTGGCTGGTGCGGTGAAGGGCGTCGTCGGGCTGGGCCTGCCCACAGTGACCCTGGCGCTGCTGACCGCGACGATCGGCCTGGAGGCAGCGATCGCGGTCATGCTGCTGCCGTCGCTGATCACAAATGTCTGGCAGGCGGTCGTGGGTGGCGCCCTGGGCGAGGTGCTGCGGCGGCTCTGGGCGTTTCTGCTGGCGCTGACAATCGGTGTGCTGGCGGCCAGCGGGGCCAGCGCGGTGATTGCGACGTCGACGCTGACGGCGCTGTTGGGCGTCTCCATCGTTCTTTACGGCACGATCGGACTGACGACGCCTCCCTGGCCGAGGCCGGGCAGGTGGGAAGGCCCGCTGTCGCCGGTGATGGGACTGGCGACCGGCATCCTGACCGGCATGACCGGGTCGTTCGTGATGCCGGCGGTGCCGTACCTTCAGGCGCTCGGCTTGCCCCGCGACCGACTGGTGCAGTCGATGGGGGTGACCTTCCTGGTGGCCACCCTGGCGCTTGCGATCGGGCTGGGTGGACGCGGCCTGCTGCCGGACGAACTGATCATGCTGTCCGCAATTTCGGTTGTGCCGGCTCTGGTCGGGATGGAGATCGGCCGACGGGTGCGCAGCCGGCTGTCGGAGCAGCGGTTCCGTCAGGTACTGTTCTGGGCATTGCTGCTGCTCGGCCTGTGGATCGTGCTGAAGCCCTGGATCTGACCGCACTGCAGCATCAGCTTGGCGACGCGCGGGTGAAGGGGTAGCCTCCGCGGCCATGGATGCTTCACCCCCGCCGACCGCACCCCGTATTCCGTTGCCGATCGCTCCCGCCAATCCGGTGGAGGAGGCGGTGTCGCAGCGTCGATCGGCTCGCGCATTCCTGGACACGCCGGTGCCTCGCGAAACCGTCGAGCGGATCCTGGCGCTGGCGGCGCGCGCACCGTCGGGCACCAACATGCAGCCCTGGAGGGTGCATGTGCTGACCGGCGCCGCCAAGGACCGATTCAGCGAGGCGGTCCTGGCCGCGTTCGATGGTCCCGAGAAGCACACCAACGAGTGGGCCTACTACCCGAAGGAGTTTCGTGAGCCTTACCTGTCGCGCCGCCGGAAGGTCGGCTGGGATTTGTATGGCCTGCTCGGCATCGCCCGCGGCGAGAACGAACGCATGCACGCCCAGCATGGTCGCAACTTCAAGTTCTTCGATGCGCCGGTCGGTATGATGTTCACCATCGACCGCCACCTTGAGATCGGCTCCTGGCTCGACTACGGCATGTTCATCCAGAACATCATGGTGCTGGCCCGGTCGCATGGGCTGGAAAGCTGCCCGCAGGCGGCGTTCGCCGGGTTCCACAAGGTGATCCGCGCGCAACTCGGCCTCGACGAGGAGACGGTGGTCGTGTGCGGCCTGTCGCTCGGCTATGCCGACTGGTCGTCGGTGGAGAACCAGTTGATCACCGAGCGGGTACCGCTCGATGACTTCGTCAGTTTCCGCGATTGAAATATACTTGAGCGTCAGTCGGCGGCGTGCCGGGCCAAATCGGCGGCGAGCCGTGTGGCGGTCAACTGAAGCGGTACGAGCAACGTCGCAACCGCGCGTTCGACCGTCAGGGCGTTCAACAGGAACAGTGTGTTGATCGCGGCGTAGATCCGGCCGTCCCGCATGATCGGCACGCCGAGGCTGCCGATCAGCCCATCATACTCCTGCCGGCCGTAGCCGGGGCTCATGGTCGCGTAGCCCTGGTGGCGGATGGTCTCGAACATGCGTTCTGCCGCGTCGCGGTCACGGGCGAGATCGTTCCACGGCGCCGGATCGGCCGCCGCCGTCGAAAGGACGGCGCCGCGCTCGCCCTCACTGCAATGCGCCACATAGGCAAGACCGAGGCTGGTGCCGAGGACCGGCGCACGGTAGCCGGGCCGGCGGTTCAGGAACATCGGCCCGGGCTCGCGCGAGGTCTCGACCACCAGCATGGAGTCGTGGTCGAACAGCGCCACGTCCGACGGCCAGCCGACCGCCGTGCGGAAGGCGGTCAGGGCCGGTGCGACGATGGTGCCGACTGCCTGATGGCGATCGTAGCCGGCACTGAGTTGCAGGGTCTTGCCGGTGACCTGGTAGCTGCGTCGCTCGTCATTCCGCACCACGAAGCCGGCGTGCTCCAGGGTTTCCAGCATCCGGAGGATGGTCGACTTGTCCAGGCCGGTCAGCCGGTGGATTTCGGCCAGGGTCGCCCGGCCGCCGAGCCGGCTGGTGGCGGCCAGGACGTCCAGGCCGCGCAGCACCGCGGTAACCGGCTGGTAGGAGGCCATCGCTGTCGTTTCCATTCAGTGCCTAGCTGGATTCCTTAGTAAGTTTCATCAGATGATAAAAGCGTTCATTTACATCGATCCGGCGCCCGGTCATGTTTTGCGCGATTTCCGGAGCAGGAGGAACGGGCGTGGATTTCAGGCTGACCGACGACCAGCAGAAGCTGCGCGACACCGCGCGGGCGTTCGCCACCGGCGAGATGACCGAGGTCGCACGCCGGCTCGAGACCGAGGACGAGGCGCTGCCCAAGGAATGGATCAAGCGCTACGCCGAGATGGGTTTCCTCGGAATCAACGTCGCCGAGGAGTTCGGTGGGCTCGGTCTCGGCAATCTGGAAGCGCTGATCGTGCTGGAGGAATTCGCCAAGGTTTCGCCGGCGGTGGCGTTCCCGATCTTCGAAAGTTCGGTTGGCCCGGTGCGCGCGGTTGAGCATTTCGCAGGGTCCGCCTTGGCCAGCCAGGTGGTGCCGAAGGTTTGTTCCGGCGACCTGGTGTGCGCCGTCGCCATGTCCGAACCGGACGCCGGCACCGCGCTGACCGATCTGAAAACCCGCGCGGTCGAGGACGGCGATGATTTTGTGCTGAATGGCCAGAAGCGCTGGTGCTCGGGCGGCGGTCACGCCGATGCCTATGTGGTCTACACCAAGCTGTCCGACGCACCGGGTGCCAAGGGAATCGGCGCACTCTACGTCGAGAAGGACATGCCGGGCGTCTCGTTCGGCGAGCGCGAGCGCTTGATGGGCTTTCGTGGCATTCCCTCTGCCGACATCTTCTTCGACGACGTCCGGGTGCCCAAGGCCAACCTGATCGTGCCGGCGGGCGGTTTCCGCCAGCTGATGGAGGCGTTTGACCTGGAGCGCTGCGGCAACGCCACCATGTGCCTCGCGATCGCCCAGTCGGCGCTGGACCAGGTTCTGGCCTATGTCCAGGAGCGCAAGGCATTCGGCAAGGAACTGGTCGAGTTCCAGGCGGTGCAGATGAAGCTGGCCGAGATGGCGATGCGGGTCGAGGCGTCGCGGTTGCTGATCTGGCGGGCCGCGAAGAACGCCGAGGACGGCCTGCCGAGCGTGCTGGACAGCTCACTCGCCAAGTGCTTCGCCAACGAGATGGTCCGCGATGTTGCCGGAGCCGCCCTGCAGGTCATGGGTGCATACGGCTACGCCAAGGAATACGGTATGGAGCAGAAGCTTCGTGATGGCTGGGGCTGGGGTATTGCCGGCGGCGCCATCGACATCCAAAAGATCAACATCGCCGCCGCCCTGGTCGGCCGTCGGTTTGACCAGCGCCGCTGATTAGGGGGAGAGCCCGGTGTTCCTGCCGCTGTCCGGAATCCGGGTGCTCGACATCACGTCGATCATCTACGGGCCCTACACCACCCAGATCCTCGGCGACCTGGGCGCCGACGTGATCAAGATCGAACCGCCCGAAGGCGATGCAACCCGCAACCTGGGCCCGTCGCGCAGTCCCGGCATGGGGGCGGTGTTCCTGGGCAGCAACCGCAACAAACGCAGCCTGTCCATCGACCTGAAGAAGCCGGCCGCCAAGGAAGCGTTGTGGCGGCTGGTCGATGGTGCCGACGTGCTGGTCCACAACATGCGGCCCCGCAAGATGCAGGCCCTTGGTTTTGACCCGGACGCGGTGATGGCCCGCAACCCGAAGATCGTCTACGGCGGCTTGCACGGGTATCGCGAGGACGGGCCATACGGCGACCGCCCGGCCTATGACGACGTGATCCAGGGCGAGTCCGGCTTTGCCAACGCCTTCACGGTCCGCGATGGCGCGCCGATGCTGACGCCGTCGATCGTCGCCGACAAGAGTGCGGCACTGCTGGCGGCCACGGGGCTGGTTGCCGCCGTCGTCCAGCGCCTGCGCACCGGCAAAGGTGTCTACGTCGAGGTCGCCATGTTCGAGAGCATGGTCGGCTACACCCTGCTCGAGCACCAGTACGGCGCGACCTTTCGGCCGCCCGAGGGGCCGGCGGGCTACGCGCGGGCTTTGTCGAAACAGCGCAAGCCGCACGCCACCAGCGACGGCTACATCTGCATGCTGCCCTACACCAACAAGCAGTGGCAGCGGTTCTGGGAGATGATCGGCACGCCCGAGCGCTCACTGGAGCCGCGCTTCGAGAGCATCGCCCGACGGGCGTTGAACATCGACGACCTGTACGCGATAGCCGGCGCCGAGATCGGCAAGCGCAGCACCGCCGAGTGGCTGGAGGCGCTGCGCGCCGCCGAGATCCCGTGCGGTCCGGTCAACAGCTTCGCCGACCTGGAAACCGACCCTCAGCTGGTGGCGACCGGGTTCTTCCGACCATTTCAGCATCCCAGCGAAGGCGCCATTGAAGTGCCGGACGCGGCGTTCCGGTTCGACCGGCAGTCGCTGCCGATCCGCCACCATCAGCCGAAACTTGGCGAGCAGAGCCGCGAAGTTCTGCGCGAGGCCGGGCTTTCGGAGACCGAGATCGATGCGGTTCTGTAGCCGCACCCTTTCACCGGTGCCGGGTATCTTCGACTTCCCGTGCCGGGCCAAAATCCGACCGGACCGCCGGGCAGGCGGAAGACTAACCAACACATCGGGAGAGAACGCATGAGCAAGGGTCGGATCGCCGTCGTGACCGGTGGCGGCAGCGGCATCGGGCAGGCGACCGCCGAGCTGTTGGCGGCCAACGGCGAGATCCTGGTGCTCGCTGACCGCAATGGCGAAGCGGCGGAAGCCGTCGCTGAGAGCCTGCGCAAGACCGGCGCCATGGTTCACGTCCGGACTGTCGACGTCGCCGACGACAAGGCGGTCGAGGATCTGTTCGACGACATCGAAACGTCGGTCGGTCCGGTCGGCGCGGTGGTCCACTCCGCCGGCATCCTGCAGAACGCCATGACCACCGAGCGCACCGACCGTGCCGAGGCCGATCGGGTCATGGACGTGAACTACCGCGGGACCTGGTCGGTGAACGTGGCCGCGGCCCGGCGCATGAAGGCGCGCCAGGCCGGTGCGATCGTGAATCTGGCGTCGATCAACAGCTTCGCGGTGATGCCGATCCCGGCGTACAACATCAGCAAGGTGGCGGTGCGGCACCTGACCGAGATCCTGGCCTGCGAGTACGGCATCCACGGCATCCGGGTGAACGCCGTGGCACCAACCTACACCATCACCCCGGCAATCCAGGCGCGCATCGACAGCGGTCATCGCGATCCGGAAAAGATCAAGGATTCCGGAGCGTTGAAGATGCTTGTTCGACCAAGGCACATCGCCGATGGCATTGTCTTCCTGCTGTCGGAGCAGGCGGCGGCGATCACCGGCGTCACCTTGCCGATCGATGCCGGCTGGACCGTCGCGCAGGCCTACAACGGCTATCCGGCGGCAATCGAAGGGTTCGGGCAGTAAGCGCCCGTCGATCCGGCGAACGGTGTCGCGACGACCGGTGCGGTTGCGGCATGGCGTGGCGGCGCGCAGAATTCCGCTGACTTTCAGGAGGACGCTCCCATGACCGACCTGTTGCCGAGCGTTGAGGCGTTGGCAGCCCAAATTCCGGATGGTGCCCGGATTGCGGTGCCGCCCGACTATTCATACTGCGCCAATGCCCTGTGGCGGGCGGCGATCCGCAAGGGGGTGAAGAACCTCCACCTCATCGGCGTCCCGGTGTTCGGATATCACGGTGACGTGCTGATCGGCGCCGGCTGCGTGGCGACGGTCGAGACCTCGGCGGTGACGCTGGGCGAGAACGGCCTGGCGCCGCGCTTCACAGCGGCGGTCAAGGAAGGCCGGTTGCGAACCCTGGATGCCACCTGTCCGGCGATCCACGCCGGGTTGCAGGCGGCCGAGCGGGGGGCGCCGTTCAGCGCGATGCGCGGCCTCATCGGCTCCGACATCCTGGTCCGTCGGCCGGACTGGCGGGTGATCGACAACCCGTTCGGTGCGAACGACCCGGTGGTGGCAATCCCGGCCCTGCGTCCGGATTTTGCGGTGTTCCACGCACCGAAGGCCGACCGCCACGGCAATGTATGGATCGGGGTCCGGCGCGAATGCATGCTGATGGCCCACGCCGCCCGCGACACCCTGGTGACGGTGGAGGAGTTCGTCGACGGCGACCTGACCGCCGATCCGTCCATGGCCGCGGGCACCATTCCGGCGCTGTATGTCACGGCGATGGCCGAAGCCAAGCAGGGCGCCTGGCCGCAGGCACTGCCCGGGCATTACGACGCCGATCAGGCGCATCTGGCACGCTATGCCGAGATGGCAAGGACCGAGGACGGCTTCGCGCGCTACCTGTCGGAAACCGTGGTCGGGCGGGAGGCCGCCGAATGACCGACATCCGTCCCGAAGAGATCCTGATCGGCAGCATCGCCGACATGCTGGCAGGCTTGCGCCATGTCGCGGTCGGCGCCTCGTCGCCGGTACCGGGGGCGGCCGCGCTGCTGGCGCGCGCGCGTTCCGGCGGCGGCCTGCGGGTGTCGGTGCTCGGTTCTCGCGAGCACAATTTCTTCACCGACGGTGGCAAGGAGCTGTTTGACTGCGCCGGGCAGGGGCGGATCGATGCGTTCTTCCTGAGCGGGGCGCAGATCGACGGCAAGGCCAATATCAACCTGGTCTCGATCGGCGACCCGGACCGGCCGAAGGCGCGGTTCCCCGGCTCGTTCGGGTCGGCCTACCTGTATTACGTGGTGCCGAGGGTGATCCTGTTCCGCATGGAGCATACGGTACGCACCCTGGTGGACACGGTGGACTTCATCTCCGCGCCCGGCGCGTCCGATCCCAACGTCTATCGTCCCGGCGGACCGTACAAGATGATCACCGACCGCTGCGTGTTCGCGTTCGACAGGTCCCGCGCCCGGTTCACGCTGGAGAGCGTCCACCCCGGTCACACGACCGGGGAGGTCGCCGAGAACACGGGCTTCGCCTACGACGCGTCGGACGCGGTGCCTCAGACGCCGGTGCCGGACGCCGCGACGCTGGCCTTGATCCGCGGGCCGGTCGCCGAACAGATCGCCGAGGTCTACCCGGCCTTCGCCGCCTCCGTGTTTGGAACCGCGAAGGCGGCGTAGCGGCGTGCTCCGCCGCCCGCCCCGCGCGACGATCCGCATCCGTTCGACCCGATTGCCAATCCCCAAGGAGGAACCCGTGGCCGACGCCACTTCGTCCGGCGGCACGCTCGCCGGTCTCAAGGTCATCGATTGCACCCGTGTGCTCGGCGGACCGTACTGCACACAGTTGCTGGGTGACCACGGCGCCGACATCGTGAAGATCGAACCGCCTCAGGGCGACGAGGTTCGCGATTGGGGCCCGCCGTTCGACGAGGGCGGCGACGCCAGCTACTTCCTCGGGGTGAACCGCAACAAGCGGTCGCTCGGCCTGGACCTGTCGACCGACAAGGGCAAGGAGGTTCTGTTGCGCCTGCTGGACGGCGCCGACGTGCTGATCGAGAACTACAAGCCGGGCTCGATGGAACGGTGGGGGCTCGGCTACGAGGCGGTCTTGCGCGAACGCTTCCCGAAGCTGATCCATTGCCGGATCTCCGGCTTCGGCGAGGATGGGCCGTACGGTGGCTATCCCGGCTATGACGGGATCATCCAGGCGATGGTCGGGCATTTTTCGGTCAACGGCGCCCCGGACAGCGGGCCGACACGGCTCGGCCTTGCCATGGTCGACATCGGCACCGGCCTGTTCTCCTGCAACGCCATCATGATGGCGCTGTACGAACGCCAGCGTTCGGGGCAGGGCCAGTACATCGACATGACGCTGTACGATTGCGGCTTGGCGTTGATGCATCCACACGTCGCGAACTACTCGCTGAACGGCAAGATCCCGAAGCAGACCGGCAACCAGCATCCGAACATCAGCCCCTACGACCTGTTTCCGACCAGGACGGTGGACGTGTTCGTCGCCGGCGGCAACGACCGGGCGTTCAAGCGGCTCTGCGCCGAGCTCGGCAAGCCCGAACTGGGCGAGGACCCGCGGTTCAAATCCAACGGCGACCGGCTGGTCAACCGCGACGAACTGCGGGCCGAACTCGAGGTGCTGCTGGCCGACGTCGACGGCAACGAGTTGACCGACCGTTTGCTTGCGGCCGGTCTGCCGATCGGGCCGGTACGCAACACCGAGGAGGTGATGACGCACCCGCACACCATCCATCGCGAGATGGCGATCGAGAAGGACGGGTACCGGTCCTGGGGCATCCCGATCAAGTTTCGGCGAACGCCGGGTGCGATCAAGAGCCGGCCGCCGCGCTTTGCCGAACACAGCCAGGACATCTTGGCCGACCACGGCTTCTCGCAGGCAGAGATCGACGGACTGACGGCCGACGGTACGGTCGTTCGACAGAGAAGAACGTCAAAATAACAATGTTGTATAGGTCGAAATTGATCTGACGGTGGAGGACTGAATGCCCAAGATTGCGATCCTGGACGACTACGCGAACGCCGCCCTCGATCTTGCCGACTGGAACAGCCTGCCGGCTGGATTCGAGACGGTCGTGTTCAATGACAACCTCGTTGAGCACGATGCCCTGGTGGACCGGCTGGCCGACTTTGAAGTCGTCTGTGCGATGCGCGAGCGCACGCCGTTTCCGGCGGCGGTGTTCGAGCGCCTGCCGAACCTGAAGCTGTTCATCACCAGCGGCATGCGTAACAAGTCGGTCGATTTCGCGGCGGCGATCAAGCGGGGCGTGGTCTGTTGCGGCACCGCGACGTCGGGCACCAGCACCACAGAGCACACCTGGGCCCTGATCCTGGCCACCGCCCGGCACGTTCCGCACGATGTACAGGTCATGCACCAGGGCGGTTGGCAGACCCGCATGGGCTTCGACCTCGCCGGCAAGACCTTGGGATGCGTCGGGCTCGGCCGGCTCGGTTCGGCCGTCGCGAAGATCGGGGCGTCGGCGTTCGGCATGAATGTCATCGCATGGAGCGAGAACCTCACCGCCGAGCGCTGTGCCGAGGTCGGCGCCGAGCTGGTGTCGAAGGACGAGCTGTTCGCGCGCTCGGACGTGGTCACCATCCACCTGTTGCTGTCTGATCGGACCACCGGGCTGATTGCTGCCGAGGATCTCGGCCGGATGAAGCCGTCGGCGATCCTGGTCAACACCTCCCGCGGCCCGATCGTCGACGAGGCGGCGCTCCTGGAAACGCTGAGGGCCAAGCGCATTCGAGCGGCGGCGATCGACGTGTTCTCCAAGGAGCCGTTGCCGGCTGACGACCCGATCCGCAAGCTCGACAACGTGGTGCTGACCCCGCACATCGGCTACTCGAGCGAGGACACCTACCGGCTGTTCTACGGCCAGATGGTAGAGGATATCGCCGCCTGGGCCGGTGGCGCGCCGATCCGAACGATCGACGGGTAACGCGGCGGTCCAGCTGGAGGCCGACAGGATGGGGGAGGGTGCAATGGCGGAGCGGGTTCTGGTGACGGGCGGTTCCCAGTCGATCGGGCGCGGCATTGTCGACCGGCTGCTGGACGATGGCTACGAGGTGACGATCCTCGATCGGGTTTGCCCCGAACCCGCGACCGCCGCTCGATGGATCGAGGTCGACCTTATGGACGGCGATGCCACCGACGCGGCTATGCGCGAGGCCCTGTCGGACGGCCCGATCACCCGTGTGGTCCATAACGTCGGCCACGTCCGCCCGAACCTGCTTGAGGACACCAGGCTGGAGGATTTCGACGCCGTCATGGCACTCAATGTGCGGCCCGCGATCCGTATCACCCAGGCCCTGCTGCCGGGCATGAAGACGGCGCAGTCCGGACGGATCGTGACGATTTCATCGCGCGCCGCCTTGGGCAAGGAGTTGCGGACCAGCTATGCCGCCTCCAAATCGGCACTGCACGGTCTGGTGAAGACCTGGGCGCTGGAACTGGCGCGCGATGGGATCACCGTCAACTCGGTGGCGCCGGGCAGCATAGAGACCCCGCTGTGGCGCGCCGCCAACCCCTCCCAGGACCCACGTACCCAGAAGATCCTGGACTCGATCCCGGTGGGCCGGATCGGTGTCCCAGCCGATATCGCCAACGCGGTGGCGTTCTTCCTGGACGGTCGATCGAGCTTCGTAACCGGTCAGATCCTGTATGTCTGCGGCGGCTTCACCGTGGGAAGCGCCGGAGTATAGGCTTCGGCTATCGCTGCCATTGGTAGATTGGACTCATTCTAAAATGGTGAGTCTGCCACTATGGTCATCGTGTTCGGCTCGTTCGAACCGTTGTCGATGGAGGCAACCATGGTCCAGCGCCAGAAGCACGCCGCGTTTTCAGTACGTCCTGATGGCGGCGCTCTACAACGCCTAGCCGACAAAGGGCGCCCATCGCCCGGTACGGAAGGTTGGCACGCCGTGATCTCTGCAGACGGATCGACGACGCTATGGCGTCGGCGAGGGCGCATCGCATCCGTTTCAGCGGTTCGCCACGGTGATTGATAGCCATGCCATATCGATCGGTTGGAACAGCCTGAAGTCTTACGATTGTTCGGCATTCCCAACGGAGAATGGTCGAAGGCCTGCCGGACAGCTCAACTCATTCAGCCGCATTGGGAGGTAGACATGGACGGTGATGGCAAACAGAGCGCCGGCAAATGCCCGGTTATGCACGCACGAAGCGCCTCTGAGGGTGCGTCCAACCGCAACTGGTGGCCAAATCAGCTCAATCTGAAGGTCCTTCACCAGAATTCCTCGCTGTCCGATCCGATGGGTTGGGCGTTCAACTACGCCGAGGAGTTCAACAAGGTCGACCTGGAAGCGTTGAAGAAGGATCTCTTCGCGCTGATGACCGACTCGCAGGACTGGTGGCCGGCCGATTATGGCCACTATGGGCCGCTCTTCATCCGCATGGCGTGGCACAGTGCGGGGACCTACCGGATCGGCGACGGCCGTGGCGGTGCATCGTCCGGCACGCAACGCTTCGCGCCCCTCAACAGCTGGCCCGACAACGGGAACCTCGACAAGGCGCGCCGACTGCTCGGGCCGATCAAGCAGAAGTACGGCAGCAAGATCTCTTGGGCCGATCTGATGATTCTCGCCGGCAACTGCGCCCTGGAGTCCATGGGGTTCAAGACCTTCGGTTTCGCCGGCGGTCGAGCCGATGTCTGGGAGCCCGAAGAGGACATCGATTGGGGTACGGAGACCGAGTGGCTCGGCGACAAGCGCTACAGCGGGGACCGGGAGCTTGAGAACCCTCTAGCCGCCGTGCAGATGGGCCTGATCTACGTGAATCCGGAAGGGCCGAACGGCAAACCGGATCCGCTCGCGTCCGCCAGGGACATTCGCGACACGTTCGCGCGCATGGCGATGGACGACGAGGAGACGGTCGCCCTGATTGCCGGCGGGCACACCTTCGGGAAGACCCACGGGGCCGGTGATCCGGCGCTCGTCGGCCGTGAACCCGAGGGTGCCGGCATCGAAGAGCAGGGTTTCGGCTGGAAGAACAGCTTCGGAACCGGCAAGGGCGGCGACACGACCACCAGCGGCTTGGAGGGTGCCTGGACCCCCAATCCGGTGAAGTGGGACAATGGCTTCTTCGACACCCTGTTCGGCTACGACTGGGAACTCGCGAAGAGTCCCGCCGGGGCATGGCAGTGGAAGCCGACGGATCCATCGGCCGCGAATGCCGTTCCGGATGCCCACGACCCGTCCAAGAGTCACGCGCCCATGATGTCCACTGCGGACATGGCGTTGCGAATGGATCCGACCTACGAGCCGATCTCGCGGCGATTCCACAAGAACCCGGCGGAGTTCGCCGACGCTTTCGCCCGCGCTTGGTACAAGCTGACACACCGCGACATGGGGCCGCGCTCGCGCTACCTGGGCTCGCTCGTGCCGGCCGAGGAATTGCTGTGGCAGGATCCGGTCCCCGCAGTGGATCACCAGCTGATCGATGCAGCGGACATTGCCACGCTCAAGGCCAAGATCCTGGCGTCGGGTCTGTCGATTTCCCAACTGGTTTCGACCGCCTGGGCGTCGGCGGCCACCTTCCGAGGTTCCGACAAGCGCGGCGGTGCCAACGGCGCGCGTATACGGTTGGCCCCGCAGAAGGACTGGGAGGTTAACCAGCCTGCCCAACTGGCAACTGTCTTGAAGGTCCTTGAAGGTATCCAGAGCGAGTTCAACGGCGCGCAGTCCGGCGGAAAGAAGGTCTCGCTCGCCGACCTGATCGTTCTTAGTGGCTGTGCCGCCGTCGAGAAGGCAGCCAAGAACGCCGGGCAGAGCGTGGAGGTTGCTTTCACGCCTGGACGCACTGACGCGTCGCAGGAACAGACCGACGTGGACGCGTTCGCCGTGCTGGAGCCGGTCGCCGACGGCTTCCGCAACTACCTCAAGGCCGACTACGCCGTATCGGCGGAGGAACTGCTGGTTGACCGCGCCCAGCTGATGACGCTGACCGCTCCCGAAATGGCAGTCCTGGTCGGTGGAATGCGGGTGCTGAACGCCAATGTCGGGCAGTCCGCGCATGGCGTCTTCACCAAGCGGCCCGAGACGCTCACCAACGACTTCTTCGTGAACCTGCTCGACATGGCCACGACATGGAAAGCGGTCTCGGGTGACGAGAAGGTGTTCGAGGGGCGCGATCGGACGACGGGCGAACTGAAATGGACCGGCACACGTGTAGACCTGATCTTCGGCTCGAACTCGCAGCTCCGGGCCATCGCGGAGGTCTATGCATGCGAGGACTCCAAGGAGAGGTTCGTGCGTGACTTTGCGGCCGCCTGGACCAAGGTAATGAACGCGGATCGCTTCGACCTCGCCTGATCCGCTCATGGGGTGACGTTTTGGCATAAGTGTGTGGAGGGCCGTCCCATGGGGCGGCTCTTTGCATTTGCGTTACACTGATGCGTTGACATCGCCGGATCCACGTTATTGAATTCAGAATTCAAAGGAGCGTTCGGTGGAACTTCGCACACTCGAGTCCCGTCCCGTACTGATCGATCAGGTCTATGAGCGACTGGTCGATGCAATTTCCATCGGATCGCTGCCGCCTGGACAACGTCTGCGACAGGAAAAGCTGGCCGCCGACCTCGGTGTCTCGCGGCAGCCGGTCAGTCATGCGCTGGCCATGCTCAAGAGCTCGGGCCTGGCGGTCGAGCAGGGGGTGCGCGGGCTGGTCGTGGCGCCGATCGACCCGGAGCGCCTGTACCACCTCTACGAAGTCCGCGCGGTGATGGAGGGCCTGTCGGCTCGTCTGGCGGCGCAGCGGGTGGCTGCCGACCCGACGCTTGATCTGTCCGCCCTGGGCGAGGCGCTGGCCAAGGGCGCCGCCGCCGAACAGGCGGGCGACATTCCGGCGGCCGTTGACTGGGACCTGTCGTTCCACTCGGCGATCAACGCGCTGTCGGGCAATCCCGTGCTGACCGAGGTGTCGGATGGGCAGCGCCCGCAGATCCGTCGGGTGATGGCTGTGGTCAAGAATGACCGGTCGTTGGCCACCCGCATCTGGGATGAACACACCGCGATCGCCGATGCCATCCGAGGCGGCGATGCTGCAACCGCCGAAACCCTGGCCCGCGAGCACGCTGCACGGGCCGGCGAGGAAACCCGGCGGCGACTGATCAGCAAGGCGCGGAGCGCCAACACGGCCTGAGACTCGTAGCGGGCCTGACTGCGAAAGGAAACGCCATGAAACTGGACAAGAACCAACTCGAGCAGTTCGACAAGGAAGGCTATCTGTTCCTGCCGAGCGCATTCACCCCGGAAGAGACCAGCGTGCTGCACCGCCGGGCCCAGTCGATCTTCAAGCTCGACCGCGAGGAGGTATGGCGCGAGAGCACGGGTGTTGCCCGCACCGCGTTCGCTGCCCACACCTATGACGACGGTTTCCGGCGGCTCGGCGCGCACCCACGGCTGGTCGAGCCGGTGATGCAGCTGCTCGACGGACCGGTCTACATGCACCAGTTCAAGATCAACGCCAAAGCCGCATTCGATGGCGATGTCTGGCAGTGGCACCAGGATTTCGGAACGTGGCACCGCGACGACGAGATGCCGGAGCCACGGGCCATGAACATCGCACTGTTCCTGGACGACGTGTCGGCGGTCAACGGTCCGCTGATGTTCATTCCGGGCAGCCACAAGGCGGGGACCTTGGAGGCCGGCCATGACCTGGAGACCACCAGCTACCCGCTGTGGACACTGTCGCGCGACGAGGTCAGCCGTTTGGCGAAGGAGGGCGGGTGTGTGGCGCCGACCGGGCCGGCCGGATCGATCATCGTGTTCCACGGCAACCTGGTGCACGCCAGCCCGCCGAACATCAGCCCGTTCCCGCGCACCATCGTCTATCTGAGCCTGTGCCACGTCGACAACCACATCCGCGCTTTCAAGCGCGCGGAGTGGATTGCGCACCGCGACTTCACGCCAATCGAGCCGTTGTCCGACGACTGCTTGGCCGAACTGGCGGCACAGGAGCGTCACGCAGCCTGATCGCGCGCCGCCGGATAGTCGTGAACTGGAGAACTCGATGAACCTCTCTCGCATGCTGGCCAAGCGGGCCGAAGAAGGACGCCCGGTCCGGGTCGGGATCATCGGCGCCGGCAAGTTCGGCGCGATGTACCTGTCGCAGGCCCGACTGACCAAGGGGACGCACATCCTCGGCATTGCCGACCTCGACGTGCCGCGCGCCAAGGACCAGTTGCGGCACATAGAATGGGAAGCCGAGCGGTACGCCGCGTCCAGCTTCGACGATGCGCTCAAGCATGGTACGACGTTCGTTACCGACAACGCCGAGGCGCTGATCAAGGCTGACGGGCTGGAGGTGTTGATCGACGCGACCGGCGATCCGGCGATCGGCATCAAGCACTGCCTGATGGCGATCGACCATGGTCGTCACATCGTCATGGTCAACGTCGAGGCCGATGTGGTCGCGGGCCCGCTGCTGGCGGCCAGAGCCGAGGCGGCCGGGCTGGTCTATACCCTCGCCTGGGGCGATCAGCCGGCGTTGATCAGTGAGCACGTCGACTGGGCAAGGTCGATCGGCTTCAAGGTGGTCTGCGCCGGCAAGGGCACCCGATACCTGCCGCGCCACCACGCGTCGACGCCGGACACGGTCTGGGAGAATTTCGGCTTCGATTTGGAGATGGTTAAGCGCGGCCGGCTGAACCCGAAGATGTTCAACAGCTTCATCGACGGCACCAAATCCGGCATCGAGATGTCGGCAGTCTGCAACGCCACCGGCTTGCGCCCGCAGGCCGACGGGCTGCACTTCCCGCCGTCGTCGCGGTTGGAACTGGCCGAAGTGTGCAAGCCGAAATCGGCCGGTGGGCAGGTCGATTTCGACGGCACGACCGAGGTGGTGTCGTCGCTGTATCGCGACGGCACGGACGTGCCGGTGAACCTGCAGTTCGGCACCTATGTGGTGGTCGAGGCAGAGACCGACTACGCCACCTACTGCTTCGAGGAGTACAAGATGCTCCACGACAGCTCGTTCAAGTATGCCGCCTTGTACCGACCGACCCACATGATCGGCCTGGAACTCGGGGTGTCGGTGGCGTCGGCCGCGCTGCGCAACGAGCCGACTGGCAGCCCGATCGGCTTCTTCTCAGACGTGGTGGCGACGGCCAAGCGTGACCTGAAGGCCGGCGAGACCCTGGACGGCGAGGGTGGCTACTGCGTTTGGGGCAAGCAGACCCCGGCGGATGCGTCGCTGGAGAATGGGTACCTGCCACTCGGTCTCGCCCACAACGTCAGACTGAAGCGTGACGTGAAGCTGGGTGAGCGGCTGGCCTGGGCCGACGTCGACGTCGACGAGACCAGTCAGATCTTCAAGGTGCGCCGGGAGATGGAGGCCCGTTTCGGCCGTCCGAACGCCCGGGCAGCCGAGTAGCGGCACTGATCGGGGCGCTACAGGATCGCAAGGACGGCTTCCGGCGGGCGGCCGATCGCGACCTTGTCGCCGTTGACCACGATCGGCCGTTCGATCAGCACCGGGTTCTCGACCATCGCCATCAGGAGGTCGCCGCGCGCCATCGCCGGATCGTCCAGGTTCAGGTCGGCGTATGGGGCTTCCTTGCGGCGCATCAGGTCGCGCGGCTGTATGCCGAGCGCGCGGATCAGGGCGTCCAGTTCGACCGCTGACGGCGGGTGCTTGAGGTACTCCACGATTTCCGGCTCGATCCCGCGGTCGCGCAGCAGCTGCAGGGTCTGGCGGGACTTCGAACAGCGCGGGTTGTGATAGATTCGGACGGACATCATCGGCTCTCCGGGTGGATCAAACTCAATCTGGCGTGGGAATAATGACCGGCTTATGGTCGCGCCGTCATGACCGATATCAACTCGATTGAGACCGAGCGGCTGATCCTGCGTGCCTGGCGGGATTCCGACTACGCCCCGTTCGCGGCGTTGAACGCCGATCCGGAGGTGATGCGGCACTTTCCCTGGCTGCTGACGCGCGCCGAAAGCGACGAGGTGGCCGACCGGATCGTCAGCCGCATGGCAGAGCATGGCTGGGGATGGTACGCGGCCGAGGTCAAGGGCGGCGAGCCGTTCATCGGCTTCGTCGGGCTGAACGTCCCGTCATACGAGATCCCCTGCGGCCCGTGCGTCGAGATTGGTTGGCGGCTGGCTCGCTCGGCGTGGGGCAAGGGCTACGCCACGGAAGCGGCACGCGCCGCCCTGGCGTTTGGCTTCGAGACCCTGAACCTGACCGAGATCGTGTCGTTCACGGTAGTCGCCAACGCCCGCTCGCGTGCGGTGATGGAACGGCTCGGCATGATCCACGACCCGGCGGACGACTTCGACCACCCGTCGATCGAGGAAGGACATCCCATGCGCCGGCACGTGCTGTATCGGCTGGCCGCATCGGACTGGCGGGCGGTGGCGCGCTAGCTGTCCGCTACTATTGTGCCGCCGACGACCCGCGAGCGGCCGCGCATCAGCGCAACCGTCTCGCCGGATTCGGTCGTCACGGCGATGTCGTAGATCCCGCTGCGTCCGGCCCGCGCGCGTTCTTCAGCCACTGCGGTCAATCGGTCGCCAAGCTTGCCGGGGCGTATGAAATCGATGTCGGCGCCCTGGGCGACGGTCATCTGATTGTACGAGTTGCAGGCGTACCCAAACGTGCTGTCGGCGAATATGAACAGCACGCCGCCGTGGCACATGCCGTGCGGGTTGGTATGGCGAGCCGCGATCGTCAGGCTGCAGCGGGCGTAGCCGGGACGGGCTTCCAGCACCTCGATCCCGAGTTCACGGGCCGCGGTGTCGTGCTCAGCGAGATGCCGGGCGACCGGGTGGATGTGGTTGCGGGTCATTGGCCGGTGAACCTCGGCTTGCGCTTCTCGAGGAACGCGTTCACGCCCTCGCCGTAGTCATGGGAGAAGCCGCACTCCCGCTGCAGGTCGCGCTCCATCGCCAACTGGGTATTGAGGTCGTTGCCGATGGCCGAGCGCATCAGGCGGCGGGTGCCCAGCACCGCCTTCGGTGGCAAGGCCGCCAATCGTTCGGCCAAGGCCAGGCTGGCAGCCGGCAGGTCGGGCCCGTCAACAACCTGCCAGGCGATCCCCCACGCCAGCAGGCGTTCAGCGTCGATCGGATCCATGGTGAGGGCCGCGGCCAGGGCGCGGCCTTCGCCGATCAGGCGGGGTAGGTGGTGGGTGACGCCGGCGTCCGGGACCAGACCGATACGGGCGAACGAGATCACCATTGACGCGTTCCGGGCCGCAACCATGACATCGCCGGCTAGCGCGAGCCCGGCACCGGCGCCAGCGGCAACGCCATTTAGAGCGGTGACGACCGGCATCGGCAGGTCACGCAGGCGGCGGATCAGCGCGTTGTAGCTCTTCTCCAGCCCGGCACCGAGGTCGCGCACCGGCCGGCCCTCTTTCGGCGGCGTGCGGGCCGACAGGTCCTGGCCCGAGCAGAACGCCCGGTCGCCGGTGCCGGTCAGGATCAATGCCTTGGCCGAACGGTCGCGCTCAATCGACGACAGCGCGTCGCGCAGGTCCGTATGGACGGTATCGTTGACGGCGTTCCGCTTCTCCGGCCGGTTCAGGGCGATCCGTACGATCTCCCCGATCCGCTCGAACGTGATCGTCTCGTAGCTCATTCTGGCCTCCCGGTAGGGTCGATTGCGGCTCGCCGAAAATTCAGACGGACAAATGTAACGCCCGCCCCGGAATCGCTGCCGTCGTTAACGCTGCGCTGGATCTCGGCGAAGCCGTGGCCTGCGAACTCGGCGGCAATGGCGTCGGGATCGCAGTCGTGCATCGGCCGGTCGGCGGGCGACGGCCCCTGCCGTAGGGCAAGGGAGAGCACTGCCCCCGGTGCGGCAAGCGACGCCAACGCCGCGCAGGCCGAGGTGCGGTCAGGCGGCGGCACGTGCATCCACACCGCGTTGATCAGGATGAACGCGAACAACTCGTCCCGTTGCCGAACGCGTTCGAGCGTGGGCAGCCGGTCATCGATCCATTCGACCGGCGAACCGGGGAACAGACGGGCCGCCTCGGCCCGCATTCCGGATGAGGGTTCGACCGCGACCACACGGTATCCGCGGCCAGCGAGGGCGTCGGCGTGCACGCCACTGCCGGCACCGATGTCCAGCACCGGGCCCGGCAGCGGCGGCAGCAGCTCTGCGTGGCGTTTAAGAAACCGCTCGCCGCCGCCAGCCGCGTACCGTGGCGCCAGATCGCCGGACAGCCGGTCGTAGGCGGCAATGGCGTCGTCAACGGTCGGCCCGGCCATGCCGTGATCCTTTCGATAGCGATACGTTCCGTGCTAGATCTGCTCACGGGGACAGTAGGTTAGCTGAAGTAGGGGCCATGGCCATCAACGAAGCAGACTTTGCGCACGTCGAGGATGACCGGTTCCGACATCTTGTCTCGTACTGGCTTGCGGCACGGTCGGGCCGGCCTGTTCCTAGCATCGAGGCGATCGATCCAGCGCAGTTCCGCCATCTTCTGGAGCAGGTGTGGTTGTGCGATGTGGAAGAGAATCCAAGAGCCTACCGCTACCGCCTCGTCGGCGATCATATCCGGGCTGCCTACTCAGTCCCATTGGTCGGCCGGACCCTGGCCGAACTGACCGATACGGAGGTCGCGAAACGGGTATTGGGCTACTTCGATCAAGTGGTCGACGGGCCGACCGTCGTGCACATCGTGGGCCGGATCTACACCGAGGAGGTACGGCCGGCGCGGGGCGAACGGCTGATCCTGCCGTTCGCCGATCCACAGACCGGCCGGATTGTCCGGATTCTCGGTGCCACCGTGCATTCCTGGGAATCCCGGGGCATCGGTCCGGGGGACGTGCCGATCAGACAGGTCCGGACGTTCACCCCGGTCGACGGCCGTCCGTCCTGGTGCGAGAACTGGCTGTAGAGTACCGGGCGGCGTTCAGCCGCCGTCCTTTGCCTTGCGCCACTCCGCATAGCGCGCCTTGGCTTCGGCGTTAGGCGGGTAGGTGCCACGCAGCGGCTTGCCGGCCCGTACTTCTTCGATGATGAATTCCTCGTGCCGCTCCTGCTCGAAGGCATCGCGGGCAACCTCGTCGGCCATGTGGCGGGGAATGATCACCACGCCTTCCAGGTCGCCGACCACGATGTCGCCCGGATAGACAGGGACACCGCCGCAACCGATCGGCTCGTTCAGGGTCTCGACCGCGTGGTGCTTGATCAGGTTGGTCGGCGCCGACGGCGCACCGATGTACGTCGGAATGTCGAACTCGCCGATCTCCGGGGAATCACGCAGGCCGCCGTCCGTCACCAGGCCGGCGGCGCCGCGGGTCATCAGGCGGGTGACCAGGATCGAGCCGGCCGACGCCACGCTGGCATCGCCGCGGCAGTCCATCACCAGGACCGATCCCTCGGGACAGGTCTCGATCGCCTTGCGTTGCGGATGATCGTAGTCCTGGAACACGTCCAGGGTGTCGATGTCCTCGCGCGCCGGGATATAGCGCAGCGTGAACGCCGGTCCGACCATCGACTGGTCGTGCGACGCGGTCAGCCGGCTCACACCCTGGATGTAGACGTTGCGCAGACCGCGCTTGAACATCTGGGTGGTCAGCGTCGCCGTGCTGACGGCGGCGAGCTTGTCGCGGGTTTCGGCGGAAAGTGGCTCGGTCATGGTGGTCGTTCTCTCGCGGACTTGTATGATGACTTCGATCCGAGCACGACGCCCGGCACGATACAAGGGGCGAAGAGCGTTTGTCATACCAGCCTGGCCACCTGATGATCCCGGTCGCGCTTGAATGGTCGCAGGAGACTTCACCGATGAACTACCGCACGCTTGGCCGTTCAGGCTTGAAAGTATCGCCGCTGTGCCTCGGCACGATGATGTTCGGCGGTCCGACCTCCGAAGCCGACAGTCGGGAGATCACCGCCGCGGCGCGCGACCTTGGCATCAACTTCATCGACACGGCCGACGCCTACAACGGCGGTGAATCCGAACGCGTAGTCGGCCGGGCAATCGCCGCCGACCGAGACCGCTGGGTGCTGGCCACCAAGCTCGCCAACAAGCTGGGCGACGACCCGAATTCCGGCGGACTGTCGCGGCGCTGGATCCATATGGCGTGCGACGCCAGCCTGCAGCGGCTCGGGACTGACGTGATCGACGTCTACTACCTGCACAAGGAAGACCACTCGACGGCTCTGTCCGAGACGGTCATGGCGCTGGGCGACCTGATGCGGGCCGGCAAGATCCGGTATTTCGGAGTGTCGAACTACCGGTCCTGGCGGGTGGCGGAGATCTGCAACCTGTGCGACCGCCTGGGGATCGACCGGCCGATCGTCAGCCAGCCGTACTACAACGCCATGAACCGGATGCCTGAGGTCGAGCATCTGCCGGCCTGCGACTACTACGGCCTTGGCGTGGTGCCGTACAGCCCGTTGGCCCGCGGCGTGCTGACCGGCAAGTACGCCCCGAACGTTGCACCGGCGGAAGGCACGCGGGCGGCCCGCCAGGACAAGCGCATGATGCAGACCGAGTGGCGGCACGAAAGCCTGGAGATTGCCCGGCAGATCAAGGCACACGCCGAGGCCAAGGGCGCGACACCGATCGACCTGGCAGTGCAATGGGTGCTCAACAACAAACGGATCACCGCGACGATCGCGGGCCCACGCACCATGGAACAGTGGCAGGCCTACGCAAAGGCTCTGGACTATCCGTTCGCTGCCGACGACGAGGCTCTGATCGATCGGTTGGTCGCAACCGGGCATCCGTCAACGCCGGGCTACAACGACCCGCAGTATCCCATCGAAGGGCGCGTCCCGTGGGTAGGCGGTTGAACGTTCGTGAGGCAAACGTGGCGGGTACGGTCAGAAGGGCGGAGGTCGAGGACATTCCAGCGCTGATGCGCATCCGCTCGGGTGTGCGGGAAAACCGATTGTCGGATCCGGCAAAGGTGCCGGCTGCCGCCTATCGGACCTTCATCGACGGTCCGGGCATCTGGCTGTGGGACGAGGACGGTTCGGTGCTGGGATTCAGCGCTGCCGATACCACAGATGGGACGATCTGGGCATTGTTCGTGGATCCGGCCGCCGAGGGGCTCGGGATCGGCGGGGAACTGCTGTCCTGCGCCCTGGACGATCTTCGCGCATCGGGCTGGACCGAGTCCCGCCTGTCGACCGGCCCGGGGACCCGTGCCGATGAGTTCTATCGCAGGCGCGGCTGGGTCGATGCCGGGATGTCCGTCTCCGGTGAACGGCTCTTGGCCAAGGCGCTCTAGGCGGACACCCGTTCCCGGTCGCGAGGTTCCGAGGACGGTGCAACCATCCGCGCCACATGCTGCATGAAGCGCTGGGTGCAGCCGTCGTGGAAAGCCGTGAGCTTGCCGCCGTCGAACGCGCCGCTGGCTCGACCGCGCTGCATGCGCTCGACAATACCGATGTCCTCGGTGAACACTTCGCGCCAGCCGGCGACCAGGTCGGTCTTGGCGGCCGCGATGCGCGCAATTTCGGCTTCGGAGCGTGTCACCCCGTCGTCCACCAGATAGATGTGCAACCGCTCGCGCGTGTGGTCGACGGCCAGCGGGTCGATGATGATTCCGAACAGATGGTCGCGCTGGATTCCGAGCAGCAGGTTCGGGAGGGCGATCGGGTACTCACCGACCAGTCGCCGCGCTTCCGGCAAACCGGGGAAGCAGGGCAGGGTCTTTTCCGGTGCGACTGAGGCCCGGTAGATGTTGGTGACCGGGCCGAAGAACCGGTCGGCGAGCACCCTGTATTCATGGGCGTCGAGCGGTGAGTAGCTGTTCAGTCCCGGATGCACCCAGGGCAGGTGATAGCACTCCAGGTAGTTTTCGATCGCGAGCTTCCAGTTCGCCCGCAGTTCATAGGTGTCGGAGGCCGCGTGCACTAGCATCTCGGTGGCGTAGTCGCCCCACCGCTCGGCCATCGGTGCCACCACACGGTCGAGCGGTGGTGCGTCGCCCGAGAGGTTCACGAAGAGGAAATCGAGCCAGACGTCCACCCGGACCGGCAGCAGGCCGAGCGACTCTTTGTCGACGCTGGGGCAAGCGTGTACGCCCGGTCCGCCGACTTCGGGCGTGCGGACCAACCGACCGTCCAGGGCGTAGCTCCAGGAATGGTATGGACAGACCAGCACCGGGCCGGAATGCCGGTCCTCGACCAGGAGGCTGCCCCGGTGCCGGCAGACGTTGTGGAAAGCCCTGATGCCGCCGTCGCGATCGCGCACCAGCAGGATCGGCTGCCCTGCGGCGTCAATCGCCATCGCGTCTCCGCGCAACGGGATGTCGGCACCCACGCCGACGCACAGCCAGTCACGGGCCAGCAGCCGCTCGGCCTCCAGGCGGTGGTAGGATGGATCGACGTAGCAGAGATTGGGCAGGCCGCGCGACCGCTCAGTCGGCGCGAACACCGGCGCCATGGCATGCGCGAGCGATCGATCATCCAGCATGCACATCACCCTGACGGTACGAGGCACCGTCAGGGTGAGTGGTTCTGTATTGGGTTGCTGTCGTGCCGGCGACCAGCCGGGCGACGGCTAGGGGATAGCGGTCAGGCGCTTTCGGCGGCCGAGCGCTTGGCGTAGCGCTTGCGCTCGTGCGGATCGAGGTAGCGCTTGCGCAGCCGGATCGACTTCGGCGTGACCTCGACGAGTTCGTCATCCTCGATATACGGGATCGCCTTTTCCAGCGTCATGCGCATCGGCGGCGTCAGGACCACGTTCTCGTCCTTGCCGGCAGCCCGGAAGTTGGTGAGCTGCTTGGCTTTCAGCGGATTGACGTCGAGGTCGTTGCCCTTGTTGTGCTCGCCCAGGATCATCCCCGAGTAGACCTTTTCGCCGGGGCCGACCATCAGCGGGCCGCGGTCTTCGAGGTTGATCAGTGCGTAGGCCTGCGCTTCGCCCTGCTCGGTGGAGATCAAAACGCCGACACGCCGGCCCGGGATCGTCCCCTTGTACGGAGCGTAGGTGTGGAACACCCGGTTCATGATGCCGGTGCCGCGGGTCGCGGTCAGGAATTCACCGTGATAGCCGATCAAGCCGCGCGCCGGGGCGTGGAACACCAGACGGGTCTTGCCCGCCCCCGCCGGCTTCATCTCCAGCAACTCGCCCTTGCGCTGGGTGACCGCCTCGATCACCGGACCGGTGTACTCGTCATCGACGTCGACCACGACTTCGTCGATCGGTTCCTGGCGCTGCCCGGTCTCCGGATCCGAGCGCATCAACACCCGCGGGCGGCTGATCGACATCTCGAAGCCTTCGCGCCGCATCTGCTCGATCAGCACCGCCAACTGCAACTCGCCGCGCCCGGCAACCTCGTAGGCGTCCTTGTCGTCGGTCTCGCGGACCCGCACGGCGACATTGCCCTCGGCTTCGCGGAACAGCCGGTCGTGGATCATGCGGGAGGTGACCTTGTCACCCTCGCGGCCCGCCAGCGGGCTGTCGTTCACCGAGAAGGTGACGGCGATGGTCGACGGGTCGATCGGAGAAGAGGCGATCGCTTCCATCGCTTCCGGTGCGCACAGGGTATCGGCGACCGTGGCTTCGGAGAATCCGGCGATCGCGACGATATCGCCCGCATGAGCCTCGTCCAACGGAGTCCGCTCGAGGCCGCGATAGGCCAGCAGTTTGGAGACGCGACCGCGCTCGATCTCCTTGCCGTCGCGGTTCAGCGCCTTGAGGCTGGTGCCCGGCTTGATCGACCCGCTCAGGATGCGTCCGGTCAGCAGGCGGCCCAGATAGGGGTCGGCTTCCAGCGTGGTCGCCAGCATGCGGAAGGGCTTGTTCGCTTCGACGGTCGGCGCCGGGGTGTGTGCGACGATGCGCTCGAACAGCACCGCCATGTCGGTACCGGTCTCGTCCGGCGTCTCCGAGGCCCAGCCCTGCTTGGCCGACGCGAAAATCGTCGGGAAATCCAGCTGCTGATCGTCGGCACCGAGCGCGCTGAACAGGTCGAACACCTCGTTCTGCACTTCGTAGGCGCGCTGCTCGGGCTTATCGACCTTGTTGATCACCACGATCGGGCGCAGGCCGAGGGCCAGCGCCTTGCCAAGCACGAACTTGGTTTGTGGCATCGGACCTTCCGACGCATCGACCAGCAACAGGGCGCCATCGACCATCGACAGGATGCGCTCGACCTCACCCCCGAAATCGGCGTGGCCCGGCGTGTCGACAATGTTGACCCGCGTGTCCTTCCAGAGCACCGAGGTGCACTTCGCCAGGATCGTAATCCCGCGTTCGCGCTCGATGTCGTTGGAATCCATCGCGCGCTCCGCCACCTTCTGGTTGGCGCGGAAAGTACCCGACTGGCGGAGGAGGACGTCGACCAGGGTCGTCTTGCCGTGGTCGACGTGCGCGATGATCGCGACGTTGCGCAGTTGCATTGCTGATTGTCCGAGCTGAAATTTCGCGCGGAATGTACTCTCGTTTTGCTGCAATGCAAGATGAGTCGTGAAAGATCCCCTTCTGCGGATGGATCAGAGCCTCGCGGCCGGATACTTCAGCTGGACGTGTTTGAGCGTCTCATTGACCAAGTCGTCGCGCGAGACCTTGCTACCCGGCGGCTGGTCCAGGCCGTACACCGAGCGTACGACCGGATGATCGCTCAGGAAAACCGGAGCGCCGAACGACGTCGGTACGGCGTCGTAGTCCGGGTGGCCCGGCCCGATCAGCAGGAGGTTGCCAAGCGGAAAGTACCGGTCACCATATGGGCCCACCACGATCACGAGCGGACGAAAACCTAGATCCATCAGGGCTTTGAGCACGGTGCGCCTGGTTATCTCGCCGGATTGGCTTCCCAGGCACTGGATCAGAAGAATCCCGTCACTGACCAGGCACCGCTTCACCGCGGTAAGGTAATAGGTAAGGGCAGGGTAGGTCATCTCGGCCAGATTGGCGTTCGACGTGACGACGTCGTAGGGCCTAGTCAGTGCATCATCAATGCGCCACCAGGGGTGCAGCACGCTGCGTGGGACCGCTTCGTCGATCGTGATGGTGTTGATCTGATCGTATAGCCGGCCTGATTCCAGGGGCAACAGCCCGACATGGGCGTGCTCTGAAGGAGACAGGGCACGGTTCTCGAAATCATCGCCATAGCAGTACGCGTCGATCATCGATTGGAGGATGTACAAGCTCTGGGTGATCTCGATCTTGTCGTAGCGCACCACTTCAGGATCGTTTGCCATGAAGAATGACAGATACCCGCACCCCGACCCGATCTCCAGGACACGACGACGATTGGGGATGCCGCGGAGTTTTACATAGATCAGGTACTGGGAAAGCATCGACGCGATCGGAAGCAAAGTGTTGTTTCCACCAAGCGCCCGTTTGTGAAAGCAGACAAAGTTGGCAAACGCTGACGCCAGTGAATCCATATCATCCTGGCTAAGTCCGCCACGCTCCCGGATGAAATCAGCCAACCGTCCCGCATGCATGGAGTCCAGCAGGGGATACAATCCATGGATGGTTCGGATACGGGTCGGAAACTGGTTCTTATCGAACGTGACCGGGCTGAACAGGCGCGCGATCTGCCAATTCGCAATGGACTCTCGGCCGCGCCTTTCGGCTTCATCGTACGTTCTTATATCCATGCTCGAGGATCATCCCGGTTAGAGCGGCATCAGTCCTTGATCACCAGCGGGCGTGGAAAGTCGCAGAAGCACTCCGACCCGGTCTCGGTGATCAGGAAGCATTCCGAGATCTCGATTCCGCAGTCGTCCAGCATCAGGCCCGGGATCATGTGGAAGGTCATGTTCGGCTGGATGACGGTCCGGTCGCCGGCGCGCAAGCTCATGGTGTGCTCGCCCCAGTCGGGGGGATAGTTCAGCCCGACCGAGTAGCCGATGCGGCTGTCCTTGATGAAACCGGACTTCGCCAACTCGCGTCTCCAAGCCTGCTCGACCTCCTCGCAGGTCGCGCCCGGTTTGGCGGCTTCAAGGGCGGCGGCAATGCCGTCGCAGATCACCGCACTGGCATCGGCCAGTTTCTGCGGCGGCCGGCCGAGCGAGACGGTACGGGCCATCGGGCAGTGGTAGCGTCGTCGGGTTCCGGCCAGTTCCAGGATGGTCGCTTCGCCGGTCTTGAACACATCGTCGGACCACGTCAGGTGCGGGGTCGACGCGCCGATCCCGGTCGGCAGCATCGGCACGATCGCCGGGTAGTCGCCGCCGGTTCCCCCGGCACCGCGGATCTGGGCGTCATAGATCGCCGCCACGGCGTCGCATTGTCGGGTTCCGGCGGTCACATGCTCGATGCCGACGGCCATGGTGTGTTCGACGATCCGGGCCGCCTCGCGGATGTAGGCGATCTCGGCAGGTGACTTGATGCTTCGGCACCAGTTCACGAGGTTGTTGGCGTTGGCAATCCGGCAGTTCGGCAGCGCGGCCTTCAGGTGCTCGTAGGCCATCGGCGAGAAGTAGTAGCTGTCCATCTCCAAGCCGATTGAACCGGCGGCGATGCCGCGGCGCGCCATCTCCTCGGCGACCCAGTCCATCGGGTGGCGGTCGGGCTGCTGCACGTAATGGTCCGGGTAGCCGAGGATATTGCCGTGGTCGAGATAGGTTGTGACCTTGCCGGCGTTGGCGTCCATGCCGCGCACGATCAGCACCGGTTCGTCGAGCGTCTGTGCCACCAGCAGGCATTGCGGTGTGTAGAACGACCAGCCGTCGTACCCGGTCAGCCAGCCCATGTTCGAGGGCTCGGTGACGACAAGAACATCGATTCCAGCCGCGACCATGCGGGACTTGGCGGCGGTGACTCGAGCCTGATACTCGGCCTTCGCGAACGCTGGTTTCATGAGATCCTCAAGTCAGCGTGAGTTCGGGGAGCGGAACCACGGACACGCCGGCAGCCTCCAGCCCGCGGCGGACCGCGGTCGAGACCTGGACGGCAGTCCGTCCATCGCCGTGGACGCAGATCGAGTGCACCTGGGCCGGGACGTGTTTGCCGCTGGTCGACACGACTTCCTGATGCTCGATCATGTGCAGCACGCGCGCAACCGCTTCGTCGGGGTCGTGCACCATCGCGTTGGGACGGCTGCGCGGCGTCAGGTCGCCCTCGTCTGTATAGGTTCGGTCGGCGAACACCTCCGACGCGTAGGGCAGGCCGGTCTTCCGAGCCGCGGTGATCAACTCGGAGCCGGTCGGGACCAGGAAGATCAGGCTGGGGTCGAGTGCCTTGATCCCACGGGCGATGGCCATCGCCAGATCGAGGTCGAGCGCGGCCATGTTGTTCAGCGCACCGTGGATCTTCACGTGCGTGACGGCCATGCCATTGGCGGCGGCGATGCCCTGCAGAGCGCCGATCTGATAGATCACCATGCGTTCGACGTCGCCGGCGGGCATGGAGATCATGCGCCGGCCGAAGCCCCAGAGGTCGTTGAAGCCCGGATGAGCGCCGATCGAGACGCCCTTGGCCCTGGCCTGCTTGCACACCCGGTCCATGACGTTCGGATCACCGGCGTGGAACCCGCAGGCGACGTTGGCCGAGGTTATGATGTCGAGAAGGGCGGTATCGTTGCCGATGTCGTAGGCGCCGAAGCCTTCGCCCATGTCCGCGTTGAGATTGACCTTGCGTGCCATGCGTCACTCAGCCTAGGGATCGTGGAGCCGAAGCCGCGTCGCGGCCGGGTCAGTTAACACCCAACCAACGGCCGAGGTCCATGACCGAGACCACCACTGCACCGCACGTGCTCCCCCGCTTCCTGTCAGCCGGTGACACAGCGTTCGTGGTCGAGTTCGGCGAGACGGTCGACCCGGTGGTGAATCGCCGGGTAATGCAACTTGGCGAGGCGGCGCGTGCCGCCGGGATCCCCGGACTGGTCGATCTTGTTCCGACCTTCCGGTCGCTTCTGATTCATTACGACCCACTGGTCACGTCGCGCGCAACGGTCGAGGCAAGCCTGCGCGGGTTGTTGAGCGACAGTGATTCAGAGGTGCGGGAAGGGCGTCTTTGGGAGTTCCCGACGCTGTACGGCAACGAGTTCGGACCGGACCTCGAGGAGGTCGCCAAGCGCACCGGATTGACGCCGGAGCGGGTGGTCGAACTGCATGCCGGCACCGAGTACAAGGTCTACATGATGGGCTTCATGCCGGGGCTGGCATATCTCGGCATCATCCCGAAGGAGCTGGAACTGCCGCGCCGCTCAGAACCGCGGGTTCGTGTGCCCGCGGGCTCGGTCTCGATCGCCATCAACCTGACCAACGTCTACTCCGATGAATCGCCGGGTGGCTGGCACCTGTTGGGCCGGACGCCGGTGCGGCTGTTCGACCTGCACCGTGATCCGCCGATCCTGCTGGCGGCTGGAGACCGAGTGCGCTTCCGATCGGTGGCGAAAGACGTCTACGACGAACTCGCCGAACGGGTCAGGACCGGGGACACGTCATTCCATCCGGTCGAAGCGGGAGCAATGGCATGAGTGTGTTGCGGGTCGTTTCGGCCGGGTTCGCCCCGACACTTCAGGATTTCGGCCGACCGCAGGTGCAGAACCTGGGTGTGCCGCCCTCCGGTGCCCTCGACGCTACCGCCCTCAGGATCGCCAATGCGCTGGTCGGCAACCCGTCCGACACCGCGACGATCGAACTGCGAGTGATGGGACCGACCCTGGAGGTCGCGTCCGACGCGGTGCGGGTTGCATTGGTTGGGACCTCCGCGGCCCTCGAGATCCTGGGCGAGCGCCGGGTGGAGGCGCCGCCGCACCAGTCGATCCGGCTGACGCGCGGGCGGCGGTTCCGGATCGGTGGTCTGTCGGACACCGGTGTGGCGTATCTGGCCATTGAAGGCGGCTTTGCGATTGAACCGGTCTACGACAGCCTGTCGACATACGTTCGCGCCCGCATCGGCGGGGTGGAGGGCAGGGCTTTGCGCGACGGCGATGCGCTGCCCCTACGTCTCGAGCAGGCGGAAGAGCGTGCGGAACGCCGCTGCGCGGATCAGTCCTGGCGACGCGAGAACGGACCGATCCGGGTGATCCCGGGACCCCAGGACGATTATTTTACGACCGACAGCCTGGAGGCGTTCTTCAGCGGCGAGTACACGGTGACGCGCGAGGCCGATCGCATGGGTATGCGCCTGGACGGGCCGATTCTCCAGCATTCGCGCGGTCATGACATCGTGTCCGACGGCATCGTGACCGGCGCAATCCAGGTTCCCGGCAACGGTCGGCCGATCGTCCTGCTGGCGGACCACCAGACCACCGGTGGATATCCAAAGCTCGGTGCGGTCATCTCGGCCGACGTGCCGCGCCTCGGCCGCATGAAGCCGGGCGACGCCTTGCGGTTCGCCGCAGTCTCCGTCGAGCAGGCCGAAGCGGCCCGGCGCGCGCTGGAGGATCGAACCGCCCGGGTGATCGAGCGGTTCGGCTCAGCGGAACCCTGGCTGGACGAGGACGCGCTGTACGGCCGAAATCTGGTCAGCGGGATCGTCGGGTCGACCGAATCCGTCCTCTGACCGGCTACGTCGCGAGGTAGCGCCAGGCACCATCGTCGTCCAGCCGGCGGCTGACCCGCCCCTGATCGATCAGGAAGTTCAGGTGCGCCAGTGACTCACCAACCGCAAAACGGGTTTGGTGAGGATCCATCTTACGCTGGAACATGGCGTTCATGACGTCGATGGCGGTCGACGGAGTCTGGCAGACCCGGGCCGCCAGATCGAGACGTTGGTCGTGATGCATCGAAAGATCGACCGCGCGGGGTTTCAGCCCACGGAACGGCCGGTCGTGCGACGGCAGCACCAGGGTGTCGTCGGCGATCGGGTCGAGGGAATCGAGGAACCGCAGATAGTCCTGCAGCGGATTGCCGTCCGGCTCGTTCCACCACACCGAGATGTTCGGCGAGATCCGCGGCAGCAGGAAGTCGCCGCCGAGCATCAGTCCGGCTTCGGGGCAGTACAGGCAGGCGTGCTCCGGCGAATGGCCGGATGCGATCACGACCACCCAACGCCGGCCGCCGATCTCCAGTACGGTGTCCGGCGCCAGCCGGTTGAAGGTCAGAGGGATCGGCGACACCATCCGGCGGTACGAGTTGCCGAGCGCCCGCATGTCCGAAACCTCGGCGTCGCCGAGACCGGTGCGGCGGTAGAACCCGACGATTCCGTCCAGCAGTTCCTCGGTGTCGTCGAGCCGGATCGCCCGGGCCGAGAGCCACTCCGACCGGGTCATCCACAGCTGTGCCGGGGTGCGCTCCAGCAGCCAGCCGGCACTGCCCATGTGGTCCGGATGGTAGTGGGTGACGACGATCTGGGTGATTGGCCGGCCGTCGAGCTGGCTCTCCAGGATGCTGGTCCAGAGATCGCGGGTCCGGTCGTCGGCGATTCCGCAGTCGACCAGCACCCAGCCGTCACCGTCGTCGATCAGGTACAGGTTCACATGGTTGAGGGCGAAGGGCAGGGGCATTCGCACCCAGCGCACGCCGTCTGCCACCGTCATCGCCGTGCCCGGCTCCGGCAGCGCGTCTCCAAAGACGTAGTCGATCGGTTTGCTCATGGCCGGCGACCTTAACGGGTTCGATCGCCGGTGCAAGCCTCCGCGAAACGCCGCTTCAAAGCTCCCGCTTGCCGATCAGGTTCATGCGGATCCACTTCGAGATCATGTCGATGATCCCCACCGTGATCAGGATGAGCAGGATGATGAAGCAGGCTTGGTCCCAGTACTGAACCTTCATGCGTTCCGACAATTGCATGCCGATTCCACCGGCCCCGACGATGCCGAGGATGGTCGCCGATCGGGTGTTGCTTTCGAACCAGTACAGCGACGTCGACAGGAACACCGGCAGGACCTGTGGCAGGTAGCCGAACCGGTAAACCTTCAGCGCGCTGGCCCCGGTCGACCGCACGCCCTCGATCGGACGCTGATCTACGTTCTCGACGGCTTCCGAGTACAGCTTGGATAGGGTTCCGGTGTCGCTGACCATGATCGACAGCACGCCGGCCAATGGACCCAATCCCACGGCCCGGACGAACACCAGGGCCCAGATCAGGGTGTCGACGCCACGCAGCAGGTCCAGGAATCGGCGCACCAGATGGTGGATGATCCGGTTTGAGACCACATTCCGGGCGGCAACGAAGCCCAGCACCATCGCCAGCAGCGTCGCCACGAAGGTGCCGAGGAACGCCATCCCCAAGGTCTCGGCCAGCCCCTGGAAGATGCCGGCGTAATCCCAGGTCTCCATGTCCTTCCAGATGACCATCGAGCGGATCACCACCCACATCTTGTCGAGGCCGCCGAACAGCCGCGCGAAGGTGATCTCGAACACCCAGCAGCACAGTGCGAGATAGCCGAAGACGCCCACGACGACGGTTCGCTGCATCCACAGGCGCCGCACGTCATGCTTAAGAGCATCCGGGAAGCGGGCCCGCAAGGACGAAATCTCGGCTTCGGACAGGGAAGCGACGGTCGTGCTCATGCCAGTTGCTCCCAGCCGATGAAGCGGTGGCGGATGCGGGCGGACAGGAGGTCGACGCAGGTCACCGTGGCGACGATCAGCAGCACCAGCGCGCTGACCTCCTCGTAGAAGTTGAAGTTGATGACGTAGTATAGTTCCTGGCCGATGCCCCCGGCGCCGACGAAACCGATGATCGACGATGCCCGGATGTTGATCTCGAAGCGCAGCAGGGCGTAGCTGACGAAGTTCGGCAAGACCTGCGGCACCACGCCGTAGCGAATCTCGTCGAACCAGGACCCGCCTGAAGCGCGGATGCCATCCATCGGCTTATGGTCGACGTTCTCGTTGACCTCCGAGAACAGCTTGCCGAGGGCCCCGGTAGAGTGGATGGCGATGGCGGCGACGCCCGCCAGTGGCCCGATTCCGACCGCCCATACGAACATGATCGCGAAGATCACCTCGGGGACTGCACGGCAGAACTCCATGACCCGGCGGAAGGCGAAGTAGATCAAGCTGTTGGGCATCAGGTTGCGGCTGGCCGCGAAGCACAGCACGAAGCCGCCGACGGTCCCCAGCAGCGTCGCGAACAGCGCCATGTTCACGGTCTCGAGCAGCAGCTGCAGGTATTTCGGCAGGTTGAAGTACCAGTAAGCGATCGAGCCTTCGGTCCTGGTGCCGGAGAACAGGTGCTCGGCGCTCAACACCGGCAGGATGTCGTAGAGGTAGTCCCCCACCTTCGGCGCCCCGGCCGCCAGTCGGTCCGGGAAGAAGTTGCTGATGTAGATCGAACCGGCCAGCGCCGCCAGGAACAGCGCGCCGTAGAGGAGGGTCGCGTGCCGCCGGACGCGCCGCAGCTCGGCCCGATGGCGCTCGAATTGGTCCACCGGCGAGATGGCTGCGCCACCGTCGGCGGTCGCCATTGTCTGGCTGCTCACGCGATCCTCCGGGTGTATGTCGGGAAGAATGGCGACGGGTCGGCAGGGCGCCTTGCCGCCGCCGTTCGGATCAGCCGCGGCGTGCCTTTAGAAGCTCGCGACGCATATCGATGATGGTCTTGTAGAACTGGTGGTTGATCGGCTGGAACGAATTGAACTCGCCGCCGGCGATAGCCTCCGCGCACTGCCGGTTCTCCACCGGCATGTTCACCAGGATGCCGCGGACCAGGTCCTTGAGCTCCTGAGGGACGTCCTTGCGGATCACCCGCGGGCCGTTGGTGATCAGCTCGGACTTCCAGACGACCCGGATGTCGCTCATGTCGAGGGCACCCTTGTCGACCATTTTGCGCAGGTTGCCGCGAGAGTAGCCTTCCGCGTACTCGCCGACACCGGAGGTCCAGGTGACGCCGGCGTCGTACTGCTTGTTCAGCACTGCGACCACAGCCTGCTCATGGCCGCCGCCGAAGCCGGTCTGCGAGAAGAACGTCTTCGGGTCGTAGCCTTGGGCCTTGAGCTCATGGGCCGGGACCAGGTAGCCGGAGGTCGAGTTGGGATCGGCGAAGGCGAGGGTCTTGCCCTTGAGGTCGCCGAGCGTCTTGTAGGGACTGTCGGCGCGGACATAGAGCACCGAGTAGTAACCCAGGGACCCGTCGATCTGCTCGGTGGTGACGAGCGGCTCGACCGCTTCCGGGTCCTGGATGTGTATGCCAGCGTAGGCTGCCGAGCCGAGGCCGGCATACTCCAGGTTCTTGGAGATCAGCCCCTGCATCACGCCGGCGTAGTCGGAGGCCGGATAGAGCTCGACCGGTATCCCGAGACGGGTCTCGAGCAGCTCCTTGAAGCAGGTGTTGTCCTTCAGCCGGTCGGCCTCGTTCTCACCGCCGAGGATGCCGACGCGGAACACCGGGACGTGCTTGCGCCAGTCATCGGCCGCCTGGGCGACCGAGGTGAGGGCGGCGAGAGTCGCGAGGCCGGCGAGTGCGACGCCCAGAGTGCGACGTGCGATCATCGAGAAGTACTCCCTGAAAAGAAGGCGAGGGGGACTGCGGCGCGCTCAGGCGACCGCAAGGCGAGACGGAACGGCCGCCCCCGTGGCCGGTCCGATCGATGTGGACGTGACGCTTTCGGCCAGCGCTTCGTCGATGCCGTCGACCCCGTAGATCGCGCGTGCCGCGTCGACCGTCAGCTCGGACGGAGACCCGTCGAACACCACGGCCCCCTTGAACATGCCGACGATGCGGTCGCAGTAGGCGCGGGCGGTGTCGAGGGTATGCAGGTTGCAGACCACCGTGATGCCTTCCTCACGGTTGATCGTGCGCAGCGCGTCCATGACGATGGTGGCGTTGCGCGGATCGAGGGAGGCGATCGGTTCGTCGGCCAGCAGGATTTTCGGCTCCTGCATCAAGGCTCGGGCAATGGCAACGCGCTGCTGTTGGCCGCCGGACAGGGTGTCGGCCCGCTGCAAGGCGGTCTGGGCCATGTCCAGCCGGTCGAGCGCACGGATCGCGAAGGCGCGCTCCGCCGGTGTGAAGCGCTTCAGCATGGAGGCAACGAAGCCATGGTAGTTCAGCCGGCCGAGCAGGACGTTGGTCATCACGTCGAGCCGGTTCACCAGGTTGAACTGCTGGAAGATCATGGCGCAGTGGGCGCGCCACGCCATGAGCGGGCGGCCCTTCAGCGCAGAGACATCCGTTCCATCGAACAGGATCTGCCCGCCAGTCGGCTCGGCCAGCCGGTTGATCAGACGCAGCAGTGTCGACTTGCCAGCGCCGGACCGGCCGATGACGCCGACCATCTGGCCATCGGGGATCGTCAGCGATACCCGATCGACGGCAGCCACGGCGCCGAAGCGCTTCTCAAGGTTTGTGATCTCAAGCATCGGCACGTCCCGCATGCTGGGCGCGCGACTGAATATGGGCCGGCTCGGAGGGCCGGTGGTCGCACGCGTTTTGCTGTGCGGTGGGTACCCGGATTTGGCAACGCGACGGTGACGGTGCGGTTAAATTTCGGCGTCCGAAGCGTTGCGGTTTGATGACTCGGCCTGCGGATGTGCCGGCGCGCGAACCGCCTCCACGAAACGCAGGGCGGCATCGTCAATCGCGCCGTCGTTGACGACCGTCACCACGTCGGGTCCTTCGACGATGAAGGCGCCGGCACGGCCGACCCGGCGTTCAATCTCCTCGGGATCCTCGCGGCCGCGCGCCGAAAGGCGTTGGCGCAGCACGGCGGCCGGCACGTTCAGGCTCAGCACGCGAACCGGTCCGTAGTGTCGGCGTGCCTCATCCAACACGCCGCGCGAGACGTTCACCACGACGCGCCGACCCGCGGCGAGGTCTGCGGTGACGGCTATCGGGACACCATACCCGAGCCCATGCGCCTCCCAGGCCAAGGCATAGGCGCCGGCGGCTCTGCGCGCCCGGAACGTCTGGACATCGATCGGAACATGATCTTCGCCGCCGGCGTCGGCGGGGCGGGTGATCTCGCGGCGGGGAAACACCACGGACTGATCATCTGCCAGTGCCCGGTGTGCCGCGTCGATGAGGGTGTCCTTGCCGACGCCCGACGGTCCGACCACCAGGACCAGAAGGCCGCGCGGCGTCTCGCGGTCAGGCATATCGGACAGCGAACGCGTCGGCGTCGAGCGAGCGGAAATCCGCCATCCGCTCGCGCAGCATGTCGTGGGTCCAGTCCCACCAGGCGATTGCCATCAGCTTGGCTTCGGTCGCCTCCGACACCCGGCGCCGGATCGGCTTGGCCGGAACACCGGCGACGATCGTGTAGGGCTCGACGTCCTTGGTGACGACAGCACCGGCACCGATGATCGCGCCTGTGCCGACAGTCACACCCGGCATGACAAGGGCACCGTGGCCGATCCAGACGTCGTGGCCGATGACTACCGGGGTCGATCGGCGCCAGTCGAAGAAGGCGTCGTCGCGCTCGCCGAGATCGTAGTCGTCGGACCGATACATGAAATGGTGCAGGCAGGCCCTCCAGTGCGGATGGTTGCCGGGATTGATGCGGGTATGCGCCGCGATGTTCGCGAACTTTCCGATGGATGCGTAGATGATCTGGCTGTCGCTGACCACGTAGCTGTAGTCGCCCATGGTCGTTTCAACCACCGAGGTGCGGGCGCCGACTTCGGTCCAGGCGCCGAATGTCGATCCGACCACATGGGCTTCCGGATGGATCCACGGGCCGTCGGGCGACAGCTTCTTGCCGGCCATCACAGCACCTGCCGGCCTTCGCGCCAGGTACGGCGCACCACCGGCACGCCGTCGTCCAGCCGTTTGACCCGGATCAGGTCGGCCCGGGTGCCGGCAGCGATCCGGCCGCGGTCGTCCAGGCCAATCATGTCGGCCGGGTTGCGGGTTACGGTCGCGATTGCGCCGGGGAGGGTCATGCCGTGCCGCTCGTGCAGCATGAGGGCGCCGTGCAGCAGGCTTGAGGGGACGTAGTCCGAGGACAGTGCGTCGAGCACTCCGGCTTCTGCCAGATCACCGGCCGAGACGTTGCCGGAGTGCGACCCGCCACGCACCACGTTCGGGCCGCCCATGATCGTCGTCAGGCCCTTGGCGTGGGCGGCGTGCGCCGCGGCCATGGTCGTCGGGAATTCGCTGATGGTCAGGCCAAGTTCGGCTGCCTCGTCGATATGCTCCTGGGTTGCATCGTCATGGCTGGCAATGGTGTGTCCTGCACTTAGCGCCATCTCGACCAGGGTGCGGCGGTGCCGGTCGGAGTAGAGCTCCTGCGCGGCCTTGCGGTCGACGATCATGCGTTCGAATTCCGCATCGCTCATCGCGTGCTTGCCCTGATAGTAGACCCTGAGCTTGTCGAGATTGACGAACTGCCGCTGCCCCGGCGTGTGGTCCATCAGCGAGACCAGCCGGACCAGCGGGTCGTCCTTGAACGGCTCGAACAGCCGCAGCACGTCCTTGTGCGCCACCTCGCAGCGCATGTGCAGATGATGGTCGGCGCGTAGCAGGTCGGCCTCGCGGAAGCTGCGGATCGCCTCCGCCGATTCCCGGACGATCCGGTCGCGAATGTCTTCAGTGAGCGTCCCGCCGACGGCGATCGCATCAAGCACGGTGGTGATGCCGGCGGCCGCCACCTGGGCGTCGTGCGCCAGCAGCGCCGATGAGGTCGGCCAGTTTACCTTTGGGCGCGGCTGGATGTGTCGTTCCAGATTGTCGGTGTGCAGCTCTATCAACCCCGGCATCAGGTAGTCGCCGTCGAGATCCTCGGCTCCGGCTACCGCGGTGCTGCCCGAGTCGAAAGAAGCAATCCGGCCAACTGAGACCCGCACGGTGCCGTGCACCACCTCGTCGGCCAACACCAGGCGGGCGTTGCTCAGGATCATCTCTGCGGTCATGCGGCCTGCCTTTTGGCGGAGAGGTCATAGGAGCGGGTACCGACGGCGGCACGCACCTCGGCATCGTGGAAGATGCCGACGATCGCGGCACCGGCTTCGTGCGCTTCAGTGATCAGGTCGGTCACCGTCCGGCGGTTATCGACGTCGAGCGAGGCGGTCGGTTCATCCAGCAGCAGGATCGGATAGTCCTGCACGAAGGTCATGGCAATGTTCACGCGCTGCTGTTCGCCGCCGGAGAATGTTGCCGGAGGCAGGCGCCACAGCGCTTCCGGGATGCGCAGCCGGGTGAGCAGGGTGCCGGCGCGTTCCTGTGCCTCGGACGGGTCGACGCCACGGGTGGTCAACGGCTCGGTCACAAGATCGATCGTCGGCACCCGCGGGATCACCCGCAGGAACTGGCTGACATACCCCAGGGTTCGGCGGCGCACCTCCAGGACCTCGTAGGGCTCGGCTGCGCACAGATCGACCACCCGATCCTCATGGCGGACCAGCACCGACCCGGACTGCGGCTTGTAGTTGGCGTACAGCGAGCGCAGAAGGCTTGATTTCCCTGCGCCGGACGGGCCGGCGAGGATCAGGCATTCACCGCGGCGAACCTCCAGTTCCAGCCCGTCGAACACATCGATCGTCACCCCGCCCTGATTGTGCAGGACGAAGGACTTGGCGAGCCGTTCAGCCCGCAGCATCACGTCGGCGTCGAGTGTCGGGGTCATCGCATCACACCGGCAGGATCGAGGAAACAAGGAGCTGGGTGTACGGGTGCTGGGGGTCGTCCAGCACCTGGTCGGTCAGGCCGTGCTCAACCACCTGCCCGCCTTTCATCACCATCAGCCGGTGCGACAGCAGCCGCACCACGCCGAGGTCGTGGGTCACCACGATGCAGGCGATGCCGAGCGACCTGACCAGCCCGCGGATCAGGTCGAGCAGCCGGGCCTGGACCGACACATCAAGGCCGCTGGTCGGCTCGTCCATGAACACCAGCCGCGGCTTGGTGACGAGATTGCGTGCAATCTGCAGGCGCTGCTGCATGCCGCCGGAGAACGTGCCGGGCATGTCGTCGATCCGGCCCATGTCCATCTCGACCCGCTCCAGCCAATCGACGGCTTCGGAGCGAATGTGACCGTAATGCCGGTCGCCGATCGCCATCAGCCGTTCGCCGACGTTGGCACCGGCGGATACCTTCATGCGCAGCCCGTCGCGGGCGTTCTGGTAGACGATGCCCCAGTCGGTGCGCATCAGCAGCCGTCGCCGCGCCTCCGACATGCCGTAGACGTCGACCGGCCCGAGATCGCGGGTCCGATAGGAGACCGATCCGTCGGTCGGTTGCAACTGGCCTGACACGCATTTCAGCAGGGTGGTCTTGCCTGACCCGGACTCACCGACGATTCCGAGGACTTCGCCCGGGTGCAGATCGAACGACACGTCTCGGCAGCCCAGTTGACGGCCGTAGTGGTGCGTCAGGTCGCGGACCTGCAGCAGCGGGTCGCGAACGCTGCCGGTCATTTCGGACCTCCATCGCCCTGGTGGCCGGCTTCCCTGCGTTCGCGGCAATAGTCGCTGTCGGAGCAGACGTACATCTTGGTTCCCTTGTCATCGACGATGACCTCGTCGAGATAGCTGTCCTCCGCCCCGCACAGCGAGCAGTCCTCCTCCCACGTCTCGATCTCGAAGGGATGGTCCTCGAAGTCGAGCGACTTGACGTCGGTGTAGGGCGGAACGGCGTAGATCCGCTTCTCGCGGCCGGCGCCGAACAGCTGCAGAGCGGGCATCCGATCCATCTTCGGGTTGTCGAACTTCGGGATCGGGCTCGGCGCCATGACGTAGCGGCCGTTCACCCGGACCGGATAGTTGTAGGATCTGGTGATGCGGCCGAACTTGGCGATGTCCTCGTACAGGCTGACATGCATCACCCCGTACTCTTCCAGGGCATGCATCTTTCGGGTCTCGGCTTCGCGCGGCTCCAACTGGCGCAGCGGCTCCGGGATCGGCACCTGGTAGACCAGGATCTGGTTTTCGGTCAGCGGCACTTCCGGTATCCGGTGCCGGGTCTGGATGACGGTAGCGTCGACCGTCCGGTCGGTAGTGGCGACCCCGGCGGTCTTTGCGAAGAACCGCCGGATGCTGACCGCGTTGGTGGTGTCGTCGGCCCCTTGGTCGATCACCTTCAGGACATCGTCGGGCCCGATGACGGCGGCGGTCACCTGGATGCCGCCGGTACCCCAGCCATACGGCAGTGGCATCTCGCGGGAGCCGAACGGCACCTGATACCCAGGAATGGCGACGGCTTTCAGCAGCGCCCGGCGGATCATCCGCTTGGTCTGCTCGTCCAGGTAGGCGAAGTTGTAGCCGGCGAGCCGGACGGGCGCCGCCGAGGTGGCGACGCTTGCGTTCGGGTGCGGGATCACGCTGGTCATCGGGGTCCTCACTCTGCGGCGTCGGCGATAGCGCGGGCCGCCTCGGCCTTACGGCGCAGCGCCCGAACCGTGACCAGTTCGGCCTGGAAGTCGACGTAATGCGGCAGCTTCAGGTGCTGGACAAAGCCCGAGGCCTCGACGTTATCGGAGTGCGCCATGACGAACTCCTCGTCCTGGGCCGGGGCTTCGGTGGCCTCGCCGAAATCGCGGGCCCGAAGGGCGCGATCGACCAGTGCCATCCCCATTGCCTTGCGTTCGCAGTGCCCGAAGGTCAGGCCGTAGCCGCGGGTGAACTGCGGCGGCACCTGGGCCGACCCCTTGAACTGGTTGACCATCTCGCACTCGGTGACGGTGATTTCGCCAATCTCGATCGGAAAGCCGAGTTCCTCAGGCGCAAACTCGACCGCTACTTCGCCGACCCGGATCTCTCCGGCGAACGGATGGTTGTTGCCGTAGCCGCGCTGCGTCGAATAGCCGAGCGCAAGCAGCCAACCTTCATCGCCGCGGGCGAGGTTCTGCAGCCGGGCCGCCCGGTCGGCCGGATAGCGCGGCGACTCGCGCGTCAGGTCGAACACCGGCTGACTGTCGTCGTCCGGCTCCTCGCGCTCGATCAGCCCCTCGTGGTCGAGGATGTCGGCGACATGCTGCATTCCCGCTTCCACGCCTTCAGGCGCTATTTCGGCAACCGGCCGCTCATCGCCTGCGGCCAGGGCGAAGTCGAGAAGCCGATGGGTGTAGTCGAAACTGGCGCCGAGCAACTGCCCGCCCGGCAGGTCCTTGTAGGTGGCGGAGATGCGACGGCGGACTGCCATCCTGGCGGTGTCGATCGGCTCGCCGACCCCGAAACGCGGCAGGGTCGTGCGGTAGGCGCGCAGCAGGAAGATCGCCTCGACCAGATCACCGCGGGCCTGCTTGATCGCAAGCGCCGCCAGCTCCGGATCGTAAAGCGAGCCCTCGGTCATCACCCGGTCGACGGCCAGGGACATCTGCTCGCGGATCTGCTCGAGCGACAGCTCCGGCACCCGGGGATCGCCCCGGCGCTCTTCGTCCAGAAGCTTCTGGGAATTCTCGATGGCCCGGTCGCCACCTTTGACGGCAACATACATGGCTCAGTTCTCCGAGACTGAGGTGGTGCGGGGCAGGGCGGCGATCCGATTGCCCGCGACCAGAATGAGATCGACGCCGCACGGGAACAGCCCCTGGTTGGCACGCCATTCCGTCCAGAGGTCAGGGCGCAGGCCATGTGCGTTCAGCGTGTGGGTTGTCTCGATGCCCGGACCGGATAGAACCAGCCCGCTCCCCGCCGCCAGATCGTCAACCTGTACGATCACGGTGGTCGAGGTTTCGGGCCAGGCGTCATCGCCGATTGCGAACTGGTCCAGCGCCGGCACGGTGGCGCCATCAGCAACGGCGAACGCGGCATTGGCCGGCGTGTCGACGACCGGACAGCCGCAGTGGAACTTCAGGAACGCGATCGCCGCGGGTGTCCTGATTTCGGGAGCCAGCCAGATCGGCGTGTCGTGATCGGCCAGGGCCAGGCAGATTGCAGCGGCGCCGACGCTCAACGGAGCCGGCGGGTTCAGGCCTTCGGGGATCGCTGCAATGCGCCCGGGGCGCGCCATCGAATCCAGCGCCAGCCGGAACACGTGCTGTGCATCAATGACCGGGTCGGCAAAGCCGGGGCGAAGATCGATCGTATCGGCCATGACTCAGCTTCCCCGAACCATCGTGAAGAACTCGACCTTGGTGGCAGCGGCCTTGCGGCTGCGGTTCAGGCGCTTCTCGTCCAGCCGCAAGGTCAGCGGGGCGATGATCGCCCGCTCGAGGGCGTCGCGTCGGGACGGGGTCTGCAGCATGGCGTCGACCGCAGCGGCCAACTCGGCGTGGCGCCGGTTTCGGCCCATCACGTAGCCGAAGCCGACCGCGCCGTACTCCAGCTGGACCGCGCAGCGCGTGACCGCGACTTCGCCGAGATTGAAGCGCTGGCCGGTTCCACCGGCCCGGCCACGGGCCATGACCATCCCGATTTCAGATGGGCGCACGACGGTCCAGGCCGGCTTGGACGGCAGGTTGTTCCAGAGAGTGTCGAGATCGCCGAACTCCGCCTTCGCCAAGATCGACATCCAGCGTTGGCGGGCCCGGCGTTCGGCGGATTGTTCCGGAGTTGCGGTAGACGTGTGTCTTGTCGGCATGGACGACTTCCAATGTTGTCTAGACATCCATATGAATTTTCGACACTATGCTGCCGAAGACCAGCGCTGTAAAGCGCGTCCGAATGAAGTTTTGATGACGGGGAACAAGCCGTGACGGTGATCGATCGGGACTCCGGCGTCTCTGTCTGGCGCCAGATCGAGCAGACCCTGTCCGAGGAGATTCGTGCCGGGCAGTGGGGCGAGGGCTCGCGGCTGCCGACCGAGGGCGAGTTGTCGGAGCGGTTTCGGGTGAACCGCCACACCGTGCGCCGCGCCGTCGGCGGGTTGGCCGATCGCGGGCTGGTCCGGGTCGAGCAGGGGCGCGGGATCTTCGTGCGCGAGAACGTGCTGGAGTACCTGATTGGGCGGCGGACCCGATTCACGGAGAACGTGAAACGCGTCAACCGCTCACCCGGCGGTCATGCAATCTCTCTGAGTCGCCAACGGGTCGACCGCGAGATTGCAGGCGTTCTGGGAATCCGTGCCGGAGCGCAAGTCGTTCACCTCGAGACCGTCGGCGAGGTCGATGGCCGGCCGGTCTCGTACGGATCGCACTGGTTCGCCGCCAAGCTGTTCCCACGATTCGAGGAAACCTATCGCGCAACCGGATCCGGCTCGATCACCCAGGTGATGGAAGAGCATGGCTTCGGCGACTACGAACGAGCAGTAACCAAGGTGACGGCACGGATGCCGGACGCTGCCGAGGCGGACCTGCTGAAGCAGCCGCGCACGCGCCCGATTCTCTATGTCGAGTCGTTGAACGTGACGGTCGATGGCCAGCCGGTTCAGGCGTCTCATGTCCGATATGCGGCGGATCGATTCCAGATGGTATTCGAGACACGGTCGGTTACCGGCGCGGCCTTTGAGGAAGAGCACTGAAATCTGGTATGGTATGCTAGGTAATCGTCGGTTGTGAAAATCGACCGGGAAGGACTGGTGAAGTGAGTTTCGACCCGAACAATGTTGACTGGAAAACGGCCGAGCTGATTCGCAAGCATGGGCACTTCCTGAACAACTACCCGGGCGGTCAGCGTGCCGACATGCGCGGCGGCCGGCACAACGGAGCACAACTGAACGGCGTGGATCTGCGGCGGGCCATGATGTCGGCGGCGGATTTCCGTGGTGCACAGTTCGTCGGCGCCAACCTCTCCGAGGCGACTCTGGCCGGATCCCAACTCAGGGTCGCGGATCTGAGCGGTGCCAAGCTGGTGAAGACTGATTTCCGTGGTGCCGACCTGGAACAGGCCAAGCTGACATCGTCTGACATCACCGACGCTGACTTCAGGGCCACCACGATCGGCGCTCCGGCCGGCAGCGACATCGCGACCAAGCTCGACGGCGCCGATCTGGATCACGTCAAGGCAGTGCGCACCAACCTGACCCGGGCGAGCCTGATGGGCGCCACGGCACGCGGAGCGCATTTCGACGGGGCGTCGCTGGATCGGGCGAACTTCAAGGGCGCCAACCTTCAGCACGCGACGTTTGTCAGTTCCAGCCTGCGCGGCGCCAATCTCCAGGAGGTGAACTTTGCCGACGCGACGCTGTCCAACACCGACCTGACCGGCGCTGACCTTCGTTCCTGCCATCTTGACGGTGCCGATATGTCGGGCGCCGACCTGACTGACTGCGTCATCGCATCGGGCATGGACGAACTTGACGACGACGTCAGGGCGCTGGTCATCGAGCACTTCGCCTGGATCAGTTCCGGCGGCCGCAAGGGAAACCCGGCCAGCTTCGCGGAGCGCGACCTGAGCGGCGTCAATCTGTCGGGAGCGGATCTGTCGGCGGCGGACTTCTCGGGTGCCAACCTGTCCGGCGCCAACCTGAAGCGGTGTTCGTTCCGGTTCGCCAAGTTTGGCGGCGCCAACCTGACGTCGGTCCAGTTGAACCGCTCCGACCTTCGCGGCGTGAGTTTCAGGGGAGCGATCCTGGACAACGCCGATCTGCAGAGCAGTTCGCTCGTGGCGATGCCGCTGGTCGACCCGCGCAGTGGTGAAAAGAAGGGTGAGTGGCCAACGGATCTGTCGGGCGTTCACGCTGAGGGCGCTAGTTTCAGCCGGGTCGACATGTCCGGAGCGAACCTGACAGACGCGGTGTTCGACGGAGCCGACCTGAGCTATGCCCAACTGGTTGGCTGCGCGATCGCACGGGCGAGCTTCACCGGTGCAAAGATGGACAATGCCCGCCTCCCCGAAGGTCTGTCGAACAACGGGGAGGCGGCCTAGTCGGTCCTGGTCTCAGGGCAGGGTGTAGGCGGTCTTCACCGTGGTGTAGAACTCGGCGGCGTAACGGCCCTGTTCGCGCGGGCCGTAGCTTGAACCCTTACGGCCTCCAAACGGCACATGGTAGTCGACGCCCGCGGTCGGCAAGTTGACCATCACCATTCCGGCCTCGGAGTTCCGCTTGAAGTGGCTTGCGTGCTTCAGCGACGTGGTGCAGATGCCGGCTGACAGGCCAAACTGGGTGTCGTTGGCGACCGCCAGGGCCTCGTCGTAGTCCTTCACGCGAATGACCGACGCGACCGGACCGAAGATCTCCTCACGGTTGATCCGCATGGCGTTGGTGGTCTCGGTGAACAGCGCCGGCTGCAGGTAGAAGCCTTCCTTCGAACGGTTGAGACGCTCGCCGCCAAACGCCAGCTTGGCGCCTTCGCCCTGGCCGATCTCCAGGTACTTCATGTCCTGGGACAACTGGGACTCGTCGACGACCGGGCCGATGTCGGTGCCGGCGGTTAAGGCGTCGTCGACCTTCAGCGTCTTGATCTTCTCCACGACCGCGTTGACGAACCGGTCGTGGATGCCTTCGGTCACCACCAGGCGGGACGATGCCGTGCAGCGCTGGCCGGTCGAGAAGAACGCGCCGTTGACCACGGCACCGACGGCGGTGTCCAGGTCGGCATCGTCCAGAACCACCATCGGGTTCTTGCCGCCCATTTCCAGCTGAACCTTGGCAAAACGGGCGGTGCAGGTGGCGGCGACATGCTTTCCGGTATCCACCGACCCCGTGAAGGACACTGCACCGATGGCGTCGTTGTTGAGGATCGCTTCGCCAACCACGGAGCCGCGCCCCATCACCAGGTTGAATGCACCCTTGGGCAGGCCGGAACGTGACAGGATCTCGGCGATGGCCCAGGCGCAACCCGGCACCAGGTCGGCCGGCTTGAAAACGACGCAGTTGCCGTAGGCAAGCGCTGGCGCAATCTTCCACGCAGGAATGGCGATCGGAAAATTCCACGGCGTGATGATGCCGACAATGCCGACGGGCTCACGGGTGATCTCGACATCGACCCCCGGCCGCACGCTCTGGACTTTCTCGCCTTGGATGCGGAGCGCCTCTCCGGCAAAGAACTTGAAAATCTGGGCGGCCCGGGTCGCTTCGCCGATCCCTTCCGGCAGGGTCTTGCCCTCTTCGCGGGCCAGCAGGCGGCCGAGTTCGTCGCGGCGTGCCATGATCTCGTTGCCCACGAACTCCAGCACGTCATAGCGCTGCTGCGGGGTCGACCGGTTCCAGCCATGGGCGGCCGACTTCGCCGCGTCGACGGCACGGGTCACGCCGGCGGCGTCGGCCTGGGCGTAGGTGCCGACGATATCGGAGAGGTCGGACGGGTTGATGTTGTCGCGCGCGGTCGCGCCATCGACCCACTCGCCGCCGATGAAATTCTGCTGCACACCCATGAGGCGTCTCCCTGGTGTTAATTCATGTGAGTTTGGAAACTGAGTAACCCCCGCCCGCGGCGCTGGCAAGCGGTCCCCCGCGTTGCATGTTGGCGGCGCACATGGTTCCATTTCGCTCCCCGCGACCAAGCGGGCATGACGGACGGGCGAAACTGTCCGCGCGAACAGGGACTGGGATTGCGTGGCTGGAGCACCGGCGAAAAAGGGGATGGAGATGACAACCAATTCATTGATGGGGGCGATCGGCGTTTCGGTCGCGGCCTCATTGATCATGACCGTGCCTGCGGTCGCGAAGGACTCTGTGACGATTGCCGTCCCGGCATTCTTGTCCGGTCCGGCAGCGGGACCGTTCGGCGTTCCGGCGCGCAACGGCGCCGAGATGGTGATCGACGCGATCAACGCGGGAAAGCTCCCGGCACCCTACGACAGCAAGGGCTTCGCCGGTGCCTCGGTGGTGGCCGATTACATCGACGAGAGCGGCGGCAACACCAAGCAGGTCGCCGAGTATCGGAACCTGGTGCAGAAACGCGAGGTGGACGCCGTCATCGGTTACATCTCGTCGGGGTCTTGTGCCGCACTTGCGCCAGTGGTCGAGGAACTGAAGACCCTGACCGTGTTCGCCGTCTGCGGTACACCACGGGTGTTCGAGGACGGTGCTCGCGAGTACATCTTCCGTACCATGAGCCACGCGACCGCCGATAACGTCGCCGCGGCGCACTACGTCAAGGACATGTTCCCGGGCGTCAAGACCTACACCGGTATCAATCAGAACTACGCCTGGGGGCAGGACAGTTGGCGCGACTTCGAACTGGCGATGAAGGTCCTGATGCCGGCGGCAAAGCAGTCCGACAAGGTGCAGTTCCCGAAGATCTTCGCCGGCCAGTACGGATCCGAGATCTCGGCGCTGTCGCTTGACGATGCCGAACTGGTCCATTCGTCGTTCTGGGACGGTGACCTCGAAGGCTTCATCTTCCAGGCCGCACCGCGCGGTCTGTTCGAAAAGAAGAAGGTCATCTTCACGGTTGGCGGCACGGCGGCCTATCGCCTCGGCAAGAAGATGCCCGACGGTCTGATCCTCGGCGCCCGTGGACCGTACGGGATTCTGGTGCGCGACCGGAAGACGGCGTTGAACGACTGGTTCATCAAGACCTACTTCGACCGCTACGGCACCTACCCGTCCGGCCCCGCCTACCAGTATGGCCAGGCGGTCCTGGCGACCAAGATCGCCTACGACAAGGCAGCGGCGGCGGCGGGTGGCTTCCCGAGCAAGGAGCAGGTGATCGCTTCGTTCAAGGGCCTCGAGTTCGAGAGCTTCTCGACGAACGTCAAGATGGCGCTCGCCGGCGGCCATCAGGCCTTGACCGAGAACGTCTACGGCATCACCAAGTGGAATGCCGATGCGGCCGAGCCGGGTGTGACGGACGTCAAGTTCTACCCCGCCGAATGCATCATGCCGCCTGACGGCGTGACCAGCGTCGAGTGGATCGAGAAGGGCATGCCCGGCGCCAAGTGCTGATCGGGCACGGCGGGCGTCGGCCGGTTCCGACGCCCGCCGGTCACTCTGCATCCTCGGTTCGACCCTCCAGGAGCGTTGTCCATGGAAACGGCCGTCACCATCCTATTGGACGGGCTGGTGTTCTCCTCTTACCTGTTCCTGGTCTCGGTCGGGCTGACGATCATCTTCGGGGTTATGAAGATCCTGAACGTGGCCCACGGCAGCCTGTACGCGTGGGGGGCCTACACGTCGGCCTACCTGATCGGGGTTTGGTCGGAAGCCGGGTTCGGCGATGCCGGCACCTTCCTGATGATCGCGGCTGCGGCCCTGGTGGTTGGCTGCATTCTGGGATTCGTGCTTGAACGTGGCCTGATCCAGTTCATGTATGCGCGCGATGAAGTCATCGTCGTGCTGGCAACCTTCGCGACCTTCCTGATCCTGGAGGACGTGATCCTCCTGGTGTTTGGCGTCGACCCGTACTTCGCCTACCAGCCGATGGCCTATCTCGGTTCGGCCGAACTCGGCGGCATCCTGCGCGACGTGTACTCGCTCACCCTGATCGGTCTGGCGGCGGTGGTCGGCATCGTACTGTGGATCGGGCTCACCCGGACCCGTTGGGGCAAACTGCTGGCGGCGGTGATCCACGATCGCGAGCTGTCGATCGCGATGGGTATCGACGTCACCAAAGTCTACGTTCTCACCTTCATGCTGGGGGCCGTGTTGGGCGCGCTCGGCGGGGCCTACGTGGCGCCGATGGTGTCGGTGGCGCCGGGCTTCGGGGTCGAGGTGATCGTTCTGTCGTTCGCGGTCGTCGTGATCGGCGGCATGGGCAGCATCCCGGGCGCCGCGATCGGTGCTCTCGTTGTCGGAATCGCCCGGGCGATTGCGGTCCACAAGCTGCCGGAAGTCGAGTTGTTCGTCGTCTACGGCGTAATGGCCGTGGTTCTGGTGTTTCGGCCGGAAGGCCTGTTCGCGCCGGCCAGCGCGCGCAAGATCTGAGGGAGCGGGATGGAGACCACGCGCGACTGGACAATCCCGGGTGTCACGATCGGCTTCGCAGCGGTCGCGGTTCTGGGTCTCTGGCTGCTGCCGGACTGGTTGATGAACCTGACCGTTATTGCGTTCGCCCGCGCCCTGGCGGTCGTCGGGTTGATGGTGCTCTGGCGGACCGGCCTCGTGTCGTTCGGGCATGCCCTGTACTTCGGACTGGGTGCCTACACCGTCGCGCTGCTTGGCAAGGACGACGGGATTTCCGAGGTGCTGATCACCCTGCCGGCCGCCACGCTGGTGGCGGCGGCAGTCGGGCTGATGCTGGGCTTCATCGTACGGCGGTATCGCGAGATCTTTTTCGCGATGTTGAGCCTGGCGTTCTCCATGGTGCTCTACGGCATTCTGGTGAAGACCGAGGCCCTGGGATCAACCGATGGCTTCAACGTGCGGACCCCGACGTTTCTGGGCTTTGCACCGGATGATGCCGGCACCACGTTGCGGACGATCTTCGTGGTGTTGTGCGGGCTGTGCTGGGCCGTGGCTGTGCTGGTTCATCGCTACCTGCAGTCAACGCTGGGCCGATTGACCACCGCAATCCGCGACAACGAAATCCGGGTTGAATACCTCGGATACTCTGTCGCCCAGGCGATCCACGGCAAGTACGTGATGTCGGCGGCGTTGGCCGGACTTGGCGGCGGGATGCTGGCCATCGCCCTCGGTCAGGTTGATCCGGATTCCATGGTGAACTGGACGGTGTCCGGCGAGTTGGTGTTCGTCACCATCCTGTCGGGCCCGGGCAGCGTCGCGGCCCCGTTCATAGGCTCGATGATCTACGAGTTGATCCGGACATACGCCTTTGAATGGCTGCCGCACGCCTGGCAGCTGATTGTCGGGGTAACGTTGCTGAGCATCATCTTCTTCCTGCCGGGCGGAGTGTGGTCGCTGTTGGCGCGGTTGCGCCGCCGGGAGGTCGAGTGATGTCGGCACTTCTGGAAGCTCGCGGGCTGAACAAGAGCTTCGGCGCGGTGACGGCGGCACGTGACGTCGACATTGCCGTTTCTCCGCACGAGATCGTTGGAATCATTGGGGCCAACGGTGCCGGAAAGACCACGTTCGTGAACATGGTCACCGGGTGGCTGAAGCCGACGTCCGGGCGGATCCTCTATGAGGGCCACGACATCGTCGGCCGGACACCGCGCGAAATCACCCGCCTCGGCATCTGTCGCTCATTCCAGGTCGCCCAGATATTCGGGTCGGCCAGCGTGTTTGACAATCTCATGATCGCCCTCGGCATCGCCGAGGCGAAGGGGCTGGCCGCCCTGCGGTTACTGCGCCGCCCGGACCTGGCGGACAAGGCCGACGCGCTGCTGGCCCGCTACGGGATCGCCGATTATCGCAATCAGAGCGCCGGAACCCTGCCACAGGGCGTTCGCAAGCTGCTGGACATCGCGATGGCGATGGTGGCGGCGCCAAAGGTCCTGTTGCTGGACGAACCGACCAGCGGGATCTCCAGCGATGAGAAGTTCGTGCTCATGGACGTCGTGATGAGCGCGCTGAAGGAGGACGGTGTCACGGTCCTGTTCGTCGAGCACGACATGGAGATCGTCAGCCGATACGTCAGCCGGGTCGTGGCGTTCTATCAGGGTGAGATCATCTGTGACGCACCGCCGTTGGTCGCTCTGGCCGATCCCAAGGTGAAGGAATTCGTGATCGGCGAGGATCTGCACAATCAAACGCTCCTCAAGGGCGGTGCACTGCAGGAGGCGCCCGATGCTCGCGGTTGAAGGACTTGAGGTTTCGATCGGGCCGGTCCCGATCCTGCGCGGGGTCGAGTTGGCGGTACCGAGCGGCGCGATGTGCGGGCTGATTGGCCGGAACGGCGCAGGCAAGACCACCCTGATGCGCGGCGTGATGGGACTGTTGAAGGCCCATGCCGGGGTCATCCGGTTCGACGACGACGATCTCCTGGCGATGAATGGTTTCGAGCGGGCCAGGATCGGGATCGGCTACATGCCGGAAGATCGCAAGCTGGTTCCGGCGCTGACCGTCGAAGAGAACGTGATGCTGCCGGTATGGTCGACCGGGATCGAACAGCCGCAGGACAGGCTCCGGTGGATCTACGATCTGATGCCTGAAGTCGAGGAGTTCCGCAGCCGGCCGTCGATGAGCCTGTCCGGTGGACAGCAGAAACTGGTGGCCTTGGCCCGGGCGCTGATGGTCGGTCGACGCTTGCTCCTGCTGGACGAACCGACCGAGGGGATTGCCCCGATCCTGGCTCGGCGGATCGTCGATGTCCTCTCGAACCTAAAGGGCCAGGGGATGTCGGTTCTGATCGCCGAATCCAACGACACCCATTTGCACGGCCTGCTTGACCAGACCTATGTGATCGAGCGCGGCAGCGTCCTGCGCCGCGAGGAGGCGGCCGTTACCTGACAGGCCACAGAGCCTGATCGCATAAGCGAGAAAGAAGAAACGGGAGGTGTTGATATGTCCGCTACCGGTTATCTGCTTCGGCAGATGGTAGATCGCCTGGAGCCGGGGGCACGCTTTGCTGAGCCGCTGCCCGCTCTGAACCGGGTGCTGTTCTGTCACCGCGGCAGTTTCGAGACCGGCGACGGTGTGGCATTCGCCGAAGACAGCGCATGGTATGGCTCGGATGCCGTCGCCATTGCCGCCGGACCGGATGGCGCGGTGGTGTGGCGGTGGGAACTGGCACCGGAAGATTCAGAACCGGTTCTGGCAAGCGGGGAGGGAGTGACTTCGACCGAGAATTTGACGGCGCCGCTTGATGGTCCCGATCCGGCTGCGGAGTGGATCATGCGCTGCGACAGTGTCAAATTCCCGATCGGAGGCGCTGCACTCACACACACTCACCAGGGGCCGGGCATCCGGTGCCTGCGCCAGGGGCAGATCCGCATCGACACGCCCGCTGGGTCGACCCATTATCTGCCTGGTCAGGCTTGGTTCGAGCCAGGTCCCGATCCCGTCTTCGCCCAAGCCAGCGAGCTTGAGTGCACCAAATTCGTCCGTGTAATGGTCCTTCCCGCCGAACTCCGCGGCAAATCCTCCATCCAGTACGTCAATCCCGACGATCACGAGAAGCCCAAATCCCAACGGTATACAGGCTATGTCGACGAACCCATCGAGCACTGACCGAACCAACACCGGCCGCATCGGCGGCCATATTCTGGTGGACTGCCTGAGGGCGCATGGCGTCGATCTGGCGTTCGCCGTTCCGGGCGAAAGCTACCTCGCCGTGCTGGACGGGCTGGTAGACGCGCCGGAAATCCGCACCGTGGTGTGCCGCCAGGAAGGCGGCGCCGCGATGATGGCGGAGGCGTACGGCAAGCTGACCGGCAAGCCCGGGATCTGCATGGTGACCCGCGGTCCCGGCGCCACCAACGCGAGCGCCGGCGTGCACATCGCGTTCCAGGATTCCACGCCGATGATCCTGCTGGTCGGCCAGGTCGGCCGCGAGATGGTGGACCGCGAGGCGTTTCAGGAGATCGACTACCGCCGGATGTTCGGCCAGATGGCCAAGTGGGTGGCGCAGATCGACGATCCGGCACGCATCCCGGAATACATCAGCCGGGCGTTCCACACCGCCGTGTCCGGCCGGCCCGGACCAGTCGTGCTAGCGCTGCCGGAGGACATGCTCGTCGAGCGGGCACCGGTATCGGATTTCGATCCCTACAAGCGCAGCGAACCGCACCCGGGTCCGGCCGATCTGGCCCGGTTCCGAGAGATGCTTGCTGCTGCTAAGAAGCCGCTGGTGATTGTCGGCGGCGGAGGCTGGGATGCAGACACATCGGCGTCCCTGGCCCGTTTTGCCGAGGCCAACAAGCTGTCGGTCGGAGCGTCGTTCCGCTGCCAGGATTATCTCGACAACCGGCATCCGAATTATGTCGGCCATGTCGGGATCGGCATCGACCCCAAGCTCGGCGCCCGGGTGCGCGACAGCGACCTGCTGATCGTCGTGGGTGCCCGGCTTGGCGAGATGACCACCAGTGGCTACTCGTTGCTGGAGATCCCGCGCCCACGCCAGGGGCTGGTGCATGTCCACGCCGGTGCGGACGAGTTGGGACGGGTCTACCAGACCGACCTGCCGATCCACGCCAGCCAGCGCGCCTTCCTGGCGGCGGTGGCGGAGATGCAACCGGTGGACTCATCGGCCTGGGCGTCGGAGACGCCGGTGGCGCGGGCAGATTACGAGGCGCTGCTGAAGCCGCTGCCGACACCCGGATCGGTGCAGATGGCCGACGTGGTCGGCTGGCTCGACCGACAGTTGCCGGACGATGCGATCGTGGCCAACGGTGCCGGCAATTACGCGACCTGGGTCCATCGCTACTACCGCTACAAAGGATTTCGGACGTGCCTGGCGCCGACCTGCGGGTCGATGGGGTATGGCGTGCCGGCTGGAGTGGCGGCCAAGCTTGTGCATCCGGATCGCACGGTCGTCTCCGTGTCCGGCGACGGCTGCTACATGATGCACGGCCAGGAACTGGCGACTGCGGTCCAGTACGGGGTCAACACCATTTTTCTCGTGGTGAACAACGGCATGTTCGGCACGATTCGTATGCACCAGGAGCGGGAGTATCCGAACCGCATCAGTGCCACCGAGCTGCGCAACCCGGACTTTGCGGCCCTGGCCGTGGCTTACGGGGCCCATGGAGAGGTGGTGACCCGCACGGAGGACTTCGCCGGTGCGTTCGAGCGCGCAAAGGCATCCGGCCGGCCGGCGCTGATCGAGATCAGGGTCGATCCGGAAGCCCTTACCCCGGTTCGGTCCCTGACCCAGATCCGTGAAGCGGCGATCGCCAGCGGCCTCTGAAGGGCTCCGGCGGGTCCTGTCGAAAGTTCTTTATAGCGGACGGGATCTGTTTTAATGGATGTCGCCTGCCGTGCAGCTCCACTGCGGCGACATCCAACGGACCCTGCCGATGACTGACACGCCTCGCAAAGCCTACCGGCTGCTCACCGGCCCCGACACCGCGGAGTTCTGCCTGCGGGTCAGCGGTGCGCTGCAGGAGGGCTATCGGCTGTGGGGCGGTCCGGTGATGACGCTCGGCCCCGACGGCATGGTCGTCGGTCAGGCGGTGGTGTTGCCCGATTACCTCGAAGCTCCGAAGGCGGAATCCCGATGACCGATCAATCCGACTGGCGTCCCGCGACCAAGCTGGTGCGCGGCGGCCTGCGCCGTTCGCAGTTTCGCGAGACCAGTGAAGCGCTGTTCCTGAACTCCGGCTTCGTCTACGACGATGCGGCCCAGGCCGAGGCGGCGTTCAACGGCGACGTCGACGTCTTCATCGACTCCCGCAACGGCAACCCGACGGTCGCAACGTTCGAGGATCGGCTGGCGGCGCTGGAAGGCGCGGCGGCCTGCCGGGCGACCGCAACGGGCATGGCGGCGGTGTTCGCTGCCCTGTTGTGTCAGGTCAAGGCGGGCGATCGGGTGGTGGCGGCGCGAGAACTGTTCGGGTCGTGCCATTACATTATAGCCAAGCTGCTGCCGCGCTGGGGCGTGGAGGTCGAGTTCGTCAAGGGCACCGATCTCGACGCCTGGGAGAAGGCATTGTCGCGGCCGACCACCGTCACCTTCCTGGAGAGTCCGTCCAACCCGATGCTCGACATCGTCGACATCGCAGCGGTCACCGAGTTGTCGCACCGGGCCGGTGCCCGGCTGGTGATCGACAATGTGTTCGCTACTCCGCTGTTCCAGCGCCCGTTGGAACTCGGCGCCGACGTCGTCGTCTATTCCGCGACCAAGCACATCGACGGGCAGGGGCGTTGCCTGGGCGGTGCCGTGCTGGGCGCCAAGGACTTCATCGACGACGTGTTCCAGCCGTTCTATCGGAACACCGGCCCGTCGATGAGCCCGTTCAACGCTTGGGTCATGGCTAAGGCCCTGGAGACCCTGGATCTGCGGGTCGAGAGGCAGACCACGAACGCGGCACGGATCGCCGGCTGGTTCGAGGCGCGTTCCGACATCAAGCAGGTGCGATACCCCGGAATGGCAAGCCATCCACAGCACGAACTGGCCAAGCGGCAGATGTCCGGGTTCGGCAGCCTGGTGACGATTGAACTGCCGGGTGGCAAGGCGGCGGCGTTCAAGTTTCTCGATGCCCTGTCGTTGATCGACATCTCGAACAACCTCGGCGACGCCAAGTCGCTGGTCTGCCATCCGTCGACCACGACTCATTCCCGCCTGACCGAGGCCGAGCGCCTGGACATCGGTGTCACCGAAGGTGTGGTGCGCCTGTCGATCGGCCTGGAGGCCCCCGATGACCTGCTGGAGGATATCGAGCAGGCGCTGGCGGCAGCCTCGGCGGCCTGAGTTCGTCAATTCATGCTGACGATCCGCCAACTGCCGTCCGGCTGCCGGCAGGCGGTGCCGTAGCTCTCGACCGGGCGGCCGTTCACATAGGCGGTGGTGGTGTACTCGCGGCAGTACGCCTGAGGTGGCGCCTGCAGGTACATCGGCGGCCGCTGGATGATGACCGGCGGAGGGGGCTCTACCACAACGTATCTTGGCGGCGGTGGTGGCGGTGTCATGTCCCAGATAAACAGGCCTGAGATGCTGCTGCCGCGGTGGCGATGATGGTGCCGTCGGTGACGGTGATGACCATGCCAGCCGTGGTCCCACCCGCCGTGGTGGCGCCAATGATCGTGGCGGTCACCGCCGCGGTGCCGGTGGTCGGCCTTCGCCGTCCCGGCCTGGGCGATGAAGAGGGGCAGTCCCAACGCCAGCATGGCGAGCCCCCTGATCAACAACCCTGAGCACCTGAACATCTGCCTTTCCTCCTGCGGCGCCCTTCGATCGAAGAGCAGCCTAGTTGCGACCGGCTTTTCGCCGTTCCCATTCCCGACTGCGTTCCACCACGGCTCGCCGCTGCTCCGGGGTGAGTTGGCTGACCACATCGACCATCACCGCATTGATCGCGGTATAGAATTCGCTCATCTCCGTGCGCATTACAGCCAGGGCATTTGTGTAGGCCTGTCGGTCGAATGGTTCGGCTTCCAGCGCGGCGGTCACCGCCTCGCGCGAGCGGCGCATGTCATCGCGCAGCGGCTTGATTTCCTTGGCATGCTCTTGCCAAGCGCGTTCCAGAGCCGGGGCGCCTTCGGGTCCGAGCGCGCGGTGCATCCAGCCGGGAGCCGCACCTTCCGCCGTCGTCCGTTCCATCCGGTGATGCGGACGGTGCGGATCGAGCCAGCGTCCGACCATCAAGCCACCCAGGAACAGGTTCACGACCAGCGACGCGAACAACGCAATCGATACCAGGCGCAGACGGCTCGTCATGGCAGGAACTCCACGAAGCCGGCACCCGACGCCATGGCTGCGGCATCGGCGACCGGGTCGTAGTCGGCGTAAAGGCCAGAGGCGTCGGCCACCGAGACGTCGGAAGTGGTGACACCGACAACGATCCCGATCACTGCGGCAGCGACCAGTCCGGCCGCCGGCCGCCACGGTGCGCCGAAGAACGGCCACAACCCTGCCAGCCGATCAGCCCAGCCCACGCCGGCACGCTCTGGAATGTTCTTGAGCGCGACCCGAAGCGCCGGGTTTGGGATTGGGGTCGGGAGGGTATCCAGCAGATTGTCGAACGCCGCCGCATTGGCAGCTTCGGCGGCCAGATCCGGGTCCGAGGCAACCATACGAAGGGCATCATCGCGCTCGGTCGACGGCCATCGGTCCGGATTGGCGCCATAGGCCGCGAGCAGGGCACGTACCCGATCCGCCGTCACTACTGTCATGGCTCACCTCCGATCAGGTCGGCGCGCTGGCCTTCGAGTGCCGCACGCAAGGCCCGCCGTCCGCGGGCCAGGAGTGATTCAAGCGCCTCTACCGAGACGCCCAGAACGTCCGCCGCCTCGGCGCCGGACCGTTGTTCATAATGCACCAGCACGATCGCCGTCCGCTGCCGCTCGGGCAAGGTGTCGAGTGCCTCGCGCACCGCCGCCGAGGTCTGGCGGGCGGAGATCTGGCGGTCGGCTTGGTCGGCGGTATCCACCAGGACTACGGTCTCCGGGTCGACGGTCGGTCGCCGGCGTCGCAACCGGTCGAGGGCGGCGTTGCGTGCGATCCGATACATCCAGGTCGATACCTTGGCCGCCGGGGTCCAGCGCGCTGCGGTGCGCCAGACCGCCAGGTAGGCGTCCTGGACGACATCCTCGGCACTGGCCCGGTCGCCGACCAGCCGCTCGGCGAAGGCGAGCAGCCGGTCGGTGTGCCGGTCCACCAGGGCGCGATAGGCGACGGGATCGCCTTCGGCAATTCGAGGCATGAGATCCGCATCGGGATCATCCTCCGGCATTCCCGTCACCGAGTCGTCGCCGGATGGTCAGTTCTTCGCGCCCGGCTGTCCCGGCTGAGCGTGGTGGTGCCCGCCGTGGTGCTTGCCGCCGCTGCGATGATGACGACGCTGCTTGGCGTCACGCATCTCCTCCATGGTCAGGGCGCCGTCACCATCGGCATCCATGCGCGCCAGCATGGCGCCCTTGCGGGGATCGAACTCCTCGACAGAGAGCACGCCGTCGCCATCGCTGTCGAGCCAGAGCACCATCTTCTGGAGGCGCTCGATCCGCTGGGCCTTGCGGGCCTCATCCAGCTCCTCGACGCTCAGCTTGCCGTCGCCATTGGCGTCGGCCTTGGCGAAGCGGGCATCGCGGTAGGCGCGCATCTCGGCGGCGCTGACCTTGCCGTCCTTGTCGGCGTCCATTTCGGCGAAGTGCGCGTCGGCTCGCGCACTGTGCTTGCCGCCGCCATAGGCGAGGGCGGCGGTGCCGGCACCGGCCGTGGCGAGGGCCAGCACGGCGGCGATCGTGAGTTTGCTGCGGGTCATCGTCTGGTTCTCCGTTGGGGGGCGGGAGCGGCCGGGATCGCCCGACCTCATTTACTTCAACGTCCGCTCCACGGAGTTCCGTCGCACCTTTTCAATTGAGCCCCGATCCGGCTAGGCTCTCGCCGTCAAAAGACCATCCCAAGCAATACGCCCCGAGGAGACGAGCCATGGCGGCCCCCCAGAACAAGGTCATCATCACCTGCGCCGTAACCGGCTCGATCCACACCCCGACCATGAGCCCGCACCTGCCGCTGACGCCGGACGAGATCGCCCAACAGTCGATCGCGGCGGCCGAAGCCGGCGCGTCCATCCTACACCTGCACGCCCGCAACCCGTCCGACGGCAGCCCGACGGCCGATCCGAAGGTGTTCATGGAGTTCCTGCCGCGCATCAAGCAGAACACCGACGCGGTGGTGAACATCACTACCGGCGGCGGCCACGGCATGACCCTGGACGAGCGGCTTGCAGCCGCCTATGTGGCCAGCCCGGAGATGACCTCGCTGAACATGGGGTCGATGAATTTCGGCCTGTACCCGATTCTCGACAAGGTGAAGGAATTCCAGCATCCCTGGGAAGCCCAGTTTCTGGAGAATTCCCGTGATTTCATTTTTCGAAACACCTTCAAGGATATCGAGTACGTTCTTAAGGAATTAGGAGAAGGTCACGGCGTGCGCTTTGAGTATGAGTGCTACGACGTCGGCCACCTGTACAACTTGGCGCACTTCCTGGAGCGCGGCTTGGTGAAGCCGCCGCTGTTCGTCCAGACCATCTTCGGCATCCTCGGCGGCATCGGCGCCGACACCGAGAACCTGATGCACATGAAGCGGATTGCCGACAAGCTGTTCGGCGACCAGTACCGGTGGAGTGTTCTGGCCGCCGGCCGCCACCAGATGGGCTTCACGACCATGGCCGCCCTGAACGGCGGCAACGTGCGGGTCGGGCTGGAGGACAGCCTGTTCATCGGCAAGGGCAAGCTCGCCCAGAGCAACGCCGAGCAGGTCTCCAAGATCCGCCGGATCATCGAGGACATGAGCCTGGAGGTCGCGACCCCCACAGAGGCCCGCGAGATGCTGGACCTCAAGGGCGGCGATCAGGTGAAGTTCTGATCTGGAATGGCCGCTGAGTAATCTCAGCCGCCATACTCTTTGACCAATGCATCGGCCCGATCCCTCCGACACTTGGACGTTCCAAGCACAGAGGCCGGGCCGACTGTCTACTGGAAGCGAGGCGCATGCCAACCCTGAACATCACCGGCAAGACCACGGTCTATGGCATCCTGGCGCATCCGATCGACCATGTGCGGGCACCGACGGTGTTCAATCCGCAGTTCGAGAAGCACGGCATCGATGCCGTGATGGTGCCGTTCCACGTCCGTCCCGACGACCTGCCGTCGGCGGTCGCCGGGATGAAGGCAAACCGCAGCCTGCGCGGTCTGACCGTGACCGTCCCGCACAAGGTGGCGATTGCCGAGATGTGCGACGAACTCGGCGCCGGTGCGCAACGGGTCGGAGCCGCAAACGCAGTGCTGTTCGACGACGACCGCCGGATGATCGGGGATAATTTCGACGGACAGGGTTATGTCGCCGGGGTGAAAGGCGGCGGCTTCGACTTCGCCGGCAAGGACGTGTTGCAGCTCGGTGCCGGCGGTGCCGGCATGGCGATCGCCTTCGCGGTGGCGGAAGCCGGTGCCGCCAGCCTCAGCATCGCCAACCGCACGGTCGCCAAGGCCGATGAGCTGGCAGGCCGGGTGCACCAGCTGTTTCCAGGGTGTGTCGTCCGGGGCGTCCCGGCCGATGCTGATCCGGCCGGATACGATCTGGTGATCAACACCACCTCGCTCGGCCTGCATGACGGTGACCCATTGCCGGTCGACGTGGACCGGCTGGACGCGGCGACCGTGGTCAGCGAGATCATCATGATCCCGGAGGAGACCGGCCTGCTGAAGGCGGCCAAGGACCGGGGCCACGCCGTCCACTACGGCAGGCCGATGCTGGACGAGCAGATCAAGCTGATCGCGGCGTTCATCGGCTGCCCGATCCCGGCGTGACGGCGGCGGCGATGCACGGCTATACGCTGCGAGAAGGCAAGGATCTGGCCCGCGCCGACGTGGTCGGCCTGTATCAGGCCAACCGCTGGTCGTCGGCCGCCAAGCCGGACCTGCTGATGACCGCGCTCGGTAACAGCGACAGCGTGGTGACCGCCTGGGCCGGCGACACGCTGATCGGGCTCGGCAACGCGCTGTCCGACGGTGCGCTGGTCGTCTACTACCCGCATCTGCTGGTGCACCCGGACTGGCACGGCAAAGGGGTGGGACGGGCGATCATTGCCCGCCTCCAGGAGCGCTACGCTGGTTTCCACCAGCACGCCCTGATCTCCGACCCCCACGCGGTCGGGTTCTATCAGCGCTGCGGCTTCACCAAGGCCGGCGACTGTCAGGCGATGTGGATCTATGCCGGGGGTGACGGTTAGGCTGTTGATGCCCGGACGGCACCAGTGTACTTGCACAATACCGCTGTCATGTGGGTTGCGGAACGGATCAAGTGAGGCGATCTCTGGCGTCTGACGCCGCGAAGGGAAACGCCATGACGCAGCCGACCGTCTTTCCGTCGAACACCGTCCCGCCGATCCATGTCATCCACGAGAATCCGGACTGGCTGCCGCCGTTCGCCAAGGCGTTCGCGGCCCGGGGCGAGGCGTTCGTCGACTGGAACCTGTCCGACGGCGCGTTCGACCTGTCGTCGCCGCCGCCGGCCGGGCTGTTCTACAACCGGATGAGCGCGTCGGCGCACAGCCGCGGCCACCGCTATTCCCCGGAGTACGCGAGCGCGGTGATCGCCTGGCTGGCGGCCCACGACCGGCCGGTGATCAACGGTCCAGGTGCGATCGCGCTGGAGGTCAACAAGGCGGCTCAGCTGGCACGGCTTGAGCGCGCCGGCGTGCCGGTCCCGCGCACCGTTGCGGCCCTGGGGGCCGAAAGGATCGCGGAGGCCGCCGAGAGCTTCGCCCCGGGCCCGGTGATCGTGAAGCCGAACCGGGGCGGCAAGGGCTTGGGCATCCAGCTGTTCGAGGACGCCGGCGAGGCCGCCGCACGGGCCCGCGCCGGCACGCTACCCGGCTCGACCGACGGCATCACGCTGCTGCAGGACTACGTCCGGACGACCGACGGCTCGGTGACCCGTGCCGAGTTCATCGGTGGCCGGCTGTTCTACGCGGTGCGGATTGACACCGGCGGCACCTTCGAGCTGTGCCCGGCCGACGTCTGCGCACCGGAAGAAGCCGCTGCAACCGGTGGTCCGGTGTTCACTGTGGTCGAGAATGCGGTCGAGCCGGAGCTGGAGCAGGCGATCGGCGTGTTCCTGCGCGACGCCGGCATCGACATCGCCGGGGTGGAGTTCGCGCGCGACGCCGAGGGTCGACCCTATGTCTACGATGTCAACACCAACACCAACTACAATCCCGATGCCGAACGCGCGGCGGGAGTGTCGGCGCCGCAGGCCTTGGTTGACTACCTGATCCGCGAACGCAACCGGCACTTCGCCTCGCCACGGATCGCATTCAACGGCTGGGGATTGGTGCCGGGCCGAATTGCGGCAGCGGAGTGACTGCGGCACCGCCGTAATGCCCTGACTCCGCCGTTCGGGCACCGCAATCCATCTGCAGCGTTATCGATGCGAGAGAAGCTGAGGTGATGGAGGTTGTGATGCCGGTATCGATGCATAAGCGCGCCCGCTGGATGGCCCCCGCCATGATCGTCCTGGCGGGTATCGTGGCAGGCGCACCCGCTGGGGCAGACGGTCGGGCCAGCGACGACATTGTCGAGATCCCGGAGTGGCGCAGCGCTTTTCAAACCTCCGGGGTCAGCGGCACCATCGTGTTGCGTCGCCTTGGTGACCGCCGCAGTTTCGTCTCCGATCTCGATGCCGCCGAGCGGGGATTGCCGCCGGCGTCCACCTTCAAGCTGCCGCACTTGCTGATCGCGCTTGAGACCGGCGTGATGCGGGATGCCGGGCCGACCGCGTCCGGATCCGAGCTGCAGCGGATCACCGCGGCGATCGGCAGCGAGCGCATGGCTGAGTGGCTTCAGCGCCTCAATTACGGCAACGCCGGCACCACAGAGGGCACCGGCCGTTCCCTGATGAGCGACGGTTTGCGGGTGACGCCGGTTCAGCAGGTCGATTTCGTCGAGCGTTTGCTGTTGGGTACCCTGCCGGCGAGCGGTCGCTCGCAGACCATCGCCCGCGATGTCGTCCCGGGTGAACAGGTTGGCTGTGACGCGGTGATCCGCGCCAAGTCGAGCTGGGCGCCGACCGTGCACAACAATGGAGGCGATGCCGAGCTGGGCTGGCTGGTCGGCTGGGTCGAGATGCCGCGCGAGGTCTGGTTGTTCGCGACGGCGATCGAAGGGAACCCGGCACTGGTCGGCTCGAGCGCTCGGCAGGTGACCCTGGATGTCTTCAGCCGTCTCGGTATCGGCGACGAAGCAAGCTGTGCTCCCATGCCAAGCGCCGCGGCGGTCGCGACGGAACCCACGCAGATTGCCGAGGTAGGGCGCTGATTCGGCTTGCTCCACGACGGTCAAGTGGGGCGAATCGGCGGTTTCTTGTGTTATCCACATAAAATTACGCCAGATATGGTGGTCCTGCTTGTTGTCGTAGTCCATATCCCGTAGCCTCTTGTCATCCGAACACAAGATGTGGGTGGCAACGAGTCGCCGCTCACGCGAACGGTTCAATGGAGGCGACCATGTCGGACAACCTGCAAAGCGTATGGACCGAAGAACGTCTGGCGGATCTGACCAGGCTTTGGGGTGAGGGGCTGTCGATCACCCAGATCGGCCTCGTGATCGGCGTGTCGCGTAACGCTGTAGTCGGCAAGGTCCACCGGATGGGTCTGCCGAAGCGGCAGTCGCCGATCGTGAAATCGGACAAGCCGCGGGCGCCCCAGGCACCAGTGCAGCGCCGCCGCGCCGTGCCGCTGACCCTGGAACAGTGGGACCGCAACACCTGCAGCTGGCCGACCGGTGATCCGAAGACCGACAATTTCAGCTTCTGCGGCGATCAGGTCGAGCCTGGCCGACCGTATTGCACCGCGCACTGCGCCAAGGCGTACACCACGGCGCGCGAAAAGGCGGCCTGATCGAACGAGCCCGACGTGCGTTTGAAGGATCGGACGGCGATCGTCACCGGTGCCGCCTCCGGGATCGGTAAGGCGATCGCCCTGCGCTTCGCGGCGGAGGGCGCCATCGTCGTCGTTGCCGACCTGGGTGAGACGCCCCGTGAAGGTGGGACCACGACTGTGGCGGCGATCGAGGCATCCGGCGGTCGCGCGGTGTTCTGCCGCTGCGATGTGTCGCGCGTCGATGATCTGAACGCGGCCATCGACGCGGCCGTCGGCCTGGGCGGACGGTTGGACGTGATGGTCAACAACGCTGCCATTGGCACCGACACGCCGCTGTTGGAAACCAGCGAGGCCGACTGGGACCGGGTCATGTCGGTCAACGCCAAGGGCGTGTTCCTGGGCTGCCGCGAGGCGGTGCGTCGCATGGTGACGCAGGATCCGCGCGGCGAGGTACGGGGCCGGATCGTCAACATCTCCTCGCAGCACGGCATGGTCCGGGCGCCGAACGACTTCGCCTATGGGGTCGGCAAGGCAACGGTGGTCTACATGACCCGCCAGATCGCCGGCGACTATGCCGAACAGGGCATCGTGTGCAACGCCGTGGCTCCCGGCAAGATCCTGACCGGCAAGACCGGTCGGGCGATCGCGCCTGAGATGCTGGCCTACTCGCAATCGCGCACGCCGTGGCCGCGGCTGGGACGGCCCGAGGACGTCGCCAATGCCGTGCTGTTTCTCAGCAGCGACGAGGCGAGCTATATCACGGGGGAGAACCTGATGGTGGACGGCGGTTGGATGGCCAACTGACGCCATCACCGCCCGAGACCTGAAAGAGGACGCCCCGATGGATCGTGCCGCGCCCGCCGCTTCGCCGCAGCCCATCCGCCTGCAGGATTACACCCCGCCAGCCCATCTGATCGATGCCGTCAACCTGACGGTCGAGCTTCATGACGATTGGACCAAGGTTCGGGCGATCCTGCGTGGTCGTCGGAATCCGGCAGCCGGCGAGGGGACGGCACCGATCGTCCTGGACGGTCAGGACCAGCAGCTGGTGTCGGTGATGCTGGACAGCCGGCGCCTGACGGCGGCGGACTACGTCCTGGAACCCGAACGCCTGACGCTGCCTGCGGTCGACGGCCCGTTCGAGGTGGTCATCGAGACCCGCATCCGGCCGCAGGAGAACACGGCACTGGAGGGACTCTACCGATCCGGTGATCTGTATTGCACGCAGTGCGAGGCCGAGGGCTTCCGGCGCATTACCTATTATCCGGACCGCCCGGACGTCATGGCGGTGTTCACGGTCCGCATCGAGGCCGACAAGGACCGCTTTCCGGTCCTGCTGGCCAACGGCAACCGGGTTGAAACGGGAGACCTGCCGTTCGGTCGGCACTACGCCGAGTGGCATGACCCGTTCCGCAAGCCGGCCTACCTGTTCGCGATGGTGGCGGGTGACCTGGGATACGTCGAGGACCGCTTCGTCACCCGCTCGGGGCGAGAGGTGACGCTGCGGATCTACGTCGACCATGGCAACGAAGACCGGACCGGTCATGCCATGGAGTCGCTGAAGCGCTCCATGAGATGGGATGAGGAGGTCTACGGCCTCGAATACGACCTGGACATCTTCATGATCGTCGCGGTGTCGGCGTTCAACATGGGGGCGATGGAGAACAAGGGCCTCAATATCTTCAACGACAAGTTCATCCTGGCCGATCCGGCGACCGCGACCGATGCCGACTTTCAACGGGTCGAGGGCGTGGTCGCGCACGAGTATTTCCACAATTGGACCGGCAACCGCATCACCTGCCGCGACTGGTTCCAGCTTTCGCTGAAGGAGGGTCTCACCGTCTTCCGCGACCAGGAATTCTCGGCCGACATGCACAACGCGGGCGTCAAGCGGGTCGCCGACGCGCGGCTCCTGCGAACAGTACAGTTCCCCGAGGATGCCGGGCCGACGGCCCATCCCGTTCGCCCTGACACCTACATCGAGATCAACAACTTCTACACCGTCACGATCTACGAGAAGGGTGCCGAGGTCGTACGCATGATCCACACCCTGCTAGGCGCTGAGAACTACCGCAAGGGGATCGACCTGTATGTTGAGCGCCATGACGGCCAGGCGGTCACCTGCGACGATTTCGTGGCCGCGATGGAGGATGCGAGCGGTGTTGATCTGTCGCAGTTCCGATTGTGGTATTCGCAGGCCGGTACGCCCACCGTCACCGCGCGGTGGACCCACGATCCGGTATCCCGGCAGCTCGATCTGACCTTGTCGCAGTCGCTTCCGGCGACCCCGGGGCAATCGAGCAAGCAGCCGATGCCGATTCCGATCCGCACGGCGCTGATCGGTCGGAACGGAGCGGCGGTGCCGATGCGAACCGCCGACGATACAGACGCTGCAGGCGAGGCCGAGCGGGTGGTCCTGCTCGACCGGGAGGCCTTGACGGTGTCGTTCCAGGACGTGGCGCCTGGCACCGTGCCGTCGCTGCTGCGCGGGTACAGCGCTCCGGTCAAGCTGGACGCGGCGTGGACCGAGGACGACCTCGCATTCCTCGCCGGCGCCGACAACGATCCGTTCGGTCGCTGGGAGGCGCTGCAGTCGCTGGCAACCCGGGCGCTGTTGGCGATGGTTGGCGGATTGCGCGACGGACGGCCGGTTCCGCTCGATCCTCGGGTAATCGCTGCGTTCAAGGCCAGCCTTGCGGACGATGCGCTGGAACCGGCGTTCCTCGCCGAACTGCTGTCGCTGCCGGGTGAGTCCCTGCTCGGACAGGCGCTGAACATCTGGCATGTCGACGAGGTCCATGCAGCCCGCAGCGAGGCCCGCCGGACGATCGGCGAGGCGCTGTTCGACGGTTGGGCGGCGGCATACGACCGGCTCTCAGCGTCAGACGCGGCAGGTGACGGTGGATCGGATGTCTCGACCGCCGCCATGGGGTGTCGGGCGCTTGCCAATGTCGCTCTTGGTTATCTGGTGGCGAGCGGACGGGAAGACGGCGTGGCGCGCGCGGTGGCCCAGGCTAGGCCTGACGGCATGATGACCCGGGTGATGGGTGGTCTTGCAGCACTGAACGATCTCGAACGCCCCGAGCGAGACGCCGCCCTCGAGGCGTTTCATCAGCGGTGGAGCGATTCACCGCTGGTACTCGACAAATGGTTCGCGTTGAAGGCCGGGTCGGCGCGCCGGGGCACGCTCGGCGAGGTGGTCGGTCTACTGGACCACCCTGGATTCAGCTTGCGCAATCCGAACCGGGTGCGGGCGCTGATTGGCGGCTTCACGGCCGGCAACCCGGTCCGGTTCCACGAGACCGACGGCTCTGGCTACAACTTCCTGGCCGATCAGGTCCTGGCGCTGGATCCGATGAACCCGCAGGTGGCGGCACGCATGACCCAGCCACTGGTGCGGTGGCGCAAGTTCGACGCCGAGCGGGGGCAGGCGATGACCGACGCCTTGCGCCGGATCGTCGCCCGTCCCAATCTGTCCAAGGACGTCTACGAGATCGCGTCCAAAGCATTGTCGTAGCCGAGCCCAGAAAACGTGGAGAGCGCCGTGGCCGACCGCATCGTCGTAATCAATCCGAATTCGACCCAGGCGGTTACCGCCGCGATGGACCGGGCCTTGGATCCCCTGCGGATGGCCGACGGCCCGGAGATTGTCAGCGTCACCAACCCTGACGGCCCCCCGGGCATCGAGTGTCAGGCGCATGTCGATGACGTATCCGCCCACATCCGCAACATTGTCCGCGCGCATGACAACGACGCATCGGCGTTCGTGATCGCCTGCTTTTCGGATCCCGGCATGTATGCGGCGCGGGAGAGCACAACCAAGCCGGTGTTCGGCATCGCCGAGAGCGGCTTGCTGACCGCCCTCGCGCTTGGGGCCAAGGCCGGAATCATCGCGATCCTCAACCGGTCGATCCCACGCCATCTGCGCTACGTGCGTTCCCTCGGGCTCGACGGGCGGTTGGCCGGCGACCGGGCGATCGAGCTGGGTGTGGACGAACTGTCTAATGAGGACAAGACCTTCGGCCGGATGGTCGAGGTCGGCGAAACGCTGCGCGATCGCGACGGTGCCGATGTCCTGGTGATGGGCTGCGCCGGCATGGCCCGTTATCGCGAGCGGTTGGCGGAGCGGGTGGGCATACCGGTTGTCGACCCGACCCAGGCAGCGGTCGGCATGGCGATCACCGCAATCCGCCTCGGCCGGTCCAACGGCCAGGCTGCCGCAGCGGCCTGACGACGTGACGTTGCCGGGACACGGTCGGTACGCCTATCAGTCGATCGAGGACCGGGCGTCGGGCGACTGGCCCGGCGGCAAGCGGCTGGCGGTCTACATCGCTTTGAACATCGAGGTGTTCGCATTCGGTGAGGGGCTGGGCGCAGAGCTGGCCCCCGGTGGACCGCAGCCGGATGTGCTGAACTACACGTGGCGCGACTACGGCAACCGTGTCGGTGTCTGGCGTATGCTGGACGAGTTCTACCGTCTGGAACTGCCGGCCACGGTTCTGGCCAACTCCCGAACCTATGACGAGTGCCCGGGCATCATGGAGGCGTTTCGTCGACGCGGCGACGAGGTGGTCGCCCACGGCCGCACCAACGCCGAGCGCCAGGGCGTCCTCGACGAGCCGGCCGAACGCGACCTGATCGTCGAGGCGACGACGCGCATTTCGGAGGAGGAGGGGCGCCGGCCGGAAGGCTGGCTGGGCCCCTGGATCTCGCAGAGCCGGATCACGCCGGACCTGCTGGCCGAGGCCGGCTACCGCTATCTGCTCGACTGGTGCCACGACGACCAACCGGTCTGGATGGCAACCCGCGGCGGCGGCCGGATCCTGTCGGTCCCCTACCCGCAGGAGCTCAACGACATCCCCGCAATCGTCGCTCGTCGGGTCGAGGGACGGCAGTTCGCCGAGATGATCGTCGACGGGTTCGACGAGCAATTGGCGCAGTCGGCCAAGCAGCCGCTGGTCTTCGGTATAGCCCTGCACCCCTATATCGTCGGCCAGCCGCATCGGCTGCGCCCGTTGCGGCGCGCGCTGGAGCACATCGCGGATCATCGCGACGATATCTGGCTGTGCCACGCCGGCGATATCGCGCGGCACTGGATTGGCTCAGCAGCTTGAGCGGCCGTTGCTCAACTCCGCAGGCCGCACTATCCAGCGCATCACAACGCCCCCGCTGCCGCTCGCCGAGGCGGTTCGACCGTAAGACGGTCCCGATGCGGAACCCCATCGTGTGTGATTCCGCATCGGAAGACGCCAGAGCCGATTGGTCACCGGTTCAGCGTCAGTAGAAGCTGCCAATCAGCAGATCCCGATAATCGACGCCCATAAGCACGACCTTATCGCCGTTGCCGAAATCGAGAACCGCATTCCCCGAGCCATCGTCTGAGGCTATCGCATCAAGTGCTGCCTGGCTGTTGATGCCGTAGGCGTCATCCAGGTCGACGAGATCATCCCCGTTCGTGAAGTCGAGGATCGTGTCGGCGCCGTCTCCAGCGTTGAACAGGAAGACATCATTGCCGACCCCGCCGAGCAGCAGGTCGGCTCCGGTCCCGCCGGCCAGCGTGTCGTTGCCGTCCATGCCGGACAAGAGATCGGCACCGTCACCGCCGTACAGCACGTCGTTGCCGGTCACCCCATACAGCACGTCGTTGCCGGCGCCGCCGTAGAGCGTGTCGTTGCCGTCGGCACCGATCAGGGTGTCGACGCCTTCGCCGCCGTCGAGCAGGTTGCTGTCGGCGACACCGACCAGCACGTCGTTGCCGTCTCCGCCATACAGCGTGTCGCTGCCACCACCGCCGGAGAGCACGTCGTTGCCGGCACCACCGTAGACCAGATCGTTGCCGCCCAGCGCCGATACCGTGTCGTCCCCGTCGAGACCACTGATGATGTCCGGTCCGGACGTTCCGAACAGCAGGTCGGCCACCGAGGTGCCCACGATCGCACTGCTCGCCATCGTCGATCCGACTAGATCGACCCCTGTTCCGGTTACCGACGTGCTGAACGTCAGATCGGCGCCGTTGACGATCCGCAGGTGGAGGTCAGCCGAGGTGTCACCATTCAGGTCGATGCCGAGCAGCAGGTCATTGCCGAAGCTCGACGCCGTCAGGATGGTCGCCGAGGTCGCACCCTGCAGGCTGATCGTGTCCTGGCTGGCCGCGTAGTCGCCGATCACATGCGATGCCCCGAACACGAACTGGCCCGGGATGATGAACCTGTCGGCGCCGTCGCCGCCGTACAATTGGTCCGACATGGTGCCGGCATACAGGCTGTCATCCCCGGCACCGCCGTACAGCACGTTCAATCCATTGCCGCCGTACAACGCGTCGTTCCCGGCGCCACCGCTAAGTGTGTCCTGACCAAAACCACCAGACAGAACATCGTTCCCGGTCGACCCGAAGAGCTGATCGTCTCCATCGCCGCCGTACAGCACATCCGACAGGCTGCCGGCGATCAGAGTGTCGTTACCGGTACCGCCGTATAGGGTGTTCTGGCCATTGCCACCGATCAGCAGATCATTGCCGTCGCCACCGCTAAGCAGATCGTCGCCGGTGCCGGAGAACCCTCCGACCAGCGTGTCGTCGCCGCCGCCGCCGTACAACGTGTCGTTACCCTGGTCGCCGTACAGGTTGTCGTTGCCGTCTCCTCCTGTCAGCGTGTCATTCCCGGCGCCGCCATACAGCACGTCGTTACCAGAAGCGGCGTAGATGTTGTCGTTGCCATCACCGCCATACAGCACATTCCCGACGCTGCCGCCGAGCAGGGTATCGTCGCCTGCACCGCCGAACAGCGTGTTCGCCCCATCGCCACCGAACAGGTAGTCGTTACCGTCGCCACCATCGAGCACGTTGCTTCCGGTGCTTCCGAAGAACCCACCGAACAGCGTGTCGTTGCCGTCCTCGCCAAACAGGCTGTCACTTCCGGCTCCGCCGGACAGCAGGTCGTTGCCAGACCCGCCGTAGACCAGGTCGTCGCCAGCCAACGCCGACACCGTGTCGTTGCCGTCGAGTGCGCTGATCGTGTCATTACCGGATGTGCCGAGCAGCAGATCGTTGCCAGTCGTGCCGACGATCGCCGTACTGGCAGGCGTGAACACGATGTTGTCGAGGCCGATCCGATAGCTGACGGAGCCGGTGTACGACACGGTGAAGCTGGTGACGCCGGTCCAGTCGGTGGGGGTTAGCGTTGCTATCGAACCAGCGATGGACCCGCTGTCGTCGGCAAGTACGACCGCGGTTCCGGTGTTCGGGGTGAAGACGTAGTTGCCGCTGCCGGTGTTGTTAACGAACTCCCCAATCTGGAACTGGGTGATGTTGACGGCGCTGCCGAAGGTCAGCGTGTAGGTGACCGTGTTGCCGATGACGCCGGCATCGAGAAAGCCGGAGCTGACGCCGGCCATGGCGGTGCCGTCGCTCCTGACGACATCGATCGTCGTG
>NZ_JAVJSX010000002.1:0-42996 GCF_040219215.1 Thalassobaculum sp.
TCGGCAGAAGCGGTTGAAGTCGGGAGAACTGAGCGTCCGAAAGCCAGAAATGGTGGTTGATCATGGCAAACTCCCCACATTTAGGAAGTTTGAATCACATTCCCGACCACATGGGAATCCCGTTTATGGGTCCTGAGCCTAAGCAACAAGACATCGACTTCTCTGAGCTCAGAACATTAGACGCTGTCGATCTGCCAAGTGCCGTGCGTGCATTAACGCAGTTCGCTCTTCCAGAGGCATACATCGCGCACTACAGCAATATGCGGCGGCTGCGAAACCAAATTACTCATCTCGGTTCACATAAAGCGGCTCTCACGCCCCGCCAGCTGATCGAGATTCTCAGTCAGCAATATATATCGCTATGGCCGGATGGCCGTTGGCTGTGTCGACGAGTTCGCTTTGATGGTAACAGCGCTCGGCGATTTTTCCATGATCAGCGGTACTCGTCGGTGGAAAGCAATGTAATGTTGGAGCTGCCTTACACAATCGATTTGTTAAAGAGCACCGCATTCAAGAAAATTCTTGGTGTGTCTAAGGCAAAACTAAAAGGGTACTGTCCTGTTTGCCTCTACAACAGAGCAACGAAGTGGGATGTCGACGGTCACGCTACCGCATATCGAACGAGTGCTAATACAGCGGTATGCGCCATGTGCGAAGAAAAACTAGTGGTTAAAATGGTCGGCAAAGGTTGTGAGAACTGCGGTGCCAAAACGCGGGCGGAATTCGATTCACACGACCCTATCTGTTTTCTTTGTGGTCACGACTGAGCAGGAAGCGTTGTTGGACGCCCGCGATTGGCGGTGATGGGTAGTCCTCTCCGCGGGGAGGTTCGCGGTTGTCCGAGCAATTGAGGATTGGTGAACAGACCTTCGGACACCGCTGCATCGACACGGCTGACGCCTTCCGGAACACCGCGGCAGCGAAGGTGCTAGGGAGAGCGCCCTTCGCTCGGTAGAATTGAGTCTAAGACTGCGCAACCAGATCTGGACCTAGCCGATAATGCTCGAGTACAGGCTATTACGTGGGCACGCAGGTATCCTGCTGATTGGCGACTATACAACGCTTCGCTGCTTTCACGAGGCGGTTCACGAGGTGGGTTCCGCGTCTCCCCTGGTTCGCAGCGACGACGGTCCGCTGATGGACCTTGCCTACGAAATTCGAAGGGCGTTTGAGCAACAACGCGAGATCATCTCAGCGCCTCAGGGGTACGAAGAGATAGGCATTCGATTCGGCGCGAAGATTCTCTGGCCGGCGATCATCGTGCAACAACGCATCTTGCGGACGTCGATGGCGTATTTCAACAGCCAGCCGCTGCACCAGGCAATGACCTACGCCTTGGAGCACGTGCTGGAGCACGGTCTGCGTGATGATTTCGGCGATCGCGCGGACGGCATCATTGAGAAGTGGCGGCGGATTGATCCTGGCGACCCCCGGGTATTCGAAAAGCTCCGCAGCCGTATCGCGATTTGCGCTTCGTGGAAGAGGTCCGAACGCAAGCGACTGTTAGCGCAGCTGCTGGCCAGCCTCGATCATACATACGAATCGGCATACCGCTTCCACGTCGAGCGTGGCGTCCGCAATCTCGTCGATCCCACCGAAGTTGATCGATGGGACCAGTACGAGTGCCCGGATCCGCGTTGGTAACCCGCTGAGGCTCCGATGTTCCTGGCAGTGACGAGCGAGGGGGAAGCTATCGATGCTGAGAGCGTCGACACGCGCGAAAAATGGGCTGAGATCTGCAAGCTCGCCAAAGCCGGTGGCTTAAAACTTCATTGCCGTTGCGAGTCCAAGGCGGTCCCGGTGTCGAGGCACTACGGGTACGGTCGTCATCGTGCCACCGTGCGCTTCTTCCGGCATCCGCCGCGGAAGTCAGATGTTAGGAAGTGCCCGTCCGCCGCGCAAGAAACGCCGCTTCACAGCGCCCTAAAGGCGTGCGTGCTGCAGACAGTACGTGCGCGTGGGCTCGAGGCTTGGCTCGAGCGCCGAGGCGAGGGGTTCGTTGCCGATGTGTTGTTCCGCGATTCGACGACGACGCGTACCCATGCCGTAGAAATTCAGCTGTCGCCCCAGATCGCGATCGAGACCATGGAGAGGACCCGTCGGCGCCGGGCAGCCAGCGTGACGACCGTCTGGCTCTTTGGCAAACGGATCAACGTCACGGAGCTGCCCGACGAGGTGCACGCGGATCCTGTCGTTTGGCTGAAGGAAAAGAGCGACGCTGGGAAGCTGGCTGAAGCGCGCCGCGCCCTCGAGGACCTGCTCGATAGCAAGCTGGTTCACATGACGGCGGATCAGCTGAAGGAAGCCCGAGGCTTCCTGGTGGTCGCAGCAGTCGCCTGTGCAGGATGCGGGCAGCTGTACACGGGCACGTTCGGCGCGGTGATCGACCTCTCGCGGCTTCGAGCCGATTGGGGGCCAAAGGTGGTCGCATCCGACTTCCTTAATCATCGTCCTTCATGGGTGCCGACGCTCTTGGCTAAACGCGACGGACACTCAGCGGTGCGCTGGCGACCACCCGACTATCGTGACGCTGAGCTGGTGTGCGGATTTTATGGGCCACGCCGAGGCGAACGCCCGAGGTGGCTGCTGCTGATGTGCCCGCACTGCGGTCTTGCGCACCCGGAGATCCCGATGGCCGCCACCACGCTCATGAAGGCACCCGTGAGCGAGCGGATCCCAATTCGTTTTCCGACGGCCGAGTTGGTCGAGCGCGCGGAACGTCTCGCCGGCTGGCGCCTCAAACCCGTTCCCAGCCAAGAGCCTGTCACAGTCAAGGCCTGGCATGCGACCACCCAACGACGCCTTACCGAGCATCGCGCTCAGGTCGCTGCCGCGGAAGCGTTCCGCAAAGGTCGCGCTCGGCGTCGGCAGGCGGAATTCGACGCTTACAAGGAAGCCATAGCTCAGGTTCTACCCGTCGATTTCGACAAGAAAACCTGGTTCTGCCAGCCGCGGTTTGACGTGTACGGCCGAAGCCTGTCGCTCCATCAAGCGATGCGCCAGCTGGATGAGGATGCATGGAGATCCATCGCCTCTATGCTGCGCCGGGTCGGTGAAATGCTCCTCATCGACGGATCGCCTGAAGTCGACCTCTTGGGCTTGCCGATCGAGCATGCGCAAGAGCGCTGTCGCCGCCTTTGGGCGCGGAAGCAGCGTGTTCTCAAGATTGATCGCGTCTGGGGCGTCATGCGTGAACCAGGGGAGCCGCAATGGTCTAGCGTTGTCCACCCGAAGCTTGGGCGCACGCCGATCCAGCTGATTGAGCAGGAGAGCGACGAAAGGTTCGACAATGCCGTCACCGAGCTTGAGGCAGACGCGCAAGTTGCTCTTCGGCGCTATCGGAACCGGCGTCGACTGCTATCGGCGTTTCACGGCACCAACGAGCCTAATCTCGCGCAGCTTCTTGAGGATCTAGGCTGGCAAAGGCCGCTGGATGGATTTCTAGATTTGGAGGAGTCGGCGTTCACGTCGGAGCTGTCCGAAATTCGCTCGGCATACGCTCAACACTTGGAAAGGAAGGCACAGGCAGCTTGGCAGTCATCGCTGGCAGCTGACCGGGAGCGCCTGCGCAAGGCCGCCGCACGAGCCTTTGCCATCACCAAGCTTGCCGAGTATTGGCTCTCTCGGCCAAATCCGCGGCTGGCTCATCTCCCGCCAGAGCAATCGGTGCTCCGCGGGGTGGTCAGTCTCTACGCCGCGCTAGAGGCCTTGCAAGCAGACAGTGTGCCGGACCCACAACCGGATGCCTTGTTCGAACGGCTGGTTGTCCGAACGGCGCGACACTATCGCGGAGAGAACAATTCGGCCATGGCGCTTCAGCGTACCGTCCCGCAGCTAGGCTTGAGACCAAAGGACGTCGCAACCACCGAGGTCGGGGTCGAGTGGGTCCTTGCCACCTTGGAGCCGCTTCTTCGTCGCAACCGGCGGTAGCGCTCCGCGACGGCGGCAGCGCCTTACGTTGCCAGCCGCTACCCGCCAACTAGCGATAGGGGGTCATTGTCGTTAGCTGGCAGCGCGGACCCCGTTCTCGGTAGATCCTCGGCGCGGTGCTACGAGTGCGCACTGACCTACGCCGCAACCCGCGGAACTTCGCTCTCCATCAGCCGCAAGAATCGTTGGTTGCGGGCCCCCGCAACCAAAAATATCAACGGCTTAGCCAATCCAGGCTAAGCCGTTTTTGCATTCCAGGAAGCATATAGGAAGCGGATGAATGTTCCCGGGTCCCTGGGGCGTAATCCGAACTGGTGCTGAACCAGAACGTCCAACACCTCGCCCTCGGCGTCGACCGCTCGCCACAGGTACATCTTTCGGCCGCCGACCCAGATGAAGGCCTCGTCCAGATGTCATGTGTAGCAGCGCCGGTGCCGCGTGGTGCGGAGCCGCTGAGAGCCCGCCGGACCGACCCAGCGTTGGACTGTCTCGTAGCTGACATCAAGGTCGCGGTCCGCCAGCACATCACTCGACGTCGCGCAGGCTTACGCCGAATCGCAAATACAGCCAGACGGCGTGCTGAACGATCGACGGCGAATAGTGAAGGCGAGCATATGAGACCGGCTTCGTCGTACGAGCTTGCCGACGGCGCCAGGCGTCAGCCGTTGGTTCGTGTGACAGCGCCCTCGTCCGACAAGGCCGCAGCAATGGATTTCAGTTCCACCCCAAGAAGCTCAATGAACAGCTTGGCGGTGGTTGATATCGGCTGACCGCGGACCGACAGGTAGCTAACAGGAACCGACTGATACGGCTCGACGGGTCGGGCTGTAACCGTGCTGGACACGCTGCCATGCACGGCAAGCTCGTCGGCGAAGGCGATCCCCGCTCCGGCTTCGACCAGCGAACACGCCATCTGCGACGTACGGACCCGGATGTTCGATATCAGAGGCGTTCTGGCCTGCGACAGAAACCCCTCGACGAGCATGCCGTAGGGAGTGTCCGGTTCGTAGGTGATCATGTGATGCTCGACCGCATCCTCTATGCGAATGGTAGCCTTGCGGGCCAACGGGTGATCGACCGGAAAGATGCACATCAGCCTGGCATCGTAGATCCTGGTTCCTTCGAGGCCGGGGTGATCGGCGTTCAGGTTGACCACACCCACTTCGGCATGCCCGTTCGCAACATTCTTTACGAGTTCGCTGGCTGTCTGGACCTCGATCTCGAGCTGAATGTCCGGGATGCGGTCGTGCAGTGCCTTTATCGTGTTCGGTATGACGTAATGCCCGACGCTGGCACTAGCCACCACCCGCAAGCCGCCAGAGCGCTGCAGCAGCAGGTCGCGTGCTATGTCATTGGCGCGCTGGACCTGCTTGTAGACGTCATCGATTGCGATGATCAGCCGCTCTGCCTCGGGCGTCGGCTTCAGCCTGCGACCGACCCGCTCGAACAACTGTATCCCGAGACGTTCTTCAGCCGTGCTGAGCATCCGGCTGATCGATGGTTGGGATACTTTCAGCATTCGCGCAGCGGCGGCATGTGAGCTGGAGATCATGACTGCCCGGAACACTTCCATTTGGCGAAGGCTGAGGCTCATCTGCGCTCCATCGGATGCTATCGCCATCGCGATAGGATCCCGCGCTTATAGCACCTCCCCAGAGCGCGGGCATTGCGCGATACCTTTGGGCGAGAAGCCGGGAGGTGGCGTCAGGTCGGGTCGGTCCCGGAACTGCAGTGCCCAGGCTCGTTCCGCAACTTCCTGGGCGCGTGAGAGCAGGCCGTCCTCATCCATGGACAACACTTTGCCGTCCCGCATGGTCCATCGACCATCCACCATGACGGAAACCACGTCCCGCGCTTGGCCCTGATGGACGAAATCAGACACCACACGCATGACCGGCACCATGTGCGCACGACGAAGATCGATGACCATGATGTCGGCAAGATTACCGGCAGCAAGCCAGCCGCCATCCGGAACCCCGAGGGCCTGATAGCCGTTCCTGGTGGCCCATCTCAACGCCTGCTCCGGTGTCGGGCTGCAGCCGTCCTGGCGGCGCACCCGCTCCATGAACAGCCCGGTCCGCATCACCTCCACCATGTCCTCGGCCATGTTGTCCGATCCCATGGTGATCGTGCAGCCATGGGCTTCGAGATCGGCGATCCGCGGGCTGAGCCCGCGGCGGGCAGCAATCGCGGAGTTGAAGGCGACGACCGCGCCGGTACGGCCGAGGATCTCCTCCTCGCGCGGATCCATGCACCGGCAATGGGCACAGATGACACGCTCGTTCAGGTAACCGAGATCGGCCAGGTACTCGGTCGGAAGCCGGCCGCGATGCGCCTGGACGGCTGCAACCTCGCCCCAGATCTGGTTGAGGTGAATGGTGGCATAGGCGTCAAGGCGTTCCTGCAGATCACGCAGCTCGCCAATGAGCTCCGGCGAGCACATATCCGGGGCCCAGGCGGAGATGGCGATCCGGATGCGGCCGTCGGCAGCGCCGTTCCAGTCGCGGAACGTCCGCTCGATGGTCTTCAGACACCGTTTGCCGAGGCTCTCGTCGCGCCGGAACGGCGCCGGATCACCGATTGACGTCCCGGTCCGGTCATGAGCGCGCTCGCCGAACAGAAACCGCATGCCGGTGTCAACCATCGACTCCGCATAGTCTGCGACATCGTGGGTGTCCTCGAGCGCCAGTGTCGTGCCGCTTCGTATTGCCTCGAGAGCGCCGAGTTGCGCCATGACCTGTCGCCCGTCGATCGACAGCGGTGGCATCGGGATCGGAGACAACCCGCCCGAGAACGGTGGGTGGTGTGGAGGCGACAGGTCTTCGAAGATCCCGCGTGCCAGCGTCATGGTGAAGTGGGTGTGGCTGTTGGCGAACCCCGGCAGGACCGCCTTGCCTGACCCGTCGACACGCTCGGCGTCCGGAAACCGGGCGAGGATCTCTTCGTTCGGCCCGATCGCCGCGATCCTGGAGCCTTCGATCGCGATGGCACAATCGTAGTGGACGGAATCCGCATCATCGACGGTGACGACGTGCGTGTTGTGAATGACGGTCCGCATCTCGAATTCCTCTCAGCTTTTGCCCGCCGCGTCACGCGAGGGCGGCATACCGGTTGGACGTTGGAGATCGGCCTGCCACTGCCGCCAACCGGGCACTCGTGGCACTGGCAGGCCGGTTCCGGCGCTATGCGGGGGCGTGTCGCGAAGGCACTGGATCGCCTTGAACTTCGCCCTCGGGCGGAAGGACAACACCGGTCTGGCCGGTGATGCGCGAATAGTGCTCAATCCTTCGGTGGCGCGCGAAGTTGAAGATGGTTTCCTTGCCCATCCGTGTGGCATCGAGATTGAGGTCGGCGACCACCATCTCGTCTCCCAGGGTCTGCGCCTTGGCAACGATCTCCCCTGACGGCTGCGCGATCAGGGAACCGCCGATCAATCCTACACCCTCTTCGATCCCGGCCTTTGCCGTGGCGATGACGTAGCAGGAGTTCTGGTACGCGGCTGCCTGCAGCACCAGGTCGTTGTGGAAGTTGCGGAGGTGTTTCGGCTCGCTCGCCGAGGTGTTCTCGTCCGGCGTGTTGTACCCAAGGCTAACGACCTCTACGCCCTGAAGGCTCATTTCCCGGAAGACTTCCGGCCAGCGCCGATCGTTGCAGATCGCCATGCCGTGAATGGCGCCCATGCTGCGCCATACGGGAAACCCGAGATCGCCCGGCTGGAAGTACCGTTTCTCAAGATGCTGCCACGGGCGTTGGGGCTCGTGCTCGGAGTGGCCCGGAAGATGCACTTTCCGGTACTTGCCAACGATCCGGCCCTTGTCGTTGACCAAGATAGAGGTGTTGAAGTGCTGGCCGTCATCGGTCAGTTCGGCATAGCCGAGATAGAAACCAATGCCGTACTCACGGGCCGCTTCAAACAGGGGAAGGACGTCTGCAGACGGCATCTGGCGTTCGAAGAACCGCTCGACCTCCTTCCAGTCCTCCATGTACCAGCGGGGAAAGAAGGTGGTCAGGGCGAGTTCAGGAAACACCATGTAGCGCACGCCGCGTTCCTTGCCGCGCCTCATCATCTGGATCATGCGCTTCACCGCTGATGCACGCGTCTCGTTGCGCCCTATGGGGCCAAGCTGCGCGGCCGCGGCTGTCAGTATTCGAGTCAATTGATTCTCCCTTGGCTTTTCTTGCGGAGCCGCACGAGGCGGCACCGGGTCATCCGATCCGAAGGCTGAGTGGGGCCAGTTCATCCGTCGTGCGCTTGCGGTAGTCGCGCTTCGGCGTGGACTCCATCATCGTCACCTGCTCGGCGGTCAGGGTTCGGCCGGCTGCCGTTGGATCGAGGTTGAGCACCTCTCCACTCTCAAGCACCTTCCGGCCACCGATCCAGACATCGCACACCGCCCGGTCAGCGGCATGGAAGATGAGCGACCGCAGAGGGTCGCGGGCCGGCATCATCTCGGGTTGCTCGAGATCGACAGCCACGATGTCGGCCTTGCAGTTCTCTGCCAGGCGGCCGATGTCGTCCCGCATCAGGGCCCTCGCACCGCCGACGGTCGCCGCGTGGAACAGCATGCCGGTGGAGACGTCGTGAACGTCATGCGAGGCAATCCGGGAGAACGTGCCCGCCTTGCGAATCTCCTCCAGCATGTTGTGCGGTGTCGTATCCGTGCCGAAGGCCATGTTGACGCCGGCGCGCACATACTCGCCGAAGCTCTCCAGGAGTTGGCCATAGCGGGCGAACGGCGTCGGGCAGTGCGCGACCGAGCAGCCGCTGTCCGCCAGAAGCCGCAGATCTTCCTTGGTCCACCAGTTGATCCAGGAATGGCGGTCAATGAAGATCGCGTGCCCGAAGACGCTGTGCGGTCCCATGATTCCGATATCGGCGGCGTGCTGGATTGGGGTGCGGCCATGCCGCCGGATCATTTCGTGAACCTCCAGGACGCCCTGCGAGATATGCAGGGTGAACGGAATGCCACGCTCCTTGGCCGCCTCGAAGCTATCGCGCAGAAGGTCGTCGGTGCAGTTCTCGATCTGCATCGGCGAGACCACGCCGGAGAGGAGTCCGGTCGGATCGTTCTTGAGGGAGTCGATGAAAGCCAGGGCGCGGTCCATCCGTGCCTTGCCGTTGTCGGCGCTCCAGTCGAATCCAAGATCGTGGTCGTTCTCGAGCTTCCAGCGGGCCGAGGCGAATCCGGGGGCCAGGAACCCGCGCATGCCGGCCTTGTGGAAGATGTCGGTCCACCCGTCGAACTCCGGTGAGATGTCGCAGAGCGACGTCACTCCGGACTTCAAGAGCTCGCAAAGCGCCACCTCCAGGCTGGAATGTCTGAGCGCCAGGGAGGACGTGTCGAAGGCGCCGGAGCGCTCGTAGAGCCCCGACATGTACATGTTTGATACGCCGTGCTCTTCGCGGATGCCGCGGTAGGCGGGCTCATGCGAGGGATGCGAATGAACGTTGACCAACCCGGGCATGATCATGCGATTGGCGCCATCGACGACCGTGTCCGACGGCCCGTCGTAGTTCTTGCCGACGAATACGATTTGGTCGTTACGAAAAGCGATGTCGGCATTCCGTAGATAAACGTGCTCGGTGCCGGTCCAGGCCACGAGCCATTCGGCATTCCTGATCAGTGTCGTTGGCATGACGGGATACTCCGTACGGGGACTATCGAAGATGGCAGGCGACCCGGTGGCCCGGCGCGACCTCCTTGATCGGCGGCTGGACCGACCGGCATTTGTCGATCGCCAGAGGGCAACGCGTGTGGAAACGGCAACCGGGCGGCGGGTTCATGGGGCTCGGTACCTCGCCCGACAGCACCACGTCGGTGGTGGTGACCTCCGGGTCCGGGATGGGGACCGAGTTCATCAATGCTTCGGTGTACGGGTGCTGCGGACTGCGAAAGACGGCGTCGCGGGCTCCGAACTCAACCATCTGCCCGAGATACATCACCGCGACCCGGTGGCTGATGTGCTGCACCACCGCCAAGTCATGGGCGATGAATATGTAGGCAATGCCGAATTCGTCCTGCAGATCGCGCAACAGGTTGATGACCTGCGCCTGAACCGACACGTCCAGGGCCGACACGGCCTCGTCCGCGACGATGACCTTGGGGTTCACGGCGAGCGCACGAGCAATTCCGAGGCGCTGACGTTGACCGCCTGAGAACTCGTGCGGCAGCCGGTCGATAAGCTCGCGGCGCAGCCCGACGCGATCGAACAGCCATTCAACGCGCTCGGTCAGTTCGGAGCCCCGGGCGATCCCGAAGTTGACGAGCGGTTCGCTTACGATGTCTCCGGCGCGAAGGCGGGGGTTCAAGGACGAGTACGGGTCCTGAAAGATGAACTGGATGGAGCGCCGGAACTCGCGCATCTTCGCTGGCGGCAGGGCCGTGATGTCGACTCCGTTCAGAAGCACCCGACCAGCGGTCGGTTCGACGAGCCGAACAATCATGCGCGCTGCCGTGGATTTGCCGCACCCCGATTCCCCGACGACACCGATGGTTTCGCCGGGCGAAAGCGTGAAGCTGAGGTCGTCGACGGCGTGGACATATTTTCGCGGCCCGCCGAACAGGCCCCGCTTCACCGGGAAGTCCTTCTTGAGACCCTGAACTTCCAGGAGCGGTGGCTGCAGGGTGTCGGTGTGATCAGGCATGCCAGGCCTCCATCGCCCTGTCGGCGTGCCAACACGCGGAGATATGCCCGTCGGCCTTCAGTTCGAGATCCGGCTCTTCCTCGTGGCACTGCTTGGATGCAAGGGGGCAACGGGGTGCGAACGAGCAACCGGGACGAACCTGATCAAGCGCAGGAACGATCCCTGGGATTTCGGTGAGACGCGTCCTGGCAGCGTCCGGGCCGGTACGCTCGATCTTCGGAACTGATCCAAGCAGGCCGGCTGTGTAGGGATGGCGCGGCCGCCGGAACAGGGCCTTGACGGGAGCCTCCTCGACCTTGCGTCCGGCATACATCACGACGACGCGCTCGACGGATTGCGCAACCACACCCAGGTCATGGGTGATCAGCATGATGGCAGTTCCCGTTTCACGCCGGATCTCCTTCATGAGTTGAAGGATCTGGGCCTGGATGGTTACGTCGAGTGCGGTTGTCGGTTCGTCGGCGATCAGGACCTTGGGTCGGCAGGCCAGGGCCATGGCGATCATCACGCGCTGCCGCATTCCGCCCGATAGCTGGTGCGGGTACTCGTCCATGCGGCGTCGGGCGTCCGGTATCCGGACCCGGTCCAATAGGGCGACTACTGTGTTCGTTGCCTCCCTCTCGGACATGCCGCGATGGAAGATCAGCGGTTCGGCCACCTGTCGGCCAATTTTCATGACAGGATTCAGACTGGTCATCGGCTCCTGGAAGATCATCGAGATCTGATTGCCGCGGAGCGCCCGATACTCCGTCTCGGAAAGGCCCACGAGTTCGCGGCCGTTCAGGCGGATGCTGCCATCGATCCGGCCCGGGGGCCGTGGCACCAGGCCCAGGATCGACAAGGCGGTCATGCTCTTTCCGCAACCGGACTCGCCGACCACGCCCAGCGTCTCTCCCGCTTTCAGCTGCAGGGAGACGTTGTCAACGGCGCGGACGAGTCCGGTCCGCGTCCGGAAGTGTGTCTTGAGACCGCTGACGTCCAGCACGTGGGTCAGGGCGTCGCTTCGATCGGGGGCGCTCATTGACATGGTTTCACCGCGTTCCGGAAAGCCTGGGGTCCAGCAAGTCGCGCAAGCCGTCGCCCATCAGGTTGACGGCCAAGACGGTGACCGCCAGGAACACGCCGGGGATCAGGATCATCCAGGGTGCCAACTGAAAGTAGATGCGACTCTCGGCCATGATGTTTCCCCAACTCGGGATTTCGGGCGGGGTGCCCGCGCCCAGGAACGACAGCAGGGACTCGATCAGGATTGCGGCCGCGCAGATGTAGGTGGCCTGCACCGTGAGAGGGGCGATCGTGTTGGGCAGTATGTGCTTAACCACAATCTTCAGAGGGCGCGTGCCCGCGATTACCGCCGCTTCCACGTATGCCTGTTCGCGCACCGATAGGACCACGCTGCGTACCAGACGGACGACGCGCGGCAACTCCACGACGGTGATGGCGAAGATCACCGTCCCGGTGCTTGCATTGGTTACGGCGGTCAGCGCAATTGCCAGCAGGATAGCGGGAATCGACATCAGGCCATCCATCACCCGCATTACCAGTGCGTCCGCAATCCTGTTGTAGCCTGCGAGCAGACCCAGGGTCAGGCCGCTCGCCGTCGCGCATGCCGAAACCACCAGGCCGACGAGGAGCGAGATCCGACCGCCATGCAGCGTTCGGCTGAGGATGTCCCGCCCAAACATGTCCGTTCCGAACCAGTGTTCGGCCGACGGCGGCTTCATTCTGTTCAGGGGATTGATTTCAAGCGGGTCGACACCCACGAGTGCCTCGGCAAACACCGCCGACGCGATCACGAGCAGAAGGATGACCCCACCGAAGCAGAGCGTTGGGTTCGACCGCACGAAGTATCCGGCGTTCCCAGCGACGATGTCCCGATACGTGGCGCTGCTCATTGTCTGTTTCTCCCGGCCTCAGTACCGAATGCGGGGGTCGAGGAAGACGTAGCTGACGTCGATGACGAGGTTGATGAGGACGTAGACAAGCGCGAAGACGATCAGGACGCCCTGGATGACCGGGTAGTCGCGGCTCAGGATCGCATCCACAACCAGCCGTCCGACGCCCGGGATCGCGAAGACGCTCTCCGTCACGACCACGCCGCTCAACAGCAGGGCGATACCCACGCCGATGATCGTGACGATCGGAACCGCCGCATTCTTTAGCGCGTGGCTGCACAGCAATGGCGCGGTGGGAACTCCCTTCGCCTTCGCCGTCCGGATGTGATCCTGCGAAAGAACTTCCAAAACACTGGCGCGGGTAATCCGTGCGATCAGTGCCGTGAAGCTCATGCCAAGAGCGAAGCTTGGTAATATCAAGTGTTGAAGAAAAGGCCAAAATCCCTCGGATATGCTTACATATCCTTGGACGGGCAGTATCGATAATTTAAGGGCAAACACATAAATCAAAATGTAGCCGATCACGAATACGGGAAAGGCGAATCCGAGCACGGCAAAAGACATGACCGAGCGGTCAATCAGTGATCCAGCGTGCCATGCGGCCAGGACTCCCAGGGGAAGCGCCAGAAAGACGGTGACGATTGTCGTGGTCACGGTCAGGGCGATGGTCGGCTCGATCCGCTGGGCGAGGAGTTCCGTCACGGGCTTGTTGGAGAAGATCGAGACGCCGAGATTGCCTTGGGAGACATTGACGAGCCACACATAGAACTGCTCGTGGATCGGGCGATCGAACCCCAGCTTCTGCCGGATCTGCTGGATCTGCTCTTCCGTGCCCTGATCGCCTGCGATCATGGCCGCCGGATCGCCCGGCGTCAGATGCAGGATTGAGAAGACCACGATTGCCACAACGGCGAGAACCGGGATCGTCGCTAGCAGTCGGCGCAGAATGTATTCGACCATGGAGCATCCCCCCGTTGACGGCGGCGGCCACGCTTTGCGGCCGCCGCGCGCGTCGACGTCAGTTCGACTTCTTCAGGTTCCAGTAGAACAGCGAGGGGCTCTGGATGACGCCGGAGATCTCCTTGCGATAGGCGATCGCCGGACGGTACTGGCCGAGCGGGATGTAGGTGACGTTCTGCATGTGCAGGGTTTGGATCTGATCCACCAATGCGCGGGCCTTCTTCGGGTCGGCTTCGAGCGCCCACTCCCGGCTCAACTCGACGATCTTCGGCTCGCACGGCCAGCCGTACCACGCCTGATCGCAGTTCTTCGAGAACGTGTGGATCAGCGGGTTGGCGATTCCGGCAACCGTGGCGTTGGTGATGAAGATGTTCCAGCCACCCTTGTCGACCGGCTCCTTGGAAGCCCGGCGCTGGGTCAAGGTCGACCAGTCCATCGCTTCGACTTTCACTTCGAGTCCCATCCTGCGCAGTGATTGGGCCCCGACCAGTGCGGCGGGATGGAGGGTGGAGTTGTCGGCCGGATCAAGCATGGTGATCGGCCGTCCGTCATAGCCGGCCTTCTTCAGCAGATCCTTGCTCTTCGCGGTGTCGAAGCCCATCAGCGCATCGCTGCCGGCGCTACTCTCGCTGCCGGTCCCGCACCCGTAGACGGCAGGGCACTCGTTCCAGCGCTTCGGATCACCGACGATCGTCGCCATGTAGTCGGACTGCTTGTTGCCCCACAGCAGGGCTTGCCGCGCGTTCACATTGTCGAACGGCGGCTGTTGGTGATTGATCACCATGAACAACTGGTAGCCGAGCGGGTCGTTGGCGGCGACCGTGACATCCGGGTTCTGCTCGAGGAGCGGGAGGAGGTCGGTTGGCGGGGACTCCATCAGATCGATCTGGCCGCTGGCCATTGCCGCCATGGCGACACCGGCATCCGGCATGTAGATCGACTGAACTTCGTCGACATGAACGACCTTGCCGCCAGCAGCGAGGCTCGCGGGCTCGGAGCGCGGAACGTACTTCTCGAACTTGCGGTAGACCACCTTGCTGCCGGGCACCCACTCTTCGGCAACGAACCTGAAGGGGCCGGACCCGATCACTTCCTTGATCTGCTCGTTCGGGTCGGTCTCCGCCAGACGCTTGGGCATCATGAAGGGGACGTTGCTGTCGATCTTGCCGAGCGCGTCCAGAACAAAGCCGATCGGCTGGGTTAGCGTCAGCTTGAAGGTCTTGCCGTCAACCGTCTCTATGTCCTTGGTGAATCCGGCAAGCGAGCGGCCCATGCCGTCTTTCTTGCTCCATCGCTTGAGGGAAGCGACGCAATCTTCCGCTGTTACCGGCGTCTCATCGTGCCAAAGCAGCCCGTCACGAAGGGTGAATGTCCAGACCAGCCCGTCTTCGCTGGTCGACCAAGTGTCGACCATCTGGGGTTGGATCGTGTTGTTCGCGTCCGTTGCGAACAAGGTATCCCACACCATGTAGGCGTGGTTTCGCGTGATGTAGGCGGTGGTCCAGATCGGGTCCACGACCTTGAGGTTGCCGATTGGGACCGAGCGGATGACGGTTTCCGCTGCGGCGTCCAAACACTGAAAGCCGCTCAGCGCGCCGCTGATCCCCAATAATGCCGCTATCGCGGTACGTTTGATTTTCATCTCACCCCTCCTCGTTGTCGGTTCGCGTGACCCGCTGACCGGCAAACGCACTGGACCCCGGCATCAGACCGAGCGACGTCCCCGCGCATGCCGCCAATCTCATCTCCGCCACCTCTCTCAGCCCGCTGGCGTGCTCAGCCCGTCTCCAAGGGCGAGGCCCCGGAGTTGAACATTAATTCATACGTATACGCTAAGTGAGATAGCTATAAGGTGCATTAACGCTAACATCATAAATCTTGCGCAGGCAATCGGGATTCACTGACAGAAGATGCCGAAAGAGCGCTGCGCCGGAGTTAGCCCGCTTGGTAACACTTTGAAGAAAATAAGGATTTTCAGTTATTGATTGTGCATGCAGAACGACGGAGACCAGGTGTGCACGGGCGTCCAGCGCACGATTGGAGGTCGTTTGCCATACTGACGTCGCACGGCGACCCGAACGTCTGGGCACCACTTCTACGGGATTGTCGAACTTGAGAGAAAAAGCTCGGGGGAGGCACGAGGCAAGATCGCGGGCGACCTCGAGACACGGTCATCCGCAGTGGTAGCGGTCGATCCCTTCGTCCGCAGCGTGTTCGTTGACGATGGCTGGCTGGCGTTGACCGAGAGTTCGAAAACTGCCTGACTTCCGCTGTTCTGACCCTGAGGAGCTGACGCGATGCCTGTGTTCTCCGAACGCCTGCAAACCCTGGAAGCGCGGCACGGCGTGGCGATACCGCTGAATCGGGGGCAAGAGCTTGTGGTGGTCAACACCCACGGCAATCAAGCCATCGATACCTGGGCGCTCAATCGGCAGAACCCGGATGAGTTCATGTCGATGGAGCACAGCCGGTCCCGGCTCAGCCGAGTGGTGCCCCGGGTTGGTGACACGCTGGTATCGAACCGCCGCGCGCCGATCCTGACACTGTCTGACGATACCTCGCCGGGTGTTCACGACACGCTGCTGTGCGCCTGCAGCCCTGAGATCTACCGCGAACTCGGATGTGAAGAAGGTCACCGCAGTTGCGAGGGTAACTTCCACGAAGCGTTGGCCGCCATCGGGCTTCGGCTTGGGTGCACGCCGGCGCCGCTCAATCTGTTCATGAACGTGGCTGTCGGCTCCGAGAATGAAGTTATTCGCGCCGCACCGGTGTCCAAGCCGGGCGATCTGGTTCGGCTTCGTGCCGACATGGATGTCGTCATGGTGCTGTCGGCCTGTCCGCAGGACGTGACACCGATCAACGGCGATGATTGCACGCCTCGGGAGATCCAGTACGCCGTGGTTTGACGGGTGCCAGGGCGTCGTTACTTGTTGAAGATGCTGGTGCTGGCTCGTTCAAGGTGGGCCCGCAGCAGGTTTCTTGCCTTGCGGATATGACCACGCTCCAACGCGTCGATGATGCCCAGATGCTCGGTACACCACAGGCCAATGCGCTGACGGTCGGTGTACTCCAGATACTCCAGCATCCGCCGCAGTCGGTTCTGATTGCGGATGGCCTCGAGAAAGAACGGGTTCTCGGGAAACGCCGCCAGCATCTCGTGGAAGCTCGCGTCGACCTCGAACACCAGCGCTTGTACGAGGTCGTCGCGGTTCGCGCTTTTCAATAGCTCCAGATGCTTGTCCCGTGATCGGGCAAGTGCCGCTCGGTCGATCGACAGCGTCGGTTGGGCTAATGCCGCTGGCTCGACGACCAATCTGAAGGCGTAGCTTTGCGTCAGGGCTTGTTTGCTGTTGATCGCAGGCTCGAACGTCCATCCGCGCCCGGGATTCCGGCGGACCAAGCCTTCCTCGCGAAGCCTTGAGAGTACCGAGACGACCCGGCTTTCCGGCACTTCGTACCGGCGCACCAGATCGATCTGCATGAAGCGGTCGGGCAGGCGCTCGGACAGCCGGTCGTCGATGATTGACAGGTACAGTGCGTTGTCCGGCGTCGAACCGGTCTGCAGTGGCAGCCCGTCCAGCGTCCGCGCGTCCCGTGTCAGGAAGTAGCCTTGGTTGCGACGGTGTTCCAGCACGCCGTGCTCGGCCAGCAGGTGCAGCGCCGCTCGAACCGGCGATCGTGAGACGCCCAGTGTGTCGGCCAACGTCATCTCGGTGACATGGTCACCGGCCGACAGGTCGAGATGAACAAGTTCCTCGCAGATCCGTTTGGCGAGCCACGCGCGACGTTGCTCGCGCGTACCGGCAAGCTGGTCGGAGGGTACAGCCCCGCGGCGAATAGCCATGCTGAGATCAACCGTCATGCCTGAGTTCCAGGGTCATAAAGAACGGTATCGGGTTCGGCAATAGCACTTGCATTGTATAAACCGGCCATTAACATACAATCGTGTAGCGCAGGTGCCAACCCGCAGCGTTCTGCTGGAAACGGGGGGTGTGCTGAACCACCCGCCAGGCGATGGCGTGTCGTTGAGCATTGATGCGGACGACGCACGGGGAGGCCGCATGGCCGACAGAGAACATTCCACAAAGCCCGGGAAACCGATCCTGCAGCTGCGCGATCTGCGCAAAAGCTTCGGGGATCTGGAGGTCCTGAAAGGCGTCTCGCTCGACGTTCACGAAGGCGAGGTGATCGCCATCGTCGGCGTCAGCGGTTCGGGCAAGAGCACGCTGCTGCGCTGTGTCAACCTGCTGGAGGTTCCGAGCGGCGGGTCGATGGTGTTCGACGGTAAGCCGGTTCCCTACGAGCAGGCGAGGGGAGGTCTGTTCTCCTCCGGCCGAGCGTTGTCGGACATGCGCTCCGAGATCGGCATGGTGTTCCAGCAGTTCAATCTGTGGCCGCACAAGACGGTTCTGGAAAACGTCATCGAAGCGCCGATGACCGTGAAAGGGTTGAGCCGGACAGAAGCGACGGCGCATGCCCAGGAATTGCTGGAGAGCATCGGGCTTCTGGAGAAACGGAACGAGCATCCGGTTCGCTTGTCCGGCGGCCAGCAACAGCGCGTCGCCATTGTCCGCGCGCTCGCGATGCGGCCCAAGCTCATGCTGTTCGATGAGGCCACGTCCTCGTTGGATCCTGAACTTGTCGGCGAAGTGTTGGAGCTGATGGCTCGCCTGGCGCGCGGCGGAATGACAATGATGGTAGTGACTCACGAAATCCAGTTTGCGCGCCAGGTCAGTGATCGCACCATCTTCATCGACGGTGGTTTGATCGAAGAGCAGGGACCGTCACGTGAGGTCCTGTCAAACCCGAAGAGCGAGCGAACCAAGCGGTTTCTCGATCGAGTTCTGCATGTGGAAATCGCCGAGTAGAAGCAGACCGACAGGGATCGACCCTGATCTGAAAGCCAGACCGTGCCGAAAAGGAAATCTTGATGAGCGCAGAGACATCCGGGGTCGCCACATATTCCGGCATGTACGGGGCCATTGACGGCTGGTGGAACCAGATCGAAGCCTACTTGCCGCTCTTCGGTCCGGCCGCCTGGATCGTGGTTCAGGTCACAATTCTGTCGATTCTTTTGTCGTGGGCCTGCGGACTGATTTGTGCTCTGGCGAAAACCTCCGGGTACAAGATATTCCAGTATCCGGCGGAGTTTTATCTCTGGTTCATTCGCGGCACACCGCTGCTGACCCAGATCTTCTTGGTTTATTTCGGACTTCCACAATTGGGAATTCGGCTGGATCCATTCTCGGCCGGCGTAATCGCGCTTGGCGTCAATGGTGGAGCCTATGTCGCCGAGATCATCCGTGGCGGTCTCCTGAGCATTCCGAAAGGGCAGCGGGAGTCGTCCGTGGCGCTCGGTATGACCTACTGGCAGACGATGCGCAGAATCATTCTTCCACAGGTGGTGCGCGTCATAATACCGCCAATGACCAATGATGCGGCGACTACTCTCAAAAACACATCGCTGCTCTCAACGATCACTATTATGGAATTGATGCTTCAAACGCAGATAATCGTGAATTCAACATTCCAGCCTTTCGAGTTTTATATTCTGGTATCGATGATTTACTTGGCGATGACCACTGTTCTGATGGTGGGAATGCGGTGGGCGGAACGGAGACACGCCATCGCGTACTAGCCGACTTAATCGCAGTGGCGGCCTGACCGATCTCGCCGAGTGTCTCTGACGGTCGTTCAGACCAAACAAGGGAGGCCAAAATGAAGGAGGCGAAAATGAAGATCTGGGGATCACTACGCAGAATCGCTGCACTCTCGATTGTCGCATTGGGTGTGCAGGCGACCGCCGCTCAAGCGCAGGATTACAAGCTGCTTGAGCCGGGAACGCTGAAGTGCGCGTTCACCGGGGCGTTCGCGCCGTTCTCGATGCAGACCTCTGACGGCAAGTGGTACGGGCTGACCAACGAGGTCTTCCGCGAGATGGCCAACCGCACCGGCCTCAAGTTGGAATACGTCATCACCAAGTGGGACTCGCTTCTCGTCGGTCTGATGGCCGACCAGTACGACATCCTGTGCGACACCATGGACATCACGAAAGAGCGTCAGGCGCGCGTCCTGTTCGTCGATGGCTGGATCGAGTCCGGCGGCCGCCTGGTGGTTCACAAGGACTCCGACATCACGTCGTTCGACCAGTTCAAGGGCAAGACGATGGGTGTCCTCGTGAGCTCGACCTGGGCGGTGCTGGCCAAGGGGCTGGAGCCCGGCGAGACCAAGTACTATCAGGCCGAGAGCGACGCGATGCGCGATCTGGCCGACAAGAAAATCGACGGAATGGTGACCGACTCGATCGCGGCGGCTTGGGCGGCTGAACACACCAAGATGCCGCTTCGCACCGTCGATGGTTATCTAAGCCGCATCCAGAAGGGCTGGGCCGCGAAGAAGGACCGGGCCGAACTCGTCAAGGCGCTGAACAAGGCCCTGGCGGAAATGGTTGCAGACGGCACCTACGCGAAGCTCACGAAAGCTCTGATCGGTTACAGCCCGGCTCCGGCCGAGCCGATCCGCAGTCAGCTCAACTGAGCGAACGAGTCCGGCGCGGACGGCGCCGGCAATGTCGATACGCCACGCTTCCTCCAGGAAGCGTGGCACTCCCCCACTGTCTGGATGAGGCCGGGTTATGGATGACTTGCGCAAGCGGGTGCTGTCTTGGATCGACGAAGACCGCGAGGTGTTTCTCGACTTTCTCGGCAACTTCGTCCGAGCCAAGAGCCCGAACCCTCCGGGTGATACATTGGAGGCGGCCAAGGTCATCGAGGACTTCCTGACCGAACGGCAACTGCCCTATCGCATCATTGCCCCGAACAAGGTGATGCCGAACTTCGTCGGCACCTTCGACGGTGCCAACCCCGGCCGCCACGTCGTGTTCAACGGACACATCGACGTCTTCCCGGTCGGCGACGGTGGCACCTGGACACAGGATCCGTGGGGCGGGGCGATCGTGGACGGCAAGATGTACGGCCGCGGCGTCAACGACATGAAGTCGGGCACGGCCTCGGTGATCTTCGCCTTCATGTACCTGCATCGCTTGCGCGATCATTTGCGCGGTCGGGTCACGATGACCGCGGTTTCCGACGAGGAGACGTTCGGCCCTGACGGCGCCCGATACCTGATCGAACACAATCCCGAGATTCACGGCGACATCTGCCTTTCGACCGAGCCGACCGGCATTCATTCGGTGCGATCTGCCGAGAAGGGACCGCTCTGGCTGAAGTTCACCGTTCGCACGCCCGGGGCGCACGGTGCCTATCCGCACAAGAGTCAGAACGCCAATGAGATCGCCGCCCGGCTGATCCTGGCACTCGACGAATTGCGGAACATGGACGTGCAGACCCCCGCGCACATCGCACGCGCATTGGAGGGAGTCGAAGACGTGATTGATAAGGTCGCGTCCCCGGGCGCGTCCAAGGTCCTGCAGAAGGTCTCGCTGAACATCGGCACCGTGAACGGCGGGGTTAAGCAGAACATGTTGCCTGGTGTCTGCGTCGTAACGGCCGACATCCGCGTGCCCGTGGGCTTGTCGCCGGATGCGGTGATCGCCCGGGCCCAGAGTATCGTCGATCGGTTTCCGGAAGCGGAGATGGAGGTGATCGGCCGGCAGGAACCGCTTTGGTCGGATCCGAACCATGAGATGTGCAAGCTGATCCAGCGCAATGTCCAGGAACTCGCCGGATTCACGCCCCCGGCCATTGTCAGCCTGCCCGGGACCGACGCGCGGCTGTGGCGCGGCAAGGGAGTTCCCGCCTTCGTGTACGGCGTCACCCCGTTCAACGTCGCGATGGCTGACGAATACGTCGACATCGAGGAAGTATTCCACGTTCTCAAGACCCATACCCTTTCGGCTCTCGATTTCCTGATGGCCGAGAAATGACCGGCTTTCTTCCGGTCGATGCGCTCGACACGCCAAGGTTCTGCGGCCTGCCGACGTTCATGCGCCTGCCGCAGGCACAGGCCGGCGACAGTCTCGACGCCGCCATCATCGGACTGCCGTCGGACTCCGGCGCACCCTATCGGACGGGTGCACGTTTCGGCCCTGGAGCGATCCGGGCAATGTCGGTGATGCTGCGGCCGATCAATCCGTATCGCGACCACATCAACGTCTTCGAGCGCCTGCGAATTGCCGACGCCGGAGACGCCAGTGTGGTGCCCGGCTATCTTGAGGAATCCCTCCAACGCTTGGAGGCCTCGCTGTCCAGCCTGGTTGATCAGGGGGTCGTTCCGATCTCGCTCGGCGGCGACCATTCCGTCTCCCTGCCGGCGATCCGCGCGGTGGCCAAACGCCACGGCCCGGTCTCCCTGGTGCATTTCGACGCTCACTCGGACACTTGGCGCAGCTACTTCGCCGGTAAGCAGTATTCGGCCGGTACACCGTTCCGCCGAGCCGCCGAGGAGAAGGGGTTGGATCCGTCCTCGTCTATCCAGATCGGCATGCGCGGCTCGCTGTTTCGCGCCGACGATGTCAGCCAGTCGGTGGAACTCGGTTTCGAGGTTCTGACGACCGACGAGACGCTCGCGATGGGGCCGGCCGAAACGGCGCAGCGGATCGCGGAGCGGGTGGGCGATCGTCCCGTCTACATCACGTTCGACCTGGACTTCGTGGACCCGTCGAACGCGCCTGGTGTGCAGACGCCCGAGGCCGGCGGCCCTACCTCGCGGGAGGCCCTGGCGCTGCTGCGTGCGATGAAGCCGATGAACATCGTCGGTTGCGATGTGGTCGAGGCGAACCCGCTCTATGACGGCCCAGGACAGATTACAGCCCTGCTGGGAGCTACGGTCGCGCTCGAACTCCTTGGTTTGCTGGCGGTCGGGCGGGAGGCAGTGTCGAAGGGATGAGCGGTCCAAAGGTTGCGATCACTGGCGGGAGCGGACGGTTCGGGCGGTTCGTCGTGGATGAGTTCCAGGATGCCTACGACGTCACCGTGATCGACAAGGCGCCCACCGACCGGCCCGTCCGGAGCGTGGTGGCTGACGTGCTCGATCTGCCGGCAATGTCAGAGGCGTTCCAGGGCCACGATGCGGTTGTTCATCTCGCGGGCATCGACTCCGGCGTGAAGGCATCCGAGCACGACTACTTCGAGACCAATGTCCAAGGCACCTGGAACGTGCTGGCCGCTGCGGAAGCCGCCGGTGTGCGCAAGGCCGTGGTCTGCGCAAGCATTGCCGCTTATGGGCTTGAAGCGGTGGAACCGCGCCGCGTGCCGGATTACCTGCCGTTCGACGAGGAGCATCCGCTGCGCCCTGACGTCGCTTACGACCTGAGCAAGCAGGTCTGTGAGACCGTGTCGAAGTCGTTTGCCCGACGGGGTCGGATGTCGGTGGTTTGCCTGCGGCCCGCGTGGATCATCTTCCCGGACCGGGTCGCCGACTTCGACGCAAGGGCTCGCGAGGCCGATGGCGGCGGGCCTCTCCCCGCCGGCCATCGCCCACCGCCGCCGCACCGCGCCTATGTCCGCCCGGACGATGCCGCGCGCTGCTTCCGACTCGCGCTTGAGCGCGGTGTAGGCGCGTACGATGTGTTCAACGTCGGAGCGTCGGACACCATGAGTCGGGCGCCGACCCTGGCCTTCATGGAGAAGGTCTTCGGCAGACCGATTCCCCCGAAAGACCCAACCGTTTTCGTGCGCGATCCGCGCGCGGCTGCATTCGGGAACGCGCGCGCACGGAGCGTGCTGGGTTGGGAACCGACGGGCAATTGGGACGCATTCGTTCGTCAGACAGCATCAACAGGTCTCTAGGAGGCTCGACGTGATCAGCAACCCGGTTCCTTGGCCGAATGGCGCGCGTTGCGCCGTGGCCTTCACCTTCGACATGGATGCCGACAGTCTGCTGCATCTGGCCCACCACGCATCGGCGGACACCCGGATAGCGGCGATGTCCATGTTGCGCTACGGGCCGGAAATCGCGATCCCGCGGATCGTCGAGATCTACAAGCGGTTCGGCATGCGCCAGACCTTCTTTCTGCCGGCTTGGTGCATGGAACGCTATCCGAGAGCGGTCGAGGTCATCCTCAATGGTGGTCATGAAATCGGGCACCACGGCTACCTTCACGAGGAGCCGAACAGCTTCAACGCCAAGGACGAGCTGTACTGGATGCAGCGTGCAACCGAGGTGTTCGAACGGATGACCGGGGGGCGACCGAAGGGCTTCCGGGCACCAGCCTATCAGTTCTCGCGCAACACCTTGTCGCATCTGGTCGCTGAAGGCTTCCTCTACGACGCGTCGCTGATGGGCGATGATGTGCCGTACATCCTGCGAAACGACAAAGGGCAGGTCATCGAGCTGCCGTCGCACATCGGCCTGGACGACTGGCCGCATTTCCAGACGTCTCGCGAACTTGACTACCGGGCCACGATCAAGCCGCCGGAACAGGCAATGGCAGTCTACGCCGCCGAGTTCGATGCGATGTGGGAGTACGGTGGCCTTTGGATCGGAGTCTGGCATCCGTTCCTGAGCGGCCGACTATCCCGAGCGGTGATGATCACCAAACTGATCGAATACATGAACGGCAAGGGGAATGTCTGGTTCGCCCGGTTGGATGAGATCACAGCCCATGTACAGCGGGTCATCGACGACGGTAGCTGGACACCGCGGGTGGACCAATTGCCATACTACACGGGCCCCATCCCGGAGCTCGGTAAGGTCAGAGCTGCCAATGCCACGCGTTGAATGTCGATGAGCCGGCCAGCAAGCGGGTGAACCGGCGGTGTCCGGTAGCTGATGACTGATAGCACAAGGCCCATGATATTGCCGGTTGGCGACTGCGCGGTGTCGGTGCAGTTTGGGGAGGCGGTGGATCTGTCGACCAATGCCAAGGTTCTGGCGCTGGATCGCAATCTCACGGCCGCGGCGCTGCCGGGTGTTGTCGAGATGGTGCCGACCTATCGATCCTTGATGGTCCATTTTGATCCGCTTCAGATCGATTCGTCAGCGCTTGCAGCCGCCATTCAGCGCTGTCTGGCTGAGGATTCGGCCGGGGCAATGCCTTCCGATGGACGCCGATGGCAGGTTCCGGTCGGCTATGGCGGCGAGTTCGGGATGGATCTGTCGGATATCGCCGTCCGTCACGGCCTCAGCGAGGAGGCGGTCGTCGCGATCCACGTCTCTGCGACCTATCATGTATACATGATAGGGTTCGCACCGGGTTTTGCCTATCTGGGAGGGCTGCCCGAAGGCTTGCATACCCCTCGGCGCAGCGAGCCGCGCATGCTGACGCCAGCGGGCAGCGTGTCGATCGGCGGGGCTCAGTCAGCAATTGCGTCTGTTCCGCTGCCAAGCGGCTGGCACATGATCGGGCGCACGCCGTTCGTGTCGTTCGATCCGAAGCGAGACCAAGTCTTCCTGTTTCAGCCGGGCGACATCATTCGCTTCACGGCGATCAGCCCTGCCGACTGGCACAGCCTTTCCGGGCGGCTTCAGCGCGGTGAGGTCGTCCCGGGGCCGGACCGCGCGTCGGCATGAACAGGCTGCGGATCGTCAAGGGCGGACCATGGGTCTCAATTCAGGATCTCGGGCGTCCGGGTTTCCAGCGCTTTGGTCTGTCGGAATCCGGGGCGATGGATCCAGTGTCATTGCGGATTGCCAACCGTCTGGTGGCTAACCCGGACGGTGCCGGCGCGCTGGAGATCGGTGTTCTGGGCATGGAATTGGTGGCTGATTCGGATCCACTAACGCTAAGTGCCGTCGGCCCGGACATAATTTGGCTGGTCGATGGCCACCCCGTAGCGCCGAACAGAAGCCTGACGGTCGAGCGGGGCTCCCGCGTCGCTGTCCGTCCAGGTCGCTCGTCCGCATACGCCTACCTCGGAGTGCGCGGTGGCATCCAAGCGCCATCGATTTTCGGTAGCGTGTCGTTTCACGGCCGATCCGGTGTGGGTGGGCTCGACGGCCAGCCTCTTCAGGAGGGCAGTCTCATACCGGTACGGCCGGGGACATCCCCGCAATTGGAGCTCGGCGGGCCGTTGGTGCACGGCGAGGTCAGCGCCGATATCGGTGTCATCGAGGGCCCGCAGAGCGAGCATTTTCTGCCTGGCGTGCGTGAAATGCTGGTTTCCACGCTTTATCGGATCAGTGTCAGGTCCGACCGGATGGGCGTTCGGTTGGAGGGACCGACCCTCACCCACACCGAGAAGGGCTACAACATTGTCTCTGACGGAATAGCGCTGGGAAGCATCCAGGTGCCTGGGAATGGTCAACCGATTGTCCTTGGCGCCGACCGCCAGACGACCGGCGGCTACCCGAAGATTGCGGTGATCGCACGCGCAGACATGTTCCGGTTTGCTCAGCGCCCGCCTGGAGCAACGGTGCGCTTCCGGCCGACCTCGGCAGAACAGGGCGCTGATGGTCTCCGGCGCCTCGCCGGGTACTTTGATCGACTGGTCCTTCGACCTGTGGCTCCAGCGTTGAACAGCGAACGTTTGTTGGGACTCAACCTGATCGATGGTGGTGTCTGGGATTAAAAATGTGGCCTGCTGCCTGTTCCGTGGATACGCGGTTTGGCTAACATGGCGCGTATCGCGAACTTGACGGGGCTGAGGTAGTCGATCGTTGAGTGCCTGCGGAACTGGCAACAGGCCACACGGGTGGTATCGTTCCCCGGATCACAACCTGAAGGCCCTTCGGTATAGGTGGAACCGAGCCCCCTACAACGAGGATTGGCCCGATAGACCAACGGTTTAGTGGGCTTCTTGGTGTCCGCAGCACGGCCATGGAACCCGGCTTGGAAGCAGGTCGCGATATCCACGGAACCGCTGGCAGCCGCCTGATACAGGCCAGACCTCTATAGCCCGAATCGCGGGGAGAGGGCCGCGATGCCGGTGGGCGTGGTGTTTTGCCCCGTGACTGCATTATGAGTCGACGCAGGCGGAGGTTTGCGATAAAAATGAATAATGGTTCATAAGTCATTTTTGTTCGAATGGAGCGCTGCCGGATATGACCCTTGGATCGACCGTGAGTGGCACCACGCCTGCCGCCGACTTTGACGCGCTGATCATCGGTGCGGGCTTCTCGGGCCTGTATCAGCTGTATTGCCTGCGCGATCGTCTGGGTTTGTCCGCTCAGGTCCTCGAGGCCGGCGACGGGGTTGGCGGCACCTGGTACTGGAACCGCTACCCCGGTGCGCGCTGCGATTCGGAGAGTCACTCCTACTGCTACACCTTCTCCAAGGAACTGTTGGAGGAGTAAGAGTGGTCGGAGCGCTATCCGGAACAGCCGGAGATCATGCGCTACCTGAACCACGTGACCGACCGGTTCGACCTGCGCCGTGACATCCGGTTCGGTACCCGGGTGACCACCGCCCGCTTCGACGATGCGGCGAACCGCTGGACGGTGGAAACCGAGGCGGGCGAGCGATACTCCGCAACCTACCTGATCACCGCGGTCGGCTGCCTGTCGTCCACCAATATCCCGAAGATCCCAGGGCTCGAGGACTTCAAGGGCGAGTGGTACCACACCGGCCTGTGGCCGCATGGCGGGGTGGACTTCGCCGGCAAGCGGGTCGGCCAAATCGGCACCGGCTCCACCGGCATCCAGGCGGTCCCGGTGATCGCCGAGACCGCCAAGCACCTGACGGTGTTCCAGCGCACGGCGAACTACAGCATCCCGGCCCACAACGCGCCGCTTAAGCCCGAGTTCAAGCGGTACGTGAAGGAGAACCATCCGGCGATCCGCGAGCTGATGCACTCCACCGCCAACGGCCATCCGTTCGCGATTGAGGACCGCTCGGCCCACGACCTGACGCCGGAGCAGCGCGAGGCGGTGTACGAGGCGGCCTGGGCCAAGGGCGGGCTGCAGTTCCGGGCCAGCTTCCGTGACCTTCTGGTCGACAAGGCGGCGAACGACACGGCCGCCGACTTCCTGAAGCGCAAGATCCGCGAGATCGTCAAGGATCCGCAGACCGCGGCGAAACTGTCGGACATCGACCATCCGTTCGCCACCAAGCGGCCGCCGATCGACAGCAACTACTTCGGCACCTACAACCGCCCGAACGTGTCGCTGGTCGACGTGCGGGCGGCGCCGATCGAGCGCATCACCCCGACCGGTATCGTCACCCGCGACGGGGCGTCCTACGATCTGGACGTCATCGTGTTCGCGACCGGTTTCGACGCGATGACCGGCCCGTTGCTCAGCATCGACATCACCGGGCGGGACGGCCAGTCGCTCAAGGACACCTGGAGCGCCGGGCCGCGCACCTATCTGGGCCTGCAGGTGGCAGGCTTCCCGAACCTGTTCACGGTCACCGGGCCGGGCAGCCCGTCGGTGCTGTGCAACATGCCGGTGGCGATCGAACAGCACGTCGAGTGGATCACCGACTGCATCGCGCACCTGCGCGCCAGCGGTGTGAAGCGGATCGAAGCCTCGGCCGACGCCGCGGACCAATGGGTCGACGAAGTGAACGCCGCGGCCAATGCCACGCTGCTGCCGCTGGCCAACCATTCCTGGTATCTGGGGGCCAACGTCCCCGGTAAGCCGCGGGTGTTCATGCCCTACGCCGGCGGCATGGCGCGCTACCGCGGCATCTGCAACGATGTGGCGGCCAAGGGTTATGAAGGGTTCGTCCTGAGCCGATAGGAAGAGGTCCAGCCAAGGGACCGCCGGATGCCGGACAGCACCCAACCACTGCGACCCGTCGACGCGTGCGTACTGCGATACGCGCTGGAGCGTCACGCCCAGACGCGGGGCGCCGATATCTTTGCGGTATTCGACGATGGCGGGCGGTGGAGCTTCGCCGACGCCCTGGCGGCCGTACGGACCATGGCGGCCGGACTGCAGCGGCTCGGCGTCCGGCAGGGCGACCGCGTGCTGATCATGCTGCCGAACGGCGCCCTCGGCCTGCAGGCCATGTTCGCCGCCAACTATATCGGCGCCGTCATGGTTCCGGTGAACACGGCCTATCGAGGCGCCCTGCTGGAGCATGTGATCTCGGATGCCGGCGCCGCGTTGGCAGTTGTTCATTCCGAGGTGCTCGATCAGGTGCTGGCAGTTCCAACCGGCCCGGTGAAGCGCATCGTGGTGGCCGGCGATGACCTGCCGTCGCGCACGTCGGCGGCGATCGAGATCCACGATCAGAAGGTCCTGCTCGACCCGTCTGCCGAGCTGGGGCCGCTGGAGCGGCCGATCCAGCCCTGGGATACCCAGTCGATCATCTTCACCTCCGGTACCACCGGGCGGTCGAAAGGCGTGCTGTCATCCTACCTGCACAGCTACACCGCGATGAATCCTGCTACCTGGACCTGCACCAGGGCGGACGACCGGCACCTGCTGCACATGCCGATCTTTCACATCGGCGGCGCCTTCATCGCCAGCATGGCGTTGTGCGTCGGTGCATCGGTCGCGGTCGTCGACCGGTTTCGCACCGACCGTTTCTGGTCGACGGTCCGGCGCCTCGAGGTGACCTCGGTGTTCCTGCTTGGGGCGATGGCGACCTTCCTGCTGAAGCAGCCGCCGTCCGAGGACGATGGACGGCATCCGTTGCGCGCGGTGATGATCGTGCCGCTCGACCAGGCGGGGCCGCCGTTTCGGCAGCGGTTCGGGGTCGACGTGTTCACGCTGTTCAACATGACGGAGATCAGCACGCCGCTGATCTCCGGCGCCAACCCGGCCAAGCCCAACATCTGCGGCCGCCCGCGCCCTGGGGTCGACGTCCGGTTGGTCGACCAGCACGACTGCCGGGTGCCGGACGGTACGCCCGGCGAACTGGTCATCCGCACCGACATGCCCTGGACCATGACCCACGGCTATCACGGCCGGCCCGAGGCGACGGCGGCGGCGTGGCGCAACGGCTGGTTCCACACCGGCGATGTGTTCGTACGCGACGCCGATGGCGACTATGCGTTCGTGGACCGGCTGAAGGACGCGATCCGCCGCCGCGGGGAAAACATCTCGTCCTACGAGGTGGAACTGGAGATCCTTTCCCATCCCGACGTGCGCGAGGCCGCCGTGGTCGCGGTGCCCAGCGAGTACACCGAGGACGAGGTGCTCGCCGTCCTTGCACCGGTGCCGGGGCGGACCATCGATCCGGCCGCGATCATCGCCCATCTGGAGCCGCGACTGGCGCGCTTCATGCTCCCGCGGTTCATCCGGGTGATCGACGAGTTGCCCAAAACCCCGACCGCGAAAGTCGAGAAGCACGTGCTGCGCAGCACCGGTTTGACACCGGAGTGCTGGGACCGGGACCGTCAGACAAAGGAACACACCTTATGAGCAAGCCCGTCGTGCGGGTCTATACCGACTACAAGAGCCCTTATGCCTTCATCGCGGTCAAGCCGACCTATGAACTGGCCGAGGCGCTCGACCTCGAGCTCGAGTGGCTGCCCTACACCCTGAGGATCTCCGAGTACCTGGGGTCGGTGGAAGAGCGTACCGAGCACTCCTGGCGGCGGGTCCGCTACTCGTACATGGACGCCCGGCGCTACGCCAACAAGCAGGGCCTGACGCTGAAGGGGCCGAAACGGGTCTACGACGGCTATTACGCCAGCGCCGGCATGGTCTTCGCCCAGCGAACCGGGATCTTTCGGCCCTATCACGACACGGTGTTCGAGACGTTCTGGAAGCGCGAACTGGACATCGACGTGCTGTCGGAGGTGTCCGCGCTGATCGGGTCGGTCGGCGGCGACCCGGCGGCGTTCGAAGCGTACGCTGAGGGGCCGGGCCGGGCGGAACAGGATGCGATCGTGACCGAAGCCGAGGCGATGGGCGTGTTCGGCGTGCCGACCTTTGTGTTCGAGGGCGAACTGTTCTGGGGCGGTGATCGCATCGATCTGCTGCGCGAACGGATCGCGGAATCGCGAGCCGCAGCGGCGTCGGAGTAACGGCGAAGGCGGAAGGTGAACCGCAGGCACGAGAGAAGTGTAAATGACCAATGAGTCAGAGTTCATTTACCTTGACAGCCGAGCGGCCGGGTCACCAGACTCCCGACGATCGAATTCATACGAACAAAATGACGTGCCGGCCGAAATCGACGCCATGGCGAGGCATGCAACCCAGCGAGGAGCGCAATGAAGAAGACAAGCACAGGCCTGCGTCAGGGCATCGACCGGCGCACCGTTCTCAAGGGCGCGGTCGGCGCCGCGGCATTGGGCACCGCGATCACCGGCTTTCCGGCGTACCTGAAGGCTGCCGGCAAGCCGATCAAGATCGGCATGCCGACGATCATGTCCGGCCGGGTGGCGATCCTGGGCGAGTCGTCGGTTGACGCCGCCATGGTCACGGTCCGGCGGGTCAACAAGGCCGGCGGCATCGACGGCCGCATGCTCGAGCTGGTGGTGCGCGACTCCCGCGGCAAGCCGGACGAAGCGGCCCGCATGACCCGCGACCTGGTGAACAACGAAGGCTGCGAGATCATCCTGGACGCCGAGGCGTCGAGTGCCTCGTTCGCGGTCAACGAGGTGGTTCGCGACGTCAAGAAGTTCTGCATCCATACCAACTCCGAGACCTCGTCGCTGACCGCGGATCCGAAGAACCGGGTGCCGTGGGTGTTCCGGACCGCGCGCCAGGGCATCCATGACGCCGTCGGCGGTGGGCTCTATGCCGCCAAGGTGTCGAAGGAGAAGGGCCTGAAGAAGTGGGCCACGGTGTCGCCGGACTATGCCTATGGCCGCGACAACACCAAGGAGTTCATGGAGTACGTCAAGATCTTCGCGCCCGACGTGGAGATCGTCGAGCAGACCTGGCCGAAGATCTTCCAGCCGGATTACACCGAGAACGTGACGGCGCTGCTGAACGCCCAGCCGCAGGCCGTGTACTCGGCGCTGTGGGGTGGCGACCTGGTGGCGTTCTTCGACCAGGCCAGCCTGTACGGCCTGTTCGACCAGTTCCAGGCGTTCGCGGTCAATCTCGGCGACTACCCGGTGATCACGGCGATCAAGAGCCGACCCGAGGGCGTGCACTCCGGCAGCCGCTACCACAAGGACATCCCGGACACCGCCGAGAACGAGGCGTGGTACGAGGAGTTCATCGCCAACTCCAAGGTCCTGCCGACCAACTGGAGCTGGGAGAACGCGACCGGCATGGACTTCATCGTGGCGGCGCTGCAGGAGACCGGCGGCAACACCGATGCCGAGAAGATGGCGGCGGCGACCGCCGGGCGCACCATCGACTCGCCGTTCGGCGTCGGCGGCAAGCTGACCATGCGCGCGGCCGACCACACCCTGGTCAACTACATGGTCGGCTACGGCAAGACGATCGCCAAGGAGCCGTACATCGTCGGCTTCACCCAGACCGACTGGGCCGAGATCTACAAGCACGAGGAAGACTGGAAGAAGCGGAACAACTACCTCTGAGGTTGCGTTCAACGGCGGGGCGTGCTGGCTGCAGCCGCCCCGTCCCACGTCCCGGGCGGTGCCGGATCTCCGGCGCCGTCCTCTCCGTGACCACCGGATCGATCCTCATGCTTGAACTCGACGCGCTATCGGCCTGCCTGTCGACGCCCGCCTGCCTGGTCAACCAGACGACCAGCGGGCTGATCATCGGCATGCTGCTGTTCCTGGTGGCCTCCGGGGTCACGCTGATCTTCGGCGTGCTGCACGTCATCAATTTCGCCCATGGCAGCTTCTACATGCTGGGCGCTTATTTCGCGTTCACGGTGTACCAGGTCACCGGCAACTACTTCCTGGCCGCCGCCGCCGGCGCCCTGGGCGCTGCGATCAGCGGCATCGTGTTCGAGCGCTTCATCATCAGCCGGGTGTACGGCCAGAACCTGCTGATGCAGCTGCTGGTCTGCTACGCGTTCATCCTGATCATCGACGACCTGGTGAAGATCGTCTGGGGCGCGGAGTATCTGGCGATGGGCATCCCGGCGGAGTTCCGGCTGCCGCCATATCGGCTGGCCGGCGGGTTCGTGCCGCCGTTCTACCTGTTCCTGGTCGCCATGGCGGTGATCATCGGCATCGGTTCGCTGCTGATCGTCACCAAGACCCGGTTCGGCAAGATCGTCCGCGCCGCCGCCCACAACGCCCCGATGGTCTCGGCGCTGGGCATCCGGGTGAACATCTACTTCGCCCTGCTGTTCGGGCTGGGCTGTGCGCTGGCCGGCGTCGCCGGCGCGCTGGCGGCACCGGTGCGCTCGCTGACTCCCGGCATGGGCCTGGGCATCCTGGTGGAAAGCTTCATCGTCACCGTGATCGGCGGCATGGGCTCGATCCCCGGGGCCTTCCTGGCGGCGATCATCCTGGGCCTGACCCGCTCGATCGGCAGCGTCGGGTTCCCGCTGTTCGTGGACGGCGCCATGTTCATGATCATGGCCCTGGTCCTGATCTTCCGACCGACCGGTCTGCTCGGCCAGGGGACGCTGCGATGAGCCTGTTCCGTGAATTCCGGCGCGACGTCCTGCTCGCGCTCGGCGCCCTTGCCGTGCTTCTGGCCATCGGCTTCGGGATCGACAGTGCCTGGCCGCGCGACTTTCTGACCTCGATCTTCGCGATCGGGCTGCTGGCGATGTCGCTCAACCTGCTGATCGGCTACACCGGCCTGGTGTCGTTCGGCCACGCGGCGTTCTTCGCGTTCGGCGGCTACATCTTCGGCCTGCTGCTGCAGTGGGGCGACTTCACCGCGACCCTCGGCCAGGGTTCGGTGCCGGTGGCGCTGCTGGCGGCGGTCGCCGGCACCGCGCTGTACGCCCTGGTGATCGGCGCGATCTGCGTGCGGCTGACCGAGATCTACTTCGCGTTCCTGACGCTGGCGTTCCAGATGTTCCTGTACAGCGTGATCCTGAGCTGGGTGGCGCTGACCGGCGGCGACCAGGGGTTGATGGGCGGCATCCCGCGCCCGGTGTTCCTCGGGGTCGACCTGGCCGATCCCTATCACCGCTACGCGTTCTGCGCGGTGATCTTCGTGTTCTGCATGCTGATCATGCGGATCGTCACCGAGAGCCCGTTCGGCTACACCCTGCGGATGATCCGCGACAACGCCCAGCGCGCGGCGTTCCTCGGCGTGAACGTGACCCGGGTCAAGCTGATCTGCTTCGTGGTGTCGTCATCGATCGCCGGCGTCGGCGGCGTCATCCTGGCGCTGTTCACTTCCGGCGCCTATCCGGAGTGGGCGTTCTGGGCGCAGTCCGGCGAGGCGATCTTCATGATCATGCTGGGCGGGCTGAACGTGTTCCTCGGGCCGCTGCTGGGTGCGGTGGCCCTGCGGATCCTCAACGACGTGGTCCAGATGTACACCAGCCACACCGAGATCGTGATCGGCCTGGTGATCCTGTTCGTGGTGCTGGGGCTGCGCCGCGGCGTGCTCGATTTCGCGAAGGATTGGTGGGTGGAACGGCAGCAGGCGAAGCTCGCGGCCGAGAACCGGGAAAGTCAGCAGTGATGAATACGACCGTAGGATCCCTGGAGGGCCGCATCGCGGTCGTGACCGGCGGCGCGAGCGGCATCGGCGAGGCCTGCGTGCGCCTGATGGCGGCGCGTGGCGCCCGGCTGGTGGTGGCCGACCTGAACGGGAAGGCGGCCGAGCGGGTGGCCGGGGAAGTCGGCGGCGTGGCGTTCGCCATCGACGTCCGCGACGCCGACGCGGTGCAGGCGCTCGCCGACCGCACCGAGAAGGAGGTCGGCCCGACCGCCATCCTCGTCACCTCCGCCGGCATCGTCCAGCCGCCGCACCCGCCGGAGGACCTGCCGCTGGAGCTGTTCGACAACGTCATCGCGGTGAACCTGCGCGGCACCTACCTGACCGCGAAAGCCTATGCGGCGCACATGCTGAAGCGCCGGGCCGGGTCGATCGTCACGATCAGCTCGGTGACCGCCGAACGGTCGGTGCCGCTGCACGCCTACGCGCCCAGCAAGGCGGCGGTGACCAACCTGACCATGGGGCTGGCGTCGGAATGGGGCCGGGCCGGCATCCGGGTGAACACGGTGGAGCCGGGCTACACCCGCACCCCGGCGCTGCAGGACCAGATCGACCGCGGCTACCGCGACCCGTCGCTGTTGGAGGAGAACTCCGCCCTCGGCCGGATGGTCGAGCCGGAGGAGATCGCCAAGGCGGTGGCGTTCCTGGCGTCCGACGAGGCGTCGGCCGTCACCGGCATCGCGATGCCGGTCGACGTCGGCTATTTCTGCGCCGGGTCCTGGCACCCCTACGGCGGCGTCCGCCAGCGGGGGGCGTGAGCATGCTGCGCCTGGAAAACGTGGTGAAGTCGTTCGGCGGCGTGGTCGCCACCAACGACGTGTCGCTGAACTTTCCGACCGACTCGCTGAGCGCGGTCATCGGCCCGAACGGTGCCGGCAAGACCACGCTGTTCAACCTGATCACCGGTCACCTGGTGCCCGACAGCGGGCGCATCCTGCTGGCCGACGACGACATCGCCGGCATGGCGCCCGCCGGGATCGTGCGCAAGGGCATCGGCCGGGCGTTCCAGGTCGCCAGCATCTTCCCGACCCTGACGGTCGAGCAATCGCTGATGGCGGCGGTCGCCTCGCACGTCCACATGTCGGAAAGCCTGCTGACCGCGTTTCCGCCGCGCTCGGTGCGGGAGCGGGCCGGCGAGCTGATCGATCTGCTCGGCATGGCGCCGGTCGCCCGGCTGCTGTGCTCGAACATCTCGCACGGCGACCAGAAGCTGCTGGACATCGGCCTGGCCCTGGCGCTGGAGCCGCGGGTGCTGCTGCTGGACGAGCCGACCGCCGGCATGGGACCGGAGGAGCGCTGGCAGATGATCGCGACGGTGCGCCGGCTGTGGGAGCAGGGGCGCATGACCCTGATCTTCATCGAGCATGACATGGACATCGTCTTCGAGGTCGCCGAGACCATCCACGTCCTGCGCTACGGCTCGGTGCTGGCCACCGGCTCGGCCGATGACATTCGCAGCAATCCCGAAGTCATCGAGGCCTACCTCGGTACCGAGACACCGGAGGAGGTACCGGCATGACCACGGACACGATCCTGACCGTCCAGGGCATCGATGTGTTCTACGGCGCCTCCAAGATCCTGTTCGGGGTCGACCTGGAGATCGGCCGCGGCCGCACCCTGGCCCTGCTGGGCCGCAACGGTGCGGGCAAGAGCACGACCCTGAAGGCGATCGCCGGGATCGCCCGGCCGCGCAAGGGCAGCGTGCGGCTCGGCGCCACCGAGCTGGCCGGCGCCCGGCCCGACGTGATCGCCCGCGCCGGCATCGGCTACGTGCCGGAGGACCGGCAGGTGTTCCCGATGCACAGCGTGGAGGACAACCTGCTGATCGGCGCCAAGCGCGGCCCCGACGGCCAGGACGCCTGGACGCTGGACAAGGTCTACGAGGCGTTCCCGATCCTGGCGCAGATGAAGGAACGGCGCGCCGGCCTGATGTCGGGCGGCGAGCAGCAGATGCTGACCATCGCCCGCACCCTGATGGGCAACCCCGAGGTGCTGCTGCTCGACGAGCCGTCGGAGGGCCTCGCCCCGATCATCGTGCAGTCGATCGCCGCCTTGATCCGCACCCTGCGCGCCATGGGTGTCACCATCGTGCTGGCCGAGCAGAACATGCACTTCTGCCTGGGCATCTCCGAGGACGCCGCGGTGATCGACAAGGGCCACATCGTGTACCGCGACACCATCAAGGGGCTGCGGGCGAACGAGGCGGTGACCAAGCGGTATTTGGCGCTTTAGGAGGACGTAGAGCTTGGGCGCTGGGTTGTTGAACCGTAGTGTGTCCGCTGAGGATTTGAAGCGGCCACTCGTTGATAGATGTCAATGGTAACTAGGTGTCACTCGATCGTGGTAGTTTGAACCACTGTGGACATACCTGAGATGATACGCGAGTTGGCGAGTGGGTCACACGGATCAAGGCGGCGATACTATTCTTGGTCGGTTCGTTAAGCTCGGCGTTGGCGTCAACGGCGTGGTAATTCCAGCGCATTTGATCGAAAGTACTCTAGCACGCCATACCTTTAATTTGATGGCCTACGATGATGATCAGACCTACAGGGTTTTACTTATTGGCTCTGCAACAGCCGTACGCTTCCGTGGTCGCGAGATTTTGCTGGCGACTCAACACCAACTGAATGGGTTTGACGAGACACGGGTCGGTATGCTCACCGACTCTGGTGCGTATTTCATCACCTCAGGCGGACTTCGCGCCTACAGTCCCCGACCGGATACTGACGCATTCGATATCGCTGCATTTGACTTCACCGAGCCCTGTAAGGAACGACCGGAGCTCAAGAAGCGCTTCTTCAACTTGACCGTCGGTCCGCCCAACGTCCCGAGCGACCATATCCTTGGTGTGCTGTTGAACGGTTATCCGGCCATTGATCAGAAATATGAGCTCCACGAAGGCAACCATCTTGGTCTTGCCCGTCGTCAGATCATTTGTCTGCCCCATGGGCAGCCGACTGACCAAGCGCTCCTAGCTGTTCGGCCAGAGCGTTCTCTTGGTGCGAACTCTGACGGTATGAGCGGAGGTTCAGCATTTGTCATCCAATTGGAGCACCAAGTGCCGCGCGCATTTTTCGCGGGCATTATAGTACGGGGCGGTGCGAATGCTTTCTATATTCTCAAGGCGGGCTACGTGCTTGCCTTCTTGGAAAGCGTCTTTCCAGAACGTCCTGAGTGAATCGGCGATGCCCTGGTTTAAGGTGGCCGGAGGGTAGCTGGAGCCGCCTCTCGCTCCATCAGATTGTGAGGTATTGTATTTATTCAACCTAAGGGTTGAGCCCTGCTAAGCAAAAAAGCCGCTATCCCGCTGCGAACAGCCCCCGGGTCACGAACTTCACGTAGGCGTCGATCACGTGGCCGGGCAGCGGGCCGGTGCCGCCCTTGCCGTCGTGGACGTAGCGCATGGCGAGGTACGAGCGCGCCGACAGCAGCATGTAGATCACCGCTTCCAGCTCCTGGTCGCTGTAGCCCTTGATCTCGCCGCGCTCGACCGCCCGGCCGAGAGCGCCCTTGTAGCCGTCGACCAGGATGCGGAAATGCTCGTCGTGGGCGTCGGGGGCGAAGATCTCGGCCTCGTACAGGATCCGGTAGAACGCCGGGTGCTCGTTCAGGTAGTCGAAGAACGCGCGGAACCGCGCCTCCTCGCGCTCGGCGCCGGTCAGGTCGTGGGCCAGCGACCGGCCGATGTGGTCCAGCATCTGCCGTCCCATGTAGGGCAGCAGCCGGTCCAAAACGTCCTGGCGGGTTTCGAAGTAGTTGTAGAACGTACCCTGCGCGACGCCGGCCAGCCGGGTGATCTTCGAGACCGACGCGTCGGCATAGCCGTCCTCGCCGACCACTTGAGCGGCTGATTCCAGAAGGCGTTTGTAGGTATCGCGCGCCTTTTCGTCCCGGGACAGTCGTCGTTGTTTGACAGGACGCAGCGGCGTGAGTTCCGACATCGATGATCCGGGCTGTTCTGGTCGCAGTTTCACTTACCCATCAGCAGCGGGGAGTGTACCAAGATCCGCGCGCAAAGGCATGTTGGATTTCAAGGTTTTGGGTGGTGCGGCACGGCTTGCGGCGCCGACTGGAAGCGGTCGCGCAGCACCCGCTTGAGCACCTTGCCGGAGGGGTTGCGCGGCAGGGCATCGACCAGGTGCAGCTCCCGGGGCACCTTGAAGCCGGCCAGGCGGGCGCGGCAGTGGGCCTGCAGCGCCGGATAGTCGAGGACGCCGCCGGGCTTGAGGGCCACGACCGCCACCGGGCGCTCGCCCCACTGCGGGTCCGGGCGGGCCACCACGGCGGCCTCGCTGACCTGCGGCAGCTCGTAGATCACCCGCTCGACCTCGGACGAGGCGATGTTCTCGCCGCCGGAGATGATCAGGTCCTTCTTGCGGTCCGTGAGGTAGAGGAAGCCGTCGGGGTCGAGGTAGCCGACGTCGCCGCTGCGGAACCAGCCGTCCGGCCAGAACGCCGCCGCCGTGCGCTCCAGATCCTTCCAGTAGCCCCTGGTGATCTTGGCGCCGCGCAGGCAGATCTCGCCCTCGCTGCCGGCGGGCAGGGCGGCGCCCGTGTCGTCGCGGATCTCGATCTCCACATGGGCGAGCGGCCGGCCGACCGAGCCGATCTTGGCGATCTCCATGCCGGCTTCCATGGTCGTGTCGCCGGAGCAGGTCTCGGTCAGGCCGTAGGCGTCGATGTAGCGGGCGCCGGGGAATGCCTCGGCGAACTCGCGGATCCGCGATTCCGGGGTGCGGTCGCCGCCGGCGATGCACCAGCGCAGGGACGAGACGTCCCACCGGTCGCGGCCGGGGCAGGCCAGCACGCCGTTGGTCATGACCGGCGCCATCCAGATGCCGGTGACCCGGTGCCGCTCGATGGTGCGCAGCACCGCCTCGGGGGTGAAGTCGCGGATGATCGTCAGGGTGCCGCCCATCCACAGCACGGTCAGGCCGGGCAGGTCGAACGCGCCGACGTGGTACAGCGGCCCGACCACGCACAGGCAGTCGTCGCGGGTCACCGCCAGGTCGACCACGTGGTCCATGCACTTCCAGTAGATGTTGGCGTAGTCGTGGGTGACACCCTTCGGCCGGTCGGTGGTGCCCGACGTGTACATCAGCCGGAACAGGTCCTCCGGCTGGCGCCGCGCCGCCGGGGCGGGTTCGGTGTCGCGGCCGGCGACGGCGCGCATGTCGGCCTGCATCGCGCCGGTGACCGGGACCACCCGGACCGCCGTCGCCGCCGTGGCGGGCAGCAGCTCGTCGTCGACGAAGACGATGCCGGCGCCGGCGTGGTCGAGGATGTAAGCGACCTCCGAGGCGGCGAGCCGGTAGTTGACCGGCAGCAGGACCGCGCCCAGGTGGCTGACGGCGAACGCCAGCTCAAGGAACGCCGGGCTGTTCTTCATCACCAGCGCCACGATGGTGCCTTCGCCGACACCCTCGCCGCGCATCCACCCGGCCAGCCGCAGCGCCCGGTCCAGCAGGTCGCGGTAGGTGATGCGGGCGTCGCCGTACAGGATCGCCGGCGCCTCGGGCCGCCGGTCGGCGTGGTAGCGCAGGAACGTCGTCAGGTTCTGCATCGGGCCGTTTCCTCGTGTCCGTCCGGCGCCCGAAAGTGGCGGTGGGGGAGGCGGTCGTCCGTCCTGATACCCCATCCCGCCCCCGGCGCGCCATCGGTGCCGAGGGTGCACGGGCCGACGGCGCGGCCGCACGCTTTCACGGCCGTCGGCAGAGGGCCGAGTCGATCCGAAGAGAGGTCAGCAGGGGTGCAGGCGCGGCCCGGTCGCGGACGAGCCGATGGGGCCGAAGGAGCTTACGCTCCGACGACCCCACCGGTTCCGGCCCGATCCATCCGTAGGTCGGCCGCCCCCGTCAGATGAAGAGGAACCAGTCGGACTGCAGTTGGCTGGTGTTCACGCCGGTCAGTGTCAGGGTGTTTCCGGTGCCGAGCGTGATGACCGCGTTGCCGTCGGTGTTGTTGGCCGCCGCGGCCTGCAGTTCGGCGAAGGTGTCGATCGAGGTGCCGTTCACGTTGGCCGTGATGTGGATCCGGTCGCCCGACGCTCCGGCGAAGTCGGACACCGTGTCCGCCCCGCCGTCGGCCTGGATCACCACGACGTCGTTGCCGTCGCCGCCGGCCATCAGGTCGGCACCCTTGCCGCCATACAGCGTGTCGTTGCCCTGGCCGCCGAACAGGTAGTCGATCGACTCAGTGCTCAGGTGGCTGCCTTCGCTGTCACCGCCGTACAGCACGTCGTTGCCCAGGCCGCCGTACATCGTATCGCCGCCCAGGTTGCCGTACAGCACGTCGTCGCCGAAGTTGCCGTACAACAGGTCCTGGTGCTGGCCGCCGAAGAGGGTGTCGTTGTCCTGTCCGCCGTACAGCGTGTCGACGCCCTGGTTCCCGTAGACCACGTCCGCGGCCTGGTTTCCGTAGACGACGTCCTGGTCGGCGCCACCGTATACGGTGTCGGATTCGGCTCCGCCGATCACCATGTCGTTGCCGGCTTCCCCGTACAACTCGTCGAGACCGCCGCCGGACGCGACCGTGTCGTCGCCCTCGCCGCCGAACAGCGTGTCGTCGCCGACGCCGAGCGAGATGAACTGGCTGGCGTCGTCGCCCGTGGCGTAGTTGTTGCCGGACCCGCCGCTGACCGTTGCGTTGCCGATGATCGACGCGAACTCGATGTTGTCGAGTTGCAGGGTCTTGCCGGTGATTGAGCGCATGTCGATGACGAATGCCTCGGACTGGCCGGTCCCGGTGCTGCCGGTGATGATGATCGGGTCGCTGGTGGTCGCCCCCGACGACTGCGTTGGCACGATGGTTCGGATGTCGAGGGTCGACGTGGTGCTCAACCGGTTCAGGAAGGTCCCGGCGTTGTTGACGAGGCCGGTCTGGCCGGTCGAGCCGCGGGCCTGGATGGCCGTGACCAGCGTGGCGCTGGCTGTGGTGCCGGACTGGGCGGTTGCGGGACCTTCGGAGGTGATGCTGACCGATGCCGGCAGGGTGGCGGTCACCAGGTTGCTGTTGTTGCCGGTGTTCTGGACGATTGCTGCGCTGCCGGCCGCACTGCCGTTGTTCGTGATGGTCTGCGAGGTGTTGGTCGCGATCACCGTCGGCGTTGTCGGGGTCACCACGATCGTTCCGGTGCTGTCGCCGCCGCTACTGCCGCCGCCGCCGCCGCCGCCGCCGCCGTTATCGGGCGCCGCAGCGATCGTCACCGTTGACTGGTTCGTGCCGGTGCTGGTCAGCGTGCCGTCGCTGAATGTCCAGTTGAGCGTGGCCGTCCCCACCTGGGCGGTTGCCGCGTTGGAGAACGTGATGTTCTGCAGGACCGTGTTGACCAGCGCGGTCGTCGGGATCGTGCCGTTGTTGGCGAAGGTGACCGTCAGCTGCCCGGCGGTCGTGGTGTCGAAGCTGGCGATGGTGTTGCCGCCGGACAGCAGATTGGTGCCGTTCTGGGTCACGCCACCGGAAGCGTTGAAGGCGAACGTATCCGACGTGACGGCACCGCCGTTGCGCACGATGACCAGCGAGCCGCCCGCGAAATTGCCGTTGGCGCCGTTCAGGGCCGCGAACTCGGTGTCCGAGACCGTGACATCGCTGTCGATGGTCGCGGCGGTACCGTTCTGGGTGAACGTGGCCCCGCCGTTCAGGCTGGAGAACACCGGGGCGTTGCCGACCGTCACGCTGAGCGCGGTCGACGCCGGACCGGCGTTGCCGGCGGCATCGGTCGCCACCGACGTGATGGAGTTGGCGCCGGCCGCCAGCGTGGTGGTGAAGGTGTAGGTCCAGTTGCCGCCGCCGTCTGCCGTGGTGGTTCCGACGGTGGTGCCGCCGAGCAGGATGTGGACGGACGCCGAGGCCTCGGACGTGCCGGTGAATGTCGGCAGGTTGTTGCTGGTTATGTTGTCGGTGCTGGACACCCCGGTGTCGCTGGCTGCCAGCAGATCCGGCGTGCCGGCGGTGGCCGGGGCCGTGGTGTCGACCGTCAGGCTGAGCGCGGTCGACGCCGGCCCGGCATTGCCGGCGGTGTCGGTCGCCTGGGTGGTGATCGAGTAGGTGCCTGCCGTCAGGGTGTGGGTGTACGACCAGGAACCGCCCGCTGCCGTCACGTTGTTCACGGTGACGCCGCCGACCAGGATGCTGACAATGTCGCCGGTGGTGGCGGAGCCGCTCAACTGCTGGGTGGTCGAGCTGGTGATGTTGTCGGTGCTGGACGCGCCGGTATCGCTGGCCGCCAGCAGGTCCGGTGTGCCGAGCGTCGTCGGCGCGGTGGTGTCGATGGTGATGCTCAGTGCGGTCGACACCGGACCGGCGTTACCGGCGGTGTCGGTCGCCTGACTGGTGATCGAGTAGGTGCCGGCCGTCAGGGTATGGGTGTACGACCAGGACCCGCCGGCCGCCGTCACGTTGTTCACGGTGACGCCGCCGACCAGGATGCTGACGATGTCGCCGGTGGTGGCGGAACCGCTCAACTGCTGGGTGGTCGCGTTGGTGATGTTGTCGGTGCTGGACACCCCGTTGTCGCTGGCCGCCAGCAGATCCGGCGTGCCGAGCGTCGTCGGTGCCGTGGTGTCGACCGTGATGCTCAGCGCGGTCGACGCGCTCGACTCTGTCGTGCCGTTGTCGGCGATGGCCGTGACGCTGTTGGCGCCGGCCGCCAGCGTGCTGGTGAAGGCATAGGTCCAGTTACCGCCGCCGTCCGACGTGGTGGTTCCGACGGTGACGCCGCCGACCAGGATGTGCACCGAGGTCGAGGCATCGGCGGTGCCGGCGATGGTCGGCAGGCTGTTGCTGGTGATGTTGTCGGTGCTGGACACCCCGGTGTCGCTGGCCGCCAGCAGGTCCGGCGTGCCCGGCGTCGCCGGGCCGGCGGAGGTGAAGCTGATGTTGTCGAGGCCGATCCGATAGCTGACGGAGCCGGTGTACGACACGGTGAAGCTGGTGACGCCGGTCCAGTCGGTGGGGGTTAGCGTTGCTACCGAACCAGCGAGGGACCCGCTGTCGTCGGCGATTACGACCGCGGTTCCGGTGTTCGGGGTGAAGACGTAGTTGCCGCTGCCGGTATTGTTCGCGAACTCCCCGATCTGGAACTGGGTGATGTTGACGGCGCTGCCGAAGGTCAGCGTGTAGGTGACCGTGTTGCCGATGACGCCGGCATCGAGAAAGCCGGAGCTGACGCCGGCCATGGCGGTGCCGTCGCTCCTGACGACATCGATCGTCGTG
>NZ_JAVJSX010000003.1:0-206013 GCF_040219215.1 Thalassobaculum sp.
CAACCGGCTGATCCTGCAGCCGGTCGCCGAGATCAACATGGCCGCCTCCGACGACCGCGAAATCGGCCAGGGCCAGGGGATCACCGACATCGAGACGGGGTTGCGGCTACGCTACGAACTGGTCGATCGCAACATTGCTCCGTACATCGGCGTGCATTGGGAAAAGAAGCTCGGGGAAACCGCCAGCATCGCCCGCAGCGAAGGCGAGGACACCGACGCAGTGCGTCTCGTCACTGGCCTCAAGGTCATGTTCTGAACCGGTCGACGCTGCATTCGATCGAAGCGGAACGTACGCTGTCGGGGAACTTCAATCCTGAGCGCGGCAGCGTTTGGTAGCAGCACTTATGTCGTTCGACTGAGCAGAGTACACGGCAAGCGGGGTTCCCCCCGCTTGCCGTTGCCCGGCCGCTCTATGCCATCCCGCAACACCCATAGTGTTGAAACGGTGACGCATGATCCTGGCGTTGGGTAGCCACACCGTCGCACTACGTTCGGATTGCGACGTCCGATCGCGGTCAATTCTCTCACAGAAAGCAGCGGTATCCGATGAACATCGGTCGCAGAATCATGGGTCACCTGCGGTGCATCAGTCTTGCGCTGGCGGTTGTCGCATTCGTCATCGCGGAATCTGAGCAGGCCGCCGCGGACGAGACAACCGACGTGACCTTCGCGGTACAGGTCATAGCCGCCAAGGCCGAACCGGCTCTTGCAGGTACCTGCACAGAGGTCCGGTTCAAACTCGTCAATGACGGCAGAGAGAACCTCCAGGTCCTCGGACTCGATGCGGGTATCACGGCCAGAAGCCGGCTGATGGCCAAGATTGGCGCTGGCGACACCGCCACGCTCGAGTCAGTTAGCGTTCCGGCCGGAGAGACAGCCGACTTCTCACAATCCCGATGGTTCGAGTTCTGTGGCCTGACGACAACATTGCAGTCAGGCGACAGCTTTGTCGTCGGCCTTCGTATCGTGGGCGGAACGACACCGTTTTCGGTGCACGTTCACTGAGTATGCTGATCGGGGGTATCTAACCGATACTTTTGACTCGCAGGGTTCGACATCGACAATAGTGCCCCTTCGGACTCAATATCTACGACAAACAAGCTAGTCACGATCGGATTACATGCATTAATGTTACCAGAGTCCCCACCCGACACTTCAACACATTTTTTTAATGAATTGATATACTCATCAATATAACTCTGTCGCGCGTACTCATATGATAAGTTTTGAGTAGAAAATTTTCCCAAACCCATCTCCACATATTTTGCCAATTTCTCACGAACTAAATACGCATTGGCAAATCGATAATTCATAATCGCCGCTCCGGTGACTATTTTGTGCATTATTGTGATTCTGGGATCATCAATATACTGAGAGTTTATCAAAGTCATTGCGATGAAATCTTGATATGCTGGGAAATACGCCTCCAATTCACGATGTATACCAGTATGTAAATGGTAAATATACAATTCTTCGAATTGACTCACAAGTCGATCAAAAAACAACTTATCAAACCGAACGGTCCGTTCTGTTTCGCTGTGCCCCGTCTCCATCCAAACGCATAACTTTGGAATAAAAACATAAGACTCTTCAATCGGAGAAAACACCGCCAGATCAAATAACTCACGCTCACCTTGTTTTTGACATTTCCTTAAATATACATATCGAAAATTTGCGTCCGCATTTACAATAATTGTATCCGTCAACCTTAGAGTTCTAACATCATCCTGAAGCGCCAAAATGTCATCATGAAGAGTGGCGCGCGCGTCTGTGGCTACAGCAGAAAGCAACCCAACAATCAACCCTAGCAGTACTGCCAAGTTCTTTCGAACGCGATCTTTGAGCCACACCCTCATAATGCGCGTCCCGCACCGGGATCATTATAGATTTCGTTAGGATGCCTTAGAACAGCTCGAATGGCAACGCGATGGGCTTGGCACAGCCCAGTTGGAGTTCGATACCTTTCGCTGACCAGCGACCCCACTGAGGTCCGGCATCCGCGGCAGCGGACCCGGACCCCAGCGCCCGTCGGTAACAGTTCGATCAGATTATCAGTCGGTCAAGTCCTCACGCGCCCGGAGGCGGCGGCAGGAACTCCACATCGTGCTCGGCGGCGATACGCACCACCTCGGCCGGATCGGCAACGTTGTGGATGCGCTCGAACAGCGTGCGCAGCGACAAGGCCGGCGTCACCCAGAACAGCGCCTTCACCGGTTTGTCGGATTTGTTGAAGATGCCGTGCGGCAGGCCCATCGGCATCCGGATCAGGTCGCCGTTGGTCGCGTGAACGGTCTGCCCGTCGAGCATCAGTTCGAACCGACCGTCCAGCATGTAAATGAACTCGTCCTGGGTCGGATGGATGTGCGGCGGCACGAATGTTCCGACCGGAAACAAGGTCTCGAAGGCAAACGAGGAGTCGCTCTCCTGCTTGGGATAATAGGTCTGGCCCAGAATGTTCCAGGCAACACCGTCGAGTCCCTTGCCGGCCGGCGTGATCCCGGCAGTCATGACAGTCATCGCACACCTCCTTGTGGCGTTTCGTTCCAGAGTGAAGCATATCGATCGCAGCTACGGAAAGGAGCGGCTTGCGCGCTTCGCTGTCCCCGGCCACGGTAGCACTTGCGAGAACAAGAGGACCCGCGATGACCGAGCGCGATGCCCGTATCCATGTCCGTCCGTCGACGACCGATGATCTGGCCGCCATCCAGGCGATCTACGCCCACCACGTGACCAACGGACTGGGATCGTTCGAAGAAGTACCGCCGGGAATTGACGAAATGGCGGAGCGCCGGCTGGCGATCGTCGAGCGCGGCATGCCGCATCTGGTGGCGGAATCCGACGGACGGCTGCTTGGCTACGCCTATGTCGGGCCGTACCGCCCGCGCCCAGCCTACCGCTACACCGTGGAGAACTCGGTCTATGTGGCGCCCGAAGCAACCCGCCTCGGCGTCGGACGCGCCCTGCTTGCCACGCTCATCGAGGTTTGCGAAGCCGGACTGTGGCGGCAGATGGTGGCGGTGATCGGCGACCGCGGCAACACCGCTTCGATCGCGCTGCACGCCGCCCTCGGCTTTCATGAGGCCGGACACCTCAAGGCCGTCGGTTTCAAGCACGGGCGCTGGGTGGATGTCGTCATCATGCAGCGGGCGCTCGGGGTCGGTGACGACGAGCGTCCCGGAGACTGACCGCTCAGACATGCAGGTACCGGTCGATGATGCCGGCATCGGCCTGGAATGCCCGGCTGTCGCCCTGCCAGGCAACCTGTCCCTTCTCCACGACATAGTGCCGATCGGCCAACCCCATCAACGCCGACACCGTCTTGTCGATTACCAGGATGGCCTCGCCCTCGGCCTTGAGCCGGCCCAGGCAACTCCAGATCTCCTCACGGATGATCGGCGCCAGGCCTTCGGTTGCCTCGTCCAGGATCAGCAGCCTGGGGTTGGTCATCAGCGCCCGACCGATCGCCAGCATCTGCTGCTCGCCCCCGGAAAGTTGACCTCCCAGGTGGCGCCGCCGCTCGCCCAGACGAGGGAACAGTTCGACCACGCTGCCCACGGTCCATCGGGCACTCCCACCAGTGCGGTTGGCCGAGGTGGCGACCAGATTCTCCTCGACCGTCAAGGTGGGAAACACCTGCCGTCCCTCGGGAACCAGGCCGAGGCCACGCTGGGCAATCCGGTACGGCGGCTGGCCTTGCACGGGCACGCCGTCGACCCGGATCGACCCGCCGGTCGGCCGAACCAGCCCCATGACGGTGCTGACTGTCGTGGTCTTGCCCATGCCGTTGCGGCCCATCAAGGTGACCACCTCGCCGGCCGAGATCTCCAGCGACATGCCGAACAGCACCTGGCTGTCTCCGTAACCGGAGGTCAGGTTCTCCACGCTGAGCATCGGCGCTGTCACGGCACGGCCTCCTCACCCAGATAGGCGGACCGAACCTCCGGATCGGCGCGGATTGCATCCGGATTGCCATCGGCGATCACCCGTCCATAGACCAGCACCGAGATCCGGTCGGCGAGCGCGAACACCGCGTCCATGTCGTGCTCGACCAGCATGATGGTCAGGCTGCCGCGCAGGGCCTCAAGGGTGGCGACCAGTCGTTCGCTCTCCTCGTGGCCGGTACCCGCCATCGGTTCGTCCAGCAGCAGCAGCTTCGGCTTCATGACCAGGGCGATGGCGATCTCGAGTTGGCGCTTCTCGCCGTGGCTGAGCGAACCGGCGCGAACCGCGGCCCGGTTCGTCAGTCCAACGGTTTCCAGAGCGGCCATCGCTGCTTCGTTCAGACGTGCTTCGGCCGCAGCCGGGCGCAGGAACCGAAAGCTGTGCCCATCATGGGCCTGGGCAGCAACCGCGACGTTCTCGAGCGCGGTGAAACTCGGCAAGATGGTGGTGATCTGGAACGATCGGGCGAGACCCAGCCGGCAGCGCGCGTGCATTGGCAGGCCGGTGACGTCGCGGCCGTCGAACCGTATTCGCCCGGCGTCGGGTGCGATTTGCCCGGAGATTTGGCCGATCAGGGTGGTTTTGCCGGCACCGTTCGGACCGATCAAAGCGTGGATAGTCCCCGTCTCCACCGTCATCGTCAGGTCGTCGGTGACGGTCAGTGCGCCATAGGCTTTGGAGAGTCCTTCGAGGACCAGGATCGGCTCAGCCACCGGCGCCCCTCCCGCCGATCAGCCGACCCAGTCCGCCGCGCGCGAACAGCACGATCAGGATCAGCATCGGCCCGAAGAAGACCCGCCAGTGCTCGGTGACATGCGACAGGATCTCCTCAAGCGCCAGATACGCGACCGCCCCGAGAACCGCCCCATGCAGCGTTCCGGTACCGCCCAGCACCACCATGATGATCAGGTCGCCGGAGCGTTGCCACGACATGGTCGACGGGCTGACAAACTCGGTGTGATTGGCCAGCAGCGCCCCCGCAAGGCCGGCCATCATCCCGGCGATCACATAGGCGACAAGCTGGTAGGCATAGGGGTTGAGCCCGATTGCCTGCATCCGGATCCGGTTCTCGCGCACGCCGACGATCACCCGGCCAAACCGTGATCCGACCAGTGCCCGCGCAAACAGGAAGCAACCTGTCAGGCAGGCCAGTACCACGTAGTAGAAGACGGTCTCGTCCTCAAGCGGTGAATAACCGAGAACCTCGCTGCGGCCCCACATGGTCAAGCCGTCATCGCCGCCATAAGCCGACAAACTGCTGGCGGTGAAATAGGCCATCTGACCGAACGCCAGCGTGATCATGATGAAATACACGCCGCGGGTCCGCAGGCAGATTGCCCCGGTTACCAGAGCGAACAGACCCCCGCCCAGCATCGCGATCGGAAAGGTTATCGATGCGTCCCACAGATCGTGCGCAGACGCGATTCCGACGGCATAGGCACCGATCCCGACGAACGCGGCATGACCGAAACTGACCATCGCGCCATAGCCGAGAATGATGTCGAGACTGAGCGCCGCGATGGCATAGATCATGATCCGCGACACCAACTGCGTCGCAAACCCGAGGTCGGCAGCCGTCGCCAGTGCTGGAACGGCGGCGAACAGAATGAACAGGACGGGGGCTATCTGCCGTGCCGTCCCGCCAATGCGACCTGCCGTTGAAGCTTGCACGCTCATCGCCCGGCGGCAGGGAACAGGCCGGTCGGCCGGAAGAACAGCACCCCGGCCATCAACAGGTAAATCAACATGGAGGCAATCGCGGGACCGACCTGATTGGCGGCCGCGGGTGCCATCATGGCCTTGAAGATGTCGGTCATGAATGACCGCCCCAGCGTGTCGACCAGCCCGATGATCAGCGCCGCCACGAAGGCCCCGCGGATCGAGCCGATGCCGCCGATCACGATCACAACGAAGGCCAGGATCAGCACGCCGTCGCCCATTCCGGGCTCGACCGAGAAGATCGGGCCGGCCATCACGCCGGCGAACCCTGCCAGCATCGCGCCAAAGCCGAAGACCACCATGAAAAGGCGCCTGATATCCACGCCAAGGGCGGCAACCATCCGCGGATTTGTGGCCCCGGCCCGAACCAGCATGCCAACGCGTGTCCGCGTCACCAGCACCCACAGCAGAACGGCTGTCGCCAAGCCCGCCACGATCATCGCGACGCGGTAGATCGGATACCCGAAGCCGTCCATCAGGGGGATCGTGCCTCGCAGCAGCTCCGGGATCGGGTACGACAGCGGTGCCGCCCCCCAGACGATCCGAACACCTTCGTTGAGGAACAGGATCACGCCGAAGGTCGCCAGGACCTGGTCGAGGTGGTCACGGTCGTACAAATGCCGGAACACCAGGAACTCAAGCAGCAGACCGAATGCCAGCGCGGCAAGCAGCGCCAGCACCAGCGCCGCGAAAAAACTGCCAGTCAGCCCATAGAACGTAACCGCCAGATAGGCGCCAAGCATGTACTGCACGCCGTGCGCCAGATTGATGAAGTCCATGACGCCGAACACGAGGGTCAATCCGGCAGCCACCAGGAACAGCAGCACACCGAGTTGAAGCCCGTTCAACACCTGGACCGCGACCAGCGTCGCTGTCATCCGCCCCTCCGAAACAGACGGCGGGCGGAGCGATACCGGCTCCGCCCGCCTGCCGGATCAAACCCGGATCACTTCATCGCGCATTCGCCGGCATAGACGTCGCCATAATCGTCAAACACCTTCTCGACGACCGAGGTGGCGTACTTCCCGTCGGCGCGCTTCACGGCCTTCACCAGATAGAAGTCCTGAATCGGGAAGTGGTTATTGTTGTACTTGAAGTCGCCGCGGACCGAGGCGAAATCAGCCTTCTTCAAAGCGGCGGTTACCGCCTTCTTGTCGGACAGGTCGCCCTTCATTGCCTTGACGGCCGAGTTGATCAGCTGAGCCGCGTCATAGCCCTGGCTGGAGTACAGCGACGGCACGTAGCCGTACTTTGCCTCATACGCCGACACGAATGCCTTGTTGGCGGCATTGTCCAGGTCCGGCGTCCACTGCGACGAGGAGAACAGGCCAACCGCGTCGTCCTTGGTCGCCGGCAGTGTGGTCTCGTCCACCGTAAACGCTGACAGGAAGGTCACGTTCTTGTCGAGTCCGGCCTGTCGGAACTGCTTGACGAGGTTCACGCCCATGCCACCCGGCATGAAGGTGAAAACCACGTCAGGCTTCGCGGCGGCGATCTTCGCCAGTTCGGCGGAGAAGTCGAGGTTGCCGAGCTTGGTGTACACCTCGTCGACCACATCGCCTTTGAAGTGCCGCTTGAACCCGGCGACCGAATCCTTGCCCGCCTGATAGTTGGGGGCCAGCAGGAAAGCGGTCTTGAACCCCTTGTCCTGGGCATACTTGCCCATGACCTCGTGAATCTGGTCGTTCTGCCAGGAGGTTGAGAAGAAGTACGGGCTGCAGCCCTTGCCGGCGAAGGTGGAGGTGCCGGCGTTTGCGCCGACCAGGAAGGTCTCGCTCTCGGTGACCGGGCGGTAGACCGCCTGCAGGATGTTCGAGAACACGATGCCGGTCACGAAGTCGACCTTATCGCGCTCGAGCAGGCCCTTGACCTTGGTCAAGGCGACGTCGGGCTTCAATTCGTCGTCGGCGACGATGATCTCGACGTCACGCCCGCCAAGCTTGCCGCCCTGCTGCTCCACGAACAGCTGGAAGCCGTCGTTGATGTGCTTGCCGAGTACCGCCGGCGGCCCCGACAGCGTTACCATCATTCCGATTTTCAGAGGATCGGCGGCCTGTGCCGACGCTCCCATCCCCATGCCGGCCACCACGAGGGCCGCCGTCAAAACCTTGCGCATGTCCGTCTCCCTAGCACCACAGCCTCGTCCGATGCATGGGCGACGGCTTCTCGCGTCCATCTCCCGATGCATCCCGATCGTTCAGGCAGATATTTTAAGTTTAAAATTTCCCGCCTGCCAAGCCCCACACCTACGGCGTCGGACGGGACAGTCTGCACACCCCGCCCGTGACCGCCAAGCCCAAGGCGGCGGTGCGCTGGAAAACGGCTGCGACGGTCAGGAGCTGGAAGGGTCGGTCTTGCCGCCCGATGCGGTTCTGGCGGCTTCGGTCGCCCGTTCGCGGAGGCGACGCTCGCTCCCGCGGCTCAGGCGCCACAGGACGAAGGTGATGGCGCCATATGCCAGCGCAAAGGCACCCAGACCAACCGCCAGCTCGATTTCAATCAGATACAACGCCGACATTGCTGCAACCTTCGGACTTGATGACGAAACGGACGGTGCCGCGGGAACCGGAAATACACATACTGCCGCCATCGAGTGTCCGACCAGTAGGGATCGGCGAGGCGAATTGCCTCACGCTCGGCCGATCGGCATCACCATATCCACTCGAAGTCCGGGTCCGGCATCCGAAAGGACCAGCGAACCGCCGTGCAGCCGCGCAACCGCGGCCACCAGGCTCAGACCCAGTCCGCTTCCCCTGCCCGTTCGGCTGGGGTCGAGGCGAACGAACCGCTGCGTGGCGCGCTCCCGGTCTTCTTCGGGTATTCCCGGCCCGTCGTCGATCACGCTCACCTTGGCGAATTCATGCGCCAGGACAACCTCCACGCGCACACGCCGGCGTGCGTACTTGGTCGCGTTGTCCACCAGATTGGAGACGGCCTGGGCCAACAACTCGCCGTGGCCCATCATCATCACCGGCTGGTCCGCCGCCGCCTCGATCTCCAGGCCCGCTTCCTCCGCCGTCGGGTCGTAGAGTTCGGCTATGTCGACGGCGACCGACGCGACATCGACCTCGGTCATCTGTTCGCGCTGCAAGCCCGACTCCGCCCGTGCGATCTCCAGCAACCGGTTCAGCAGGTCCAGAGTGGCATCGATGTCGCCCAAGGCGTCGTCCAGCGCCTGATCCCGTTCCACCGGCGAGGTCCCGGGGGGCTGGATCCGCTCCAGCCGGCTGCGCAGCCTGGTAAGAGGACTGCGCAGGTCGTGGCCGATGCTGTCGGTGACGGTTCGCATACCAACCATCAACTCCTCGATCCGATCGAGCATGGCGTTCATTGATCCCGCCAACCGGTCGAACTCGTCGCCGGAGCCGCGGACTGGCACGCGGCGCCCCAGATCCCCGACCATCACATCGCGATTGATCACTGCGACCTCGTCGACCCGCCGCAGGATCGTGCGAGACAAGAGCAGACCGCCGCCGACGGCCATGGTCCAGAGGGCGGCCAGGGCCCAAAGCACCGCCTCGCCGATGGCGTCCTGTATCTTCACCCGGCCGTCGAGCGCGCGTCCGACCAGCAGACGCACCCCGCCGGATAGCGCGTGCGCCCGTGCCCCGATCAGAATCGGCTGACCACCGCCCCGCCGATACAGCTCGACCTTCCGCCAACGGCCATCCGGCGGGATGACTGGGGGCCACGCCACGAGGTTTCCGGCCAGATAATTGCCCAGGCCATCGACGATCAGGTAGACCGGTTCGGCCTCGCTGGTGATGTCCGAGCGTTCCTGCACCGCCCGCACGAGCCCAAGCAGGCCCGAATCACCGAAATGCTCGGCCAGGCCACGGATCTCGGATGCGACCGTGTCGGCGGCCTGCTCTTCCACCACCCCGACGGCCCGCCAGTACAGGAAGCCAAACACCACGCCGATGGTCAGGGTCGACAGCACCGCCGACGCCACCACCAGCCGGACCGTTACCGACCACCACAACCGTACCGGAATGCGGTGCTGTTCCGCGGTGTTCATGTATCAGGCGCCAGCATGTAGCCACTGCCGCGCACGGTATGGATCAGCGGGATGTCGAAGTCCTTGTCGACCTTCTGACGCAATCGGCTGATGTGGACGTCGATCACGTTGGTCTGCGGGTCGAAATGATAGTTCCACACCCCCTCAAGCAGCATGGTTCGGGTCACCACCCGACCGGCGTGCCGCATCAGGTATTCCAGCATCTGGAACTCCCGCTGCTGCAGCGGAATCGGACGGCCGGCCCGTGTCACCTTCCGGGACAGCAGGTCCAGTTCCAGGTCGGCGACCGCCAGCCGCGAAGTCGGAGCCTCCGTACCAGCGGCACTGCGCCGGATCAGGGCGTCGATGCGGGCGTGCAGTTCGACGAAGGCGAACGGCTTCACCAGATAGTCGTCGCTGCCCGCGCGCAGGCCGCGTACACGCTCGTCCAAGGCGCCCATCGCCGACAGGATCAGGACCGGCGTTTGGACACCCGCCGCGCGCACCGCCTTCAGCACCGACAATCCATCCAGGCCCGGCAGCATCCGGTCGAGCACGATCGCGTCGTATTCCTGGCCGGTCGCCAGGAACAGGCCTTCGCGACCATCGGCGGTTCGATCGACCGCGTAGCCCTGTTCAACGAATCCGCGCTCCATGTAGGCGGCGGTCTCGACATCGTCCTCAACGATCAGAATCTTGCGGGTCACAACGCCCCCCCGAAGTCGGAACATCGGTACAGTCTACATCGCCCAACCCGCATCGGATGCAGGGAAGCCCGGCCGCCGAGGCGACCGGGCTCCGGGCAACACCCGTTCGGATACCGCGCGTGGGGCACGCGGTCACGCATCAGCAAGCTTGATGCCGACGAACAGGGTGTTGCCGTGGCGATTGATCAGCGCAAGCACGCTGGGCGACTTCGCATCCTGAACGGCGGCCACGACGTCTCCCGGACCCTTGATCACTCGATCATTGATCTTCTGGATCACGTCGCCTGCCGTCAGACCGGCATCCGCCGCCGCTCCATCCGGCTTGACGCTTGTCACGACCGCGCCTTGGGCCGTTCGCTCCAGGTTGAGTTGAGAGCGCACCTCGTCGGTGACCGCCGCCACCGTCACGCCAAGACGGCCAAGCGCCGCAGTCTGTGACCGAGGCTCGGCGCTCGCCGGTGCGCTCGCAACCTTCTGCTGGCGGCGACCGATCTCCACCGGGACGTCCATGCTCTCGCCGTTGCGAACCACGCCGAGCGTCGCGGTCTCGCCAACCTTCGATGCCGCGATCAGTTTCGGCAGGTCACGCAGCGAGTCGATCGGCTTGCCGTCGACCGACCGGATGATGTCGCCGGACTGCAGGCGATCGGCGGCCGGGCCGTTCGGTACGACCTGGGCGACCAGAGCGCCCTTCTCGTCCTGGAGATCGAGTGCCTGGGCGATCTCCGGGGTAATCGGTTGGATCGAAACGCCGAGCCAGCCACGCTCGACCCGACCGTTTTCCTTCAGCTGTGCGACCACCACACTTGCCGTATCCGACGGGATGGCAAAGCCGACACCGACCGACCCGCCATTCGGCGACAGGATCGCGGAGTTCACCCCGACCACCCGGCCCTCGGTATCGAACAATGGGCCGCCCGAGTTGCCGCGATTGATCGAGGCGTCAGTCTGGATGAAGTCGACATAGGGACCGTCATCAATGCTGCGGCCCCGGGCGGAGACGATGCCGGAGGTTACGGTACCGCCAAGTCCGAACGGATTTCCGACCGCGATTACCGGATCACCGACCCGCAGGACCGAGGATTGCCCGAACGATACGGACGGCAACGGCTTCGGTGCCGACACCTTCAGCAGCGCCAGATCGGTGTCCGGATCGGTGCCCACCAGCGTTGCCGGATACTCCTGCTGATCGGCCATCCTGATCTTGATCTCGCTGGCACCGTCGATCACGTGGTTGTTGGTGACGACATAGCCGCTGGAATCGATCACGAAGCCGGACCCCAGCGCATGGGTCGGGCCCTGCGGGCCCGGTTGTGGCGTTGGGATGCCGAAACGCTTGGCGAAGTCCTCGAACGGACTGCCGGGACCGAACGGCGACTGCCGGGCGTCGGCCGTCGGAGCAGGCTGCGTGGTGAACACGTTGACCACCGCCGGAGCGACCTTCTCGACCAGATCGGCATAACCGCCGGTTGCTGCCGACGCCACGCTCGACCAGACCAGCAGCACGGCGCCGGCAACGGCCGCTCCGACAGTTCTTGCCTTGGCGTCCTTCGGCGCGTGGCTGCCCAGAATGGCATCCCGGCGCAAATCGATGATGGGGATCATCAACATCCTCCTTCGAACAGTGCGCGGCCGTTCATCCGCCGCTCACCGTTGAAGATGGACAAGCAATCCAACCATGGCCTTACGCCGGCATGAACATTTGTTCATGTCCGTCGAATCTTCGTCTCGATCACGGACCGTTGGCGTGGATCCGACCGAATCCCGAAAGGTCGTAGCCGCCGAGAACCTCGGCGCGAGCGCGAAACGCGTTCGTGCCGGCGAAAGCCAGCAGGCGCTGGACCGGGGGCTCGAATACGTCGCGGCGCCACAATGCCAGATCGTATCGCTCGTCGGCGATCGGGACGAAGTCCAGCCGATACTGCCGGGCCGCACCCTCGATCGCCAGACCGGCGTCTGCGCGGCCCTCGCCGACCGCCAGGGCCACATCGGCCTCGCTGCGCGCCGGAGTGGTCAGCAATGTGACCGAACTCGAAGTCAGGCCGGCCTGATCGAGAAGATGGTCGAGCAGCACACGGCTGCCCGCCCCCGGTTGCCGCGTCACCACACGGCGTCCGGACAGGTCCGCGATAGTGGAAATTCCCAATGGGTTGCCCGCCGGAACCACCAGCCCCTGACGACGGCATGCCCATTCCATCAGCACGACCGGCTCGCCCGCCAGGAGGCGCCCGACATGGCCGACATTCCAGTCACCGATATCCGGCTCGAACAGATGAACCCCGGCACCGATCACTCGCCCGGCGGCGAGCCGCTTCAATCCGTCGAGACTGCCGTCGAAGAAGGTCGCGATCTCCGATCCGGACTCCCGCAGCGCCCAGTCCAACAGCGGGTCATGACTGCCGGCGAACACGGTCGGTCGCGGCATCAGCGGCGCGGTGTCTTCCTTGTACTCAACGCGGCGCCTGACCCACGCCTCGATGAGGTCTCGCGGAAACAACAGTTTACCCGTCGCCCGGCTAACCGGAATGTCGCCACCGGCCACCAGATCGTAGACCTTGCGTTCCTTGATTCTCAGGTAAGCCGCCACCTCTCGGGTGGTCATCAGTTCGGACGGACGGCGGCCGCGATCCATGGTGACCCGGTCGCCGATGGCGCTCAGTTGAGGCGAACCGACCCGCGATCGGCGGTATTGGCGGTCTGCGTCGAGCTGTCGAGATTATCCAGCACGGCCCAGCTGATAGCCGCAATGGCCAGCATCGCAATGCAAGCGGACACGAAGGCTTTCATCCGATCCTCCCTCGTCGAGCCCGCGGTCAGCGGGTCGCACTCTTCAAATACTCGATCAGGTCGGCCCGGTCACGGGCGTTCGTCATCTTCTGCAGCGGCATCTTGGTTCCCGGCAGGAAGTTGTCGGGACCCTGTTCGAACAGTTGATCGACGGTTTCCGCCGTCCAGATCAGGTCGATCCCCGTCAACGCCCCGGAGTACGGGTAGCCGTCGACCGTACCCGCCCGCCGACCCATGAGGCCGTGAAGCGTCGGTCCCGCGCGCCGTGCCGTGTCGCGGGACAGGGTATGGCAGACCCGGCACTTCCGCTCGAACTGCCGCTCGCCATTCGTCATTGTGCCTCCACCGGCCCGCGTCCGGGTTGCGACCTCCGCCGGCCGTCGCAGTGGATCCAACGGCCATACGGCGACGGTCGAGCCGAGCCCCCCGACCAGCAGGCTCTCGTCGCGCGGCCCGAACGCCAGCGCCCAGATCGGACCGCGCGCCGCCGGGAAATCCTGGGACACCTGACCGAGGACGGTGTCGACCACGGTGACCACCCCGTGTCCGTCGCCAAAGGCTATGCGGCGGCCATCATGGCTTTCTGCCAGGGCCAGGATCGGCGTGCGATCATGCTCGAATCCGGTGCGAACTTCGCCGCTGGCCAGGTCGACAACCCTCATGCCGCCGTCCAGTGCCCCGTAGGTCAGCTGACCGGCCGCCTCGTCGACCGCGATGACATTGATGCCGAAGCCATGGCGCACCAGCGTTCGCAATTCCCGCCGCTCCGCCACGCTCCACAGCCTAACGGTCCCGTCATAGCCGGCCGAATAGAGTTGCGTTCCGTCATCCGACAGCGCGACCGCATTCACCGGGCCTTGGTGACCTTCGAGCATCGTCAGTGGTGCCGGCGGATCCAGTGACCACAGTCCGACCTTGCCGTCCCAACTGGCCGTCGCGGCCAACCGGCCATCCCTTGATACGTCAACTTGAAGGATCTTGCCCTGGTGCCCGGTCAGGCGCGCCAGGGGCTGGCGTCGTTCACCCGAACCGTCGGTCGACCACACCAGGACCAGTCCGTCGTCTCCGACCGTCACCATCCGGTGGCCGTCCGGCGTAAAGGCCACGGCGTTCGCGGCGGCGTCATGGCCGTACAGGATGACCTGCTCGACACCGCTCGGCCAGGAACGCACGATCACGCTGTAGTCGAAGCTGGCGGTCGCAACCCGGTCCCCCGAAGGAGCCACGGTGATGCCCTTCACCGGTCCGCCATGGCCCGTCAGGTGTTCCGGCAGTTCGGCCGCCCATGCACCAGCCGTACAGCCGAGAACCGTCGCCGCGATCAGGCCAACCGCCAGAAGGCGCATCGTCCTGCCACCCTACTCCGCAGCGCTGTGACGACGGGCGGCTTCACGTTCTTCGACTTCCTCGGCCCACAGGGAATGGTGCTCGCGCGCCCAGTTCACATCGACCTGCCCGCTTCCCATGGCGTCGAACGCGCCCTCCATGCCGAGCGACCCGATGTAGATGTGGGCGATGATGATCGCGATCAGGAACACCGCCATGACGGTGTGCCAGAGTTGACCAAGCTGCATTTCCTGCATCGCCGTCAGATTGGTCGGCAGGTCGAATCCGACCATGTTCAAGGCAGCGAATGTCTTGGCGAACAGCGGCAGTTCGAACGGAAACATCAGCGAAATGCCCGACATGCTGATAGACAGACCGCCCAGCATCACCAGCCAGAACAGGATCTTCTGGCCAGCATTGAACTTGCGTGCCGGCGGATGCGCCGAGCCGATCATGCCCCCGCCCTTGGCCAGCCAGACGAGATCGCTCTTGTGCGGCAGGTTGTGCGCGACCCACAGGACGAACGCCAACACCAGACCGATCATGAAGGCGAAGGCGAGATAGTTGTGAGCGTACTTGCCGAACAGCGTCAGCGCGCCGAACGCATCCGGCCCGATCACCGGTTTCAGCACGTAGCGCCCATAGAGAATGTTCAACCCGGTAAGCCCAAGAATCACGAATGAGCCGGCCATCAGCCAGTGCGCGAACCGCTCGATCGCCTTGAAGCGCTCGATCGTGACGCCTGACGGCCCGTCGTGAACCCGGATGCGGCCGCGGATCGCGAAGAACCCGGCGACGGCAATCACCGCGCCGAGCAGCGCCCAGGCGCCATAAGTCGAGAGTGGACCATTGCGGACCGCGCGCCAGTTGTCGCCCTCTGACTGTATCAGCACGCCGGACTGGTTGTTCGGAATCGAGACCTGACCTTGGGTACCCTGGCGGATCTGCCGCCAGAAATCGGCATCGGAGTTCGCGCCGAGCGTCTCGCCGGGAACCTTGCCATCGGTCTGGGCGACAGCCGGCACGTGCATGACGGTGACCGATGCGGTCACCAGCACAGCCAAAAGTGCGAGTACCGTCGCAATGCGTCGAGCGATCATGGCCATCCCGCCTCCGTTGCGCCAGGCGCTATCCGCACCCGAGGCGATCGTCGTTGTCAGTAGTAGCTCTGGATCTGTGCACGCTGACGCAAGGCGCCGAGCGTTTCGTCCGGCAAAGCGGTATCCGGTTTGCCCTGGTAGGTCCCTTTCGAATAGCTCAGGGGACGATCCTGCTCATCCTCTCGGCATCCGGCCAGCATTGCCAGCGCGACCAGACCCATAACCATCGCGATTTTGCCGTGCTTTGCCTTCATCGTAACCGTCCCATCCGACAAGCAGACCGACCCCGCCGCAAGAGGTGATCCCACGGCGGCAGGGTCGTCTGGTATGCAACCAGCGTGATGGACAGGGGGCGCATCCTCCACCAAGGACAACGCGCCCCCCGGTTTCGATCAGGAGCCCTTCAGCCCGTAGGCCGTGCCCCATCCCCAAGCGCCCGATCCGAAGCCACGGGCAACCACCCGCTCGCGGAAGATCGACGACACCGTATCGCCGTCTCCAGCCAACAGGGCTTTGGTCGAACACATCTCCGCGCACAGCGGGAGCTTGCCCTCGGCCAGCCGGTTGCGGCCGTACTTCTGGAACTCGGCCGACGAGTTGTCCACTTCCGGGCCACCGGCGCAGAACGTGCACTTGTCCATCTTGCCGCGCGAGCCGTAGTTGCCGGCCTGCGGGTACTGCGGAGCCCCGAACGGGCAAGCGTAGAAGCAGTAGCCACAGCCGATGCAGAGGTCCTTGGAGTGCAGGACCACGCCTTCGTTGGACTCGTAGAAGCAGTCCACCGGGCAGACCGCCATGCACGGTGCGTCTGAGCAGTGCATGCAGGCGACCGAGATCGACCGCTCGCCGGGCTTGCCGTCACTGATGGTGACGACCCGGCGCCGATTGACCCCCCAGGGGACTTCATGCTCGTTCTTGCAGGCGGTGACGCAAGCGTTGCATTCGATGCAGCGCTCGGCATCACACAGGAACTTCATGCGTGCCATATCGCGTCTCCCTTACGCTCGTTCGATGCGGCAGAGGGTGGCTTTCGTCTCCTGCATCTGCGTGACGGCGTCGTAGCCGTAGGTCTGCGCAGTGTTGGATGACTCGCCGAGGACATACGGATCGGCGCCCTGTGGATACTTGCTCCGCAGGTCCTTTCCTTCCAGGTGCCCGCCGAAGTGGAACGGCATGAACGCCACGCCGCTGGCGACCCGTTCGGTCACCATTGCCGCAACCTTCACCTTCGCCCCTTCCGGACCGTGCACCCAGACCATCTCACCGTCCCGAACGCCGAGATTGTTGGCGTCGCGCGGATTGATCTCGACGAACATTTCCTGCTGGAGTTCGGCGAGCCAGGGATTCGACCGGCTTTCGTCGCCGCCGCCCTCGTACTCGACCAGTCGACCCGATGTCAGGACGATCGGGAAATCCTTCGCGAAGTCCTTGTCCTGGATCGACTTGTACAGCACCGGCAACCGCATGAACTTCCGATCGTCGTAGGTCGGATAGTCCGCCACCAGGTCGCGCCGCGGGGTGTACAGCGGCTCGCGGTGGGTCGGTATCGGATCCGGGAACGTCCACACGACCGCTCGCGCCCGGGCGTTACCATACGGGGCACAGCCATGCTTGATGGCGACCCGCTGGATGCCGCCCGACAGGTCGACCTTCCAGTTGGCCTTCTCGCCACCGACTTCGGCAATGGCCTTGCGCTCATCGTCGGTCAGGTCGACATCCCAGCCGAGCTTCTGAAGCATCGCCATCGTGAACTCGGGATAGCCGTCCTCGATCTCCGAGCCAACCGGCCAGCTGCCATCGGACAGCAGGTTGTCGCCGTTCCGCTCCACGCCGAACCGGGCGCGGAAGCCCATTCCACCATCGGCCACCGACCGAGAGGTGTTGTACAGCACCGGCGATCCCGGATGGTTCATCTCCGGCGTTCCCCAACACGGCCATGGCAGGCCGTAGTAGTCGCCGTCAGCCGGACCGCCGTTCGCGCGCAGCGTCGTGCGGTCGAACGTCGCCTGGTTGGCCATGTGCAGCCGCAGCCGCTCCGGGGATTGCCCGGTGTAGCCGACCGTCCACATGCCGCGGTTGAACTCCCGCGTCAGGTCCTCGACCAGCGGCTCGTCGCCGTTGACCTTGATGTTGCGGAACATCCGGTCTTCGAACCCGAACTTCTTCGCGAACAGATACGCGATGTTGTGATCGGGCTTGGACTCGAAGAGCGGAGCAACCACCTTCTCGCGCCACTGCAGCGACCGGTTCGACGCGGTCACCGAGCCGTAGGTCTCGAACTGGGTCGAGGCCGGCAGCAGGTAGGCGCCGTCCTTGCGGTCATGCAGAACCGCCGACACAGTCGGATACGGATCAATCACGACCAGGAGGTCGAGTTTCTCCATGGCCGCCTTCATATCCTTCAGGCGGGTCTGTGAGTTCGGCGCGTGGCCCCAGAACACCATGGCCCGGATGTTATCCGGCTGGTCCATGTTCTCCTTGGCTTCAAGCACACCGTCAAACCAGCGCGAAACCGGAATGCCGTCGGCGTTCATCAGTTCCTTGGACTTGAAGCGACCAGCCAGCCACTCGTAGTCCTCGCCCCAGACCCGGGCCCAATGCTTCCAGGCGCCGTCGGCCAAGCCGTAGTAGCCCGGCAGGGTGTTCTGCAACACGCCCAGATCGGTAGCGCCCTGCACGTTGTCGTGGCCGCGGAAGATGTTGGTCCCGCCGCCTTCCTTGCCCATGTTGCCAAGGGCCAGCTGCAGCACGCAGTACGCGCGGGTGTTGTTGCTGCCGTTGGTGTGCTGAGTGCCGCCCATGCACCACACGACGGTGCCGGGACGGTTGTTGGCCATCAGGCGGGCAACCCGCTTCAGCTGCGAGCCGGGCACGCCGGTGACCCGCTCGGTCTCCTCGGGCGTCCAGCGCTTCACTTCGGTGCGGATCTGATCCATCCCCCAGACGCGCTGGCGGATGAACTCCTTGTCCTCCCAGCCGTTCTCAAAGATGTGGAACAGGATGCCCCAGATCAGGGCAACGTCGGTGCCCGGCCGGAACCGCACGTACTCGTCGGCGTGCGCCGCGGTGCGGGTGAAGCGCGGGTCGCAGACGATCAGCGGAGCGTTGTTCTGCTCCTTGGCCTTAAGGACGTGCAGCAGCGAGACCGGATGCGCTTCGGCGGGGTTGCCGCCGATGATGAAGATGGCCTTGCTGTTGTGCATGTCGTTGTAGGAGTTCGTCATCGCGCCGTAGCCCCAGGTGTTGGCTACGCCGGCGACAGTCGTCGAGTGGCAGATACGCGCCTGGTGGTCGACGTTGTTGGAACCCCAGTAGGCCGCAAACTTGCGGACCAGATAGGACTGCTCGTTGCTGTGCTTGGCCGAGCCAAGCCAGTACACCGAGTCCGGACCCGATTTCTCGCGGATCTCGAGCATCTTGTCGCCGATCTCGTTGATCGCGGTTTCCCAGGAGACCCGCTCCCACTTTCCGCCGACCATCTTCATCGGGTACTTCAGGCGGCGCTCGCCGTGCGCGTGCTCGCGCACCGACGCGCCCTTGGCGCAGTGGGCACCCAGGTTGAACGGGCTGTCCCAGCCGGGCTCCTGCCCGATCCACACGCCGTTCTGAACCTCGGCCATCACCGTGCAGCCGACGGAGCAATGCGTGCAGACCGATTTGATGACCTCGACCGCGCCCTTGCCTGCCGCCGCTGCCTCGGCCTTGCGGACCGAACCGCCAGAGAAAGCCGTCGCGGCGGCAAGGCCGCCTACGGCAAGACCGGAACTCCGGAGGAAACTCCGGCGGTCATAGGTCTTCTCCGCGGTCTTGGCAGCGAAAGTCGACAGACGAGGGCGTGACGCTACCTCGCTAGCCTTCTTCCTAAGCATTTCCAATCCCTCCTTGCACCATCCCTGAATTAAGTCCTCAGGATGTAGCGAAACCGGTCACCCCGTTCCTGAACTCAGAAACGGGTGGTCTCATAGTAAGTCCGGATGTGGGCGGTCTCGCGATAGCCCGTTCCGCTTGGTTCCGCCGCCTCGACCGCCGTCGGCCGGATGGCCGCCGCGGTCCCTGCCGCTGCCACGCCAAGCGCGGACAGCTTCAGGAAATCACGGCGTGCGGAGACTTTCTGGTCGTCCTTCCGATCCTTCATGTCTCACTCCTCCTCACACGGTTGCCGCCGGGTTTTGCCGGCAACCAGACTCACTCTTCCATGGCAAACGCCGCCGTCTCGATCTCCATGAACAACCGACCGATCATGCCGGCCGGTCGATAGAGATCCGCAGACTTCGCGGCTTCGACATCAGCAAAGAAATGCCCCGTCCACGGCGCAAGATGGCGCTCGAAGAACGCGCGCTGCAGCTTGACCGGGGCCGCCTCCAGGAACCGGCCACGAATCAGGCCCGCCATCATCTCGCACAGCGAAGCGATATGATCTTCCGGCTCGCTCACACCTTCGGTCCGGACGATTCCGAGGCGCGCCATGTCGTCCCGAAGAACCGCCAGCGGCTTCTCGTTCAGGAACCCGGTCAGGTAGAAAGAGCCGTACGGCACCAGTTCGCCGCGGCCGAGACCGATGAACAGGTCACTGTACTCCCGCCGGGCCGCCGCGAGCTTGGTGGACCGGGCGCGGGTCGCCAACTCCGCGAACGCCTGCCCCAACGGCGTATCGTCGCCCTTCAACCGCGTCAGTTCTGAAAGCAGCGCAGGCTCGGGCTCACGCCGGAACACCGCCGCAAGCATGTCATAGACATTGGCTCGCAGCGCGTCCTCCTCGGACACCGGGGTCGCATCGGGATCAAACGTTTCGGCAGTGGCCGACACTCATCCCTCCCATCTGTTCGTTCCGCGGTCCCAGATTCATTCGGCCAGCGGTTGTGTACAATCTTAAGCTAATTTCAACGCCTCGCCAGATCTTATTGTTAAAATGCCCGTGAGTTCAGTCCTGGTCGTCACGTCCCGGGGCGGCGAAGACCATGTGACGGCGGCGGACGACCGCCTCTTCGGCCGGACGTTCCGCCGGCTGCACTTGCTCGGCATCCGGCTCGGAGGCCGCCTCATCGGTAAATGCCGGCGCGTCACCATCCTTCTCATCCACAAGCGCGACATCGTCGGCATCAATCCCAGTGCCTTCCGACTCCTCGGACTCGCCCAGGAGTTTAGCCTTCTCCAGTGCATCCTGCAGGTAGGCGGCCGCCCCCCGGCCGACCTGGTAGGTGGTCTTCAGATTCGGTATCACGGTCGCCGCATCAGTGTAGTCGTCGTTGTACTCAACCAGTCCATCGAGGTTTGCGAGCACCGGGTGCAGCTTCCACATGCGCCCCAGCGCCAAGTTCCGCAAACGCGTCGGAACACCGGAGCGCATGAAGACCGAAACGTCGTCGGCGACGGTCAGATTCTCCGGGTCCGGCAGTTCATAGCGCTCCAGCAGTTCGCTATCGGACAACTGGTCTTCGTCGACTTCATCCTGGCCTTCTGCCGCCGTTACGCCCGGCACCGAACGTTCCGGCAATGCGGCATCGTCCGGCTCTTCCTTGAGCTGTTCCCTGGGCGTGAGCTTGCGACGCGACCAACGGGCCAGGAACCCGCCGTCGTCGCCGCCGTCGCGGGTCGGTCGGTTCATCGCGGCCTCCTGGCGGTCGGAGCCCGGAACACGTCGGCGGTCTGGCGAATGCGCGGGTCGCCCTTGCCGTCCTCGACCACATCCACGCGCACCCGGTCGCGCCGACGCTTCACGAACTCGGTGTCGTGGTGATGGGTGGCAACGAAGGTCTCCAGCCACTCCAACAGCACCGGCGGCAGAACCAGCCGCTCGATGATCTCCTCGGCGCTGTCGAGCCGATCCTGGACCTCGTAGGGCGATACCGTCACGAAACTCGGTTCGAAGTCCCACTCATCAGTCCCGGGTTCGCCTTCGCGCAGGCCGACATAGATCGCCGGCGCCCCAGTCTCCAGGTTGGCGACATAGGCTTCGGTATCGGAGCGGTAGATGTGCATCGGCAGCGTGGCTGCGTGGTATTGAATCCGGTCGGGCTCCTCGGTCAGGAGCCGCCAGCGCACACCGGACTCGGCCCATGGCAGCACGCCGACAGGCTCCCATGTCCATTCCTGCCAGCGATGATTGATCCTGCGCTTCTGGACGATGATGCCGACCATCATCGTCTCCTGCCTGTCCATCCCTGTCGGTCGTTCCTGCAACTGTATGTTCCCGTCTCGGACCGTGTCCCGCCAGCGCACTCCTATGCAACGAGTCCGACACACTTTAGTGTCGATCGCAAGGGACCGAAGAACCCAACAGGCTTACAGGCGAGGAGACCAAACGGCATGCAGCGAGGCGATCGCACCGTCCTGATCTGCGACTGCGGCGGGACCATGGACATCGACGGCGCGAAGCTGTCGAAAGCGTGCGGTGGCACCGGCGGAACCGTGTTCACGGCATTGTGTCGCCGCGAGATCAACCGGTTCGTCGACGCCCTTGGCACGACGGGGCCAGTCGATGTCGCCTGCACCCAGGAAGCGCCGGTATTCTCCGAGGTCGCCGAGGAGCATGACGCCGGCGATCGGGTGTCGTTCTTCAACATCCGGGAGTCCGCCGGCTGGTCCGACGAAGGCGCCGCCGCCATGCCGAAGATGGCGGCCCTGGTCGCCGAGGCTACCGTACCGAGCCCGGCGTCGCGCAGCCTCACCCTGACCTCCGAAGGCACCTGCCTGGTCTATGGCCGCGGGCAGGTGGCGCTCGACGCCGCGCGCAAGCTGTCGGACGGTCTGTCGGTGACCTGCATGCTGGTCGACGCCGACGACGCCGTTCCGCCCGCTGTCGTCGATTTCCCGATCGTCACCGGCCGCATCCGACAGGCAACCGGGCGTTTCGGGGCGTTTGCTGTGACGATTGACCGGTTCGCCGAGCGCAACCCATCCGCCCGCTCCGGCCTGGGCTTCGGGCGCACTGCCGACGGAGCGGAGTCGGAGTGCGACGTCATCGTCGATCTGACCGGCGACCCGACGCTGTTCCCGGCACCGGAAAAGCGCGACGGCTACCTGCGGGCCGACCCGCGCGACCCCGCCGCGGTGATGACGGCCGTGTTGGAGGCGTCGACCCTCGTCGGCGAATTCGAGAAGCCGATCTATGTCAACGTGAACGACAGCCTGTGCGCCCATTCGCGCAACCGCAAGACCGGCTGCACCCGCTGCCTTGACCTGTGCCCGGCCAGCGCCATCGCGCCAGCCGGTGATGTCGTCTCGGTGGATCCCGCGTTGTGCGGCGGATGCGGATTGTGTGCCGGCGCCTGCCCGACCAGCGCGATCACCTACGCCTATCCCGATGTGCAGTCCGTGCACCAGCGGATCACGACGTTGGCCAGCGCCTATTGGAATGCCGGGGGCAAGGCGCCCCGCATCTTAATTCATGACGACAAGACAGGATCACAAATCATTGAATTATCGGCACGATATGGGCGGGGCCTTCCGGCTGACGTGATCCCATTCGCCATCAATGAAGTCGGTCAGGTCGGGCACGACATCCTGTTGAGCGCGCTGGCACAGGGCTTCCAGGAGGTCGTCCTGCTGACCGATCCGCGCCGTCCCGACGACTATGCCGGGCTCGACGCGCAGATCGGCGTGGTCGACGCGCTGCTGACCGGCCTCGGCGACGCCGGCAACCGGGTCCGGGTGCTCGACACGCCCGATCCGGACGCGCTCTCTGACGCGCTGTACGGACACCGGCCCTCGGCCATTCTGCCAACGGCGACGTTCGTGCCGCTCGGCCGCAAGAAGGCCATCACCCGGCTGGCGGTCAAAGGCCTAGCCGCCGCCCTGGGGGCGCCCGACGATGCGTTGCCCCTGCCCGCCGGCGCTCCCTACGGTCGCGTCGTGGTCGATACCGAGGGCTGCACGCTATGCCTCGCCTGCGTCAGCGCCTGTCCGGCCAGTGCGCTGCAGGACAACCCCGACAAGCCGCAACTGCTGTTCCAGGAGGATGCCTGCGTGCAGTGCGGTCTGTGCGCCGCCACCTGTCCCGAAAAGGTCATCACGCTGGAGCCGCGCTACGCGCTCGCCGACTCCGCACTCTCTGCGCAACTGGTGTTCGAGGATGAACCCTACCCGTGCGTCTCGTGCGGCAAGCCGTTCGGCACCAAGCGTTCGATCGAGGCGATCGTCACCCGGCTGTCCGGCAAGCACTGGATGTTCGCGACCGGCGACCGCGCCAACCTGATCCGAATGTGCGAGGACTGCCGGGTCACCACGCAGTTCCACAGCAAGGACAACCCGTTCGCCGGCCCGCCGCGCCGGCTGCCGCGCACCACCGCCGACTACGAACAGGCACGCGCCGAAGGCCGGGAGTTGGACGAGGACTGACGGCTACTTCGGAACCGTCGACCGGCACAGCGCTTCGGCGCGGGACTTGAACAGGGCCGCCTGTTCGGGCGTGAAAATGCCATCGGTCACGCCCTTGTCGATGGTCCCATGGTGTTCGGAAATGCAGCGCGCCAACGGGTCGTCCTTGACCACTGGTCCCGCCAGCCATGCGGTCAGGTCGTCGCGATGGATGACGCCGAGCGCACCGAATGCGGCAAGCATCACCGCGACAGCCACCAACCGGGCAGCGGGACGATCCAGCGGATGGGGCGACCCGTCCTTGTCCATAAGGTTAGTTTGATGTCTTAAGTGGCAGATTTGAAATGATATTCTGCGGTTTCATCTGAATCACTCCATCGGAATCCATGGCAAGGCCGAGGTGGATCGGCCGTCCCGCCACGCTGTCCAGCACCGTCGCGGTGTCCTCGATTTCCATGCTGAACAGCGCCACGATCTGCCGCAGGCGTGCGTCGTCCAGCGTCTGACCTTGATACAACGCGTTCAGGATCGCGTTGGCGTCCCGGTCCAGCCCGATGTGCCATACCCAACGTTCGTCGTCGATCCGGCGCATCGGGGTCACCCGGCAGGTGATCCCCGCCAGATGGGCGACCCAGGCCTCCAGCGCCCGCGCCAGCCCGTCCAGGCCCGGCTGCGGGTAGGCGATGTCGATGGCAGTGTCGAAACCGTCGGAGCGCGCCCAATACTCCTCGCGCGCCTCCTCGCCCAGGACATCGATATCGACCATCGCCGGCCGGCCGTCCCCGGCCTGCAACGCCCGGCCGGACTGCGCATGCAGGTCGACCACGGCAAGATCGGCCACCATGACGCGCTCATCGCCCAACGTGACCCGCTGCGGACGAAAGAACATCTCGCCAGCCCGCACCCGGAACGGATCGCGCGTGCCGTCGAGAGCCGAGCGCAGGATGACATGGGTGAGATGATCGACGAACATCGGGGGAAAATCGATGCCTCCCTCTCGCGCCACGTGGAGATAGGCCGCCTCGATCGACGGGAAGCGCAGCAGAAATTCCCGGAAGCGCAGGATGGCGCGGTAGTTGTCCGCCGCGTCGGCATCGGCCAGCGCCTGCAGTTCGGCTTCCGGAACCGGGCGCATCGGATCGGCCAGCAAGGTGGCATGCAGCGCCAGTTCGCGGTCGCAGGACTCCTCGACCGGCGCGACTTCGGGCCGGCGCCAGTACGCAGCGACGAAGGCGGAGGTCGGGGTCAGCCGCCCGGACTCGTCCCGCCCGAGAAGGCGGAAGCCCGAACTGAGCCAGAAATCGTGTGCGACCGTCATCGGAAAGTTCCATCCTCGTCGAACATCGACCAGATCGACTGCGCCGCGCCCGGATCGGCTGCCGCCACCCGGCGGAAGCTCTCTCGAACCCCATCGGGCCCGAGTTCGCGGGTCACGGTCAAGGTTGTGCCGGCCTCGTAGGGTTCGCAGAGTTCGATGGCGAAGCCAATCTCCTGCTCCGCCACCGGGCGGGCGGCCGCTCGGTCCGGTGCCCCGTAGCGTTCCACGAAGTGGTCGGCCAAGACATCGACCAGCCGGGCATGGATCGTGTCGTCGGCCGTTGCGACCGCCACGAACGTCGTGCGCCCGAAGCCCGCCAGCCCGAGGAACCCATTGGCAAAGGCCTGGCGCCGCTTGCCGACCAGTGTTTCGGCGGTGTCGTTGGCGAACTCGAAGCCGCCGGGCACCGCCCACTCGCCGTCCTCGGCGGCAGAATCGAACACCCGGCTGTCGGAATCGTCGAACCGCACTGCCCGCAGCAGCTTCACAGCGCCAGATCCTCGAGGTGGTTTGCCAGGGAGTCGGCCCGCGTCGCCACCCGGTCCTTGAGCAGCGCGCGGCCATCCTCGTCCAGGCCAACGAAGTCCGCCCCGCCGACGGTCATCCCAGGTTCGGCCCGCGCCCGCCACGCGTCGTGGACCGGCCGGAACCCGTCTTCCTCCCACCGGCGCAGCCACGTCAGGAAGTGCCGGGACATTGACTCCAGCAACCGCGACACCGCGATCGGCCCGCTGCCTTCCTCATACAACGTGGTCTCGCCCGGCCGATCGCCCGGTTCCGCCGATCCATGGTCCTCCAGGCGAAGATCAAGGCCGATGACCAGCCAGTCCGGCTCAAGCCCCGGGTCGCGGTGCGACGCTGCCAACCTGATGCGCCCTGCGGCGGCGCCGTTCACGAGAATCGTTGTCGGCCACCGGTACTCGACCGCGACCTCCGGCGGCGCCAGCGCCCCGATCGAGTCGCCGATAGCAACCATCAGGGTGTGCGCCATCTGCATCGCACGCTCCAGCGGCACCTCAGGCGCCAAGGCGATCGCAAAGCGCAGCCGGTCGCCGGGTTCGGCATAAGCAACAAGCCCCGGATCGGCGCCGTCGACCAGCGCGCGGGCTGCGACCACCGCCGGATCCTCGTCCCGACCGACCTCACGGCCGGACAGCAGCGGCGGAAACACCGGCGGCCATCCCGCCTCGACCCAGTCGTCGGTCATGATGACGAAGCCTCGACCGCGCGGATCACGGCGCGGGCGGCGTCACGGAACGCCTGGGCATGGATGCCGTCCGGACGGGCAATCACCATGGGCGTGCCGGCATCGCCACTCTCCCGGACCGCGACATCCAGCGGGATCGCCCCCAACAGCGGCACGCCGTGGCGCTGCGCCTCCTTGCCGGCCCCGCCATGCCCGAAGATGTGATCGACCCGTCCGCAATCCGGGCACTGATAGAAGCTCATGTTCTCGATCACGCCGAGGATCGGCACCTGGGCTCGCTGCAGCATGGCGATCGCCTTGCGGGCGTCGAGCAGCGCCACGTCCTGGGGCGTGCACACCACCACCACCCCATCGACCGAGGTCTGCTGGATCATGGTGATCGGAACGTCGCCGGTGCCCGGCGGCAGATCGATTACCAGATAGTCGAGCTTGCCCCACGCGACCTTGGTCAGCATCTGGGTCAACGCCGACTGCACCATCGGGCCGCGCCAGGCGATCGGCGTGTCCTCGGCTGCCAGCAACCCCATCGAGATCAGCTTGACCTGGTAGTTTTCCAGCGGCGCCACGGTGTCCTGGGACAGCGGCTTCGGCCGGCCGGTAACACCAAGCATGCGGGGCTGCGATGGGCCGTACACGTCGGCGTCGAGCAACCCGACCGAACGGCCTTCCAACGCCAGCGACACCGCCAGATTGGCCGCGGTGGTCGACTTCCCGACCCCGCCCTTGCCACTGGCAACCGCGATCACGTAGCGGAACTCGGCCAGCGGCTCGGACGAAACCGCAGCCTGTGCCTCCGCCAGTGCGCTGACGCTCCGTCGTGCGGTTCCGGCGGCGGAGTGCGCCGTCAGGAGTCCGGTCGCGCTGGTCACCCCCGGCAAAGCCTGGACGATGGCTTCCGCGCGCCGGCACAGCGGTTCCAGCGCGGCACCGCGGTGTGCGTCGACGATCAAGGTAAACCCGACGTTGCTGCCCCGGATCGTCACGCTTTCGACCATGCCGGCACTGACCAGATCAACGCCACGCGACGGATCAACGACGGTACGCAACGCCGCCAACACGATGTCCTCGGTGATCTCAGCCATGCGGGTCGGGCAGAACGATCTCGGCTTCGACGACATGCTGGAGATCGGTGCCTTCGAGGGTAATGACCGCGCGCGCCTTGCGGGCCGCCGGTGCGCCCGCAGTGTTCGAAGCCCGGGCCGCCCTCTCCAACTCCTGATGACCGGTCACACCGACCTGCTTCAGGAACTTGCGCACCGACCCTTCGAATGCGTCATCGCTCATCGCGTCATCCTCCCCAATTATGTTTTGCGCACTGTAGGGGCCGCATCCGGGACCCGCAATCGATGTAGCACAGACGACGTGATGTCGATTTTCATGTTTTTTATTGTTCTGAATCCCATTGATTGTCCTGAGCTGTACAGGATGCATCCACTGTCTAGACTCCTGCACAACAGGAAGGAACAGGACAGTGCAGGACTTCGGCTCGGCCTTCGGGGAAGCGTTTCGGTTGGTGGTGGCACTCGACCCGGCCTTGGTCGAGATCGTCGGCCTGTCGCTGCGAGTCAGCCTGACAGCGGTTCTGGTGGCCGGACTGATAGGCCTGCCAATCGGTGCCGCTCTGGCGGTTGTCCGCTTTCCCGGCCGCGGCGCGGCCCTGGTCGGGCTCAACGCGCTGATGGGACTGCCGCCGGTGGTGGTCGGGTTGCTGGTGTATCTTGCCCTGTCGCGGGCCGGACCACTCGGACCGCTCGGCCTGCTGTACACCCCCTCCGCGATGATCATCGCCCAGATGATCCTGGTGATCCCGATCATTGCGGCGGTCAGCCGCCAGACCATCGAGGACATGAAGGACGAGTATGACGAGCAGTTGCGGGCGCTTGGCGTCGGTCCGTTCGGAATGGTGGCCACCCTGCTTTGGGATGCCCGGTTCAGCCTGCTCACCGCCATGCTCGCCGGATTCGGTCGTGCCGTCGCCGAGGTCGGGGCGGTCATCATCGTCGGCGGAAACATCAACCACGTGACCCGGGTCATGACGACGGCCATCGCTCTGGAGACCTCCAAGGGCGACCTGGCGCTGGCGCTTGGCCTGGGCCTGATCCTCCTGGTTCTGGCGATCACCGTGAACGCCGCAGTCATGGCCCTGCGCCGGACGGCAGGACATGCGTCCTTCGCTTGAGTTCGCCACCGGCGGCGCCGGCGAGCAACCGGCGGAGCGTGTGCTGCCCATCCGCGGATCCGGCATCTCCATCCGTCGTGCCGGACGCACCCTGCTTGACGGCGTGGATCTGACGATCGAATCGGGGCCCCTGACGGTGATCATGGGCCCGAACGGCGCGGGCAAGAGCCTGTTGTTGCGAGTGCTGGCGGCGCTGATCGAGCCGGACGACGGTAGCGTCACCTGGGCCGGGAGCACGCCCGGTCGACGTCGCGCGCCCCGGCTCGGCTTCGTGTTCCAGAAGCCAGTGATGCTGCGCCGGTCGGCGATCGACAACGTGCGCTATGCCTTGAAGGTCGCCGGGGTGCCGCGTGTCGAGCGCGACCGCCGGGCGCTGGACGCACTCGCAGGAGCCGGACTCGACCGGCTGGCCGGGTCACCGGCCCGGGTCCTGTCGGGCGGTGAGCAACAGCGTCTGGCGATCGCTCGCGCCTTGGCCACCAGACCCGAAATCCTGCTGCTCGACGAACCGACGGCCAACCTCGACCCGACCGCGACCCTGGCCATCGAGGAACAGGTTCGTCGCGCGCACCAAGCCGGCACCACCGTAGCGTTCGTCACTCACGACCTCGGCCAGGCCCGACGCCTCGCCGACCAGATCGTGTTCCTACACCAGGGCCGGATTGCCGACCGCGGGCCGGCCGATCGGTTCTTTGCACAACCGTCCAGCGACGCGGCAACCGCATTCATCGAAGGGAGACTGATGCCATGAAACGTCTTGGCCCGATGCTGTTGTCCGCGGCGCTGCTGGCTCTGCCGCTGCAGGAGGCCGCCGCGGCCGAGCGCTTCATTACCGTGCAGTCGACCACGTCGACACAGAACTCCGGACTTTTCGAGTCGATCCTGCCGCAATTCACCAAGCTCAGCGGGATCGAGGTGCGGGTGGTCGCGGTCGGCACCGGTCAGGCGATCAAGAACGCGGCCAACGGCGACGGCGACGTGCTGTTCGTGCACGCCAAGCCGGCCGAGGAGAAGTTCGTGGCTGACGGCTGGGGCGTGAAGCGCTCCGACGTCATGTACAACGACTTCGTGTTCGTCGGCCCGCCCTCCGACCCGGCGAAGATCAATGGCGGCAGGGACGCGATCAAGGCGCTCTCGGCAATTGCCGGCACCAAGGCACCATTCGCGTCGCGCGGAGACGACAGCGGCACCCACAAGAAGGAAAAGTCGCTGTGGAAGGCCGCCGGAATCGACCCGAGCACGGCCAGCGGCGACTGGTACCGCGAGACCGGTTCCGGCATGGGCGCGACACTCAACGCCGCCGTCGGCATGGGCGCCTATGCAATGACCGATCGGGCTACCTGGATCTCTTTCAAGAACAAGGGTGACTTCACGATCACGGTCGAAGGCGACCCGATCCTGTTCAACCAGTACGGCGTCATCCTGGTGAACCCGGCCAGGCACGCGCATGTCAAGGCGAAGGACGGTCAGGTGTTCATCGACTGGCTGCTGTCGTCCAGCGGCCAGTCGGCGATCGCTGCCTACAAGATCGGCGGCCAGCAGCTGTTCTACCCGAATGCCGGGAAGTGAACCTGATATTCTGCACAACCGTGGATGTCACTGTCGGCCAGCTTGGCAGGGTGCACGCCAGGACCTAATGTCTGACACAGACATCCAGGGAAGGATTTGAGGCATGGCCGATACTCGCCGCGTTGCCTTCGTCACCGGCGCCGGGCGGAACATCGGCCGAGCCATCGCGCTTGCTCTGGCCCGGCAAGGCTGCGACGTCGTGATCAACGGCCGCGCCGACCGCAAGGCCTGCGACGATGTGGCCGGTGAAGTCACGGCTCTCGGTTGTCGCGCCCTTGTGGTGATGGGCGATGTCGGCCGGTCCGACGCCGTCGCTGGAATGGCCAAAGAGGCGCTGGCCGCTTTCGGACGCGTCCAGATCGTCGTCAACAATGCTGCAATCCGCCCGCAGAAGCCGTTCCTGGAAATGACCGACGATGACTGGCACCGGGTTCTGGACACCGACCTGAACAGCGCGTTCTACACCGCCCGCTCGTTCGGAGCCGGAATGGTCGAGGCTGGCTGGGGGCGGATCGTGAACTTGACCGGCATGAACGCGATGCACGGCTACAGTGGCCGGGCGCCGGTTTCAGTCGCCAAGCACGGGCTGTGGGGGCTGACCAAGTCGCTCGCCAAGGAACTGGGGCCGAACGGCGTGACGACCAACGCCATCTCGCCGGGGCCGATCGACACCGAGCATGCGGACGCCGCGATGACCGCCCACATCCGCGAGCAGAAGAGCCGGATCCCGGTCGGCCGGCTCGGCACGCCCGAGGACATCGCCGCGTTGACGGCGTTCCTGTGCTCCGATGTCGGGGGCTTCATCAACGGACAGATGATCGCGTCCAACGGCGGAGCCCAGACATGACCGCCGGCCAGGACGGTTTTCCTGCATGACCCTGACACCCCGCGCGAGCCTGAGCATCGCCAGTGCGCCGTTGCGGGACCTCTATGCCTACTGGAACGAACGGCGCGCCGGGCGACCCATGCCGTCGCGCGCGGACCTGGACCCGGTGGACATTCCGCGCCTGCTGCCGACGTTGATCCTGTTCGATGTCGAGCCGGGCACTCAACGTCTGAAAGCCCGGTTGGTCGGCACCCGGATCGTCGAGATGTACGGCAACGACTACACCGGCCAGTACCTCGATGAGATCGATTTCGGTGACCGCCGCAAGGCGATACTGCACGACTACATGACCTGCTACCGCTCAAGGACGATGTATGTCTCCGAGCACACCTTCTGGACCACGCGCAACGTCAGCTACCGTGTAGAGCGGCTGATCCTGCCACTGTCCGACGACGGCGAGACCGTATCCATGCTGCTGTCCGGACTGGACTTCGACGCCGTCGTCTCCTGACGCACCCATCATCCTTGCCTCACCTGACGCGCCGTGGCATCCCGGCACGATGGAAACCCGCGAGTTCGACTACGTGATCGTCGGCGCCGGGTCGGCGGGTTGTGTCCTGGCCGACCGGTTGAGCGCCGACGGGAAGAACAGTGTCCTGGTACTGGAGGCCGGCGGCAGCGACCGCTCGATCTTCATCCAGATGCCGACCGCGCTGTCGATCCCGATGAACATGAAGCGGTTCAATTGGTTCTTCGAGACCGAGCCGGAGCCCGGCCTGGACGGACGGCGGATGCATTGCCCGCGCGGCAAGGTGATCGGCGGCTCTTCCTCGATCAACGGCATGGTCTATGTGCGCGGCCACGCCCGCGACTTCGACGAATGGGAGGCGTCAGGCGCGATCGGTTGGGGCGGTCGACACGTGCTGCCGTATTTCAAGCGGGCCGAGTCCTGGATCGGCGGCGGGAACGAATACCGCGGAGACAGCGGACCGCTCGCCACCAACAACGGCAATGCCATGCGCAACCCGCTGTACCGCGCTTTCGTCGAGGCCGGCGTCCAGGCGGGTTACGGTGCCACGGACGACTACAATGCCGAGCGCCAGGAGGGTTTTGGCGCCATGCACATGACCGTCAAGAACGGCGTGCGCTGGTCGACCGCCAATGCCTACCTGAAGCCGGCTCTGAAGCGGCCGAATCTGCACTTGGTGACCCACGCCCTCACCCACCGCCTGACCAGCGACGGCCGCCGGGTGACCGGTGTCGCCTACTCCGTTAACGGGGACATGCGTCAGGCCAAGGCGCGACGCGAGGTGATCCTGTCGGCCGGCCCGATCGGATCTCCTGCCATCCTGCAGCGCTCCGGCATCGGACCGGCGGATCTGCTGCGCCGGCACGGGATCGACGTGATAGCCGATCGTCCGGGTGTCGGCGGCAACCTGATGGATCATCTGGAGGTCTACTTTCAGTTCCGCTGCACCCAGCCGATCACCCTGAACGCCGAGCTGTCGCCGTGGCGCAAGCTGCTGATCGGGCTGCGCTGGATCCTGTTCAGGGACGGCCTGGGGGCCACCAACCACTTCGAATCCTGCGCATTCGTACGCTCGCGCGCTGGGATCGAGTGGCCCGACATTCAGTATCACTTTCTGCCCGGTGCCATGCGCTACGACGGCAACGCGGCGTTCGACGGTCACGGATTCCAGGTTCATGTCGGCCCGAACAAGCCGCACAGCCGCGGCCGCGTCGAGATCGGCGGACCGGCGGCGACGGATTCGCCCTCAATCCGCTTCAACTACCTGACCGATGATCGGGACATCGAGGATTGGCGCAGGGTGGTGGAGATCACCCGCGAAATCATGGCGCAGCCTGCAATGACCCCTTACCGTGGAGAGGAGATTCAGCCCGGTACCGGCATCACCGCCGATATCGATGTCGATGCCTGGATCAGGTCAAACGTTGAAAGTGCCTACCACCCCAGCGGCACATGCCGGATGGGGGCGGCCGACGATCCGCTTGCCGTCGTCGACCCGGAACTGAAGGTCATCGGCCTCGACGGCCTGCGAGTGGTCGACAGTTCGATCTTCCCGTCCATAACCAACGGCAACCTGAATGCGCCCACCATCATGGTCGGCGAGAAGGCGTCGGACATCATTCTCGGCAGGCAGCCGCTGGCCCAGGCTAACCTACCCGTCTGGATTGCATCCGACTGGCAGGACAAGCAGCGCGAAACGCCTGCGCCATCGGGGAGCTAGCGATCGTGCACAGTCGCATTGGCGGCATCGGCGCCGATCGCCACGACCTGATGAAGCCGGCTGCTTCTTCCTCAGCCCCGGCCGGAGAGGGCCGCCCAATCACCGCCACCGCTCGGAGCCGAGCGAACGTTACCGGAAGCGCCGCCATTGCTGCTTGGTGGAAGCTTCGGAGCCGACTTCAGCAGATTGACCGCTCCCGGAACCCAGCCGATATAGGGTGGTGCGTTGCGCAAGCGCGGATCGACCGGTTTCGTCGCCATCGCCCTGTCTCCTCTGCCATATCGACGACTGTGTTGGTTTCCGTACCCAGGATCAGGCATTCCGCGCCGCTTTTCCAGCGTTTCTACCCAGCTGGTGCATTTGTAATCTCCTGCTTGAATTCGGCCGACCGGGTCGGCCGATGAACCGGTCCGGGAGCGCCGATGCCGACGTCGTGGTCCTCGGTGCCGGAGCTGCCGGGCTGATGTGCGCGATCGAGGCTGGCAGGCGTGGCCGCCGGGTGGTCGTGCTGGACCAGGCGTCGAAGCCGGCCGAGAAGATCCGCATTTCCGGCGGCGGACGCTGCAACTTCACCAACCGCCACACCACCCCGGCCAACTTCCTGTCGAACAACCCTCGGTTCTGCGTGTCGGCGCTGCGCCGCTACACCCCGCAGGACTTTATCCGGCTGGTCGACGCTCACGGCATCGCATGGCATGAGAAAACACTCGGCCAGTTGTTCTGCGACCGATCGGCCCAGCAGGTCATCGACATGCTGCTGGCGGAATGCGCCGCCACCGGCGTGGAAATCCGGCTTGGCCAGCGCGTCACGGGAACGGCCAAGCCGGACGACCGGTTCTCGATCAGCACCGACACCGGGACGTTCCGCGCATCGGCGCTGGTGGTGGCGACCGGTGGCCCTTCGATCCCGAAGATGGGGGCGTCCGGGTTCGGCTACGACATCGCCCGCCACTTCGGCTTGGCCGTGATCCCACCGCGCGCTGCGTTGGTTCCTCTGACCTTCGGCCCGGAGATACTGGAGTGGAGCAAGGATCTCTCCGGTGTCTCGGTCGATGCCGAAGTGGCTTTCGGGAAGACGCGGTTCGCCGAAGGACTGTTGTTCACCCACAGAGGGCTGAGTGGACCATCGATCCTTCAGATCTCATCGTACTGGCGCGACGGTGAGACGATTGAGGTCAATCTGGCACGGGGCATCGATGTGTTCAACACGCTGAAGCACGCGCGCATCGACTCCCCGAAACGCGAACTGGGCACCGCGCTCGCCGGCATCGTCCCGAAGTGTCTGGCCGAGCGTATTGTCGAAGAAGTCGGCGTGAACGGCCGGCTTGCCGACTTGAGCGACAAGCGACTGCGGACCGTCGCCGACCGGATCAACCGCTGGCGCGTGGCGCCAAACGGCACTGAGGGATATCGCACCGCCGAGGTCACCCTGGGAGGTGTCGATACCGACGGACTGTCGTCGAAAACCATGGAAGCGAAGGCCGTCCCGGGCCTGTACTTCATCGGCGAGGTGGTTGACGTCACCGGCCATCTCGGCGGCTTCAATTTCCAATGGGCCTGGGCATCCGGCCATGCCGCCGGTCAGGCGGTGTGAGCTCCCGCCTCAGCAGCCAGTTCACTGGTTTCAACGATGCGCACGCTCCGACGACCGGCGTCATCGATCTGCACCACAGCGGCCCAGAGATCCCGTTTTCGGTAAACATCGGGGAGGGCTCGAATACCGGCAATGCGGAACTCCAGCGATCCCCGCGGCTTCGGAGCCTTCTGAACAACTTCGGTAGAATGTGCGACCAGTTGGTGAAACGCGATGAATCCACCGGCTTTGATTCGCGGGGACACGAAGGCCCCGTCACCGAGGTTCTCGTATATCCGTTCGACCATCCGCCGATCAAAGAAGATGTCGACGGCCGCCCCCGGCCCGTGCTTGGCAGTCCGCGCATCGTACTTGGCACGCCAGACCCTGTAGAGTTTCAACGGGTCCGCCTCTGGGCTGAGGAAGGTCAAACCTGGAACGCCGTTCCCGAGGTCATCCAGTGGAACCCAGACGTTGTAAACTTTGCCACCCAGCCCCAGAAAACTGGCATCGAAGTGCATCTCCAAATGACTCTTGGTCGACGCCGGATCGTGGTAGCGGAACGAACAGTTCCACAGCAAAAAGCAGTAACCGTCGGGGAACTGCTCGGCGGCGAAGTCATGGGCCCCGGAGTTCAGGAACGCTCCGATCACCGCCGTTAGTGGCGCAGGTTCATTGCGACGGCGTAGCTGGTCGAAACCGATCGAGTTGGCGCGATTCTGCAGATCGCTCATGAACGGTCGGCAGGCGTCCATCGCCGCGCGTAGCTCGCTCACTTGATGCGCCGAGAATGCCTGCTCGACTAAGACCGGCGCAAAACTGGGTAGCGGCATCGTCGGCCCTTCACCTGATACGAACCGTTGTCTCGCCTCAAACCTCCTATCATTAGGAACCTCGGAACGCGATCCTGCTTTCGCCGGATCGCGCATCGACTACACTCCGACCAGAAAAATCAGAGATCAAGGGAGACCCTGGCGATGGCCGCCGACGCGACCTGGGACTACATCATCGTCGGCGCCGGCTCGGCCGGATGCGTGTTGGCGAACCGCCTGACCGAGAATGGCCGCTACAGGGTCCTGTTGCTGGAGGCCGGGCCAAAGGACAGCAGCTTCTGGATTCCAATGCCCGTGGGCTTCTACAAGCTGCTGACCAGCAAGACCTACAACTGGGGCTTCGTGACCGAGCCGGAGGAAGGCACCGGCAACCGGCCGATCGCCACACCGCGCGGCAAGACCCTGGGCGGATCCAGCGCGATCAACGGTGTGCTGTACGTGCGTGGCCAGCCGCTCGACTACGACACCTGGAGCCAGCTCGGCAACCGAGGCTGGTCGTACGAGTCGGTGCTGCCCTACTTCCGCAAGTCGGAAACGTATACCAATGGCGGCGATGATTCCCGCGGTACCGACGGACCGCTGGGCGTTACCGAGACCACCGAACGACACGAACTGCTGGACGCTTTCGTGGATGCGGCGGAAGCCCGGGGCTATCCGCGCAACGCCGACTACAACAACGGCGACCAGGAGGGCTTCGGCTACTACCAACTGACCGCCCGTGGCGGCCGGCGGGTCAGTACCGCCAAGGCCTTCCTGCACCCGGTGAAGACGCGTGCGAACCTCACCATCGAGACCGGCGCGTTCGCCACCGGCCTGCTGTTCGACGGCGCCCGTGCGGTGGGTGTCTCCTACACCGTCGACGGTCAGAAGCGCGAGGCCCGGGCGGGTCGGGAGGTCATCCTGGCAGCCGGCGCGGTGCAATCGCCGCAACTGTTGGAGTTGTCCGGTATCGGCGCTCCCGAGGTCCTGAAGCGCCAGGGCATCGAGGTTCGCCACGCCCTGCCCGGCGTCGGCGAGAACTATCGCGACCACTATGGCACCCGGATGCGCTGGCGGGTCACCAAGCCAATCACCCTGAACGAACTGACACGCGGGCCGAATCTGGTTCGAGAGGTGATCCGCTGGGGGCTGACGGGCCAGGGAGTGCTCGGCTACGGAGCGGGCATCATCTTCGGCTTCGTGAAAACCCGGCCGGAGCTGGAGACCCCTGACGTGCAGTTCCACCTGGCGCACGCCAGCTACGCCGATGCCGCCACCCGCAAGCTGGAGAAGGAGCCGGGCATGACCCTGGCCGTCTGCCCGCTGCGCTCGGAATCCAAGGGCAGCATACACATCAAGTCGGCCGATCCGTCGGTGCAGCCGTCGATCCGCGGCAACTTCCTGTCCGATCCGGTCGATGTCGCGGCGATCGTGGAAGGCATGAAGATCGGCCGCCAGATCGCCGAAGCCGCCCCGCTGGATCCGTACCGTGCCTTCGAGATGACGCCGGGACCGAACTGCGCCTCCGACGCTGATTTCGAGGCTTATGCACGGCAGACTGGCCAGACCCTCTACCACATCGTGGGCACCGCCAAGATGGGTCCCGTCACCGACGGACAGGCCGTGGTCGACGACCGCCTGCGGGTCCATGGCGTACCCGGCCTGCGGGTGGTCGACGCCTCGATCATGCCGACCCTGGTCTCCGGCAACACCAACGCGGCGGCGATCATGATCGGCGAGAAGGGCTCGGCGATGATCCTGGAGGATGCCCGGGCATGAGCACTCCATCCAGCGTGCGAGATCTCGCCGAGCATCTGGCCGACACCGCCCGAACCATCGTGTGCGACGGGCGGGATCGGCTGGCCATGGACATCAAGTCGGACGGCAGCCCTGTCACCGCCATCGACCGGGCGGTCGAGAAGGCTCTGCGCGAGATCCTGGCGCGTGAAGCGCCGGATCATGGCGTGCTGGGCGAGGAGTTCGGACCCGAGGGCCTGGACCGGGAGTACGTCTGGGTGCTGGACCCGATCGACGGCACCAAGCATTTCGCCGCCGGCCTGCCGACCTTCGGGGTGCTGATCGCACTCTGTCGCAATGAACGCCCGGTGCTCGGCATCATCGAGCAGCCGCTGACCGGCGAACGCACGCTGGGAATCGTCGGTGAAGGCTGCTGGCTGAACGGTCGAGCGGTGACGACCAGCGGCAAGACCGATGTTGCCCTGACTGTCGCCGCCATCGCCGACCCGGATGCATTTGACGCCGCCCACGATCCGGGCATCCAGCGCCTGCGCGAGGCAACACGCTGGAACGTCTGGGACACCGGCTGCCTCGGCTACGCATCGCTCGCGCGCGGCGCGGTCGACATCGTCGTCAACGGCCCGAACCTTGACCCGTTCGACATCTGCGCCCTGGTCCCGGTTGTCGAAGGCGCCGGCGGCGCGATTACGGCGTGGAACGGCGATGCGCTGACCCTGCACAGCTCCGGTGCAATCGTTGCGTCAGCCAGCGCCAGCTTGCACGGCACAGTCCGGAAACTTCTTACCGGGCCCTGAAACCAACCAAACGGACATGGGAACAACACCGCTCCCCAGGCGTTCCCCCAATCCACCGACGGGACATCGCTCGTCGAAAACGATCAGCGGGGACGCCATGACCGATGCACCGCACACACCGGATCGCGCCGCCGAGGACCGCGCCCCGGCCGCGCACACCGTCCGTTCGAACATCGGCGCGGCTGGAGCCGAGGAGCATGGCGCTCCGGCGCCGACCCGCCGCATCGGCACCAAGCTGTTGCTGGTCGTCCTGCTGCTGGGCGCCGTCATCGGCCTTGCTACGATGTTCGGTCCCTGACCGCTACCGCGAGCCGTAGCTCTTCGACATGCCGGCCGACGGATCGGCGAAAGCACCGTAAGGCGGGTACGGATAGCGTAGTCCGTTCTTGGCGAGTGCCCGCAACCCGTCGACGCCGCGCACGAACTCATCGGGCGGGCAGGCCATCAGCAGTTCGTCGTCGGCGACCCCGCCATAGCGGCGCTCGGCGTAGCACGGGATCGACAGGCTGGTCTCACGGGTCGCCAGCGCCCTGCCCCAGCTGTCGGCGCACGCGCTCTCGCCGGTCACCTGGAAGTCGTAGCGGCGGTAGGAGCGGTACTGCAGGCCATTAATGAACAGGATCATCTGGCCGGGTGTGGCGTAGAACAGACAGATGTCCGGCGGGTCGAGCCGGCCGGAGCGCAGTGGCGACGCCGCCAGCCCGGAGTATCGGCCTGCAGCCACCCGCGGCATCTGAGCCTGGTGGGCGGCGGCAGCCTCGCGGTTCTCGAACCACACCCCGGTCATGTTTTCGCCCGAGGACAGCTTCTCCGGCACCGGCTCCAGCCCAATATTGGCGCCGCAGCTGGCGTTCGGGCGCAGGTTGTCACGCACAATTCCGAGGGTGAACCCGGCGGTGCGCACCTGGGTGACCAGCTGGCAGGTGGTGAAGCCGCGCCCCTCGTTCGGCTTGCGCAAGCCTTGGATCGCCTCCATCTCGGCAGCGTCCTCGAACAGCTTCATGCCGAACGGCAGGGTGCGCAGCCGCAGGAGCTCGGACAATGCCTCGGCCTCGGCCTTCAGGTCGGCCCCGGTCGGCATCGGGCCCGTCTCCCGCGGCGGGATCGGATCGAGAGTGTCGGGCATTTCGGCCTCCTTGGTTGCGCGTTTCCTCGTGCTAGCCTGCATCCAAGCGGAACTACCGCGCCGCGTACAGGGAGGAAGATTGAATGACACAGGCGTTCGACGGCATACGGGTGATCGACTTCACCCAGGTTCTGTCGGGGCCGTTCCTAACCCTGCAGCTTGCCCTGCTCGGCGCCGAGGTGATCAAGGTCGAGCCGCCCGTCGGCGGCGACCAGATGCGCGACCGGATGCTGCCGAGCCCGCATGCATCCCACGGCATGGCGTCGCCGTTCCTGGCGCTGAACCACAGCAAGCAAAGTCTCGCCCTCGACCTGAAGGACCCGCGCGGCCGGCAGGTCGCCCTCGACCTGATCAAGGGCGCCGACGTGGTGGTGCATAATTTCCGAGCGGGGGTGATCGACCGGCTGGATCTGGGCTGGGAGGCGGTGCGAGCGGTTAATCCGAAGCTGGTCTACTGCGCGCTGACCGGTTACGGCTCGACCGGGCCGAAGGCGGCCGAGGCGGCTTATGACGGAGCCGTGCAGGCGGCGTCCGGCATGATGGCCAGCAACGGCCACGCCGACACAGGGCCGACCCGCACCGGCTATTTCCCGGTCGACCTGTTCACCGGGGCGTGCGGCGCCTTCGCGGTGGCGGCGGCCCTGTTCCGACGCGAGCGCACCGGCGAAGGCCAGTACGTGGACCTGTCAATGCTCGATTCGGCGCTGGCGATCCAGGCCCCGTCGGTATGCCAGTACACGGTCGACGGCATGGTGCCGAGCCTGATCGGCAACAGCTCGGCCACCCACCTGCCGACCGCCGACTGCTTTCCGACCGCCGACGGGCTAGTGCTGATGTCGGCGACCATGCAGCACCACGCCGAGGCAATCTTTGACGAAGCCGGCATCGGCCAGCTGCTCAGCGATCCGCGCTTCGCCGACACCGCCTCACGCCGCGCCAACGCCGCCGACGTCCGGGCCACCATCATCGAGGCGTTCGCCGCCGACACCGCCGCCAACTGGGCCGCGCGGCTGGGCCGCCGCGGCGTGCCGATCGCCAAGGTCAATTCGATCGCGGAAGCCGTCGCCGAACCGCAACTCGCCCACCGCAACATCCTGATGGAGGTGCCGGCGCCGATTGGTTTCCAGTCGCCGATGCGGCTGACCGGGGCGCCGTTCACCACCGATGCCGACGGACCGACCGCGTCATGCGCTCCGCCGGTCCTGGGCCAGGACGGGGGTGAGATCCTACGCGGGCTCGGCCTCGACGATGACACCATCGGTGCGCTACGGGACTCGGGCGTAGTGGCCGGACCAACCTGCTGAAACAATTGAAACACTTTTCCAGCCACATTGTGGTCAATCCGAAACCGTCGCTCCCTAAAGAGGCCTCCCAACGATGACCGGAACCCTCCGGTTCTACCGAAAGGAGTGCCCCGATGCTCGTCAGCAACCCCGTTTTCGCTGGAATGTTCGCGGCCCGTGCTGTCGCCGCGGCTACACGGTTGGCGGCGATCCTCGCAACCCCAATCCATTCAGCGGTTCGCCGACACCGGATCCGTCGGACAGCTGACCTGCTCGCCGGCCTCGACGACCGACTCCTCGCGGATATCGGCCTGCGGCGGTCGCAGGTGACGTCCATTGCGATGGAAGTAGTCGACCGTCCGTATGTCGACCCACGCCGTGTATCGATGTAAGGCGCCGAACAATGGCGCCGGGACGGCAAACCCCGTACCATAACCGTCCCGGCGCCGGGTCGCGGCGTCTTCGCTGCGCGCTTGCCATGTCAATCCCGCCGCTGCCGACGCTTGACTCCGCTCCCATGGACGAGTTGCACCGGCGCGCATTGCTCGACTTTGCGGTCAACCAGTCGAGCACGATCTTTTACATCGCCGAACCGCGGGGACAGCGGCGGACCCGATTCATCAGCGACAACATCGAATGGCTGACCGGCCATACCGCCGAAGCCTTCACCCGGCAGCCTGGGTACGGCGCTTCGCTGATTCATCCGGATGACCGCCAAGCTTATTTCGATGCAATGAGCCGGCTACCAGCTACCGGTGAGCTGACGCTGGAGTACCGGTTCAAACGCAAGAGCGGTGCCTGGTCATGGCTTCGCGACACCCTGCGTATGGTCGATTCAGATGGGGACGGCCGCTACGCCGTGGTCGGGTGCATGCTCGACATCACGGCCGAAAAGGAAGCCGTCGCCAGGGTGGACACCGCCGAGGCGGTCACACAGGCACTGCTCAGCAACGCGGTGGATGCCATACTTGCTACGGATCCGGCCGGGCTGGTGGTCGAGTTCAACCCATCCGCAGAACGAATGTTCGGCTATACGCGCGCCGAGGTGATCGGACAGTCGATGGCCGAGTTGATCATTCCACCGGAGTTCCGGGAGCGCCACTCCGACGGCATACGCCGCTTTCGAGAGCACGGAGGCCGGCTGAAAGACTGCCGGCGCATTGAAGTGAAAGCCATGCGGGCAGATGGCTCGACGTTTCCGGCAGAACTGACGATCTCAGCGACCACCACCGGGCCGACCTATCTCCTGATCGGCGAGGTGCGCGATATTTCGGAACGGATGGCGGCGCGCGAGGAACGCCGAAGACTGATCCAACTGATGACAGATGCGATCGAAAGCCTACCGGACGGTTTCGTTGTCAGCGATGCCGATGACCGTGTGCTGTTCTGCAATTCGGCTTTCGCCCGCCCCTATGGAAAGCCGCCAGATGAGTTGGTCGGCCTGACCCCCGAGAACGCCGGCCCGGCCTTCTTCGAGCACCTGAGACGTTTTGATGGCCGGATCGTCGAAGGTGACCGCAGCCAGATTCCCTGGATCGTTGAGCGTCTGCGCCAGATCGGCCGCAAGCCGATCGAGCTGGAGCTGAGAGACGGGAGTTGGCGCGAGATCAGCCGGCACTCGACCACAGAAGGTGGATCGGTGACATTGCGCGCCGACATCACCGATCGCAAACGCGCAGAACTGGCATTGCGCGACAGCGAGGCGATTGTTCGCCGGATCCTGGAGGCTGCCCCGGTGACCGTCGGCATGACCCGAGCCGAGGACGGTCGGATCCTGTACGAGAGTCCGGAATCGCGCCGATTGTTCCTTCGGGACTCGCTCGCCGGAGATCTTTCGGCTCGAGATTTCTTCGTCAATCCCGAGGAACGCGACCGATACCTTGAGCTCCTGCGCCGCAACGGTGCGGTGGACGCGTTCGAGGCAACCTTCTGCCGAACCGACGGTACGGAGTTCGTTGGTGCGGTATCCGCACGCCAGATCGATTGCCAAGGCCAACAGGTCGTCGTGTCGAGCGTGTTCGATCTGACTGATCGACATCGCATCGAAGCCGAAATGGCGCAACAGCGCGAAGCACTGCACCAGAGCGAGAAGCTGAGTGCACTCGGCGAGTTGCTCGCCGGCGTCAGTCACGAACTGAACAACCCGCTGTCGGTGGTGGTGGGTCAAGCGCTGCTGATGCGCGAGACAGCAAACGATCCCAGAACCGCCGAGCGGGCGCGCAAGATCGGCGAAGCCGCCGATCGGTGCGCAAGGATCGTCCGCACATTCCTGGCCATGGCACGCCAAGGCCCCTTGGAAGCCCGGCCGGTCGACGTCAACGCGATGATCGAAGGCGTCCTAGAAGTCACCGGCTACACGCTGCGCGCCGCCGAGATCACCATCTGCCGTAAGTTCGCCCCACTGATACCGCCGATACTGGCAGACGCCGATCAATTGAATCAGGTGGTCACCAACCTGATCGTCAATGCCCAGCACGCGCTGATCGAGGCCCCCCTACCGCATCAGCTACGCATATCGACGACCCACAACCGGCGATCCGACGAGGTCGTCATCAAGGTGTCCGATAACGGCGTGGGCGTACCCGATGCAGTGGCATCGCGAATATTCGAACCGTTCTTCACTACCAAGGGAACGGGCCACGGCACCGGGCTTGGACTGGCAATTGCCCACCGTATCGTGGAAGCCCATGGTGGATCCATTGCCCTGGAGCGGACGCCCGGGGGCGGTGCCACCTTTGTCCTGAAGTTCCCCGCGCATCACATCGCGGTGCATCGCAACACCGCGGAAACATGCAGCGCTCCAGCGGGGGCGCTGTCCGTCCTGGTGGTTGACGACGAGCCGGAAGTCGCCGCCATGATTTCCGAAGTTCTCTCGGGCATCGGCCACCTCGTTTCGGTCGCGACGTCCGGCCGCGCTGCAATGGAGCAACTCGCGCACCAATCCTACGATGTGATCCTGAGCGACATCAGGATGCCCGAGTTCGACGGTCCGACGCTCCATGAATTGCTGAAAGGACATTATCCAAGCCTGTTGCGCCGGTTGGCGTTCGTGACTGGCGACACGATGAGTCCGAAAATTCGCCAGTTCCTGGAGCGTTGCGGGCGGCCATACCTGGAAAAGCCGATCGCTCCAACCGATCTGCGCGCGCTGGTGATGCAACTCGGCCTGCGGGAGGACAAGGGATGAGTGGCCGCTTTCACATCGCCGTTGTCGATGATGAACGGGACATCCGCGAGACCGTTGCTGAGTATCTTGAGATCAATGGCTACAAGGTTTCCAAGGCGGATGGTGGTGTTGCTCTGCGCCGGATCCTCGAGCACAGCCGTGTCGACCTCGCCGTACTGGACGTCACGATGCCTGGCGAGGATGGCTTGTCGATCGCGCGCTGGCTGCAAAGTGAGAGCAGTGCCAGTGTCATCATGCTGACGGCACGCGACTCGGTGGTCGACCGGGTAGTGGGTATCGAAATGGGCGCGGATGACTATCTCACGAAGCCATTCGATCTGCGCGAACTCCTTGCACGGGTGAGGTCCGTGCTCCGGCGGGTCGCACGGGCACCGGAGCAGACCCATGATCGGGGATCAGGTCACCGTGAGGTCCGCTTCGGCGACTGCAGGTTGGACCTCGACTCCCACAAGCTGCATGGCCCGGATGAATCCGAGATCCCGCTCACCGCCATGGAGTTCGACCTGCTCAAGGCATTCGCCGAACGGCCCAACCGTGTGCTCACACGCGACCAGCTCCTCGATCTCGCCCACAACCGGAACTTTGAGCCGTTCGACCGATCGATTGACATCAGGATCGCCCGGATACGGCGCAAGATCGAGGTGAACCCAGCAAAACCGGAGATCATCAAGACGATCCGTGGATCCGGTTACCTGTTCACCCCTGCGATTGAGTGAGTGTAGCGCCAGATACAGTTTTCTAATTCAAACATCACCTGACAAAAATCCATCTGGTTCAGGAAGAATTTTCGAATTGAAACATTCCTGAAACCAAGTTCACGCCGGCAGACACGCTGGCGAAACACTCCCTGCCTAAGTGTCCCCCTCATCGCACGCGGCTGACCGTACCGCCCGGAACAGCCGCCTGGATGGGGGTGGACAATGAAGATCATCAACACTGACGTTGGCGCCTTCGCGGTACGCACGGCAGGATCGGGGACCCCGGTCGTCCTCCTGCACTGCAGTGGCAGCAGCGGCAGCCACTGGCGCCACGTCGCCAACACCCTGTTGGCGGATCCGCCGGCCGCAGGGCCAAACCGATGCCGCTATCATCTGATCATGCCGGATCTGTTTGGCCACGGCGGGTCAGCGCCATGGCCCGGCGGCAATCCGATGCGTCTCGCAGACGACGCGACCATCGTCAGCTCCCTGGCCGGGTTCATCGGTGAACCAGTGCATCTGGTAGGCCATTCCTACGGCGGAGCAGTCGCGCTGGTTGCAGCGCTCAACCGTCCCGAGATCATCCGCAGCCTGACCTTGATCGAGCCCGCGGCGTTTTTCCTGCTGCGGAACGGACAGGGATCGGATCGCACCTTCTTCAAAGAGATCTGCGAAGTCGGAGTCCACATCGCCGAAGGACTGGCCGCTGAAGACGTCCGGCCGAGCGTCGAGCATTTCGTCGACTACTGGAGTGGCGCAGGCACCTGGCGATCGCTGGCGCCCTTGGCACAGGACTCCCTGCTGCGCCGAGCAGCGGCCATTTCCCAGAACTTCACGTCCACCACCAGCGAGACCGCTACATTGCAGATGGTCGCCCGGTTGAACACCCCAACGCTCCTGCTGCACGGCAGCCGAACCCGGCCGATTGCCCGCCGAATAGTCGAGCGGCTGACACAGATGCTGCCTGATGCAGCCCTCAATGAAATTCACGGTGCGGGACACATGCTCCCCCTCACCCATCCGAACCCGGTCGCACGCGCGATTGGCAACCATGTGATCGGTCGCGAAGACGCGGCGGTCCGTTTCGGGGAGCGCCCTGCCGCATGAAAGGCGGGCGTTCTCTCCAGTCATAACAACCAGGAGACCATCGTGACGACGTCGAAGCACCCTCAGACGCAGGCCCTGCACTCCGGCTTCCGCGCCGACCCGGCTACAGGTGCGGTTGCGGTTCCAATCTACCAAACCACTTCGTTCGACCTGGAGAGCACGCAGAATGCGGTGGAGTTGTTCGGACTGCAGAAGCTCGGCAACATCTACACTCGGGTAATGAACCCGACGACCGACGTCCTCGAACAGCGTCTGGCCGCAATCGAGGGGGGAGTCGCGGCGCTTGCAGTGGCCTCCGGCCAGGCCGCAATCACCACATCGATCACGACCATTGCCCAGTCCGGCGACAACATTGTCAGTGGCACCGACCTTTACGGCGGCACATGGAATCTGTTCGCTCACACATTGAAGGCGATGGGAATCGACGTCCGGTTCGTCGACCCAAGCGACCCGGAGGCCTTCCGCCGCGCAGCCGACTCTAGGACACGGGCGTTCTTCGGCGAGACTCTGCCAAATCCCAAACTCATACCGTTTCCGATCCAGGAAGTGGCCCTGATCGGCGAAGAACTCGGCATCCCGTTGATCGTCGACAATACCGCGGCGCCGTTGATCTGTCGGCCGTTCGACCACGGCGCGCATGTGGTGGTGTACTCGGCCACCAAATACATCGGCGGGCATGGCAACTCGATTGGCGGCGTGATCGTCGACTCCGGTCAATTCGACTGGGAGAAGCACGCCGAGCGGTTCCCGGCCCTGAACCAGCCGGACCCGAGCTACCACGGCGCGGTGTGGACCGAAGTGGTCAAGACGCTCGGCCCGATCGCCTACATCCTCAGGGCCCGCTGCTGTGTCGTGCGGGACACCGCTGCCTGCATGAGCCCGTTCAACGCCTTCCTGTTCCTACAGGGATTGGAGACGCTCCCGTTGCGGATGCGCGAGCATTGCCTGAATGCCGACGCAGTGGCGCGCTTCCTGGCCGATCATCCGTCGGTCACCAGGGTGATCCACCCCAGCCAGTTCTCGGGGGACGCGCGCCAGCGCGCCACAAAATACCTGCCCGGCGGCAACGGCGGGCTCGTCGGGTTCGAGCTGGCCGGCGGAATCGATGCCGGAATGGCCTTCATCGACCGGCTGAAACTGCTGCACCACGTGGCCAACATCGGCGATGCGCGCTCGCTGGCCATTCACCCTGCCTCGACCACCCACCAGCAGCTCAGCGCGGAGAACCGGCAAGCCGCCGGCGCAACGCCTGGTTACGTCAGGTTGTCCGTCGGCATCGAGCACTTCGACGACATCAAGGCCGACCTGGCACAGGCCCTGGACGGACTTGATCAGGTTGCCGAAGCGGCCTGAACAAACGGCGGGGCGGCTCAGTCCGCCCCGCCCTGTCCAGCAAGTGGGATCAAGCCGTCATGCTTATTCTTCCGAAGGAACTACCCGCCGTGACCGCGCTGCGACACGAAGGCATCGCGGTGTACGATGACCAAGCTGCAGTGCCGTTCGCGGGTCCGGTCCAACCGCTGAATGTCGCCCTGATCAATCTCATGCCCGACAAGCCAACCACGGAAGCCCAGTTTGCCCGTTTGCTCGCAGCCGGCGACCGGCCTGTGCGTCTGATTCTCACCTTGCCTGACAGCTATGAGCCCCAGAACGCCGACCCCGAGCATGTCCGACTTTTCTATCGACCATGGTCAACCGTCAAACTGCATCATCTGGACGGCGTGATTGTCACCGGCGCGCCGGTCGAGCACCTACCCTATCAAGCTGTACGGTACTGGTCCGGATTGACCGAAATCCTGGACTGGCTGACCGCCGGGTCGGTTCCATCAATGCATGTCTGCTGGGCGGCGATGGCGGCGCTTTGGCACGACCATCGGGTGCCCAAGACAATGCTCGCAGAAAAATGCTTCGGAGTGTTTCCACACGTGCCACTCGATCACCGGTCACCACCCCTACGCGGCGTGCCGTTGCCACTCGACATGCCAGTGTCACGCTGGGCGGAGGTTCGGCTTTCGGACCTGCCAGCCGACGGTACGGTTCGCGCGCTTGCACTCTCGAGTGTTTCCGGCCTCGGCCTGGCCGAAGACCAGACACGACGCGCAATCTATCTACTGAACCACCCCGAGTACGACGCCGATACGCTTGTTCGCGAGTACACCCGTGATCTGGCGCGGGGCATATCGCTTCGCATACCCGATCAAAACCAACTGGAGAGACGGTCGTGGGACCCAACCGGTCGAGGGCTGTTTCGAAACTGGTTGTCCAGAATAAATGCTTCAAAATCATATAATAAAATCGTCAGCAATAAAATGCCGTCTATCAATATATTACAATGATCATTCTTAATTGCATCAGTATATCAATGGTATATTTTTAGTATAACAAATTCTATTGTGATCACTTTATTTTATATTTTAACAATTGATTGAATTCAAATGCGCACTGAATCGTTCGAAGAAAGAGAATTTACGATAACGACCGACGAAGTCGTTTACGCGGCACGCGCGTTACTGAAGGGCACTCTGTCGGAGAGCGCGCTCGGCGACGAAGTCATGTACGCGTTGCGCGGGTTTCGTGCCGGGCTGATGGACCGGCGCAACTTCCTCAAGGCGGTTTCGCAAGGTTACCGAACGGCCGGCGTCACGTTCAGATTCGACAACCATGGAAATCTGCGTAGGGCCTGACCCTACCGGTTCGTTGGTTGTTGCCGGAGCGGAGGATCAGTCAGCGTAGAACGTATGGGCACCGATCTGAGCGACCCGAGTCAGGCCCTGGGTCCAGTCGGGATCGCCAAGCCGGGCGGCGTGGAAGTACAGGGCACCGCCGGTACGATCCCGCAACGTGCCCATGAGCGCCTTGGCCGCCACCATCACCGACGCTTTCAGCGCTTCCGGATCCTCGATCTTGCCCGGCTTGCGGGTCCAGGAAAACTGCCCGGGCTGGAAGATCACACCGGTCAGCGTCGCCGGCCAGCGCCCATCCTTCAACCGGTTCAATGTGACGTGGGCAACCGCAGCCTTGCCCGATACACCCTCGCCGCGCGCCTCATAGTAGACGTTGAGGGCCAGCAGCAGTACGTCACGAACCGATACCTCTTCCGGTAGATCGATCGCGATCTGGTCGAGGGCATCCGACGCCTTGACCAGTTCGGCGTTCAGTACCTTGGTGTCGTAGTACGGTCCGGCGACCGTCGACGAGGCCCGCACCGGTGCCACGTCGGCCAGGATGCCGAAAGCACTAAGAAGGATTGTTGCTGCGATAAAACCGCCGCGCCCCAGCACCGTTCCGGGTCCACACCTCTGCCGACACAAACCCGGCCGAGCGACCGGACCATCGGCTAATAGCCGATTTGCGGAGCCAAGGCGAGAGGGGATGTCACGCCAGCGCGATGGCCCCACGTGCGGGGCATCAGCCAGCCAGACCAAGCCCCTTCAGCGCCTCGCGGATCCGTGCCTGGTGTGCCGTATCGGGCATTGTCATCGGCTGCCGTGGCAGGCCCGAGGGACAGCCCTGGAGACTTTGCGCGTACTTCGTGGACGCCGGCAGGTTGTCGTGCGGCATCAGCGCGTTCCACAACCGCAACAGCTTGAGGTGCAGGTCGAGCGCCTTGACGTGATCACCGGCCTTCACCGCGTCCCACAGATCGACCGACGAACGCGGGGCCGCCGACAGGATGGCGGCGATTGAGCCGTGAGCCCCGAGTGCATAGGACGGGTACATCAGGGCGTCGACCGCGCTGAAGATCCGTTTGCCCGGCTTAACATCGGCCATCAGGTCGGCGAACAGCTTCAGGTCGCCAGCCGACTGCTTGACGCCGATAACGTCCGGCACCTCGTCCATGATCCGCAGCAGAAGCGCCGGCGACAGGTAGGTCCACGGCACGACGTTGTAGATAATGATCTTCTGCCCGGTCTCGCCGGCCAGCGTACGGAAATGCTCGACCATCGCCTCGTCGCTCGGCCGGAACAGGTAGTGGACCGGTGTTACCTGCAGTGCCGCCGTCTTGAGATCCGCGACCATGCGTCCGCGCCGGACCGCCTCGCGGGTGCTGTCGGTGATGATCCCGGCCACCACCGGAACCCGGCCCGCCGCTGCTTCGGTCGATGCCTGGACGAGATCCCTGAACTCCCCGGCCTCCAGGGTCTGGCCTTCGCCGGTGGAGCCGCCGACCGCGACACCGTGTGCGCCGTTGGCGATCAGCCAGCCGATCTGCTCGGCGGCTGCCGCGAAGTCGATATCGCCCACTGCGTTGAACGGCGTCGTCGCCGGTGGGATGACGCCTGTCAGGTCGGACATTGCCCTCTCCATTATTCCATACTGTGGAATATAAATATCATCGCTGTTCTTCATTGAGTATTCTTATGTCAACTGATTACGTCAATGTGTCGATTCAACAAACCTTGGACAAATCTCCGTCGTTCCATATTATGGAACGACGATGAGCAAACAACCATCTGCCATGAAGTCCCTGCACAAGGCTGTGGCCGTGCTCGAAGGCTTCAGCCGGGCCGAGCCGTCGATGACGCTCGGCGCCATCGCAAAACGCCTCGACCTGCCGAAGGCGACGGCCCACCGGCTGCTCGCCGCCCTGCGGGATGCCGGGCTGGTTGTCCAGGACGGTACCCGTGACCGCTACCGCCTCGGGCTGAAGCTGGTCGCGCTGGGCAACGTGGTGCTGTCGGACTTGGCCCTGTTCCATGTCGCCGGGCCGCACGCCGAGCGACTGGTGAACCAAAGCGGCGAGACCGCGCATCTCTGCGCATTCGACGGCTTCAACGTCATGTCGATCGACCGGCGCGAAATGCAGCCGGCGCGGAACGAACTGGTCACGATCGAGCGGGAGCCGCCGCACTGCACCAGCACCGGCAAGGCGATCCTGGCATTCCAACCCGGCGCCGTCGTCGACCGGGTGATTGCCGCAGGGCTGGAAGCGTTCACAGGCAACACCATCACCACCGCCGAAGCGCTGCGCGAGGATCTGGACCGGACCCGCGGACGCGGCTATGCCCTGGACCTGGAGGAACGGCAGTACGGTATCCGCTGCGTCGGCGCTCCGATCCGCGGACCTGACGGTGCGGTGATCGGAGCAATCAGCGCCACCGGCCCAGCCGAACGCCTGCCGACCAACCGCCTGCCGATCCTGGCGGAGATGGTGATCGCCACTGCCCGGGCGATCTCCGAATCCCTGGCCACGCGCACCGGCTGAGCATCAGGACTCCGGGATGGCTCCGTCATAGGCGACGGCATGCTCGGCGGTCTCCCAGATCACCCGCATGGCCGGCTTGTGCTGCTCCTCGTGGATATGCCCGACCAGCCCGGCACAACGGGTGATCAGGGCGAAGCCGCGCAGGATCTCCGCCGGCACACCGCAGTCGCCGAGACAGGCCGCGATGGCGCCGGTGGCGTTGATGGTGATGTGCTTGCCATAGACCTCGTCGATTGCCGCCGACAGGGTCAGGATCGCCTCGACATGGCGGCCGGCAATGCCTTGATCGCGCGCCACCTCGAACAGCCGGATCGAGCGAGGGTCGTCGGGCTTGTGCAGATGGTGACCGAACCCCGGCAGTGGCTTGCGCGCGGTGCGATGTTCCTGCGCAATTCTCAGCGCCGCAGCGGCGACACCCTCTGGTGCCGCCAGGATCTCGGTCAGCAGCGCCGCACAACCCTCCATGGTGCCGACGAACACGCTGCCGACGCCCATAAGCCCGGCCGCCACCCCGGCCTGCATTGCTTCCGGCGCACTTGAGTAGATCAGCCGGGTCGCCAGCGCGCTCGGAGTCAGGCCATGCTCCATCAGGGTAACGAGACAGGCATCCACGACCGCGCTCTGGGCCGGTGTCGGCATGCGACCGAGGATCTGGAAATAGATCATGTCCGTGAAGCTGAGCTTGCCGATCAACTCGCGGCACAGGCTCCGGTCGCGGATGTAGATGTCCTCGTTGGTGTGGGTGGCGATGCTCGTTGTCTGGCTGTCCGGCATGAAGCTCATCAGGGGTACTCCGTCTCGGGCGGGGCTCTCTGCCCGACAGTCCGACGAACCGGCCGATCCGGCAACGCCTTGATTGCAGGAATCAACCAATCCCGACGAGCAGGCGGGCGGTATCGTGAGCAGCGTCGCCTGTTCCGTTGCAGAAGGATAATCGCCTTGCCCCTCCCCGATCCGATCGCCGACGCGTTCCGGCGACAGGCCGATGCATGCCGCGACCTGGGCTCTCCGTTCACCGCGATGGTCTGTGAACTGCTGGGCGAACGGCTGCGTCCCGACTCGGCCTTCGGCCGCCGCATCGCAGAGTGGCCGGGGCAGCCCGTCACCGACGCCCTCGCCTTGCGCGCCTGCGGCAGCCTGCACGCGTTGAGCCGATCCGGTCGCTGCCCGCCCCTTGCAGCCGCCTATCCAACGTCTTGCAGTACAGCGGACGCGGTCTGGACGGCGATCCAGGTGGCAATTGCCGGGCATGACCGGTTTCTGACCGCCTACCTAGACAGCCCGCCGCAGACAAACGAGGTCGCGCGGTCCGGCATGATCCTGGGTGGTTGCCTGACCATAGCGGAGACCTTCCGCCTACCGCTTGAGATCTACGAGATCGGCTCGAGCGCCGGACTGAACCTTGGATTTGACCACTATCGCTATGAATTGGGCGGGAGATCCTGGGGACCGCCGGCATCCAAGGTCCGGATCACTACCAGATGGGAAGGCCCGGTGCCGCTGGACGCTCCTTTGACGGTCGTCCGGCGCCAAGGGTGCGACCGCAACCCGCTGAACCCGGGGTCTCCGGCCGACCGGGACCGTCTGCTCTCCTACATCTGGCCGGACCAGGCCGATCGGCTCGCACGCATCGACGCCGCCCTGCGGGTCGCGGCAAGCGCACGCCAGGAAGTCGACAGAGCCGATGCCGCCGACTGGGTCGAGCGGCGCCTTGCGGGTACACCCACGCCGGGCCGGGTTCGCGTCCTTTTACACACCGTCGTCTGGCAGTACTTGCCGGTCGAAACCCAGCACAGGATCGAAACCGCCTTGCACCAAGCCGGCGAAGCAGCTTCGCAGACCTCGCCACTCGCATGGCTCCGGGTCGAACCAGACGGCCTTCCCGGCTCCGCCGGTATCCGGCTCACGCTCTGGCCGAGCGGTGAGACCCTGTTGCTCGGCCGCGCCGACTATCATGGGAGGTGGAGTCGTTGGAACACAGCCGCGCAACAGCGTGAAATGCCGAGTCCGGTGCATTAGTATTTTATTATCATATTTTTGAGCAAAATCCCGTCGTGGCGCAAACGAGCGGGGTGGTCAGCGTGTCCAAGAGTCTCTGGAACATTAGAAATCAGATGATTGTGGTAGCAGCCGCTGCGCTGCTCGCCATCGTTGCCTTGGGCGGCATTCAGTACCTTTCCGCTGACGCCGTTCGAACCAAGACCGCTGATGCGACGCGCCTGAACCACGCCATCTCGCTGCTGAACGAAGCCCGTCTGCAGAACGTGGAAATGGTTCTCGCCGCGATGGACTCCATCGTCGACCGCGCCGAAGGCGTGATTCAGCCGGAACGCCAGCAGGTGATCGGCAAGGCCGTCGACTTCATCAATGCCCAGATGGACGGCATTATCGCTCTCGGCCACAGAACGAATGCCGGCCCGGTCGTCAAAGCCTTGAAGTCCGACTTCGCCGCCCTGGCCAAGGCAATCCAGACAGATCTGCGAACCGCGATCGAAACCAACGCGGACGATGCCGCTTTCGCGCGTATCGATGATGTCATCGACGCTGCCGGCGAGCAGTTCACCCAGTCTTTGACGCTGATCAACGAGAGCGCCAACAAACGCCTGGAATCCCGACTTTCGGAAGCCGATGCGGCCGTCGACCGGTCGGTGACGGCTGCCGTCACCACGTCACTTGCCGCGATCGCCATCTTCCTGCCCTTGATGATCTTCGTAACCCGCAGCGTGGTCGGCGGGCTGTCCGGGTTGACCGTTGCGATGACGAGCTTGGCCGAAGGCAATCTCGACACCCAGGTCCCGTTCATCACCCGCCGGGACGAGTTGGGAACGATGGCCGGAGCGGTCCAGGTGTTCAAAGAAAATGCCGCCGAGATCAGCCGGTTGCGCGACGATCGCGAACGGCAGGACCGCGCCGCTGCGGAAGAGCGTCGCGGCACCATGATGAAGCTGGCAGAGGAGTTCGAGGCCTCGGTCAAGAGCGTGGTCGACACGGTCTCGGCCACGGCGAACAAAATGAGCGACGCTTCTGGCCATGCGGTCGAAGCAACCGGCATGGCGGTGCGCGAGGCATCCGCCGTCGCGTCATCCTCGGAGCAGACCAGCGGGGCGGTTCAGGCTGTTGCAACGGCAGCCGAGGAACTCAGCAGTTCGATTGCCGAGATCAATCGCCAAGTCAGCCAGTCGGCCCAGGTAACCCAGGAAGCCACCAGTACCGCGCAAGCCACCAACGACGAGGTCCGCAGCCTCGCCGCCGCCGCCGACAAGATCGGCGATGTCATCTCCCTGATCCAGGACATCGCAGAGCAGACCAATCTGCTGGCACTGAACGCGACAATCGAGGCGGCCCGTGCCGGCGAGGCCGGAAAGGGCTTCGCCGTCGTAGCGTCCGAGGTGAAGAGCCTGGCCAACCAGACCGCGCGGGCAACCGAGGAGATCTCGGGTCAGATCGCCTCCATCCAATCGGCGACCACCAACGCGGTCGATGCCATCGGCCGGATCACGGCGACCACCGACCAGATCAATTCGATCACGGCATCCGTCGCCGCCTCGGTCGAAGAGCAGGGAGCCGCAACCCAGGAAATCTCCCGCAGCGCCCAAGAGGCCGCCAGCAACGTCCAGGAAACCGTCGAGACCATCCGTCGGGTCAGCGAACAGGCCGAGGAAACCGGTCGCTCGGTACAAAGCGTGTCATCGGCGGCCGGACAACTGGAGACGCAGCTCGGCTCGCTGAAAAGTCAGGTCGAAACGTTCATCTCCCGCATACGATCGGCCTAGGACGCGCAAAATTCGGGTCAGTTGCCGAACTCGGTCAACCGCTTCTCCAACTCGTGCCGCTGGACTTTGCCTGACGCGCTGCGCGGGAAGTCGTCGTGGTTGATGAAGTGGATGCCCTTCGGCTGCTTGTAGCCGGCCAACTCGTTACGGCATCGACGGTGCAGGTCGTCCACCGTCAGTGACTCGTCGCGGCGGGCGACGAAGGCAACCGGTACCTCGCCCCATTTCGGATCGGATCGGCGCACCACGGCCGCTTCCGTCACCCGCGGGTCAGCCAGCATCACGCGCTCGATCTCGGCGGGGTAGATGTTCTCGCCGCCCGACTTGATCAGGTATTTGACGCGGTCGACGAAATCGAGCGTGCCGTCGGGGTTGCGCACGAACACGTCACCCATGTGGAACCAGCCGCCCCTGAAGTCCCGGGCGTTCGTCTCGTCGGCCCGCCAGTAGCCACTGAACAGGGTGGGCCCGCGCATGCTGAGTTCACCGGCCGTTCCATCCGGCACCTCATGATCGCCGAAGTCGACCAAGCGGACCTCGCAGAACGGGCTCTGTTGCTTCGACAGACGGATGGGGACGACGCCGACCGGGATCAGGTTGGAGGAGCACGGCGGACACCCGGTCTCGGTGGCGCCGAAGGTGTTGGCGTACGGTGCGTCGAGCAGCCGGGTGATCCGCGCGATGTCAGCCGGCGGCACCAGATCCGCCATCACGCCGCAGACTTTCACCCCTCGAGGAGCGATCCCCCGCCGCTCCAACTCGTCGGCGAAGGCGCCCACCATTCCCGGCATCAACAACAGCCAGCCGAGCGGCTCGGTCGCAATGACCTCGGCGAGGCGGTCCTGGTCGAAGCCATTGACCGGGATGACCTTGCCGCCGGTCATCAGCGCGCCGATCGAGCACTCGGCCGCCCCCATGTGATAAAGCGGCGACCAGGCAACGAACGTGTCTTCCGGCGCAATTCCGAACTCGGCGCGGATTACGAGATTGCGCACGATCTCAGCGCGGTGGCTGATTACCGCCCCCTTGGGCAAACCCGTCGTACCGCTGGTGTACAGGATCAGCAGCGGGTCTTCCGGCTCGACCGCTTCCAGCAGGTTCACGCGGGCCGGTTCGGCGGCGGACAAGGCAACCTCGTAGGCCGGACTGAACGTGATGGCCCGGGCTTCACGACCGAGTTCGACCAACTTCGGTCGATGCCGAGCCGACACCAGCAGTACCTTGGGTTCGACGAGATCCAGGCAATACGCCAGTTCCCGCCCGGACAGCCGCCAGTTCTGGCAGGCCAGGATCGCCCCCAGCCAGGCCGCGGCAAAGTACGTCTCCAGGTATTCCAGCCGATTCTCCGACAGGATCGCCACCCGGTCGCCGCGTCCGACGCCGCGGCCGGCCAGCAGTCCGGCCAACCGGCGTACCCGCTCGACAAACGTCGTGTAGCTTAGGTGTCGTTCGCCGTCGTCGACGGCGATCCGGTGCGGGTTCAGGCGCAACTGCTGGAGCAGGAGGCTCGCAACAGTGCTGCGCGCGCTGCGGCTGATGGCCGGCGTAGCCGATCCTTGGTTCATCGTCGGGCTCTCAACGGAACTGGGCGCCGCCGTCCATGTCGATCACCGTCCCCGACAGATAGGTCACGCGCGGCGACGCCAGCATCACCGCCATGGCCCCGATCTCGGCCGGCTCGGCCATACGATCGAACGGAAGCCTCCCCAGCATCTCCTGCCACCGACCCTCGTCCCCCAGCTCATTCTTGGCGCGGGTCTTCGACAGGGTGATGATCCGGTCGGTGCGGGTGGCCGACGGGTGTATGCCGAACACCCGAACGTTCCATTCCGGCGATCGGCCGCCAACGGCATTGGTGAAGGCGTTCAGCGCGGCGTTGCCGGTCGCGCCGCAAATGTAGTCCCAGCGTGGCTGACGACCGGCCATGCCGATGACGTTGACGATGGTACCGTCGCGCCTCTCCTTCATGCGCGCCAGGAACAGCTGGGTCATATGGATGTAGCCCATGACCTTCAGCGCCCAGGCCTGCTCCCACCGCGCCATGTCGATGTCGAACAGCCCGCCGCCAGGGATGGCGCCGGCGTTGTTGACCAGGACATCGGCATCACCGTGGCTGGCCGCCAGCTTCTGGCGGTCCGCCGGGTTCGACAGGTCCGCCGCAACGGTCTCGACCCGGCCCTGGAGGCCCTTGGCCGCCTCGGTCAGCCGCCCGGCATCTCTGGCCACCAGGGTCACCGACGCGCCCTCGGCCAGAAACGCCTCGGCCACGGCCAGTCCAATGCCTTTCGAGCCGCCGGTTACCACCACCCGCTTGCCAGCCACCTGCAGATCCACGCTCGCCTCCCTCAGTGTGTATTGTTGTGTTGATTGTCGACGGCCAGACCGCTGGGGCCAAGCCCTCGCTCGAGCTGATTTCAGCGACCCTACGCACGCACCCGTTCCGCCAACGCTCGGACGATGTCCATGAAGACCTGGGCAGCCGATGACGGAACCGTATCGATCCGGGTGGTCAGGCCGACCGGACCTCGGCTGTCGCCGGTGTCGGCCTTGAGTTCGGCCAGCGCGCCCTCCTCCAGGTCAGTCGCGACCACTCCGTGCGAGATGATCCAGATCGCGTCGCCGGACCGGGTATACGTGCGGCCGAACGCGTTCGACACGCTCTCGACCGACCGCGGCAGGGTTTCCAGACCATGCTGGGCCAGCAGCCGCTCCACCGCCGGCCGAATGATCATCTCCGGGGTCGGCAGAATCACCACGAACTCGCGCAACCGAGCGAAGTCGAACGCCGGCTCCCGCAGCAGCGGATGCCCCGGCCGGACCACGAAACTCAGGCGCTCCGAATACAGGTACTCGAAATTCAACCCGGCCATCCGTTCCGGATTGCTCAATCGTCCGACCACCATATCCAGTTCACCCTGGCGCAGCCGGTCGATCAGCACCGGGTTGGTCCCGGAGATCACGCGGACCGTCTGCTCCGGCTGGCGGGCGATGAACGAACGCACCGCCTCCGGCATCAGGCGTGCCGCAACGGTCGGCAGCACACCGACGGTGACATACCCGCCGCCCGCCGCCCGGACCGCGTCGACGCTCTCAAGCCCACGACGCAACGCGCTCAGCACCGCGTCGGCATGACGTCGGAACACGGTGCCCTGTTCGGTCAGATGGACGCCACGCCGGCTGCGCTCAAACAGCGGTACGTCGAGGATTTCCTCAAGCTCGCGAATGGTCTTAGACACCGCGGGCTGGGTGATCGACAGGCTCTCGGCCGCACGGTTCACGCTGCCGAGACGCGCTACCTCGACGAAGCAATGAAGGTGACGGATCTTCACCGGGCGATCGATCACGACTCCCTCCAAAGGCTCGACCCAAGCCGACCAATCGGTGAGAAACGGTTATACCTGTGTGGCTGAAAACTCATTTTACATAACTATTCCAGCGGTCCAGCATGCCGCAAGCGACCGAGATGCAGGAGCAAGGCGACGATGCAGGCGGTGACCATCGATGGAACGGTCGTCCACTACGCCGTGGACGGTCCCGACGACGCGCCGACGCTGGTATTCGCGAACTCGCTGGGCACCGATTTTCGAATCTGGGATCGGGTATTGGCCCGGCTCGGCAACCGGTTTCGCACGCTGCGTTATGACATGCGCGGACACGGCCTGACCGGCCCCGGCAGCGGTGATTTCGACATTCCTCGGTTGGCCGCCGATCTCGAAGGCCTGCTGCGGCACGTCGGATTCGAACGTACGTTGGTCTGCGGCCTTTCGATCGGCGGGCTGATCGCCCAGCAATTGGTCCGTGATCACCCCTCGCGGGTCCGCGCCCTGGTGCTGTGCGACACCGCGTCGAAAATCGGTACTCCCGAGATGTGGCAGGCCCGGATCACCGCGATCGACCAGAACGGGTTGGAAAGCCTGGCCGATGGCGTGATGGAGCGGTGGTTCGCTCCGTCGTTCCGTCTCAGCCGACGTGAAGAAATAGCGGTGTGGCGCACCATGCTGGTTCGCACACCGTCCGAAGGCTATGCCCGCGCCTGTGCGGCAATCCGCGACGCCGACCTGACGGCCGACGCCACCCGGATTGCGGTCCCAACCCTGGCCATCTGCGGCTCGGAAGACGGCGCCACCACCCCGGCCGTCGTCAGGGCGTTGGCGGAGAGCATCCCGGGTGCGCAGTACCGCGAAATCGCCGATGCCGGCCACCTGCCCTGCGTTGAGCAACCGGATGCGCTGGTCGATTGCATGCTGACCTTCTTCAAGGAGAACGGCCTTGTCTGACGAGCGGTTCGACGCCGGGATGGCAGTGCGCCGGTCGGTGCTCGGCGACGCCCATGTCGACCGGGCCGAAGCCCGCAAGACCACGTTCGACGGGGACTTCCAGCGCTACATCACCGAAACCGCCTGGGGCTCGGTGTGGACCCGCCCCGGCCTGCCGCGCCCGACGCGCAGCCTGCTGACGCTGGTGATCCTGGCAAGCCTCGGCCACTGGGAGGAGTTCGTGATGCACATCCGCGCCGCGCGAAACACCGGAGCTACCCGCGACGAAATCAAGGAAGCCCTGTTCCACGTGGCGGTCTATGCCGGCGTGCCGGCCGCCAACCGCGCCTATGGACTGGCGAAAGGCGTCTACCAGGACGAGGATGCCGAGAAAGGAGCCAGTCAATGACCGAGGTGACGGGCTACGGCCCTCGCGATTGGAGCAGCCATCCGGCCTATGTCGATCAGGGGTACAAGTCGACCGCCCTGCGAGGGCCGACCAAGCCGCTGATCCCGCTGAAGGCGACGCTGAGCGAACTGACCGGGCCGGTCTACGGTCATGACAGCCTCGGCGCGCTCGATGCGGACCTCACCAAGAACGGCGCCAAGAATGGCGAACCGCTGGGCGAGCGCATCGTGGTCGCCGGGCGGGTCCTGGACGAGCGCGGACAGCCGGTGCCGAACACGCTGATCGAGATCTGGCAGGCCAACGCCGCCGGCCGTTACGTTCACGTCATCGATCAGCATGCCGCACCGCTCGACCCGAACTTCTTCGGCGGCGGTCGCTGTGTCACTGATTCCGAGGGCCGTTACCGGTTCTATACGGTGAAGCCCGGCGCATATCCCTGGGGCAACCACCACAACGCCTGGCGGCCAAATCACATCCATCTCTCGCTGTTCGGCCCGAGCTACCTGACCCGCCTGGTAACCCAGATGTACTTCCCCGGCGATCCACTGCTGGAACTGGATCCGATCTTCCTCGGCACCCCTGCGAAGGCGCGCGACCGGCTGGTCGCCAAGTTCTCGCTCGATCTTACCGAACCGGATTTCGCACTGGGCTACGCCTTCGACATCATCCTGCGCGGCGCGACCGCCACACCGATGGAGGCTTGATGGATGGCTGACCCGCTCGGACAGACCCCGTCCCAGACCGTCGGCCCGTATTTCGCCTATGGCCTCACGCCGGAACAGTACGGCTACCCGCTGAAGGCGATTGCCGGCGGCCGTCTGGCAGACGACACGGCCGAGGGCGAGCGCATCCGCATCGAGGGTCAGGTGTTCGACGGCAATGGTGCCGTGATCGCCGACGCGATGATCGAGATCTGGCAGGCCGATGCCCAGGGCCGCTATGCCCATCCGACCGATCCGCGCGGCTCCAATTCCGACTTCCGCGGCTTCGGACGCTTCGGCACCGGAACCGATCCGCAGAACCGGTTCATCTTCGATACCGTGAAACCGGGCGCCGTCGGCGGCGGCCAAGCCCCGCACATCAATGTCGTCGTGTTCATGCGTGGCATGCTGCTTCACGCCTTCACCCGCTTGTATTTCTCTGACGAGACCGAAGCCAACGCCAGCGACACGGTTCTGAGTGCCGTGCCGGAAGATCGCCGCCAAACCCTGATCGCCCAGCGCCAGGACGGCCCAACCTGTACGGTTTACCGTTTCGACATCCGCATGCAGGGCGACGCCGAGACCGTGTTCTTCGACGCCTGAACCAAGGAAGGGGAACATCATGACCGCACCCTGCATCATCACCGTCGCCATCACCGGATCGCTACCGACCAAGGCCGACAACCCGGCCGTGCCGATCACCATCGACGAGCAGGTCGAGTCCACCCAGGAGGCTTTCGAGGCCGGCGCCACGCTGGCTCATTGCCATGTGCGCAAGGACGACGGGACCCCGACGTCCGATCCGGAGCGGTTCGGACGCCTGATGGAGGGGCTGCGCAAACACTGTCCCGGCATGATCATACAGTTGTCGACCGGCGGTCGCTCCGGCGCCGGGCGGGAACGCGGCGGAATGCTGCCGCTGAAGCCCGACATGGCATCGCTGGCCACCGGTTCGGTCAACTTTCCGACCCGGGTGTACGACAACGCACCCGACCTCGTCAGTTGGCTGGCCGAGGATATGATAAACTATAACATTAAACCAGAAGTAGAAGCATTTGATTTATCTATGATATTCAAATCCGTCGAAATGGCTCAAGCTGGACGGATCCAAGGGCCGCTCCACGTTCAGTTCGTGATGGGCGTGAAGAACGCCATGCCGGTCGATCGCCCGACTTTCGAATTTTATGTCAGCACGCTGAAGCGCCTGGCACCGGATGCCACCTGGACCGGTGCCGGCATCGGCAAGGACCAGATCACCTTGAACCATTGGTCACTCGAGCTCGGCGGCCACTGCCGTACCGGGCTGGAGGACAATGTCCGCCTCGACCGCCATACGCTGGCGCCGTCGAACGCGGCACTGGTGCAGCGGGTGGTCGATTTGTGCGAACAGTACGGTCGTCGCCCGGCCAGCGTGACCGAGGCGCGCTCCTTGCTGTCCCTTCCTGCAGCAGCCTGACCGCAAAAACCGTCACGGGAGCCGTCCGACATGGTCAGCGTCTATGACTCCCGGATCGTCGGCCCACTCTTCAGCGAGCCCGAGATCGCCCGGCTGTTCGACGACACCGCTACGGTCCGTGCCATGGCGCAGGTCGAGGCGTCACTGGCAAGGGCCGAGGCCAAGCTTGGCATTGTGCCGCAAGCGGCAGCAGAGCGGATGACCGAGGCGGTCGGGGGCTTTGTGCCCGACCTTGACGCGCTTGGCGAAGGTTCGGAACAGGCCGGGGTGGCCGTCATCGCCTTCGTCCAGCAGTTCCGTGCCCATGTCGGGGGCGAGGCCGCACAATGGGTGCACTGGGGTGCCACCAGCCAGGACATCGTCGATACCGCCCTGGTCCTTCAGCTTCGCGACGCCCTGGGGCAGATCGCCAACCGTCTGGATCGAGTGATCACATCACTCGCGTCGCTGGCCGACACGCACCGAGGCACGGTCATGGCCGCGCGGACCCGCTACCAGCAAGCCCTGCCGACCAGCTTCGGCTTGAAGTGCGCAGGCTGGCTGATGCCGTTGGTGCGTTGCCGCGAACGGCTGTCCGAAGTGCGGCCGCGGCTGCTGATGGTGCAGTTCGGCGGAGCGGCCGGGACACTCGCCGCGCTCGGCAGCCAAGGCATCGAGGTGATGGAAGGTATGGCCAGCGACCTCGACCTGGCCTGTCCGCCGATTCCCTGGCACACCCAACGCGACGGCATCACCGAATTCGGGTCCTGGCTGTCGCTGGTCACCGGGGCGCTCGGCAAGCTCGGCCAGGACGCCGTGCTCTTGGCCCAGACCGAGATCGGCGAACTCGACGAGAGCGCCGGCGGCGGACGTGGTGGTTCCAGTACCATGCCCCAGAAATCCAATCCGGTAACCGGGGAAGCCTTGGTGGTTGCTGCCCGCTTGAACGCCACTTTGCTCGGCAGCTTGCACCAGGCGCAGATCCAGGAGCACGAGCGCGGCGGTGTCGGCTGGCAGATGGAATGGGCAACCCTGCCGACAATGGTCGTCACGACCGGTGCCGCGCTGGCAAAGACGGAGGCGTTGCTGAACCGGCTCGCCGTCGGCGTCGAGCGGATGCGTGCCAACCTCGGGCCGGAGAACGGACTGATCCTGGCCGAAGCCGCCACCTTTGCACTCGCCGAGCACATGCCGCGCCCGGAAGCCCAGGCACTGGTCAAGCAGGCGGCCCGCGCAGTGATCGATGGCGGTGGGCATCTGGTCGATGCGCTGCAGTCCCGCACGACCGTGACGATCGACTGGAGCCGGTTGCGCGATCCGTCCTGCTATCTCGGTTGCAACGACGCCTTGATCGACCGGGCGCTGGCGGCGGCACGCCCGGTCTAGCGGGTGACCGGCACTACGCCGGCCGTTCGCCGCTATCGTTCAGCCGCACCGACATCCTCACCAACTCGGCAAGAGAACTCGCCCGCATCTTTTCCATCACGTTGGCCCGATGCACTTCGACGGTGCGCTGGCTGATTCCGAGATCATGGGCAATCTGCTTGTTCAGGCGCCCGGCGACCATGGCTTCGAGAACCTGCAGTTCCCGCGCGCTCAACGTCTCGTAGCACGACCGGACACTGTCCAATTCGGCCTGAACACGCTGGCGTTCCTCACAATCTACGAATGCCCGCTTCACCACGTCGACCAGATGCTGGTTGTCATACGGCTTCTCGATGAAGTCGTAGGCACCGTCGCGCATCGCTTCGATCGCGATCGGGACATCGGCGTGCGCCGTGATCATCACCACCGGCAGGACAACCTGACGCTCGTTCAGTGTCTTCTGCAGATCAAGACCGCTCATGCCAGGCATCCGAATGTCCAGCAGGATGCACCCCGGAAGGGACGGATCGAACGCATCCAGGAACTGCTGGGCTGATGCGAAACTGCGGGTTTCGATGCCGGCGGGACTGAGAAGCCCAATCAACATCTCGCGGTTCAGCTCAATGTCATCGACCACATAGGCGCAGGGCGTGCTCACGAGCGACACTCCCTGACTTTGACTGCGACGACGATCACTCCTACCCCACGCTTCGACTCGGGCCCTAGTGGATTATACCTACCTCGCCACAAATGTCCGTAACAGCCCAATATCAATCGACGCAGGAAATGCTGCGTCACCGATTGCCGATCCAGTCGGGAAAGAGTCGGCCCATGCGGGCGCTATGGCGTTTGAACGCCGGCGGCAAATCACTCGGCCAACCGGCGGCCCGGCAGCGACTGGCGGCCGTAGACCGCATCCCAGCGCTGCTGGGCCGCGTCCAGTATCCGCATGGCCGGCAATACCGAACGGCCGGGAACCGCGGGCTGACGTCCCTCACGAACTGCCGCAACGAAATCCCTGGTGACCAGCGACAAATTTTCCTTCTCCGCCGCGACCTCCTGCACCCCGCTGCCAGTGACAAGTTGGTTCCGCAGGATGTCGAGACGGTACGAATCGGCATCGGTCACGATCACGTTGTCGTAGATCCGCTCGCGCGAATGGTACGAGCCGGAGACCAGCAGGGTCTGATTGCGCTGGGTCTCGATCGACAGGATGCATTCCATCGGGATGCCGGTCTTCGCATTGACCGGACCGAGGAAGCTGTAGGCCAGATCACCCTCGAAATCGAGTAGCCACAGGCCAAGATCGACGAAGTGGGTTAAGTGATGCCACAGGATATTGTCGGTCCAACTGCGGTGGTAACCGGTGGCGCCGACGTTTGACAGACGATGGATGAAGAACCGCCCGGAGATGTGGCGGATCGGATCCGTGCCGGCCAGGGACCGCTCGCGGATCGGGGCGTATTCCGGCTGCAGGCGCATCGGATGGCAAAGTCCGAAGGTGACGCCTCGGGCTTCGGAGGCAGCCACTACGGCCTCCGACTCCTCCAAGGTCATAGCGATCGGAATTTCGAGCAACGTGTGCTTGCCGGCATTGATCGAGCGCATCGCGAAGTCCGGATGGCTCTCGCTGGGCGATGCAATGATGACAATGTCGATATCCGGATCGGCCAACGCCTCGTCCAGATCGGCAGTCCATTTCTGGTAGCCGTAGCGCTCGGCAAACTCCTGCGACTGCTCCGGCCGACGACCGACCAGGGTGTGGAAGCGACAACCCTCCCCCTGGAGCGCGTCGCTGTGCCAGACCCCCATCATGCCGTAGCCGACCATGCAGATGTTCATGCCGTTATCTCCTTGGTTCCGGACCGCCTCGACTTCCCGTAGCGAGCCGAGTTTCAGCCCAGCGACTTCATCAGAGCGCCGAGGCGGGTCATCTGATCGTCGTTGAGGTCGATCAACGGCGGCCGAACCGGGCCCGCGCCATGCCCGGCCAACTGTGCCCCCGCCTTCACGATGCTGACCGCATAGCCCTTTGCCTCATCGCGGATCGCGATGTACGGCAGGAAGAACTCCTTGAGCAGGCGTTCGACGGTGGCTCCGTCCCCGCTGCGCAGCGCCGCGTAGAACGCCAGGGCGGTCTCGGGGATGAAATTGAACACCGCAGAAGAGTAGGTCGTAACGCCCATGGCATCGTAGGCCTCGGCGTAGATCTCTGCCGTCGGCAGGCCGCCGACATAGACCAGGCGATCTCCCATCCGCCGGCGAACCCGCACCATACGCTCGATGTCTCCGGCACCGTCCTTGTAGCCGATCAGATTCGGGCACGCGTCGGCAAGGCGTGCGACCGTCTCCGCCGCGAACAGACAGTTGTCTCGATTGTAAACGATCACGCCGATCTTAACCGCGTCGCAGATCGTCTTAACGTGACGGAAAAGGCCCTCCTGTTCTGCCGTGATGAGATACTGCGGCAAGATCAGCAGACCATCGGCGCCTGCCTTCTCAGCCGCCAACGCCATCTCCACCGCCAGCCGGGTCCCGTAGCCAACGCCAGCGATGATCGGGGTCCGCCCCTGACAAGCCGACACCGCTGTATCGATGATCGCCGGGTACTCTCCGGGCGTAAGCGAGAAGAACTCACCGGTTCCGCCTGCAGCGAACAACGCTGCCGCGCCGTATCCATTCAACCATTCCAGCCGGGCCGCGTAGCCGCTGCGGTCGAACGAAAGGTCCGGCGCGAAGTCCGTGACAGGGAACGACAGCAGCCCTGCCCCGACCTGCTGCTTCAGTTCCTGGGGGGTGGACGCCATCGCAGGTCTCCTCGATCAGTGCAATCAGATCATCATGTCATATGATGTATTTTCCGATGCGTCGAGGGTTCACGCATAATGGTGTGGGATTACTCGCCGGTGGTCGTCGAAACCAGGCTGGCGTAACGGTCACGGCCGCGGGTCAGATGACGTCCCATGGCCCGGCGGGCGGCCGCACCGTCCCGCGCCTCGATCGCCGTCACGATCTGATGGTGCTCGCGCGAGACCTTCTGGAGATAGCGCGTCATTTCCTCGGCCGACGACACCTGCACCCGCACGGTCTGACGCGGGATGATGTGATGCCCCAGGAACTCCAGGAACGACTCGAAGTACGGATTGCCGGTCGCCTGGCATATCGACTTGTGGAACTCGAAATCGGCAGAGACCGCGACATCGCCGGTTCCGATAACCGCGTCGAACGCCGCGACCGCCTCGTGGATCGTCTTGAGCTGCTGGTCGGTTCGACGCTCGGCTGCGAGGCCGGCGGCCTCGATCTCCACGCTGCGGCGCAGTTCCATGATGGCGATCACGCCCTCGACGGTCGCGGCTCCATCCGCCTCGATGCGGAACGGTCGCCGTCGCTTGTCGCCAACGACGAACACTCCGGCGCCTTGCCGGGATTCAACCAGCCCCTCGGCCCGCAACGCCGCGATCGCCTCGCGGACAACGGTTCGACTGACTCCGAATGCGGCGATCATCTCTTGTTCAGTCGGCAGCTTCTCCGACGAAACCAGCTCACCGCTACGGATTCTCTCGGCCAGCGTAGCGGTGAGCTCTTCGGTCAGGTTCCGAGACGGCGGCAATGGACTGAATTTTGGCATGGTCATCGCAGTACCACCGTCCCATACGAGAGTTAAAAATGAACTCCTGGATACTTCAGGCTCGGAATCCATAGAGTCAGAGCCGGGATATACGTCACCAGCAGCAGGACTACCAGCATCGCAAGCCAGAACGGCCATAGCGTCTTCGAGACCTTCTCGATCGAGACTTTACCGATCGCACAGCCCACAAACAAAGTTGTACCTACCGGGGGAGTCAACAGTCCGATCGACAAGTTCAACATCATCACGATACCGAACTGCACCGGGTTCACGCCCATCGCCGTCACCAGCGGCAGGAGGATCGGCGTGCAGATCAGGATCAACGGCGCCATGTCCATGAACGTGCCCAGAACCAGCAGCAGCACGTTGATCATGAGCAGCAAGGTGATCTTGTCATCGGTCAGCGACTGCAACAGCATCGTCGCCTTCAACGGCAACTGCATCAATGTCATCAGGTAGGCAAAGCCGGCGGCAAAGCCGATGACGATCATTACCATCGCCACTGTCTTGATGACGTTGTGCAACAGCGTCGGCAACTGGCTCCATTTGTAGTCGCGGTAAACGAACATCGTAACAACGAATGCCCATACCACCGCAACGGCCGCAGATTCGGTCGGGGTGAAGATACCGCCGACAACACCGCCGACGATGATCAGGATTGTTGACAGACCGGCGACGGCTTCCCACGCCGTCTTCAACGCCTCGCCCAGCGTCACGAGTTCGCCCTTGGGATACCCTTTCCGGACCGAGATGATGTAGGACAGGATCATCAGCGACACGCCAATCATGATCCCGGGAATGATGCCGGCCAGGAACAGCTGCGCGATCGACACCGTGCCGCCGGCAGCCAGCGAGTAGATGATCGCGTTGTGGCTTGGCGGGATGACCACGCCCTGGGTGGACGAGGTGATCGTCACGTTGACGGCGAATGTATCGTCGTAGCCGTTCTTCTTCATCATCGGGATCAGGATCGACCCGATGGACGATGTATCGGCCACCGACGATCCCGAGATTCCACCGAAGAACATGGAGGCGAGGATGTTCACCATCGCCAGCCCGCCGCGCATGAACCCGACGCAGACGTTGGCCAGGTTGACCAACCGCCACGCCATGCCGCCCTCGGCCATCAACGCACCGGCCAGAATGAAGAACGGAATGGCCAGAAGCGCGAAGTTGTCGACGCCGTCGGAGATCTTGAGCAGCACGCCTTCGAGCGGCAGGCCGATGTAAATAGCGGTGATCATCGAGGAAATGCCGAGCGCATAGGCAACGGGGGTGCCGATCGCAATCAACGCAAACAGGCTGCCGATCAGGAGGATCGGTCCGACATCACCGCCCATCAGATCGCCCTCTCGCTGGTGTCATCCTGGACAAAGGCTGAAGCGCGGGCCCGGGGCGCAACCAGCGCCTTCTCGACGACGAACAACAAAGTCACCAGGCTGCCGAGTGGAATCGACGTGTAGACGACACCAACGCGGACGTACTCGAACTCGGGATAGGACTGGAAGAACGTGGCGTCCACGAGCTTCGCGCCATAGAAAATCATGAACACCGACACGCCGGCCATCAACAGGTCGATCACCATACGCAGGACCCGCCCGACTGCGGGCGGCACGGCGTTCTCGACAATCTCCAGTCGCAGATGGGCATCCGCGCGATAGCACGCCGCAGCACCATAGAACGTCAACTGAACGGCCAGGAAGATCGACAGCGGCTCTGAATAGAACGCACCAATGTGCAGGACATAGCGGGAAAACACGCCGAACGCGATCAGGACCGTCATGACAACGACCGACACGCAGCACAGGAAAACGCAGGCCATGTAGAGCTTATCCATGGCTGCGACGTAGCGATCACGCATGATGATTCGTCCCCGACCAGCAAACCAGATGGGCGGAGCGACCGGCCGGCCGCCCCGCCCAGTTTGGAGTCTACCGCTTATTTAACGGCAGCAGCGCGCTTGATCAGGTCGGCGTACTTCTCGCCGAACTTCATGCGGACCGGCTCGGTGGCCGCAATGAACGGCGCCTTGTCGACGTCAGTGATGACTTCGTAGCCGAGGGCCTTGATCGCGGCGAGCGACTTCTGCTCGCGGGCGGCCCACAGCTCGCGCTCCTTCTCGACCGCCATGACCGACGCCTTGCGGATCAGTTGCTGGTCCAGCGGGGTCAGCGTGTCCCACACCTTCTTCGAGAACACGAAGAGTTCGGGCACCATCAGGTGCTCGGTCAAGGTGTAGTACTTCGCGACTTCGTAGTGCTTGCCGGACTCATAAGACGGCGGGTTGTTCTCGGCGCCGTCGACCACGCCGGTCTGCAGCGACGTGTAGAGCTCGCTGAACGAGATCGGCAGGCCGTTGCCGCCCATGGCGTTGACCATCTCGATGAAGATCGGGTTCTGCATGACCCGGATCTTCAGACCCTTGAGGTCCTCGATGCTCTTGATCGGACGGGTGTTGTTGTAGAACGAGCGTGAGCCGGCATCCATGTAGCCGAGACCGATCAGCCCGCCCTTCTCCAGCTTGTTCTGCAAGTTGGTGCCGATCTCGCCGTCGACCACCTTGTGCATATGGTCAACGCTCTTGAAGAAGTACGGCAACGCGAAGGCATTGAACTCTTCGACGATCGGACCGACCACACCGACGCTGACGCGGGTCATCTCGAGCGCGCCGACCTGGACCTGCTCGAGCGCTTCCTTTTCTCCGCCAAGCTGCATCGAGTGGAAGATCTTGATCTTGAGCCGGCCGGCCGTCCAAGTATCCAGAAGATCGCTCATGTACTGGATGGCATCCGTCGTCGGATATCCCATCGGATGGACGTCGCTGGACTTGATTTCCAATGCGTGAGCCGCCGGTGCGGCAAGAACGCTGCCGGCGAGGAGGGACGCGGCGAGGGTGCGCCGCACTCCGGTGAGTGAGATCATCATGACGGTTACTTCCTCCCTGTAGAATTTTATCTTGTTGTTGCTCTCGGAGTAACGACTTGGGTCGCTTCCGGAGAACCGGCATTGGTTGCGCCAGCCCCGTAATTCATCATATAACCGTATCACTTCACTCGGCGCAACAGCGGAGCATCGCGTGCCAAAGACCGTTCTGATCACTGGTGCGGCCGGCGGTGTCGCCGGTTATCTTCGCCGGGAACTCGGCGATTCCTACCGCTTGGTCCTGTCCGACCTCCATCCGATCAAGGACCTTGCGCCTCACGAAGTGTTTCGCGGTGCCGATCTCGGTGATCTCGATGCTCTCCGCCGGTTGATGCCGGGGGTTGACGCAATCGTGCACCTTGGCGGGCAATCGGTCGAGGGGCCGTGGAGCGACGTGCTCGATCGCAACATCGTCGGCGCATACAACCTGTTCGAGGCGGCACGGCTCGAGGGCGTCACGCGCGTCGTCTTCGCCAGTTCATGCCACGCCGTCGGGTTCTACCGGCTGGATGAGACGATTGAGGCCGACGCCTATTTCAAACCGGACACCCGCTACGGCGTCAGCAAGGTGTTCGGCGAGGCTCTGGGCAGCCTGTACGCGCACAAATATGGCTTCGACGTCCTGGCCCTGCGGATCGGCAACGTCGGATTGCGTCCCGTGGACCGCCGCCGTCTGCATTCCTGGCTCAGCCCGCGCGATCTGGCTGGGCTGGTCCGCGTCGGCATCGAGACGCCAAACCTCGGTTACGAGGTGGTGTTCGGCATGTCCCGCAACACCGGGTCGTGCTGGGTGAACACCACGGCCGACCGACTTGGCTACGTCCCGCTCGACGATGCCGCCGACTATGCCGAGGAAATCAACCAGCGCCCGTTCGATCCGGATGCCTCTGCGAACATCTATCAAGGCGGCCCGTTCGTCGAGGCCGAGACCGGCGGCGATCCGTCCAAGGGGTTCTGAGAATGCCGGACTACAGCACGATCGGATCCGGTCCGAAGCCCCGGCACCGTATCCCCTCGGGCGCATGCGACAGCCATGTGCATGTCTACGGTCCGGCCTATCCAGTCGCTCCGACCTCGCCACTGCCGCCACCGACGGGTGCGACAGCCGCGGTCCTGAAGAACCTGCACCGGCGCCTCGGGGTCGAGCGTGCCCTGATCGTGCAACCCTCGGCCTATGGGTTCGACAACGCCGCCACCTTGGACGGCATCCGCAGCTACGGACCCGGTGCCCGCGGGATCGTGGTGGTGCCCACCGGAGTTGCCGATGCCGACCTTGAAGCATTGAACGGTGTCGGCGTGCGCGGCATCCGGTTCCACATGATGCCGGGCGGGCTGCTCACCTGGGATGAACTGCCACGCATGGCAACCCAGGCGGCGGCGCTCGACTGGACCATCAACCTGCAGCTCGACGGCCGCACGCTGCCGGATCACATCGACCGGCTGCGTGCCCTGCCCTGCAAGCTGGTGATCGACCATGTCGGCAAGTTCCTGGAACCGGTCGGGACCGACCATCCCGGCTTCAGGCTGCTGCTCGACCTGCTCGACGGCGGCCGGTGCTGGGTCAAGCTGTCCGCCCCGTACGAGACCTCGCGAACCGGGCCGCCGTCCTACGACGACGTCGCGGTTCTCGGCCGGGCGCTCGCCGCTCATGCCCCGCAGCGCATGCTGTGGGCCAGCAACTTCCCGCATCCCGGCGCTCAGGCGAACCGGCCGGAAGACGCCGGCCTGATGGATGCGGTGCTCGACTGGTTCGACGGCGACGCCACTCGCCAGTTGGCGCTGGTCGACAACCCGGCCGAACTCTACGGTTTCTGATCCAAACTATCGGTAACGCCAAGCCTGCGTCCGCGCCAGCAATCCACGCGTCACCGCGAGATGCAGCAGGCGGGCCGCAACGTTGGTGTAGAATATCATCATTCCCATGGCCGCCGCCGGCGCCACGTCACCCGCGTCGTCCATGTTCAGTACGGCAACCGAGGCCAGCTTGGTGGTCGGCGAGTACAGGAACACCACCGCCGAAACCGTGGTCATGGCGTTCACGAACAGATAGATCGAGATGTCGAGGATCGCCGGCAGGCAGACCGGCACCGTGACCCGCGAGAACAGCCGCCAGACCGGCTGCTTCAGCGAGGCCGATACGCTCTCGAATTCCTGGTCCATCTGCTTGAGCGCGGTCACCGCCGTCAGGTGGGCGACGGTGTAGAAGTGGGTGACCGTGCTGAGCACCAGGATCGCCATGGTGCCGTACAGGAAGTTCAGCGGGTTGGCCGGATCGTTGAAGAAGAAGATGTAGGCAAGCCCCAGCACCATTCCGGGGATCGCCATCGGCATCATCGCCAGGAACTGGAACAGGGTGCGTCCTACCCGGAAGCCCTGGGTCTTCTCAACCAGATAGGCGCCGAGAAAAACAATGCCGGTGCCAATCACCGCTGTGTAGACCGCCAACCGGATCGAGTTTCCGTAGGCATCCCATCCGCCGCCGTCGGTACGATCGAAATCGTACTGCCGCAGGCTCGGGGTCAGGTCGTAAGGCCACAGCTTCACCAATGCGGCGAACTGACAGATCGCTAGGATGCCGACGATGAACACCGCGACGGCGACGCACAGCCCGAGGGCCGTCCAGTCGGCCGCCTGCTCCGGCTTCGGCTCGAACGGCACCGCGCGGGCCGACAGGGCCGCCACCTGGCGGCGTTGGATGATCCGGTCGACTGCGAATGCCAGGACTGCCGGGACGAGCAGCACCACCGAGACCACGGCCCCCATCTCGAAGTTCTGCTGGCCGATCACCTGCTTGTAGATGTCGACCGCCAGCACGTCGTACTGGCCGCCGATCACCTTGGGCAGGCCGAAATCGGTGATCACCAGGGTGAACACCACGAAGCCGGCCGAGATCAGGCCGTAGCGGGCGCTGGGGATGGTCACGGTCCAGAAACGGCGCCAGGCGCTGGCCTTCAATGACAGCGCTGCCTCGTGCAGGCGGGAATCCGAGATGGCCAGTGCCGTCGCGATGATGATGAAGGCGTGCGGGAAGGTGAAAAACACCGAGCCGATCACGATTCCGATCGGCCCGTAGATCGAGTACCCGAACAACGCCTCCTTCAGTAAGCCCTGGTTGCCGAACAGGTAGATCAGCGCGATGCCCGGCAACAGCGACGGCACCAGGATCGGGATCATCGCGATAAGCCGGAAGCCGCCTTTGAACGGCATGCAGGTCCGCGACAGCGCGTAGGCGAAGGCAAACGCCAGGGTCACCGTGATGACCGTGCTTATGGCGGCGATCTTCACCGAGTTCTCGATCGACTGCACCAGTGACGGTGTCGAGAAGTAGGTCCAATAGTTTTCGACACCGCGGCTCGCCGCCGGTCGCACCACGACCCGCCGGAACTCGTTGGACGTGAAGGTATGCCAATCCTGATCGGCAATCCGCTCCGAGCCGATCAGGAACACCGCGCCGTCCACGGCACTGCGGAACTGGTAGCGCGTGGTGCTGCGGAAGCTGAAATCCGGCAGAAGGTCGACCACGGACAGCCGGCCGTCGTGGCTGGTCGCCAAGTCCGGGCGATCGCTCGCCGGCTGGGCTTCGATCAGCGCCGCCAGCGTCACAGGTTTGGTCCAGCCTTCGCCCCGGTCGATCTGAAGTTCGTAGTTTGCCGGCACGAAGCGGTAGGTCGTGAACGACTTCGACAGCATGGTGTACAGCGGCAAAGCCAGCGCCAGCACCAGATAGAGCCCGATCGCGAGCAGGAAGATCCGGATCAGCCAGGCGTCACGGTCCAGCTTGGGCCGAGCGACCCTGGCGCCGAGGCCGAGACTAGCCATCGGCATCGCCCCCGCTGGCATCGCGCCCGGCAAAGACATGCAGGCGGTCGACCGGCAGTTCAACCGCCATCGCCATACCATCGGCGATATCCAGGCGACGGATGGCGTTCACGGAGAAATCGGCTTCGACCTCCACCGCGCCGAACGCCGGCCCGGTCAAGACGGCACGCCAGAATGACCCGAGAAACTCCAGAGCGTGCACCGTCACGTCGAATCGGTTGCCGCCCTTCGGCCGACTGCCGCCAGACTCGACCGGCACCACGTCTTCCGGACGGATCGCCAAGGTGGCCTCAGCGTCCACCGACAGGTCATGCGGCCGGCACTGCAGGATCGTCTCGCCAAGCCGCACGTGGTCAGCATCAACAATCACCACCGGCAACCGGTTCATGGCACCGATGAAATCAGCGACGAACAGGGTCGCGGGCTCGCGGTAGATCTCGGTCGGCGTACCGATCTGGTCGATGACGCCATGGTTCATCACCACGATCCGGTCGGCCATCGACAGGGCTTCTTCCTGATCATGGGTCACCATGATGGTGGTTACGCCGAGCCGGCGCTGCAGCGCCTTGATCTCGTGACGCAGGTGGACGCGAACCTTGGCGTCAAGCGCCGACAGCGGTTCGTCGAGCAGCAACAGGCCAGGCGAGGTCGCGATGGCGCGGGCCAGCGCGATGCGCTGCTGCTGGCCGCCCGACAATTGGGCCGGATACTTGGTGCCCTGCTCCGGCAGGCCGACCAGATCCAGCAGTTCCGCCACCCGGCGGTCGATCTCGGCGCGCGGCAGGCGCTGGCTTTCCAGCCCGTAGGCGACGTTGCGGGCAATCGTCAGGTTCGGAAACAGCGCGTAGGACTGGAACACGATGCCGAAGTCGCGCTGCGACGGCGGCAGCACGGAAATATCGCGTCCGGCCTGCTCGATCATGCCGGAGGTCTGCAGATCCAGACCTGCGATGGCACGCAGCAGGGTGGTCTTGCCGCAGCCCGACGGCCCCAGGAAGCAGACGAACTCACCCTCTCGAACGTCGAGGGAGATGTCGTTCAAGGCGACGAACGATCCAAACGCCTTCACGAGGTTGCGGACACGTAGAAACGGCGCCGCGGAAGGCGTCGTTGACGGGGCGGTGCTGATCATTCGGTTCCGTCCGGTCGGAGATGGCGACGGTGGGCAGCCGGCTGTCCGGCGCCCACCGTCGGTCAATGGCTCAGGCGGTTACGACTTGGCTTCCGACTTGGAATCGTAGCGCTTCTGCCACTCCTCGAGGATGGTCTTGCGGTTGTTGGCCGCCCACTCGAAATCGTTGTCGATCATCTTCTCGATCACGTTCGGCGGGAAGTTCGCCACCGGCTTGGCCACGCCCGGATACGCAACGACCGCGTAGCCGGTGTTGTACATCTCGTTGGCCTTCTTGGTGATGGTCCAGTCCGCCAGGGTCTTCGCGGCATCCAGCTTGGAAGTGCCGGCAATGATCGCGGTCGCTTCCATATCCCAGCCGATACCTTCAGACGGGATGATCACTTCGATCGGAGCGCCGTTGGCCTTCTCCTTGGCGCCACGGAAGGCGAAGGACACGCCGATCGTGGTCTCGCCCGCGCCGGCCATCTTGCACGGCTTGGAGCCGGAGTGGGTGTAGCGCGCGATGTTCTCATGCAGGGCGTCCATGTACTTCCAGCCGCCCTCCTTGCCGAACAGCTGCAGCCAGCTTGAGACGTCCAGGAAGCCGGTGCCCGAGGAGTTCGGGTTCGGCATGATCACGTGGCCCTTGTACTCGGGCTTGGTCAGGTCCTGCCACGAGGTCGGGGCTTTCAGGCCGGCCTTTCCGCCCTCGACGGTGTTGAAGCAGATCGCCGCCACCCAGGCATCCATCCCGGTCCAGGTCGGCGGGTTCGACTTGTCGACGAACTTCTTGTCGAGCTTCTCCACGCCCTTCGGCGCGTACGGCTCCAGCATGCCCTCGGACTTCAGCAGCAGCAGCGAGGTCGCCGCCAGCCCCCAGACCACGTCAGCCTGCGGGTTGTTCTTCTCGGCCAGCAATTTGGCGGTGACGACACCGGTCGAATCACGCACCCAGTTGATCTTGATATCCGGATGATCGGCGTTGAACGCCTCGGCGTAGCGCTTCAGATCTTCGGCTTCGACCGCCGTGTAGACCGTCAGCGTGGTCTCGGCATGCGCGATGCCGACCAGCGACGCCAGCGCGAACGCGCCACCGGCGACGGTCGACTTGAACCCCCGTACAGTCATCTCCGACTCCCCTTGCTTGTTAAGGCTGAACGCGACAACGGCCGCCGCCTGAAAAGCGGCGTCCCTGGTAGCGGTCCCTCGCCCGTGCAGGCAGTGTCCACGGCAAGTCGTGTCACCTTGGCGACTCTGCCATGACAGTCTCGTGACGGTCGCGTTTCAACCAAGTACGCGATTCTCCCTGTCTGCCGGAACGATCATTCCGCTCGGTTCGATGGAAGTCAAATTGTTCGGCATTGCACCTATCGAGCACTGACCCACGAACATGTGAATCTGTGCGGGATACTTGTCCTCGAATGATGAAGCGCACAGGTCTTCCGGATCGTCTGCAACGCTGGGCGTGTTGATGGGTTATGGTCCAGACCAGATTGATGACCGGCACGATCCATCGCATGCGCGCTTCAAAGACCACAGCCGTGTTCCGAACTCTCCTGATCGCCTTGTGCTGCGTGTGGCTCGCCGGCACGGCAGCGGCGCAATCCAATCAGGTGCGCGACGCCCAGCAGCGTCTGGAATCGCTCGGGCATCCCCCCGGCCAGATCGACGGCCTGATGGGTCCGCAGACCCGCGACGCGCTGCGCGCGTTCCAGCAAGACAAGGGCTTGCCCGCCACCGGCGAACTGGATTGGGAAACTCGGCTTGCCCTGTCTGCCAGCGTCCGGTCGATCGCCGACTCCAAGCCCGCCCCAAAACCGCGCAGCGCCCCCGTCCCGCAGGTCGCGATCAGTTCGCTGAACCCGCCCGGACACCCGGACATCAGCTCGAGCGAGTCGAGTCCACCGGATACCGTGACGATGACCGAAGCAGCCGTATCCTCGGACACCATGCAGCATGTCGGTGGGCCGGAGCCGGCAAGAGCCGCCGCAGGATCGACCGATCGCCTCGATGAGGAGACCGTCCCAGCCCCCGCCGTCGCCCCGGATGGCAACTACGGTTTCCTGTCGTTCGGGGCAGCGATCGTCCTGGGACTTGCAGCGGTCGCGGCTTGGCTGGTTCTGTTCTACTGGGCGTTGCGGTCGAGGCGTGCGAACGCAACAGTTGGAGTACCAGAAAGACATCAGGCGGAGCCGAACAACCGGCGGCGTGCAATGGAGACCGGGGCGGATGCTCACTCAGGATGAAGCTTCGTGCCGTCGGCAAGGAACACCGTCAGTCTGACAGGCTTTCCGCGTGTGTAGTTGAATGCGGAGATCGGCCCGCCAAGCTGCTTGACGCCCACTCCGGCGGCGGCGGCCACGGCCAGGAACTTCTGTTCATCGCGATCGGCCGTCACCGCGATGCCGCACTCCGGATTGGCGCGCAGCAGTTCAACGGCGTCGGCAGGATCGCCGAGTCCGGTATCGGTGCCCAGATAGAACACCGCGCTCGGTTCGGCATAGCCGGTGATCGCGACCGGCTTGTGCTCACAACCCGAAAGACCGCCGACGGCGTGGGCCAGCGCTCGTGACGGCCACAGCATGTCCAGCGCCGGAAGCACCGTGTGGAAGGTAACTCCGAAGAAAATGACAACAGATCCAACCAACACGAGCGAACGCTCGACTGCCAGCCGACGAAGGGTCCAATACCCGGCCGCAAGTGCAACAAGCCCAACCAGCGAAGCCCAGGGCGCTGTGTCGACCCAATCACCGGTGTAGCGGGGAAACTCGCGTCCCGTGAGGGTATGGATGAGCGACGAACCCCAGCCCGACGAGATCATGGCTCCGACCGTCGGCACCAGTGTCAGCGCCAACGTGACCACCACGAACAGCCCGACCGTCACCCGGTGCGCCCACCGCCAGCGCCCTTCGGGCCGGAAGCCGGTCGACAATACCATCCCGACCATGACCGCCAGCGCGGGGTAGGTCGGCATGGTGTAGTGCGGCAGCTTGGTCGCCACCACCTCGAACACCAGGAAGGTCGGCACGAACCAGCAGATCAGGAACCTGATGTCGTCCTCGCGCCGCCGGGTCCAGGCCAGCGCCGCGGCCGCCCCCGCCAGCAGCGCACCCGGCCAGAACGCCACGAAGAGTGCGACCAGATGGTATCCCGGAGGCGCGCCGTGAGCCCGGTCGCCGGTCGCCACCTTGCCCATCAGCGAGCGGCCGATCGCCTCCTCAATGTAGGCCGATCCGACCTTCATGGTGATCGCGGTCAGCCATGGCAGTACCAGCGCCAGGGTCAGCCCGATCCCCGGCAGGAAGCGCAGCCGGCGCAACAGTACCCGGTCGCGACGCCACAGGCACAGCGCAACGATGGTCAACCCGACCACCAGGGTGATCAGCGGTCCCTTGATCAGCACGCCGACCCCGTGCGCCAGCCAGAACACCAGCGGCGCCCCCCAGAACGCCGGACGATCCTCGCTGAGCTTGGTCAGGCGGTACAGGGCAGCCTGCGCCACGACCACCGTGGCCAGCAGGAGCGCGTCGCTGCGCGCGGTGCGGGATTCCACCGCCACCACCAGCGAGGTTGCCAACAGAAGGCCGGCCGCCACTCCGGCCGCCGGCCCGCCGATCCGTGCGCCGATCCACGCGGTCGCCAGCACGGCGATCACCCCGGCGACGAACGATGGCAGGCGGTAGGCCCAGACCGGCGCGTCGACCCCGCCGAACAAATGGGCGCCGGCCGCCTTCACCCAGTAGGTGCCAGCCGGATAGCCGTAGCGCGTCGCCTCCTGCAGGCGGATGTCGACGTAGTCGCCGGTCTCCATCATCTGCTTGGTAGCCTGCAGGTAGCGACCCTCGTCACGGTCCATCACCGGAATGGCGGTGATGCCGGGGAACAGCGCCGCCACCGCGATCAGCAGCACCAGCAGCCAGGCCCGCCAGGACAGGCCGCCCGGCCCGTCACCGGCCATCCACGCGGTCGCGGTCACCCGTCGTCTCCGTCCCGCGCGAACGGCAGGGCGCCGACGCTGGTGCGGCGCAGCAGCCAGTACACTCCAAGCAGATCGACGATACCGACAAGCGCGCGGCGTAGATTGGTATACTTCGACTGGCCGGAGATCCGTGGCCGGTCGTCGACCGAGACGTTCACCACATCGAAGCCGTAGCGCCGCACCAGTGCCGGCATGTAGCGGTGCAGGCTGTCGAAATACGGCAACGCCAGGAACAGCTCTCGCGGGATCAGTTTCAGCCCGCAGGCGGTGTCCGGACAGTCGTCGCGTAGAGCCGCCTTGCGGATGGCGTTGGCGAGGCGCGAGGCGACCAGCCGGGCGGCGCCGGCGGTGCGGCGACGGCGGTTGCCGGCGACCAGCCCAACCGAACCGATGCGGGTCAGGTCGATACGACCGGCCATCGCCACTAGATCGGCGGGATCGTTCTCGCCGTCGCCGTCGATGGTCGCGACCCAACGCGACCGGGCGGCGAACATCCCGGTGCGTAATGCCGAGCTCTTGCCGCAACGGTTGGCGTGCCGGATCAGCCGGATCCGCGCCTCGGCGCGGCCGGCGGCCGCAACCACATCGGCCGATCCGTCGACGCTGCCGTCGTCGACCACCACGACATCCAGGTCGTACGCCGCGCCCGCCTTGGCCAGAAGTTCGCGCAGCACGACCGGAATGCTCTCCGCCTCGTCGCACACCGGAATGACGACGGACAGCGCGGGGCGCTTGGAGCCGGGTCGGGATTTACCGCCATCGGTCATCGCAGGGCCGTGCCTTTCCGCAGAATCGGGTCAGCCTCGGCAAGCCGCGGCGCGGCACCAAGACGCGCCCTCACCTAGCATCACCGGAGCCGATCGAACAGCGCGAGATAGTTCTGCACGCAGATCTCACGGGTGAACTCGGCCGCGTGCCGCTGCGATCCGGCCGCCACCAGCCGCGCGGCCAGTGCCGTATCGTCGATCACCCGCCAGAGATCGTGCGCCAGCGCGTCGACGTCGTTCCGCGGTACCACCAGGGCATCCTGCTCCGGCCGTACCAGTTCTGCCGGACCGTCGGCATCCGAGCACACCAGCGGCTTGCCGTAGGCCCAGGCCTCCAGGCTGACGGTGCCGAACGGTTCGTGCCGGGATGGGAACGCAACCACATCGGCGGCGCGGAAGAACGGCGCGGTGGCAACCTGCCAGCCCAGGAACCGCACCCGGGACGCCACACCAAGTTCGTCCGCCAGCTTGATCAACTCGGCCTTGTCCGGCCCGTCGCCGGCAATCCACAAGTAGACGCCGTCCAATTGGGCGATCGCCTTCAGCAGAATATCCATCGCCTTGGCGCTGTGCAGGCGGCCAGGCGTGAACACCAGCGGCGCGCCGGCCGGCGTGTCGTAGGTCGCCCGGTCGGCCGCCGGTGCGTCGCCGGCCTCGGCGAAATTGCCAATATAATGCGCCCGACCGGCCGGCCAGCCATGCGCGATCACATGGTTTCGGATGCCCTGCGAAATGCAGATCAGGTGGTCGCAACGCCGGTAGTACTTGAGGTCATAGAATCCACCGAGCCGAGCGAGCTTCAGGTGCCGGCCATCCGGCATGCGGTCGGCAGCGCGATTCATGAAGGCCAGGGTAATGTCCGGGTCGAAATCGGCGACCTCCCGGCGCAGCACCGACCGCGTGCCGAAATCAAGCCATCTTGCGAATGCCGCCTCACGCACCGGCACCCCGGAATCGCGCAGGATCGCCGCGCGCTTCGGGTTGCGGCGGATCACCGTCCGCTGCTCGATCCCAGCTGTTGCAAATGCCGTGACCAGGGACACGAAAAACGTCTCGGCACCGCCGGTCGGCGCGCCCGCCAAGGTCGAAAGTATCCGCAAACCCGATCCCCTGAACGCCGTACCGACTGCCGATCCGGCCCGGGCCAAGCTGCCCGAAGGCGTCGCCGATATCAACCGGCCGGCGGCTACTTCATGGTCGCCAGGAAGGCGATGCCGACCGCCACGACGGCGGCCGCTCCGCAGCGCTGGCGCCAATGGCTCTCACCCAACAGCAGAGTGCCGATCAGGGCCGCAATGATCACGCTGGATTCCCGTACCGCCGAGATCGCCGCCAGCGGCGCCAGGGTCGCGGCATAGATCACGAAGGAGTACGCGGCAACCGACAGCAGACCGCCGGCCAAGCCCTTGGCCACGCCCGACGCCGGGATCGCCCGCAGTGTGCGGCGGCGGCGCAACAGCACGAACAGGGTGACCGGAAACTCCCAGACGAACAGCCAGCCCATATAGGCGAACGGCGATCCCGATACCCGTACTCCCATGCCGTCGACCACGCTGTAGGCGGCGATGATGACCCCGGTCGCCACCGTAAAGAACAGCGTCGGCGGGTGGTCCCACATTCCGCCGCGCCGCGACAACGCGATCGCCGAAATGCCGATCGAGGCCAAGAGTATGGCGGCCCAGCCGGCAGCAGACAGCGCCTCACCGGCAAATGCCCAGGCACCCAGTGCCACCAGAAGCGGCGCCAGCCCGCGCGCCAGCGGATAGACCTGGCTGAGGTCGCCGATCCGGTAGGCATGATGCAGGCAGATGTAGTAGCCGTAGTGCAGCAGGGTCGAGGCCAGGATGAACGGCCAACTCGCGGGATCCGGAATGCCGGCAAAGCCGATCATGACGGCACCGACCGCAGTGTGCGCCAGCGCAATCAGCGCCAGCACCACCGCGCGGTCCATGCCGACCTTCACGATGGCATTCCAGCTGGCGTGCATGACCGCCGCGATCAGCGTCAGAACCAGGGCTTCGAGCGGCATCGGGGTTCCATTGGGCAACGGCGCACGCCGCGCCGTCCCATCCATACATCGAAACTCGTCGAAATGTCAGGACGGCGTCGATCGCCGGCCGATCGACCCCGATGCCCCAGGATCTTCAGCAGGCAGAATCGCGTGGCGTAAGGGCGGTCCTTCGGGACTCGGATCCGCAGAGCGCGTCGGCTTGTGGGGCGATCAGGTCCGCCGCCGCGGCCGCCGGCAAGACCGGTGGAGTTGCGGCCGTCCTGGCGATCGGCCCGTATAGCGTCACAGCCCCCGCAATGTCGCCGGGCTGCAATTCTCGGAACTGCTCGTCATAGCGGAACGACATCAGTTGGCCCGACGGCCCCGGATGGTCTAGGCCGATGGCGTGGCCAATCTCGTGAGCCAACGCATAACGAAGGTCATAGACGGATATGTCTCCGCCAAATCCTACTTTCCACGGCATGTCCGGATTCAAGCAAACCAGAGACCGTCGAATGGCGCGAACGTCGCCTGGACCGGTCGGTTCGTAGGAAACGTCGGCGAATGCAACACCGCGCGGCTGTGTCTGTGCACCGATCAGGATCTGTGCGGCCGCCGGGTCATCGATCCGGCTGAAACGAATGTCGGCCGAAGCCTGCCACATCGCAAAGGCTGCTTCCGCCTCGCGCTCAAGCACCGCAGCGGGGATGCCCGATCGCGCCAGCAAGCCGTCAAGCGGTTGCATGTCCCGGCAGTTGCGTGCTTCTGCGCTGTGCACCGCACCGGCAACAAACGCGTAGGTCACGGCTGTTCCGGTTCCACCCTGAGGGTCGCCCCACTTGACCCGAAAACTGTCAAGCTGGAGCCAGTTGAACTGCGGCCCGGCAGCGGCTCCGCCAACCCACAGCGCGAGCCCCAATACGACGAGCGGTACGATCAGTCGGTTCAACACTGGCGCTTCCCATGCCTACCGGACATCCCGACCTCTGGAGCCCTTCTGGCTTCCCACCTGTGAGATCGGCTCCCCCTCGGGAGGCGCGAACCCTAACGGCAGGCCGGTAAACGTACGGTAAACACGCGACGCCCGATGCGATCGGCGGAGCGATGCTAGCCAAAATCGCGCCTACGACAAAGCGCACCGTTGAAACGCGAACGGCCGCCCCTGGGCGGAGCGGCCGTCGGCCGTCATTTCGGCATCTCAAGCTTCGATCGCGAAGCCCGGTGCAGTGTTACTGCTTGGGAAGGGTGCCGGTGGTCGGAGCCGTGGTCGACATGTTCTGCTGCTGCTCTGCCTTGATGTCCACCAGGGTCTTGTACTTCGGCATCTCCGCAAGCTCTTCCTTGGACATGCTGATCATCGCGACCGTGGAACCGTCGGTCTCCTGCACATCAAGGGAATCCCACGCGACGCCGACATCCTTGGCTCCAAGGCCCATGAGCCCGCCAACCGACAGCACTGCGCCGACAACCTTGTTCTGGTCGTCCAGGATGAGATCCGCAACCTCGCCGATCGACTCGCCGTCGGGCCCGACCACCTTCATACCGACCAGGTCAGATGACAGAACCTGACCGTCCTCCTGGACCGTCATCGTGCCGCCGGCGCTCGTCGTGGTCGACGTTGTAGTCGACGCTCCGGTCGACGGGGTCGTCTCGGTCGGAGCGGCCTGGGTCGGTGGTGACGACGGATCGGTTGTGGGCGACGGGGTCGTGCTCTGGGCAAACGCCGGGGTCGCCAGCGCCAACGCAATCGCCAAGGTCATGGCAAGTCGGGACCAGTTGGTCATTATCTTTCCTCCTGCGCTCATCCATCCCGCAGTCTTTGGCGTTCCCTTCGACTAAGTTGGCGACAAGATCCGAACAGTTCAACAAAGGGCCGAATCTTGTCCCAGACAAGACACGGATCGGTCACAACTGATGCTAGGTGGTCGGCCTGGAGACTGTCAGGAAGTTGGTTCGATCCTGGCGACGAGACAGGTCATGTCATCCGACTGGGCTGCCCCCTCAGCGAAGCCGTCAACCACCGCTAGGCAGTGATCCGCGACCTCGGCTGACGACTGGCCACGGGTCTGCGACAGTGCCTCTATCAGCCGCTCGTCTCCAAACTCCTCTCCCTCCGCGCTGAAGGCTTCGGTAAGACCGTCGGTGTACAACAGCAGCGCATCGCCTGGTCTCAGGGCGATCTGGCCCTCCCGGAAGGTCGCGCCGGGCACCACCGCGAGGATCGGATCGCCGAGCGGCGACAATGTGAGGATCGAACCGTCGGCCTTGAGCACATGGGGAGGATTGTGCCCGCCGTTGGCATAGACCATCGTCCCGGACGGAACGTCGATGACACCGTAGAACACTGTCACGAACATCGCTGCGTCGTTCTCCGCCTCCAGCAGGTTGTTCACCCGACCGAGGCACGCTCCCGGCCCATCTCCCGCGATGCCCGCTGCCTTCAGCAGGGTCCGCGTCACCATCATGAACAGGCTTGCCGGAACCCCCTTGCCGGAGACGTCGGCGATCACCACGCCGACCCGATCGTCGTCGATCTGGAAATAGTCGTAGAAGTCGCCGCCCACCTCGAGCGCCGGCTGCATGCGGCCGACAATGCCGAGCCGGCCGTGCTGGAGGGGCTGGCGCGGCAGGACAGCCGCCTGCATATCCCGGGCAATCTGGAGTTCCTGGCGAATACGCACCAGATCGGCGTTCTCCTGGAACACCGCCGTCACCGTCCTGAACCAGGGCCGCCAAGCCACCGGTACGCGGGGCAGCCCGCTGGGCCCGACCTCTCCGGCAGCCTTGATATGCTCGACCAGCCGGCTCGCCGGCTCGACGAACTCGCGCCTTGTCAGCCAGCCGGCGATCAGCAACATGATCGTCAGCACGATGACGAGCGCCAGGGTCTGCGGCCCGTGCTCGGCAACCAATGCGGCCAGTATGGCCCATCGATCCCCGATATAGACCAGAGTCCAGGGGGCAGCCTCCAGGCGCTCGACATAGGTCAGCACCGCTCCGCTCCCGACCGCCTGCCGGTCGGGACGATTCAGGGCGACGTCAATATTCCGAGCGACAGCTTCCGGCACGCTGTTCCGGTAGGCCGCCCCCAGCGTCACCGCGCTTTGAACTGCCTGGGGATAGGCGAGCACAGCACCGCCCGGGCCGAGCAGTATCGTACCCCCAACCGGATAGTCGAAATCCCCGTTCACGCGGCCCAGATACGGAGTGGACACCTGGAGGACGACCGTGCCAACGAGTTGGTCCCCAAGAAAGACCGGTGCCAGGTGAAAGATCCCGGACCGGGCACCCGGAACATCGCTGCCGTCCAGCCAGACCGGACTGCCGGTCGGATTGCGGCGGGCTGACACCGCGTCAAGCAATGCCGAGCGCATTGCGTCAGACACCAGCTGGTCGGCAAGCGAGGGGGTCGCGGGAAGCACGATGGCGAGATCACGCGCCGAGACGTAGTAGGCTCGATCGACTATCGGCAGCAGTGCCACGAGGTACCGGAAGTCATCGAGCAGGCGGACGGCGGTTCGGACCTCCGCTGCGGCGGCGTCGAGTTCCACCAGTCCCAGGCTGCCGGTCACGGCCGCCGTGGGCGGAATTTGCCGGTCACCGTCGGCCTTGAACATCAATCGTCCATCAGCAGCCAACCCGATGGAACGATGATCGAAATGGTCGGAATCATCCCTGTCGATGTCGAGGGAGGCGGTCTCCTGCAGCTCCTTGACCCGCGCCGCCACCGCATCGGCCAGCGCATCCAGGATCAACGCGTGTTCCTTGGCACGTCCGGCGATCGTCCGCCATTCGGCCTTCTCGCGATCATCGATCTGCAAGGCAAAGAATCCGACCGCCGACGCAACGAGGACCACATAGGCCAGCCGCAGGATGAGGGCGTAACGACGCATCAGAGCCATGCGCTCCGATCGGGCATCGCCTCTGGTCTCCCCCCTCAGTTCCATAGGCACTCCCGGATTCCGCAGTGTTGAACGCCAGATCAATCCGCCGACGAAACGCGCTGGCCGAATGCCCGCACCTGACGTCCGTCGTAGTCGTAGATGAACGTTGCCGCTTCCATGAACCGGAACGGGATGCGCAGTCCGATCCGCCCGGCGGCCCGGAAGCTTATGGCGATGTCCGGTGGAGTAACCACACCGACCGGAAGTGCCCCCACCACCTGAACGCCGGTGAGTACGTCGGCGGCGTAGTGGGCCGCAAGCTGCACCGCAGTCGACTGGTTGACACCGATCGACACCGCGGCACTGGCCTCGCCGCCCCGGACCACATCCGGCAGGGTCGCGATTACCGGCATCCGGCCGCCCAGGCGGTTGATCAGCTCGATCTCGCGGTACACGCTGGTCGAGCCGGTGACAATCCAGGCGGTGGTGCCGAACTCCGGCTCGAAACCGGCCAGCGCCTCGGTAACAGCCGACATCCCATCGATCAGATCGGCACGCGCGGACAGCCCGTCGCGCACGGCGACATCGAGAACGGTCAGCCCGACCTCCGAGGCGATTGCGTGCAGCGGATCGACCTGGGTCTCCACCGCGCTGCGGTTCGAGAGGTCGTAGAGAACCGCGACGGTGTGGAGATTCGGCAGCAGCTCGCGCAGGTAGCTGACGAACAGCCGGACCGGCACGGTGTTGGAGGTGTATGCGATGTTGGTGCCGCTACCTGATTGGTAGCCGGGCATCTGCCCCCGCAGGACCGGGTCCTTCGACGCGCTGGTCACGACGGGGATGCGGCCTCCGCTGTACGTCAGATGCAAGTACTCGGTCGCGTCCGAGCCGACCGGCATGATCAGATCGACGGCATTGGCCTCGGCCCAGTTCACCGCCTCCGATGCGATCTCCGGATCTGTGTCGTAGAACCAGATCTCGAATACCGCTGGAACATTGCGTTCCTGGAAAGTCGAGAGAATCGCATTGACCGAGATCGAATAGGCCGTCTGCGACGCAAAGGGGATCAGCAGGAGGATGCGGCGTTCGGCAGACGACCCTGCCGCCCTCGGCTTGGCGGTCATGCGGGCAGTATCGGAGGGGTGGGCAACGATCTCGTAGGACGCCCTCACCCGCTCATTGAATTCCAGCCAGTCGAGCACCGGACGGGCAGCCTGTACGGGATGGGCCGCCAACGCCGAGCACAGGAAAACCAGCGCCAACAGCGAAACCGCTGCGGACCGTCCGAATTTCCTCGTCGTCAGTTCAGTATTCACAGCGTTCCACTCGGTACTTATTCTCGCAACGACAGCGAGACCGTACTGTTTCACAGTCGCGCAATGGACGGCAATCGCTGGTCGGTTCCCGTCGTTGCAACCGTACCTCCACCGCCTATGCTATGGCATTCGCATCACACGGGTCGGAATCGTGAGTGAGCTGGCAGACGGAACCGTCGACTCGACGTCCGAAACATCCGCGGTCGCTGCTGCGCGCGTCCGGGTTGCGGTTGTGCTCGCTACGACACTGGCGGCGATCCTGATCCTGGGCGGGATTACCTGGGCGCAAGTAGCCGCCCGTTTTGATACCGACCGGGTCCGTACCGAAGGCGAGACCATCCGCAACGCAATGTCCGGCATGCTGTCGATGGGCTTGCCGTTAGGGGACTTCATCGGGTTCCAGGCGGTATCGGCCCGGGTGCTCCGCGCCGATCCGGCAATCCGGGCGGTCATCGTTCGGGACCGCAACGGCATGGTCGTGTTGTCCAATCCGAGCGACTTGGGGCCCGCCGGCAACCAGCCGGCCCTGACGTTCGCGTCATCGGCGACGAACGACTCGACAGCCGTTGACGAGTCGCAGTCCACAACCCGCCTCGCCATCCCGATCATTGACCGGTTCGGTCCGGCAGGCAGTCTGGAGCTGATCTTCGAGCGCGCGTTGATCGGCGAACTGACCCGCAATGCCGCGGTCGCGGGGCTGGCCGCGGTTGTCCTGCTAGGCATGGGGCTGCTGGTGCATTGCCTCGCAATTGCCAACCCCGAGTATTTCCAATCGCGACGCGACCTGATCCGCACCTATGCCGCCGCCAACGTGGTCGGTGTCGGCCTTGTCGTGTCCGCCTTGGTCGGTCTGACAGCCGAGAAGGCAGAGGAAACAGCCGGCGTGTATGCCCAATCCCTCGGAGCCCGCCTGACGGAAGCGGTCGATCTCGGCATCTCGCTCGACGACCTCTCCGGGCTCGATGACGTTGTCCGGGAGTACCGAGACACCAACAGCGTCATCGGATACGTGGCACTGCTCGAAGGCAACCGGATCGCCACCAGCACGGGACTCAACGATACCGGCGGCCGGTGGAGCCGCCCAACGGGATATGTCGATGCCGCCTACGAGGTAAGGCCCCGCCGTCTGTATACGCCGCAGTATCGGGTGCGCGTCGGCATTCGCTGGTCCACCGCGCTGCGCGCCACCGCGAAGGCGGCAATCGCTCCGGTCGGCATCCTGCTGATCCTGCTCCTCCTCGGGGCCATCGCGGTCACCAGGGTCCGGGCGTAAAATCGGACGTGACGGACGCGGCCGCTCCGCGCCATGCTGTCGATCCATCCACGTCGTTCCCTCCCCCGCGCGCCACGTCCATTCAAGGGAAGTACATCATGCCCGCGCATCAAAGCCGCTCTCCCATCCGTTCGGTCAAGGGCATGGTCGCCGCCGCCCATCCGCTGGCCGCCGCCGCCGGCGCGGCAATGCTCGATTCCGGCGGAAACGCCTTTGACGCGGTGGTCGCAACCGCCGCTGCGCTCAACGTTGCCGAGCCGTACATGTCCGGTCTTCTGGGCCTCGGAATGGCCACCTGCTGGGTGCAGAGCGAGGGTCGGGTCCGCACCCTCGATTTCCAGACGCCAGTACCCAGGCGGTTCCCGGTCGATACCATCGGCAAGGCGGCGACAACCGATGGGCCACTCGCCGGTGGGACCCCCGGCAGCCTGGCCGGCTGGTCGACCCTGCTCGAGACATACGGCCGGAAGTCCCTGGCCGAGGCATTCGCCCCGGCGATCACGCTCGCCAGAGACGGCGTACCGATCTCGAACTTCTACCTCGACATGCTGGCCGCGGTCGCCAACCGGTCGATGTCCGAGGAGTGGCGGCGACTGTATGCGTTCGACGGCTCGGCCCGGGCCGGGCTGGTCCTGCGCCAGCCGGAGCTCGCCGAGACCCTGGCCGGCATTGCCGCCAACGGTGCCGGGACACTGTACGGCGGAGCGCTAGGCCGGACACTCAGCGATCACCTCGCATCTCTTGGCGGATGCATCGGTCTCGATGACCTGGAGGCGGTCCAGCCGATCTGGGAGCAGCCGCTGCACGCCGAGTACCGCGGACTGTCGGTGCACGTGCCGCCGCCGCCTGCGGAATCATTCCAGTTCCTGCTGACGCTGCGCCTGCTGGCCGAGACCGACTTCAGCAAACTCGACCACCTCGGCGTCGATCATCTGGATCGGGTGTTCAGGGCGATCCGGTTGGCGGCGGAGTTGCGTATCCGACGGAATCGGTCAACCCCGGATGCGATCCAGCACCTTCTCTCCGAGGCCTCGATCGCTCCGCTGCGTGACCGGTTGACCGACGGGTCTCCGGTCTGGGGACGGACCGAGCAGCACGGCACCGGACCGCTGGTAACCGGACCCGGTCTGAAGGAACACACGACATCGTTCTCGGCGATGGACACCGACGGCAACGCGGTGTGCATTACCCAGAGCCTGGGGTCGCCCTGGGGATCCGGCACGGCAATCCCGGGAACCGGCCTGTGCCTGAACAACTTCATGAACTGGGGGGATCTGGCACCCGCCTCGCCGAACTTCCTGAAGCCGGGCGAGCGCTACGCCATGTGCCTCGCTCCGTCGATATCGCTGTCGAACGGCACGCCGGTGCTCTGCCTCGGCACCCCCGGCAGCTACGGTATTCCGCAGACTCAAAGCCAGGCGATGGTGCACTACGCCGGCTACGGTCTCGACCTGCAGGCGGCGCTCGACGCGCCGCGCGGGCGGCTGTGGGACGGCCAGAAGGTAGCGCTCGAAAGCCGGGTGGCGCCGGATGTCGTGGAGGCGCTGAATGGTCGCGGGCACGAGGTGGCGCTGATGGGGCCGTATTCCTGGTCGGCCGGCGGCATGCAGGCGGTGGCTCGCGACCCGCATTCCGGCGCGTTCGCCGGAGCAGCCGACCCTCGACGCGATGGGGCTGCGGTGGCGGCTACCCGCTGAGTTTAAGTCAGCCGCGCTGTTCCGGGAATCTGGTGTCGAACAGGGCCACAAGGTTGCCGTACATCTGATCGGCGTCTTCCACCTCGGTCAACGCCGAGATCTGGTAGATCGCCGCCCGGAACGAGCCCGGATCATATTGCTGCCACGCGCCAAGCCCCATGAGCCCCAGCACCGGGGTCGAAAGCACGACGACCGCTGCGAAGAGGCAAACGAGGGCCCGGCGCAGAATAGTGAGTATCATGGCCGCCCCCGTCACAACGGGCTGCGGCCGCGCAGGACACCGACCAGGGCGCTGATCACCAGAAGCACAAGGAACACAACGAACAGGATCTGCGCGATGTTGGCCGATGCTGCGGCGATCCCACCAAATCCGAAGACGCCGGCGACGATGGCGAGGATGAAGAACAGTACGCTCCAGCCCAACATGGTGGTTTCCTTCCGCCTTGCGTTCAACTGAACGAATAAACCCCAGGACCCGGGCTTCGGTTCCCGCGACATCCGGGCGAGGAGCGCTCCGGGTGCTTGTCATGCCGCGAACGTGCGGCCCAGGATGTCGGCCGAAGTGCGGGCAAAACACGAGGAGACGAACATGTCGGACACCATTGGCGTAATCGGGCTCGGCAACGCCGGATCATCGTTGTGCAAAGCGCTGTCGGGTCGGGTGCCGCTGATCGGTTTCGACCTGAGCGAAGCCCGTCGAAACGCGGTATCCGGCCTGGATATCACCTGTGTGGATTCCGCCGCCGACGTTGCCGCCAGGGCCGGCCGCATCATTCTCTCGCTGCCGAAGCCCGAAGCGTCGCTGGCGGTGGTCGATGCCGTCCTGGCCGCCGGCCATCGCCCCGAGATCGTGATCGAGACCAGCACTGTAACGCCCAAGACCGCGATCGACGCCCACAGGCGCTGCAAGGCGGCGGGCGTCGGATTCGTCGACGCCGCCATCGCCGGCGGCGTTGCCAGCATGGCAGCCGCCAAGATCACGTTCTTCCTGGGTGGCGACCCCGAGGATGTGGCCAAGGCCCGGCCGGTCCTGGACCTGCTGGCCGAACGGATCTTCGAACTTGGCCCAATCGGCGCCGGCATGGGTGCCAAGGTGGTCAACAACGGCGTCATGCACGCGGTCATGGTGGTGCTGATCGAGGCGTTCGCCATGTCGACAAAGCTGGGCGTGCCGGTTCAGACGATGATCGACATCCTCAACCGCGAGGAAGGCCTGATGCGGCCGCTGGTCCACCGGGTCCAGGAGCGCATGGTCCAGGGCGACTACAACGCTGGCATGTCTGTCAGCAACGCCCGCAAGGATTCCGTTCTGGCTCTGGAAACCGCCCAGCAGTTGGGCGTTCCGCTGTTCGCCACGCTGGCCGCGCATACGCCATACGAGATCGCCGAGGCCAAGGGCATGGGCGACCTGGACTACGCCGCCCTCGCCCAGTTGTGGGAGGACTGGTCGGCGGTGTCGTTCCAGAACGGCTGATGTTCCCTGCCGGTCTTTGACGCCGGTCGTGGCGAAGCATAATGTTTGCCTAAGCAACGAACCAAGGGTGGAGGAGTCGATCATGGCCGAGGACATCAGCCTCGTCGTCCGCAACGGCACCGTCGTGGACGGCACGGGTGCCGCACCGTACGAGGCCGACGTGGCCCTGGCCGGCGATCGGATCGTCGAGATCGGCAAGGTGTCAGCGCGCGGTCGCGAGGAGATCGATGCGCGCGGCAAGCTCGTCACGCCCGGCTTCGTCGACATCCACACCCACTATGACGGACAGGCCGTCTGGGACTCCCATCTCGCCCCCTCGGCCTGGCATGGCGTGACGACCGCCGTGATGGGCAACTGCGGCGTCGGCTTCGCGCCCTGCAAGCCTGGTGACCGCGAGAAGCTGGTCGAGTTGATGGAGGGGGTCGAGGACATCCCCGCCCCGGTCATGCATGAAGGCCTGAACTGGCAGTGGGAAAGCTTCGGCGAGTACCTGACGGCGCTGGAAAGCAACCCGCGCGACATCGATATCGGCGCCCTGCTGCCGCACGCGGCCGTCCGGGTGTTTGTCATGGGCGAACGGGCGATCCGCCACGAGGCGGCGACCGCCGAGGACATTGCCCAGATGCGTGCCATCACCGCCGATGCGGTGCGGCAGGGCGCCTTCGGCTTCTCGACCTCGCGGACCATCAGCCACAAGAGCCTGAAGGGTGACTACACGCCGACCCTGCGAGCCCACGAAGACGAGTTGACCGGGATTGCGCTCGGCATGGCCGATGCCGGTGCCGGGTTCCTGGAAATCGTATCCGACTGGAATGCGCCGGATGCGGCAACCGAGTTCGGCCTGCTGCGACGGGTCATCGAGGCGAGCGGCCGCACGGCAGTGTTCTCGTTGACCCAACGCCATGACCGCACCACGACCTGGAAGGAACTGCTGGGCCTCGCCGACAACGCCATCCGCGATGGTGTCTCGATCCGTCCCGTCGTGGCGCCCCGCCCGATCGGTATCCTGCTTGGGCTGGAAGGCAGCCAGAACCCATTCTCAGGCACGCCGTCGTACAAGAGCATCGCCGGCAAGCCGCTGGCCGAGCGGGTGGCGATCATGCGTGACCCGGAGTTCCGGCGGCAGTTGCTGTCGGAGGACCCGGTCGCCGGCAGCACCTTCCCGCTGATCCACCGCATCGGCTACGCTCACATGTTCCGGTTCGGCAACCCGCCCTGCTACGAGCCGAAGCGCGAGGACTCGATCGTCGCGATCGCCGAGCGCGAGGGTCGAACAGCGCCGGAAGTCGCCTATGACATGCTGCTCGAGGACGAAGGGCGCGGGTTCATCTACTCGCCACTGGTCAACTACGCCAGCTACGACATGACCACGCCGGAAACCATGCTGGCCGACCGCAACACCATCATGGGGCTTGGTGATGGCGGCGCCCACGTCGGCTTCATCCTCGACGCCGGCTTCCCGACCTGGATGTTCAGCTACTGGGGCCGCGAGCGCGGGCGTTTCGAGGTATCGGAGATCGTCCGCCGCCTCACCTCTGATCCGGCGGGCGCAGCCGGCCTGAACGATCGCGGCGTGATCGCCCTAGGCAAGAAGGCCGACCTGAACGTCATCGACTACGATCGGGTCAGCTTCGGCCAGCCCTACGTCACCTTTGACCTGCCGGCCGGCGGTCGGCGGCTGCTGCAGAAGGCCCACGGCTACGACGCCACCATCGCGTCGGGCGTCGTGACCTACCGCAACGGCGAGGCGACCGGCGCCCTGCCCGGCCGGTTGGTGCGCGGCCAACGCGCCGGATAAGCGGGGAACCACCACCAGCACTCCTTCGTTGCGTTTGCGAGACTGGCGGCGGCTGTCATGGCCCCGCCGGTTCCTGTCCACCAACGTCAAGGAGGCATCGATGAGTGCCGGTGAACCGAAAGGCGAAGGCAGCTACGAGGGCACCCGTCGCTACAACAAGGCGACCCGCGAGTTCGTGAAGACGCACGACGTCGACAAGTTGGCCGAGAAGGCCAAGGACGCCCTTGAGAACGACGACGGCACCCTTCGCAAGGCCGAGAAGGCCGGTAAGAGCCACGCCAAAGCGTAACCGTTGTCCACCAGCACTTCGGTGCAGGTTCAGTCTCTCTCGCGGAACTTGAAGTCGAACGCGTCACCGCGCCGGACGAAATGCCCGATGGATGGCGTCGGGAAATGCGCCGAGCAGATCAGCGTATCGGTCTCGCAATACCGGTCCATGAAGGCACGGCGGGTCGCGACCGCCTGCTCCTTGTCGAAATCCGGCCTGGCCACCAGGTGCGGGTGGCGGCACTGCAGCAGAGTGTGGATCAGGTCGCCGGACATCACCGCGTCGTGCCCGTTCGACGACAAATGCACCGCGAAATGGTCCGGGGTGTGACCGGGGGTCGGCAGCAGCTGGATACCGTCGGCGAAGGCGTGGTCGCTGGTGACCTGGACCACCTGTCCGGCCTCAACCACCGGCAGCACGCTGTCGGTCATGTAGGCGATCTCGGCCTTGGCGTGCTGGACCTGCCAGTGCTCCAGTTCCTTGCCGGAGAATACGTAACGGGCGTTCGGGAAGGTCGGGACCCACCGGCCGTTCTCCAGCCTGGTATTCCAGCCGACGTGGTCCGGGTGCAGGTGGGTGCACATCACGTAGTCGATGTCCTCGACCCCGACGCCGGCGCGTGCCAGCCCATCCATGTAGTGGGTGTCGTCCTTGAGATGCCAGTTCGGCCGGGTCGGGCGTTCCTTGTGATTGCCGACGCAGCTGTCGATCAGAATGGTATGGCGCCCGTCGCGCACCAGATAGGACTGCATCGGGAAGATGAACAGCCCGGTCGCGGGGTCCAGGCTCCTCGGCTCCAGCCAGTGGCGGTTCTCCTCCAGCAGATCCTTGGTCAAGGTCGGCAGGAACTCGAACGGATCGAAACCCGGCAGGTTCTGTTCAAGGATCCGATCGATCCGGATGTCACCGACGGAGAAGCTGAGTGTCATGGGATACTCCCGCAGAGGATGCTGCTGCGCGCCCCGGGAGTTTCGGCCGTGCTTGAATGGAGCGCAACTCCGGAGAGCTGCCGGCCGGTGCCCGCCCGCAAAGGAACGGGCACCGGTCTCGGATCAGATGACCACGCCGTAGATCAGGCCCATGGCGAACGCTCCGCAGAATGCAAAGCCCAGGTAGGCCGCGAACACCGGCGGCCGGGCCAGCGCCCATACCGCAATCGCCGCCGGGATCGAACTGACGCCGCCGGCCAGCAGGAACGCCATGCCCGCACCCGGCGCCATGCCCTGCTCGATCAGCCCGCCGACCAGCGGCAGGGCGGCATAGCCGTTGAGATAAGCCGGCACACCGACCGCGGTCGCACCAAGCACCGTCAACCAGCCGCTGCCGCCGATCGCCGAGCTCACCAACTCGCCCGGAACATAGGCCAGCATCAGGCTCTCAAGGAAGAACGCGACCGCCAGCCATTTGCCGAGGAACAGCGTGTTGTCGAACGCGTTCCTGGCGAATTTCTCGCGCCGGGCCGGTTCGTCCCAGAACCGCCAGGTCACCTGCTTGGGGCTGCGGACCGTCGCGCCGCCACAGCCGCCGTTGCCGACGCTGTCGCGCAGAGGATCGGCGAACAGCCCGGCACGCCCCAACAACAGGGTGCCAATGCCGCCGAGCAGGCCGATGGAGATCGCCGAGATCGTCTTGAACACCGCGAAGCCGGTGCCGAGCGTTCCCGCGGTCAACAGGAACATCGACGGGTCCATCAGCGGCGACGCCAGCCAGAACGCCATGACCGGAGCCAGCGGCACGCCCATCGCCAGCAAAGCCGCGATCAGCGGAATCACCCCGCACGAACAGAACGGCGACAGCGCCCCCATCAACGCCGCCAGCACCACCATGGTCGGCAGGTTGCCGGTGAACGCACGGGCGATGAGCCCGTCAGCCCCGCTTGCCTTGGCGTAGGCGGCAACACCGATCGACAGCACCAGAAACGGCAGCACGCCGATCAGCGCATCCCCAGTGAAGCGTATGCTTTCCAACGCTTGGGTCGGTGCCAGCAATGCCAACATGGCGAGCACGACCGCGACGGCCAGCAGGACCGGGTCGATCCGTCCGGCTAGTCGCCGCGTGGCCAGTGCGATTTCGGTCATCTTCCTTCTCCGCTATTCCCAGAACATTCGACATATGAGATCAAAAAAACTCAGGCTGCATCGCTCTCCGCATCGCAACGAACCGCGTCTTCGTCGGCACAGCATTCCCGCGTGAGGAACCCGAGGGTTTCTTCCATGGCCGGGTAGTGCGCGCGACAGTGCAACGTGGTCCCGTCGCGTTGCTGATAGACCAACCCGACCGCGATCAGCTTGTGAAGATGGTGCGACAGGGTCGAACGCGCGGTACCCGTCCGTCGTTGAAGCTCCCCCACCGGCAACCCTTCGCGGCCGGCCCGGACCAAAATCCGGAATACGTCCAACCGGGTCTCGTTGCCCAGCGCTTCCAGTCGTGCGGCGGTGGTTTTGGTGTCCATGCCGCCAATATAGGATGGTTCCGCCAGCCAATCAACCATATTCCCAAGAATATCGATATATACGTCGACACGCGGTTAATCCTCGAATGGACGTGGGTACCGGGGTCGTGAAAGGATGCCCATCCCGCCTTGCCGGAGTCCGGTTCGTTGCTCGCAATTCCATCGCTTGCCTCGCCTGCCCGCACCGTGATGGCGCTCGCCTTCGCCGAGACCATCATCTGGGCTGGCGTGTTCTACATATTTCCCGCCCTGCTGGCGCATTGGGAGGCCGACCTGGGTTGGTCGAAAACCACGCTGTCGGGCGCTTTCACCGCCTCGCTGGTCACCTCGGCCCTGTGCGCGCCGATCGCCGGCCGACTGATCGACGCAGGCTATGGCCGGTTGCTCCTGACCGGTGGAGCCGCCTGCGCCGGCGTGCTGATCGGTCTCGTCGGCCTTGTTCAGGTGCCCTGGCAGTTCTACGCGGTCTGGATCGCCCTGGGCGCCTGCATGGCCTGTGCGCTGTACGAACCATGCTTTGCGTTCCTGACCCGAACCCGCGGGACCGACGCGCGCCGGGCGATCACGCGGATCACCCTGATCGCCGGGCTGGCCGGTACCGTATCGTTCCCCACTGCCAACCTGCTGGCCGAGTTGTATGGCTGGCGATCCGCGACCACCGCGTTCGCGTTGGCCATCCTGCTGGTTGCGCTGCCGCTGTTCCGCTACGGCACCCGTCCGGTCGCCGGAAACGAGCCGGCAGTCAGCGGCTTGTCCGGCAACAGCAACGGCGAAGGCCTGCGGGCTGCCATGCGCGGGCCCACCTTCTGGTTGTTGGCGGTCGCATTCTCGATGATTGCGCTGACTCACGGCATCCTGATCACCCACCTGCTGCCGATGCTGGACGAACGCGGCGTCTCGACCTCGGTCGCCGTGCTGGTCGCTTCCGGCATCGGGCCGATGCAGGTTGCCGGGCGCATCGCGATGATGGCGATGGAACGCCACGTCTCGATGAACACGGTCTGCGCCGTGTCGTTCGTCTTCATGCTGGCAGCGGCGACCGCGCTGATCGGCGCCGGCGCAGCCCCGTTGCTGCTGGTCGCCTTCGTGGTGCTGCAGGGCTCGGGTTACGGCGTGACCAGCATCACCCGGCCGGTAGTAACCGCGAACCTGCTGGGCCGAACCGGCTTCGGGGCGATCTCCGGCGCGCTCGCCCTGCCGTTCATGGGAGCGACCGCGATCTCTCCAACCCTCGCAGCGGCGATCTGGACGATCGGCGGCTACGATCTGGTCCGGCTGGCAGTGCTGGTGCTGGTCGGGGTCGGGGCGGCAAGCTTCGTGCTGGCGATCCTTTCCGCACAGCGTCGATAGCCTGCGCATCGCCAAGCGATGCATCGCGCGTTCCGGTGCCGTAAGCTTCGGCTGATCAATGGCGGGAGGCCTTCATGAACGCCCCATTCGACCGTGCCCGCGAGGATGTCGGCAACATCGTGCACCTGGAGCATGTAAATCTGCTGATCCCCGATCAGCGGCTCGCCACCCTGTTCTATGTGGTCGGCCTCGGCCTGACCCGCGATCCGTACCTGATGGTCGGCGTCACCAACATGTGGGTGAACATCGGCCGCAGCCAGATGCATCTGCCGTCGCGCCAGCCGGTCGCTCAGCGGATGTGCGGGACGATCGGCCTGATTCTGCCGGATCTCGACCGGGCCGAACGGTCTCTGGCGAGTGTACGGACCGACCTCTCCGGCACCGCGTTCGGCTTCAAGCGCCACGACGGGGCGCTGGAGGTCACCTGCCCGTGGGGCAACCGCTTCCGCTGCCACGCACCCGATCCGGCCCACGGGGCCATCGATCTCGGCATGCCCTATGTCGAGTTCGACGTGCCGGCCGGTACCGCCGATCGCATCGCCGCGTTCTACGAAGCCATCCTGGGCGCCCCGTCGCGGGTCGACGAGGTCGACGGAGTGGCCTGTGCGCATGTGCACACCGGAGTTCATCAGACCCTGCGGTTCAGAGAGGGCGCCAACGACCTGCCCGAGTACGACGGCCATCACGTGGCGATCTACATCGCCGACTTCTCGTCACCATACCGCAAGCTGCTGGACCGCAATCTGGTGTCTGTGGAAACCGGACAATACGAATGGCGCTTCCAGGACATCGTCGACCTGCAGACCGGTGAGACGCTGTTCACGGTGGAGCACGAGGTGCGCAGCCTGACCCACCCGCTGTTCGCGCGCCCACTGGTCAACCGCAACCCGGACCAGACCCAGCCGGCCTATGCGCGCGGCCTCGACCGGTTCGCCGGACGGGCCTGATCCGCACTCGCATCGCCTCACCAGCAGGAGCCCATCCATGACCGACACTTCCGGCGTACCCGATGGCGGCCGGCACCCGTCCGGCACCCTGCCGCCCGCCCATTGCTGGTTCGCGATCGAGTGGCACGCCAACGGAATCATGAGGATCTGGGAACCGCATGTGTCCCGATTGTTGCGCGCCAACATCTTCCTGGTGAAGGGCCGCGACCGCGACCTGGTCGTCGATTCCGGCATGGGGATCGTCAGCCTGCGCGACTTCCTGCGCCCGTTCGTCGACAAGCCGATCACCCATCTGGTCACGCACAGCCATGTCGACCATGTCGGGTCATCGCACGAGTTCGCAGACGACCTGTTGATGCACGCCGCCGAAGCCGAGACGCTGCGCAATCCTCCGGATGACTGGCGGTTGAGCTTCGAGGAGTATCCCGAAGACAAGCGCCGGCGCCTCCAGGCCGCCGGCTTCGACACCACCGGCCTGCTGATCGCCGCGCTGCCGCACGACGGGTTCGACTACCGCAGTTGGCGCGTGCCCGGCGTCGTGCCGACCCGCCTGGTAGACGAGGGCGATGTGGTGGACCTCGGTGACCGACACTTCACGGTCATGCACACGCCGGGGCATTCGCCAGGATCGATCAGTTTGTGGGAATCCGCTTCGGGAACCTTGATCGGCGGCGACGCCATTTACGACGGTCTGCTGATCGACACACTCCCGGACAGCGACCGCGGTGCTTATCGCGTAACCATGGAGCGCCTGAGATCGGTCCCCGCGACGGTCGTGCACGGCGGTCATCGCGAGAGTTTCGGCGCACCGAAGCTGAAAAAACTCTGTGATGACTACCTGAGCACGTTCTGACGAAAATTTGATCTTGCAGCCCTCTGTACAGGGGTGCAGCATCCACCCAGTCGAATATCCGCGTGTGTAGCGTGGACCACAGAACAGCATGGCGAAGCGGTATGGCGAGTCGTTCACACGCACTTACACTGCGTGGGCTATCCAAATACTATGGTTCTCTAGCCGCGGTTGATAATGTCGACCTGGATATACCAAGCGGGTCTTTCCTGACTCTTCTTGGACCTTCAGGTTCTGGCAAGACAACGATCCTGATGTCGATCGCCGGGTTTGTGGAACCCAGCGCCGGACGGATTCTGCTGGACGATGCCGACATCACCGCTCTTCCACCCGACAAGCGCAATTTCGGGATGGTGTTCCAGGGTTACGCGCTGTTCCCGCACATGACGGTGGCGGACAACATCTGGTTCCCGCTCAAGGTTCGCGGAGTGTCCAAGGCGAACGCCGGCGATAGGGTCCGCAACGCTCTCGACCTTGTGCAACTCGGTCATCTCGCCGAGCGCTACCCATCTCAACTGTCGGGTGGCCAGCAGCAGCGCGTCGCGCTCGCACGGGCGCTGGTGTTCGAGCCGGCGCTGCTGCTGCTCGACGAGCCGCTTTCGGCGCTCGACAAGAAGCTGCGCGCCGACCTGCAGTGGGAGTTGAAGTCGCTCCACCACCGGCTTGGCACCACGTTCATCTACGTCACCCACGACCAGGAAGAAGCGCTCTCGATGTCCGACGAGATCGTCATCCTGCGCGACGGCAAAATCGAGCAGCAGGGTGGCCCGGGGGATCTGTACGAGAAGCCGGCAACCCGGTTCGTCGCTGACTTTCTCGGCAAGTCGAACTTCCTGGAAGGCACCGTATCCGGAGCCGAGACCAGCCAGTTTGGCTACACGATCGGCGACCAGATCCTGATCCAGGCCGGGGGCCCCGATCATCGCAAGGCCGACGGCGGTGTCCTGGTATCGCTGCGCCCCGAGAAAATGGTCATCACCGCCGAGCGCCCCGATACCGTCAACGCCGTACCCGGAACGATCTCCGCCTTCAACTACTATGGCTCGACCTATCACTTTCAGGTGGCGACCCGGGATCTGGGGGACCTGATCGTCACAAGTCCCGCCTGGACCTGCTCGATCGAACCTTCGATCGGCAACGCCATCTGGCTGGGCTGGCAACCGGACGCCTCGGTCGTGGTGCGCGACCGCTGACCTGCCAAGGATAACGGCCCGCGGGCCGTCCCCGACCCTTCGCCGCGGATGGGGCGCGGCACGACACAGGAGGATGCGATGAGCCGGACCAAGACGCTCTACGAGAAGGACCTCTACCCGGAAATCGAGGATGCCGGGAACAGCGACTTTGCGCGCGACTGCGTCGAGATCGCATCCGAGCGCCTCGCCAAGGGCCAGATCGACCGGCGTACCTTCCTGACCGCGATGACACTGCTTGGCGCCCTGCCGGCCGGTGTCGCTCTCGGAGGCAAGACCGCGGGCGCCGCCGCGAAGGAGTTGGTGGTCGTGAACTGGGGCGGCCCGGCGGTCGAAGCCTACGCCAAGGCCTTCGGCGACCCGTTCGAGAAATCGGCCGGCGTGAAGGTAGTGATCGACGGCACCGGTCCGCTCGGTTCCAAGATCAAGGCGATGGTCGACGCCAAGGCGGTGACCTGGGATGTCTGCGACACCGGCACCGGGACCACCCTGGTGCTGCAGAAGCAGGGCGTGCTGCAGAAGATCGACTATTCGATCGTCGACAAGGCCAAGATGCAGGACATCTTCGCGTACGAGTACGGCTGCGCGAACTACATGTTCAGCTTCATCCTGGCCTACAACAAGACCAAGGTCCCCTCGGCACCGACCGGCTGGAAAGACTTCTGGGACCTGGCCAAGTTCCCCGGCAACCGGACCCTGCGCAAACAGCCCAATGGCATGCTGGAAGCCTGCATGATGGCGGCGGGCAAGAGCCCCAAGTCGGTCTATCCGATCGACATCGACCTAGCGGTCGGCAAGCTCAAGGAGATCAAGGCGAACGTGATCGCCTGGGGCTCCGGCTCACAGAGCCAGGAACTGTTCCGAACCGGCGAAGTCGTAATGGGCAACATCTGGCACACCCGTGCCAACCTGCTGAACCAGGAGACCAAGGGTGACGTCACCTGGACCTGGCAGGACGGCATCGTCACCGCCGGCATGTGGAACGTACCGCTCGCCAACCCGGCCGGCACCGAGACCGCGATGAAGTTCATCGCCTCGGCGCAGGACCCCGAGCAGCAGCTCGTGCTGTTCGATGCCATGGGCAACGGCCCGGCCAATCCGGCAGCAGCCGCCAAGGTGCCGGCCGACAAGAAGTACATCGATCCGGGCCAGCCCGAGAACCTTGCGCTCCAGGTCCTGCAGAACGGCCCCTGGTACGAAGAGGACAGCGGCGTGCGCAACCTGACCAACGACGAGCTGTCGCGCGAGAAGTGGCTCGACGCCCTGTCGTCCTGACGCGCGGCCCGTAAGCAACGAACGAGCATCGGCAGTCCGACATGCACGCATCACTGCGCCGGATCTATTGGTGGCTGATCGCGCCTGCGGTCCTGCTGATGCTCGTTTTCTACATCTATCCGCTGGTCCAGGTGCTGTGGATCAGCGTCACCGATCCGGTTCCGGGCCTCGGCAACTACATGGAACTGATCGAGCGGCCGCTGATCCATCGGATCTGGATGACCACGCTGCGGGTCTGCGTGATCACCACGGCCATAACGGTACTCGCCGGCTATGCCGTCGCCTACGCGATGTGCCAGGTCGGTGACCGCCATCGCACCTGGATGATGTTCTGCGTGCTCCTGACGTTCTGGCTGAGCGTACTGATCCGCGCGTTCGCCTGGGTCATGCTGCTGCGCACCGAAGGCATCGTGAACAGTGGCCTGCAGGAACTGGGTCTGATCGACGGACCCCTGCGCTTGGTCCGGAATGAGTTCGGTGTGATCGTCGGCATGGTCCACTTCATGCTGCCGCTGGCGGTGCTGCCGATCTACTCGAACATGACTGGCATCGACACTCGCCTGATCAGTGCCGCCCGCGGGCTGGGCGCCTCGCCGATCGGAGCGTTCACCAATGTCTACCTGCCGCTGAGCAAGCCCGGACTGATCGCGGCGACCATCCTGGTGTTCGTGTTCTCGCTCGGATTCTTCATCACCCCTGCCCTGCTCGGCGGCGGCAAGGTCGTGATGATCTCCGAATACATCCAGGTCAGCTTCGAGGAGACCCTGCGCTGGGGCCAGGCGACCATGCTGTCCTCGACCCTGCTGTTCTCGGTATTGCTGTCGTTGGCCCTGGTCGCACGCTTCGTCGACCTGAAGAAAGTGTTCGGTGCGCGATGAGCAAGCGGAACCCGGCGTCGGAGAAGCGGCGATGAAAAAGGATCCGCGCGTCGTGTTCGGCCGCTGCGTCACGCTCGGTCTCGCCTGGACGGTCCTGGCGTTCCTGGTGCTGCCGATGGCGATCGTGGTGCCGGTGTCGTTCACCGACCAGTACTACCTGTCGCTGCCCAAGGAAGGCCTGTCGCTCCAGCACTACGGGGCGTTCTTCGAAAAGGAGATCTGGCTGGCCGCGACACTGGACAGCGTGATCATCGCAACGTTCTCCACGATCTTCGCCCTGATCCTTGGAACCTTGTGCGCCATCGGTTGCTGGCGGCTGGCCAGCAACGCGTCGGAGGCGGTGCGCACGTTCATGCTGACCCCGATCATCGTGCCGACCATCGTGCAGGCGCTGGCCATGTACCGCTTCTGGATCGACCTCGGCATCATGGACACCTACGTCGGCATGATCCTGGCGCACACGCTGATCGCCGTTCCCTACGTCGTGATTACGGTCTCGGCCTCGCTCGCCAACTTCGACGTCCGGCTCGAACAGGCGGCCCGCAATCTCGGTGCCTCGACCCAGCAGACCATCCGGTGGGTCATCATGCCCAGCATCATGCCGGGGATACTGTCCGGTGCGCTGTTCGCCTTCACAATCTCGTTCGACGAAATCGTGGTCGCGCTCTTCATCACCAGCCGCAAGGTCTATACGCTGCCCAAGCGGATCTGGGACGGCATCCAGGATCACCTCGACCCGACCATTGCGTCGATCGCCACCATGCTGATCGCCGTCACCCTGGCCCTGCTGCTGACCGAGTTGTGGGTGCGCCAGCGCCGCCAGGCCCGGCTGACCGCCCGCGTCGACACCGGCGAAGGCTGAGAATTTTGCCCGACCGCGGCGTCCGCCGGCGGTCATCACATCGACGGAGACCACCATGGCTGCCGATCCGACACCGGAGAAGCGGACCGCTCTCGATTGGGTCGAGGCGAACGCCGCGAGCTTGTCCGAAGATCACATGACGATCTGGCACATGCACGAACCGTCCTGGCGCGAGTACCGCTCGGCGGCCTGGTACGTCGAGCGCCTGCGCGCCGAGGGCTTCGAGGTCGAGGCCGGATCGGCCGGAATGCCGACGGCCTTCTGCGCCACCTGGTCCCAGGGCAGCGGCGGGCCAACCATCGGCTGCTATGCCGAGTACGACGCGGTCACCGGCTCGAGCCAGGACCCGGTGCCGTACCGCAAGCCGCGTGACGGCGTGCACCCGGGGGCCGCCGGTCACACCGACCCGCACTCGGCCCTCGGCTTGGGCGGATTGACCGGCGCGCTCGCCATGAAGGCGGCAATGGAGCAGCACGGCATCGCCGGCCGCATCAAGTTCTTCGGCGAACCGGCGGAGAAGATGTGCGGCTCCAAACCGATCCATGCCAGCCACGGCTACTACGACGACCTGGACGCGGCGATCAGCTTCCACCCGACCTCCCTTCCCGCATTGTCCAACACGGTGATCTGGGAGACCCACTGCGGCTGCTACTGGTCGAAGGTCTACACCTTCACCTCGCCGGATCCGGAAACCTGGGGCAGCGCCGGCGAGCGCCGCGGCGCCCAGAACAGCCATGCGGTCGCGCGCGCACCGGCGGCTATGGACGCGTTGTGCCTGATGTACACGACGACGAAGTACACCAAGGAGAACATGCTGCCCCATCGCGGCAGCTGGACGCTGAACGAGGCGATCCTGAACGGTGGATTCGCCACCGCCGACAACCTGCCGCCGCGCTTCTCGCAGATCCAGTTCGCCTGGCGCTGCCCCTCGGTTGAGATGGCCGAGGCGATCGAGCATGTGCTGGACAACAACGCCAAGCATGTCGCCGGCCTGACCCACTGCGAGGTCAGCAGCGACTGGGTGACCAAGACACGGCCGGGCCTCGCCAACAATGCGTTGGCCGAGATCACCTACGGCAACTTCGAGATCGTTGGTCCGCCCAAGTTCCCGGAGGAAGCCAAGGAGTTTGGCCGAGAGATGATCCGCAACCTCGGCTACGACGCGCCGGCCGAACCGTTCGCGGCGTTGCTGGAGCAGCTGGTCGATCCGCGCGAGGGGGAGCGGCAACTGCGCGAACAGCTGCCGTCCTGGCAGAAGAACTACACCTCCGACGACTACACCGACTACACGTGGCACGCGCCTACGGTCCGTCTCTATGTCGGCCGCGCCGCGCTGATCAATCCAGCTCCAGGGGTCAAGGTGCCGCATTGGTGCCACTGCGCGCTCGGCGGGCTGCCCGCCGCAATGGACCCGATGTTCCTGACCGCCGGCAAGGTGATCGCGCTGACCGGGCTTGAGTTGATGACCGACCCGGCGGCCCTGGCGCGCTGCCGCGCCGAGTTCGAAGAGCGCACCGGCGGCGGTATCGGCGGCTCGAAATGGCTGCCGCCGCTGCTTGGCAAGAACTTCCCGGCACCGATCCATTATCCCTGGCCGGAGTATGTCGAGACCGTGCGCGGCACCGAGTGGGTGCTGCCGACACCGCCTGCAGCCTGAACGAGCAAGAACCGAGAAACCGGAGACCGACAATGGGCGCCGTCAGCGAGTTCGAATACCGCTACAACATGACGATCAAGACCTTCCCGTCGCATGCCGAGCCGGGCTTCGAATCGCCGGAGCAGCAGCAGGAGGTCTGGGGCCGGCAATGGGGCTGCGACAACGATGTCGGGCAGTTGCGCATGGTGCTGATGCACCGGCCCGGCGACGAGATGAACATCCTCGATCCCTCCAAGCGGCTGGAGCACCTCGGCTCCTACGGTGATGCCGAAGGTCAGACCTGGTACTGGCGCGGCGACCGCATCACCCCGCTGGAAGTCCAGCAGGAGCAGCATGACGGGCTGGCCGACGCCCTGCGCAAGGAAGGTGTGGAGGTCGTTTACCTGACCCGCTGCGCGCCCGGCCGCCACAAGTCGATCTACACCCGCGACAGCTGCATCGGCGTGAAAGGCGGTGCGATCGTCACCCGGCTGGGCCCGATCGTGCGTCGTGGCGAGGAAGCACCGGTCACCGAGACACTGGCCAAGGTCGGGATGCCGATCCTGCGGACCATCCATGGCACCGGGCTGATGGAAGGCGGCAGCTTCGTGTGGCTGAACCCACGCACCGCGGTGATCGGCCGTTCCTCAAGGGTCAACGAGGAAGGCACCCGCCAGGTCGAGGAAGTCCTGAACGCCCAGGGCGTGGAATTGCTGCGCGTCGACCTGACCGGCTACCGCCTGCACATCGACGGCGCCCTGGTGATGATCGACGTCGACACCGCGATCATCAACCCGACCCAGTTGCCGTTCTGGTTCCTCGGCAAGCTGCAGGACCTCGGCATCCGCACCATCGAGGTGCATCCCGACGATCCGTCCGGCATCGTCAACTGCATCGCGGTCAAGCCCGGCCGGGTGCTGATGCAGGCCGGCGCCGCCCCACGGACGGCGGAAACCCTCGACAAGCTCGGCATCGAGATCGTTCCGGTCGAGTACGAGCGCGTCTACGAAGGCGGCGGCGGCATCCACTGCTCGACCTCGCCGCTGATCCGCGATTCCATCGAGTAACGGCGATGACCCTCGCGTCCACCGGGCTGTTCAAGACCGTCGGTACCTATCTCGGCGTGCCGCAGACGCTGGATCCGGCCGCCGCCGGAGCGAAGGCAGCGATCATCGGGTTGCCGTTCGACTCCGGGCGGCATCCGAAGCGGGTCGGTGCCCGACTGGGACCGGCGGCAATCCGCATGATGTCGACCGACATGGTCCGCCACTACCGACCGGACTCGGCCGACGATTTCGACCCGATCCGGGCTCTCGGACTGGTCGACGTCGGCGACGTAGCCGTGACGTCGGGCATGATCGAGGAGTCGGTCGAGCGAATGGACGCCGCGATCGCCGCCGTCATCGCATCAGGGGCGATGCCGATCGGCCTGGGCGGCGACGGGGTGATCAGCGTGCCGATGATGCAGGCGCTCGCCCGCGCCCATCCCGGTCTCGCCGTGCTGCATTTCGACTCGCACACCGACGCCTACCCGGAAGGCGGCAACGCCATCGACCTGAACCCGGCGACCACGTTCTCGTTCGCCGCCGAGAAAAGATACGTCGACCCAAGCGTCTCGTTGCATTTCGGGCTGCGCGGCACCGCCTATGTACCCGGCGTGTTCGACTACACCCGTTCGCTCGGGTATCATGTGATTCCGCTGGAAGCCCTGGACGACGAGGGTCCGGCGGCCATCCTGGAACGGTTCCGCGCGGTCATCGGCGATCGCCCGGTGTTCATCTGCTTCGACATGGACGTGTTCGACCCGTCGGTCGCACCCGGCGTATTCACTCCGGCCTGGGGCGGGCTGACGGCTCGCGAAGGGCTGCGGCTGATCCGCGGGTTGAAAGGCCTGAACATGGTCGGGTTCGACGTCAACACCACCACACCGACCTATGATGTTCAGGGTCTGACGGCCTGGCTGGCCGCGACCGTGGTCCTGGAGTTCTGCTACCTGGCGGCCGCCAGCCTCGGCCTCGAAGGAGAACGCCGTCCGGCCTGGTGACCGGACGGCGTTACTTTAAGTTCTATCAGATAGGCCAGCCACTTACGGCCTTTACTTCGAGAAAATCCTCAAGACCCCACTTACCGCCCTCGCGGCCGTTGCCGGACTGCTTGTAGCCGCCGAACGGACTGCCCGAGGCCCGGCCCGCGCCGTTGAGCTGGACCATGCCGGAACGAAGTTGCTTGGCCACGCGCTTGGCCCGTTCCGGATCGCCGGTCTGGACGTAGGATGACAGACCGTAGGCGGTATCGTTGGCGACCTGAACGGCTTCGTCCTCGTCGTCGAACGCAATCATCGACAGCACCGGTCCGAACACTTCCTCGCGGGCTATGGTCATGTCGTTGGTCACATCGGCGAACACGGTCGGCCGCACGAAATAGCCACGATTGAAGCCCTCCGGCCGACCCGGGCCGCCAGCCACCAAGCGCGCGCCCTCGGCGATCGCCGCGTCGATCAGGCCCTGGACCTTGTTGAACTGGGTCTCGGAAACGAGCGGGCCGATATGGCCGCCCTCCTCCGCCGGGTTGCCGACCTTGGTCGATTCGGCCGCCTCGGTCGCCAGCTTGACCGCCTGGTCGTAGACCGAGCGCTGCACCAGCATCCGGGTCGGCGCGTTGCAGGACTGGCCGGTGTTGTTGAAGCAGTGCGCGGCACCGGCGGCGACCGCCTTCGGGAGGTCGGCGTCGGCGAACACGATGTTCGGCGACTTGCCGCCGAGTTCCAGCGTCACGCGCTTGACCGTGTCGGCCGCCGCCTTGGTCACGGCGATGCCGGCGCGGGTCGAGCCGGTGAACGACATCATGTCGATCCCCGGATGGCGCGACATCGCCTCGCCGACCGTCGGCCCGTCGCCGTTCACGAGGTTGAACACGCCCTTCGGGAACCCGGCCTCGTGCACGATCTCGGCGAACAGCAACGCCGAGAGGGGCGCGACTTCGGATGGCTTCAGGACCACCGTGCAGCCGGCAGCCAGGGCCGGAACCACTTTCAGCGTCACTTGGTTCATCGGCCAGTTCCACGGCGTGATCAGGCCACACACCCCGATCGGCTCGTAGACGATGTGCTCGTTCCGGGCATCGTCGCGCAACGCATGCTCGAATTCGAACTCACGCAGCACATTGATGAACGCCTTGATGTGACCGAGGCCTGCGCGGGCCTGCGCCCGGGTCGCCAGCGTGATGGGAGCGCCCATCTCCTGGCTGATCGCCTTGGCCATTTCGTCGGATCGGCGCTCGTAGATCGTCGCCAAGCTTTCAAGCTTCGCCAGCCGCTCGTCCCGGCTGGTCTGGCTCCAACCCGCAAAGGCAGCGCGCGCGGCCGCGACCGCCCGGTCGACATCGGCACTGGATCCAAGCGAAATCGTCGCGAATGCCGTTTCGTCGGCGGGGTTGATGACCGCGAGATCGTTCGCAGTAACCGGCGCCACCCAAGCGCCATCGATGTAAAAGTCCGTTTTCCGGATCATCGCCTTGTTCCTGTCGTCACGGTTGGCTCGTCCGCGCAGATGCGGGGGAGACTCTCGATATGTGTCGAATATAGACCGGTTGCCCGACAAGCGTGAGACCATCGTCAGAACTTGATTTTGGGCCAATCTTTCCCTCCGCCGTCGATCGGCGCGGTGCGATCGGCACAAGCCAAAGTCGTTCATGCGATAGACAACCCCGAACGTCTTGACGTGGCGCGCCGCAAGGGTTCCTACTCCCCTTGGCAAAGCCCACGTTAAGCTGGGCAACCGCCATCCGAGTTGGGGAGATCCGCCGTTGCGGGCGACCGATATTGCCGATCCGAACTACTTCCACAAAGTCGTGGACTGCCAGTGGGCCTGTCCCGCCCACACGCCGGTGCCGGAGTACATCCGGCTGATCGCGCATGGCCGGTACACCGACGCCTACATGATCAACTGGAAGTCCAACGTATTCCCCGGCATCCTCGGTCGGACCTGCGACCGACCGTGCGAACCAGCCTGCCGGCGTGGGCGGGTCGAGGATGAATCCCTGGTCGGCAACCGCACCGAACCCGTTGCGATCTGCCGGCTGAAGCGGGTTGCCGCGGACTTCAAGGGCGGTTTGGAAGATCGTCTGCCGAGTGCCGCGCCAAGCAATGGTCGCCGCATCGCCTGTATTGGTGCCGGTCCAGCCTCGCTGACCGTGGCCCGTGATCTCGCCGTGCTGGGCTACGAAGTCACGCTCATGGATCAGAACCCGCAGCTCGGCGGGATGATCCGGACCCAGATTCCCCATTTCCGTCTGCCCGAGTCGGTGATCGACGAGGAAGTCGGGCACATTACCGGGATCGGCAACGTCCACTTCGAGCATCGACAGGTCGACAGCCTCAAGGCGCTTCTGGCCGAAGGCTGGGACGCGATCTTCGTCGGCTCCTGCGCGCCGCGCGGCCGCGACCTGGACATTCCCGGACGGACTGAAGCGGACGCCAACACCCACATCGGCATCGACTGGCTGTCTTCGGTATCGTTCGGACACATCACCAAGATCGGCAAGCGGGTGATCGTGCTCGGCGGCGGCAACACGGCCATGGACTGCTGCCGCACCGCCCGCCGAGTGGGCGGCGAGGACGTCAAGGTGATCGTGCGCTCGGGCTTCGAGGAGATGAAGGCGTCGCCCTGGGAGAAGGAAGACGCGATCGGCGAGGATATCCCGATCCTCAATTACCTGGTTCCGAAGACCTTCGTGCACGAAGGCGGCCGTCTCGTCGGTATGACCTTCGAGAAGGTGCGCGCCGAATATGACACCAAGGGCCGCCGGTCGCTGGTGCCGACCGGCGAGCCGGACCCGTTCTTCGAGTGCGACGACGTGCTTGTCGCCGTCGGTCAGGAGAATGCGTTCCCCTGGGTCGAGCGCGACATCGGGATCGAGTTCAACGAACGCTGGGGCATGCCGAAGGTCGAAGAGACCACGATGCGTTCCACCCTGCCGAACGTGTTTTTCGGGGGCGACGCGGCGTTCGGCCCGAAGAACATCATCTGGGCGGTCGCCCATGGCCACGACGCCGCCCTGTCGATCCACACCTTCCTGGAAGGCGGCGACGCTGCCGTCCGGCCGTCGCCGATGGTCGAGATCGTCAGCCAGAAGATGGGCATCCACGAGTGGAGCTACGACAACGACGTGGCGCTCGACTCGCGGTTCAAGGTGCCGCACCGGGCCAAGGATGAGGCGTTGCGCGACCTCCGCGCCGAGGTCGAACTGGGCTTCGACCCGCAGCTCGCCTGGAAGGAAGCACAGCGCTGCCTGAACTGTGACATCCAGACGGTGTTCACCCCGCAGCTCTGCATCGAGTGCGATGCCTGCGTCGACATCTGTCCGATGGACAGCATCACTTTCACCGACAATGGCGACGAGAGCGAGTTGCGCGGCCGGCTGAGCGCGCCCGCGCTTAACCTTGCCCAGGACATCTACATCGCGGACGGCCTGAAGACCGGCCGGGTCATGGCCAAGGACGAGGACGTCTGCCTGCACTGCGGGTTGTGCGCCGAGCGCTGCCCGACCGGCGCCTGGGATATGCGGAAATACTTCATCGAAATGAGCCACGCGGAACACGCATGCGGCAAGCACTGAGCGCGACCAACGACTTCGTCGTCAAGTTCGCCAACGTCAACGGTTCCGGTTCGGCAAGCGCCAACGAGCTGTTCGCCCGATCCATCCTGCGGATGGGCGTCCCGGTCAGCCCGCGGAACATCTTCCCGTCGAACATCCAGGGCTTGCCCACCTGGTACGAGGTTCGCGTGTCCGAGGATGGCTATCTCGGCCGGCGCGGCGGCGTCGACATGATGGTCGCGATGAATCCCGAGACCTGGCCCCAGGATGTGGCCGAATTGGCGCCCGGCGGCTACCTGTTCTACGATTCGACCCGGCCGATGCCGGCCAGCGCGTTTCGCGACGACGTCACGCTGATCGGCGTGCCGCTGACCGCGATCGCCAACGCCACCTACACCGATCCACGGCAGCGCCAGCTGTTCAAGAACATCATCTATGTTGGCGCCCTGTCGGTACTGCTCGATATTGATCCGACAGTGATCGAGGCGTTGTTCGGCGAGCAGTTCAAGGGCAAGGAGCCGCTGATCGCCTCCAACATCAAGGCGCTGCACCTCGGCCGCGACTGGGTGACGTCCAACCTGCAGCCAGAGCTGTGCGGCCTGAAGGTGGCGGCACGCGACAAGGTCGGCGACCAGATCTTCGTGGAGGGCAATGCCGCCGCGGCGCTCGGCTGCGTCTACGGTGGGGCCACCGTCTGCGCCTGGTATCCGATCACCCCGTCATCGTCGCTGGCCGAGGCGTTCGCGTCGTACTGCAAGCGCTACCGCCACGACCCGGACACCAAGGAAGCCAGGTACGCGGTCATCCAGGCCGAGGACGAGTTGGCATCGATCGGCATGGTGATCGGAGCCGGCTGGAACGGCGCGCGGGCGTTCACCTCGACCTCCGGGCCCGGCATCAGCCTGATGACCGAGTTCATCGGCCTTGCCTACTTCGCGGAGATCCCGGCGGTCATCATCAACGTGCAGCGCGGCGGGCCGTCGACCGGCATGCCGACCCGCACCCAGCAGGCCGACCTGCTGTCCTGCGCCTACGCGTCAAACGGCGACACCAAGCACGTCATGCTGTTCCCCGAGGATCCGCGGGAATGCTTCGACTTTTCGGCTGCGTCCCTCGACCTCGCCGACCGGCTGCAGACCCCGATCTTCGTGATGACGGATCTCGACATCGGCATGAACCATCGGCTGTGCAAGCCGTTCGAGTGGGATGACACCCGCACGTTCGACCACGGCAAGGTAATGACTGCCGAGGAACTGGATGCCGGCCGCGAGTTCGGCCGCTATCTTGACGTCGACGGCGACGGCATCCCGTACCGTACCCTGCCCGGCACCCACAAGAGCAAGGGCGCGTTCTTCACCCGCGGCACCACCAAGAACCGCTACGCCCGGTACTCCGAGGAAGGCGCCGACTACATCGAGAACATGGAGCGGCTGCAGCGCAAGTTCGAGACGGCCAAGGACATCGTCCCGCAGCCGATCGTACGCAAGGCCGCGGGGAACAGCCGCTACGGCGTGCTGTACTTCGGCTCCACCAGCCCGTCGATGGCCGAGGCGCTCGACCGTCTGGAGGCCGACGGCCTGCATCTCGACGCCATGCGCCTGCGCGCCTTTCCGTTTCCGAAATCGGTCCAGGATTTCATCCTGTCCCACGACAAGGTGTTCGTCGTCGAGCAGAACCGCGACGGCCAGTTGCGGAACATGCTGACCACCGAGCTTGGCATCGATCCGGCGCGGCTGGTTCCGGTCCTGCACTACGACGGGACGCCGATCACCGCTCACTTCATCCTGGGCGAGATCCGCCGCAGGCTCGCCCAGTACCATGTCGTCCCCCTCGAGAGGGCCGTGTCGTGACCTACATCACCAAGCCGAAGCTGCATCATCCGAGCCTTCAGAAGAACAGCGTCGGCTTCACCCGGCGCGACTATGAAGGCCGGATCTCGACCCTGTGCGCCGGCTGCGGCCACGATTCGATCAGTGCGACGATCGTCCAGGCCTGCTACGAACTCGCAATCGAGCCGCATCGCGTCGCCAAGCTGTCCGGCATCGGCTGCTCGTCGAAGGCCCCGACCTACTTCCTCGGCAGCAGCCACGGTTTCAACACCGTGCACGGCCGCATGCCGAGCGTGCTGACCGGCGCCTACCTGGCCAACCGGGACCTCACCTACATGGGCGTGTCCGGCGACGGCGACAGCGCGTCGATCGGTCTCGGCCAGTTCGCCCACGTCATGCGGCGCGGCGTGAACATGGTCTACATCGTCATGAACAATGGCGTGTACGGCCTGACCAAGGGGCAGTTCTCCGCAACCGCCGACAAGGGGTCGGTCGCCAAGAAGGGTGCCGTCAACAGTGACAGCGGCATCGATCTGGCATCGCTCGCCATCCTGATGGGGGCCACCTTCGTCGCCCGGTCGTTCTCCGGAGACAAGCGGCAACTCGTACCGCTGATCAAGGCGGCCATCAGCCACCCGGGTGCCGCCATTCTGGACGTGATCTCGCCTTGCGTGGCGTTCAACAACCACAAGGGTTCGACCCGCAGCTACGATTATGTGCGCGAGCACAACGAGGCGGTGAACAGCCTGGACTTCATCACCAGTCAGGCACCGATCGAGGCGGACTACGCGCCAGGCAGCACGGTCGAGATCATGCAGCCCAACGGCGTGGCGCTGAGGTTGGCCAAGATCGCGCCGGACTACGACCCCTCCGACAAGGCGGCCGCGCTCGGCTACATCCAGGAGAAGGAACGGGCCGGCGAGATCGCCACCGGGCTGCTCTACCTTGATGCGCAGCCGCGCGACCTGCACACCAACCTGCGCACGACCCGGACGCCGCTGAACGAGCTCGGCGAACCCGATCTGTGTCCGGGCAGCGCCACTTTGGACAAGATCAACGCCTCGCTGCGGTAACGCGGGTCTGCCATTCAAAAAATTTAATCGTGAACCACCCGCTTTCCATGGATAAGCGGGTGGAGCGGGCGCGTATGTCTCCCGAAGCTCCTCTTCGAAGGATCGCCGGGCATGACTTCCCAGGACGTGGTAGCGCATATCCAGCGGCTGCGGCGCTATGCCCGGTTTTTGTGCCGCAACACGGCAGACGCTGACGATCTGGTTCAGGACACGCTGGTCAAGGCGATCGCCCGGGCTGAGCTGTTCAAGCCGGGTACCGACTTGCGGGTCTGGCTGTTCGCCATTCTTCACAACACATTCGTGTCGGGAACGCGGTCATACGAACGCCGGCAGAGGGTGTCGTCGGTCTTCGTCCACGACGACGGCGTGCGCATCGAGGCCAGCCAGGAGGCTCACGTCGAACTGCGCCGGGTACTGAAGGCAGTCGATCGCCTGCCCGACGACCAACGCCGCGTAATCCTGCTGGTATCCGTCGACGGTCTCACCACCGACGAGGCAGCCGTGGTCCTGGACCTGCCGGTCGGGACCGTCCGCTCACGGCTGGCCCGGGGAAGGGAAGCCCTGCGCCGCCTCGCGCACAGAGAAGCGGGCGGCACGTCCGCGCTTCGGCTCGTTGGAGGTCATGATGTCCAAACCGGTTGAAGATTGGGAACTGAGCGCATTCATCGACGGCGACCTGCCCTCGCAGCGCATGGAAGAGATCGAGGCTGAAGCAGCCCGCTCACCGGAGCTGCGCCGACACCTCTCGGAGCTACTGGCGGACCATCAGGCGCTGGTTGAGTTGGCTCGACTGGAAACCGCCTCCATGGGGGATCTTCCACATCGCCTGGCCGACGCCGGTTCCGAGCTGGCCATGGAACTGCATACCGCAGTATCGCAAAGCAGTCGCGCCCGGCCCAGCTTCGTCAGCCAAATGTGGCGGCAGGTCGCGATGCTGACGGCCGGCGTTGCCGTCGGGTGGGCGGCTGCATCTTGGGCCGCGGGGCATGATGACCCTTTGTCCGCCTTCATCGACGAAGCCGCCGAGGTTCACCGGGTGTCAGCCGCTGCACCATTCTTCGCCCGAGAGGCTTCGGAGTCCGCTATCGGCAGCGTCGAGACTCTGTTTGCCCATAAACTGACCCCACCCGACCTGGCCTTAGCCGGTTTCACGCTGTCGAGAATCGACGTGGTCGCAACCGATACCGGGCCGGCTGCCTTGTTCGTCTACACCGACCCCGAGGCGCGGCGACTGTCGCTTGTGCTCTCGCTGGACTCCCCCATCCTCGAAGCCCTCAATCGCGATGGTGCCGAGCCTCGGGTCACCACCCATGACGGACTGGCCGTTTCCTACGGCAAGGCCAGCGATGTCGCCTACGCCCTGGTCGGCTCAATTCCGGAGCCGCGAGCCCGGCGGATCGCCCGGCTTGTCTCCAACTCCCTGACGCAGTGAGGACTGCCAATGACTCGATTCGCCCCGGGCGACTTCCTGCCGAAATTTCGCGCCGACAGCAGTATCAATCCGTCGTTCAATTTCGACTCGCTCGCTGGACATCGATTTGCGTTGGTATTCGTGGCCAGCGTCAACTCGGAAATTGGTAGGGCATTGACTCAGACACTTCTTGATGAGGCCGCCTGGCTGACCAAGCACAACATTCTTGTCTACGTCGTTACTACCGATAAGCGCGACTCGAACAACGAGCGGCTCGCCAACTTCACTGAGCGGTTCACGGTGTTCTTTGACACCGACCGGGCCATTCATCGGCTCTTTGGCATGGAAGCCACACCTGCGGACGCAGTACCCGGTACCCTGGTTCTTCGTGTCGGCGCCTTGCTGGTTCGGGAAAACCTGCGCGCGCAGGCCTACGTCGCAGCCCGGCCGGTGGAGGGATTCGGCGAGCGACTGCGCACCGCTATTGCCGGATACCCCATCCGAGTTCCGGCTCAGGCAATGCAGCAGCACGCGCCCGTGCTGATGATTCCCGATGTCGTGAGCCCGGCTTATTGCCGCCAACTGATCGACTACTACGAAGCCCACGGTGGCGGCGACAGCGGCTTCATGCGCGACGTTGACGGTATGACGCGCGGAATGCTCGACCCGAAGATGAAGCGCCGCAAGGATTGTGCAATACACGACAAGGCGCTGTTGACACCGTTACGTCGCGCGTTGGAGACCAAGGTCATTCCAGAAATCGGCAAGGCATTCGGATATCGCGTCTCCCAGGTCGAACGCTACATCATCGGATGCTACGCCGCAGCCGATCAGGGCTTCTTCAAGGCACATCGTGACAATACCTCGATGGCGACGTCGCACCGCAAGTTCGCCATGAGCCTCAACTTGAACAGCGACGAGTACGAAGGCGGTGCCCTGCGGTTTCCCGAGTACGGCCCCCACACCTACAAGCCGGGCGTCGGTTGCGCTGTGATCTTCTCCTGCTCGCTGCTGCACGAAGCGACCCCGGTAACCCAGGGCCGACGCTATGTCGTCCTGCCGTTCCTTTACGACGAGCGAGGGGCGGCGCAGCGCGCCGAAACGAGGCAGTTTCTCGCCGAACAGCAGGCGGTTCCCGGTGCGGAGCCGATGATACCCGTTGCAAACCTGACCGCCGCGTGAGGGACATACGTAGAATCACCAGCGCGAAGCGCCGACACAGAACGTGTAGCGTAGACACTCATAGAAGCCCACCACGCCAGAACAGGCGGAGGCGCCCGATGAAGCACGCGGGATTTGAGCTTGAGATTGATCGGGATCGCGACATCCTGACCTTGCGGTATCTCGGCACCCTTACATTCAACGTCGCGCAACGCGCCCTGGCGGCTTGCTTTAGCGATCCGTCTGTAACGGCATCGACCTTGGTACTGCTGGACACGACCGGCGCGCATGTTCACGAGGTCGATGTCGACTGGTTGCGACGGTTTCAGGCCTATAAGGATGCCGCAGGCTATCCGTCGCAGATCACCGCCCTGGTGGTCTCCCGGTACGAGGGTAATCAGCTGCTGGGCCAGCTTTGGGCGGCGATGCGCACGATGAAGATTCCGGGATCGGCAGGTGTGTTCACCGACACGCAGGCCGCGACCGAATGGCTGTTGGAACGCCGGGTGACACCGAAATCGGCATCGATGAGCGCGTAGGAGCGACTACACCCCCAGCCTCTCGCGATGCTCGGTCGCTCCCCTTGCACCCGTGATGCTGGGTCCGAGACTTCTGATAATTCCATCCTCCAGCCCGTAAACCCAGCCATGCACCGCCAGCAGTCGGCCCGCCATCCAGGCATCCTGGACCACCGGCGTCTGCGTCACCCTCGTGACGGTCTGCTCAACGTTCAGTTCGCACAGGCGATCCAGGCGTGCCCGGGCGTCGGGCAGCTTGGCCAGATCGGGCTCGAAGCGTTCGTGCAGATCCATGATCGGGCGCAGCCAGTGGTCGATCAATCCGTGGCGTAGCCCATCCGCTGCGGCCACGACCCCGCCGCACCCATAGTGGCCGCACACGATGATGTGTTCGACCCGCAGGACCTCGACGGCGTACTGCAGGACAGAAAGGCCGTTCAAGTCACCGGGATGCAGCACGTTCGCCACGTTGCGGTGAACGAACACCTCGCCCGGTTGCAGACCGGTGATCACGTTCGCCGGAACCCGGCTGTCGGAGCAGCCGATCCAAAGATACTTCGGGGCCTGCAGATCCTTGAGGCGCTTGAAATAGTTCGGGTCTTCCAAAACCCGTTGGGCGGCCCACTCCTTGTTGTGCGCCAGCAGTTCATCGATCATGACGTTACGCTCCCGACAGACACCGCGCAGAACTCCATCAAGCTATACTACCTTCTTCGAACATCGTGACGAACCGCCCGCTACCGCCCGATATTGCCCTGGAGGCCACTGAATGACCCTGGACGACTTCCGACAATCGCTGACCCGCAACGTACCACCCGATGCGATGACGCCCGCCTTGACGGGCCTTTGGTACCAGGGCCGCGGCGACTGGCACGCTGCCCACGAGGCCGCCCAGTCCGATGACGGTCCGGAAGCTGCCTGGGTGCACGCCCACCTGCACCGCGTCGAAGGCGACGAGGCGAACGCCGGCTATTGGTACCGTCGAGCCGGGCGCCCGCACTGCCGCGATCCGCTTGATGCCGAATGGGAAGCGATCGCGGCAACCCTGCTTGCCGGCGCCTGATGGCTCATTTCCAGCCAGCGGCCTTCCGTGCCGGCTCGGCTAGGCGAGCCAGGCAGAAGATCGTGAACAGGATCTGCGCCGCGGCGTGAGCGGTATTGGAGGTTGCATCGTACTGAGGTGCCACCTCGACCACGTCGCCGCCCACCATCGGCAGTCCGGCCAGACCGCGCAGGATCTCCATCGCCTCCAGAGACGTCATCCCGCCGATCTCCGGCGTACCGGTTCCGGGCGCGTAGGCCGGATCCAGACTGTCGACGTCGAACGAGATGTAGAACGGCTGATCACCGACCACCGCCCTCGCCTTTTCCGCCACCGCCGCGGGACCCAGCTTCAGGACATCCTCGGCATGCAGCACGGTCATGCCGGACTCATAGGAGAACTCCCACAGATACTCCGCGGCACCTCGGATACCGATCTGGATGGTACGCTCAGGATCCAGGACGCCATCGAGCACCGCCTGGCGGAACGGGCCGCCGTGATGGAACTTGGCTCCTTCGTAGGGGCCGCTGGTGTCGCAATGCGCATCGATGTGAACGAGGCCAAGCGGCCGGTCCCGGCCAAGGGCCTTGAGGATCGGCAGCGAGATCGAGTGGTCGCCACCGATCGCCAATGGGATCACTCCCGCAGCGTGCACGTTCGCGAAGTAAGTCTCGATGTCCTCGTGGCAGCTGACCAGGTCGTAGCGGCTGCGCATCACCACATCGCCGACATCGGCCACGGCGCAACCGGCCAGGGGCGCGATCTTCAGCTGATGCTCATAGGGTCCGATGCGCTCGATCGCCCGCACCGCCCGCGGACCAAGTCGCGAGCCCGCCCGGTTGGTGACACCCAGATCCATCGGCACGCCGACCAACGCATAATCCAGCCCATCGAGGTCCGGCGAGTCATCCTTCATCGGCCGGTAGGGCGCATCCAGGAACGTCGACACCCCGGAGAACGGCCAGAGACGGCGGCTACCGCGGAAGATCTGTTTGCCGACTTCAGCGAACTCCGGATCGAAGATCGTCCCTTCCGGGGCCGGGCCGTATTTCTCCCGGAGGGCGCGCAGTTTGTCCTGATCCATGAACGGTCTCCAGACATCGGGGCGAACGGAACACCGCCGGAATAGCAGACCCGCGGGCGGGCGTCGCCCCCGTCAGTCGGATGCGATGGCGGAAGACGTCTCTGCCAGCAGGCGGCGAAGCTGCCGGCCGCCATCAGCCCCCAGTTTACCGCGAATCGACGCCTCCGCCTGCCGCCAGACCGGACGCGCAGCCTGCAGCGTGCTTTCGCCCTTCGCGGTCAGAACGACGCTCCGCGACCGCTTGTCTCCACCCGTGCCAAGCCGGACCCATCCTGCGGCCTGCAAAGGCCTCAGGTTCCGGGTCAAAGTGGTCCGGTCCATCATCATCAGGTCGGCAAGGTCCGTAATCGAGGGCTCTCCGGCCTGGGCAAGCATGGCCAGCAGGGAGTACTGCGTGAGCTTCAGGCCGGTCGGCTTGAGGGCGTCGTCGTAGATCTGGGTCATTCGGCGGGCAGTTCGGCGTAGCGCGGCGCAGGTGCAGCGCATTTCGCCTGCAATTGATGCCGATCCAGCATCGCTGCCGGTCCCGGTGTTCGGATCGTCCATTGTTGACTCATTCGTGCAGGTACACCAGTGTAACCACACGCATTATAGCCGATCGATTCGCGCGCATCCATCCTGCCCTTCGGCATCTGAGGCCCCCCATGTCGAGCACCGCTTCCGCTCCTTCGTCCCCCGCCGGCTCCGGCTGGCGTACACCGCTGGTGGTGATCCTGGCCGGGTGTCTGATCGCCATGATCGGGTTTGGCATCCGCTCGGTCTTCGGGCTGTTCCTTGAACCGATGACGGTGACCCACGGCTGGGACCGCAGCACTTTCGGCCTCGCCATGGCGATCCAGAACCTGCTGTGGGGAATCGGCGTTCCGATCGCCGGCGCCATCGCCGACCGCTACGGCCCATCCCGGGTGCTGGCGGTCGGAGCGCTGGTCTACACGGCTGGTGTCTGGGGCATGGCGCATACCTCGAGCGTGCTCGGCCTGCACCTGTTCGGCGGGGTGATGACCGGAATCGGCGTCGCCTTCACCGCGTTCTCGCTGGCCATGGCGGCAATGGCCAAGGTGGTCGGACCGGAGCGGCGCTCGCTCGCCCTCGGCCTGGGTACGGCGGCGGGATCGTTCGGACAGGTCGTGTTCTCGCCACTCGGACAGACCTTCATCCATCAGTTCGGATGGGAGCCCGCGCTGGGCTATCTCGCGTTGTCGGCGCTGCTGGTCATTCCACTCGCCTTCGTGCTGCCGAACATCCAGGCCCCGAAGGGTGAGGCGCTGCACGACCAGAGTCTGGTCCAGGCACTGCGCGAGGCGAGCGGCCATCGGGGCTTCGTCCTGCTGACCATCGGGTTCTTCGTCTGCGGTTTCCATGTGGCGTTCATCACGGTCCACTTCCCGGCATACGTCTCCGACCTCGGCCTGGATCCGTCGGTCGGCGCGACCGCCCTTGCCCTGGTCGGCTTCTTCAACATCGTCGGCTCCTTCGCCGCCGGCATGTTCGGGCAGCGCTGGAGCAAGAAGACCGGACTCGCCTGGATCTATTTCCTGCGCTCGATCGCGATCATCGGACTGCTGATGGCCCCCAAGACCGACCTGACAATCTATCTGTTCGCCGGTTCCATGGGCATCCTGTGGCTATCGACGGTTCCGCTGACCACCGGCATCGTCGCCCAGGTGTTCGGTGTCCGGTACATGGCGACCTTGTTCGGCGTCGTCTTCCTCAGCCACCAGCTCGGCAGCTTCATGGGTGTCTGGCTCGGCGGCTATCTGTACGACACCGTCGGCTCCTACGACGGTGTCTGGTGGGCGGGCGTGGTGCTCGGCGTCCTCGCGGCACTGATCCACATGGTCATTGACGAGAAACCGCTCGGGCGGCTGACCCCGGCCACGGCCTGACGCGAACAGGACTGGACGGGACGGCGGCGAGGAACCATACCGACGGCATGAGTCGTCTCCTCACCCGCCTTCTCCAGCCGCTCGAAGCGGCACTCGTCCTGGCGTTCTACGGGCTGTTCAGTTTGCTGCCCACGTCCGCCAGTTCGGCGACCGGCGCTTGGCTGCTGCGGCGGATCGGACCGCTGATCGGCGCGCACCGGACCGCCCGGCGGAACCTGGAGCGCACCTATCCCGACCATCCGGCCTCCGAGATTGACAGCATTCTCGACGGCATGTGGGCGAATCTCGGCCGGAACATTGGCGAGTTCCCGCACCTGAAGACCCTGCTGGCAGACCCGGCTGTCGTCCAGGTTGATGGGATGGAAACCATCGAGGCTCTCCGCGAAGCCGGCGGACCAGTGATCTTTGTCGGCGCCCATCTGGCGAACTGGGAGATCGCGCCGGTGGTCGCCCTGCGCCACGGCTTCACGGTCGACTTCATCTACCGCGCGCCGAACAACCCCTGGGTCAACCGGCTGCTCGAGCGCCGCCGGATCGATCCGGCCGGCGTGATGATCCCGAAGGGCGCCGAAGGCGGACGCCGGGCGCTGGCAGCGCTGAAGGCCCAGCGCTCCCTTGGAATTCTGGTCGACCAGAAGATGAACGAAGGCATCGAGGCTCGGTTCTTCGGCCGACCGGCCATGACCACCCCGGCCTTCGCGCAGCTGGCTCTGCGTTTCGATGTACCGGTCGTGCCGGTCCGCTTCGAGCGCCTGGGCGGGCCGCGCTTTCGAGTAACGGTCGATCCACCAATCCAGCTTGAACGAACGGGCGACCGCTCGACCGACGTCGCCGCACTGGTTCAGGCGGTCAACGACCGGGTCGAATCCTGGATCCGCGAGCGGCCGGAGCAGTGGTTCTGGGTGCATCGCCGCTGGCGCGACAAGCCGATCCGTACGCCGGGACCGGTCTAGGTCAGCCCGCCGGTACCGCGGCTGGTTCCTCGACATCTCGGAACTGCAGGGCGTGCAGCCGCGCGTACAGCCCGCCATGCGCCACCAGCTCGGCGTGGGAGCCGCTCTCGACCACCCGCCCGCGCTCGAACGCGTGGATCACATCGGCGCTCTGCACCGTCGACAGGCGGTGGGCGATGACGATGGTGGTGCGCCCCACCATCAGACGTGCCAGCGCAGTCTGGATCTGCATCTCGGACTCGGTGTCCAGCGCGCTGGTCGCCTCGTCGAGCAGCAGGATCGGAGCGTCCTTCAGAATGGCCCGGGCGATCGCGATGCGCTGCCGTTGTCCGCCGGACAGCTTCAACCCATGCTCGCCGACCCGGGCGGCGTAGCCGTCGGGCAGTTCCGAGATGAAGTCATGGGCCGCCGCCGCCTCGGCCGCCGCCACTACATCGGCATCGCTGGCGTCGGGCCGGCCGTACCGGATGTTCTCGGCCACCGTGTCGTCGAACAGCACCACCTCCTGGCTGACCACGGCAATGGCTGCCCGCAAGCTCCTCACCGACAGGGTGCGAAGGTCGCGCCCGGCCACCCGCACGGCACCGCCCTCGACATCGTAAAAGCGGGGAATAAGGGACAGAACCGTGCTCTTGCCGGCGCCGGACGGGCCGACCAAAGCGGTAACCCTGCCGGCCGGCGCCACCATATCCAGTCCGGCCAGCGCCTCGGTTCCGTCGGGATAGCGGAACCGCACGCCCTCGAACGCCACCGAAGCCGGCGCCCGGTCCAGTTCCACCGCGTCGGGCGCGTCGGCGATCAACGGCTTGCGGTCGAGCATCCGGAACAGCCGGTCGGCGGCGGCCAGGCCCTCCTGCAACGTCGTACTGACTTTCCCCAACCCTCGCAGCGGCTGGTAGGCCATCAGCACCGCGGCGATGAACGAGAAGAACGCACCCGGCGTGGTCACGCCGTCGATCACCCGGATGCCGCCGTAAATGATCACGCCGGCAACCGCCAGACCGCCGAGGACGTCGATGATCGGCTGCACCGCCGCACGCACTCGGCCCTGACGGAACGCCAGGCGGAACAACGCCTCGATCACCGAGCCGACGCGCTGGCGCTCGGCCTCTTCCATCCCATAGGCCTTGATCACCCGGATACCGTGGAACGCCTGGCCGAGCAGCGTCGTCAACTCGCCCATCCGCTCCTGCGACTGGCCCGACACCCGCCGCATGCGCTTACCCAGCCGTTGCAGCGGCAGGATCGAGATGGGAGCCACCACCAGCGCGATTAGTGACAACAGCCAGTCCTGGTAGATCATCACCGCCGCCAGGAACACGATCGACAGCCCGTCCCGTCCGATCCCGACCAGCGCCGTCGACACAGCCTGGCGCAGCGCCTGGACGTCGTAGGTGAAGTGCGAGATCAGCGTGCCGGTCTGGCGGCTCTGGAACAGGGCGACGTCCTGGTCGAGCAGATGGCGGAACAGCCGGTTCTGGACGTCGGCGACGATCCGCTGGCCGACATAGGCGAGAACCGCTTCCTGCAGGTACGCCGCCACCGATTTCACGACAAAGATCGCCAGGACGCCGCCACCGATCAGCCACAGCATGTCGCGGTCGCGTTCGACGAACACCTTGTTGACCACCGGGTCCAGCAGCCACGCCGAGCCTGCCGTCGCCGCAGCGACGATCGCCGACGCGATGGCGGCACCAACCAGCCACAGGGCATGGTGCCGGATGAACTGGCGCCACAAGCGACCCATCAGCGGCAGGCTGCGCTGGTCGCTGATCGGCAGCCGGGTTTTCATGGGGGGCGATTCGCTCATCGGCCCAGAGCCGGCGGCGTCGGAGGGTCGTCGCGCGTGAGGATGGTCATCGTCTGGGGCATGGCCATACGGTCCGGGTCGCGCTTTCCAGCGTGAAGGCGCTGTGTTAGTGGGTACGGCCTGCTCAACCTAGTGCCGAACGTCCGATGGCGCCACAAATTGTTGGCCACGGCGTGGCCGAAACGGCGGCCATCCAGGAGGCGAGCCATCACGCCGGCTGACAAAACCAGCGTTCCCGACCGATGGTTCGCACGGCCCGACCTGGTCCTGGCCGGCGGGCTGTTTCTGTTTGCCACGGTCGGGGCGATGGCGAAGCAGGCGATGGCGCCGTTATCGATCGCGCTTGCGCTCGGGCTGCTGGTCGTCACGCTGTGCAACCAGCGTCGTTCGGCGCTGCCTTCTTTCTCGGTAGCCGTTCTGTTTGCGGTTTTCCTGGCTTATGTCGCCGGCGCTCACCTGCCGCCAGCCCTGGGCGAGCCCGACTGGACCGAGACGGTCGTCAAGCTCGGCATGCTGGCGGTCGTTCTGTGGCTGGCATCGGCGGACTGGACCGGTTCGATCCGACCGGACCGCCTTGCGTACATCGCCCTGTGGGCACTGGCCGGGCTGGCGATTGGCTCGGCGTTCCTGCTGGTGGAATTGACGTTCGACTCCCCGTTCCGCCGCCTGTCCGACGGACTGGCTGCCAGCGTCGTGATCGACCCGGCCCGATACAACCGGCCGGCGGTCGCCCTGCTGCTGCTGTCCCTGCCGTTGGCGGGCCTGCTCGCCCGGTACGTCGGACGGCGCCACGCCGTTACGGCGCTGCTGCTGGGCCTGGCACCTGCGCTGGCCGGTCAGTCGGCGGCCGGCTGGCTGGCGGCCCTGGTCGCCACCCTGGTCTACGCTGCGGCCCGCTGGCACTCCGGCGCCGTGCTGGTCGCCGGCAGCGTGTTGACAGTCGGGCTGGTGGTCGGCGCGCCTCCGCTGCTGACGGCGGCTTACCACACGGCGGTCCGCCAGGAGATCGCAATGCCGCTGTCGTTCACCGACCGTCTGGAGATCTGGGATCACGCGTCGGACGCGATTCGTCAGGCGCCTTGGATCGGCCAGGGCCTGGGGTCGGTTCGGCATCTGCCGCTGTCCGATGAGCAGCGCAGCCGCTACCGCTACCACAAGGCGCCGGCCACCCACGCGCACAACGCCGCCCTGCAGATCTGGGTCGAGTTCGGTGCGATCGGCATCGCCGCCGGGCTGGCCCTGCTGGGGATCGGCGCCGGCGCGATCCGACGGATGGACCGGAACGCCCAGCCCGTCGCGCTCGCCACCGCCTCCGCGCTGTTGGTGATCGCGATGGTGTCGTTCGGGCTGTGGCAGGAAACCTGGATGGGCCTGATCGGCGTCACGGTCGTCGTGGTCCGGTTGGCCGCCCAGCCCACCGGCGCAAGTCGTCCAGGGTCCACCGGATGACCGGCCGACACGCCCCTGCAGCGCCGCGCAGCATCCTGGTTTATGTCGGGCTCGATCTGGTCGGCGACGGGCTGATGAAGCTGCCGTTCGTCCGCGCGCTGCGGCAGGCTTTCCCTGCCGCCTCGATCGTCTGGCTCGCGGGCAAGGGCCCCAGTGCCTATTCAGGAACCCTCGCACCGCTGGTGGAAGGGCTGATCGACGAGGTTGTGGACGACGCAGGAGTCGGAGCGGGCTGGAACGAGATGCTCGACCCGCTAAAGGGCACTTCATTGCACGGGCGTACCTTCGACCTGGTGATCGACACCCAGCGCCGGGTGAAGACCACCCTGATTCTGAAGCGGATACCGCACCGCGTGTTCATCTCGGGTGCCGCCGGCTACCTGCTGTCGAACCGGCGTCCGCCGTTCGGCCATCGACGACCGACCGCGATGATCCGGCAGATGCTCGACCTGCTGGAACTGGCGAGCGGACAGCCCGCGGTGCCGACCGTCACCCGCACGATCGACCGAACCGCGGACGATCTGGCCCGAACACTGCTGGACGACGGCAGGGCCATCTATGTCGGCTTGGTCCCGGGCGCCGGAGGCAAGCACAAGTGCTGGCCGTTGGACCGCTTCATTGATCTCGGAAGCCGGATCGCCGGGCGCGGCCAGACCCCGGTCTATCTGCTCGGCCCTGGCGAATCCGAATGGGCGGACACGATCCGCTCGTCGATCCCTAGCGCGGTGTTACCGCTGCAGGATCCGCGCGCCGGCGCGCTCGGCACGTCGCCGCTGCTGACCATCGCCCTCGCGGCCCGCTTCACCGCTGCGGTTGCCAACGACAGCGGCGGCGGCCATATGCTGGCAGCCGCCGACATACCGTTGCTGTCGCTGTTCGGCCCGACGCCACCAGCCAAGTTCGCACCCTTCGTCACTCGCGGGGCCGTGCTGCGGGCCCAGGATTTCGGTGGCGGCGAGATGAGCAATATCCCGTTGCAAGCGGTCGATGACGCCCTAGAACTGCTGCTGGCAGAAAGCCGCCCAGATCCGAACCGTGGATGCCGATGATCGACCTGCCCCACCGCGCCGCCTCCGTCGCGCCGTTGACCTCCGACGAACGCCGCAGCGCCTGGCTGAACATGCTGCTGGTCGACCATGGCTTCCTGCGCCAAGTTTATGTCCACCGCCACAAGGTCGCCGATGGCGTCTGGCGTGCCGCGCAACCGGGTCCCGGCCATCTGGAGCAGTTCGCGAAGGAAGGCATCCGCACCATCCTCAACCTGCGCGGCCCGCGGGTGGAGTGCGGTGCCTACCGGCTGGAACGCGAGGCCTGCGCGCGGCTCGGGCTGGTCCTGATCGACTTCCCGATCCGCTCCCGCGCGGCGCTCGACCGGGAGACCGTGCTGGCGGCGCTCGACCTGTGGGACGGCTTGGAACTGCCACTGCTGATGCACTGCAAATCGGGCGCCGACCGCACCGGCTTCATGGCGACCCTGTACCTGTGGCAGCGCACCGGCTTGCCACTGCGTCAGGCCATGGACCAGTTGTCCTGGCGATATGGCCACATCCGCCAGGCCAAGACCGGTGTCATCGACTTCTTTTTCGAGAGCTATCTCGCCACCGAGGCTCGCAGCGGCATCGGCTTCCGGGACTGGGTCGCCACCGAGTACGACCCCAAGGCGCTGAACGCCGCGTTCAGGGAAAACTGGCTGGCCGGCATCCTGGTGAACAAGATCCTGCGCCGCGAGTAACGCCATGCCCCGCACGATCGGGGATCGCGTCCAGTTCTGGCGGCACGCCGACACCGGCATCGAACTGCTGCATGCACGGTTCGGCGGCCACGCCTATGACCGGCACGCCCACGATACCTATGCGATCGGCGTAACTCTGCGCGGCGGGCAAGGCTTCCACCACCGCGGACGCCGCCACGTCAGCACTCCCGGGACGGTGATCGCCATGAACCCGGAAGACGCCCATGACGGCAGCGCAGAGACAGAGGACGGATTCAGCTACTGGATGCTGTACCCGAGCGCTGAGTTGTGGACCGAGATCCTGGGCGACGCCGCCGGGCGACGGACCCACCTGCCGTTCTTCACGGCCACGCTGATCGATGATCCCTGCTGCCGGGAACACCTGCTGAACCTCTGCCGCACCCTGGTGGACCCTGCAGCCGGTTCGCTCGAGTCGGACTGTTCACTGACGCAGACTCTGACCGCACTGGCGCGTCGGCACGGCCGTACCCCACCCCCGGCACCGCTCGAACGCAACGACCCGGCGGTCCAGCGGGTGCACGGACTGCTGCACCACGAGTATCAGCGCGAGTTGCGCCTGGAGGATCTGGCGCGCGAGGCCGGACGCAGCCGGTTCTGGGTCAACCGGGCCTTTGCGGCAGCCTACGGCCTGCCGCCGCATACCTACCTGACGCGGCGACGGCTGGAGTCGGCCCGCCGCATGCTGGCCCACGGCGAACCGGCGGCCGAAGTAGCGGCGGCCGTCGGCTTTACCGACCAGAGCCATCTGATCCGCCGCTTCAAGGCAAGCTACGGTATCACCCCCGGCGCGTTCCAGGCGGCCTGCACGGATGTCCAATCCACCACGTGACGGTGGCACTATGGAGTCCCGGTCGATCATCAATCGGGAGCCTGTCATGAGACACGACACCAAGATCGCCATCGTCCTGCGCGACGATCTGGCCGACTGGCAGAAGCTGAACGTAACGGCATTCCTGGCCAGCGGCGTTGCGGCCAGCGCACCCGAGACCATCGGGCAGCCATACCGCGATGCCGACGGGGTAGGCTACCTCGCGATCTTCGGCCAACCGGTACTGGTGTTCGCCGGATCGGGAGCAGCGGTGAGCAGAGCGCACCGCCGGGCGCTCGAACGGAACCTCTCGATGGCCGTCTATACGGAAGGCATGTTCCGGACCGGCAATGACATCGACAACCGCGCCGTCGTGGCCAGCCTTCAGACAGCGCTTCTCGAACCGGTCGGCATCGCCGTTCACGGCGACCGCAAGGCGGTCGACAAGGCGCTGAAGGATCTGAAGCTGCATCCCTGACCCGCCAAATCCAAATGCAGGCACGGTCCCGAATTCTTGACGCCATGTGATCAATCGGTCGCCACTCTGCTTAATTCGTTCGCATACAGGAGAATGCATCGTGGTCAACCGATGGCGGTTGGGAATCTCCGATCGACCGGTTTCCAAGGGCTTGGCTGATCCGGCCGGAACGTGCCAGGGTTGGCATGACCGTTGCCATGTCCCTGACGGTCACCCTCCTCATTCGGCGTCAGGACCCCTTTCGCCATGCTTCAGCATATTGCCCATCGTCTGCTGATCTCGATCCCGGTTTTGATCGGCGTTCTGCTTGTCGGCTTCCTGCTACTGCAGGTGGTTCCGACCGACCCCGCGACCGTCGTCGCCGGACCGACGGCCACCCATGTCGAGATCGAAGCGATTCGTGAGGCCATGGGACTGAACGAACCGATCTACGTCCAGTTCGGGATCTATCTCACGCGGGTTCTGCAAGGCGACCTCGGCCGCTCGATGATCTCGAACTCGCCCGTGGTGACCGAACTCGCCAACACCGTCGGACCGACCATCGAGCTGATGCTGGCCAGCCTGATCTGGGCGGTCCCGCTCGGCATCGTGCTCGGCACGCTGGCCGCCGTGCGGCGCGGGCGGATGTCCGACCGGATCATCATGGCGGTGTCGGTGGCCGGCGTGTCGATGCCGATCTTCTGGTTCGGCCTGATGCTGATCCAGTATGTCGGCTTCCACTGGCAGCTGTTCCCGTTCCAGGGCCGCGGCGGGCCCCTTTGGACCCTCGGCGGACTGGACCACATCGTCCTGCCGGCCCTGACCCTGGGCGGTGTGTTCATTGGCCCGGTCGCCCGCATGACCCGGACCTCGCTGCTGGAGGTACTCGGCAGCGACTTCGTGCGGACCGCCCGCGCCAAGGGAGTATCGGAACGCCGGGTCGTCATCAGCCATGCCCTGCGAAACTCGCTGATCCCAGTGGTCACCCTGATCGGCCTGCAGATCGGGTTCCTGCTCGGCGGGGCCGTGGTGACCGAGACCCTGTTCGCGTGGCCGGGGGTCGGCCGGCTGGCGGTCGGCGCCATCACCTCCGCCGACTACGCCCTGGCCCAGGGCGCGATCCTGGTGCTCGCCCTGTCATTCCTCCTGGTGAACCTGCTGGTCGACGTGCTGTACGCCGTCCTGGACCCAAGGGTGCGCGCACGATGACCCAAGTTTCCGCCGCTCCCCTCGCTGCCCTGCCGACCGAGGCCGCGACCGGCCGGATGCTCCGGCCGTCAATCTGGCGCAAGCTCAGCCGCGACAAGGCCGCCATGCTGGCCGCCGTATTCCTGGTGGTCGTTGTCGCCCTGGGCGTGCTGGCCCCGTGGATCACCCCCTACGATCCGTACGACAACAACCTGCGGAACATGCTGAAACCGCCAAGTGCTGCGTTCTGGCTCGGCAATGACGGCCTGGGCCGGGACATGGTCAGCCGCCTGCTGTTCGGCATCCGCACCACCCTGACCATGGGCATCATTGCGGTTGCGGCCGGCGGTTCGATCGGCGCGGTGCTCGGCCTGCTGGCCGCCTATTTCCGCCGCCTGGAAGGCCCGATAATGCGGGTGGTCGACGTGCTGCTGTCGTTCCCGTCGATCCTGTTCGGGCTCGCCATCGCCGCGGTGCTGGGCGCCGGCACGTTCTCGATCACCATCGCGCTGACCGTTGCCGCCGTGCCGGCCATCGCCCGGATTACCCGGGCGGCGGCCCTGGTCGTCATGCAGCAGGAGTACATCTCCGCCTGCCGGGCGATCGGGATGAGCGACGGCCGAATCATCTTCAGGCACCTGCTGCCGAACTGCGCATCGACGATCTTCGTCTACCTGACCCTGCAACTCGGCCAGACCATCCTACTCGGTGCCGCCCTGAGCTTCATCGGCCTGGGCGCCCAGCCGCCGACCGCCGAACTCGGCACCATGGCCGCCGACGGCCGCAACTTCCTGTTCTTCGCCCCGCACGTCTCGACGATCCCCAGCGTCGCGATCTTCCTGATCGTGCTCGCCTTCAACGTGCTCGGCGATGCACTGCGTGACGTTCTCGACCCGCGCCTGCGCCAATGACCGGCGGAGCGCCCGGAATGCCCACCCGTTGATCAACCTGAGGAGGCGACTGCGATGAGGACACCGAGACCAGCTGCATGGTTGGGGGCGCTGGCGCTGGCCGTGCTGCTTCCAGCCACCACCCCTGCCGTCGCGGAAACGTCCGCGACGATCATGCGCACCATCGACACCGACCGGTACGATCCGCACCGGTCGACCGCGCGGTCGACGGCCGAGGCGCTGTTCATGGTCGGCGACACCCAGGTGGCGCTCGATCCCGACCTGCAGACCGTGCACCCGCTGCTGGCCAAGTCGTGGACCGTGTCCGACGACGGCAAGCTGTACACCTTCAAGCTGCGCGACGACGTCACCTTCTGCAGCGGCAAGAAGTTCACCGCCAAGGACGTGAAGGCCTCGATCGACCGCTGGCTGGACCCGGCGACCAAGGGCGTGGTGAAGAACCGCGCCGGCGACGTGAAGGAAATCCGCGCGGTCGACGACTACACCGTCGAGTACGAACTCTCGCAACCGTACTCCGAGCTGCTGTTCCAGATGACGCAGCACTTCCACACCATCATCAACGCCGACCAGGTCGCCGCCCTCGGCGAGGACTTCGGCGTGAAGGGCTTCGACGGCACCGGACCGTACTGCTTCGAGTCGTGGGAGCCGCGTAACGAGTTGGTCCTGAAGAAGCACGAGGCCTACAAATGGGGCCCGGCATTTTACGCCAACAAGGGTCCGGCCAAGGTCGACAAGCTGATCTGGAAGATCATTCCGGAAGACAACAACCGGGTCGCCGGCATCCAGGCCAACCAGGGCGACGCCACGCAGTACATCCCGTACTGGGCGGTCGACCAGTTGCAGGCCAACCCGCAGATCTCGGTGACCAAGGCGCCGTCCTATTTCTGGACCTACTTCGTGGGCTTCAAGATCACCCGCGAGATCGCCGACGACATCGAGGTGCGCAAGGCGCTGAACCTCGCGGTCGACCAGAAGGCGATCGCCGAGGGCCCGTTCTTCGGCAAGGCCGAGCCGGCCTACGCCTACATCCACCCGGACGTGCTGGACTACGACAAGAAGGACATCAACACGTCGCTGTTCGGCTACGACCCGGAGAAGGCCAAGGCGACGCTCGACGCCGCCGGCTGGAAGATGGGCGACGACGGCTTCCGCCACAAGAATGGCAAGAAGCTCAAGCTCGTGGCCTACAGCTTCACCAACATCTGGCAGCAGATCATGGAGGCCATGCAGGGCGACATGCGCAAGGTCGGCGCCGACCTGGAGATCCAGGTGTTCGACGCCACGGTGATCTGGGGCAAGCTCAAGACCCAGGACTTCGACATGTTCACCATGTCGTACCCGTACGTCTCGGCCGGCGACGCCATGAACCTGTACTTCCCGTCGGAGAACCGGCCGACCCCGAACCGGGTCAACTGGGCCGACGACAACACCGACAAGTGGCTGTCGGAAGGCCGCGCCGCACTGACGCCGGAAGCCCGTTACGAGGCCTACGCCAAGGTGCAGAAGCAGGTGCACGACGCGGTGGTGTGGATCCCGCTGGTGCACGAACCGATGTTCGTGGCCGCCGGACCGCGCCTGAAGCCGATCGCCGCCCATGGCATCTATGGCGCCGGCCTGTACAAGGGCCTCGGCATCGAGCTGAAGTAGTATCTGCCCATATCAAATGCAGCGGGGCCGCCCAATGGGCGGCCCCGTTCGCGTTCGTGACAATGGCCGAGAACCGCTACAGCCACTTCTCCATGAATATCAACGCATCCCGGCTGTAGCCGAGCCGGTCGTAGAACCGCTCTACTCCGGCATTGTCCGGCTCGATCAGCAGATTGACCTTGTCGCAGCCGATGGCTGCCAACCGCCTCTCGGCCTCCGCCATCAGGCAGTCACCCAGGCTCAGGCCGCGCGCCGACGGGTCGACCGCCAGACGGTTGATCCAGCCGCGCCGGCCGTCCCAACTGGCCATCACGCTGCCGACGACCGCGCTGCGCCGCTCGGCCACCATGAACAGGCCCCCAGCGTACTCGATCAGCCGACCCAGCCGCTCATCGGTGTCGGAGCGGCTCGGGTGCAAGCCGCACCGCTCCCACAGCGCGCGCAGGGCCGGCAGGTCGGCCGCCGTGGCCGACCGCAGCGTCGTCGGATCGTCCATCAGGGCGTCAGGCGTCGGCCGGGATCTCCATGCCGCGCTGCACCGCCGGGCGAGCCATCAGGCTGTCGTACCAGCGCTTGACGTTCGGGTAGTCGTTCAGATCGACCAGTTGCCACTCGTAGCGCGCGACCCACGGCAGGATGGAGATGTCGGCAATCGAGTACTCGTCGTTGGCGAAGAACTTCTTGCCTTCGAGATGGGCGTTCATCACCGAATACAGGCGCCGGCATTCGGTGCCGTAACGCTTCTTGCCGTAGGGAATGTCCTCCTTGGCGGCCCGCTCGAAATGATGGACCTGACCGAAGATCGGACCCACCCCGCCCATCTGGAACATAAGCCACTGGATGACCTGGTAGCGCGCCGCGGTGTCCTGCGGCATCAGCTTGCCGGTCTTCTCAGCCAAATACATCAGGATCGCGCCGGATTCGAACAGCGTGTACGGCTTGCCGCCGGGCCCGTCGGTGTCGACGATCGCCGGGATCTTCGAGTTCGGGTTGATCGCCACGAATTCCGGTGTGAACTGGTCGTCCTTGCCGATGTGGATCGGGTGCACGTTGTACGGCAGCCCAAGTTCCTCGAGCATGATCGACGCCTTGCGGCCGTTCGACGTCTTCCAGGTATAGAGTTCGATCATCGGATTTCCTCCCTGTAGCTTATTTGTTCACGCTGCCTGCTTCGCCTTGGCGTCCTGGATCGCCTGCCAGATCACCAGCGGGGTCGCCGGCATGTCGATGTGGGTCAGGCCGGTGGTCTCCTGCAACGCGTTGACCAGGGCCGAGATCAACGCCGGCGGGGCGCCGATCGCGCCCGCCTCGCCCGACCCCTTGATGCCGAGCGGGTTGGTGGTGCAGCGCACGTTGTGGACGTTGAAATCGAACATCGGTACGTCGACCGCCCGCGGCAGGGTGTAGTCCATGAACGATCCGGTCACCAGCTGGCCGGAGCCGTCCTCGTACACCGTGTGCTCCTGCATCGCCTGACCGAAGCCCTGGACGATGCCGCCATGGACCTGGCCGGCCAGCAGCGCCGGGTTGATGGTCTCGCCGAAGTCGTCGACGATCGTGTAGCGCTCGATCGCCAGCTCGCCGGTATCCGGGTCGACCTCGACCTCGCAGATGTGGCAGCCGTTCGGATAGGTCGCGGCTTCCGGCACCCGCTCGTGGATCTCGTCAAGGCCGGGAGCCATGCCGTCGTCGAGGTTCGACATCTCCTTCGAGGCCCTGGCCACCTCCTCGATGGTCATGTGCTTGTCGGTGCCGGCGACGGTGAACACGCCGTCGGCGAACTCGATGTCGGCGGACGCCGCCTCCATGGCGTTGGCCGCGATCTTGCGGGCCTTCTCGACGATCTGCCGGCCGGCCAGCAGCACGGCCGCTCCGCCGACCGGGACCGAACGCGAACCGCCGGTCATGCCGACCGGCACCTCATCGGTGTCGCCCTGGATCACCTTCACCTTGTCGCCGTCGATGCCGATGGTGTCGGACAGGATCTGGGCGTAGGCAGTCTCGTGGCCCTGGCCGTTCGACTGGGTGCCGATGCGGATCTCGACCCGGCCATCATCGGTGAAGCGCACGTCGGCGGTCTCAGGATTGCCGCCGCCGCACTTCTCGATGTAATAGCCCATGCCGATGCCGCGCAGCTTGCCGCGCTTCTTCGCCTCGTCCTGGCGCGGCTTGAAGCCGGCCCAGTCGGCGCGCTGCATCGCCTCTTCCATCAGGGTCCGGAACTCGCCGGTGTCGTACACGTTGCCGAGCGGCGTGGTGTAGGGCATCGCCTCGGGCGGGATGAAGTTGCGCCGCCGCACCTCGTCCGGGGTCAAACCCATCTCGTGGCCGACACAGTCGACCACCCGCTCGATCAGATATGCCGCTTCCGGCCGGCCGGCGCCACGATAGGCGTCGGTCGGGGTGGTGTTGTTCAGTACGCCCTTCACGTTCACGTAGATATGCGGGACCGTGTAGACGCCCGACAGCATGTGGGTGCCCGCGGCGGTCGGGATGAACGCGCTGAAGTGGCTGAGATAGCCGCCCAGCGCGGCGTAGGTGGTTACCCGCAGAGCCTGAATCACGCCGTTGGAATCGACGGCCGCCTCGGCGTAGGAAACGTTGTCGCGGCCCTGGATGTCGCTGACGAACGCCTCGGATCGTTCCGGCAGGTACTTTACCGCCCGCTTCAGCTTGCGCGAGGCCCAGGTGCACAGCGCCTGCTCGGGGTACAGGAAGATCTTCATGCCGAAGCCGCCACCGACGTCGGAGGTGCGGCAGCGCAGCTTGGCCGGCTCGATCTTCAGCACCGCCTCGGCCAGCATGGTCTGAAACACATGCGGGCCCTGGGTCGACGACCACAGGGTCGAGCGGTCGGTCGCCGGATCGTACTCGGCGACCACCGGGCGGACCTCCATGGAATTGACCACGACGCGGTTGTTCACCACCCGCACCTTCACGGACCTGTGGGCCTTGGCAAAGGCGGCATCGACCGCTGCCTTGTCGCCGTCCTCCCAGTCGAAGGCGAGGTTGTTGGGGATGTGGTCGTACAACTGAGGGGCACCATCGGCGATCGCGCCCTCGGTGTCGACGGTGGCTTCCAGCTCGTCGAACTCGACCTCGATCAGTTCGGCGGCGTCGCGGGCCTGCACCTGGGTCTCAGCAACCACGAGCGCGATCGGATCGCCTACGTGGCGGACCTTGACCTTGGCCAGAATCGGCCGCGGCGTGTCGGCGCGCGGGCTGCCGTCCTTGTTGTTGGCCGGCGGCACACAGGGCAGGTCGCCAAGACCGTCCGCCGCAACGTCAGCTCCGGTGTAGACCGCAATGACACCCGGCGCCGCGCTGGCCGCCTCGATATCAATGCTCCTGATCACCGCGTGCGCCACCGGCGAGCGCAGGATCGCCGCCCGGGCGGCGCCCTCGACCTCGATATCATCCGTGTACCGCCCGGCGCCCGTCAGCAGCCGGTTGTCTTCCACGCGGTGCACACCTTGGCCGATTGCGAACTTCACCATGTCGCTGTCTCCGCTTGCGCGATGATGTGGGGCTCCTTCGAGCGACGGCGTGAGGCAGGCTGCACGCCCGAACGCTTGAGGACGAACTCGTCTTTAACCATTCTAAAGCGGAATCGTCCGAAGGCCACCCCTCGTATCGCAGCGCACCATTGCCGGAACGGAACGCGCCGAGGGTGATGACGGGCGCCGCCGGGTGCAGTATCACGGGTCGCACGCTCGCTCCTGTTGAAAGGCGCAACCCAATGCCGGCCGAAATCGAGCGCAAGTATCTGGTAACCGGTTCCGAGTGGAGCGACGCTAGCGCTCCGTCGGTTCAGATCCGCCAAGCGTACATCGCCAACACACCGCTGGCGTCCGTACGGGTGCGAATCAAGGGTACGACGTCGGCTTTCCTCACGATAAAGGGCGCCGACGCAGCGCTGTCACGCGCCGAGGTGGAAACCGCGATCACCGTCGCCCAGGCCGAAGAACTGCTGACGATGCGTCAGGGCGCGGTGATCGAGAAATCCCGGTTCCGCGTGCCATTCGGCGGCCTGATGTGGGAGATCGACGTGTTCGAGGGCGAGAACGCCGGATTGATCATCGCCGAGGTCGAGGTGCCGACCGCCGACCACGCAGTCGAGTTGCCGCCGTGGGTTGGCCAGGAGGTCACCGGCGACGCCCGCTACTACAACGCCAATCTGGCGAGCGACCCGATCCGAGGAGCGTGACGACCGGGTCGCGGCGGGCTTATGCTCGCCGGACCCACCTCTTCGACCCCTCGCCTTGCACAGCTCTGGAGGATCCGATGCGCGTCGTCATGGCCATGATGCAGCATGAAACCAACACCTTCTCCACCGTCCCGACCCCGCTCGCCCGGTTCTCGCGCGGCAACGCCAAGCCGGTCCCGCTCGAAGGTCAGGCAGCGATCGACGCGTTCCGCAACACCGGCACCGCACTCGGCGCGTTCATCGAGTTGGCCGAGGCCGAGGGCCTGGAGATGGTCGTACCAATGGCGGCCAGCGCCTGGCCGAGCGGCCCGGTGGAGGACGCCGCCTATACCTACATGACCGACCGCATCTGCGCCGCGGTCGAACAGGGCTGCGACGCCATCCTGCTGCACCTGCACGGCGCCATGGTCACCGAATCGCTTGAGGACGGCGAAGGCGCGCTGCTGGCCCGGGTCCGCGCGCTGGCGCCGAACACCCCGATCGGCGTCGCCCTCGACATGCACACCAATCTCTATCCGGCGATCGTCGACAGCGCCGACGTAGTCGCCGGCTACCAGACCTACCCGCACATCGACGTCTACGAGACCGGAATCCGCGCGGCCAAGCCGATCCTGGCCATGCTGAAAGGCAAGGCCAAGCCGACCATGGCCTGGGGCAACCGGCCGATGTTGCCCCACGTGATGCGCCAGGGGACCGACGACTTCCCGAACAGCGCGATCCAGGCGCTGTGCGCGAAGATGGAGGCCGACGGCGCGCTGTGTGCCACCTTCTTCACCGGCTTCCCGCACGCCGACATCGAGCTTGCCGGGTCCAGCGCGGTGGTCGTCACCGACGGCGACCAGAGCAAAGCCGACGCCCTGTGCCGCGAGATCCTCGATCTCGCCTGGAAGCACCGCGCCGAATTCGTCTACGAGATCGAGCCGCTGGACGAATCGCTGGCCCGGGCCAAGACGATGACCGAGGGCCCGATCGTGCTGCTCGACCACTACGACAACGCCGCCTCCGGCGGGTCGATGGACAGCATGACCGTGCTGAAGGGCATCCTGGAAGCGGGACTCGACAACGTCGCGGCCTTCGCGGTCTGCGACCCCGAGGCGGTCACGGCCATGGCAAGAGCCGGGGTCGGCGAGACGGTGACCCTGTCGCTGGGCGGCAAGACCGACATGCCCTCGATCGGCCGCAAGGGTGAGCCCCTGGAAGTGACCGGCCGGGTGCGGCTGATTTCCGACGGGCGGTTCCGCAACATCGGGCCGATGAGCCGCGGCGTGCTGAACGACATGGGGCCGACCGCGGTGCTGGACACCGGCAAGGTCGAGATCGTCGTGGTCTCGACCCAGCAGGAACCGAATGACTACGCCTGCTTCCAGAGCCTCGGTATCGATCCGACCGCCAAGCGCTACCTGATGCTGAAGAGCCGGGTGCACTGGCGGGCCGGCTTCAAGCCGATCGCCCGACAGATCGTCGACTGCGCTGGAGTCGGTGTGTGCACCTCCGACTACTCCATGCTCGACTTCAAGAACGTACGCCGTCCTATCTATCCGTTGGACGAGGACCTGCAGCCGACGTCCACGGCGTAGCCGCCTGAGCAAAGGCCATTTGCATTGACCGACTCCACCGCCACGGCGCCCACCGACGGTCGCACCCCGATTCTCGCCGTCGCCCTGCTGGCGATGATCGCGGTGCTGTGGGGCTTCAATTGGCCGATCATGAAGATCGGCCTGGCGGAGATCCCGCCCTGGGTCTTCCGGGCCGGCGCCAGCATCGTGTCGTGCGCCGGGCTGTTCCTGATCTCGGCGGTTGCCGGCCACTCGCTGCGGGTGCCGCCGGGACAGTGGCGGGCGGTGATCCTCGGCGGAATCCTGAACATCACTTTCTTCAACATCTTCGTGGCGTACGGGGTCACGGCGATGGACGCCGGGCGCGCCGGCATCATCGGCTACACCATGCCGCTGTGGGCGACGCTGATCGGCACGGTGGTGCTGAAGGAGCGCCTGGGACCCCGCGCGATCGCCGGCCTGACGGTGGGATTGATCGGCATGGCGCTGTTGTTCTCGGTCGATGCGGCCGTGCTCACCGGTTCGGCGCTCGGCCCGCTGCTGGTGCTTGCCGGGGCCGCCTCCTGGGGTGCAGGCACCGTGGTGATCAAGCACGCCCGCCTGACCATGCCGATCACCGTCGCCGTGGCGTGGCAGCACCTGATCGGCGTGGTTCCGATCGCCATCGTGGCGGTCGCCTGGGACTGGCAGCACGTCGGCGAATGGAGCCTCTGGCCGGTGATGGCGCTGCTCTACAACATGCTGATCACCGGAATCATCTGCTACTGGGCGTACTTCAAGGTCGTTCAGATGCTGCCGGTCGTGGCGTCCACGGTCGGTACGCTGATGGTGCCGGTGATCGGGGTGTTCGCGAACCAGGTGATCTTCGGCGTAACGCCGCATCTGGTCGACTACGTCGCGCTGATCTGCGTCGCGGTCGCGGTGTTCTTGGTGGTGGTGCGACCGCGCCAGAGCTAGCTGCCGGTCATCGGGCCGGTGGCCGGGAATGTTGCAGCGCAAACCGGTCGTTTCTGGTTTGACAGATCTCCATGTGCCGTGACTTTCATGATTGTCCGTACCGACTGAAGCCGGAGGTCACATGACCCGTTTCGCTCACTCAATCGTCGCCATCTCCGGTGCGGCCGGCAATCTCGGTCGAGCGGTCGCCACCCGGTTTGCCGCGGAGGGCGCCTCGCTGGTCTTGCTTGACCGCGACTCTCCGAGCCTCTCCGAGCTGGAAAAGTCCCTGCCCGGGACGCATCTCGTCGTTCCGGTCGACCTGACCGACCGCGCCGCGGTAAGGGGCGCGATCGACACCGCCGGCGACCGTCTAGGGACCATCAGTGTCGCCTGCGCTCTGGCCGGTGGATTCGCCATGGGACCTGCCGCGCATGAAACCTCGGCCGCGGACTGGGATCGGATGCACACGCTGAACCTCGGCACGCTGACCCCACTGCTGGCAGCGGTAACGCCGTCGATGATTGCCGCCCGATCCGGCAAGATCGTGACGGTCGGTGCCCACGCAGCGCTCAAGGGCGTGCCCGGCATGGCCGCCTATTGCGCCGCGAAGTCAGCCGTGATGCGAGTGACGGAGAGTGCTGCCGCCGAACTTCGCGGCCATGGCATCAACGTGAACTGCGTCCTGCCGACCGTTCTGGACACGCCGGCCAACCGCGAGGCGATGCCAGACGTCGAACCGACGAAATGGGTCAGTCCGGCACAGCTGGCCGCCGTCGTGGCGTTCCTGGCGTCCGATGATGCCAGCGCGATACACGGCGCTCTGCTGCCGGTAACCAGCCTGTCCTGAACCGACCGGCCGGGCGCTGATCAGGGCGTCGCCAGGACTTCCGCCACCGCCAGGGCGACCACTTCGGTAGCGACCCTCAGGTCGGACAGCACCAGCCGCTCGTCCGCGCGGTGGCCGTTGGCGTCCAGGAAGGTGCGCGGCCCGGCGCCGTAGCCGATGGTCGGCACGCCAGCTTCGGCGTACAGCCGGGCGTCGGTGTACAGCGGCACGCCCTCGACCGGAACCTCCTCGCCGAGCAGTCGCCGTGCGTGGTGCTGCACCGGGTCGATCAGCCTCTCCGCTCCATCCAGGCGGCGCAGCGGCGACGCCAGCAGCACCCGATTGATTTCGACATTGATCCCCGCTCGCCCGGCGACCGCCGCCTCGATCACGGCCCGAAGGCCGGCCTCGACCGCCGCCGGGTCTTCCTCCGGCGTCATCCGCCGGTCGAGCCGGACCGTGCAGCGATCCGGCACAACGTTGGTGTTGATGCCGCCGTTGACCAGGCCGACCGTCAGGTTCGGATGGCCGATCCCGGGGATCTTCGATACCCGCTGTGGAAAGTCGCGCCGCTCGGCGTACAGGGCCTGCAGCACCGCGGTCATCGCCTCGATCGCATCCGCACCCTCATCCGGCTTCGCGGCGTGGGCCGACCGGCCGCGAACCGTCACCTCCAGGTGCAGGCAGCCATTGTGGGCTGTCACCACCGCGTGGCTGAACCCGGCGCTGATCGCGTAGTCCGGTTGACTCAGCCCCTGGCCAAGGATCCACGCCGGGCCGATTCCGCCACCGGTCTCCTCGTCATAGGTCAGGTGCAGTTCGACCGTCCCGGACAACCGGCCGGCAATCGCCTCAAGTGCCAGAAGCGCGAAGGCGTAGGTCGCGAAGTCGGACTTCGAGACGGCAACGCCACGGCCGTACATCACCCCGTCGATCACTTCGCCGCCATACGGGTCATGCGTCCAGCCGTCGCCCGGCGGCACCACGTCGCCATGAGCGTTCAGCGCGACGACGGGGCCGTCGCCGAACCGCCGGCGCACAATCAGATTGGTGCACGAGACCATCCCGGCGGTGCGCACCACCTCGGCCGGCACCGCATGGCGCTCTACCGTGAAACCCAGCTCTTCCAGCAGACCGGCCGTAACCTCGGCGTGGGACGAGCAGTCTCCCGGCGGATTGTCGGACGGCTGCCGGACCAGGGCGCGCAGGAACCCGACCTGTTTGGTCCAGCCGGCATCGATCGCCTCGGCAATAGGCCCGATGACGGCATCGGAGGGACGGCTGGCAGGCATGCGATGACTTCCTTATCCAAGCTCGAATGTGGTGACGCCGAACAGCTTCGACAGCGGCAGCTCCGGCGCCCGCCCCCGGTACATGCGGGCGGTCTCGAACACCGGCGTCAGACCATAGCGGCGCGCGAGCGCAACCGCATCGGCATTCGGTTCCGGCGTGTCCAGGGCAACCGTCACGCCGGGCATCGAGGCGACCAGCTGCCGGAACAACAGGTCGGCACGATCGGCATCGTCGGCGAACAGCGGGCCGATCTTGGCGCCGTCCCGGCATGCCCGCACCACCCCGTACCCAGTGATGCGGCCCTCCTCCAGCAGCGTCCAGCCGGTGCGGGTATCGCCGTTCAGCCAGCACTGCAGGAACTTGTCCCGCGGCGCCGGAAAGAACGGCCGGTCGTAGGCAATCACCGCATCCGTCAGCGCCGGACCAATGCGAACCAGCCTGCCGTCGTCCGGCTTCTCCACCGCCGGCAGACCGCTCTGGCGAATGTTGCGGTACGCGAATTCGAAGCCGGACCTGCGGTAATTGTCCTGCTGGTCGACCACCCCGTCCAGGCCAACCACCCGGTCGCCCAGGCGTGCCATGCCGGCCTGCCAAAGCCGGTAGCCGATGCCACGCCCGCGAAGATCCGGCCGGCAGATGTAGAAACCGAGAAAGCCGAACGAGGCGCCGTAGCTGATGACCGAGATGGCCGCTGCCGGCTCGCCGTCGAGGAATGCCATCAGGAAACCGCCCGCGTCCTCGGCGCGGAAACACGCCGCGTCGGCGAGACCCGGGTTCCAGCCTTCCGCAGCGGCCCAGTCGACGGCGAGGTCGACCTCTGCTGCGGTCATCGAACGAATCTGGATTGAATCCGCCATCATGTGGGCCTGTGGTGGGTGTGCCAGTGCCGGGCGATGTCGATCCGCCGGCAGATCCAGACGTCGTCGAAGCCGGCAGCGTAGTCGAGGAACCGCGCAAGCGCCGCCGTCCGGCCCGGACGGCCGACCAGCCGGCAATGCAGGCCGACGTTCATCATCTTCGGCGTCTCGGCACCCTCTGCACGCAACACGTCGAAACTGTCCTTCAGGTAGCTGAAGAACTGGTCACCGCTATTGAAGCCCTGGGCTGTGGCGAACCGCATGTCATTGGCGTCCAACGTGTACGGGATCACCAGATGCGGCCCCTTCGGCCCGACGACCCAGTACGGCAGGTCGTCGGCGTAGCTGTCGCTGTCGTAGAGGAAGCCGCCCTCGTCCATGACCAACTGCCGGGTCTGCGGGCTGATCCTGCCGGTGTACCAGCCAAGCGGCCGGCTGCCGGTGGCCTCGGTGTGCAGGCGGATCGCCTCGTGCAGTTGGCGCCGCTCTTCGTCGACCGGCATGTCCTGATAGTCGATCCAGCGCAAGGCGTGGCTGGCGATCTCCCAGTCGGCCTCCTTCATGGCGGCTACCGCCTCGGGGTTGCGCACCAGCGCCGCCGTCACCCCGTAGACGGTGACCGGCAGCTTGCGTGACGTGAACGTACGCCACAGCCGCCAGAACCCGGCGCGCGATCCGTACTCATAGATCGATTCCATGTTCATGTTGCGCTTGCCGACCAGTGGCTGGGCGCCGACGATCTCCGACAGGAACGCCTCAGACGCCGGATCGCCGTCAAGGATGGTGTTCTCGGCGCCCTCCTCGTAGTTGATCACGAACTGCAGGGCGAGCTTGGCGCCGTTCGGCCACGCCGCCTGGGGCGGGGTGCGGCCGTAGCCGATCATGTCGCGGGGATAGTCCGGATTCACGTTTCGATCTCCTTGAGCGCAGACACCTTGGCGGTGCGCCTGCTCCTGTCGATCATCCGCACCGTGGCGGGGTTAGTCCACACCCCTCCATTCCGGCAAGCCGTTCAGCGAACGCCAGTGATGCGCAATGGCGTCGCGGCGGGTCACCCAGATCTGTCCGCGCTTTCGGATGTGAGCCATGACCATCTCCAGACCGGCAATGCGCGCCGGCCGGCCGATGATCCGCAGATGCAGGCCGATCGACATCATGGACGGGCCGCGGCGGCCGGCCTCCTCCCACAACCAGTCGATGGCGTCGATGCAGTAGCGCGCGAAATCGTCGGCGTGGGTGAAGCCACCTTGGCGCTGAAAACGCATGTCGTTGGTGTCGAAGGCGTAGGGCAGAACCACGTGCGGCCGATCACCGACCGGGAGGATGAACGGCAGGTCGTCGTTGTAGTGGTCGCTGTCGTATAGGAAGCCCCCCTCCTCGACCAGCAGGCGCCGCGTGTTCGGGCTCGGCGCCGACCGGGTGTGCCAACCCACGGGCCGCACCCCGGCCGAATCGCGTATGGCTGATACCGCCCGGTCGATCACGGATTTCTCATGCACCTCATCCATTCCGGCGTGCCGTTCCCACCGGTAGGAATGGCAGGAGATCTCGTGGCCGCGAGCGCGTGCATCCGGGCCGAGCCAGGGCGACAGCTCCAGCGCCCGGGCGCAGCAGTTCATGGTCGCCGGCATGTCGTAGCGATCGAACAGTTCCATGATCCGCCAATAGCCGGCGCGGGTACCGTAGTCGAAATGGCTGTCCTTGCAGGGGTCGGGAGCGCCAGTGACCTCCTCGACCACCTCGTAGACCGCCTCGTTGCGCTCGTCGCCGAGGCTGACCGACAGCTCGGCGCCCTCCTCGACATTGATCACGAACGAGAGGGCCAGCCGCGCATCGGCCGGCCAGTTCGGATCGGGTCGCTGATCGCCATAACCCAGGAGATCACGCCCGCCGGTCACGCTGCGTCACCGCGCGACAGGGCCGCCACCATGCGCCGCACGGCAGCCGGCACCGGTTCGATCAACGGCACAGGGGAGGTCGGCGCCAGTGTCCGCGCGGCGTCGGCCAGCGGCCCGCCGCCGACCACCACCGCCTCGGCGCCATCGTCGCGCACCGTGCGTCGGATCAGTTCGTCCAGCGCCGCGACCAGTCGATCGGCATCGGCCATGAGGGTTTGCGGATCCTCGGTCGTGCCCGGGATCGCCACCAGACGTTCGGTCAGGCCAAGAGCGGTTGCGTAGCGGCGTACGCAGTCGATCAGGCCGGGCGTGGTCATCAGCACCGCGAACCGCCCGATCGCCGCCGCTTCGCGCATCGAGGACTCGCCGATGCCCACGACCGGCACACCCAGCCGCTGCCGCATGTGGTCGATGCCCGGATCGACGAACGCCGACAGGATCACCCCGTCGCCGTGATCCGTGGTGCGGTTGGAATCATCGATCACCGCCCGCGTCGCCAATGCGCTCCCGGAATCGTCGACGATCAATCGCGGCGACGCCGCCGTGGTCGACCCGTCGATCCGCAGCCAGTCCGGTGCCGCCGCCCGCGCGGCGACCAGCATGCGTTCGGTCGCCCGACTGTCCGAGTTCGGGTTGATCAGCCTGATCGACCGCCGTTCTGTCGCATCCGTCATCGTGAACTCACCATCCACTCGACCGGCCACAGCACGAGCTGCGGGAACACCGTGATAACCACAATGCCCAACAGCATCAGGAAGAAGAACGGCATGGCCGCGCGGGTGACCTGCAGGATGTCGCGCCCGGTCATGCCTTGGAGGACGAACAGGTTGAATCCGACCGGCGGCGTTATCTGCGCCATCTCCACGACGATCACCGTGAAGATGCCGAACCACACCAGGTCGATGCCCGCCGCCTGCACCATCGGCAGCACCACCGCGGCGGTCAGCACCATCATCGACACGCCATCAAGGAAGCAGCCGAGGAAGATGTACAGAATCGTCAGCACGACAAGCAGCATCGTCGGTGAAAGGTCGAACGAATCCACGTAGCCCGCCAGCACCCGTGGTACGCCGGTGAAGCCCATGGCGATCGACAGGAACGCCGCGCCACCCAGGATGAAGGCGATCATGCAGGAGGTGCGGACCGCGCCCATCAGGCTTTCCATGAACGAGCCCCAGGTGAGCGACTTCGACACCCAGGCCAACACCAGGGCTCCGAGCACCCCGATGGTCGCCGCCTCGGTCGGCGTTGCATACCCGCCGTAGATCGACCCGATCACCACGAAGATCAGCAGGATCACCGGGATCAGCAGGCGCGACGCCCACACCTTCTCCCGGAAACTGACTCGTACGTCGTCCTTGGGCGCCAACGACGGATCGAGCGTCGTGCGGATCATCACGTAACCCATGAAGATCGCGATGATCACAATGCCCGGCAGCACGCCGGCAATGAACATGCGCGATATCGACTGCTGGGCGATGACGCCATAGACGATCAGCATGATCGACGGCGGTATCAGCAGGCCCAGCGTGCCGGAACCGGCGAGCGTGCCGATCGACAGGCCTTCATCGTACCCGCGCTTCTTCAGCTCGGGAATGCTCATCCGGCCGACGGTGGCGCAGGTGACCGCACTCGATCCGGCCACTGCCGCCATCACGCCGCACCCGATGATGTTCACATGGAACAGCCCGCCCGGCAGCCGCGCCAGCCAAGGTGCCAGACCGTTGAACATGTCGGACGACAGCCTCGTTCTGAACAGAATCTCGCCCATCCACACGAACAGCGGCAGCGCGGTCAGTGCCCAGTTCCAGCTGGCATCCCACACGGTGCTGGCCAGCAGCGACCCCGCCGGCGCCGGCGAGAAGAACTCCAGCGCCACGAAGCCCACGGCCAGCAGGGCGGGAGCCACCCACAACCCGCTCGCCAGCAGCACCAGCATGACGCCGAACAGCAGAAGGGAAATTGCGCCGGCGTCCATCACGAGCCTCCCGCCGGCGCACCGGCATCCGACGGCGTGTTGCCCAACACGGTCTCGGCGTTGGCCTCATAGGACGGCGTCGCACCGGACAACACCCGCACGAATTCGTCGAGCAGTGCCACCGTCAGGATGAACGAGCCGACCGCCATGGCGGAACGTGGAATCCAGAACGGCACCGCCAACAGGCCGGGGCTGATCTCATGGAAAACGTAGGAGTAGTAGACAAGGTCGCCGGCCCAGTAGGTGAAGTAGGCCATCGCGGCGAACATGAAACCGATCGTCCAGAGCTCGACCCCCTGACGAACCCGCCCCTTGGACAGGCCGATCAGCAGGTTCACACGGATATGCGCACCCTGCTTGAAGGTGTGCGCCAGTCCCAGAAACGTCGCAGCAGCCATGCTGAACCCGGCGCTTTCGGTCGAGTCGACCGCAACGCCGAAGAACCGGCCGACGATCTGGGCCACCACCGTGGCGGCGATCGCCACCAGGAACACCGCGGCCGCATAGCCGCTCCACAGATAGAGAGTATCAAGCGCGCGTCGCACGGGCCGCCTCGGTGCTGGAATGTGAAAGAACCCCGGCCGCCGTTCGGCGGCCGGGTACGTTTCATGCGATCACTGCAGTGCGAGGTAGCGGTCGAGGACCGCGGCCGCTTCCGGGCTCGCGGTCTTGCGCCAATCGTCCATCATCACCGCACCGATCTTCTTCATGGCATCGATGACCTGCGGCGGCGCGTTCGACGTGGTCATGCCGTTCTTCGCCAGGATCTTCATCTGGTCGGAGGTGGTCTGCGCGCTCATCTCCCAGCCGCGAAGCTCGGCCTTCGCCGCGGCCGCCAGGATTCCGGCCTTGTCGGCATCCGACAGCGCCGAGAAGTAGCGTTCGCTGACGATCACCGCGTTCTTCGACAGGATGGCACCGGCATAGGTGAAATGGCTGGTGTTATCCCACGCCTGGATGTCGATGCCGGTCTGCGGGCTGGTGAACAGCGCCTCGATCAAGCCGGTCGAGAACGCCTGCGGCACCTCGGCAAACGGCAGGATGGTGGCGTTGAACCCGAGCATCTCGCCCATCTTCTGGGTAGCGATCGAGTAGATCCGCAGCTTCTTGGCCTTGAAGTCCTCGGTCGAGTTCACCGGGAACTTCGTGTAGAAGCCCTGCCCCGGCCATGGCGCGTAGTACAGAATCCGCATGCCGTCCTTGGCGAACTTGTCGGCAAAGTAACTTTTCTGAAGGTCTTTCAGCAGCCAGGCTTCGGCATAGTTCGAGGCGATGAACGGCAGCCCCGCGAGGATGTACATCGGATCCTCGTTGCCGTAGACGCCGAGCCTCAACTCCCCGATCGGCACATGACCGCGCTGTACCGCCGTCTTGATGGCGTCGAGCTTGATCAGCGAGTCATTCGAATTGAGATTGATCTTGACGCTGGTGGTCTTCCCCACTTCGTCGATGAAAGCCCGGATATTCTTGGTATGGAAGTTGTCCTCCGAATACCCCGAAGCCATGATCCAGTCGACCGCCAGCGCCGGTCCGCTCGCCAGCGCGAGCGTGGCGCCCACGACGGCGGACGCCACTGTGTTGCGTGTCCAAGCCATCCCCGAAATCCTCCTGCATTGATGCGCCCGTCCGGCTCCCCCGACCAATCGGTTGAAGAAGCGGACCGCTTGATGCCCGCCTGCGCGGACCCGCTACATTAGCAAGATCGAGTCCATCAGGCACACCCCTGGGAATCCCGCGGTCTGTCGCCACTCCAGGTCGACCCGGTGCACAGTTCGCCATTTTGCAGTGCACAATACGCGGGCATGACGCAGGTTGACTGGCGGTTTTGCGGGCGGATCGAAACCTCAGGCATCGAGCGTGCATTGCAATGACGGAACAACACCAGGGAGCCGGCATGCCAACAGCGACCAGCACGATCCGCCCGGGCGGGCCAAGGCGATCCTCATGGCGCGTCTACCTGCCGTGGACCGATGGCGCCGGCCGGTTCTCCTTCCTCGTGCTCGTCGTTTTCCTGGCGTTGCTGACGCCCGCCGCGCTGCTGGCCCTCGACGCTGCGACCGGCCAGCTCGGCCCGCGCCCCTGGAATCTCGCGATCCATCGGGTGGGCTGGTGGACAGTCATGTTCCTGATGGCGTCGCTGGCCGTCACCCCACTGCGCCGGGCTTTGCGCTGGAACGGCTTGATCGGCGTGCGACGGATGATCGGCGTCGCCGCGTTCACCGCCGCCATGCTTCATCTAGTGCTCTATGCCGGAGAACAGGCGTGGGATCTGCTGAAGGTGTCCAGCGAGATCGTGCTGCGGATCTACCTGGCGATCGGCCTTGCCGCGCTGCTGGGACTCGGCGCGCTCGCCGCGACGTCAACCGACGGCATGGTGCGTCGGCTCGGCGGCAAGCGCTGGCAGCTTCTGCACCGGTTGACCTATCCGATCGCGGTACTGGCGCTCGTTCACTTCTTCATGCAGATCAAGGCGGACATCACCCAACCGATCCTGTTCAGCGGGCTGCTCGTCTGGCTGATGGCGTACCGCCTGTGGCGCAGCCGGATCGGCGACCCTGGCATCCCGGGGCTGGTCGCCTTGGCGGTCGCTGCGGGAGTGCTCACCGCGCTGGGCGAAACGGTCGGCATCGCCTGGGTTTACCGCGCGCCGGCCTGGAGCGTCGTCCAGGCACACTTCGATACTGCCATCGGCATCCGACCGGCCTGGTGGGTGCTGGCTGCGGGTCTCGCCGTCGCGGCCGCCGCCGCGTTCCGCCGGCAGCCGCGTCGCGTGATCGCCTGACCTACTTGGTGCCGTACATCCGGTCGCCGGCATCGCCGAGGCCCGGCAGGATGTAGCCGTGGTCGTTCAACTGACGATCCACGGCCGCGGTATAGATCGGAACGTCGGGGTGAGCCGCGTTGAATGCGGCAATCCCCTCCGGCGCCGCCAGCAGGCAGACGAACTTGATGCGCGTCGCCCCGGCGTCCTTCAGGCGCTGCACGGCGGCGGCGGCTGAGTTGCCGGTCGCCAGCATCGGGTCGACCGCAATGCACAGCCGGTCGCCGATCTGTTCCGGCAGCTTCATGTAGTACTCGACCGGCTTCAGCGACTTCGGATCGCGGTACAGTCCGACGTGCCCGACCCGGGCCGACGGAACCAGGTCCAGCATTCCATCCAGCAGGCCGTTTCCGGCGCGCAGGATCGACACGAAGCACAGCTTCTTGCCCTCCAGTTTCGGCGCCATCATCGTCTCGAGCGGGGTCTGAATCTCGATCATCGAGACCTCGAGGTCGCGCAGGACCTCATAGGCCAGCAGCAGGCTGATTTCCTGCAGCAACTGGCGGAACTTCGACGTTGCCGTCGTCGCCTCGCGCATGATCGTCAGCTTGTGGCGGATCAGCGGATGATCGACGACAACCGTGTTGGGGTGCGTCATGAGCACGGCCTCTCTCAGTCGGAACAGCGTGCCGTCGCCGGCCGGTACCGGCAAACGGTCTTGGCCCGCCCTTTAGCACACGGACCGCCGATCAGGTGGTCAAATCTGACGCGCCGGTGCCACCGCCGCGGATGACGGGACCGGCACCCCCAGCCCCCTTAGGATGATCGCCGTCACCGTCTCAACGGCATCGCGGAATTCGCCGTCGTCCAGCCGGTCGACGCCCAGGACCGCCGTGACCTGGGGTGCGAAATCGGCATAGGTCTGGGTCACTGCCCAGATCGTGAAGAACACATGCTCCGGCGGGAGGTCCGCCATCATGCCGCGGCGCTGCCAGGTGCGGAACACCGCGCCCTGCCGCTCCACCCACTCGCGCAGATAGCCCTGCAGGTACGCCCCGATCACCGGAGCGCCGGTGATCACCTCCATGGCGAACACCCGCGAGGCTTCCGGCCGCTCCTTCGACAGCGCCATCTTGCGTTCGATGTAGCCGGTCAGCGCTTGCGCGGGGTCGTCATCGACCTTGATCTCACCCAACGCGCCGAGCCAGACATCCAGGATGTCGGCGATCACCGCCTGGTACAGTGCTTCCTTGGTCTTGAAGTAGTAGAGCAGGTTGGCCTTTGGCAGGGCCACCTCCTCGGCGATCTCGTCCAGCCGGGCGCCGCGATAGCCGCGGCGCGCGAACACGCGTTCCGCGGCCGACAGGATCTCCCGGCGATTGCGTTCGCCAACCCGCCCACGACGCCGGGTCACAGAGACGGTCTTTGCAGGGAGGTCGGAGGCGGGCGCTTCGCTCATGCCCACAGAATAGGCAGCGAACCCGGTCGCCGATACCCCCGATCAGCGCGCCGCGGTTCGCGCCAGCGCCGTATCGGTCTCTGCCACCAGAACTGTCATCAAGTCCGACGCCGTCATCCGGCGCGCCATCCGGACACCCTGCCCGGCCCACAGCGACAGATAGTCGGCCTTGCCCTGCTTGCCCGCCGCCGTGCGCATCGGACGCGTCAGGGTGTTCTGCAGAGGGAACGCCAGGATATCGTCGCCGCTGGCGCCTGCCTCCACCGTTTCCATGAACCGGTTGACGATACCGCGTGCCGGCCGACCGGAGAACGCCCGGGTCACCCGGGTCCGGCTCTCCGTCGCGGCGTGGATCGCCGCCTTGTAGGCATCGGGAACCCCGGCCTCGCCGCACGTCAGGAACGCCGTTCCCATCTGGACAGCTTCCGCACCGAGCACCAGCGATGCCGCAATGCCTCGGCCGTCCATGATCCCGCCCGACGCGATGACCGGGATCGACACCGCATCCAGCACTTGCGGCACCAACGCCATGGTGCCGACCACGCCGGCCGTCAGGTCACCCAGGAACGTGCCGCGGTGCCCGCCCGCCTCACCGCCTTGGGCCACGATCGCGTCGACACCGGAGTGCTCCAGGGCGACCGCCTCGTCGACCGTCGTCGCGGTGCCGATCAGCATCATCCCCTTAGCCTTGACCGCCTGAACCGCAAAGGCCGGCAGCACGCCGAGGGTGAAACTGAACGCCGAAGCGCCGGACTCCAGGGCCGCCGCCAATCGGTCCTCGAACGGATCGACCGCCGGCACCGGCGGGCTCGGTGCTTCCAGGCCAAGCTCGGCGAAGAACGGCGCAACCCGCTCCACAGCCCGGCGCGGATCGATCGGCGGTTCAGAAACCGGCTGCGGCGCGAACAGGTTGACGCCGAACCGCCGGTTGGTTTTGGCCCGGATCGCCCGGCCGGCTTCGACGATCTGGTCAGGCGCCAGATAGGCGCCACCGAAGAAGCCCATGCCGCCGGCCTGGGAGACGGCCGCCACCAGGTCCGGCGTGTCACCGCCACCGGCCATCGGTGCCTGGATGATCGGGTGGTCCAGCCCAAGGCTGTCCATCAGAGGAGTTCGAAAAGGCATCGTCCTGCTCCCTTCGCGCAATGCGGCGCACCAGGGTCAAAAGCTAGTCTCACCGCAACATCGGGAAAAATGAAACATAGAGATGCCATTCATCTTAAAATGAGATGTCTTTGTCATTCCGCCGCGGCTGCATGGATGCCCGGCCGGACCTGGTCCAGGAAAGCGCCGAGTGCGCTGGACCGCCTGGCGTCCCTGCGTCGGATGAACACGGTCTCGACCCGGCTTTCGGCCGGCGGCAGGTCGTGCACGGCGACCCGGCCATCCCGCCAGACCGGACCGATCAGGCTGCGCGGCAACAGCGTCACGCCCAGCCCCGCAGCCACCGCCCCGAATACCGCCTCCAGCGTTCCGAACTCCATCATCCGGTAGTCGACCAGACCGCGGGCCGCCAGGACCGCTTCCAGCCGCTGGCGGTATGAACAGCCGGCACGCAGCACCACGATCCGTAGACCGGTACGGCCGGAAAGCGCACCCAGCGACGGCACGGCCGGTCCGGTCAGCACGGCAAGGTCCTCGTGGAACACGACCTCCTCATCGATCTCCGGGTGCTCGACCGGACCGCACACGAACGCGCCCTCGACCCGGCGCTGCATTACGTCGTCGACGAGTTCCGCCGTCGTACCGGGCCTCAGCGTCAGGTCGACGTCAGGATAGGCGGCGACGTAGGACGCCAGCACCGGCGACAGCCGGAGGGCCGCCGTGGTCTCGAGCGAGCCAATGACCAGCGGACCGCGCGGCGTGCCGTCGTCGCGCACCGCCGCGATCGCTTCGGCGAGCAATGCGACTACCCGATGCGCGTAGGGCAGCAACCGTTGGCCGGCATCCGTAAGCGTGACGCCGCGGCTGTGCCGCTGGAACAGCGGCTCGCCCAAACCCGCCTCAAGCGTCCTGATCCGCGCGGTGACATTGGACTGCACGGTGTTCAATTCGATCGCAGCGCGGCTGATGCCACCCAGGCGGGCCACCGCCTCGAACATGCGCAGATCCGATGCGTCCATGACATCCTCCATCACTCGCAGCGATGGATTATGCCGAAAGGGACTGCCTTCAGGAATACCGTGTCGATGACCCCTCGGCAGCGGCGCGTTCCAGCAGCCAGGTACGAACCAGGTCCGCCCCGGCCTGCCCGTCGCCCGCCGCCGAAGGCAACAGCCAATACGCCGGCCCGCTGATCGCAAATCCCGGAAGCGGCGACACCAGTTGGCCCTCTCGCATCTCGTCCTCGGTCAGCACGCTGCTCTCCAGCACGATACCCAGCCCCTTAGCCGCCGCCTCGATCGCGACATCGGACGGATCGAGTTCCATCGCCGCCGCGCCCGTGCGCTCGAAGTCGATCCCCTGCCGACGGAACCAGGTCCGCCACGTCAGCGCATTGCCGCGGGTGCCGATCAGCGGGCGGGACAGCAGGTCGGTTGGGCCGTGGATGCCGTCGGCCAGCGGTGGTGCGCACAGCGGCTGGATGGTCTCGTCGAGCAAGCGGGTCGCCCGGGTGCTCCAGGCGCGCGCATCGCCATAGACAATGGCGAGGTCGACGCCCGGAGTATTCGGCCGCTGGTCCTTGTCGGCGTTCACCCGAATGTCGATCCCGGGATGCGCCGCCAGCAGGGCCGGCAGCCGCGGCAGCAGCCAGCGGCTCGCGAACGACGGTGGGGTCTGGAGCCGGACGACCTGTAGCATCCGGCCGCTGCGGCGGCGTCGCGTCGCGTCCACCGCCCGCTTCAACAACTCGAAGCCGTCGCGAATTCCTGTGAACAGGTTCCCGCCGTCCTGCGACAGCGTCACCCCGCGCCCGACCCGCTCGAACAGGTCCACTCCCAGAGCCGCTTCCAGCGCCCGAACCTGGTGGCTGACCGCCGATGGGGTCAGGCCGAGTTCGTCGGCCGCCGCCCGGAAACTGCCCAGCCGAGCCGATGCCTCGAACACCACGAGCGCGCGGAGCGGCAGGTTCGATCCCAGCATGCGATTCCCCGGCTGTGCACTCCATTCAGAATGATGAATCCATTTCACCTGTCCAGAGAGTTCTTTGCGCTTGCGGCTTGGCCGATAGCAGCGGCCTCATAGACCGAACGGGTGCCCCCGATGCCGCACCCCTGCCGCAGGAGAGCTCGATGAACGACGCCGCCGTCCGCGCCAACGACACCTTCTGGACCCGCGCCAACCGTCATCTGCTGCGCTACGGCGGCGATTTCGTGCCGTTCGTGCCGGAGCGGGCCGAGGGCGCGTTCCTGTACGACGCCAACGGCCGACGGGTGCTGGATTTCACCTCGGGCCAGATGAGCGCGATCCTTGGCCATTGCCACCCGGAGATCGTGGCCACCGTGCGCGAGATGGTCGGCCGGCTCGACCACCTGTTCTCCTCGATGGCCTCGGCTCCGGTGGTCGACCTCGCCGAGGCGCTGGCGACCCTGGTACCAAGCCTGCCGAAGGTGATCCTGCTGTCGACCGGCGGCGAGGCCAACGAAGCGGCAATCCGCCTGGCCAAGCTGGTCACCGGCAAGTGGGAGATCGTCGGCTTCACCCAGTCCTGGCACGGCATGACCGGCGGTGCGGCGGCGGCCACCTACAAGGCCGGTCGGCGCGGCATCGGGCCGCTGGCCGCCGGGTCGTTCGGCATCCCCGCGCCGAACGCCTACCGGCCACGCTTCGCCGGCGTCGACTGGCGACAGGAGCTGGACGACTCCTTCGAGCAGCTTGACCGGCAGAGCACCGGCAACCTCGCCGCCTTCATCGCCGAGCCGATCCTGAGCAGCGGCGGTGTGCTCGATCTTCCACCCGGGTACCTGAAGGCCCTGCACGACCACTGCAAGGCCCGCGGCATGCTGCTGATCCTGGACGAGGCGCAGACCGGTGTCGGCCGCACCGGCCAGATGTTCGCGTTCGAGCGTGACGGCGTGGTGCCGGACATCCTGACCCTGTCGAAGACGCTGGGCGCCGGCCTGCCGGTGTGGGCTGTGATGACCACCGAGGCGATCGCCGCCGCGGCCGAGCCGCGCGACTTCCTGTTCTACACAACCCCTGTGAACGACCCGCTGCCGGCCGCCGTCGGCCTGAAGGTGCTGGAAGTGGTGCAGCGCGATGCCCTCGCCGCCCGCGCCCAATCGGCGGGCGCGCGGCTGACCGCCGGCTTGCGCGATCTGCAGCGGCGCCATCCCTGCATTGGCGACATCCGCGGGCGCGGTCTGCTTCTGGGTTTGGAGTTCGCCGATCACGACGGCAAGGCGGCGGCCACCATCTCCGACGAAGTCACCGACATCGCCCTGGAGGTCGGCCTGTCGGCCAACATTGTGCGGGCCGGCAGTTCCGGCGGCACCATGCGGATTGCCCCGCCGCTGACCGTCACCGACGCCGAGATCGACCTTGGCGTGGAACTGCTGGGCGCGGCAATCGCCAGGGTGATGCCGAACTGATTCCGGCGCGGTTGATCCGGGATCCGGACCCCGACCATCCCAGGGTAACGCCAAGGCTGGCCAGCACGATCAACGCCAGGCCGATGGCCTGCGGCAAGCCGATCAGCCGTCCGTACACTGCCGCGTCCACCAGCACGGCGCTGGCCGGGTACAGGAAGGTCAGCACCGCGATCACCGGAGTGGCAAGGCCAGGCAGCGCGCCGTAGATCAGCACGTAGACCAGCCCGGTGTGGATCAGCCCGATCCCGGCGAGCCAGCCCCACTGTGCGCCGCTCAATACCAGCGGCGAGACCGGGTCGAGCAGAGCCAGCAGCGGCACCCCGACCAGGCACTGGATGAATGTCAGCATCGGCGCCCGCACGCTGGTGACCCGCTTGGCCAGCAGGGTGACCCAGGCATACAGGAACGCCCCGCCGAGGGCGCAGCCGATCCCGATGAGATAGGAGTCGTCCACGCCGTGCAGCAGCGCCTCCGGGCCGATCGCCGCGACCAGCCCGGCGAATGCGACGCCGACCCAGGCCAGGCGTACCGCCGTCAGCCGATCGCCGAAGACGAACGCGCCGATCAGCAGCACCAGGAACGGCTGGACGTGGAACACGATGGTGGCGAGCGCGATGCCGACCCGGCCAAGCGCCGCCGTGAACAGCACCCAGTTCCCGGCCATCAGCACTCCGGTCAGCAGCGCCAGCAGCAGCGTTCCCCGGCTGGCCGCGCGCAGGCTCAGCCACCCGGCCCATCGGCCGTACAACCCCAGCGCCAGCGCACCGATCAGGCAGCGGTAGAACACGATGGACACCGCGTCCTGCCCGCTCTCGACGACGAACACCCCGAGCGTGCCGAGCAGAAGATTGCCGGCCGCCAGTTCAACGATCGAGCGGCGCGTCGGTGAAAGAAGCATGGTCGGCATGGCGAACTCCGCGACAACAATCCCCGCGATCATCGGCACGCCATCAATTCAGACAAACGAATTGAACTAATCTTATTAGTTTGAAATTCTGATGAAATGGATCCGCGCCTCGATCTCGATCTGCTGCGCACCTTCGTGGCGGCGGTCGACACCCTGAGCTTCGCCAAGGCGGCGCAGGCGGTGCACCGTTCGCCGGCGGCGGTGTCGATGCAGATCCGCAAACTGGAGGAAACGCTGGGCCACCGGCTGTTCGAGCGCGACACCCGCAACATCCGCCCGACCGCCGACGCCGAGATCCTGCTGGGCTATGCGCGCCGGCTGATCCGGTTGCACGACGAGGCGGTCGAGGCGGTGCGCCGGCCGGACATCGCCGGCCGGGTGGTGGTCGCTGCCCCCGATGACTACGCGCTGTCGCTGCTGCCCGGACCGCTGCGCCGGTTCGGCCTGCTGTTCCCCAAGGTCGAAGTCGAGGTCGTGTGCCAGCAGACCACCCTCCTGTTGCCGGCGCTCGACGACGGCAGCATCGACCTCGCCTTCGTGTCTCGAACCCGTGGGGTGACCGGCGACCTGATCCGGGTCGAGCCGATGGTCTGGGTGGCGTCGCCGGACGCCGAGTTGACCAACCGGTCGCCGCTGCCGGTAGCGCTGTACGAGCCGCACAGCCCGGCACGGGTGCGGGCCGTGCAGGCGCTGGAGCGCGGCGGGATCGTCTATCGGGCAGCCCATTCCAGCCCCAGCCTGCTCGGACTGCTGGCCATGGTCGAGGCTGGCCTGGCGGTCGCCGCCCTGGCGCGCTGCTCGGTGCCGCCGGGCGTCGCAATCCTCGACCAGCGTCACGGCATGCCGCCGATCGAGAACCTCGAGGTGGTGCTGGTCCGCAGCGCCGCCTCACACCGTCCGGCCTGCGACGCGCTAGCGGACATCATCCGCGACGAACTGGCACCACGGATGGCGTGATCGTCGGGGTCGAGGCGACGGCGATTCGAAGGCCTTGCCCCCGGCCGACCCCGGCGGCAAGCTGTTGCATCCGGCAAAACGCCGGGTGGAGGTGGGCCCCATGCGCATTACCGGCGCGTCGATCCCCGCGGCGAGCCCGCTGGCAGCCGGTGCAGTCGCCCGCAGGCCGGAAGCCGGTGCGCCGCGTCCTGCCGGCCCCTCGTCGCCTGCGAAGTACCCGAAAGCCCAGTCCGATCCCGAAGCATCCGCCGCCGTGGCGCGCGCCGAGAAGGCCGCTGACCGGTCCCGCACCGCCCGGCGCGACGCGTTGAGCCAGGAACTGAACCGACTGATCGCGGTGGCGCGCAAGCTGAACGGCGTCGGCGACCTGCGCAGCGGCGCCGACGCCCTGCAGGACCTGGCCCGGCAGATCGCTAAACTGGCCCGCGCGCTGGCCGAGGCGGAACGCGGGCTGGCTCCGGCGGATCGCCGCGGCGTGCCGGCCTTCGCGGTACCGGCCGGACCACCGGCACAGCCGGCCGCCGCCGGAGCGGATGCCGCCTCCGGAGATGTGCAGCCTCCGGCTCCCGATGCGGCCAACGGCTCGGCCGAGGCCGCAGCATCGGCAAACACCGGCTCAACCGAGCCAGCCTTGCCGACGGATCGCATCGAGGACGCCGCGCCTGGAGCACCGGTCCCAGTCGACGAGGTGGCCGGGCGCGCGGCTGAACGCATCGGGGAACGCCGCGACGACGCGCGGAGCGGCCGAGAAGGCACCCGCCAGTTGCTGCTGCAGGCAGCCGACCTGCTGGACGCGATCCGCAAGACCGTGGCCAAGGCCGAACGGTTCGAGCGCCTGCTCGACCCGGAAGCCGCCGACGCGCGGGGCAAGGCCGGCCGGGAGATCGAGGGGCTGGCGATCGAACTGCGTGGCCTCGCAGGCGGCTTCGCCGATCCGACCCGCGGCCTCGGCCTCGACACGACGGCCTGAGGGCGCGGTATGGACAGCATCACCCATTCGGCCGAGGCCCGCGCCAACCGCCTGTCGGTGACCGTCGACGGCGTGACCATCTCCGGAGAGGCACGGCCCGGTACCCGGCTCGCCCGCATCCTGACGATCGATGGCCCGGCTCCAGCGGAGGCTCCGGCGGTCGACGCCTTCCTCGCGGCTGCCACCGAACGCGGCTGCAGTGTGGTGCGAGCCGAGTTGCCGGAAGGCGACCCGGCCGTCGCCGCCTTGGCCGCCGCCGGCTTCGGCGCGGTCGACCCGGCGGTGCACGCCGCCCAGCCGGGACGCCCGGTGTGGCGGCTGGAGCGGCGGCTGGACGGCAGCACGCCCGACCGGACCCTGCCGTATTTCGGCCAGACCACCGGCTTCACCTGCGGGCCGGTGGCGGTGATGCTGGCGCACCGCCGGTTCGATCCGGCTGCCCCGGTCGACCGCCGCACCGAGGTGGCGCTGTGGCGCGAGGCGACCACCGTGCATGCCCCATCCGGACCCGGCGGCTGCGACCCGTTCGGCGTCGCCTGCGCCGCCGCCCGGCGCGGCCTGACGGCCCGGGTGGTCGCCTCGACCGAGGGGCCGTTCCTGACGGGCTGGGCGACCGACGCCTACCGGCGCGACCTGATGGTGTTCGTGCAGGACGAGTTCCGCGAGGAGGCCCGCGCCCGCGGCATTGGCACCGAGATCCGCGCCTGGACCCACGCCGACCTGACGGAGACCCTGGTTGGTGGCGGCGTCGCCATCGTGTTGATCGACCAGATCGTGTTCAACGGCTGCACCATCCCGCACTGGATCCTGGTGCACGGCGTCACCCACGGCCCGGACGGCGCCATCTACGCCGTCGACGACCCGTGGATCGAGCCCGAGGACGGCGAGACCGACACCGATAAGTTCGACGTGCCGGTCCCGGCCGCCGATCTCGACCGTATGGGCTGGTACGGCACCGCACCGTTTCGGGCAGCGATCCTGCTGCCGGCACCAGCAGACTCTCAGTCGTCGTTCGGCTCCACCTAGCTCCGAACAATGCTCGAATGGATTCTCCGATCCTACCGGATCGGGTTACCCTGGCTTGTTTGGTGGGAGGACTGATCATCCCTTGGCGATTTGCCGGATGATGTCAGACAACGAGGGGATACATCATGGCGAGAATTATTGCGCTGGCGCTTGCGCTGGCCGTAACGACTATCGGCGCCGCAGTCGCCGAAGACCTTGATTTCACGCTGATCAACAGCAGCAACTCCGACGTGGTGGCGTTCCATGTCTCGCACGCCGGCACCGGCTCCTGGGAAGAGAACCTGATCGCCGGCGGCTTCCTGCCGTCCGGAAATGAGCTCGGCATCCAGATCGCCGACGGCCGCTCGACCTGTGTCTACGACATCCTCACCGAGTTCGCCGACGGCCAGAGACTCGAGGACTACGGCCTCGACCTCTGCGAGTTGGGTTCGTACACGCTGCAGTAAGACGCGCCGCCGCGCCCTCCGTTCGAATCTGGTCAAGGCTTGAGCGGAGCCCCCCCCAACTCACGGGCGCTCGGGCAAATGTCTCCCCCTACCGTCACTGACGCGCCCGCGCTAAAACGGCGTCCATGCGGATTGCTCTTCTCCAATGCCCGCCGGGTGCGCCCGACACCGCCGCCGGCCTCGCCCGGCTTGGCGCGTTCGCCGCCGATGCCGCCGCATCCGGCGCGGCACTCCTGCTCACCCCTGAGATGTTTCTGACCGGCTACGCCATCGGCGCCGACACCGTCGCCCGCCTCGCCGAGCCGGCTGACGGCCCGGCTGCCGAAGCCATCGCCGCGATCTGCCGCTCCCACGGCATCGCCGTCCTCTACGGCTATCCCGAGCGCGGCGCCGACGGTGCCGTCTACAACGCGGTCCAACTGATCGGCGCCGACGGCGCGCGGCTCGCCAACACCCGCAAGACCCATCTGTTCGGCGAGGTCGACCGCGCGCAGTTCCGCGCCGGTGATGCGCTCTCGCCGGTCGTGGAGTTCGGTGGGTTCAAGGTCGGCTTCGCGATCTGCTACGACATCGAGTTCCCGGAGGTGGCGCGCGGTCTGGCGCTGGCCGGGGCCGAGGTCGCGCTGGTGCCGACCGCCAACATGACGCCGTTCGAGAGTGTCTCGACCCGGCTGGTGCCGGCGCGGGCCGAGGAGAACACCCTGTTCGTTGCCTACGCCAACTATGTCGGCCGCGAAGCCGGCTTCACCTATTGCGGGCTGAGCTGCGTGGTGGCGCCGGACGGCACGGACCTGGCGCGCACCGGGGCCACGGAGGAGACGCTGCTGGTCGCCAAGTTGGACCGGGCGCGCCTGGATGCGGCACGCAGCAGGGTCACCTATCTGCACGACCGCCGACCGGAGCTGTACCGCCCACTGGGAGGACCCGCATGAGCGTGCCCGCCGACCCGCGCGACGGCGCGCCCGGCCCGGTCACGGTGTTCGGGCCGGACTTCCCGTTCGCGTTCGACGACTGGCTGGCCCACCCGGCCGGGCTGGGCCGCATCCCCGCCGATCGGCACGGCGCCGAGGTCGCGGTGATCGGGGCCGGGATCTCCGGGCTGATCGTGGCCTACGAGCTGATGAAGCTTGGCCTGCGGCCGGTGGTGTACGAATCCGGTCAACTCGGCGGCCGCCTGCGCTCGCAGCCGTTTGAGGGGGCCGACGGCATCGTCGCCGAACTGGGCGGCATGCGCTTTCCGGAGTCGTCCACCGCGTTCTGGCAGTACGCCGACCGGCTGGGGCTGGACTCGCAGCCGTTCCCGAACCCGCTGACCCCGGCTGCCGGCAGCACGGTGATCGACCTGGAGGGCGAGACCCACTACGCCCGCACGCTGGACGACCTGCCGGCGATGTTCCGCGAGGTGGCGCGCGCCTGGGACGCCGCTCTGGAGGAAGGCGCGCGCTTCGGCGACCTGCGCGCCGCCCTGCAGGCCCGCGACGTGCCGCGCCTGAAGGAGATCTGGAACGCCCTGGTGCCGCTGTGGGACGAGCGGACCTTCTACGATTTCGTCGCCTCGTCCTCGGCGTTCCGCGCCCTGCCGTTCCGGCACCGCGAGGTGTTCGGCCAGGTCGGCTTCGGCACCGGCGGCTGGGACAGCGACTTCCCGAACTCGATGCTGGAGATCCTTCGGGTCGTGCTGACCGGATGCGACGACAGCCAGCGGCTGATCGTCGGCGGGGTCGAGCAGGTGCCGCAGGGGCTGTGGCGGCGCGCGCCGGATCGCATGGTGCACTGGCCGCGCGGCACCACGCTGGCGTCGCTGCACGCCGGCGCGCCGCGGCCGGGAGTGACCCGGATCGCCCGGCACGCCGGCGGCGCGCTCGCGGTGACCGACCGCTGGGGCCGCACCCAGGCGTTCGACGCGGTGGTGGCGACCTGCCAGTCCTGGCTGCTGACCACCGCCATCGAGGTCGACGAGCCGCTGTTCTCGCACCGCCTGTGGATGGCGCTCGACCGCACCCGTTACATGCAGTCGTCGAAGACCTTCGTAATGGTCGACCGGCCGTTCTGGAAGGACGTGGACCCGGCGACCGGCCGCGACCGCATGAGCATGACCCTGACCGACCGGCTGACCCGCGGCACCTACCTGTTCGACAACGGCCCCGGCAAGCCGGGGGTGATCTGCCTGACCTATTCGTGGATGAGCGACGCGCTGAAGATGCTGCCGCTGCCGGTGGAGAAGCGGGTCGACCTGGCGCTTGGCGCGCTGGCCAAGATCTATCCGGACGTGAAGCTGCGCGAGCACATCATCGGCGACCCGATCACCGTGTCGTGGGAGGCCGATCCAAACTTCCTCGGCGCCTTCAAGGGCGCCCTGCCCGGCCACTACCGCTACAATCACCGCATGTACGGCCACTTCATGCAGGCCGACCTGCCGCCGGCCGAGCGCGGGCTGTTTCTGGCCGGCGACAATGTCTCCTGGACTCCGGCCTGGGTCGAGGGTGCGGTGCAGACCGCGCTCAACGCGGTGTGGGGCGTGATGACCCATTTCGGCGGCCGCACGCTGCCGGAGAACCCCGGCCCCGGCGACCTGTACCCCAGCATCGGCCCGGTGACGCTGCCGGAGTAGCGGCCCTTTCCTCCCGCTCCATAAACCGGGCATGCTTTCGCCACGAATGCCGTGGATGATGCGCGCTGCCGGCCGATGGATGGGGCCGGCAGCGCGCATCCCGACCCGCCGGAGGCTGCCATGACCCCGCTCGCCCGCGCCCGTTCGATTGCACTGGCGTCGCTGCTGCTCGCCGCGACCGTCCTGGCAGGACCGGGAGGAGCGGCGGCGGACGGCATGAGCTTCGCCAAGGAGCGCTACCTGCTGGACGGCAGCACGCCCTCGGTCTGCCTGGATTTCTCCGAGCCGGTGGCGTTTCCGGCCGGCAGCTTCCCCGAGGACTATGTCGCGGTCGCGCCGAAGGCCGACATCGACGTGCGGGTCCAGGACGGCGCGCTGTGCCTGGGCGGGCTGCGCTGGGGCTCCGCCTACTCGGTCACCCTGCGCTCCGGGGTTCCGTCGGCAGACGGCAGCCGCACCGAAGCGGCGCGCACCATCACCCTCAACCTGCCCGATGCCCCGTCGTCGGTCGGTTTCGCCGGCGGCGGCTACGTGCTGGCCCAGGCCGGCGAAACCGCGCTACCGCTGACCACCGTCAATGTCGACAAGGTGCGACTGCGGGTGCTGCGGATCGTCGACCGCAACCTGATCGAAGAACTGGCGGAAGGGGATTTCGCGCGATCCCTGAACGGCTGGTCGGCCGAGCAGATCGCCCAGTTCGACGGCGAGGAGGTCTGGCGCGGCACGGTCGACACGCGCGGCCCGCGCAACACGCGGGTCCGAACCGGCATCCCGATCGAGCAGGTGATCGACCGCTCGGTGCCGGGCGTGCACGTAGCCATCGCCGACGCCGCCGACCAGCAGTCGGAAGACTGGACCACACTCGCGACCCAGTGGCTTGTGGTCTCCAACCTCGGCCTGACCACCTTCACCGGCGAGGACGGGCTGACCGCCTTCGTCAACGCGCTCGACACCGCCACCCCGGTAGGCGGGGTCGAGACGGTGCTGCTGGCCCGCAACAACAAGGTGCTGGCGCGCGGCCACACCGACGGCGACGGCCGGGTCGAGTTCGCCGGCGGCCTGCTGCGCGGCCGTGGCGGCAACGAGGCGACCGCGCTGCTGGCCTACGGGCCGAACCGGGACTTCACGGTTCTGAAGCTGACCGGCCCGGCCTTCGACCTGTCGGACCGTGGGGTCTCCGGCCGCACCCCGCCGGGGCCGCTGGACGGCTTCCTGTGGGCCGACCGCGACATCTACCGGCCGGGTGAGACCCTGCACATGGCGGCGCTGCTGCGCTCGGCCGAAGCGCGCACGGTCGCCGGCATCCCGGTTACCCTGGCGGTGGTCCGCCCTGACGGCCAGGACTTCCGCCGGCTGGTCCTGCCGGTACGCGACGGCGGCGCCTATGCCACCGACCTGGAACTGCCGAAATCGGCGCCAACCGGCCAGTGGACCGCCCTGCTGTACACCGACCCGAAGGCGGCACCAGTCGCCGAGATGCCGTTCTCGGTCGAGGATTTCGTGCCGGAACGCCTGGATCTGGAACTGACATCCGAGACTGCCACCATCGCGCCCGACGAGACGGTTCCGGTGGCATTGCGCGGCCGCTTCCTGTTCGGCGCGCCGGCGGCTGACCTGCGCGTGACGTCCGACCTAGTGGTTACGGTCGACCCCGAGCCGTTCCCCGACTGGGCCGACTACCGCTTCGGGCTCGCCACCGAGGAGTGGTCGGCAACCCGCGCCGAACTGGCGGAGGTCCGCACCGACGGCGACGGCAACGCCAGCGTCGACGCCACCCTGCCGGAGATCGTCGATACCACCCTGCCGCTGCTGGCCCGGATCAATTCGACATTGCTGGAGCCGGGCGGCCGCGGGGTGACGCGCTCGCTCGACCTGAAGATCCGCAGCCAGCCTCTGTCGATCGGTGTGCGCCCGGGCTTCGCCGACGACACCGTCGCCGAAGACGGCACCGCGCCGTTCCAGATCATCGCCCTCGATCCCGACGGCCAGCCGATTGCCGGCCAAGCACTCGGCTGGGAACTGATCCGCGAGATCTGGCACTACGATTGGGTGCGCACCAACGGCAACTGGGAAGTCGAGACATCGGTGCAGAACCGACGGGTCGACACCGGCACCCTGCAGACCGGCGCCGACCGACCGTCAGCACTGTCGCTGCCGGTGCAATGGGGCTGGTACCGGCTGGAGGTCTACGACGCCGCCACCGGCGTCGCCTCCAGCGTGCGGTTCCAGGCCGGCTGGCGCGCCGGGCCGGTCGCCGGCACCGCGCCCGACAAGGTCAAGGTCACCCTCGACCAGGCCCGCTACCGCCCCGGCGACACGGCGAAGGTGTTCATTGATCCGCCCTACGCCGGCGAGGCGCTGGTCACGGTGCTCGGCCGCGGCGTGCTGGAGACCCGGCGCATTACCGTGCCGGCCGGCGGCGTCGAGTTCAGCCTTACCGCCGACGACAGCTGGGGTGCCGCCGGTGCCTATGTCGCCGTGACCCTGCTGCGGCCGGGCCGCCCGGGCGGCGCGGCGACCGACGCCCCGCCATCCCCGGGCCGCGCGATCGGCCTCGCCTGGCTGGAATTCGACCGCAGCGCGCGGACCCTGGACGTGGCGATCCTGGCTCCCGACGAGGTCCGGCCCGAGCGGCGGCTGTCCGTCCCGGTAACGGTATCCGGCCTCGCCGCCGGCGAACGGGCCTGGGTCACCCTGGCGGCGGTCGACCGCGGCGTGCTGGCCCTCACCGGTTTCGAAACCCCGAATCCGGAAGCCCATTTTTTCGGCAAGCGCGCCCTGCCGATCGACCTGCGCGACCTGTATGGCCGGCTGATCGACGGTGGTTACGATCGCATGGGTGCCGTGCGTTCCGGCGGCGACGCGATGGGACGCAACAACGCGGGGCTGGCCGAGGACAGCTACGAGACCATGGCGTTGTTCTCCGGCCTGGTAACAGTCGGCCCGGACGGACGGGTCGACATCCCGCTCGACATCCCTGACTTCAACGGCGAGCTGCGGCTGATGGCCGTGGCGTTCTCCGACGACAAGGTCGGGCATGCCGAGGCACCCCTGCCGGTCCGGCCGCCGGTGGTGGCGGAGCTGTCGCGTCCGCGGTTCCTGGCACCCGGTGACAGCGCCGAGCTCACATTGGAACTGCACAACCTGACCGGCGCGACCGGCGATTACCGGATTAGCGTCAAGGCCGACGGGGCTGCGGCGATCCGTGACGGCGGCGACCAGACCGTCACCCTGGCAACCGGCGGCAAGGCCGAACGGTCGGTACGGCTGGAGGCCACCGGCACCGGCGTCACCCGGGTCATGCTGTCGCTCAATGGTCCCGGCGACCTTGTGATCGAGCGACGCTTCGCGCTCACCGTCCGCCCGGCGCAAGCCGTGCAGACCGAGCGCCGCACCGTCTGGCTGGCCCCGGGCAGCATCCTGCGGCTCGACCCGTCGGTGTCCGCCAACTTCCGATCCGAAACGGTGCGCACCGGCGTCACTCTGGGTACGGCGCCGACCTTCGATCTGCCGCACCTGATCGACCGGCTGTACCGCTACCCGTACGGCTGCCTGGAACAGTCGGTCAGCACTGCCATGCCACTGCTGTACGTCGACGATCTCGCCGCCTATGCCGGACTGGACGAGGACACCAAGGCGCTGCGCGAGCGCGTGCAGAAGGCGATCTGGCGGGTCCTGGACATGCAGCGCTCCGACGGTGCGTTCGCGCTGTGGGACGCCTATGGCGAGGCGGAGCCGTGGCTGTCCGCCTATGCCCTCGACTTCCTGACCCGGGCGCGGACCGCCGGCTACACCATGCCCAACGGGGCCTACAGCCTCGGCCTCGACTGGCTGAAGACCCGGATCGTCGACGATCCCGAGTGGAACGCAGCCTCGGTCGCGCGTCCCTACGCGCTGTACGTGCTGGCCAAGGCCGGGCGGACCGATGTGGCGGGTGCCGCGCGCTACCTGGCCGACAATCGGGCGAACCGCCTGCCCTACGGCGCCCGAGGTCATCTGGCGGCGACGCTCACCCTTTTGGGCGAAGCCGAGCGGGCCAAGCTTCTGCTCGCCGAAACTGAAGTCCCGCCGCGCGGCTGGTGGCGCCACGACTACGGCACCCGGCTCCGAGACGCCGCGCTGCGGCTGACCGTGATGGCCGACACCGGCAGCGACCCCGCGGCCATCGGCACGCTGGCCGATCAGGTGGCCGACATGGCAGCGCGACGGCGCTGGCTCAGCACCCAGGAAATGAGCTGGATGGTGCTGGCCGCCAAGGCGATGATCGCCCGCCAGCAGGCCGCCACCGCCGAGATCGACGGCAAGCTGATCGGCCCGCAGACCCGCCCGATCGCCGTCTTCCCGACGCCCGAGGAGCTCAATATCGGCTACCCGATCGCCAATCGCGGCGGGCAGAGTCTGCGGATCGAGATCTCAACATCGGGCGTTCCAACCGACCCGCTGCCCGCAGAATCCCAAGGCCTGACCGTCGAACGCACGATCCGCTCGCTGGATGGTGCCGCCGTACTTGAGGGTGCGACGCTGGTTCAAGGGCAGCGCTACGTGGTGATCGTCACCGGCACCAACGATTCCGCCGAGCCGCACCAGGGCCTGGTCGTCGACCTGTTGCCGGCCGGGTTGGAGATCGAGAACACCCGGCTGCGCAACGGCGGCGACGTCAGCGACTTCGCCTGGCTGCCGCAACTGACCGTCGCCCGGCATGTCGAGATGCGCGATGACCGGTTCATCGCCGCATACGACCTGGACGCCGAGCGCAACAGTTTCACCGCCGCCTACATCGTGCGGGCGGTGACCCGTGGCACCTTCGTGCAACCGCCCGCGTATGTGGAGGACATGTACCAGCCCTACCGGTTTGCCCGCGGGAAGGTCGGAAGCCTGACCATCGCGCCGTCGGCACCGAGGTAGCGGTCGCGATATGACCCCACGCCGGGCCTGCCTGCTCGCAACCGTGCTCACCGTCATCGCTGGGATAGCGGCGGTGCCGGCGGCCGGGGGCTGGCTGGTTCGGCCACTGGAGCGGGCGATCGATCCGTCGCTGACCGTCACCGACCGTGACGGCCGGGCACTCCGGGTCTTCCTGTCGGCCGACGAGTCGTGGCGCCTGCCGGCCGATCTCGATCGGATCGACCCCGGCTACCAAGCGATGCTGATCGCAATCGAGGACCAGCGGTTCAACGCCCACATCGGTGTCGATCCGCTGGCCGTCGTCCGTGCCGTCGGACAGATGATCGGCGCCGGACGGGTGGTTTCCGGTGCGTCCACCCTGACCATGCAGACCGTCCGGCTGCTCGACCCGCGGCCGCGCACCCTCGGCGCAAAGGCTGTCGAGGCAGCGAGGGCATTGATCCTGGAGCGCCGCCTCGGCAAGCGTGAGATCCTGGCGCTCTACCTCACGCTTGCGCCGTTCGGCGGCAACCTGGAGGGAGTGCGCGCCGCGTCCCTCGCCTATCTCGGCAAGGAGCCGGTTGCCCTGACCCCGGCCGAGGCGGCACTGCTGGTCGCAATCCCCCAGGCGCCCGAGCGGCTGCGCCCGGACCGCCATCCGCAAGCTGCGCGCGCCGCCCGCAACCGAATCCTGCTGCGCGCCGCCGACGCCGGCGCGATCACCGCCAGCCACGCCGCCGAGGCATCGGTCGATCCGATCCCGACCATCCGCCGCCCGATGCCGATGCACGCGCCGCACCTGACCCGGCGCATCGCCCTGGCGGCGGCATCCGGAACCGCCAGCGTTGCCACCCCAGTCGACGGTGACCTACAGCGCCGGATCGAGGGCATGGCCGCCCACTGGGCCGAGACGCTGGAGCCGGACGCCGGGATCGCGGTGGTGGTTGCCGACGCGACGAACGGGGCCGTGCTTGCCCATCTCGGCTCGCCCGACTTCTTCAACGCCCGACGCGCCGGACAGATCGACATGACCCGGGCCATGCGCTCGCCCGGCTCGACCCTGAAGCCGTTCCTGTACGGCCTCGCCTTCGACGATGGGTTCCTCGACCCGCGCAGCATCGTCACCGATGCGCCGCAGCGGATTTCCGGCTACGCCCCCGCCAATTTCGCGCCGGTGCACATCGGCGAACTTCCAGCCGCCGACGCACTGCGCCAGTCACTCAATGTGCCGGCAGTGGCAATTCTCGACCGCTATGGACCCGCTCGCTTCGTGAATCGGCTGCGCGCAACCGACGCCCGGCTGGAACTGCCACACGCGACCGATCATCCCGGCCTTGCCGTCATCCTGGGTGGCGTCGGAACCACTCTGGAGGATCTGGTCAGCCTGTACACCGGCCTGTCCGGCGACGGTCGGGTCCGGCCGTTGGTCATTAGTGCCGACCAGGTCAATCGCACAGACTCCCGCCCGCTGCTATCGGCCGGGGCATCGTGGGTAGTGGCGCGCATTCTGGAGGAGGCACCGCACCCGGTCCATGCAACCCGCCGGCGCGGTGGCCCGATAGCCTGGAAGACCGGCACGTCCTACGGGTTCCGGGATGCCTGGGCGATCGGCGTGGCCGGCAACCGGGTGGTCGGGGTCTGGGTCGGACGTCCGGACGGCACGCCGCGACCCGGCCACTACGGCGCCCGGTCGGCCGCACCGTTGCTGTTCGAGGTATTCGACATTCTGCCTGGCTCGACGAGGCTGACCGCACCGATGCCGGCCGGATCCGACACACCGCCATCGCTTCGGCCATTGCCGCCGGCGCTGGCCTACTTCCCGCCGCGTGACCGCCTCCCCGGCGGCACGCCCGTCACAATCGCCTATCCGCGCGACGGCAGTGAGATCGAGCGGCCGGGCGAACGGCCGATCGCGTTGCGGGCGAAAGGCGGGAAGCGTCCGCTGGTCTGGCTGATCGACGGCCGGCCGATCCCGGCGTCCCCGCACCGCCGAGACGCAGCCTGGCAGCCTGACGGCCCGGGATTCGCCACCCTGACGGTTATCGACGCCGAGGGTCTGTCGGCCCAGGCCCGGGTCCGGGTGCGCGGAACCCCATGATCACCCTTCGGCAGATCGAGGTGATCCGTGCAGTCATGGTGACCGGCACCATTGTCGGGGCGGCCCGCCTGCTGAACGTTTCAGCGCCGGGCATCAGCCGGCTGATGAGGTATACCGAGGACACCCTGGGGTTCCGGTTGTTCATCCGCCGCCACGGCCGCTACGACCCAACCCCGGAAGCCCGCGACGTCTTCGACCTGATCGACACGGTCTACAAGAAGGTCGAGGACCTGCAGGCGGCGATCGACCGCATGAAGCGTGGCGAAACCAAGGAACTCAGCCTCGGCTCAGTCCCCAGCATCGCCAACGTGATGGTGCCCCGCGCGATCGAACGATTGCGGAGGCAGTACCCACAACTGCGGATCGACATCAACATCCTGAAGGTCGAGGACGCGGTGGACTACCTGCTGCTCGGCAAGGGCGAGGTGGTGGCCATGAGCTACCGCTTCGATCATCCGATCGTCACCTTCGAGCCGCTGGTCCACGGCCGCCTGCTCTGCATCGTTCCACACGGGCATGAGCTTGCGGGACAGGAAGCGGTCTCGGCCGCGCAGATCGTGCGCTACCCGCTGGTCGGCATCGATCCGAACGATCCCTACGGCTCGATCATGGCGCGGATCTTCGACCGCCGGGGCCTGCCCTACGACACCACGATCCGCGCCCGGTTCGGCTCGACGGTATGCAGCCTGGTTGCAGCCGGTCTTGGAATCGCTGTGATCGACCAGTTCACGGTCGCCCACAACCAGATGCCCGGCATTCGCTGCCTTGAGATTGAGGAAGACACCGGCTTCCAAACCTACGCGGCGCACCGCAACGACGGCCCGCTGTCGACCTACGCCGAGAACTTCGTGTCCCTGCTGCGCGCCGAAATGCAGGCCGCGACGTCAGCCGAAGCGGCCGATTGAATTAACCTGACGTTATGTCACGGTATTTATTCGTATTTGACGTTAGCTTTCCAAGTCGTGGATGCTCGCGGTCAAGCCGACACGCCAAAACGGGACTCCTCTTGCTCCGATGCGAGTGGCACCGTCCCGTGACGTGATCGGTCGCAAACCGGGTCGACAGTCGACCCGGACAACACGCTGCGGGAGGAACACCAATGAAATCGACTCTGCTGGGGGCGGCTGCCGCCCTGGCCATGATCTCGGCCGGCGCCGCCGTGCACGCCGCCGATTATCCGACCAAGGATCTTCAGGGCGTCATCATGTGGGGCGCCGGCGGCGCCACCGACACGGTCGCGCGCGCCATCACCCCGGTGGTCGAACCGCTGCTGGGCCAGCAGATCGTGCTGGTCAACAAGTCCGGCGGCTCCGGCGCCATCTCCACCGCCTTCGTGGCCGGCCGGCCGGCTGACGGCTACACACTGCTGTACGGGGCGGAGAATCCGCAACTCCACAAGGTTCTGGAGATCGCCCAGACCGACTACGCCGACTTCTACCCGGTCAACGTCCTGGCGCGTGGCATCGCCGTGATCGTCGCCAACAACGACACGCCCTGGAAGTCGATGAAGGATCTGGTCGCCGACGCCCAGAAGCGGCCGGGCGAGATCAAGATGGGCTCGACCGGGCCGGGCGGCCTGCCGCACGTGGTCGGCGCGCTGGTCAAGACGGTAACCGATTTCAAGGTGACCTCGGTGCCGTTCGACGGCGAAGGTCCGGGCATCACCGCCCTGCTCGGCGGCCACGTCGACTTCATGCCGGCCGGCCTGAGCGCCGCGTCCGAGCACATCAAGGCCGGGCGGGTCCGCGTACTCGCGGTGGTGAACAACACCGAGATCGCGGCCCTGCCGGGCGTGCCGCCGATCACCGCCGACTTCCCCGGCTTTGGTAAGTACCTGCCGTGGGGTCCGTTCTACGGCGTGTTCGTCAGCCGCGACGTACCCGACGCCGCCAAGGCGAAGCTCGTCGAGGCGTTCAAACAGGGTGCCGCCACGCCGAAGTTCGTCGAGCTGATGGAAGGCCGCGGCAACATCATGATGAACATTGCCGGCGACGAGGCCGACGCGTTCCTGAAGAAGTGGCAGTCGACCACGACCTGGGTGCTGCACGCGGCCGAGGCCACGAAGGCTTCCCCGGAAAAATTCGGCATTCCCAAGCCGTAACGTCAGGATGGGCGGCTCCGGCTCCGGAGCCGCCCTTTCTCTTCGCGACGGAGGAGGTCCGATGACCGAAGCACGTCCAAGGCTCCCCGGCGAGCGGGCGTTCTCGCTGGTGCTGTTGGCGTTCAGCCTGTTCGTTCTCTACCAAGCCTACCGGATTTCCGGATTCTCCTCGGTCAGCTCACCCGGCGTATTCCCGATGCTGGCCGCCCTGGTCATGGTGGGATCACTGGTGGTGACTCTCCTCCAGGAACGGAAGCTGCCTACACCGTCCGGCTCCGGACCGATGGCGTTCTACAGGCGTGTCACGCCGCCGGTGCTGCTGATCATGGTGGCGCTGATCGTGGCGCTGATGCTGATGATGGAACCGGCCGGGTTCGTCGTCGCTGCAGGCGGATTTCTGTTCGCCAGCATCCTGATCCTGCAGGGCGGACGCCCGGTGCGCGCGGCGGTCATCAGCGCGGGCGCCCTGGCGGCGATCTATGCGGTCTTCCGACTGGTGTTCCAGGTCGTGCTGCCGGAAGCCGAGTGGCTGTGATGGAAGGTTCCACCCTTTCGTACTTCCTGATGAGCTGGCTCGACCCGTCCCTGCTGGCCCTGACCGCCGCCGGAACGCTGGCCGGGGTCTATATCGGCGCGATCCCCGGCCTGTCGGTCACCATGGCCGTGTCGATCCTGATCTCGTTCACCTTCGCCTGGGACGTCAACGACGCGCTTGCCCTGATGGGCGGAGTATTCTGCGGCGGCGTCTACGGCGGATCGCGCACGGCAATCCTGCTGAACATCCCCGGCGCACCGAGCGCCATCGCCACCGCGATCGACGGCTTCCCCCTGGCCCAACGCGGCGAGGCCGGCCGTGCCATCGGGGTGAGCACAGTGATGTCGGTGATCGGCGGGATCACAGGCGTGATTGCCCTGGCCCTCGCAGCTCCTGCAATCTCGGAATTCGCGCTGATGTTTGCGCCGCGCGACTACCTGCTGCTGGCGATCATCGGCATCCTGCTGGTCGGCGCCCTGTCCGGCGAATCCCTGGCCAAGGGCGTGTTCGCCGGTGCGCTGGGCGTGCTGATCGGCATGGTCGGCCTCGATCCGATGACCGCCGAGGGACGATTTACCTTCGGCCAGGTGTCGCTGCTCGGCGGCATTCCCTACGTCGCCGCCATGATCGGCTTCTTCGGGGTCGCCGAGGCGCTGGTCCAACTCCACCACCTGCACGCCACGCCGGTACGCCAGAAGGTCGACCGGATCGTTCCCGGCTGGGACGTCGTCAAGAAGTACATCCCCTTGTCGATCCGATCGTCGGTCATCGGCGTCGTGGTGGGCGCCCTGCCCGGTACCGGCGGCGACATCGCGGCCCTGATGGCCTACGACCACGCCAAGCGCAGCGTGAAGAAGCCGTCGCGTCCGTTCGGCCAGGGCGCCTATGAGGGCCTGGTCGCCCCGGAAACCGCCAACAACGCGGCGATCGGCGGCGCCTATATCCCGATGCTCACCCTCGGTCTGCCCGGCGACGCGGTGACCGCCGTGATCATCGGCGCGCTGTTCATCCACGGTCTGAAGCCTGGGCCGATGCTGATGATCGAGACGCCGCACCTGTTCTGGTTCACGGTCGGCAACCTGACGCTCGCCAACATATTCACCCTGATCTTCGGACTGACCGGCATCCGGGTGTTCGCCAAGATGGTCGAGTGCCCGCGGTCGATCCTGATCCCACTGATCATCGTGCTGTCGGTGGTCGGCACCTACGCGATCCAGAACAGCGTGATCGACATCTACTGGATGCTGGCGTTCGGCGTGCTCGGCTACTTCATGAAGATGTACGGCTACCAGGTTGGCCCCGTCATCCTCGGGGTGATCCTGGGACCGTTGATGGATGTGTCGTACCGGCGCGCCATGCTGTCGGTGCGGGATGACCCGGTCATGTTCGCTTGGGAAATGGTCGCCAATCCGCTGACGCTGGTCCTGACGCTGTCGGTGATACTGTTGCTGGCGAGCCAGACACCGGCCTGGGCCACGGCACGGACCCGTCTCGGCCGATGGCGCGAAACCGCACGGAGGTAGGAAGCCATGAAGACCTCGATCGCGACGGTATCGCTGAGCGGCGATCTGGAGGAGAAGCTGACCGCGATCGCGGCGGCCGGGTTCGACGGCGTCGAGATCTTCGAGAACGACTTCCTGACCTTCGACGGCGGGCCGCGCGACGTTGGCCGGATGATCGCCGATCTCGGCCTGATCTGCGTCGCCTTCCAGCCGTTCCGCGACTTCGAAGGGATGCCGGACGCCGAGCGAACACGGACCTTCGCCCGCGCTGAACGCAAGTTCGACATCATGGAGGAACTCGGCACCAAGCTGATGCTGGTGTGCAGCAACGTGTCGCCAGGCTCGCTGGGCGGTATTGACCGGGCGGCCGACGATTTCCGGGAGCTTGGCGAGCGGGCCAAGAAACGCGGCCTGACCGTGGGTTTCGAGGCACTGGCCTGGGGTCGCCACATCAGCGACCACCGCGACGCCTGGGAGGTGGTGCGCCGGGCCGATCATCCGAACATCGGCCTGATCCTCGACAGCTACCACACCATCGCTCGTGGCGTGCCGGTGGACAGCATCCGCTCGATTCCCGGCGACCGCATCGTGCTGGTCCAGATCGCCGACGCACCGAAGGTCGACATGGACCTGCTGCAGCTCAGCCGACACTTCCGCTGCATGCCGGGCCAGGGCGACCTGCCGCTGGTCGGGTTCATGCAGGCGCTCGACGCCACCGGTTACGACGGCATGCTGTCGCTGGAGATCTTCAACGACCAGTTTCGGGCCGGCTCGGCCCGCCAGGTCGCGACCGACGGCAAGCGCGGCCTGCTCCACCTGATCGACCAGGTCGCCCGGTCAACCACGAACCCAAAGCGCCGCAAGCCGGCCATGCCGGCCCGACCCGCGGGTCTGGGTGTAGAGTTCATCGAGTTCGCCGTGGACGAGGACACTGCGGAGGAATTGACGGCGCTGCTCGCCGGACTGGGCTTCCACCGGGCTGGCAAGCATCGCTCAAAGGCAGTCGAACTCTGGCGACAGGGCGACGTCAATCTGGTCGTCAACACCGACAAGGAGGGCTTCGCCCATTCGTCCTACATCGTCCATGGTCCCTCAGTCTGCGCCATGGCGCTCAAGGTATCGGACGTGGCCGGCGCCATGGAAAGGGCGGACCACCTGTTGGTGCCGTCGTTCGCCGAGGCGGTCGGCCCCGGCGAGTTGAAGATCCCGGCAATCCGCGGGGTCGGCGGCAGCCTGATCTATTTCGTCGAGCCGCAGGGTCCGCTCGGCGACATCTGGTCGGTGGATTTCGACCTGTCGGATGCGGCGGAACCGCCCACCGACGGCATCGGCCTTACCCGCGTCGACCACCTCGCCCAGTCGATGAGCTACGAGGAAATGCTGTCGGCGCTGCTGACCTACACAGCGCTGCTGGATTTGGAGAAGGCCCCGCAGGTCGACATCACCGATCCGGGGGGACTGGTGCAGAGCCAGGCGCTGCAGGCGGCCGACGGCGCCGTCCGGCTGGTCCTCAACAGCTCGCAGAGCGCCAAGACCCAGTCCGGGCGTTTCCGTTCGGAGTTCTTCGGGTCCGGCACCCAGCACATCGCCTTCGCGACCGACGACATCTTCGAGACGGTCCGGCGCATGAAAGCCCACGGGTTGGCCCCGCTGCCGATCTCCGACAATTACTACGACGATGTCGACGTGCGCTTCGGGCTCGACCCGTCGCTGGTTGCCGACCTGCGCGACCACGACGTGCTGTACGACCGGGACGGCGACGGCGAGTACTTCCAGATCTACACCCGCACGTTTGCCGACCGGTTCTTCTTCGAGATCGTCCAGCGCAAGGCCTATCAGGGCTTCGGCGCCGCCAATGCCCCGGTGCGCCTGGCTGCCCAGGCCCGCTCGGCGCCGGAACCGACCATGCCGCGCCGCTGAGGCGCTCCGATCAGCGTGCCTTGCGCGGCTTGGCCGCCTTGAACTGCCGGGTCACGTCGATGATCGCCTTCTCGACCGGCAGCCGCTCCATGCTGGACGCGCCCACGAAGCCGTGGGCGTCCGTGCGCCCCAGCACGTAGTCGACGTCCTGGGGCGTAGCGATCGGCCCGCCATGCGCCAGGGTCACGATCTCCGGATTGATCTCGCAGGCCGCCTCGATCATCGCTTGGACCTTGTCGGCTGCATCATCGAGGCCGAGAGCATTGGTGGAACCGATGGTCCCGCCGGCGGTCAGGCCGACATGCGGCACCAGCATGTCGACGCCAGCCTTGGCCATCATCCGGGCATCATCGGGCGAGAATACGTACGACAGTGTGTAGAGGCCCGCCGCCCGCGCCCGGGTGATCATCTCGGCTTCCTTGGCAAAGCCCAGCCCCACCGACTCGAGATCTCGGCGGAACACCCCGTCGATGCGCCCGACGGTCGGGAAATTGATGACCCCGGCGTAGCCGACGGCGCGCACCTCTTCCAGCAGTTGGTCGATGTCGCGGGTCGGGTCGGTGGCGCAGATGCCGGCGATCACCGGGATCGCGTCGACCGCCGGCAGGATCTGGCGGCGTCCCATCTCCAGGACGATGTCGTTGGCGTTGCCGAAGGGCAGGTACCCCGCGATCGACGCATGGCCGTTCATGCGGAACCAGCCGGAGTTGTAGACCACGATCAGGTCGGCACCGCCGATCTCGGCGCACTTGGCCGAAAGACCGGTACCGGCGCCGGCCGTGACGATGGGATCGCCGGCAGCAATCACCTCAGCGACACGGGCGCAAACGTCGTCCCGGTGGTATCTGCGGGCCATTGGGTTTCCTCGCCTGGGTCTGGATGAGATCAGCCGGCGACCGCCGCCGGTCGAATGGATGCCATCAACGTCAGGAGCCGCGCCACCACCAGCTCGGCGAACGGCGGGTCGTTGATGTGGTCGGGTGACCGGACGATCGGGCCGTCATAGGCAGCGCTCACCGACTCAAAGAAGGCGCGATCGGCCTCGGGATCGTGGAACGGACCGTCCGGCCGGCCGTACTCCGAGATCCCGCCGAGCGGCAGGACCAGTTCCGTCGGCCCGGTAGCGCCTGCCAACTTGCCCGCCACGATGCGGCCGAGCTCGGCGTTCTCGTCGCGGGTGGTACGCATCAGCGTGGTTCCGGCGTTGTGTCGGTGCAGCCGGCGGTCGCGCAGCGCCGGGGGTATCGTGGCGACCGGTCCGAAATTCACCATGTCGAGCGCACCCGGAACCACGACCTGCGGAATGCCCCGCCGCCCCGCGGCCTCCAGCCGCGCCGGCCCGGCGCTCAGAGCGCCGCCGCACAACTCGTCGGCCAATTCGGTCGTCGTCAGGTCAAGAACGGCGTCGATCTCACCCGCCTCAATCAATTCTTCCATAGCCCGCCCGCCGGTGCCGCTGGCGTGGAACACCATGACCTGGCAGCCCGATTCGAGCAGCAGACGCCGACAGCGCTCTGCCGCCGGAGTGGTCACGCCGAACGCGGTGATCGCGACTACCGCGCCGTCCGCCTGTCGCACCTCATCAGCGCCGCCCTCGACCATGCCACACACCGCGTTGGCGGCGTTGCGCAGCACCCGGCGCAGTATCGGGTTCAATCCCATCACATCGGTGACCGAGAACAGCACGGCGATGTCGCGGGTGCCGACGAATGCAGAGACGTCTCCTGCGCCCTTGGTCGACACGAGCACCTTTGGAAACCCGAAGGGCAGCGCGCGCAGCGGCGCGCTGGTGACCGCCGACCCCGAGCCGCCGCCGATCGCCACCGCACCGTCGATGCGGCCCTGGGCCAGCAAGTCCTTGACCAGGGCCACAGCACCGGACGACACCCGGTCGAGGGCCGCTCCACGATCCCCGGCGGCAATCAGTTCATCGACCCCGCCGCCGGCCCGTGCCGCCACCTCCTGGCGGGAGATGTCGGCCCCGCCGTGCTCCCCGCGCACCGACAGGTCGACCATCAGCGCGCGATGGCCGCGCGCCTCGACCACGGATCTCAGGAAACCAAGTTCCTGGGCCTTGGTGTCCAGCGTTCCGATGATCGCGATGGTCCGCGGCGGATGCATGTCGGCGTTCCCCAGGCGCGATCGCGCGCCGCGGGGAGACTACAAACGGGCCTGCACTCCAGCAAGCGGCGGCGTCCCTACCGCAGCATGAACTGGACCGGCACCCGGATCTCCAGTCTGGCCTGCTGGAACGACGCCGGGACACCAGGCAACGGCTGCGCCCGCTGGATCATCCGTTCGACCGCGTGGTCCAGCGACCGGTCGCCGGCGCTGCGCTCGATATGATGCGACAGCACCCTGCCGCTGCGGTCCATCACGAACACCAGCAGTGCCGTGCCTTCGATCCGTCGCTGGCGGGCCCGGTGCGGGTACTCCTTGTGGCGTTCCAGCCAATCGCGCAGCTGGCTCATGTAGTCGGCAGCCCCGCCGGCGGTGGCGGCCGTTGGCGACGGAGTCCCGTGGTCGGCGCTGCGCGCCGGCTGACCACCAGCGACACCGCCGCCGTTGTGCGATTGGGTGTCTGATGCGGCCGAGACAGCGGCGGCGGCTGGCGCTTCGGCCACTTGGCTGGGCTGCTCGGTCATCGGCCGTGGCGGTGCCGGCTTGGCAGCGGTCCGCTTGGGCGCTTCGGGCCTGGGTAGCGGTGTCGGCGGTACGACGGCATCGCGCGCTTCCACCATTTCGGCCGCCGGCACCGGCACGGGCTGAACCACCGGTGCAGGCGTTTTCACCACCGCCGGCGTCACCGGATCATTGGCTTCCGGCTTGATCGGCTCCGGTGGCTGGGCGGCCGGCACCGTCTCGGCGACCGTTTCCGGCTTCGGGGGTTCCACCACCTGCGGTACCGGCGGCGTCACAGGTTCTACCGTCGTCGGAGACGGTTCGACCGTCGGCGCGGACACCGCCTTCACCGCGTCCTGCCGCGGCCCGGTCGGGGCCTCAGCCGCGGACGGGCCGGCGCTCGGCGACAGCATGACCTGCAGGCTGCCGCCGCCACCGGCGGCCACTGCGGGTGACGGGTCATTCTGGACGATCCACGCAGCAGCCATAATGTGGAGCCCGAGCGCCACGCCCCCAGCCGCCAGCCAGTGCCTGCCGCCAAGCGTCATTGCACGCCGCCCGGAACGGTCATCAATCGGACCCGCTCCACCCCGGCGGCACGCAAGGTCTCCATGACCCCGACGACCTCCGTCGCCGCCGCCGCACCGTCCGCCTTGACATGGACTTCCTGAGCGGGGGCATCCACCAACCGCTCGGTCATCGCCGATTTCAGTGACGCGGCCTCCAGGACCCGGCCGTCCAAAGCCAACCGGCCGTCGGTTCCGATGAGGAGGACAATGTCCTTGGGGTCACCGGGTTCGCCGTTGCTTGACTGCGGCGGCGCGATCGCAAACGGATCGGTGGCGGACAGGCTGCCGACCACCATGAAGAAGATCAGCAGCAGGAAAACCACGTTGATCAGCGGCAGAACGCGATCGTCCTCGTTGGCTGCGCGAGTCCTGTGCAGGTGTGCAAGCCTCATCGTGCCTGGTCCCGGATCAGCGACAGGTTGCGCACGCCGGCCGCCGACAGCCGGTCCAGCACCGCGACCGCCTGCTGCAGAGGAACGCCGGCCGCCGTCTTCACGAACACTGCCTGGCCCGGCTTCTCGGCCATCCGAGTTCGGATGGATGCCTCCAGCCCGTCAAGATCGATGGGACGGCCCGACAGGCGCAGGCCGGCAGTCCGGATCTCTACCAGTACGGCACCCTCCATTGAGGCCGACGCGGCACCCGCCGACGGGGCGCTCAACGTAATCGACCGCCAGTCGAGAAAGCTCGACGCCAGCATGAAGAACACCAGCAGAATGAAGACCACGTCGATCAGCGGCGTCAGGCTGATCAGCGAGCGTCGGCGGCGAACCTTAACGATCGGCCACAAGGGCCGCCGGACGCAGGCGGGCGACGTCATGGCGGGGCTCCACGGCATGCTCGGTGAGGACGGGTTCGATGGTCAGGTCGCGGGTGAAAACCTGGGTGACGACATTCTCCATCTCATGAGTCAGGCGATCGACGATCCGTTCCAGCCAAGCCAGGATGCCGACAACCGGGATCGCGACAGCAAGGCCGACAGCAGTCGTCAGCAACGCTTCCCAGATACCGCCCGACAGGATGGAGGGATCGACCTGCGACCCCGCCTGCTCGAGCTGGCGGAACGCCTCGATCATGCCGAGAACGGTGCCGAACAGCCCGAGCAGCGGCGCCACGCTGGCGATGACCTCGAGCGGCCGGAAGTACGAGCGCAGGTCTTCGATCCGGTCGGTAGCCAAGCGGGCCACCTCCTCCCGGACCATCGCGGCCGGCAGGTCCCGGTACAGGGTTCCGCGAACGGCGCAGGCAACCACCTGGGCCACCGGGTTGCACGACCGGGCCGCGGCATCGATCGCTTCGATCGATCGGCCAGCCCGGTGCAAGGCGAGCGCCCGACGCGCCGTGGTTCGGTCGCCAACCCGGCTCATCGCGAACTGCCACAACTTGACCAGGATGATCGCCAGCGCGACCACCGACATGGCCGCCAGGACGGCCACCACCGGACCGCCGGCCGTCACCATCTCCAGGACCTGCTGCGGTACGTCCGGTTCCACCGCACCGGCTTGGCTGTCCGAGATCGGATCAACCTGTTCAATCGTCATTGCGGCAGCCCTTGCGCGAGCGGAGTTACGATCTTGCCCGCACAGTACTAATGATACTCAGTCGCAAATTCAACAACTACGGATCAACCGAACTTCAATGCAGCCACCGACATCGCGACGCAGATGTCTCCGAGGTTTCGTACAGAAGCCCATTCGCCGACCGCACCGGATGCAGTCATCGCCTTAGGTAACCCTGGAACCCATCACTCCACAGCGTTGACACAGAAGCGTTTCTCGGAAGTCACGGCAACTCGCGTATGTGTTTGGTTAACGGGCGGGATGTTCCCAACCAGCCGGAGATGCGAGCGTGACCGACCTGATCGAAGACCCCACGACACAGATCCGCGAACTGACCCGGCAAGCCGCATACCTCACGGCAAACCGGGCGGACGCCGATGACATGGTGCAGGACTCCCTCGTCCGCGCCCTCAGCTATGTGAAAGACGGCGGAGCGATCCGGAACTGGCAGGCCTATCTTTACCGCATCCTGCGCAATGTCCGGGCCGACCACGTCGGCCGTCAGGCCCGGCGCGGTCCTACCGTCCTGCTCGACGATGTCGAACACCAACTCGGCGTTCCCGCCCCGCAACCGTCCGAACTCCTGTTGCGCGAACTGGGCGAAGCGCTTGATCGCCTTCCGACCAGTCAACGGCGGGTGGTTCATATGGTCGCCGTCGATGGCTTGTCCTACCAGGACGCCGCCGAGCAGCTCGGTATTCCGATCGGAACGGTCATGTCGCGTCTGCACCGCGGCCGCTGCGCGCTACGCCGCGAGATCGGGGACGATTCCCTCGAGGCGCTCGGACCCCTTCCACACCAACCTGCCGGGCACAAGCTGCGCAACGGCGGTCGAACGGCGGCGGCAAGCCGCTGACCTGGCGATGGCTCAGCGGATGCCGTGTCGTTCGAGTTCGGCCTGCAGTCGACCTGTCAGATACAGAATCGTCATCCGCAGATCGCTGGCGAGAGACCAGAAAGGGTGGGAGAAGGTCTCGGGGCGGTTCTTCTCGACGAACGCGTGGCTGAGCCACGCGCCGCCATAGCCAACCACCAAGGCGGCGACGAGCAGCCGCCAGTCGAGGGTCACGACCGCTGCCAGCAGCAACGCGACACCGGCGGTCGTACCTGCCACATGCACCCGCCGCGTCACGGCATGCCGATGCTGTCGCAGGTACCGGGGCCAGAACTCGTCGTAGGTCATGTCCAATAGCTGGCCGGATCCTCCGGAGAATCAAGCGCCGGATCGCATCGACGGCCGCGAATTGACCTGACGGCATCTCGACGGCATTCGACAAGAAGCTATGTTAGGGCGTGTTCAGCGCGACCCGACCGCAAACGACACGCTCGCACCGGTCGGCGAAAAAAGGACGCACGCCCATGAGCGACAGCAGCCCTCTCAGCCTGCAGGTTCCGGAGCCGGAAGTCCGTCCCGGCGGAAAGCCGGATTTCAGCGGGGTGAACATTCCGCGGGCCGGCAGTGTGCGGCGCCCGGAGGTCGATGCGTCGCCGGCGGACTTCCGCGACCTCGGCTACACTATCATCCGGGTGTTGAACCGGGACGGCGAAGCGGTTGGACCGTGGGCCGGCGCGCTGAGCGACGAGCAGGCCCTGCAGGGCCTGCGCGACATGATTAAGGTGCGGGCCTTCGATGCCCGCATGCTGATGGCGCAGCGCCAGGGCAAGACCTCGTTCTACATGCAGTGCCTGGGCGAAGAGGCAATCTCCTGCGCCTTCCAACACGCCCTGTCGCCCGGCGACATGAACTTTCCGACCTACCGCCAGCAGGGCCTTCTGGTCGCCGACGGCTATCCGCTGGTCGACATGATGTGCCAGATCTTCTCCAACGAGCGGGATCCCCTACACGGCCGCCAACTGCCTGTCATGTACTCGTCAAAGGAGCACGGCTTCTTCTCGATCTCCGGCAACCTGGGAACCCAGTACATCCAGGCGGTAGGCTGGGCGATGGCGTCGGCGATCAAGGGCGACACCAAGATCGCAGCAGGCTGGATCGGGGACGGCTCCACCGCGGAATCGGATTTCCACGCCGCCCTGGTGTTCGCCTCGACCTACAAGGCACCGGTGGTCCTGAACATTGTCAACAACCAGTGGGCCATCTCCACCTTCCAGGGGATCGCACGCGGCGGCTCCGGCACCTTCGCGGCTCGCGGTCACGGCTTCGGCATTCCGTCGCTGCGGGTCGACGGCAACGACTACCTGGCGGTCTACGCGGTCGCCCAATGGGCGATCGAGCGGGCGCGACGCAACCTCGGGCCCACGGTGGTCGAGTACGTCACCTATCGGGTTGCCGCCCATTCGACCTCCGACGATCCGTCCGCATACCGGCCCAAGGAAGAGTCGGATGCCTGGCCGCTCGGCGACCCGATCGAGCGGCTGAAGAATTATCTGATCGGCAAGGGCGCGTGGTCAGACGACCGCCACGCCCAGTTCGCCGCCGAGGTCGAAGCCGAGGTCCTCGCTGCCCAGAGGGAAGCCGAGAAGCACGGCACCCTGCATTCCGGCGGCAAGCCATCGGTGCGCGATATGTTCGAGGGCGTCTACAAGGAGATGCCCCCGCATCTGCGGCGGCAGCGGCAGCAGGCGGGGGTCTGATCCATGCCGCGCATGACGATGATCGAGGCCATCCGCGACGCCATGCACGTCACCATGACCAAGGACCCCAACGTGGTGGTGTTCGGCGAGGACGTCGGCTACTTCGGCGGCGTGTTCCGCTGCACCCAGGGCCTGCAGCAGAAGTTCGGACGGTCGCGCTGCTTTGATGCTCCGATCAACGAATCCGGCATCGTCGGCGCCGCCATCGGGATGGCCGCCTACGGGCTGCGGCCGTGCGTGGAGATTCAGTTCGCCGACTATGTCTACCCCGGCTACGACCAGATCGTCTCCGAGGCCGCCCGGCTGCGTTACCGGTCCAACGGCGATTTCACGGCCCCCCTGACCATCCGCATGCCGACCGGCGGCGGCATCCATGGCGGGCAGACCCATAGCCAGAGCCCGGAAGCTCTGTTCACCCACGTCTCCGGACTGAAGACCGTGGTGCCGTCCAACCCCTATGACGCCAAAGGCCTGCTGATCGCCGCGATCGAGGACGACGACCCGGTGATCTTCCTGGAGCCGAAACGGTTGTACAATGGCCCATTCGACGGCCACCACGACCGGCCGGTCACACCGTGGGCAAAGCATCCTCTGGGCGACGTACCGGAGGGCCACTATACGGTGCCCCTCGGCAAGGCGGTGGTCCGCCGCCCCGGCAAGGCCGTCACCGTGCTGGCCTACGGCACGATGGTCCACGTCGCGGAAGCGGCGGCCGAGGAGACCGGGATCGACGCCGAGGTGATCGACCTGCGCACCCTGCTGCCGTTGGACCTGGACACCATCATCGCGTCGGTGACCAGGACCGGGCGATGCGTGGTCGTTCACGAGGCGACCCTGACGTCCGGATTCGGTGCTGAACTCTGCGCGCTGGTCCAGGAGCATTGCTTCTATTCGCTGGAGAAGCCGATCGCCCGGGTGGCCGGTTGGGACACCCCCTACCCGCACGCCCAGGAATGGGATTACTTCCCCGGCCCGAAACGCATCGGCGAAGCGCTTATCGAAGCGATGGAGGGCTGAGATGGCCGAGCATGTCATCAAGCTGCCCGACGTCGGCGAAGGCGTTGCCGAGGCCGAGGTCGTCGAGTGGAACGTCAAGGTCGGCGACATCGTCCAGGAGGATGCCGTCCTCGCCAGCGTGATGACCGACAAGGCGGCCGTGGAGATTCCGTCGCCGGTGGCAGGAACGGTTTCCTGGCTGGGGGCCGAGGTCGGAGAGACACTCGCGGTCGGATCGCCGCTGGTGAAGATTGAGACTGCCGGTGATGCGCCGGTTCCCTCGGACGAGGGTTTGCCCGCCGAGCCGGACGCCCCGGCGCCTGCACCGTCCAAGCCCGAACCCGCCTCGGCTCCCAAGCCCAAGAGATCTCCAGCGTCAGGCGCGCAACCTCAAACCGGCATGCCGCGCCGCGAGGGCGAGAAGCCCACCGCTTCCCCGGCTGTGCGCAAACGCGCTCGCGAAGCCGGGATCGACCTGCGTCAGGTCCGCGGATCGGGTCCCGCCGGCCGCATCACCCACGAGGATCTCGAGGCGTTCATCGAGGCCGGTCCGCTGGCTTCAGCCGGCACCGCGCTGCGCGCCGATACCTCGGTCAACGACGTCAAGGTCGTCGGTCTGCGTCGCAAGATCGCCGAGAAGATGGCGCTGTCCAAGAGCCGGATCGCCCACATCACCTACGTCGACGAGGTCGATGTCACCGCCCTGGAGGATCTGCGCGCCCAGCTCAACCGGCAGAAGCAGGAGTCCCAGCCGAAGCTGACCCTGCTGCCGTTCCTGATGCGGGCGATGGTCAAGGCGATTGCCGAGCAACCGGCGATGAACGCGCACTACGACGACGAGGCCGGCGTCATCCACCAGCACGGCGGCGTACACATCGGTATCGCGGCGCAGACCCCGAACGGCCTGGTGGTTCCGGTCGTCAAGCACGCCGAGGCCCGCGACATCTGGAACTGCGGAAGCGAGATGAACCGTCTGGCCGAGGTCGCCAAAGCCGGGACCGCCAGTCGGGACGACCTGTCCGGATCGACCATCACCATCACCTCGCTCGGTGCCATGGGCGGCCTGGTGACGACCCCCGTGATCAACCATCCGGAAGTGGCGATCGTCGGGGTCAACAAGATCCAGGTGCGGCCGGTATGGGACGGCAGCCAGTTCGTGCCGCGCAAGATGATGAACCTGTCATCCAGCTTCGACCACCGGGTGATCGACGGCTGGGACGCTGCCGTGTTCGTCCAGCGCATCAAGAGCCTGCTCGAGGCACCCGCCATGATCTTCATCTGAGGGCATCGCCATGAAGGACATCTCCTGCACGGTGCTGGTGGTCGGCGCGGGGCCGGGCGGCTACGTGGCCGCGATCCGGGCCGGCCAACTCGGCCTGGACACCGTCATCGTCGAGGCGAAGAAGCCGGGCGGCACCTGCCTGAACGTCGGCTGCATCCCCTCCAAGGCACTGATTCACGCCGCCGACGAATTCCTGAAAGTCCGCGAGATGGCCGAGGGCAGGCGCACACCTGGCATCCGGCTGGAGTCGCCGAGCTTCGACCTCGGCGCCTGCCGAGACTGGAAGGACGGCATCGTGAACCGCCTGACCAACGGGGTCGCCGGACTGTTGAAGAAGGCCAGGGTCAAGACCGTGGAGGGTTGGGCCACGTTCCGTGACGGCAAGACCGTCGAGGTTACGACGGCGACCGGCCCGCAGGTGATCCGCGCCGAGCACGTGATCATCGCCACCGGGTCAGAGCCGGTGACGCTCCCGTCGCTGCCGTTCGGCGGCCGCGTGATCTCCTCGACCGAAGCCCTCGCTCTGACCACGCCACCGGAACGGCTGGTGGTGGTCGGTGCCGGGTACATCGGCCTGGAACTGGGAACCGCATTCCGCAAGCTCGGATCCGACGTCACGGTCGTCGAAGCCACCGACCGCATCCTGCCGCTGTACGACGCCGACCTGACCCGGCCGGTCGCCAACCGATTGAGCGACTTGGGCATCGCGGTGCATCTCGGCGCAAAGGCGCGCGGCATGGCCGGCGGCGAAGCCCTGCTGGTCGAGACCGCCGACGGCAGCGAGACCCGGTTCCCCGCCGACGCGGTACTTGTGACCGTCGGACGGCGCCCGCTGACCGAGGGCTGGGGCCGCGAGGAATTGGCGCTCGACATGGACGGCCGGTTCATCGCGATCGACGAACACTGCCGGACCTCGATGCGCGGCGTCTACGCGGTTGGCGACGTCACCGGCGAGCCGATGCTGGCCCATCGGGCCATGGCCCAAGGGGAGATGGTCGCGGAGATCATCGCAGGCGAGAAGCGCGCCTGGGACAAGGTATCGGTCCCCGCGGTCTGCTTCACCGACCCGGAGATCGTCACCGCCGGCCTGTCGCCCGACCAGGCCCGCGGCGCCGGGTTCGAGATCAAGACCGGACAGTTCCCGTTCCAGGCCAACGGCCGCGCCATGACGACCGAAAGCGAAGAGGGCTTCGTGCGGATCGTCGCCCGCGCCGACAATCATCTGGTGCTGGGGCTGCAGGCGGTCGGCGTCGGCGTATCGGAGCTGTCGTCGTCGTTCAGCCTGGCGCTCGAGATGGGTTGCCGTCTTGAGGACGTCGCTGCGACGATCCACGCCCACCCGACGCTGAGCGAGGCCATCCCGGAAGCCGCACTAAGGACCCTGGGGCACGCGCTGCACATCTGAAGGGCACGCCTACAACTGAGCCTCCAGCGGCAGCAGGTACAGGATCCAAGCCAGGAACGTCCGCCACAGCGTCGTACCGGGTTCACGCTTCAATTCGGCCATCCCATCGCGATCGCGGGCGCGCCAGACCAGTTCATCGCCCCGAAGAACCGGCTGATAGGCCCTCTCGGGAGCCATGCCATCTTCGATGAACGCCGCGACCTGCAGGGCAAGGGTCCGGCTTCGAACCAGAAGCCCGATCTCGGTATTCAAGGTTGCCGAACGCGGGTCGAGGTTGAGCGAGCCGACGAACACCTCGCGTTGATCGATCACCGCTGCCTTGGTGTGGAGGTTCACCATCAAACCGTTCCGACCCGCTACTCGGAACGGCCGATCGCGCAGTTCGTATAACTGGATACCGGCGCGCAGCAGCGGAATGCGATACTGCCGATACGCCGCATACGCGAGCGGTACATCCCCCGACCCTGCGGAGTTGGTGAGGATCCGCACCCGCGTGCCCTGTCGGACCAGCCGGCTGAGCAGTCGGACCCCATAGCGTGTCGGAATGAAGTACGTGGCCTCGATCAGCAGGTCCCGCATCGGGGTGCCCTCCAACCTCGCCAGCAATTCCTTCAGCAATCGTGGGTCGCCGGTTTCCGGCTTGTCCGGCGAGTCCACCAGAACCGTCGCCTCGTCGGCCAGGATCAGGCCGGCGAAAAGCGTCTGGATCTGGTCGTCCAGATCAGCCGGATCAAATCCCGAATGTGAAACCGGAACCGACTTCTCCGCCGGGAGGATTCTGCGTCGTAAACCTCGGCGTGCCGTCGACCGAACATCCGCGAGACGCCACCGACCCCGGTCGAGCGCGTGGATCGACCGGCTGAATGCGCTGTTCCAGAACGCGTCAAACGAGCCGGCGACCTGCTCCACTACCGGACCGGCGGTGAACAGATCCAAGTCCCGGAAGTTTCGTTGCGGATGCAGTTCGAAGTATCGGTCGCCGACGTTCCGACCGCCCACGACCGCAGCGCAGCGGTCCGCGACGAACGCCTTGTTGTGCATCCGCCGGCTGACCCGTCTGGCGTGGAACAGCACTCCGAAGACCAGCCCGAAGCGGCGTGGAAACGGGTTGTACAGCCGGACCTGCACGTTCGGGTACGTACCCAGCCGAGCCAGTTCGGGATCACTGCGGGTTGCCCCGATGTCGTCGAGCAGCAGGCGAACCCGCACGCCTCGGTCGGCGGCGTCCAGCAGCGCCGCCAGCAACTGACGTCCGCTCCAGTCGTCCTCCCAGAGGTAGTACTGAACATCCAGTGTCCGTTGACTGGCCGCGGCCAGTCCCAGCAGCGTCGACAGCGCCTCCGGCCCTGTTCGGATCAGCGAGAAACCGGACCGGCCGTCGTCCGGCAGGTGACGCCGATACAGGCTGTCAAGCCGCGCAGCGTCCTCGATCACATCCATGGTGTACGGGCCACGCGCTGGCGTTGTGCAGCCGCCGACGGTCCGGCCGGCGTGATGCTGGCCCATACCGGCAGGTGGTCGGAAGCAACGCGGGACTTCGCCGATGAATGAACACCCGCATCGTCGATCCGCAGGTCGAGGCTGGTGATGATCCTGTCCAGCGTTGCGACCGGTCGCCGGGAGTGGAAGCTGGGTCCCGGCACGGCCACGTGGTGATGCTTGGCAAACATCGCCAGACACCCTCCGCCCAGCGTCCACTCGTTCAGGTCACCCATCATGACTGTGGGCAGCGGTTCCTCCAGGGCCTCCAGTGTCATCAGTACGGCCCGGGCCTGCCGGCGGCGCCACAGCCCGAGCAGTCCAAGATGCATGCCCAGAGCCCGGACCGCCCTGCCACGAACCATCAAGTCGGCAAGGACTGCACCTCGCGGCTCGAACGACGGGAGTTCCAGGCGCCGCTGCGACAGCAGTTCAACATCCTGGCCGATCAGCAGCGCGTTGCCGTGCCAGCCGAGGCTGTCCGGTCGAACACCGAAGCGCACCGGCCTGAAGGCGGTTTCCGCCACGATGCTTTCCGGGGACAGCACCGACGCCCGGGCGCCGAACCGACGATCGACCTCCTGGAGGGCCACCACGTCGGCGTCGAGTTCGCCGAGCACGGCGAGCACGCGATCCGGACGCCGACGCAGGTCGGTCCCGATGCTTTTGCAGATGTTGTAAGAAGCAACCCGCAGCATGTCTGTCTCAAATGGTGACGGATGGTCTCCAGGGAACGCCCAGCGGCAACAATGGTGGCGCTTGCCGACCAAACCTGTCGATCCCGGAGCCGATTGGCGTGATGACCTTGGCAAGGCTGAGGGAGTACAAACAGGCGAACGGTCGACGACAGGGAGCGCGGGATGAGCGTGATGCGACTGACAACTGCGCAGGCGGTCGTCCGCTACCTCGCGGCGCAGCACACGACGCTGGAGGGGGCCAGCGTGCCGCTGTTCGCCGGTGTGTGGGCGATCTTCGGCCACGGCAACGTCGCCGGCCTGGGCGAGGCCCTGTGGCATGCACGCGAGGAATTGCCGACCCTCAGGGCGCACAACGAGCAGGCGATGACGCTGGCCGCTGTGGCCTTCGCCAAGGCGAGCAACCGGCGCCGGATGATGGCCTGCACAACGTCGATCGGCCCCGGCGCCCTCAACATGGTGACCGCCGCCGCGGTGGCGCACGTCAACCGGCTGCCGGTGCTGCTGCTGCCGGGTGACACCTTCGCCAGCCGCCTGCCCGACCCGGTGCTGCAGCAGGTCGAACACTTCGGTGACCCGACGGTGACCGCCAACGATTGCTTCCGGCCGGTGTCGCGCTGGTTCGACCGGATCACCCGGCCGGAGCAACTGCTGACCTCGCTGCCCCGCGCGTTGCAGGTGCTGACCGACCCGGCCGAGTGCGGGCCGGTGACCCTGTGCCTGTCCCAAGATGTACAGGCCGAGGCCTATGACTATCCCGAGTCCTTCTTCGCCAAGACCCTACACCATCCGCGGCGGCAGGCGGCCGACCCCGGCGAGTTGGCGCGGGCCGTCGAACTGCTGCGCAATGCCGAGCGTCCCCTGCTCGTCGCCGGTGGTGGCGTGCTGTACTCCGATGCTGCCGACGCCTTGCAGAGCTTCGCTGAACGGCACCGGATCCCGGTGGCCGAGACCCAGGCGGGCAAGGGCGCGCTGCCCTGGGATCATCCGCTGAACGTCGGTGCGATCGGCGTCACCGGCACTGATGCCGCCAATGCCTTGGCGCGTACTGCCGATCTGGTCCTGGCCGTGGGCACGCGACTTCAGGATTTCACCACCGGATCGCGGGCGCTGGTGCCGGGCGGAGCGGGGCTGATCCAGCTTAACGTCGCAGCCTTTGACGCCGGCAAGCACAACGCCGCGCCGCTGGTCGGCGATGCCCGGCGAACTCTGGAGGACCTGACTGCGGCGCTCGGCACCCACGCTGCCCCAGCGGCCTGGCAGGAGCGGGCCGCCAAACTCGCCGCCGGTTGGAACGCGGTGGTCGAGCGGGTGACAGCGCCCAGCAACGCCGACCTGCCCTCCGACGCCCAGGTCCTTGGCGCGGTCAACCGGCAGACGCAAGCCGATGACGTCGTTGTCTGCGCCGCCGGCGGCCTGCCGGGCGAGTTGCACAAATTGTGGCGCGCGTCGGGGCCGGGCAGCTACCACCTGGAGTACGGCTTCTCCTGCATGGGCTATGAGATTGCCGGCGGGCTCGGGGTGCGGATGGCACGGTCCGGCGGCGAGGTGTTCGTGCTGGTCGGCGACGGCTCCTACCTGATGCTGAATTCCGAGATCGCCACATCGGTGATGCTCGGCCGCAAGCTGGTGATCTTGGTTCTGGACAACGGCGGGTTCGGTTGCATCAACCGGCTGCAGCAGGCCTGTGGCGGCGCGCCGTTCAACAATCTGTTCGACCATGTCGACCACCGCGTCGCCGACGCGAGCGTGGACTTCGCCGCGCACGCCCGAAGCCTTGGCGCTGCCGCCGAGAAGGTCGCGGGGATCGCCGATCTGGAGGCCGCATTGCAACGGGCACGGGCCGCCGCCGGGACCTACGCGATCGTCATCGATACCGACCCCCTGGTCTCGACCTCGGAAGGCGGCGCCTGGTGGGATGTCGCGGTGCCGGAAGTCTCGGAGCGGACCGAGGTCCGGCAGGCATACGAGAACTACAAGCGGGCCGGTGCGCACCGCAAACCGGTCTGACCGACGCGCCGACAGGAGCTGCTATGACCGTCCATCTCGGCACCAACCCGATCGCCTGGAGCAACGATGACCTGCCGGAGCTCGGTGGCGATACGCCGCTTGAGACATGCCTTGCACAGGCCGCACAGGCTGGCTTCTCCGGTATCGAACTGGGCAACAAGTTTCCGCGGGAACCGGCCGCGTTGACCGCAACCTTGAAGCCGCATGGACTGCGCTTGGTGTCCGGCTGGTACGGAGCGCAGTTGCGCGAGCGGTCGGTCGAGGACGAGATCCGGGCAGTGCAGCCGCATCTCGACCTGCTGTCCGCCATGGCGTGCCCGGTGATGGTATTTGCCGAAGTCGGTGGCAGCGTCCAGGGACAACGAGGCACACCGCTGGCCAACCGCCCCGTCATGACCGATGCCGAGTGGCGGGACTATTTGCCGAAGAACACCGCGCTCGCCGAGCACATGGCGGCCCGTGGCGTCCACCTCGCCTATCACCACCACATGGGCACGGTGATCGAGAAGGCCCATGAAGTCGACCGCCTGATGACCGGCACACCGGACACCGTCGGCCTACTCTATGATACCGGCCACCTGACCTTCGCCGGCGACGTCCCCTCGTCCGTCGCCGAGCGCTGGGCACGCCGCATCGTCCATGTCCACGCCAAGGACGTGCGTCCAGAGGTGATGCGGCAGGCGATCGCCGAACGCTGGAGTTTCCTGGATGCCGTCATTGCCGGGGTGTTCACCGTACCGGGCGACGGCTGCGTGGACTTCCAGCAGGCGCTAGGTCCGGTGGCGCGCTCGGGCTATGCCGGCTGGTGGATCGTTGAGGCCGAGCAGGATCCGGCCAGGGCTGAGCCCCTGGCGTACGCCCGGCTCGGTCACCGGCACCTGACGAGAACCGCCGAAGCTCTCAACGTGGGCCTTGCCTGCTGAACCCAGGCCACGGTCTCAGGTGATCGGGGCCGGATTGAACAGCGCCAACGAGTTGTGGAGCTGCCACTGTTCGGCCCAGGTCTTCCGGCGGCCGCTGGCGGTGTCAAGCATCAACCGGAACAACTCCCAGCCGACGTCCTCGATCGTCGCCTCTCCGGTGGCGATGCGCCCGGCGTCGACGTCCATCAGGTCGTGCCAGCGCCGCGCCAGGTCGCTGCGGGTTGCCACCTTGATCACCGGTACTTCGGCCAAACCGTACGGCGTGCCGCGGCCGGTGGTGAAGACGTGCACATTGATGCCAGCCGCCACCTGCAGGGTACCGCAGACGAAGTCGCTGGCCGGAGTGGCGGCGTAAAGCAGTCCTTTCTGCCGGGTCTTCTCCCCAGGCGACACCACGCCGGAGATCGGGGCGGTGCCCGACTTGATGATCGACCCCATGGCCTTCTCGACGATGTTGGACAGTCCGCCCTTCTTGTTGCCGGGCGTGGTGTTGGCGCTGCGGTCGACCATTCCCTTGCTCAGGTAGTCATCGTACCAGCGCATCTCGCGGATCATCGCGTCGGCCACTTCGGGAGTGGTCGCGCGCGCCGTCAACTGGTCGATGCCGTCGCGGACCTCGGTCACTTCCGAGAACATCACCGTCGCCCCGGCCCGGACCAGCAGGTCAGTCGCAAAACCAACGGCCGGATTCGCGGTCACTCCGGAGAACGCGTCGCTGCCACCGCACTGCACGCCGACCATCAGGTCGGACGCCGGGCAGGTCTCGCGCCGCCGCCGGTTCAGCTTCTCCAGGTGCCCTTCCGCCATCTCCATGATCGAGCGGATCATCGCATCGAAGCCGACATGGCGATCGTCCTGCAGCGTGACCAGGCCGAACCCCGGTTCCGATCCATCGCCCGATCGGCCGAACGTGCCCGGCGGGATCAACCTCTCCGGCTGCAGCTTCTCGCAGCCCAGGCTGACCACCATGGCCGTGCCGCCGAAGTTCGGGTTCAGGCTGATGTTGCGCAGCGTTCGGATCGGGATGTAGGCGTCCGGCGCGTCGATCGCGACACCGCAGCCGTAGGTGTGCTCCAGCCCGATGACATCATCGACGTTGGGATAGCGCGGCAGCAGTTCCTGCTTGATCCTCCGCACCGCGAACTCCACCACGCCGGACACGCATTGCACGGTCGTGGTGATCGCCAGGATGTTGCGGCTGCCGACCGTTCCGTCGGCGTTTCGGTAGCCCTCAAAGGTGTAGCCGTCCAGCGGCGGCAGAGGTTCGGCCTTGCGGGTAGCGATCGGCAGGTTGGTGAGTACGGGCGGGGCCGGCATCCGCAGGGTGCGTTCGTTGACCCAGGAGCCGGCAGCGATCGCCTCGATCGCGTGGCCGATCACCACGTTGTACCGCAGGACCGGCGCATCCGCGGCAACGTCGCGCAGCGCAACCTTGTGCCCCTGCGGAACGTGTTCACGCAGCGTCAAACCGCATGGAAACGACGTGCCCGCCGGCAAACCGCCGTCGTTGGCGATGATCGCCACGTTGTCGTCGGGGTGCATTCGGATGAACAGCGGCTGCCCCTGAACCGGCTGCGCCATGGCGGTCGTCCCTTCCCTGCGGAATTCCGTTCTGCCTGCAGCCGGACCGTATCAACCGGCGAGCCCGAGCCCAATACGCATGCTGGTCAAGATTGACATGATTTATTTACGTTGATATCAACATTTCAACGTTGAGCACGACGATGATGTTCGTTGCAACAGAGACCACTTACCTGATGGAGAGAGTCGCATGGCGCCCAAAACCCAACCCATTCCGGAAGGCTTCACCACTGTCACCCCGCATCTGGTCGTGCAGGGTGCCGCGAAGGCAATCGACTTTTACAAGAACGCGTTTGGCGCCGAAGAGATCGTGCGAGTACCCGGGCCAGACGATTCCGGCAAACTGATCCACGCGTGCGTGCGGATCGGCGATGCGATGGTAATGCTGGCCGACGATTTCGTTGGCTGCAGCATGGCACCCGACGGGTCCGGCAACACGCCGGTGACGGTCCACCTGTTCGTTCCGGATACCGACGCGACGATCGCCAAGGCGGTCGAACACGGCGCCAAGGTCGTGATGCCGGCGATGGACATGTTCTGGGGCGACCGTTACGGCCAGATCGTCGACCCGTTCGGTCACCGATGGTCGGTGGGAACGCATCAGCGCGACCTTACGCCGGAGCAGATTACCGAGGGTGCGAAGGCGATGTTCGCTGAGCACGCCAAAATGGCCGGTTGAAAATGACGTCCGGCGAGTATCGGCTGTTCATGGCGGTTGTCGGTCTGGCATTGCAGCACATCTGTTGTGAAGACCAGTTGCCACGGAGCAGTCCATGCCATCCACGCCGCGCCTCGCCGGACGCCATGCTATTGTGACGGGAGCCTCCACCGGCATCGGCCGGGCGGTCGCCGAACGGTTCGCCACCGAAGGGGCGACCGTCGCGATCAACTACCTGCGATCTGTCTCCGAGGCGGAGGAGACGTTGGCCCTGGTCCGCCGGGCCTCGGAATCCAGCGGTTTCAAGGAAATCGATCATCGCATCGCCCAGGCCGATATCGGTGACGAAGTCGAGGCCCAGGAACTGATCGCCGAGCTGGAACTGGCCTGGGGGCGGATCGACATCCTGGTGAACAACGCCGGCATCCAGATCGCGGCCGACAGCGAGGACCATCCGGTCGCCGATGTTCGACGGGTGCTCGACGTCAACCTGATCGGCGCTCTCGTCTGTTCCCAGGCCGCCATCCGTCACTTCCTGACGCGCCCCGGCGGCGGCGTGATCGTGAACTGCTCCAGCGCCCACGAAATCATTCCGAAGCCCGGCTACATCGGCTATTCGCTGAGCAAGGGGGGCCTCGGCAATCTCACGCGGACTTTGGCGCTGGAATTCGCCGACCGCGGAATCCGCGTCAACGCGGTGGCGCCCGGCGCAATCCTGACGCCGATCAACGACACCTGGCGCCACGATCCGGCGCTGCGAGCCTCGGTCGAGGGGCACATCCCGATGGGCCGGGCCGGCACGCCGGAGGAGATCGCAGCGGTCTTCGCCTTCCTGGCGTCCGACGAAGCATCCTACATCACCGGCCAGACCCTCTATGCCTGCGGCGGGCTGACCCTGTACGGCGAATTCAGGGAGAACTGGTCGTCCTAACCCTGCCCTGCCGTCAGGACGATGGAAAGAACGAGCGCGTGCGGTTTGCGAACGCCACGAGGGACAGCATCACCGGCACCTCGACCAGCACGCCCACCACGGTGGTCAGCGCCGCGCCCGACTGCAGACCGAACAGGCTGATCGCCACGGCGACCGCCAGCTCGAAGAAGTTGGACGTGCCGATCAGCGCGCATGGGGCCGCCACCGGGAACGGCACGCGCCATGCCCAGGCCGCGGCATAGGCAACCAGGAAGATGCCGTACGACTGCAGAATCAGCGGCACGGCGATCAGCGCGATCAGCACGGGCCGGTCCAGGATCACCTGCCCCTGGAAGCCGAACAGCAGCACCACCGTCGCCAGCAGGCCGACCACCGACACCGGCTTGATCGCTCCGGTGAACGCCGATACTCGTTGGTCGCGCTCCGCCGATGTACGGGCGCCGGCCGCCAGCCGCAGGCGCGTCACGGCTCCGGCCGCCAACGGGATCAGCACGTACAGCACGACCGACAACAGCAGCGTTTCCCACGGCACCTGGATGTCGGTCACACCCAGCAGCAGGGCCACGATCGGCGCGAAGGCGAAGATCATGATGATGTCGTTCACCGACACCTGGACCAGCGTGTAGGTCGCATCGCCCCGGGTCATCTGCGACCAAACGAACACCATCGCCGTACACGGAGCGGCGCCGAGCAGGATCAGCCCCGCGATGTACTCGCTGGCCGATGCCGGATCGATCAGGTCGGCGAACAGCACTTCGAAGAACAGCACGCCGAGCCCCGCCATGGTGAACGGCTTGACCAACCAGTTGACCACGATGGTGATGACCAGGCCCTTCGGGCGCTCGCCGATCCGCCGCAAACTGGCGAAATCGACGTTGACCATCATCGGGTAGACCATCGCCCAGATCAGCACCGCCACCACGAGGTTGACCGAGGCGTACTCCAGGCCGGCAAGCGCGGAGAACGCCGAGGGAGCGAGATTGCCCAGCAACAGTCCCGCGACGATGCATAGGGCGACCCACACCGACAGCCATTTCTCGAAGAAGCCGATTCCGCCGGCGGCCGACTGGATGCGGTCGGAAGTCTCACTGGTCATGTCACGGTCTTTCGATTCAGGCGGGGGTGTTTCAGGCGATCTGTTCTTTCGTCACGTCGGCGGACCGACCGATCGCGTCGAGGCGACGGCTCAGCGACAAGCGGTCGAGCGACTGCATCGGCAGGCTAACGAAGATTGATATCCGGTTGTGCAGCATCCGGTAGGTGTCGGCGAACGCGAACCGCCGCTCGGCCTCGGTGCCGTCAACCCCAGCCGGGTCCGGCACACCCCAATGGGCGGAAATCGGCTGACCCGGCCATATCGGGCAAACCTCGCTCGCTGCGTCATCGCAGACCGTGAACACGAAGTGCATCGCCGGCGCTCCCGCAGCGGCAAACTCATCCCAACTCTTCGACCGCAACTGGTCCACCGGGTGGTTCTGGTTACGCAGCAGCTCAATCGCGAACGGATGAACCGACCCCCGCGGGTGGCTGCCGGCGCTATACGCCCGGAAGCGCCCGGCGCCGAGCCGGTTGAAGATGGCCTCCCCCAGGACGCTGCGAGCCGAATTGGCGGTACACAGGAACAGCACATTGTGGATGTTGTCGTTCATCCCTCGACTTCCTCTTTGGCGCCACAGGCGCTGGCCGCTACACCCAGGCCACCGCAGATCTCCGGATGGCCGTCACAACACTCCTCGGTCAGGAACGCCATCAACTGGCGCATTCCCTCAATATCGACGGCATAGAACACGTTGCGGTGAACCCGCCACGACCGCAGCAGGCCGGCGCGGTCGAGCAATCCGACATGAAATGTCAGGCTCGACGGGCTGATCCCCAGCGCTTCGGCAATCTCACCCGCCGCCATGCCCGACGGTCCGTGTCGCATCAGCAGTCGGAACAGCCGAAGCCGATGCTCATGCGCGAGAGCCGACAGCGCGGCGATGGCGTTCGAGTTCTTCATTTCACCAATTCATGTATCAATGAAATGACTATGAGTCGAGGGCTTTCCCGAAGGGCTGACCGACGGAGTCTTGGCTGCGGGCGGCCGCGTTGCGGGGGCGGCGGTGGGTCCCTTCGTGGATGACTGCCCGACCAGCGCCCAAAGCCGGGAATGCCGACCATCCTCCCGCGACGCCGGCGCCATCCGGCTCCGCCACGGCTACGCCGGACCGGACTCGGGCACTTCGCGGACGACGCCGCTGTGCAGGAATGACGCCTGGATCAGGCGCCGCGGGTAGTCGCCTCCAACCACCGGGACGCCATGAAGCGAGCGCGGCGTGCGCGGGAACATCAGCATGCAGTTGCGGCGGTATGGGACGGCGCCGTGATCGACGGCGTCGTCCCAGTCAAGATAAGCGCCACCCCTCAGGACCGCCTCCGGGGCTTCGACACCGGGCCTGACCCCATAGAGATGCGTGCCGAGCGATTCCGGCGCATCGACACCGGCGATATAGATCAGGGCCGTCACCAGCTTCTTGTTGCCGTCGGTGTGCGGCCGCAGTTCAAACCCAGTCGCGTCGTAGATCATTTCGCAGCTGCGCCGGACGTCGAGACCGCCCGTTCCGTCGGCGGCACCGGCGCGAGCCAGCAGGGCATGCAGCACCGGCGCCAAGGCGCTGGAGAAGTGCTGGATCAGATGCTGTGCCAGCGCCGGGTGGGTCATGACACGGTGGGCCTGGCGGATCGGTGGCGGCAGTGCCTTGAGCCGCTCCGCCGGCAACGATGCGGTGTCGATCGTCAGACGCCGCTCCGAATAGCCTTCGCGTTCGGCCCAACGGTCGGCCGTGCGGGTCATGACGGCAGCAGCGTCGTTTCCAGGCGCCGGGAACACCGCATCCAACTCGCCGTAGAACGCTTCCGGAAACACATTCTCGACATACGCATGGTCGAATGGGTCCGTGCGGATCGGCGTGGCTGCAATCGCCTGCAGCATATGGGCAAGAATAGCCCCGTCGGCCATCGCGCCGGCATTTCTCTCAGGTAGGCCGAGGCCTGATTCACGGGCGCTCATCAAATCAACCCTTGGATCACGGAAGGCGGCATGACCGTCTCAAGCTCAGTGATACCAACCGCCCTGTCAACGCGGCGTCTCGACGCTCCCGATAGAGTTCGGCTCTCGAGGCACTGTCGACTTGCGGCAGGCTGAATTAAGACATTCCGCCACTCCCGTGGCCCCGCTACACTCCGCCCCGGCAACAAGCGGCGGATCAAGCCGCAGCCGGGACCCAAGGGGGAGGATGGGCGTGTCGGCACGGGTGCTTATCGCCGAGGACGAACCAAATCTGATTGAATCGCTGAGCTTCATCCTCGGCCGCGAAGGGTATGAGGTATCGTCGGTCTCCGATGGCGACGCCGTGCTCGAGCGGCTTCGCTCTGACCGGCCGAACGTCCTGATCCTGGATGTCATGCTGCCCAAGCGCACCGGCTTCGAGATCCTCAAGCTGATCAAGATGGACCCGGCCCTGTCCGGTATTCCGGTGATGGTCCTGACCGCAAAGGGCCAGGAGCGGGACCGCAAGACCGCCGAGGATTTGGGTGCCGACGCCTTCGTCACCAAACCATTCTCCAACCAGGACGTCGTCGATCGTATCAAGCGGTTGGCAGGCGGCTGAACGGGGCGCTCGCAGATGTCCCGGCACTCGACCCGCGATGCCATTCTGGTGGTGACGGTGTTCGGCGCGATCCTGCTGATGCCGCCGATCATCCCGTTCTTTGATCGTCCGGTCTCATTGTTTGGTATGCCGTTGATCGTCGTCTATGTCTTTGGCATCTGGTTGGCGTTGATCGGTCTCGCCTGGAGACTGTCCCGTCATCTGCCGGTCGACGGAACACGCGAACCGATCGTTGCTCCAACCATTGACGACGCGGGTCGGCACGAGAAGGCCGACTGATGCTCTCCGCAAACGTCGTCCTGTTCACCGCCCTGGTGTATGTGGCGCTGTTGTTTCTCGTCGCCTTCGTCAGCGACACCCGCGCCCGCAAAGGATGGCTGGGGCTGGTCCGTTCGCCGGTCGTCTACACTCTGTCGATCTCGGTGTACTGCACGTCCTGGACGTTCTACGGCGCCGTCGGGTCGGCGGCACGCAGCGGGCTGGAGTTCGCTACCATCTATCTCGGCCCAACCCTGGTGTTCGTTGGCTGGTGGTATCTGCTGCGCAAGCTCGTCCGGATCGGCCGCATTCACCGAACCTCCTCGATCGGCGATCTGATTTCGTCGCGATACGGCAAGAGTACCTCCCTCGCAGTGCTGGTCACCCTGATCGCGGTGATCGGCACAACTCCCTATATCGCCCTGCAGCTGAAGGCGGTGACTGCCAGCTTCCAGGTGATCGCCGACGCCACCGATACATCGCTGCTCGGCATGCCCACCCGCGAGCTGGACGTGCGCACCGGGTTCTGGATCGCCGCAGGAATGGCGGTGTTCACGATCCTGTTCGGCACCCGGAACATCGACGCCAACGAGCACCACCACGGGGTGGTTGCCGCGATTGCGCTGGAAGCGCTGGTCAAGCTGTTCGCCCTGCTGGCGGTTGGCCTTTACGTGGTGTTCTCGATCGGTGGCGGGGTGGCGGAGGTCTTCAGGCTGCCAACCGCCGCGGCAGTGCTGCAGGGGCCCGAAACCTTCGGAACACGCTGGGTCGCCCTCACCTTCCTGTCGGCCGCCGCGATCGTCTGCCTGCCCCGGCAGTTCCAGATCACGGTGGTGGAGAACGCCGACGAGGGGCATCTGCGGACCGCGGGCTGGCTGTTCCCGCTCTATCTGTTCCTGATCAGCCTGTTCACCCTGCCGATCGCGATCGTCGGTCTCGCCACCCTGCCCGCCGGTTCGAACCCCGACATGTTCGTGCTGACCCTGCCGATGCTGCACGACCAGAGTGCATTGGCCCTGCTGGTGTTCATTGGGGGGTTTTCGTCGGCGACGTCCATGGTGATCGTGGCCAGCATCGCGCTGTCGATCATGGTCTCCAACCACATCGTCATGCCGATCGTCCTGCGCCTGCCGCGCCGGTCGGCCGGGGTCAGCGGCGACGTGAAGAAGCTGCTGCTCGTCAGCCGCCGCATCAGCATCGGCGTGATCCTGTTGCTGGGCTTCGCATACTTCGTGGCGAGCGCCCGCTCGGACGCGCTCGCTTCCATGGGGCTGATCGCATTCGCCGGGGTTGCCCAGTTCCTGCCCAGCCTGATCGGCGGGTTGTACTGGCATCAGGCGTCGAAGAGCGGAGCGTTCTCCGGGTTGCTGGCCGGCGTGCTGGTCTGGGGCTACACCCTGCTTCTGCCCAGTTTCGAAGGTGGATTCATTTCGACCAATCTGATCAACGACGGTCCCTGGGGGATTGCCGCCCTGCGGCCGCAGGCGCTTTTCGGCACCGACGGCGTCGACCCGCTGGTCCACTCGCTGTTCTGGAGTCTTGGCCTCAATCTCACGCTGTTCGTGCTGGTCTCGTTGTTCCGAGATCAGAAACCCTTGGAACGCTTGCAGGCCACCCTGTTCATCGATGTGTTCCGCAATCCCGCCGACAACGAGTCCCGGTTCATCCGCCGCTCGGCCGCGATCGACGATCTTTACGTCCTGGCGCAGCGCATCCTGGGCACGGACCAGGCGCAACGGCTGTTCCACGACTTCGCGCGCCGGCAAGGCAGCCGGGACGACCTGCCGCAACCGGACACCGAGTTCATCGCGCATCTGGAGCGCCAGCTGGCGGGCGGAATCGGCGCCGCCTCGGCCCGTGTCATGGTTTCCCAGGTCATCACGGGCGAGACCATCAGCCTTGATGAACTGATGCGGTTGGTCGACGAGACCCAGCAGGTGATCGAGTACAGCCAGCAACTCGAACAGAAATCCCAGCAGCTGCAGATCACCGCGGGCCAGTTGCGCGAGGCAAACGAGCGGCTGAAAACCCTGGACGCCCAGAAGGACGACTTCCTGAGCCAGGTAAGCCACGAGGTTCGCACGCCGATGGCGTCGATCCGGTCGTTCTCCGAGATCCTGCTGTCGAACCAGGACCTCTCAACCGATCAGTCGATGCGGTTCCTGGACATCATCCACACCGAAACCCTGCGCCTGACCCGGCTGCTGGACGAGATCCTGGATCTCAGCCATCTGGAGCGTGGTGAACTGACCTGGATGCTGGAGCCTGTCGACGCGTCAGCTATCCTGCGCCGCGCCGTCGAGACCTGCCGGGGAATGGCCGATGGCGCCGAGGTGGACGTCGAGGTCGACTACCGCGCCGACGACGTCGAGGTGTTTGCACACAGAGATCGGTTGTCCCAGGTGTTCATCAACCTGATCTCCAACGCCATCAAGCACAACACCGATGACGCCCCACGCCTGCGGATCGTCAGCTCCGTGCTGGACGGGCGGTTCATCGTCGATTTCCAAGACAACGGACCCGGCATCGCCCCTGCCGACCGCGATCGGATCTTCACCAAATTCTCGCGCGCCTGGACTGCCGCCCGCCCGACGGCAACCGGCGCCGGGCTCGGCCTGGCGATCACCCGGGCCATCTTGCGACGCATGAACGGTACCCTGGACCTCCTGCCGTCGATGGGCACGGGAGCTTGTTTCCGGGTAGCTCTGCCAATCCGTCGCGCCACCGCGAACGTTTCAAATTAATTCATGAATTATGTTTCAGAATTATTTTTTGTTCATAAAATATTCTGTGATTGAAAACAATATTTCACACACGACATAAAGATGTGGCGACATAGTCCGTTGCTATATTTAAAAGGATCACTTTCATGTCTTTCAAGAGCTTTTCCACGGCCCAAGACACGCCAGACAAATCGAACGATAAGCCCAAAGTCGCGCCGACAGCCGCTCAACCGGCCAACCAGCCGAGTCGTCCGGCCGTCGAGGTCGCACCGGCTGTGAAGCCGTAGCCCGCGGGACGGCGAGAAGATCTCTCCTGCCCGCCGCCACGCAACTGAACCGAACAGCCGCCGAGCGGAGGCATCCGAACAGATGTCGAGTCCGTCGGCGGCGGTTACGTTGGGTGCCGTGTCGTCGCCGGCGAGCAACCTTGTCGACCTGATCCCGCTTTGAAGTTACATCGCGGGAAACCGCGCCACCAAACGAGGACGCCAGCCGAATGCCATCGCAGAACGACAACGGCGACCAAGGCGGTCCTTGGGGCCGTACGCCGGCTTCCGACGCTGAGGAGTTGATCCGCCAAGGACAGGAGCGGCTCAAGCAGCTTATTCCGAACGCCGGAGGCGCGAAGGGCATCATTCTCCTCGCCGCATTGGCTTTGGCTGCTCTGGGCGGGTGGACGGCCTACTACACCGTGCCGAGCGACTCGGTCGCCGTCGTGCAGCGCTTCGGCAAGTACCTGAAGGACGTGCCGCCAGGGCTGCACTTCAAACTGCCGCTTGGCATCGACGAAGCTACCGTCGTGCCGGTCAAGCGGCAGTTGAAGCAGGAGTTCGGGTTCTCCACACCCGGCTCCCGCGACCCCTACCAGACTCCGCGTCCACGCGACGAGAAGCGCGAAACCCAGATGGTGACGGGCGACCTGAACGCCGCGCTGGTCGAATGGGTGGTGCAGTATCGGATCTCCGATCCCGCCAAGTTCCTGTTCGAGGTACGGGAGCCGAGCGAGACGCTGCGCTACGTGTCGGAATCCGTCATGCGTGAGGTCGTAGGCGACCGCACGGTCGACGAGGTCATCACCATCGGCCGTCAGGAAATCGAAACCGAAGCGCTGACCAAGATGCAGGCGCTCTCCACCAAGTATGCGATGGGCATCAGCATCGATCAGGTGCAGCTGAAGAACATCAACCCGCCGCTGCCGGTTCAGGAATCGTTCAACGAGGTGAACCAGGCACAGCAGGAAAAGGAGAAACTGATCAACGAAGCCCGGCGCGACTACAACAAAGTCATCCCGCTGGCCGAGGGCGAGAAAGACCAGCGCATCCGCGAGGCCGATGGCTACCGTTTGAAGCGGATCAACGAGGCCGAGGGTGACGTCGCCCGTTTCAGCGCGTTGCTCGCGGAGTACCAGAAGGCCCCGGAAGTCACGCGGCGGCGCATCTATCTTGAAACCATGGAAGCCGTGATGCCGGGCATCCGCTCCAAGATCGTCATCGACGAACAGGCGCGCAGCATTCTGCCGTTGTTGAACCTCGACGGCCAGAAGGGCGACCGACCATGATCGGCATCAAGCACATAGCGATTCTCGCCCTGATCCTCATCGGCACCTACGTGGCGATGAGTTCGGTCTACACGGTGAGCGAGGTCGAGCAGATCATCGTCACCCAGTTCGGCAAGCCCGTCGGCGAGCCGGTGACAACCGCCGGCCTGAAGATGAAGACGCCGTTCATCCAGGACGTCAATTCGATCGACAAGCGGGTCCTGGAGTGGGACGGCAACCCATCCGACATGCCGACCAAGGACAAGCTCTACATCTCCGTCGACCTGTTTGCCCGCTGGCGGATCGTCGACCCGCTGCAATACTTCCTGCGACTGCGAGACGAACGCAGCGCCCAGTCGCGGCTGGACGACATTCTCGGCAGCGAGACCCGCAATGCGGTCGCCAAGCACGAGCTGATCGAGATCATCCGCACCACCAAGGACCGAGTGCCGCTCCGAGACGCTCTGTTGACCGTTGCCGAACGCGATCTCGACATGGGCTCGCTGGTGCCGATCCAGAAAGGGCGAATGCTGGTCGAGCAGGAGATCTTCGCGGCAGCGGCCGAGAAGATCCAAGTGTTCGGGATCCAGCTGCTCGACATCCGTTTCAAGCGGATCAACTACAATGAGAGCGTGCGCCCGAAGATTTACGACCGGATGATCAGTGAGCGCCGGCAGATCGCCGAACGTTTCTTGTCAGAGGGTAATGGCGAGGCCGCCCGGATCCGGGGCAATCGGGTACGGGACCTGAACAAGATCCAGTCAGAGGCCTATCGGCAGGTCGAGGAGATCCGAGGGATTGCGGACGCGAAGGCTACCGAGATCTATGCCGGCGCGTACAATCAAAACACCGACGCGGTGGCGTTCTATGAGTTCACGCGGACCATGGAATCGTACAAGACCATCATTGCCGCCAACACCACGCTCATGCTCTCGACCGAGAGCGACCTGTTCAAGTTCCTGAAGGGTATGAACCCGGAAAGCGCAGTAGTTTCCGGCAAACCCACGCTCAACTGACGCCTGAAACTCTGGGGGTGGCCCCTTCCGGTAGACCGGACGGAAGCCGCCCCCTTACCCCTCGCTCATACCGGCACGGGTGGTGGCCGTCGATCGCTCTTCAGATCGCCAGGTAGCGGTGCCGCAGATCGGCGTCCTTGAGGACTTCCTTGGCGGCGCCGTCGAACACGATCTCGCCCATGTCGAGGATCAAGGCCCGGTCGGCGAGATTCAGCGCGGCGATGGCGTTCTGCTCGACGATCACCGTGGTGATGCCGAGATCCTTGACCTCCATCAGGATCTTCTCGATCTCCCGCACGATGGTCGGTGCCAGACCCTCGTAAGGCTCGTCCAGCAGCAGCAGCTTGAGGTCGCGGGCCAACGCCCGGGCGACCGCCAGCATCTGCTGCTCACCGCCCGACAAGGTCACTGCTTCCTGCTGCTTGCGCTCCGCCAGCCTGGGGAAATGCCCATAGATCCGCTCCAGCGACCAGCCAAGCGGCTTGGCCACCTGTGACAGCAGCAAGTTCTCCTCAACCGTGAGGCCGGCGATGATACGGCGATCCTCGGGCACCAGTTGGATGCCCTGGCGCGCCGCCTCGAACGACTTCATCGGGTGGATCGCCACCCCGTTCAGCCATATCTCGCCCTGCATGATGGCTGGCTGGTCGGTGCGGGCGATGGCCCGCAGGGTCGACGTCTTGCCGGCGCCATTACGGCCCAGCAAGGCGACGATCTCGTTCTCAGCGACGTCAAAGGAAACGCCCTGAACGATGTAGGATTCGCCGTAATAGGCGTGGACATTGCGAACGCTGAAGTATGCGCTGGATCCCGCCGCCGGACTGCGGTGGTCGTCGATCGTGGCCGCCTCGCTCATAGGTGCGCCCCTCCCAGATAGGCTTCCTGTACCTTCGGATTGCCCTTGATCGCTTCCGGCTCGCCCTCGGCAATGACCGTGCCCTGCGCCAGCACCGAGATGGTGTGGGCCAGTGTGAACACCACGGTCATGTCGTGCTCGATGACGATCTTGGTGATGCCGCGCTCGCCGATCCGCTGCAGCAGGTCGATCGTGGCATTGGTATCGGCCCGCGACATGCCGGCCGTCGGTTCGTCGAGCAACAGCAGCTTCGGGTCCTGGACCAGGCACATGGCCAGTTCCAGCCGCCGCTTGTCGCCGCGCGACAGGCTGCCGGCATGCATGTGAAGCTTGTCGGCCAGACCGACATCCTCCAGCACCGCTTCCGCGTGATCGGTGATCTCGCCATGGGTGCCGACCCGCGACCAGAGATCCATCCGGAAGCTGCCATCGCGCTTGGCGAACGCCGGGATCTTCACGTTCTCCACCAGGGAAAGATCGGCGAAGATCTCCGGGGTCTGGAACACCCGGGCAACGCCCGCCTGGTTGATCTCGTGCGGCTGAATGCCGAGCAGCGACTTGCCGTTGAACGATACGCTGCCGGTGTCCGGCGTGATGCGGCCCACGAAGCAGTTCAGCAGCGTCGACTTGCCGGCGCCGTTCGGCCCGATGATCGCGTGTACCGTCCCCTGCTGGACCTTGAGGTTCACCTGATTGAGCGCCCGCAGTCCACCGAAGTCCTTGCAGACGCCCTGCACGTTGAGAATTGCCATTGCCGCGCCCCCCCTCAGCGTGCCGTATCGGATCGGAAACGGTCTAACCGCGCCCTGATCCGCGCGACACCTTCCATCACCCCACCGGGCAGGAAGATCACGATCAGCATGAACACCACCCCCAACGTGAGGTGCCAGCCCTCGCCGACGAACGGGCTGAAAACCACCACCGCGGCCTCCTGCAAGCCCTCGGGAAGGAAGTCGAAGATCCGGCCCAGCACCTGGTCGTTAAATGCGGAGAAGATGTTCTCGAAGTATTTGATGATCCCGGCGCCGAGAACCGGCCCAAGCAGCGTTCCGGAACCGCCGAGGATGGTCATCAGCACCACCTCGCCGGACGCGGTCCACTGCATGCGCTCCGCTCCGGCCAGCGGATCCACCACCGCCATCAGCGAACCGGCCAACCCGGCGTACATTCCCGAGATCACGAACGCCGCCAGCGTGTACGGGCGGGTGTTGAAGCCGGTGTAGTTCATCCGGTTCTGGTTGGATTTGATCGCCCGCAGCGCCATTCCGAACGGCGACCGCCTGATCCGCATGGCGACGTAGTAAGCCAGGATCAGCATCACCGCGCAGACATAGAAGCCGGTGTATCCCACCGTCAGCATGCCGAAGAGATTGGTCGACGGCAGTCCGGCTTCGGCCGGACCGTCCAGGATCCGGGGATCGTTGAGCGCCAGCTGCAGGCCGGTCTCACCGTTTGTGATCGGCGTCAGAACCGAATAGGCGAGATTGTAGGACATCTGGGCGAAGGCCAGCGTCAGGATCGAGAAGTAGATCCCGGTCCGCCGCAGGCTGACGTAGCCGATCAGCAGCGCGAAGACGCCGCCGGCCAGCACACCGAACAGGATCGCCGGCACGATGTTCATGGTCAGCAGCTTGAACGACCAGACGGCGGCGTAGGATCCGACCCCCAGGAACGCGGCGTGCCCGAACGACAGGTAACCGGTCAGCCCGAACAGAATGTTGAAGCCGATCGCCAGGATTCCGAAGATCGCGAACTTCTGCACCAGATCCGGGTAGGCCGCACCGATCGGCGACAGCCAGATCGGCATGGTCAGCACCGCGAGCGCGAAGACCAAAAACTTGATGTGATCGGCACGGCTCGATCCATCGCCACTGTCCGTCGGGACGGCCGCCTTGCGGTTGCCCGGCGAGTCGATTGTTGCGGCGCTCATGTCTCAGCCCTCCATGACGCCGCGGCGCCCAAGCAACCCGCGCGGCCTGACCTGGAGCACCACCACGGCCACCAGATAGACAATGATCTGATCGATACCCGGGATGACCGACTTGACCTCGTTCATCGACGCGAAGGACTGCAGAATGCCGAGCATGAATCCCGCCAGGACCGCGCCCTCGAGCGAACCCAAGCCTCCGACCACCACCACGAACGACAGCACCAGGAACTCCATCCCCATGTGATAGTCGGGCGGCAGAATCGGCGTGTACATCATGCCGGCAAGCCCCGCGACGACGGCCGCGAGACCGAACACGATGGTGAAGCGGCGCTGCACGTCGATCCCAAGCAGGCCCACCGTCTCGCGGTCCTGCATGCCGGCGCGCACGACCATCCCGAAGGTGGTGAAGCGCAGGAACGCAAACACCCCGGCGATGATAGCCACCGAGAAACCCAGATAGAGCAGCCGCCACCACGGATAGACCAGCGTCGGCCCAAGGCCGAGCCACGTGCCGATGTCGGCGCTGCCCGAGACGATATCGGGCGCCGGTGTCGGGATCGGGTTGGCGCCGAACACCGCCTTGATGATCTCCTGCACCACGATCGCCAGACCGAAGGTCACCAGGATCTGCTCGGCGTGCGACCGCTTGTAGAAGTACTGGATCAGGCCTCGCTCCATGATCAGGCCGATCAGGAGCATCACGGGGATCGTCAGCAGGACAGCCAGCGGGACGGAATAGTCGATCAGCAGCAGACCCGTGTCACCGAACCAGATCTTGAGGTACGGCACTTCCTTGTAGGCCTTGAAGAAGGTGACGCTGGTATCCTCGATCTGCTTGGACAGCGTCAGGAGCTTCTGCATGGTGACAGCGCAGAACGCGCCAAGCATGAAGAGCGCGCCGTGCGCGAAATTGACGACGCCCAATGTGCCGAAAATGAGCGTGAGGCCCAGCGCTATCAGCGCATAGGCCCCGCCCTTGTCCAGCCCATTGAGAGCCTGAAGGATGACCGCATCCATGACGTCAATACCCCACCTGAAAACCGTCCGCCAAGCACTGAAAAGGCCGACCGGCCGTCCACCTGTTGCCAGGCAGACGGCGCGGCCGGCTAGTCAGTAGGTCAGGCCTTACAAGGGAACCTTGTACGGGCCCAACTCACCGCCGAAGATTTTCGCGTCATAGGTTACGTCGGCACGCGGCACTTCCTTGACGACCTCCAGGAGATCGAACTGGTTGGTCGGGTTCTCCTTACCGCGCACCACCAGAACGTCCTTGAAGCACTGGTGATCTTCCGCACGGTAGAGGGTCTTGCCGTTGCCCATCCCGTCGAACTCGAAGCCTTCCAGGGTCTTGATGACCTCTGGCGGATAGAAGGTGCCGGCCTTCTCGCACGCGTTGGCGTACAGCAGCGCCTGGACGTAGCAGGTGTGAGCAGCCTGCGACGGCGGAAAGCCGTACTCCTGGCCGAACGACTTCACGAACGCCTGCGATCCGGCGTCCTGCAGCGACCAGTGCCAGTTGGTGGTCCCCAGGATGCCCTTCACGTTCTCGCCGGCACCCTGTGCCATCAGGCGCGAGTACAGCGGTACGATGATCTCGAACTTCTTGCCGTTGACCATCTTGTCGCGCAGGCCGAACTGAACGGCCTGGGTCAAGGAGTTGACCATGTCCTTGCCGTAGTGGTTCAGGATCAGCACATCGGCGCCGGAATTCAGAACCGGCGTGATGTACTGGGAAAAGTCCCCCGCTCCGAGCGGCGTGCGGACCGCCTTGACGGTGTTCCAGCCCAATGCCTCGGTGGTGTTCTTGAT
>NZ_JAVJSX010000004.1:0-4226 GCF_040219215.1 Thalassobaculum sp.
GCTTCGACCACTCGGCGCCGCAGATCAAGGGAAAGAGCTCGAGCCATGAGAACTGGCCTCCTTCACCAGCCCTCACGGTGAATCAGAAAACACCCGCGATGGGAATCCCCTACGATTCAGCTACCGACGAATATGCTCTAGGTCGCTCAGCCGCAGAAATTGGCAGCGCGTTGACGCCCTTCGGGCCGTGCTGTCGTGAGCCGAACTCCGGATCCCGGCCGTGACCGCATCCCCCCTCACTGGCGCGAGCCAAGCCCAGGCCTCGTAACGAGAAGATGGCGGATACAACTGGCGGTCATGAAGGTGTGCGCGCATCAATCATAGAATGCCGCGACACATCGCCGGTCCGTGAGACTGCCCAACTTGCGCTCGATGAGGTTGCACTTGTACGGAGTTCCCGCTGACGTGGCCATGGCCGGAAAGGTCATGGGCAACGGTCTCCCAATTGCAGCGGTTACCGGGCGTTCCAAGTTCCTGAAACTGCTGAATTCGGCAAAGATACAGGGACATTTGGCTACGAGCCTGCATCAATCGCCGCGGCGCACCCCTCCGTGAACTGGCCCGCCTGTTGTCGGAGTGACGCGCCTGGCAGAAGCGCTCGGCCGAACCCGCCTCGCAGCGCTGCTCCGCGCCGCACCCGACGACGATTCGCGGACCTGCCGCTGATGACACTCAACTCTGCAACTCAATGGGGCCCCAGCGCCGACCGACACAACAAGCATTTGTTGGGTTGCGATTCCGTGAGGTCATTTGGCTGCTCTGGTACACTCTTCGCGATTGGAATGTAGGGATGCAGCCATGACCAAGTCGGAGTTGATCGCACGGCTGGTGCAAGCCAACCCGCACTTGTTGCTGCGGGACGTTGAGCGGATCGTGTCGACGATCTTCCAGAACATCGTCGACGCTCTCGTGCGTGGCGATCGGGTCGAGTTGCGGGGTTTCGGGTCGTTCACCGTCAAACATCGACAAGCCCGTACGGGCCGCAACCCGCGGACCGGGAAAGCGGTACCGGTGGATATGAAGATTGTCCCGTTCTTCAGGGCCAGCAAGCTGCTGCGTGGCCGGATCAACGCGGCAGTACCGCGGCAACTTTACGGTACTCGGCGCTAGAGTCTGCATACCAGCGCGACCGGCGGCCCCCTCGAACTGGTGAGTATCAGGGACTTGCGGTGCCGATCGGCGCCGGAGCCCCATCCCGACTGACACTCTTGGCCTTTCAGAACTCGTTGCGAGCAGGAGGCCTATTGCCGCGACCTCCCGCGAGCAGTTGTTCCCGCCGCGGTCGACGCGGCACGGCGATGTCTCATTCTGCTTCCTCAGTAACACAGAATGTATGCTATTCGATCAGTTGACATGTTACCACCGTTACATTTAAATTGAACCATGGCTGAAATCGTATGGCTCCTACTGACTTATAAGGTTCCCCCCGAGCCGGCAGCGAAGCGGATCGCCGTCTGGCGGCGGCTCAAGGGTATGGGCGCCGTCTATCTCCAAAGCGGCGTCTGCCTGCTGCCGAAGACCGACGACCATGTCCGTCGGCTGAAGATGATCGAGAACGATATCGCAGAAGCGAAGGGGGACTGCGTGATCCTTGAGACCGTCGCGCTCGACCGCGGTCAGGAGGAAAAGGTGGTCGCCCGGTTCAAGGCCGATCGGGACGAGGCCTACGAGGAGTTCATCGACAAGTGCCACGACTTCGAGCGCGAGGTCGCGAAAGAGGTCACGGCGAACCACTTCACCTTTGCCGAACTCGAGGAGAACGACGTCGATCTGAAGAAACTTCAGGGCTGGATCGGCAAGATCCGCAAGCTCGACTTCTACGGCGGTGTCCGTGCGACCGAAGCCGCCAAGCGGCTGAAAGAGTGCGAGGCGGTGCTCGACGACTACGCCCGGCGCGTCTTTGACGCCCACGACGAGAATGGGTGAGAGCATGGGTGTGCTTCAGATCGAGATAGGCTTATCCACCGCCTTCTCTCCGCGCTTACCGCCTGAGGCGACGCAGCAGGCAGCGTCGCGGGTGCTGCGCTGGCTCGATCGTCAGCGCCAACGCGCCGCGCTGGCGGAACTCGACGACCGGCTTCTGGCGGATATCGGCGTGAACCGTGCAAGTGCTGAGGCCGAGTCCAGGAGATGGGACTGACAAACCCGCAACACGAAAGGATCGGTATCCATGATTGAATGGTCCACGACGGCTCCGGCCGTCGGCTCCGCCTTTCTCGCCTCCGTGGTCGAGATCGTCGAGGCCTTCACGATCATCCTTGCGGTGGCAACCCTGCGCGGCTGGCGGCCTGCGGTTCTTGGAACCGCGGCAGCGCTGACTGTGCTCGCGACGATCGTGCTGGCTCTCGGCCCTGTGCTCGATTTGGTGCCTCTGCACGCCCTGCAGCTGGTGATCGGCGTTCTGCTGCTCCTCTTCGGCATCGGTTGGCTGCGCAAGGCAGCCCTGCGCATGGCCGGCGTGATCCCCCTTCATGACGAGGAGGCGATCTTCGCGGCAGAAACGGCGCAGCTCGGCGAGGAGGCACGGCGCCGCAAGACGTCGCTCGATTGGATCGCGGGCATCACTGCCTTTAAGGCGGTGCTGCTCGAAGGGCTTGAGGTGGTGTTCATCGTCATCGCCGTCGGCGCCGGTCGGGGGCTTCTGTGGCCTGCGAGCCTCGGCGCCCTCGCGGCCTGCGCGCTCGTTCTGTTGGTCGGCGCGGTTGTTCACCGACCGCTGTCCCGAGTTCCGGAGAACACCCTCAAGTTTGGCGTCGGGGTTATGCTGTCGGCCTTCGGGGTGTTTTGGACCGGCGAAGGTTTGGGTGTTGAATGGCCGGGCGCCGATTTCGCCCTGTTCGTCTTCGCGGCGCTATTCCTGGGAACTGGATTGCTTGCCGCGACCCTAGCCCGCACGTCGGTCAGGAAGGCCGCGCAATGACCATTCTCCGGGACGTCCTCGCAGAACTCATCAGCATGTTCGTGGGCGATGCTCTGCTCACGGCGACCGTGCTTGTCGTCGTAGGCTTCGCAGCCGCGCTGATCGATCTCGGGAGTGTTACGCCGCTGGTCGGCGGCGGCGTGCTGCTTGTCGGATGCCTCGTCGTGCTCGCCAGTGCCGTCGCGCGGGCCGCGCGACGGCAATAGATGGATCAGAAATCCCAGACGACTTGATGAAGGAAATCGCGACACTGCTTTCGCTAGATGTTTAGTCCCGGCTTGTGATGGATTGGATCGGGTCTGAAGCGATCTGGGTGCTCGGTCCATAGCTTGCAGATCGCCTCGTACGGCGTGAGCCCGTTGAGCGTTTTGAGGCGCTTGGCGAAGTTGTAGGCGTTTAGGAAGTCGGCGAGGTGGGCTCGCAGGCGGTCGTGGCTGTCGTAGTAGAAGCGGCGCACCGTCGCCTCCTTGATGGTCCGGTTCATGCGTTCGACCTGGCCATTGGTCCAGGGTGGTTCGGCTTGGTCAGGCGGTGATCGATGCCGGTCTTGGCACAGGCGAGCTCGAAGGCGTGAGCCCTGAAGCACTCGCCATTGGCGATAGCATCTCTGATGTCGGCCACGGCCGAACACACATTCCCCGGTGTGGTGAAGTGCGTGCCGTTGTCGGTCAGCACGGTGTGGATCTTGTAAGGAACGGCATCGATCAGGCGGCGCAGGAAATCGGCAGCGGTGCGCCGGGTAGCCAGTTCGTGCAGCTCGGCAAAGGTGAACTTGGTCACCCGGTCGATTGCCACGAACATGTACAGCTTGCCGTCCTCGGTCCATACCTCGGCGATGTCGCCTCTCATGGTTTGCTACGCAAACCACTGCCGGGCAGCGGATATCGATGTAGCCGACCGGATATTCCCTGAACCGCTTCTTCGGCTTGTCGCCCTCGACACTCGGCAACCGACTGATGTCATGGCGCTGGAACAGCCGGTGCAAGCTGGACCTGGTCAGGTGCGGGATGCTCGCTTGCAGGGCGTAGAGGCAATCGTCGAGCAGCAGCATCGTGTGCTTCCGAAAGGCGACGATCAGAGCTTCCTCCTCGGGCGACAGCACCGTCGAGCGCCGTTCCTTCGGCCCCATCGGGGCATCCTCGACGGAGCTACGCTTGCGCCACTTCTAAACCGTCTTCGGATTGATGCCGTACCGGAGACTTAGCTCCTGGATCGAAGCTTTCGATCGCTGTATCGCAAGTACCTGTCCCATAGCATGTCCTTAGCGATGAGCGGCTCTTCAACCGTACCATCACATGCCGGGACT
>NZ_JAVJSX010000005.1:0-108875 GCF_040219215.1 Thalassobaculum sp.
AGTTGGTGTTCAGCGGGCCGGTGGTCTCGAAATCGCCGTTGATCAGCAGGTTGGAACCGGCGGCCGGCGGGGTGATGCCGTTGACCACCAGGGTCTCGACGCCTTCGAAGGTCATGCCGTCCAGGTCATCGAGCGAGTCGACGTAGACCGTATCGTTGCCGGTTCCGCCGACCATGGTGTCGCCCGCGCCGCCATACAGCGCGTCGTTGCCGTCGCCGCCCGACAGGACGTCGTTGCCGGCACCACCAACCAGGGTGTCATCGCCGGTACCACCGTCGAGCGTGTCGTCGCCGTCGCCGCCCGACAGTTCGTCGTTGCCGCCCAGGCCCGAGATTGTGTCGTTGCCGAGACCGCCGGTGATGGTGTCGTCGCCTTCGGTGCCCGACTGCGACGTGCCGGCGAACGGATTGACGAAGCCGGCAGCCTCCAGGGCAGGAACGTCCGCCGGGTCGCCGCTGGCCACGGCCGTGACATCGGCCGGCGCGCCGCTCAGGCTGTAGGTCACCACCATGGTGCCGTCGCCCGCTTCGCTCCAGAAGTAGCTCTCGCCCGGCGGCACCGAGATCGGGCCATCCTGCGGATCGTCGATTCCCTGCAGGTCGGCGGTCGCCTCGACGGCTTCGCCGGTCGGGTTCACCAGCTTCCAGATCTGCTCAAGGTCGCCGTCGCCGTCGAGGTCGGCGGTGCCCATGGCGGTCAGGACCAGCGGCTGGACCACCGGCGCCGACGACAGGGTGATGTCGGCCGAGCGGCCCTCGCCGGCGGTAATGGTCGCCGAGGTGTAGGTGCCGTCGACCTGGAAGGTCGAGTCGGCGGTGCCGTCGCCGTTGTTGTCGATCGCGACCGTGGTCACGCCGTCCGCGGTGGTGAGGGTCACCTGGGCGCGGTTGATGTTCAGCGAAGTGACGTGGATCGCCTCGCCATCCTCGTAATCGGTGATGCGGTCGCCGTTGAGGTGGGCGAGCGAGCCTTCGAACCGGTCCACTCCGGCGCCACCCGCCAGGGTATCGGCACCGGCACCACCGGACAGCACGTCGTTGCCGGCACCGCCGGACAGCACGTCGGCACCGGTACGGCCAACCAGGGTGTCGTCACCGCTGCCGCCATACAGCGCGTCATCGTCGCCCGCGCCACGGAGCGAGTCGTCGCCGTCGCCGCCATCGAGCGTGTCGTTGCCGCCGCCACCGATCAGCGTGTCATCGCCGGCACCGCCGGAAAGAACATCGGCATCGCGGCCGCCCTTCAGCAGGTCGTTACCGGCGCCGCCGCTCAGCTCGTCGCTGCCGGCAACACCGATCAGCGTGTCGTTGCCGTCGCCACCCACCAGGGTGTCGGCACCGTTTCCGCCGCGGATCGAGTCGTCGCCGTCGCCGCCGGACAGCAGGTCGTCGCCGCCGTTGCCGAGCAGTGTGTCATCGCCGGTGCCGCCGTACAGCGTGTCGGAATCCCGGCCGCCCTTCAGCAGGTCATTGCCGGCACCACCGGACAGCACGTCGGTGCCGTGGTTGCCGACCAGGGTGTCGTCGCCGGCACCGCCGGACAGGGTGTCGGCATCCGCGCCACCGGCCAGAGAGTCGTTGCCCTCGGCGCCGTACAGGACGTCGTTGCCACCGCCGCCGATGAGGGTGTCGTCGCCCACTCCGCCGGACAGGATGTCGGCATCGCGGCCGCCCCGCAGCAGGTCGTCGCCGGCCCCGCCGTACACGGTGTCGTTGCCGCCACCGCCGATCAGGGTGTCGTTTCCGTCCGCGCCGACGATCAGGTCGTCGCCGGTGCCGCCGCGGATCGAGTCGTTGCCGTCGCCGCCCGACAGGATGTCGCCGCCGTCGCCGCCGATCAGGGTGTCGTCGCCGGCCCCACCATACAGCGTGTCGCTGTCGCGTCCGCCCTGCAGCAGGTCATTGCCCAGGCCACCTGACAGAAGATCGGCGCCGCCGTTGCCGCGCAGGGTGTCGTCGCCAATACCGCCGGACAGCGTGTCGGCATCCGCACCGCCGGCCAGCGAGTCGTTGCCCTCGGCGCCCAGCAGGATGTCGTTGCCGCCGCCGCCGACCAGCGTGTCGTCGCCCGCTCCGCCGGACAGTGTGTCGCCACCACGGCCACCCTTCAGCAGATCGTCGCCGGCGCCACCGTACAGGGTGTTGTCGCCGGCAATGCCTATCAGTGTGTCGTTGCCTTCGGCGCCGACCAGCAGGTCGTCGCCGGTGCCGCCGCGGATCGAGTCGTTGCCGTCGCCACCCGACAGGATGTCGCCGCCACCGCCGCCGATCAGGGTGTCGTCGCCGGTCCCGCCATACAGCGTGTCGCTGTCGCGTCCGCCCTGCAGCAGATCGTTGCCTTCACCGCCGGACAGAAGATCGGCACCGCCGTTGCCGCGCAGGGTGTCGTCGCCGACACCGCCGGACAGCGTATCGGCATCGGCACCACCGGCCAGCGAATCGTTGCCCTCGGCGCCCAGCAGGATGTCGTTGCCGCCACCGCCGCGCAGCGTGTCGTCGCCCGCACCCCCCGACAGGGTATCGGCGTCACGATGCCCGACCAGGACGTCGTTGCCCGCTCCGCCGTACAGCAGATCGACGCCACCGCCACCCTTCAGGGTGTCATCGCCATCACCGCCGGACAGGGTGTCCGCGTCGCCGCCGCCATTCAGGACGTCGTTGCCGAGGCCGCCGCTCAGAACGTCCGCGCCGCTGGCACCGACCAGCGTGTCGTCGCCGGTCCCGCCGTAGATGGTATCGGCGTCGCCGCCGCCGCGGATCGAGTCGTTGCCTTCGCCGCCGGACAGCAGATCGGTACCGCCGCCGCCGATCAGGGTGTCGTCGCCGCTGCCGCCGAGCAACTGGTCGTCTTCGCGTCCGCCCTGCAGGCGGTCGTCGCCGGCACCGCCGGACAGCGTATCGGCATCGCCGCCGCCGATCAGGGTGTCGTTGCCGTCGCCGCCCACCATCAGGTCGGCGCCCGCATCGCCGCGGATCGAGTCGTCGCCTTCGCCGCCGGACAGCGTGTCGGCGCCGATGCCGCCGCGCAGGGTGTCGTTGCCCATGCCGCCGGACAGGACGTCGGCGCCGCTGGCGCCATAGAGCGAGTCGTCACCCTCGCCGCCGATCAGCGAGTCGTCGCCATCCTGGCCGAGAAGGGTGTCGTTGCCGGCCATGCCGGACACCACGTCGTTGCCGTCCTTGGCCGAGACCAGGTCGTCGCCGGCGAGGGCGGAGATCGTGTCGTCACCGCCGGTACCGACCAGCGTGTCGTCGTATTCGGTCGCCCCGAACGGCTGGGCGAACGGATTGACGAAGCCGTCCGCTTCCAGCGCCGCCAGGTCGGCGGCGTTCGGGTTGGCGGTGGTGGACACGGCCCGCGCACCGTCGGGGCCGGTCCAGCTGACTTCCAGCGTGCCGGAGTCGGCCTCGGTCCAGACATAGGTCCCGCCCGGGGTGGCAACCACGTTACCTTCCTGGCTGTCGGTCACGCCGAGCAGGTCCAGGGTGGCGGTGATGTCGCCATCGGTCGGGTTGACGATCCGCCAGATCTGCTCCAGGTCGCCGTCGCCATCGAGGTCGGCGGTGCCCATCGCCTCCAGCTGCAACGGCGGCACGGTGTCGAGGGTCAGCAGGACCGATCCGTCGCCGCCATCGCTCAACATGCCGGCCGTGAAGGTGCCGGCGACCGTGAAGGTCGCTTCGGCGGAGCCGTCGCCGTTGGCGTCGATCGAGACCGTCGAGACGCCGTCGGCCGTTACGACGGTGACTGCGGCGACCTCGGAATCCAGGCCACCGATCCGGATGGTCTCGCCCTGCTGGTAGTCGGCGATCGAGTCGCCGTCCAGGTCGGCGACCGATGCCGCACGGAACTCATCGGCTCCGTCGCCGCCCAGCAGCGTGTCGGCTCCGGCACCACCCACGAGGGTGTCGTCGCCGATGCCGCCGGACAGCAGGTCGTTGCCGGTTCCGCCGGACAGGGAGTCGCTGCCGGCGCCGCCGGACAGCACGTCGTTGTCGCTGAAGCCCTCAAGCCGGTCATCGCCTGCGCCGCCCTTCAGGGTGTCGTCGCCGGAATTGCCGGCCAGCCAGTCGTTGCCGGTGCCGCCGTCGAGCAGATCGTTACCGATATTGCCCCACAGCGCGTCGTTGCCTTCGCCACCGATCAGCGTGGCATCGCCGTAGCTGTAGACGTGGCTGGCGAGGTCGATGACGTCATCGCCCGCGCCGCCGTCGATCACCTCGATGCCGCGCAACCGCTCGCCGCCGAAGTGCAGGGCGATGTTGTCGTTCTCAGAGGTGCCGCTCAGGGTGTCGACGCCGGTTTGGCCGTCGTCATGGTAGTTGTCGTGTTGCGAGTGACCCGGGTCGGACGACGCGAGCGTCTCCGCCGACTGCCAGTTGCTGCCCTCGTAGTTGTGATTCTCCGGATCGCCGACCTGGTAGTGGACGATCGGGCTGTTCGAGTCGGCGTTCCAGCGGTACAGGTCGCCACCCTCGCCGCCGTTCAGCGTGTCGCGGCCCGCGCCCCCTTCGAGGGTGTCGGAACCGGCGCCGCCCTGGAGGTTGTCGTTGCCGGCCCCGCCGACCAGGGAATCCGCCCCGTCGCCGCCCACCAGCACGTCGTTACCAGCGCCGCCGTCGAGCGTATCGTTGCCGACCCCACCCGACAGGGTGTCGTTGCCGGCCATGCCGGACATCACGTCGTCACCGGCCAGGCCCGACACCAGGTCATCACCGGCCAGGGCCGAGATCGTGTCGGCGTTCTCGGTGCCGGTCAGGGTATCGGCGAACTCGGTCGGGTTCGCGGCCTCGGTCAGCGCGATCTGGGTGACGCCATCGACCGTGGTGAAGTCGATGCCGCGGAATGTGCCGTCGATCGTGAAGGTCGCGTCCGGGTTGCCGTCACCGTCGCTGTCGATGCTGACCGTGGTGACGCCCTCGGTCACAGAGACGGAAACGTTGGCGTTCTCACCCAACGGCGTGCCGATCTGGATGACGTCGCCCTCGGCGTAGTCGGCCAGGGTATCGCCGTTCAGCTCGTCCAGGGTCGCTGCGGAGAACGTATCGTTGCCGGCCCCGCCATACAGCGTGTCGGCGCCCGAACCGCCCGCCAGGACATCCGAACCGTCGCCGCCCTGCAGAACGTCGGTGCCCTCGCCGCCAACCAGCGTGTCGTTGCCGTCGCCACCGTTCAGCGCGTCGTTGCCGGCACCGCCCGAGAGGACGTCCGCGCCGGCGCCGCCGACCAGCGTGTCGTCGCCGTCGCCGCCATCGAGCGCGTCGTTCCCGGTACCGCCCGACAGCGCGTCCGAACCGTCGCCGCCGACCAGGACATCGTCGTCGTCGCCGCCATCAAGCGTGTCGTTGCCGCCGCCACCCGACAGGGTGTCGTTGCCGGCCATGCCGGACACCAGATCGTCGCCGGTGAGCGCCGACACCAGATCGTCGCCGGCCAGGGCCGAGATCGTATCGCCGTTCTCGGTACCGGTCAGGGTGTCGGCGAACTCGGTTGCGGTCCCGCCCGCCTCGGTCAGCGCGATCTGGGTGACGCCATCGACCGTGGTGAAGTCGATGCCGCGGAACGTGCCGTCGATCGTGAAGGTCGCGTCCGGGTTGCCGTCGCCGTCGCTGTCGATGCTGACGGTGGTCACGCCATTGGTTACCGAGACGCTGACGTCCGCATTCTCGCCGAGCGGCGTGCCGATCTGGATGACATCGCCCTCGGCATAGTCCGCCAGGGTATCGCCGTCGAGTTCGGCCAGGGTCGCCGCCGCGAACGTGTCGTTGCCGGCCCCGCCGTACAGCGTGTCGGCGCCCGAACCGCCGGCCAGCACGTCGCCACCGTCGCCGCCCTGCAGAACGTCGTTGCCGTCACCGCCGAGCAGCGTGTCGTCGCCGTCGCCGCCTGCCAGGACATCCGCACCGGCACCGCCGTCCAGGAGATCGTTGCCGCTTCCACCGGACAGCGTGTCGTTGCCGGCGCCGCCAGACAGGACGTCCGAACCCGCGCCGCCATTCAGCGCGTCATCGCCGTCGCCACCGTCGAGTGTGTCGTCGCCGTCGCCGCCGGACAGGGCGTCCGCACCGGCCCCACCGCCCAGCAGGTCGTTGCCGGCACCACCGGACAGCGTGTCATTACCGTCGCACCGCCCAGGACATCGTTGCCGTCGCCGCCGGCGAGCGCGTCGTTCCCGGCACCGCCGGACAGCACGTCCTCGCCGGCACCGCCGACCAGCACGTCATCGTCGTCGCCGCCATCGAGCGTATCGTTGCCGCCGCCACCCGACAGGGTGTCATTTCCGGCCATGCCGGACACCAGATCGTCGCCCGTCAGCCCCGACACCAGGTCGTCGCCGGCCAGGGCCGAGATCGTGTCGCCGTTTTCCGTGCCGGTCAGGGTGTCGGCGAACTCGGTCGCGGTTCCACCAGCCTCGGTCAACGCGATCTGGGTCACGCCGTCGACGGTCGTGACGCCTGCGCCGCGGAACGTACCGCTGACCGTAAATGTCGCGTCCGGGTTGCCGTCGCCGTCGCTGTCGACGCTGACCGTGGTCACGCCATCGCTCACCGAGACGGTGACGCCGGCGTTCTCGCCGAGCGGAGTGTCGATCTGGATGACATCGCCCTCGGCGTAGTCGGCCAGGGTATCGCCGTCGAGTTCGGCCAGGGTCGCGGCCGCGAACGTGTCGTTGCCGGCGCCGCCATATAGCGTGTCGGTGCCTGCGCCGCCGGCCAGCACATCGCTGCCGTCGCCGCCCTGCAGAACGTCGGCGCCATCGCCACCGGTCAGCGTGTCGTCGCCGTCGCCACCGTTCAGCGCGTCGTTGCCAGCGCCGCCAGCCAGAACGTCCGTACCAGCGCCGCCAACCAGCGCATCGTCGCCGTCGCCGCCCACCAGCACGTCGTTGTCAGCGCCGCCGTCGAGCGTGTCGTTGCCGGCACCACCGGACAGCGTGTCATTGCCGGCCATGCCGGACACCAGATCGTCGCCTTCGAGCGCCGACACCAGGTCGTCGCCGGCCAGGGCGGATATCGTGTCGTCACCGGTCGTGCCGGTCAGGGTGTCGGCGAACTCGGTCGGGCCGTTCAGGGACGCATCGCCGAGGATGAGTTCGGCGACGCCGTCGACGTTGGTGAGGGCGGCCCCCGGGAAGCTGCCGACGACCTGGAACGACACGTCCGACGTGCCGTCGCCATCGACGTCCAGCGCAACCGTGGTCACGCCATCGGCCTCGCTCAGCGTCACGCTCGCAACCGACGCGTCGACCCCCTCGATCCGGATCTTCTCGCCAGCCTCGTAGTCGCTGTAGACGTCGCCGTCGAGCTGGTGGAACTGGGTCACCTGGTACACGTCGGTGCCGGCACCACCGGCGATCGTGTCGGCGCCGCCGCCGGCGAAGATCACGTCATCGCCGTCGCCACCGCTGACCGCGTCGTCGCCTTCGCCACCGCTCAGCGTGTCGTTTGCGCCACCGCCGCTCAGCGTGTCGTTGCCCGCGCCGCCGTACAGGATATCGGCATCGGCCCCGCCATCCAGCAGGTCGTTGCCGTCACCGCCGGTCAGCGTGTCGCTGCCCGCCTCGCCGCGCAGCGTGTCGTCGCCGACATAACCACCCAGCAGGTCGTTCCCGGCGCCGCCGAGAACCGAATCATCACCGTCGACACCGCCCAGGATGTCGTCGCCCGCTCCGCCCGACAGCGTGTCGTTGCCACCGGCGCCGTCCAGCGTGTCGTCGCCGGCACCGCCGATCAACTCGTCATTGCCCGCAGCACCCAGCGCCAGGTCGTTGCCGTCGCCGCCGTTGGCGACGTCGTCGCCATCGTCGGCCAGCAGCGTGTCGTCGCCCGCACCACCGGACAGGGTGTCGTTGCCGCCCCCGCCGATCAGCAGGTCGTTGCCGTCGCCACCGGAGATCTGGTCGTCGTCCAGGCTGCCGAACAGCGTGTCGTCGCCGGTTCCGCCGCTCAGCGTGTCGTTGCCGTAGCTGCCGGACAGCGCGTCGTTGCCCTCGCTGCCGACCAGCACGTCGTTGCCAAGGCCGCCGAACACAACGTCGTCGCCCGCAAGGGCATCAATCGTGTCGTCGCCAGACGTACCCGTCAAAGTGTCGTTGAACGGGGTTGGTCCGCTGCCATCGCCGTCTTCGGAGAACGCAATATCGGTGTAGGTGACGCCGCCGGCTGTCGTAACCGTCGGAATGACGCTGTGGTAGGCGCCATCGATCGAGAACGAAACATCGGGGACGCCATCGCCGTTCAGATCGATGCCGACCGACGTGGTCAGCCCATCCTCGGCAACCGTCAGGGTTATCGCAGAGGCGCTGATGTTGGCGCCGTCCAGTCGAATGCCGTCGCCCGCGCCGAAATCAGCGAACACATCGCCGACGAAGTCCGGTGCGGTACCGTTCTCTACCCGGATGACGAACAGGTCGTTGCCTTCGCCACCGTAGAGCGTGTCCGCCCCCGCGCCGCCGTCCAGCACGTCGTCGCCGGCCCCGCCATACAGCGCATCGTTCCCGGAATCGCCCTGCAGCGTGTCGTCGCCGCCATTGCCGACCAGCGAGTCGGCGCCGGTGCCGCCGAGAATATAGTCGCGGTACCCGCTGCCCAGAATCGTATCAGCGCCGGCGCCGGCATCGATCCGCAGGCCGGCCGCGGACCAGCCGATCAAGTCGTCGCCACCGGTCACCGAGTTGGCGATCGACGACAAGGAGTCGGCGTCGACGGTCACGTCCCCGAACTTGATGTTCTCGATCTTGCGGAGCGTGTCGGTCCACTCGTCCATGCGGACGCGATCGGCGATCGCCTCCCACGGCAGGGCCTCGCCGTTCGGCAGCACCACCTCAAGGTCGCCGCCGTCGAACCAGAACGTGGCGTCGTCCAGCGATAACCCGCCGTCGAACTGCAAGGTGTCGTTGGCACCGCCGTTCAACAGGACCGGACTGAAGATGTGGCCGAGCGGGCTTTGCGTGGTCTGCCAGAATTCGTCGCGGATGAAGTCCGATCCATCGCCCCGCGAGAAGCGATAGAGATCGTTGCCGCCACCGCCGTACAGCGTGTCGTCGCCGGCGCCACCGACCAAGGTGTCTTCGGCCGCCGATTCATTGAGTCCGGTATTCTTCTGGCCGCCACTGCCGAGCAGGATATCGTTGCCCGCGCCACCGGACAGCAGGTCCGCTCCGGCCCCGCCGTCGATGGTGTCGTCGCCGGTGCCACCGTATACGGTGTCCGCGCCGTGGCCGGCGTTGATCCGGTCGCTACCGTTGCCGCCGGATACGAGGTCCGCGCCTTCCCCACTGTTGATCGTGTCGTTGCCGTCGCCGCCCGACAGCGTGTCGGCGAACCCGCCGGTGGTGATGACGTCGTTGCCGTCGGCGGCCTTCATGCCGACGGCGGTCTCCCCAAAGCTAAACGTGTCGTCGCCGGCCGTGCCATCGATGCGTGCCATCATCTGCGGCACGTTCAGGGACGACCCGTCGGAGAACTCGATGGACTCCAGGCGCCGGTCGACGCTGCGCCAGTTCTGAACGGTGATCCGGTCCGACAGGTTCTGGAGTTCGGTGTCGCCCTCGCGAAGACCGATGATCAGGTCGTCGCCGACCAAGTCGATCCACAGGTCGGCGGCGGTGATCCCCGGTCCGAGCACCAGCTTGTCGACGCCGCCGTTTACCAGGGCAATCGGCTCGATGGTCCCGAGCGGAGTCTGATAAGTGTAGTTGTATTCGTCGAGGACGGTGTCCTGGCCGTCGCCGCGATGGAATACGTAGGTGTCGTTGCCGCCACCGCCGCGCAGCAGGTCATTGCCGGTACCGCCGGACAACGTGTCGTTGCCGGCTTCCTCGTTGATCGTCCCGGCCAGGCCGCCCGAGCCGCGCAGATCGTCGTCACCGGCGCCGCCGAGCAGCAGGTCGTCGCCGTTTCCGCCGTCAATGGTGTCGGCTCCGGTGCCGCCGCTCAGGGTATCCCTGCCGGCGCCGCCCGACAGCACGTCGCGGCCGTCACCGCCGACCACCATGTCGTCGCCACCGCCCGCGCGAATCAGATCGTCCCCGATCCCGCCGGACAACGTATCCGCGAAACCGCCGGACGTTACGGTATCGTTACCAGCGCCGGCCGAGATGCCGAGGCTCGAATAGGTCCAGGAGACGGTGTCCGCTCCGGCGGACCCCTCGAGGTTGGACAGGACCTCGTTGAAGGTGAAGCTGGTGCCGTCGTCGAAAGCGATCGACTCGAAGCGCCGGAACGGGTTGCTCAACGACTCCCAGCGGATCTGATCGGACAGATCGTAGAGGTCGGAGGTTCCGTCGCGCAGCCCGATGACCAGGGAGTCGCCGTCGAGCATGAACCAAGTGTCGTCGGCGGTTATTCCGGTTCCGAACTGCAGGGTGTCGACGCCGCCGTCGACCTCGACCGGACTAAATACCTTACCGAGCGGGCTTCTGTAGTGCTGTATGTAGTAGTCGCGGATGGTGTCGTGGCCGTCACCGGCGTTGAACACGTACACGTCGTCACCGCCGCCGCCGCGCAACGTGTCGTTGCCGGTACCGCCGATCAGGGTGTCGTTGCCGATGGGCTGGTTGTACGATCCGGCGTTGCCGGCGCTGCCGTCGACGAGGTCGTTTCCGGCTCCGCCATACAATACGTCTGCGCCGTTACCGCCGTCGATTGTGTCATCGCCAGCGCCGCCCGAGAGTGTCTCATCGGCGTTTGTGCCGCTTATGGTGGCCATTTTGGTCCCCACTCTTCCCAGACATAAGTATATTCCACGAGTACCTCCCTGGGAAGATAGAAAAGTATTTTCCTTAAATTTTTATGAATCTCGCGATGCGGGTGCCTTGCGTGGCTCTTGGCAGGGTCCGGCGCAGGGGGTACACGGTCGGGTACGGCCCCACCGCTCCGGATCCGCCGATGGATATCGACCGCTTTTTCGACGCCGAGTTTGCCGAACACGCCGCCGTGACGGCTGCTACCCGAGCGGCGCTGTCGCAGCCGTTTGCCCAACTGGTTGCCATGGTGACACAGGCCGTGCAGGCAGGCGGCAAGATTCTATTGTTCGGGAACGGCGGCAGCGCTGCCGACGCTCACAACATCGCGACCGAGTTCGCCGTCCGCTACAAACGCGACCGTGCCGCGATCGCAGCGCTCGGCCTGACCACCGACGGTGGCGTATTGACGGCGATCGGCAACGACCTTGGGTTCGAGCGTCTGTTCTCGCGCCAGATCGAGGCGCTGGGCAGGGCGGGCGACGTGGCTATTGGCCTGTCGACCTCCGGCCGGTCGCCGAACGTCATCGAGGGACTGCGAACCGCGCGGGCCGCCGGGCTGCAGACCGTCGCGTTCGGCGGCGGTGATGGCGGCAGGCTGGGCGAGGTGTCCGACCTGATGCTGATCGTCCCGTCCAAGACCGCAGCACGCATCCAGGAGATGCATATCCTGCTCGGGCAGATGCTGTGCGGGGCGGTCGAAGTTGAACTTGGCCTTGTGGATCCGTCGTGATTCCCGACTCGCAATTGGCGGAACTGGTTGGGCGGCTTGCCGACGTTCGGGTGCTTGCCGTCGGCGACGTGATGCTTGATCGCTTCGTCTATGGCGCGGTCGAGCGCATCTCGCCGGAGGCCCCGGTGCCGGTGCTGCGGATCGAGCGCGAGCAGGCCATGCTCGGCGGCGTTGGGAACGTGGTCCGCAACCTGCGGGCCCAGGCGGCATCGGTATGCCTGGTGGCGTTGCTCGGACGCGACGAGGCGGCGCGCGAGATCAAGGGGTTGCTGCGCGCCGACGACGATATCGAAAGCCATCTCCACGAGGAGGACGACCGGCCGACGACCATCAAGACCCGCTACATCGCGGGCGGGCAGCAGATGCTGCGCGCCGACCGGGAGCGTGCCCATGCGGTGGCGACCGTTCTGGAAGAGGAGATCATCGCGCGGGCCGAGGCCGACCTGGGGCAGGCGCAGGCGCTGGTGCTGTCGGACTACGGCAAGGGCGTGCTGACCGAGCGGGTGGTCCGGCGGATGATCGCGGCGGCGCGGCCGAGCGCGATTCCGGTGATCGTCGATCCCAAGGGCAACGACTACGGACGCTACGGTGGCGCCACCCTGGTGACGCCGAACCGGCGCGAGTTGACCGAGGCGACCGGCCTGCCGACCGGGTCCGATTCCGAAGTGGTGGCGGCGGCAGCGGCGCTGATCGAGCGTACCGGCATCGAGGCGGTGCTGGTGACACGCAGCCAGGACGGCATGACCCTGCTGCGGTCGGAGGCCCTGGCCAGCCCGCTGCACCTGCCGGCGACGGCGCGCGAGGTCTACGACGTATCCGGTGCCGGCGACACGGTGGTGGCGACGGTAGCGGCGGCGCTGGCGGCTGGCATCGATCTGGAGAGTGCGTGCCGGCTGGCCAATGCGGCTGCCGGCATCGTGGTCGGCAAGATCGGCACGGCCACGGCGAGCTCCGCCGAACTGGCGGCGGTGTTCCGGGCCCGGGAACTGGAGACCGGCGAAGCCAAGACGGTAACGCTGGAGGACGCCCTTACCCACGTCTCGGCGTGGCGCGGCAAGGGGCTGACCGTCGGATTCACCAACGGATGCTTCGACCTGTTGCACCCTGGCCACATCTCGCTGCTGCGTCAGTCCAAGGCGCAGTGCGACCGGCTCATTGTCGGGATCAACAGCGACGCGTCGGTACGCCGCCTGAAAGGCGAAGGCCGGCCGATCCAGAACGACGCCTCACGCGCGCTGGTGCTCGGCTCGCTGGCTTCGGTCGATCTGGTGGTGATCTTCGGCGAGGACACGCCGATTGACGTCATCGAGGCGCTACGGCCGGACCTGCTGGTCAAGGGCGCAGATTACGCCAACAAAGAGGTGGTGGGTGCCGACGTGGTCCGCGCTCACGGCGGCCGGGTCATGCTTGCCGTTCTGGAAGACGGCCACAGCACGACGGCCACCATTGCCCGGGCGACCACGGGTCGATAGGAACGTTCCGGCACCCCGGCCGACGCTCAGCATGGAGCGCCGCCGGGTGGTGCCGGTTGTCAGAGAACGGCGTACTTCATCGCGCCGTTCACCGCGACGATGGCGATCATCGCAAAACCCACGCTGTAGGCAATTGCGGTCTTGGTCAGGTTGGTCAGGCTCATGTCTGCCTCTGCGTTCTGCGGTAGCGGGTGATCCGCTCACCTTCGCAATGCAACATAGGCAGTGATGCGCGCTGCTTCTATCGACCCTGATGGCAGCATATTAATTCCAAAATCAGTTTAATATGGCATGTATACAATTATTGATCTCGAATAAGTCAATTATGAATCGGCAGTCAGATTGATTCATTCGCACATGCAGCATTACAAGCGTGGATCCGTAAACGCGCGCAGCCGCAACGCCGCCACCCGGGCGATCCGGATGGTCATGGCCCGCCGGCGCGCGGCGGCCAGCAGCTGGACCGGTGCCGGCCGCAGGATCGTCGCTTCCCAGGCATCGGCAACGATCACGCCGCAGGTGGCGGCGTCCGGTAGCAGGTCGAGTGGGAACGTCGGCGCGACCGCGAAGTAGAGGGAGTCGCAGAACTCCAGGTACTCCGACCACTTGGCGTCGGAGCGGAAGTCAGGCACCCCCGACTTGACCTCGACCATCGTGATGCGGCCATCCGCGGCCAGGGCCGCGACATCGGCGCGCCGGCCGTTGGCCAGCGTCAGCTCGGTTACCACGGCGCAGCCGAGATCCTCGAACAGCCGGGCTGCGCCGCGGGTCACGGCACGGGTGATCTCGGGGACGGAGTCGCCGCCGTCGGCCGCGCCGCTCATCGATCAGGAGTGGTGTCCGGTGACGCCACGCAGGTCGGCGTCGTTCAGGTTGGCGCCCCGCATGTCCGCGTCGGTCAGGTCGGCGTCCTGAAGGTTGGCGCCGGTCAGGTTCGTGTCCCGCAGATCGGCCCCGCTCAGATCGGCGTGCTGCAGCGAGGCATGGGACATGTCGACGCCCCGCAGCTTCGTCCGGGCAAGCCGGGCGTGCTCCAGATGGGCTCCCCAGCGCTGGACGTTCGAGCCGATGATGTTGATCGGCGAGAGCTGGGCGCCGACCAGGTTGGCGCCGGTCAGGTTGGCCCGGCGCAGGGTGATGCCGCGCATGTCGGCGTAGGTGAGGTCGGCGTCGCGCAGGTCGCTGAACGACATATTGGCCATCAGCAGGTCCATGCGCGACAGGTCGCAGCCGACCAGGACGACGAACTCCATGTTCGAAGCCGACAGGTTGACGCTGGACAGGGATTGGCCGCTGGCGTCGCGCCGTGTCAGGTCCGCCCGCTTGCCCTCGCGTCCGGACGACCGGATCCAGATGTCGTGGGCGATCAGCATGGTTCGCATTTCCTTGCCGAGCGCGTCGAGTACCTTGGGCAGGCGCGCGCCGGCGAAATGCGGGGCCTCGCGGTCGAAGTTGGAGAACGCGGCGCCCGCCAGATCGGCGTCGGTCAGCGTGGTTCCCGAGAAGATGGCGTTGTACAGCACCGCGCCGTTGAGGATCGCGCCGGTCAGGTTGGCCTCGGTCAGGTCGGCGCCTTCGAGGTTCGAGCCGGTGAGGTTGGCGTGGCTCAGATCCGCGCGGAACAGCCGGACATTGCGCAGCACCGAGTCGGTGAGGTCGGTCTGCACCACGAAGGCGTTCGACATCTTGGCGTTCGACATGTCGGCGCGGATCGCGGTCGCCGTTGCGATGTCGGCGGATGCGGTATCGAAGCCGGATGCCACCAGATTGCCGCGCGCATCGGGCTTGAGCAGCACGCCGTCGCGCAGGTCGGCCTCCATGAGCTTGGCGTCGGACAGGTTGGAGCCGCGCAGGCAGGCGCCGCGCAGATCGGCGCGGCTCAGATCGGCAAACCGGAAATCGGTATGCCGCAGGTCGCAGGCGAACAGATTGGCCGATACCAGTATGGCCGAGCGCAGGTCGGCGTGGGCCAGCCGCGCCCCGGAGAAATCGGCGCCGGACAGCTCGGTCGACTTGAAATCGAGGTAGCCGAGATCGCAACCGGCGAAGCTGGCTCGCCCGCCACCGGTGCGGCCCTTGGCGAACAACGCATGGCGCTGCACCGCCTCATCGACGTCGCGCTGCGACAGCTTGCGCAGGCGCATGGCGGTCGGACGGTCATCGCGCGGAAACTCATGCCCGGACGCGTGGTCCGCAATGGCCCGCGGAATGCTGCTCTTGGAGACGCTCGTTCCAGGCTTGCTGGCATCATCGCGCCGGTCGTTCATCGCCCGTCCGATCGATCCGCACCCTTCCGGACTTCAACCTGTCAAACGCCGGCGGGTTCCCGCATCCTACCCTGGACGATGATGCCCCGAACACTGCCGAGTGCGCCAATGGCCTGGGACCCCGCTCAATACCTGAAGTTTGCCGATCACCGCCTGCGCCCGGCGCTCGATCTCCTGGCGCGAATCGACGCCGCGACACCCCGGCGGGTCGTCGACCTGGGGTGCGGCACCGGCAATGTAACCGCAATCCTGGCGCAGCGCTGGCCCGCGGCGACGGTGGGCGGAGTCGATGCGTCGGAGACCATGCTGGCACGGGCGCGGGAAGAGCACCCGGCCTTGTCGTTCGTGGCGGCCGACGTGGCCACCTGGGCTGCCGATCCGGCGGTAGACGTCCTGTATTCGAACGCGGCGCTGCATTGGCTGGGCGATCACGACAGCCTGTTCCCGCATCTGTTCAGGCAGGTGGCGCCGGGCGGCTGGCTGGCGGTCCAGATGCCACGCAATTTCGGTGCGCCCTCGCACACGGCGGTCGCGGACGCTGCCCGGGACGGTCCCTGGGCCGACCGGATCGTGCCGATGCTGGCGCCGCCGCCGGTCGACGCGCCGGGGGTTTATGCCGCGCGTCTGGCCCCGCTGGCGAGTTCCCTCGACATCTGGGAGACCGAGTATCTGCAGATCCTGGACGGCGAGAACCCGGTCGCGGAGTGGACCAAGGGTACCTGGCTGAGGCCGTTTCTGGATGCGCTGGAGGAGCCGGATCGATCGGGCTTCGAAGCCGCCTACCGGGCTCGGGTGGCGGCCGCCTATCCGCCGGGGCCCGACGGACGGACCGCATTCCCGTTCCGGCGGCTGTTTCTGGTCGCGCGCCGCGCTCAACCGGGCGCTTGAACGACGCTTACAGCCAGTCGTGGGTTTGCGGGAAGTGAAACGCGACAAAGCGGTACGTCGCGCGGACGGCCTCTCGGATGTCGTCGTGCCGACGCTCCAGGTTGATGTCCCAGGCCGGAATGATGGTGTCCCAGATGATCAGGCGCTGATGAAGTTCGTCGCGCATCTCGCGCACGAACTTGACCATTGAATCGTATCCTTTGAGCACCGCGATGATCTCGCTGGTCTGGGCGTCGACCTGCTCGAACAGGCCGGTGAAACCGCTGACCGCCGGCCGGAACAGGATCTGGGCTCGCCTGACTTCCTCGTGGAACTGTTTCTCGTCGCGGTACAGTTTCGCGACCCGGCCCAGCTTGTCGCCGATGCCGCCAGCGAGATTGTAGCGGTCCCGCAGTGCTTCGATGTAGCAGAGCTCGCGCGCGAACCGGTCGATCATGTCCAGGACTTCGTCGCGCCGGTTGGCGCCGAGCCCGAGCGTGCCGGCGATCCGGGTAATGCCCTCGCGGACCTTGTCCTGGATAGAACTGTCGACCGACATCCGGCGCAGTTCGCGCAAATCCAGGACCACCGATTCAGAACCTCCCAGCCAGGTCGCTACCTGCATCATCAGGCGGTTCTTGGCGATCTCGCGGTGGTGGTCCTCGACCCGCCAGCTGGCGGTGCCGTCCAGCAACTCGGACGGAATCGAGTCCCCTGGGCGGATATCCCGGACGAAGCGCAAGCCCTGTGCTACCTGGACGAGCAGCTTGCCGTCCTGGGCGTCCGGCTTGATCCCGAACTCGGTCGAGACATCATCGATCGGAATGACGGCGTCCAGTTCGCCCAGCTTGACCCGCAGGACCGGCGCGCGGTCGCGGCCGGACACCTCGAACCGAGCATCGGGCAGCTTGAAGATGCGGTGCTGAAAAATGAAATGCGTGCTCGGGTCGAGCCGGGAACGTTCGTCCTGTGCGGTAGAGTTCATAACGTCCTCGATCGAGTACCCGTAACGCAAGCATAGACGATGACGGAAAGCGATTAACAACTTGCTAACACTGCAATCGCCCGCCCGGACCGGCGGATCCTGTGTGGGTTGTCGAGCCGGATGCGCCGTGCCATTGACGCTTAACGCAAATTTAACAGCTCTGGATCAGGATCACGCCACCCAGGGAATGTTGAAGGGTGGGGAGACCCAGATGGTACACGCGCCCGCCAAGGTGTTTTCAGTCGAACGTCGCGGTCAGCAGATCGGCGCGGCTGCGGCTGTTTCGAGCGTACCGCTGCCGACCAGCGAAATCATGGATGAGTTGCGGGCGCTGCGGGCCGAGATGGCCGAGTTGCGCGAGACCGTCACCGATCGGCTGAACGGGTCGGGCATCGACGTGCTGGCCGAGAGGGATCAGCTCAGTGACGACGATGCGATGAAGCGCGACGTGCGGATCGAGATCGCGCAGATGGTCCGCAGCATCGGTCGGGCCAAGGCGGAGATCGCCGCGATCAAGCATCCGGAAGCCGGAACCGACCAGATGGAGGTCGCCTCGCATCAGCTTGAGGCGATCACCGCGACGACCGAGAAGTCGACCAACGAGATCATGACGGCGGTTGACGACATCGAGTCCGCTTTGAAGAAGATCACGGCCTTGACGGTGGAAGATGGCGAGGTGTCGCCGCACATCGACTATGCCTCCGAACGCCTGATCGCCATTATCGAGGCGTGTTCCTTCCAGGACATCACCGGCCAGCGGGTCACCCAGGTCGTCCGCACCCTGCGCTTCATCGAAAGCCGTATCCTGGCGATGATCGATATCTGGGGCCTCGAGGCGTTCCGTGACCTGCCGCTGCCGGATGAAGAGCGCAGCGAGGAAGAGGTGCACGAAGAAGCCGAACTGCTGAACGGACCGGCTCTTGGCGGGAAGGGGCTCAGCCAGGACGACATCGACGCCCTGTTCGACTGACGCGACCGCCGCTTGCGGCCGTTCAGCGTAGGGTCAATCGGTCCACCGGCGCATAGTCGTCGCTCAGCAGTGGTGCCGACCCGCTTCCAGGCACAGCGTCCATCACGGCCCAGGTACGGCTGCCTGGCTCCAACTCGTTGATCGGTGACCGGTCGATTGGGTCGCGCGAGGCCAGCACCACAAATGTCGAGCGGCCGCCCCGGCGGGTCTCCGCCTGGGATGATACCCAGACCGCAACGTTCGGGAACACCTGCTCCAAGGTGCGGACGAGGGCTGCAAGGAAGCGCGGACTCTGCGCCCAGTCGTGCGCGTTGATGGCGTAGGCTCCGCTCTCGGTCAGGTGGGCGCGGACCTGCCGGTGGAACTCCACGCTGACCAGATGGGCCGGCATCGTGTGACCGGAATAGGCATCGGAGAAAACCAGATCATACCGGTCAGCCGTTCGACGCAGGACCGAGCGGGCGTCGTCGTCGTGGATGCGAATGCGGTCGTGATCCCGACGGAAGCCGATCGTCTCGGCGAACTCGGTAACGGCGGGGTCGATCTCGGCGACCGTGGACACCATCCGCGGCCAGCGTTCGACCCACCGCATCGGCAGCGAATAGCCGCCGCCGCCGATGAAGAACGCGGTCCAGTCGGTGCCCGGCGGGTGACGGCGCTCGGCCCAGGCGTCGAGAAAGGCGTGCGGGTTGATGGCGAGGCGCTGCGAGCCGTCGAGCGGCTCCACGCTCTGTATCCAGCCGTCCATGAAAAGGCCACGGCTCGGGAAGCCGGCCCAGTCGGTGGTATTCACCTCGCCCAGGCAGAAGTAGCGGCTCTCGACGGTGCAGTAACGCGGGGCAGCCAGGGCCAGTCCGGCTCCCGCCAGGATGACCATCTGGGCGGCAATCCCGATGACCGGGGCGGCTAGGCCGCGCAGGTACAGGCCGGCGACAAGGATTTCCGCCCCGGCCACCAATCCTAGCGAGCCGATCGAGCCGACCCATTGCAGCAGAACAAAGCCGGCGATCCCGGTGCCGACGATGGCGCCGGCGGCACCCAGGGCGAACATCCGGCCGATCACTACCCCCGGATGGCCGGGCGCCTCGGCGACGGCGATGGCGGTCAGGATCGGTGTGACGGCGCCGGCCAGCAGGCTGGGCAACAGAAAGCAGGTTCCGGCGATCGCAACCGTTGCCGCCATCCAGCCGATGCCGAGTGCCTCGGCCGCCGCGTGCACCGGGCCGACCAGCAGGATCGGTGCGGGAGTCGTGGCGGCGGTCGCGATGAGGAGGGCGAACACCCGGCGTCGTGCCCGGCCCGGCTCGCAGTCGGCCAAGCGCCCGCCGATCCAGTGACCGATGCTGAGACCGGCCAGCACGGTGGCGATCACCGCCGTCCAACTGAACACGGTCATGCCGACCAGCGGTGCCAGCATGCGCGCGGCGACGATCTCCACGACCATGGACCCGGCCGAGACGATCACCATGGCAATGGCGTGGCGCATTCGCGGCTCCCGACGATGACCGGTTGAAACTAACGGTATTCGCGTTAAATTAAAGTATTGAATTATCACACGGAATTGGCGGTGAGAATGGATGATCGACAACGGATGATTATGGAGACGGAGAAGCCGGAGGCGCCTTCTTCGGCCGAGCGCCGAAGGGCGTTGATTCGGCTGGGACTTGCAGCGGGTGCGGCCTACATCGCCCCTACCATTCTGTCCATCGACCGCAGCGCCTGGGCGATGGGGCCGTCCTGCGCCAAGAATCCCAAGGGCTGCTAATCGAAGCCTCGCGCCGCCCCGCATCGGACCGCTGTTCGGGTGACGGAAATGGGTTCATAGTAGCGTGCTGGACCGGCATTCGGTGACGGCGCTGGATTGTTTTTCGGATGGGCGGCATGGACCTTGAGGCACGACCACAGGCGGCGGTGATTCCCGAGGCGGTTGAAGCGGCTTCGTCAACAACCCGCCGTCGGGCATTGATTCGTCTCGGTCTGGCAGCAGGCGCTGCCTACGTGGCCCCGACGATCCTGTCGATCGATCGCCATGCCTGGGCTATGGGACCCTCCTGCGCCAAGAATCCCGCGAATTGCTGAGCGGCTCTTTGACGGCGTCTCAACGGGCCGTCGACGCCATTCCGCTCCGTAGTCCGGCACCCGTCGGTGTCGCTGAGGCGCTCGCGCTGGCGGCGCCGGGTTGGGCCGTCTGCCCCAGTTACGATGGACTGTCCGTAGAGCCGGCGTGCGGCCGGTTGCGGGTTCGCGGACTTGGTGTCGACCAACTTGCGGACGATGCCTGGGAGGCCGCGCACTGGGTATTGGCCGGAGCCATCGCGGCGCGCGTCGAGGCAATGCCCGGCGCACTGGTCCTGAACGCCGGCGCCGCCCTGCTTGCCGACCGGGCGGTGGTGTTCGCCGGCGCGAGCCATGCCGGGAAGAGCTCGATGGCGCTGCATCTTGCGGCGTCCGGCATTCCCCTGCTCGGCGATGACCGGCTGATCCTGGGTATCGCGGCCGACCCGCCGTCCGCCACCGCGCTCGGTCTGGCACGCAAGGTTCGCACGCCGCTGCCCGATGACTTCAGCGAGAGTGCCCGCCGGCTGGCGGCCGGTACCCGAGCCGGACACGGTGGCGGCGCAGATGTCCTGACTTGGGATCCGTCGATCGACCGCGACGCCGGCACCACGGCGGCGGTCGTCCGTATCGTGTTGTTGCGCCGTGACCCGGCGGTGCAGGTGTCGCGCCTTGTCGGCCTTGGCGCCGCCGAGGCGGTGGCGCAACTGCTGCCGCTGTGCGGCCGCCACGCCGGTTCGGCGGCGGCATTGCTTGAGGCGGTGGCACGGTTGGTTCGGTCCGTCCCGGTCCAGCGCCTGGAGGCGCCGAACGCGGCGGCTGCCGCCGAGTGTCTGATCGCCGGGTCCGGCGCGGGCGCTGCATGACCCGGTGGCGGCGCCACCCGGAGGCACGGGCGACCGAGCTTGACGGCGAGGCGTTCCTGGTCCGGCAGGACCGTGACGCGATCCTGCATCTGAACCCGACTGCCACCGCGCTGTGGCGCGCGCTTGCCGAACCCGCCAGCCGCGACGACCTGATCGACATCTTCGCCTTGGCGTACCCGGACGAGCCGGCCGAGCGCCTGACCGCCGATCTTGATCGGGCGCTGGCGGCACTGGCGGCCGACGACATGGTGGCGACCGACGATGGATAGTCCGAACCGGGGGGACGGTCCCTTCGTCGCCTACTGGCGGCGGGCGCTCGGTCTGCCGGGGGAACTGGACCGGATTGCGGCCGAAGCCGCGGTGCAGAGGCTGGCCGTCTGGTTGGGCTGGAGCCTGGCGCGGTTGCCGGTCGAGGAAGCCGTTCCCGAAGACACGTCTGAGGCCGCAGAGGCGGCCTTCCGCCGCCTGTCACTGGCGCGCCAGGCCGCGACAATCAACAACCTGAAGGCGCGTGGGCTGCGAATCCTGCCGATCAAGGGGTATGGGTCCGCCAGGCTCTACGACCCGCCCTGGAAGCGAATCCTCGGCGACCTGGACCTGCTTGTGCGGCCGGCAGAGGTCCAAGCGCTGGTCCAGGAACTGGGCGCAATGGGTTTCCAGGCCGTGCCGTCGACCCAGGGGGCGCTTGGTGTCACCTCGGATGTCAGCTTCCACCCGATGGTTTCGTCCGACGGCTTGGTGTCCGTCGATATCCACACCGCGCTCGACGCGTTTCCGCTGTCGTCCGCGCTCGGCACCGACGCGGTGTTCGACGCGGCCGATACCGCGTGCTCCGGGCTTGCATCGCATCATGCCGCCATTGCCGCGCTGTCGAATTTGGCCAAGGAACGATTCGGCCCTTACTCGGTACGGCACTTGCTGGATCTTGGCCGGTTGGCATTGCAGGAAACGGTTGATTGGCCGCTGGTCGACCGGATTGTCGACGCGGCCGGTCTCGGTCCGGCGCGCGCCACCGCCCTCGGAGCGCTCCTCCGGATAGGGGTGCCGGCGGAACGTCTTCCGGCCGGGATCGACCCGGCATTCAGGCCGGCGATCCGGTTGTCGCGCGCGCTCGGCCACCTTCATCTGGTCGAGCCAAGCCGGTGGACCAAAGCCTGCCGCGAACTGGCGTGGTGCTACGCACCCGGCACCATTGTCCGGCTCTGGTGGTTCCGGATTGCAGGATTGCTGCGGCCGCGGTCAGGCATGCCGCCTGGAGCCGACACCGTGGGACCGGAACGGCAGACATGATGCGTACTGGCGGAGAAGGGGAGTGGAGCGGGCGACCGGGATCGAACCGGCATAAACAGCTTGGAAGGCTGTTGTTCTACCATTGAACTACGCCCGCAACGGCCGCGCACTCTACTCAAGACGATCCAGGATTGCCAGTGCCGAGCGCACCACCAATCGCGTCAATCCGTCGCTCGTGCTATCACCCCCCTGGCGGACCCCGACAACGTCGAGGAAGCGACCGTGAGCGATCAACCGGCCGTCCCGGCCGAACCTCAACCCATCCATCCGGACGTCGACTGGCAGGCCTCGCTGCTGGCCGCCAAGGTGCTGCGTCGGGTGATGACGCTCGCCCAGGCGTGCGAAGAGCTGGCGGCGTGGCAGGCCGATGCAGGCGGCAAGAACGCGGAGTGGCGCCCGGTCGAGCCGCGCGCCCTGATCGTTACCCACATGATGAACAGCCTGCTGTCGCGCGGCTATTGAGACGGCTGGTCGCATGTCCATCGGACGCATCGGCAGTCATGATCGCCGCTCCCGTTTACCGGACGACCGACACGCCTCGCTTCGGAAGGATGACCTGATGACGACAGCCCGATGGAACGCACCGGTTCTGGCCTGCTTCGCCCTGGCGGCGCTGGTGATGTCCGGAACCGCGCACGCCGATGGCGACTCGGCCGCCGGCAAGAAGGTGTTCCGCAAATGCGTTGCCTGCCACACCGTTCAGGTCGACAAGCACCGTATCGGGCCGAGCCTGGCGGGAATCGCCGGCCGCACCGCCGGAACCACCGAGGGATTCAAGTTCTCCGACGCGATGAAGGCGTTCGGAGCCGATGGCAAGGTCTGGGACGACGCGACCCTCGACGCCTATCTGGCCGATCCCAAGGGGGTGGTCAAAGGCACCAAGATGGCGTTCGCCGGGCTGAAGGATGCCCAGGACCGCGCGGACGTCATCGCCTATCTGAAAGCAGCCAACGGCGAGTAGGCTGATCGCCAGCCGTACGCATGCACCGGAGGATGCCATGGACCCACGCTCGGCCACCGAGGCATTGATTGGGCGCTACTACGACGCGTTCAACCGTGGCGATGTCGAGGGCATGGCGGCCTGCCTTGCCGACGACGTGGCGCATGACGTGAATCAGGGCGCCCGCCGCACCGGCGTCGCTGCGTTCCGGGATTTCTGCGCCCACATGGCGCGCTGCTACCGCGAGCGCCTGGACGGTTTGGTGATCCTGGCGACCGAGGATGGCAGCCGGGCGGCTGCCGAGTTCATGGTCAACGGCGCGTATCTCGCCACCGACGCCGGCCTGCCGCCCGCCAACGGCCAGACCTATCGGTTGCCGGCGGGCGCGTTCTTCGACATCCGCGACGGCCGGATCGCCCGGGTCACCACCTACTACAACCTGCCGGACTGGATCGCGCAGGTCGGCGGGGGCGCATGACGCTCCGGCTCGAGGTGCTGACGCAGGGGCCGGCGCTCGAGCGGCTGCTGGAACCGCTGGCCGACCTGCGCATCGCCGTGTTCCGGGACTGGCCGTACCTGTACGACGGCAGTCGGGAGTATGAGGCCTGGTACCTTGCCAAGTTTGCGGCGGCGGACGGCGCGGTGCTGGTCGCCGCGTTCGACGGCGATGCGCTGGTGGGCGGATCCACCGGGCTGCCGATGTCGGCCGAGCATTCGGCGTTCAGTGCGCCGTTCGAGGAACGCGGCTACGCCACCGAACGGCTGTTCTACGGAGCGGAAACCATCCTGTTGCCGGCGTATCGCGGGCGCGGCCTGTACCGCCGGTTCTTCCAGCGGCGCGAGGCGCACGCCCGATCACTCGGGCGGTTTGAACACCTGACGTTCTGCGGCGTGGTGCGGCCTGACGATCATCCCCTCAGGCCGGCTGACGCGGTGCCGCTCGATCCGGTCTGGCAGCGCTTCGGATACACCCGGATGGCCGGGGTGACGACGACATTCGCCTGGAAGGACATCGATCAGGACCACAAGACCGACAAGCCGATGCAGTTCTGGATCAAGCCGCTGGCGTCGGAGCTGGGCGACGGCTAGGCCGCGCCGCCGTGCAGCGCGCTGATCTGGTCGGCAAGCGCCAGGATCCGCTCGGCCTCGGCGACGTGCAGGGCTTCCACCAGCTTGCCGTCGACCAGCAGGACGCCCTTGCCCTGGGCCGCCACCTCGGCGTGGGCGGCGGTGATCTTGCGGGCCCAGGCGAGGTGCTCGGCGGTGGGCGAGAACGCCTCGTTGGCGGCGGCAATGGTCTTGGGGTGGATCAAGGTCTTGCCGTCGAATCCGAGCTCCACGCCCTGTCGGCAGGACGCGGCGAAGCCCTCGTCGTCGCCCAGGTCGAGGTAGACCCCGTCGAGGATCGCCAGATCGTGGGCGCGTGCCGCCAGCAGGCACAGGCCGAGCGCCGTCATGAACGGCAGCCGGTCGGGGGTGTGCAGGCAGTGCAGGTCCTTGGCAAGGTCGGAAGTGCCCATCACCATGCCGGCCAGGCGCGGGGTGGCCGCTGCGATCTCGGTGGCGGCCAGCACGCCGCGCGGCGTCTCCATCATGCACCAGAGGGTCAGGCTCTCGGGCGCGCCATGGGCAGCCAGCACCGCCTCGGCCCGGCGCACAGTGTCGGCGCTCTCGACCTTGGGCAGCAGCACGGCGTCAAACGGCTGGCCGGCGGCGAACGCTAGATCGGCGTAGCCCCAGGCGGTGTCCGGTCCGTTGACCCGCAGCACCAGTTCGCGGCCGCCGTAGTCGCCGGTCAGCAGCGCGCCGGCGATGATCTCGCGCGCGGTTTCCTTGGCATCCGGCGCAACCGCGTCTTCCAGGTCCACGATGATGACGTCGCACGGCAGGTCGCGGGCCTTCTCCAGCGCGCGCGGGTTGGAGCCGGGCATGTACAGGGCGGATCGGCGCGGGCGGATCGGGGCGGACATCGGCGTTCCCTGGTCGGGTTTCGGCGGCGCAGCCTACTCGCGGGCAGCGGCCTCCGGAAGAGGGCGAGCGTGAGGAAATGCGCCTTTCGGTTGCTCCGGGCAAGCCTCAATCACCGGCCGTGGATCGGCTGCGGAACCGAGTGGCGTCGACGCCATGCCGGGCTATAGTCGCGGCCATGCCGATCCTTGCCGTCTCATCGCATGTCGCCGTCGGACACGTGGGCAACGCCGCCGCCGTGCCTGCGCTGGAACGCCTGGGCCACCCGGTCTGGCGGGTCGACACCGTGTCGTTCTCGAACCATCCGGGGCACGGGCATCATACCGGCACCGTCCGGCCGGAACCCGAGATCCGTGACCTGCTGAAGGGGATCGGCCAGCACACCGGCTGGCGCGGCTGCGCCGGGATCTATTCGGGCTATCTGGGCGAGGCTGCCGGCGCGCAGGCGATCGCCGGCGCGGTCGACGCCGCCCGGGCGGTCGAGCCGGACCTGATCTATGTGTGCGATCCGGTGATCGGCGACAACGGCCGGGTGTTCGTTCGCGAGGGCGTCGAGAAGGCGCTCCGCGACCGGCTGGTGCCGCGGGCCAACGCGATCACCCCGAACGCCTTCGAACTTCAGCGGTTGTCCGGCCACCGGGTGGTGGCGTGCAGGACGCCCAGGCCGCCGCGGTCGCGATCCTGGAGTGGGGGCCGGACATCGTGGTCGGTACCGGGATTCCGGACGGCGACGATCTGGCGATCGTGCTGGTCACGGTCGAGGCCAACCACGTGATCCGCACGCCGCGCCGTGACCGGGCGTTCTTCGGGACCGGCGATCTGTTTTCGGCGCTGTTCCTGGCCCACTACCTCGACGGGCGCGATCCGCAGCGGGCGCTGGCCCGCAGCGTGGCCGGACTCGACGTGGCGACCGCCATTACGCAGGCCGCCGGAACCGTCGATCTGGCGCTGATCCCGAACCTGGACGCCATTGTGCATGCCGACCGGCCAGCCTGACCGACGATCATAGGAGAGCCTCTATGGCCAAGGGCACCAAGCGCCCCGCAACCCTTGCCAAGCGGCGCAGCTACGCCGATTTCCTCGAACTCGACACCCTGCTGGGCCTGCAGCACTCGTTTGCCGACAGCGACGACGACATGCTCCACGACGAACTGCTGTTCGTGATCATCCACCAGGCCGACGAGCTGTGGCTGAAGCTGCTGATCCACGAAACCCGGCTGGCCCGCTCCCAGATCGCCGCTGACCGGATCGCCCAGACTCCGAAAGTGCTGACCCGGATGCGCCGGGTACTCGAGCAGCTGTCGCACGCCTGGGACGTGCTCTCGACCATGACCCCGGTCGACTACCTGACGTTCCGCGACCGGCTGGGCAGCGGCTCCGGCCTGCAGTCCGCGCAGTACCGCGAGTTCGAGTTCCTGCTGGGCGGCCGTGATCGTTCGAAGGTCGACCTGCACCGCGACCGGCCGGCGGTGGCCGAACGGCTGGACGCGACCTTGGCCGAGCCGAGCCTGTACGACGAGGTGCTGCGGCTGCTGGGCCGACGCGGGTTTGCGGTTCCGGCGGAATGCCTCGACCGGGACTGGACCGTCGAGCATCGTCCGAGCGCGGAGGTCCGTGCCGCCTGGGTGCAGCTGTACCGGAACGTCGAGGCGCACTGGGATCTGTACGAGCTGGCCGAGAAGCTGGTCGACCTGGAGCACATGCTCGACATCTGGCGCCACCACCACGCCTCGACCGTGGAGCGGGTGATCGGCTTCAAGCAAGGGACCGGCGGGACATCCGGCGTCGGCTACCTGCGCCAAGCGGTGTTCCGCCGCTTCTTCCCCGACCTGTGGGAATGCCGAACCGAGTTGTAGTTGGAAACATGCCCCACTGCCGCCACCCCGGTCGCTGCAAGCGACGCCCGGGATGACGGTGGGGAAGAATCGCCGGAGTTCTACGCCGCCTTCTTCAGGTGGCGGGCGATCAGTTCCTCGGCGATCTGCACGGCGTTCAGGGCGGCGCCCTTGCGCAGATTGTCCGACACGCACCAGAACACCAAGCCGTTCTTGACGGTCGGGTCCTTGCGGATCCGGCTGATGTAGACCGCGTCCTCGCCGGCGCTCTCCACCGGGGTCACGTAGCCTTCGTCGGCGCGGTGATCGATGATGACCAGCCCCGGGAAGCCCTGCATCGCGGCGCGCGCCGACTTGGCATCGATCGGCTTCTTGGTCTCGATGAACACCGCCTCGGAATGCCCGATGAACACCGGCACCCGGACGCAGGTCGCCACCACGTCGATGTCCGGGTCGAGGATCTTCTTGGTCTCGACCGTCATCTTCCATTCTTCCTTGGTGAACCCGTCGTCCATGAAGACGTCGATGTGCGGGATCACGTTGAAGGCGATCTGCTTGGTGAAGTTCTCTTTCTCGATCGGGTCGTTCACGAACACGGCGCGGGTCTGGTTGAACAGCTCGTCCATGCCGTCCTTGCCGGCGCCGGAAACTGACTGGTAGGTCGAGACCACCACCCGGACGATGCCGAACTTGTCGTGCAGCGGCTTCAGGGCCACCACCATCTGGGCGGTCGAGCAGTTGGGGTTGGCGATGATGTTCTTGCGGTCGTAGCGGGCCAGCGCGCCGGGGTTGACCTCGGGCACGACCAGCGGCACGTCCGGGTCCATGCGGAACGCCGAGCTGTTGTCGATGACCACGCAGCCGGCGGCGCCGGCCTTCGGCGCGTACTCCTTGCTGACGTCACCGCCGGCGGAGAACAGCGCGATGTCGGTGGTCGAGAAATCGTACTTGGAGAGATCCTGGATGGTCAGCACCTGGTCGTCACCGTAGGATACCTGTCCGCCGGCGGACCGGCCGGACGCCAGCGCGACGATCTCGTCGGCGGGGAAGTTCCGTTCGGCCAGCGTGGTCAGCATCTCGCGTCCCACCGCCCCGGTCGCTCCGACGACTGCAACTTTGTAGCCCATGATCTCAACTCCTGTGGCACGCCCGGCGCGCGTCATCGCGGGGTTTAGGTCCCCCGGGCGCCGCGTGCAAGCGTTCGACAGGAGGACCCGACCCTTAGAGGGTGGTTTTGCCGAGCTTCGTGGTGGTGGTGGCGAACGCGCCGCAGCGCAGGCAGGACGAGGCTGCGGCGGCGCGGGTGGCGCCGTCGGCGTGCGTGCGGATCCCGGAACGGATGTCCATCTCGACCATGATGGCGTTCATACGCCAATTCCCGACGGCTGAAAATGGAGATTCCTCGTATCGGGCGGTTAAGTGTTGCACACTGGGGCAGGCACGGAGGCGATGGACGGTCCAAGGACCTCACGCAGCATGCAACGCGGTGAAAACCCTGACGAGGACGGCGCGCAGTTGATCGACGACGTGCTTGTACGATCTGTCGAGCTGGGTCTGCAGGGCGAACTTCGCCAATACCCGGATCTGGTGGACATCCTGGCGTACTGGTCCGGTAAGCGTGGCGGGCGGCGGTTCCCGGGCCGCGGCGACATTGATCCCGTCGAGATCCCGCAGTTCCTGCCGCGCATCATGCTGGCCGATGTCAGCCGTGACCCGCTCGACTTCCACTACCGCCTCGTCGGGACCGGGATCTGCGACATCCACTGGTTCGACTTTACCCGACTGACGCCGCGTGAGCTGGAACCACCGGAATATGGCCGACTGGTATGGGACGACTATGTCGCGATCGTCGACCGCGGCGAGCCGGTCGCGCACGTCGTCATCTTCGAGAGCCCGCGCAAGATCCGCTATTACGCCCGCATCGTCCTGCCGCTGGCGGCCGACGGAGAGACCATCGACATGCTGATGATCGTCGACAGCCGCGAGCAGAACACCAACGAACTCAAGGACATGTTCGAAGCGGTATCGGCGCATACCGCGCCGCCGGGCGTGTCCCTGATCTGATGTCGGGCCACGCCGGCGCCGGTGGCCGGCCGATCAGCCGGACGCGAGCTTGTCGAGTTCCTTCAGGATGCTGTCGGTCATGGTGGCGGTCGACACCTTGGCCATGCCGGCCTGCATGATGTCGCCGGTGCGAATGCCTCCGGCCAGGACGTTGTCGATGGCCTTCTCGATCAGGTCGGCGTCCTCACCCATGTCGAACGAGTAGCGCAGCAGCATCGCGAACGACAGCAACTCGGCGATCGGATTGGCCGCACCCTTGCCGGCAATGTCCGGAGCCGAGCCGTGCACCGGCTCGTACAGGGCGTGGCGGCGGCCGGTGGTCGGATCCTCCGCACCCAGCGAGGCCGACGGCAGCATGCCAAGCGAGCCGGTCAGCATCGCCGCGCAATCCGACAGGATGTCGCCGAACAGGTTGTCGGTGACGATCACGTCGAACTGCTTGGGGTTGCGGACCAACTGCATGGCGCAGTTGTCGGCGAACATGTTCTCGTATTCGAGACCCTTGCCCTCGGCCTTGTGCAGGCCGGTCATGACCTGGCGCCAGAGCACGCCTGACATCATCACATTGGCCTTCTCGACCGAAGTGACCTTGCCGCGGCGCTTGCGGGCGAGGTCGAAGGCGACCCGGCCGATGCGCTCGATCTCGGGTGTGGTGTAGGCCTGGGTGTCGAAGCCGCGCTTGCCGCCGCCCGGCAGATCCTCGATGCCGCGCGGCTCGCAGAAATACACGCCGCCGGTCAACTCGCGCAGGATCATGATGTCCAGCCCAGCCACCAGTTCCTTCTTCAGCGAGGAATTGTCGGCCATTGATCCGAACACCATGGCCGGACGCAGGTTGGCGAACAGATCCATTTCCTTGCGCAGGCGCAGCAGGCCGCGTTCCGGCTTCTTCTCGAACGGCAGGTCGTCGTATTTCGGGCCGCCGACCGCGCCGAACAGCACGGCGTCGGCGTCGATCGCATCGGCCATGGTCTCGTCGGTCAGCGGGGTGCCGCTGGCGTCATAGGCGGCACCGCCGACCAGGCCTTCCTGGACGTCGAACGAGACGGACCGCTTCTTCGCCATCCAGTCGACGACGCGCAGGGTTTCACGCACCACCTCGGGGCCGATGCCGTCACCCGGCAGTACGAGCAGTTTCTTGTTGGACGCCATGACGCTCCTTAGTCCCCCGAGTCTGATCCGTGAATGAGCGTTTGCTTATCCGAACCGCCGGGCCGTAGCAAATGGGTTGTGTCGAAGGTGGACCGGACAGGCAGTCGGCTGAGCAGCCGGCTGCCCTTCAAGTCAGGCCCAGGGCTGATCGCGCTTCCGCTTCTCTTCGAAATCGGAAATCCCGGTCTCGCGCTTCATGGTGAGGCCGATGTCGTCGAGCCCGTTCAGCAGGCAATGCTTGCGGTGCGCATCGATCTCGAACGACACGCTCTCGCCGTTCGGCCGGCCGATCGTCTGGTTCTCCAGGTCGACCTCCAGCACCGCGTTCGAGCCCTTGGCGGCGTCGTCCATCAACTCGCGCAACTGCTGCTTGGTCACCTTGATCGGCAGAATGCCGTTCTTGAAGCAGTTGTTGTAGAAGATGTCGGCGAAGCTGGTGCTGATCACGCAGCGGATGCCGAAGTCGAGCAGCGCCCATGGGGCGTGCTCGCGGCTCGACCCGCAGCCGAAATTATCGTCGGCCACCAGGATCTGGGCGTTGCGGTACTGCGGCTTGTTGAGCGCGAACTCCGGCTTCTCGTTGCCGTTGTCGTCGTAGCGCATCTCGGCGAACAGGTGCTTGCCGAGTCCGGTGCGCTTGATGGTCTTCAGGTACTGCTTCGGAATGATCATATCGGTGTCGATGTTGATCATGTCGAGCGGTGCGGCGGTACCGCGAAGCTGGTTGAACTTGTCCATCCGTTTTCTCCCGATCCCGTCGTTCAGTTCGCCAGTTCGCGGACATCGGCCAGCCGGCCGGTGATCGCCGCCGCCGCCGCCATCGCGGGGCTGACCAAATGGGTCCGCCCGCCGCGGCCCTGACGGCCTTCGAAGTTGCGGTTCGAGGTCGAAGCGCAGCGCTCGCCCGGCTCCAGCTTGTCGGCGTTCATGGCCAGGCACATCGAGCAGCCCGGCTCGCGCCAGTCGAACCCAGCGGCCCGAAGGATTTCGGCGATGCCTTCCGCCTCGGCCTGTTCCTTCACCAGACCGGAACCCGGGACCACCATCGCATGGACGCTGTCGGCCACCTTGCGCCCCTTGGCGATGGCGGCCACGGCGCGCAGATCTTCGATCCGGCCGTTGGTGCAGGAACCGATGAACACCTTGTCGACCTTGACCTGATCGATCGGGGTGTTCGGCTCCAGGCCCATGTATTTCAGCGACCGCTCGATCGACGCCTTCTTGGCCGGATCGCTCTCGGCAGCCGGGTCGGGAGTGCGGCCGGTGACCGGCAGCACGTCCTGCGGGCTGGTGCCCCAGGTGACCTGCGGCACGATATCGGCGGCGCGCAGCGTGACTTCCTTGTCGTACACCGCGCCCGGATCCGACGGCAGGGTCCGCCAGTAGTTGACCGCGGCCTCCCAGGCGGCACCCTTCGGCGCCATCGGGCGGCCCTTCAGGTACTCGAACGTCGTCTCGTCCGGCGCGATCATGCCGGCACGGGCGCCGGCCTCGATCGTCATGTTGCAGACGGTCATGCGGGATTCCATCGACATGGCGCGGATCGCCTCGCCGGCGTACTCCACGACATGCCCGGTACCGCCGGCCGTGCCGATCGCGCCGATGATCGCCAGCACCACGTCCTTCGACGTCACCCCGACCGGCAGCTCGCCGTCGACGGTGATGCGCATGTTCTTGGCGGGGGCCTGCACCAGGGTCTGGGTGGCCAGCACGTGCTCGACCTCGGAGGTGCCGATGCCGAACGCCAGCGAGCCGAAGGCGCCGTGGGTGGCGGTGTGGCTGTCGCCGCACACGATGGTCATGCCCGGCAGGGTGAAGCCCTGCTCCGGCCCGATGATGTGGACGATGCCCTGGCGGACATCCATCACCGGGAAGTAGGGGACGCCGAACGCCTTGACGTTGCTCTCCAGGGTCTCGACCTGGATCCGGCTCTCCTCGTCCGCAATGCCCTTGGTGCGGTCGGTGGTCGGAATGTTGTGGTCGGCAACGGCCAGCGTCAGTTCCGGTCGGCGCACCTTGCGGCCGGCGGCGCGCAATCCCTCGAAGGCCTGCGGGCTGGTGACCTCGTGGACCAGGTGGCGGTCGATGTAGACCAGACAGGTCCCGTCCTCCTGGACGTCGACCAGGTGAGCGTCCCAGATCTTGTCGAACAGGGTGCGGGGTTTGGCCATGGCTGCGTGTTCCCTCCTGAACCCGGTCGCGCGCCCGATCGGCGCGGCCGTGCTTCGTGTGTTCCGAACGCGGGACATTACAAAGATGCGGCCCCCGCGCAAACCGCGAAACGCGCAAGAGGGCTTTGCGCGGGGAATCGGTCGGCTGTTGCCGACGCGGCCCGGCGGTGATTCAGTCGTCCGGCGGCTCCATGAAGCTGGCCGGCGGGACCCAGGTTTCAGGCCGGAACCGATTGGCCCAGCGGCACATGTCCTGGAGCACCGGCAGCAGTCCGCGACCCATCGGGGTCAGGGTGTACTCGAAACGGACCGGCCGCTCCTGGTAGGGCGCCTTCGCTACCAGACCGGCGACCTCCATGCCGGCCAGCCGGTCGGTCAGGACATTGGTGGTGATGCGCTCGGGCGACGCCAGGAACTCGGCAAACCGCTTCTTGCCGTTCAGCATGTCGCGCAGGATGACCAGGGTCCAGCGATCCCCGACGATATCCAGGGTCGTCGCGATCGGGCAGCCGGAACGGGGGGTGCGTTTTGCAGCGGAGCTCATGACGTACTGACTTGTGAATTGCAATTGACAAGTGTTGATCGTATCGTGACGACCATCAGTCGACAAATCCCGAGGGAGGATAGAATGTCATCGAAACTGACCGGTGGATGCCTGTGCGGGTCGGTACGCTACCACAGTCCGGCCGAGCCGGTCCTCACGGCCCATTGCCATTGCGCGGACTGCCGACGGAGCAGCGGAACCGGCCACTGCACCCACGTGGTCATGCCGGAAGCCGGCTTCACGGTGACCGGTGAGGTGCGTTTCTTCGATCGGCCCGCGGACAGCGGCAACTTGGTTCGTCGCGGCTTCTGCCCGGCGTGCGGGTCGCCCATCTATTCGACCAACAGCATGATGCCCGACAAGGTGTTCATCCGGGCGTCCAGCCTTGACGATCCGGAACTCGCCAAGCCAGCCATGTCGGTCTACGCCAGCCGCGCCCCGTCCTGGGATGCGGTCGATCCGGCGCTTCCGGCGTTCGCGGAGATGCCGACGGGTGGGCCGAAGGCGGCCATCCCGGCGGCATGAGAGGAAAGCACGGAGCCGGTCAGGCACACGAATGCGCCCCCGGAAGCGGACTCCCGGGGGCGCAATTCATTCAGCCGTAAGGTCGGCCTCGGTTCAGGCCTCGGCCTGCTCCGCGGCGGCGGCCTGCTTGGCAGCTGCCAGCTCGGCCTGGTTGGCCTGACGAACGGCCTTCTGCTCGAGCGCGGCTGCGCGATCCTTGGCGGCCGCCTTGCCGGCGACGCCGGTGGTCTTCTCGGCGATACGGGCCGACTTACCGGTCAGGCCGCGCAGATAGTAAAGCTTGGCGCGCCGGACCTTGCCGCGCCGGATAAGCTCGACGCCGGCGATCCGCGGCGAGTACAGCGGGAACACCCGCTCCACGCCCTCGCCGTAGGAGATCTTGCGGACGGTGAACGAGGAGTTCATGCCGTCGCTGCGGCGCGCGATGCAGACGCCTTCGAACGCCTGGATGCGCTCGCGCGTGCCTTCGACGACCTTGACGTCGATCCGCACCGTGTCACCGGGGCCGAAATCCGGGAAAGTCCGGTCGGCCGACAGAGCGGCCATCTGCTCGCTCTCGAGCTGTTCGATGATGTTCATGGCGTGGTCTCCGTGTCCTCGTCGTCGGCCGCGGCAACGGCCCGTTCCAGTCGTGCGCGGTGGCGGGCCCACAGATCGGGTCGCCGTTCCCGCGTAATCCGTTCCGCTTCCCGGCGCCGCCACGCCTTCACGTTGGCATGGTGGCCGCTGGTCAGCACCTCGGGGACGGTCATACCGTTCCATTCCCGAGGCTGCGTATAGAGGGGGTACTCGAGCAGCCCCTCTTCGAAACTCTCTTCGGCGAGTGTCTCCGCCGCGCCGAGCACTCCCGGCAGCAGGCGGATCGCCGCATCCATGACCGTGATCGCCGCCGGCTCTCCACCGGAGAGCACGAAGTCCCCGAGGCTCATCTCCTCGAGGCCGCGGGCGGCAATCACCCGTTCATCCAATCCCTCGTAGCGCCCGCACAGCAGGACCACTCCCGGTTCCGCCGCCAGCGCCTTGGCCCGTGCCTGATCGAACCGACGGCCACGCGGACTGAGATAGATCCGCGGTCCGGGCCGGTCCTCAATCGAGGCAAGTGCCGCATCGACGACGTCCGGTCGCATGACCATACCGGCGCCCCCACCGAACGGGGTGTCGTCGACGGAGCGGTGCTTATCGCGCGCGAACTCCCGGATGTCCAGTGCTTTCAGCGTCCAGATCCCGGCGGCCAGTGCCTTGCCGGCCAGCGAGACGCCGAGCGGCCCCGGAAACATCTCCGGGAACAGCGTCAGCACCGTTGCGTGCCACGGCGCGCCTCTGGTCTCCGCCTCGCTCATCGGCGATCACTCCGCCACGTCCCGGGGCAGATCCCGGGCCGACGGCTCCGGTTCGTCGTCCGGCGCCTCTTCAGGCGGATCAACCACAAGCCGTCCGCCGACCAGGTCGACCTCGGGAACCGTGGCCATGGTGAACGGCAGCATGTGCTGTCCGCCGTTGGCATCCACGTACTCCACCAGGTCGCCGGCCCCGAAATCGTGGACCGAGGTCACCCGGCCCAAGGTCTCGCCACCGACCGACACCACCGACAGGCCGATCAGGTCGGCGTGGTAGAACGCGCCTTCCTCCGGCTCGGGCAGCGCCGCACGCGCGACATAGAACCGGGTGCCGCGCAGCGCTTCGGCGGCATTCCGGTCGGACACACCGTCGATGCGCACGATGACCGTGTCCTTGTGACGACCGGTGACCGACAGCTTGAACCGGCGGTCGCCGCGCTCGTCCTCGACCAGGCCGTACGCCGCCACGTCGTCGGGGTTCTCGGTGAAGGGTTTCACCTTCACCTGACCCCGCACGCCGTGCGCGCCGGCAACCGCCCCCAGACAGACCCGATCGACCACCGCCGGCCTCCGCCGCGTTCCGCTATCAGGCTTCCGCCGCGGCCTCGGCCGGCTCGGCAGCCTTGGCGGCAGCGGCTTCGGCCGCCTGCTTGGCCTTCTCGGCGGCCTCGGCCTCGCGCTCGGCGCGCTTCTTGCCCGGAGCCGACTTCTTCGGCTGCTCGCCGAACTTGAACGGCTCCATCAGGCCGGCCTGGCCGAGCAGCTTGTGCAGACGGTCGGTCGGACGGGCGCCGACGCCCAGCCAATGCTGGATGCGCTCGGCGTTCAGCACGACGCGGTCGGCGTGGCCCTGCGGCAGCATCGGGTTGTAGGTGCCGACCTTCTCGACGAAGCGGCCGTCGCGCGGGCTGGTCGCCTCGGCGATGACGATCCGGTAGAACGGCCGCTTCTTGGCGCCACCACGGGCCAGACGGATGCGGAGAGACATGGGGTAGTCCTTTCGGCTTCTTGAACAGTGAATAGGGGTATGCGGTTCGTCGTTCGTGATCCGGCGCGCCTATTTGCGCTTGCCGGGAAATCCGGGGGGCAGTCCACCCAGGCCGGGCAGGCGCATACCGCCGCCGCCCAGGCCCGGCATACCGCCGCCGGGCATCGGGGGCAGGCCACCGCCCATGCCGCCGCCTTGCGGCGGTGCCGGCATTGCGCCGCCGCCACCGCCGAACAGTCCGGCGAGCGCGCCCTTGCCGCCCATCTTGCCGACCTGCTTCATCATCCGCGCCATGTCCTGGTGCTGCTTCAGCACCCGGTTGACGTCCTGCACCTGGGTGCCGGATCCGGCGGCGATGCGCTTGCGGCGCGAGGCGTTCAGGATCTTCGGGTTGCGCCGTTCCTCGCGGGTCATCGAGGAGATCACGGCTTCCTGGCGCTTCAGCATCTTGTCGTCGACGTTGGCGCCGGCCATCTGCTTCTGCAGCTTTCCGACCCCGGGCAGCATTCCCATGATGCCGCCGAGCCCGCCAAGCTTGCGGACCTGCTTCAGTTGGGCCGCCATGTCGTCGAGGGTGAAGCTGCCGCGCATCATGCGCTCGGCGGTCTTCTGGGCCTCCTCGGCGTCGATCGTCTCGGCGGCCTTCTCGACCAGGCTGACCACGTCGCCCATGCCGAGGATGCGGCCGGCCAGACGCTCGGGATGGAAGTCCTCGATGTCGTCGACCTTTTCGCCGACGCCCAGCATCTTGATTGGCATGCCGGTGACGCCGCGCATCGACAGCGCCGCACCGCCGCGGCTGTCGCCGTCGACCCGGGTCAGCACGATGCCGGTGATCCCGACCCGCTCGTGGAAATTGGTGGCGGTGGTGACCGCGTCCTGGCCGGTCAGCGCATCGGCGACCAGCAGTACCTCGTGCGGATTGACCGCATCGCGCACCGCGCGCACCTCGGCCATCAGGCCCTCGTCGATCGAGGTGCGGCCGGCGGTGTCCAGGATGACCACGTCGTAGCCCTGCAGGCGGCCGGCGGTCATGGCCCGCTTGGCGATCGCCGCCGGGGTCTCGCCCTGCAGAATCGGCAGGGTGGCGACCTCGACCTGCTCGCCGAGAATCCGGAGCTGCTCGCGGGCGGCCGGGCGGGTGACGTCGAGCGACGCCATCAGCACCTTCTTGCGGTCGCGCTCGCGCAGGCGCTTGGCGATCTTGGCGGTGGTGGTGGTCTTGCCGCCGCCCTGCAGGCCGACCATCAGGATCGGCACCGGGGCCGGCGCGTTCAGGCTGATCGCCTGGCTGTCGGAGCCGAGCATGTCCACCAGCTCGTCGTGGACGATCTTGACCACCATCTGGCCCGGTGTGACCGAGCGCAGCACCTCGCGACCAATGGCGCGCTCGCGCACCCGGTCGACGAAGGTCTTGACCACCGGCAGGGCGACGTCGGCCTCGAGCAGGGCGACGCGCACTTCGCGCATGGCGGCCGTGACGTCGGCCTCGCTCAGCGCCCCGCGCTTGCGCAGCCGGTCAAAGACCGATCCCAGTCGTTCGCTCAGTCCTTCAAACACACCGTCGCTCCAAACGAAAACGCGCCCGTGCTCGAACCCTCGAGGACGGACGGAACCCGTTAAGGTCTCAGCAGCCATGGCTTCGCCGAGGAGGCGGCTTATACGCGCGCCTTCCCGGAGGGTCAAGGAAAGGCCGACTCGCCATCACCTGGTCGAGCCAGCCATAGGCGGTGTCCAGCATCCGGCGGGCGTTCGCTACGCCGTGCGGGTCGCGCTTGTCTTCGTCACGGATGCTGTCGAACACGAGCTTCTGTAGCGGGGTCGAGACGTAGTTGTCGAACACCCGGTCCATCATCCGCACGTCCAGGACCTCCTTCGGATCCTGCGGAACCAGCCGGACGGGTCCCGGGTGGTGCAGGTCGAGATGCTCGACGATGATGCTCGCCTCGAGGACCGTGCGGTCGCCGTCGACCAGGATCGGGAACCGCTGAATTGGCCACAGCGCCTGGAACTCGCCGTTTAATAGGCATTATCAATGCGGGCTTCGACATGATCATCCGAGACGAGACCACTGACGACATCGTTGCCGTCCAAGGGCTTATTACCGATGCGTTCGCCGGCAAGCCCTACAGCGACGGAACGGAACCCCGGATCATGGATGCGCTGCGCGAGCAGGGCGCTGCCGTTATCACGCTGGTCGCCGAGGAAGCGGGCACCATCGTCGGCCAGATCGCGTTCTCGCGGGTTGCGATCGATGGCCGTCCGTCCCGCTGGCACGCACTCGGCCCCATGGCGGTCGACCCGTCACGACAGAGGCAGGGGATCGGATCAGCCTTGATCGCGCAAGGGCTCGAGCGCCTGGGCCGCCTCGGATCGCACGGATGTGTGCTGCTCGGCGATCCGGCGTACTACAGTCGATTCGGGTTCCGGCGCGATGAACGACTGACGGCACCCGGGCTGCCGGCCGAGTACTTCGTGATCCTGCCGTTCACGGATCGGGTTCCGGCCGGATCGGTTGCCTTCCATCCGGCGTTCGCGGTGGCGCAATAGCCGGGTGCGGTCAGGCAGCGCGCTCGATCTCGGCGATGATCTGGTTGTTCTTGTCGCGCGCCAGGCCGGGGATCAGGAACAGGTCGACCACCCACCAGATCGCCGGAACGGCCAGGATGACGAGGCCGATGTAGACGATCGACAGGACGGTTCCGATCACCCACAGGGCCAGCAGGATCAGCCCGCTCGTCACGTAGCCGAGATAGAACCGGTGGACGCCGAAATACCCCAGGAAGAACCACAGCAGGTAGGCGATCAGGGTCGACTTCCTGTTGGCTTCGAACCGCATCAGGCGGCCGGCCTCGTCCATCCGGCCACCGTTGGTTCCACCGCTCTCGGCCATCGCCAGTCCCCCACATCGGTTGCTGTCGGCAGGATACGTGATTCGCACGACCTACGGGAGAGCCGGGGCCGGCCCCGTGGAGCCGGCCCCGCGGTCGATCAGGCGGCGAAGTCGGCCTCGGTCATGCCGATCTCCAGACCGGCCTGGCGCATCTCGCCCCAGGTGTAGTCGTCGATCCAGATGCCCTTGGCGGTGCGCTCGGCCATCGCCTCGCGCTCCGGATCGCCGGGGAAACGGACCTTGTCGAAGCCGACCGCCGTCTTGGACGACGACACGTGCTCGACCAGCTGGTCGATCTCAGAGCGGAACGGGATGTCGGCGCCGAAGCCCTTCGGGTCGATCACGATCATCAGCATGTTGTTGCAGATCGTGTTCTGGTCCATCAGCTCCTCGCGGGCGGTGCCGCCGCCCGTCAGGCCGGCCGCCAGGATCTCGCAGATCATGGCCAGCCCGTATCCCTTGTGCTGGCCGAAGCTCAGCATTGCGCCGTACGGCTCTTCGAAAATCACCTTGGGATCGTCGGTCGGCAGGCCGTCCGGCCCGACCAGGGCGTCGGCCGGGGTCTTCTTGCCGGCGTAGTAGGCGACCCGCACCTTGCCCTGGGCGACCCGCGAGGTCGCCATGTCGAGCACGATCATTGGAGTCTTGTCGGTCGCCGGGATCGCCGTGCAGTACGGGTTGGTCGAGTACCGGGACTCGAACCCGCCGTACGGCGCCACATACGGCCGGTGGCCGGTGGTGTTGACGTAGTGGATCGAGATCAGGCCGGCCTCGGCGCACATCTCGCCCCAGGCGCCGATCCGCCCCATGTGGTGGGTCCGGCGCAGGCCGACGATCGCCGCGCCCTTCTCCTTTGCGCGGGTGATCGCCATCTCGGTGGCCTCCCGGCACACGGTCTGGCCGTAGCCCATGTTGCCGTCGAGCAGCAGGTAGACACCGTTGTCGGTAATCACCGACGGCCGGACTCCCAGATTCATGGTGCCGGCGCGGGCGTGCTTCATGTAGCGCGGCGCCAGACCGACGCCGTGGCTGTCATGGCCCATCAGGTTGGCCTGGACCAGATTGGCCGCAACGGCCTCGGCTTCGGCCCGGTCGCTGCCCGCGCCCTGGATCATGCGCGTGACGATGCCGGTCAAGCGCTCGTGCCCGATGATCATCGGTTTGTGTCTCCCTTGGATGCCGCATTATTCGGGTGGGTCTTCGGAGTGGTTGCGCAGAAGCCTACACCCTCTCTATATCTGCCGTCATGAGTGGTTTGCCCTTCACCAAGATGCACGGTCTCGGCAACGACTTCGTCGTGGTCGACGGCCGGGTGCACCCGGCGGCGTTGACCAGGGCCCAGTACCGGGCGGTCGGCGACCGGCGGCGCGGCGTGGGATACGATCAGTTCCTGACGATCCTGCCGGCCCGCAACGGCGGTACCGCCTACATGGCGATCCACAACCCGGACGGCACCGAGGCCCAGGCCTGCGGCAACGGCACGCGCTGCGTGGCCTCAGTGCTTATGGGCGAGACCGGGCTGAGCGAAGTGGCGATCGAGACGATTGCCGGACGGCTGGTCTGCACCGACGCCGGCGACGGACGGGTGACGGTCGACATGGGCCCGGCCAACCTGGAATGGGATGCGATCCCGCTGGCCGCCCAGGCCGATACTCTGTCGGTGACGGTGCCCGAGGCGGGCACGTTCAGCCCGGCGACCGCGGTCAACATGGGCAACCCGCACGCCGTGTTCTTCGTGCCGGACGCCGAGGCGGTCGATTTGAGCACCGTCGGCCCGCGCATCGAGCACAGCCCGGTGTTTCCCGAGCGGGCCAACATCGAGTTCGTGTCCGTGCTGGCCCGCGACCGCCTGCGCATGCGGGTGTGGGAGCGCAGCGCCGGCATCACCCAGGCCTGCGGCTCCGGCGCCTGCGCGGCGTTGGTGGCTGCGGCCCGGCGCGGCCTGACCGAGCGGCGCGCCACCGTCGTTCTGGACGGCGGGCCGCTGGAAATCTTCTGGCGCCCGGATGGCCATGTCGAGATGACAGGGCCGGTGGCGACCAGTTTTGCGGGGACCCTCGATGACAGGCTCCTGGCCGGTTGATGGCGGCCGCAAGGGCGGACGGGCAACGACGATGGCTTTAAGCGTACTGGCCCGGCCACGGCTGACGGCGGCCGATGCGGCCTGGGTCCGGGTGCTGCGCGACCGGCACGCCAGCGGGTTGGAAGCACCGGAAATCGGTCCACACGTGACGCTGGTGTTTCCGACGGAGTCGACCGACGCGACCACTGCCACCGGGCATCTTGCGGTGGTGGCCGGCGAGACCGCAGCATTCTCCCTGGCGTTTCGCTGCGCGCTGCCGGTGCTCGATCCGCAATCCGGCGGCACCTATATCTATCTGGTACCGGACGAAGGGTTCTCCACTCTGGTCCGGCTGCACGACCGGCTGTATTCCGGGCCGTTCGCCGACGCCCTGAACCTGGACATCCCCTACATCCCGCACATCACCCTCGGGCGGATCGCCGAGGCCAAGCTGGCGCGGGCGTTGGCCGACGATCTGAACAGCCAGGAGCCGGAGATCCTCGCCCGCCTGGAGACCGTGGAGCTGTTCCATCTGGACCGGAAAGGCCCGGCCCGGCGGCTTGCGGAGATCGCCCTGCGGGGCTGACCTGACCCAGCGGCGGCCGGGGAAGGGCTTGCATTCGCCCGTCGGCGCGGGCATCTAGCGGCCATGACCCACGAATTGCCTCAGCAGGCACCCGGCGCCAACCGGGTCGAAACCTTCGGCTGTCGGCTGAACGCCTACGAGTCCGAGGTGATCCGCGGGCACCTGGAGGCGGCCGGCAAGTCCGGCACCATCGTGGTCAACACCTGTGCCGTTACCTCCGAGGCCGAGCGCCAGGCCCGCCAGTCGATCCGGCGGCTGGCGCGCGAGAACCCGGGTGCGGAGATCGTGGTCACCGGCTGCGCCGCGCAGATCGACCCGGCGCGCTATGCCGCGATCGACGGTGTGACCCGGGTGGTCGGTAACGAAGAGAAGATGCAGGCCGGCACCTGGAGCGACACTGCACCCCCGGCGATCCACGTCACCGACATCATGGCGGTGCGCGAGACCGCGGCTCATCTGGTCTCGGAGTTCGACGGCCGGGCACGCGCCTTCGTCCAGGTCCAGCAGGGCTGCGACCACCGCTGCACCTTCTGCATCATTCCCTACGGCCGCGGCAACAGCCGCTCGGTGCCGATCGGCGCCATTGTCGAGCAGGTCCGCGCCCTGGTGGCCGGCGGCTACCGCGAGGTCGTGCTGACCGGGGTCGACGTCACCTCCTTTGGCGGCGACCTGCCGGGCCAGCCCTCGCTCGGCCAGATGATGCGTCGGCTGCTGGCCCTGGTGCCGGAGCTGGAGCGGCTGCGGCTGTCCTCGGTCGACCCGGTGGAGATCGACGACGACCTGTTCCGGCTGATCGCCGACGAACCCCGGCTGATGCCGCATCTGCATCTGTCGCTGCAGGCCGGCGACGACATGGTGCTGAAGCGCATGAAGCGCCGGCACCTGCGCGACGACGTGGTTCGGCTGGTCGAGCGGGTCCGGGCGCTGCGCCCCGACACCGCGTTCGGCGCCGACGTAATCGCCGGCTTCCCGACCGAAAGCGACGCGATGTTCGAGAACACCGCGGCGTTGCTGGCCGATCTCGGCATCCAGCACCTGCACGTGTTTCCGTATTCACCGCGGCCCGGCACCCCGGCCGCTCGGATGCCGCAGGTGCCCGGCGACATCCGCAAGGCACGGGCCGCCCGGTTGCGGGACATCGGTGCCGCCAACCTGGAGTCCTGGACGGTCGGGCTGGTCGGACGCGATGACCGGGTGCTGATTGAAGTCGACGGGGCCGGCCGGGGTGAGAGCTTCGCTCCGATCGCGCTGGAGGCCGGACCTGCCGTGGAAGCCGGCACGGTGGTGCCGGTGACGCTGCTGGGCGTCGAGGGCGGGCGGCTGATCGGCCGGCCGCGGATCCGCGCCGCCGCATGAGGATCTGTGCATGAGTGCCGAGCCGGCGTCCCCGGAACGCAAGGGCTGGTTCGCCCGACTGCGCGACGGCCTCGCCAAGTCGTCACGCCGGATGGCCGACGGCATCAGCAGCCTGTTCGTCAAGCGCCGGCTGGATGCGGCCACGCTGGAGGAACTCGAAGACCTGCTGATCACCGCCGATCTCGGGGTCGAGACCGCGGCGAAGCTCACGGCCAACCTGGCCCGCGAGAAGTTCGACAAGGAGGTTACCGGCGACGAGGTGCGCGCCGCCTTCGCTGCCGATATCGCCGCCATCCTGGCTCCGGTCGCGGTTCCGCTGGAGCCGCGCGACGTCGCCAACAAGCCGTTCGTCGTGCTGATGGTCGGGGTCAACGGGTCCGGCAAGACCACGACCATCGGCAAGCTGGCCCGGCAGTGGACCGCCGCCGGCAAATCGGTGGTGCTGGCTGCCGGCGATACGTTCCGGGCCGCTGCGATCGAGCAGTTGCGGGTGTGGGGCGAGCGCAGCGGCTGCCCGGTGATCGAGCGGCCACACGGCTCTGACGCCGCCGCCCTGGCGTTCGACGCCCTGACCGAGGCCCGGGAGCGCAACGCCGACGTGCTGATCGTCGACACCGCCGGCCGGCTGCAGAACAAGGCCGGGCTGATGGAGGAACTGGCCAAGGTGATCCGGGTGCTGAAGAAGCAGGATCCCGAGGCACCGCACGCCACCGTGCTGGTGCTGGACGGCACGGTCGGCCAGAACGCCCACGCCCAGGTCAAGACCTTCCGCGAAATGGTCAAAGTCACCGGCCTGATCGTCACCAAGCTGGACGGCTCGGCCCGCGGCGGTATCGTCGTCGCCCTGGCCCAGAGCCAGGGCCTGCCGGTCCACGCCGTCGGCGTCGGCGAAGGCGTGGACGACCTGCATCCGTTCGAGCCGGACGCCTTCGCCCGCTCGCTGATGGGGATCGAGGGTTAGGGCGCCGTCCGCAGCTGGACCCAGCGGACGTCCGACAGCCCGGCGTTGTTGATTGCCGAGGGCACCTCGCTGGGCGAGTCGAAGACCGTCATGCCGAGCACGTGATCGGCGAGCCCTTCGCCGGTGCCGAGCGGCAGAACGACCCGGCGTCCGCGGATCCGCCAGCCGGAGTTGGTCGGATGCTCGCTGTCGGTGAAGCAGGCGGCGGGCTCGCTGATGATACGCCGCCAACGGTCGAAGATCTGCCGGGTGACGTCCAGCGGGAACAGGTCGCTGCTGCGCTTGCCGGCCAGGGTCTGGCCGTGGCGTTCGTTGATCGCCTCGCCGGCCAAGCGGTAGATGAAGTCCGCCCCGCCGTCGATGACCCGAACCACGTACAGCCGGGACAGCGCCCAGGGCACGTCCACCGGGTCGAACTCCCCGAAGCTCGGCATCAGTCGACCGTCGGCCTTGGCGATCCAGTAGGCGACCAGCCGCCGAAGGTCGTTCGGCGCGCCGTCTGGCAGCAGCTGCTCGGGAGAACGGAACGTGGCGGGTGGAGTCAACGGATCGGCACTCCGCTTCCTGCCGTTCAGAACATCGTCTCTACGACCCGGTCGGGCGGGGTGTGGGCGTCGGCGAAGGTCCGGATGTTGACGATCACCCGTTCGCCCATGTCCCGGCGGCCCTCGATGGTCGCCGAGCCCATGTGCGGCAACAGCACCACGTTGTCGAGCGACAGCATCGCGGAATTGACCTGCGGCTCGTGCTCGTAGACGTCGAGCCCGGCGCCGGCGATCCGCTTCTCGTGCAGCGCCTCGGTCAGCGCGGTCTCGTCGATCACCTCACCGCGGGCGGTGTTGACGATGTAGGCGTGTGGCTGCATCAGGCCGAGCCGGCGGCGGTTGATCAGGTGGAAGGTCGCCGGGGTGTGCGGACAATTTACCGACAGGATGTCCATCCGACCGATCATCTGGTCCAGGTTGTCCCAGTAGGTTGCCTCAAGCTCGGCTTCGAGTTCCGGATGGACGCGGTGGCGGTTGTGGTAGTGAACCGACAGGCCGAAGCCGCGGGCGCGCCGCGCCACGGCCGATCCGATCCGGCCCATGCCGACGATGCCGAGCCGCTTGCCGTGGATGCGGTGGCCGAGCATCCCGGTCGGCGCCCAGCCGGTCCAGGTGCCGGCCTGGATCAGCGCGTTGCCTTCGACGATCCGGCGCGGCACCGCCAGGATCAGCGCCATGGTCATGTCCGCGGTGTCTTCGGTCAGGACGCCGGGGGTGTTGGTGATCGTGATGTGGCGAGCCTTGGCGGCGCGCAGATCGATGTGGTCGACGCCCGTGCCGAACGATGCGATCAGCTTCAGGCGTTCCCCGGCCTGCTCGATCAGGCCGGCATCGATCCGGTCGGTAACGGTGGGCACCAGCACGTCGGCCTCGCGCATCGCCGCCGCCAGTTCGTCGCGGGTCATCGGCTGGTCGCTGAGATTCAACCGGGTCCGGAACAGCTCCATCATCCGGGTCTCGACAGCGTCCGGCAGCTTGCGCGTGACGATTACCAGCGGCTTTGTCTGCGGCATGAGTTCCTCCCGGCCCCGCGGTTCTCATCGTCCACGGAGGCCTCGATGACCGGCGTCGGCCCCGGCCTTCGGTTAGCAGGGCCATAGCCGGCTGTCACGCACCCCGTGCAATTCGGCGCATATTGTAGGCATGCTGCTTAACGAACGCTATCGATAGCGGTATAACGGACACGACGATGAGGATAGTGACCGGACCAATGCAGCGCGCAGCCCTTCTAGCCCTTCTCGTCCTCTGGACGATGGCCGGGCCGGCAATCGCGGCCACGGTCGGGACCGAGACCGGCCTGCCGATCCCGCGCTACGTGACGCTGCGGGCAAAGGAGGTCAACGTCCGCGCCGGGCCGGGGGTGCGATACCCGATCGAGTGGGTTTATCAGCGTCCGAACCTGCCGGTCGAAGTGATCGCCGAGTTCGACACCTGGCGCAAGATCCGTGATCCCGACGGCACCGAGGGCTGGGTGCACCAGCAAATGCTGTCCGGCCGGCGCGCAGTCCTGGTGATCGGAGCCGAACGCCTGCTGCGCCGGACACCGGAACCGAACGCGCCGACGGTGGCTCGCCTTGAGATCGGTGTCATCGGGTGGCTTGACGGCTGCCGACAGGACTGGTGCGAGGTCGACGTCGCGGGGATGGATGGCTGGATTCCGCGCAGCCACATCTGGGGAGTTCGCGCCGACGAGGCGCTGAACAAGTAGGATTGCCGCCATCCCGCCTAGCGTGCCGGTCGATTGACGGCGGCACTGCACCCGATATCATTCGCGGTCCTCCGAGCATGATCGATGGCGACCGATGGTTCGTCCGACACTCCTGGCTGCGTTGGTCCTGCTGGTGGCTTTCCCCGCCTCCGCGCAACAGGACAGTGGGTTCGGCAGCCTGATCGCCGGCTTCGCGCACCCTGTCCTGGGGTTTGACCATCTGCTGGCAATGGTCGCGGTTGGCCTGCTGTCGGTGCAGATCGGTGGCCGCGCGGTCTGGACGGTGCCTGCCGCGTTTGTGGTGTTTCTCGAGGGCGGCAACGGGCTGGGGCTGGCGGGTGTCCCGTTGCCGCAGGTCGAGGGGGTGATTGCGCTGTCGGTCCTGGCGCTCGGCCTCGCCATTGCGCTATCGGTTGAGCTGCCGGCCCTGGTCGCGATTGCCGTGGTCGGGGTGTTCGCTGTCTTTCACGGGCATGCACACGGCGAGGAAATTCCGAACCTGGCCGGTCCCCTTGGCTTCGTCGCCGGCTTCATGCTCGCGTCGGCCCTGCTTCACCTTGCCGGTGTGGGCCTCGGCGTTCTGGCGGCCCGGCCGCAGCTGCGCGCGCTGCTCGGTGCCGGCTGCGCCGGGATCGGGCTCCACATGCTGCTGCTGTCCTATGAGATCATCTGAACGGCGCTCCGCTCAGCGCAGGGGAACCGGCACTGCTACGGGTACGGTTCCGTCAGGACCGAAGTCGAGCGTCAACCCGACCTGCGCGACAGCGGCGTCCAGGCCGCCAAGCGCCAGCCGGTAGCGGCCATCGCCGAGCCGGACCAGTTCATTCGGGTCGAGCCGCAGGAACTCAACCGGCTGCTCGGTGGCGATCCCGAACAGGCTGCGCTGCCGGGTGAAGGTGACGGTCCGTGTCCCGGCGCCGTTAATGTGCCGCAACGTCAGGGTGGCGCCGCCTTCGTTCAGGATCTCGACCACCACCGCCAGCCTGTCGCCGTCCCAGCGTACCGATTTGAGCCACGCCGACGCACCGTGTCCCGAGTGCGCGGCGGCATGGGTCGGCAGCATGATCAGCAGGACCAGCGTCCATCGCAGCAGACCGGTCATACCGCCCTCCCGTCGCGTTGCTGTGCGCGTGACCGGCACCGCCCCGAATGATCCGGGGCGGTGCCGACGGACCCTCACATCATGGATTCTTTCTGCTTCTCGAACGGAACCACGTCGGTCGAGAAGATGACCACCGGCTTGTCGGTGGTGTTCTCCCACCAGTGGATGTGGCCGGCACCGGACTCCGGGGTGGTGTCGCCGGGCTTGTGGATGATCGGCACGGCGCAGAAGGCGTTGTGCTCGACGATCTCGCCTTCGACGATGTGCACGATCGACGGCCGGTCGTTGTGCGCGTGCGTCGGCACCACGCCGTGCGGCGCGATGGTCAGCTTGCGAAGCCGCAGCATGAAATTGCCCATGCCGCGCCAGCCGGTCAGGTCGACGGTGCTGAGGATCGGCCGGTCGACGCCGATGTCCGGCGCGTCCGCCAGATCGCGGGCCTTGGTCAGGGTCTGTCCGGCGGGGCACTCACCGGCGATGGCGGTTCCGCCGCCGGCAACGAGGATTGCGGTCGCTGCCAGCGCGACCAGGATGCGGTTCGACATGGTTCATCTCCGTTTTCAGGGCCGGGCCCTCCCAGCGTGGCTGCCAATGTCGGGCGACCGCGCCGGGATCGGAAATGCCGTTCACCTATGGTGTCGATAGCGCGCAGGAATTGGCGGCAACGGCATGCCTGCCGCCAGGACGCTCAGTCAGTCGAAATCCTGCGCCAGGGCGGTCTGGACGTCGTCGCTCAGCACCGTCATGTGGCTGTAGTTCGGATGCTTGATGCCGAGCACGACCTCGGTCTTCGGATCGGCGAACTTCGCGGCCTGAGCGTCGGTGAAGTGGAAGTGGACGAACTGGACCGACGACGCCTTGCCGTCGGCGGTGGTCCGATCGACATCCTCCTCGGAGGTCGCGACGATCTCCTCGCCGCTCAGCCGCAGAAACACCGTCTCCTCTACCCCGCCCAGGGTCGACAGGACGTTCTTGCGCACGACCGGGTTGTCGATCTCGAACATCAAGGTGGCGACCAGTTCGCGGCCCTGGGGGATCAACGGGTTGTAGGCCGAGAGTTCGTCGGGGATCTGCTCCTCGCCGCCGCGCTCGATGAACAGCATCTCGTGGACCTGCTGCCACATCGTCTCGTAGTTCTCGAAATAGAACGTGGCGTGCGGGCCCAGCGGCACCCGCCGGTTGCGCTTCACCTGGACCAAGGCGCGCCGCTTCTCCGCCCGGACCTTGCCGTACTCGGCCATGTCCAGGATGTCGGCGCGGGTGATCTCCTTCGCCATGACGGTCATTCCTCTGTTCTCCTCCGCCCCGCCGTCGCGGCCGGGCGCCTGGTGATTCCGATCGGATCCGCTCAGAGGCCGTAGGCCCGGGCGAACAGCTCGATCGGATGGTGGCTGGATTCGGGCAGCGGCGCTTCACCGTCGACCCGCTCCATGCCCTGCCGGATGTGGTCGGCCGCGAGTGGGCAACCCGATGCCAGATAGGTTTTCCCCGCCTCGCGGGCCTGCCGTGCCACCGGCTTGCCGATCTTCAGGGCGATCTCGAAGTTTTCCTTCATCACGCCCCACGAGCCGCCGTGCCCGGAACAGCGCTCGATCACCTTCAGGTCGGCATCCGGGATCAGCTTCAACAGCTCGGTCGATTTCTGGCCGATGTTCTGGGCCCTGGCGTGGCAGGCGATGTGCAGCACCACGCCGCCGTCCAACGGCTTCAACCCATCGGCCAGGCCCTCGGTGCGGGCGATGTCGATGACGTACTGGTCGATGTCGCGGGTGGCGGCCGACAACGCCTTGACGTTGTCGTCGTCGGGTACGAGCAGCGGCCATTCGAACTTCAGCATCAGCACGCAGGACGGCACAAGCCCGATCACTGTCCAGCCGTCATCGATTTTCGGTCGAAGCTCGGCCGCAACCTTGCGCGCGGTCTCGGCCACCCGGGCGACGTCGCCGTGCTCCAGCTGCGGCATGCCACAGCATGACGGGTAGACCACCTCGGTCTCGACCCCGTTGTGGGCCAGCACCTTGCGGGCGGCGATGCCGATCGACGGGCTGTTGAAGTTGGAGAAGCAGGTGGCGTACAGCAGCGCCTTGCGCCCGAACGCCGGGGCTTCGCCGTTGATCACCGGCACATCGCTCTCGGCTAGGTCGGTCAGGGTGCGCGACTGGTAGGCCGGCAGCTTGGCGTCGCGGTGCACGCCCAGCGCCTTCTCCATCAGCGGCCGGGTCAGCCGGTTGTTGTTGTCTGAGGCCCAATTGCACAGCCCGGCCACCGGCCGTGCCAGTTTGCCGTTGCGGTCGGTCTCGGTCAGCTGGCGGGCGGTCCAGGGAACTTCGCCCTTCTTCAGCTCGACCGCCCGGTAGCGCAGCATCAGGTGCGGGAAGTCCAGGTTGAACTCGTGCGGCGGCACGTACGGGCACTTGGTCATGAAGCACAGGTCGCACAGCGTGCACGCATCGACCACCGGCTTGAAATCAGCGCTGTCGACGGTATCGAGCTCTTCGCTCTCCGAGGCGTCGATCAGGTCGAACAGGCGCGGGAAGCTGTCGCACAGATTGAAGCAGCGCCGGCAGCCGTGGCAGATGTCGAAGATCCGCCGCATCTCCTCGTCAAGCTTGGCCTCGTCGTAGAAATCCGGATCCTGCCAGGGGATCGGGTGACGGGTCGGGGCTTCGAGGCTGCCTTCGGCCATCGGGCGGCTCCTTTAGGTGCGGCGCAACGGGGATCGCCGCCGGGCGACGGCGGGCATTCACGGATCGACGGCGGAAACGGCCCCGGCGTGTGACGCCGGGGCCGGGCCGTGAGCGGTCGATCAGGCGTCCAGCGAGGTCAGGGCCTTCTGGAACCGGCCGGCGTGGCTCTTCTCGGCTTTCGCCAAGGTTTCGAACCAGTCGGCGATCTCGTCGAAGCCCTCGTCGCGGGCGGTGCGGGCCATTCCCGGGTACATGTCGGTGTACTCGTGGGTTTCGCCGGCGATCGCCGCGGCCAGATTGGCCGAGGTCTCGCCGATCGGCAGGCCGGTGGCCGGGTCGCCGACGGCTTCCAGGAACTCCAGATGGCCGTGGGCATGACCGGTCTCGCCCTCGGCGGTCGAGCGGAACACCGCGGCCACGTCGTTGTAGCCTTCGACGTCGGCCTTCTGGGCGAAGTACAGGTAACGGCGGTTGGCCTGCGACTCTCCGGAGAAGGCGTCCTTCAGGTTGTTTTCGGTCTTCGAGCCCTTGAGCTGAGCCATGGTTTTCTCCACTCGATGATTGTGAAATCGGACGGGCCGCGCATCGTTCAGCCGTTCGACAGGCGAGATCGAGGCACTTGCGGTTTATAGGAACCGCAGACCGGGCGGGTCAACCAGGTTTGAACAATTCTAAAATGTACACGGGGTGAACGGGAGCGAACATCGGTCCACGGGCCGGGACCCCGGGATCGGCAGCATCACCGGCCGGTTCATCGGCCTTGCACCTTCGGCGATGCAGCCAGCTGGTGAATCGCGTCCATTGCCGCCTTGAAGTTCGAGACGCCGAAGAACCCATCGCCCAGCTTGGTCGCACCGGTCTGCATCGAGTTTCCGCTGAGTCGCGGAATGGTCCGCACCGTGACCGTCCCACGGTCGGACCCGTAGTCGGATCGCTCGAGACGGGTGATATCGGAGGGCATGATCACCTCGGCCGACCGTCGAAATCCCGTTCGTAGGATGATCATCCGCTGGTCGGTGATGGCGTAGTAGGTTCGCCACGCGCGGACCGTGTAGCGTAGCGGAGCAATCAAGGTCCAAAAGCCGACTAGAAGAAACGGGATTCCGAACAGTGCGAACAGCCAGCTGCCGCTGCTCGCTCCGAGGGTCCAGAACGAGGCAAAACCAAAGAAGACGGCTCCGAGAAAGAACTCTCCGATCCCGCGTCGGGCGAACGCCAGGACACTTGGCCGACCAGTCCACACCAACCGCTCGCCCGTTTGCAGGATCGAGCTCAGGTAGTCAAAGGCGGCGTCGCCTGACGACACGTCGTCGACCGTCGATCGATAGCTGGACGATGTCGTCGTCCGATATTGCCCACCATCCCATCTGCCCATGCGCGTCCCCCCTGCAGACATGGACCGCCTGGCCCGAGTGCAACCTCCGATGGCTGCAACTGTCGGGGATGCATGCAATCTTAGCAACAGCGATCGTCTGAGGATTCGGCCTGACTCCTGCCTCGGAACCGGCGTCACATAGGCGTCATGCATCTCGGATAGTCTGTTGGACGAGATTGCCCTGCGCGGCTCAACGGACATTCTGCCTGATTGAACGTGGACGGGTGGACGCGCTAGCCTTCGATCGTCTCCATTCTGGCCGCGACTCGCTGCGCCAATTCCCCCAGCCGAGAGGTATCCACGATGACCGAGGCCGCTCTCCTGCCGGTGCTGGGCGCCGCCATGCCGATCCGGGTGCTGCGCGGCATGCGTGATTGGATCGTGGCCGGCCAGCGGGACCTGGAACTGCAGGACTTCATCAAGGTCGACGTCCTGAACGGTGACTGGAAGCCGCTGGCGCGCGAGGCGAAGGAACTGTTGTCCGGCCACACCGGGCGACTCGGCATCCACGGGCCGTTCTGGGGCTTCTCCCTGGCCACCGAAGACGCCGATGTGCGCGCGGTGGTGAAGAAACGGATGGCCCAGGGGCTGGAGGTCTGCGAGGAACTCGGTGCTACCCAGATGGTGGTGCACAGCCCGTTCACCACCTGGGGCCACAACAACTACGACAACACGCCCACCGGCCGGCAGGACGTGATCGACCGCACCCACGCCGCCCTGGACGACGCTGTGCGACGGGCCGAGACCATCGGTGTCGAGCTGGTGATCGAGAACATCGAGGACAAGGACCCGCACGACCGGGTGTTCCTGGCCGAATCGTTCGGCACGCCGGCGGTGCGGGTGTCGCTGGACACCGGCCATGCCCACTACGCCCACGGCTCGACCGGGGCGCCGCCGGTTGATCGCTACGTCACCGCCGCCGGCAACCGGCTGGCCCACATCCACTTGCAGGACGCCGATGGCTACGCCGATCGGCACTGGGCACCGGGCGACGGCACCGTGCTGTGGCCGTCGGTCTTCGCCGCGGTGGCCAAGCTGTCCTCGGCACCCCGGCTGATCCTGGAACTGCGCGATCACGGCCAGATCCTGCGCGGCGCACAGCACCTGACCGATCTGGGCCTGGCTCGGTAGCCGGCGGGGATCGGTAGAGGGCTATCCGCGGCTGCGGACGCGGATCACGAGGTCGACGCGCTCGATCTCCGCGCCGGGCGGCGGCGGCGGCAGGTCGCCGATGGCGATCCGGTCATCGGGAATGTCGGTCAGCTGGCCGGTCCCGGCGTCAAAGAAATGGTGATGCCCGCCGGTGTTGGTGTCGAAGTAGGAGCGCCCTGCCTCGACCACCACCTCGCGCAGCAGGCCACCGTCGGTGAACTGGTGCAGCGTGTTGTAGATCGTGGCGAGCGATACCGATACGCCGGCGGCCTCGGCCTCGGAATGCAGCTGCTCGGCGGTGACGTGCCGGTCGGCGCCGTCGAACAGCAACCGGGCCAGCGCCAGACGTTGGCGGGTCGGGCGCAACCCCGATCGGCGCAGACGATCGATGGCGGCGGCGTAGGGGCGTGCGGTCATGTCAGTCCCGTCGGTCGCAGGCCGCAGTACGGCAACCACTGGATCGCTAACATGAAGCGAACGCCCTGGCAACGCAGGGATCTTTCCAAGGGACCCCTGCTTATGGTTTGCTGCACCCCTTGAAGTCGACCGCCGGGTCGGCTACCTCGGAAGCGAGACCCCGCTGGGTTTGGGACTCAGGCGGCGGGCGACACGAATAAACGGCGACAGGCGGCGCGACGCGGAACCTTGCGGGACGCCGAGGTTAAATAGGGGGATGGCCGACTTGACCGATCGGAAGAGCAACAGCTTCTCTTACAAGGATCTGCTTGAGTGCGCGCACGGCCGGCTGTTCGGGCCGGGGAATGCGCGGCTTCCGCTGCCGCCGATGCTGATGTTCGACCGCATCACCCGGATCTCCGACGAGGGCGGCGCCAACGGCAAGGGCGAGGTCGAGGCGGAATTCGACATCAAGCCGGATCTCTGGTTCTTCCAGTGCCATTTCGAGGATGATCCGGTTATGCCGGGCTGCCTCGGCATGGATGCGCTCTGGCAGCTTCTGGGCTTTACGCTCGGCTGGCTTGGCGGCCCCGGTTCCGGGCGCGCGCTGTCGGTCGGCGAGGTCAAGTTCATGGGCCAGGTTCTGCCGACCGCCAAACTGCTCAAGTTTCATCTCGACCTGAAGCGCATCATCAGCCGCAAGCTGTATCTCGGCATCGCCGATGGCTGGGTCGAATGCGACGGCGAGAAGGTTTTCGAAGCGAAGGACATTCGCGTCGGTCTGTTCGCCAATCCGGCAACGGCCGCGGCATGACGGAGGTCGGTTTGCGTCGCGTCGTCGTCACCGGGATCGGCATTGTCTCCAGCATCGGCACCGACAAGGAGCAGGTTGCGGCCTCGCTCAAGACCGGCCGGTCCGGGATCGTGTTCGCCGAGGAATACAAGGAGATGGGCTTCCGCAGCCATGTGCACGGCGCGGTCGATATCGACCTGGCCGAGCGCATCGATCGCAAGTTGCTGCGCTTCATGGGTGACGGGGCGGCCTACAACTACCTCGCCATGCAGGAGGCGATCGCCGACGCCGGCCTGGAGACCAGCGAGGTCAGCAACCCGCGTACCGGCCTGATCATGGGGTCCGGCGGGCCGTCGACCTCCAACATGATGACGGCGTTCGATACGGCGCGCGAAAAGGGTCCGAAGCGGGTCGGGCCGTACATGGTGCCGCGCACCATGTCGTCGACCAACTCGGCCTGCCTGTCGACCTTCTTCGGAATCAAGGGCCACAATTACTCGATCAGCTCGGCGTGCTCGACCAGCGCACACTGCATCGGCAACGCCATGGAGCTGATTCAGCTCGGCAAGCAGGACACGGTATTCGCCGGCGGCGGTGAGGAACTGCACTGGACCATGTCGGTGCTGTTCGACGCGATGGGGGCGTTGTCGTCCAAGTACAACGATACGCCGCAGCGCGCCTCGCGGGCCTATGACACCGATCGCGACGGCTTCGTGATCGCCGGCGGCGGCGGCGTGGTGGTGCTCGAGTCTCTCGAACACGCCCAGGCCCGCGGCGCCAAGATCTACGGCGAGATCGTTGGGTACGGCGCCACCTCCGACGGCGTCGACATGGTTCAGCCATCGGGCGAAGGCGCCGTGCGCTGCATGCAAATGGCGCTGGAGGGTCTGAGCGAGCCGGTTGACTACATCAACACCCACGGCACCAGTACGCCGGTCGGCGACCTCAAGGAGCTTGAGGCGATCCGCCAGGTGTTCGGCAGCCGCAATCAGGTTCCGGCGATCAGCTCGACCAAGTCGCTGACCGGGCATTCGCTCGGGGCGACCGGCGTCCAGGAAGCGATCTACACGCTGCTGATGATGCGCGATGGGTTCATTGCCGCGTCAGCCAACATCGACAACCTTGAGCCGGAGGCGGGTGATCTGCCGATCGTTCGCGGTGCGGCTCTCGAGCAGCAGATCAATTTGGCGCTGTCGAACAGCTTCGGTTTCGGCGGCACCAATGCGGTCCTGGCCATGCGCCGCTTCGACGCCTGACCCGATTGCCGCCCTGGCGCGGGCCAATCCCCTTCGGGCCCGCGGCATGGCGGGCCCGGCCGACCGACGAAGGACGACAATGAGCGAGACCGCCCAACCCCGCCCGATCATGGCCGGCAAGCGTGGCCTGATCCTGGGAGTCGCCAACGAGAAGTCGATCGCCTGGGGAATCGCCTCCGCGGTCGCCGGTCAAGGTGCCGAACTGGCGTTCACCTACCAGAACGACGCGATCAAGCGGCGGGTGGAACCGCTCGCCGAGTCGGTCGGCTCCGATCTGGTGATGCAGTGTGACGTATCGGACCCGGCCAGCCTGGACGCGGTGGCCGCGGCGCTGGCTGAACGCTGGGGCCGGATCGACTTCGCGGTCCACGCAGTCGCCTATTCTGACAAGAACGAGCTGAAGGGCCGCTACTGCGACACCAGCCGCAGCAACTTCCGCAGCACCCTGGACGTCTCCTGCTACTCGTTTACGGCGCTGGCCCAGCGCGTGGTGCCGCTGATGACCGAGGGCGGCAGCCTGATCACCCTGACCTATCTGGGCGCCGAGCGCTCAACCCCGAACTACAACGTGATGGGGGTGGCCAAGGCGGCGCTGGAAGCCAGCGTGCGCTATCTCGCGGTCGACCTGGGGCCGTCCGGCATCCGGGTCAACGCCATCTCGGCGGGGCCGATGCGCACGCTCGCCGGCTCGGCGATCGCCGATGCCCGCTATACCTTCCGGTACGCCGAGAACGCCGCGCCGCTGAAGCGCAACGCCAGCCTGGAGGAGGTCGGCCGTGCCGGGCTCTACCTGCTGTCCGACCTGTCGTCCGGGGTGACCGGGGAGATCGTGCATGTCGACGGCGGCTTCCATTCCGTGGCCATCCCGCGCCCGCAGGCGGGCGTGACGCCCCCGCCGGAGCAATAGCCGGCGTTCCGGATCGCTCGCCGCCTTCGATTCAGCCCCCTCAGCCCGGTCGTTCGTCGGTCGTCGCCGTGGATCTCTCGATCTCGCGCAACCGCGCGTAGATCACGGCGAATCCGCACATCGCCATGCACGCGCAGAGCACGGACAGGGCTTCGACCGCGGCAGCGAACACCGGCACGCCGACCGCCTCGATCAGCCTTTGTCCGGACAACATGGTGACGATCAGCGGCGGCAGCGCCGCGGCCACGCCGATCACGAAGAGGCTGCCGGCGATCGGCCACCGATAGCCTCTCGTGAGCTGCGCGCTTCGGGCGAAGGCGCGGAAGCCGGCATCCTCGATCACGATGGCCGGCACCAAGACGCTCCAGACCGCGGCGATCCACAGCCCCGGCAGCACGATCAGCGAGAGCCCGATCGCGAGGGCGACCCCGAACACCACCGAGCAGACCAGCAAGGGCACGAACCGCCCGACGACGCCAGCCAGGAGCTCGGTCGTTCGGATCGACCGCCCGCAGACGGCCTCATAGGTTGCCGCGGTCAGGAATCCCGTCGCGAGGATGTAGACGAGCGCGTGCAGCAATGCCAGAAGCAGCGACGGTGCAGGTGGCTGGTGGTGGTCGATGGCCGCCTGTATGCGGGCAATCGTCGATGGCAGGCCGAGAAGCGTCAACGGCACCACGACGATCAGGGCGGGCCTCAAGACCCTCTGAACGAAAATCCCTAGCGTGTCACCGGCGACGGTACCGACGCTGAGCGCCGGTGATGCAACTTCGCTCATCGCGCGATGTCCTTTTCTGCCGTGTCTGGAAATCGGTCGACTTGAAGAATAATCGTCATGATTGTAGATCGCCAGAACAACGAGCCTGTTCGTGCGGAGATCGTAGTTGTGCGAAACTGCGGCGGTTGGATCGATCACCCGTTTCTTTCAGCCTCGGACCCCGACCATGTCAGCCATCACCACTATCGAACAGCTAGAGGCGCTTTACGGCGTCCCCGGTGAAACCTCGACGGTCAAGGAGGTCGATCGGGTCACTCCGGAGTATCGCGCGTTCATCGAGGCGTCGCCGTTCGTCGCCCTGGCGACCGGCGGACCGGAAGGGCTGGATTGTTCGCCGCGCGGCGATCTGGCCGGGTTCGTGCGGATCCACGACGAGCGAACGCTGATGATGCCGGACCGGCGCGGCAACAACCGGGTCGATTCACTGCGCAACATCGTGCGCGATCCGAGAGTCGGACTGCTGTTCCTGATCCCGGGGTCCGGGAGCACCCTGCGGGTCAACGGCCGGGCGCATCTCGACACCGGTCCGGACCTGCTGGCGTCGTTCGCGGTCGACGGCAAGGCGCCGCGCAGCGTCGTCGTGATCGCGGTCGAGTCCGTGTACTTCCAATGCGCCCGGGCGATCGTGCGCTCCGAGCTGTGGAATCCGGCCCGCCATGTCGACCCCAGCAGCCTGCCCACACCGGGCCGCATCCTGGCAGCGTTGAGCGATGCCAGGGTCGGCGGCGACGCCTACGACCGGGAGTGGCCGGAACGGGCGAAGAAATCGATGTGGTGACGCTCGCCTTCAGGCAAGCCGACCGTCGTGTCACAGCCCGAGAAGGGCCGGCGGGTTGTCGGTGACGATGCCTTCAATGCCCCAGCTGTACAGCTCGGCGGCACGCGCCCGGTCGTTCACGGTATAGGTCATCGCGGTCCAGCCGCCGTCGACGATCCGGGCGACATCGGCCGGGGTCTTCAGCGACTTGTGGTCGGAGATCACAGACACCGCGCCGAGGTCGCGGGCTGCATCCTGCCAGCCTTCCGGAAACTTCCAGATCAGCAGGCCGCGGTGGAAGGTCGGTGCGTAGTCCCGGATCACCCGCAGCGACCCGATCGCGAAGCTGGTGATCAGGATCGGGTCGTTCGCCGTCCAGCCAGCGTCACCCAGGACGGTCAGGACGCTCGCGGCAGTGGCCGATTCAGTGCCCTTGTCCGGCTTGATTTCGAGGTCGAGGCCGAGGCCGAGCCGCCGGCATTCATCCAGACATTGTCGCAGAGTCGGGATCGGTTCGCCGGCAAAGCGCGGATCGAACCGGAATCCGGCGTCGAGCCGGCCGAGCTCGGCCGAGGTCTTGCCCACCACCGGCCCGAGGCTGGTCGTGGTCCGGTCGAGGGTGTCGTCGTGGATCAATACGGGGATGTCATCACGCGCCAGCTTGGCGTCGATCTCGATCCAGGACACGCCGCTTTCGGCGGCGGCCCGGATCGAGGCCAGCGTGTTCTCGGGCGCCAGCGCGGCTGCGCCGCGATGGCCGATCAGTCGAGGGGCGACGAAACCGGACGGGCCGGGGCTCGATGACATCGGATCTCTCCGTTCCGCCGTTTTCGTCGCCGTGCCGTTACTCGGCGGCCTTCTTCGGATCCAGGTCTTCGCCGGTCTTCTGGTCGACGACCTTCATGGACAGCTTCACCTTGCCGCGGTCGTCGAAGCCGATGACCTTGACCTTGACGCTGTCGCCTTCCTTGACCACCTCGTCGACCTTTTCCGGCCGGCGATCGGCGACCAACTGGCTGATGTGCACCAGACCGTCCTTCGGGCCGAGGAAGTTCACGAAACAGCCGAACTCCAGGACCTTCACGACCTTGCCGGTGTAGATCTCGCCGATCTCGGGCTCCGCCACGATCGACTTGACCCAGTTGTAGGCCGCGTCGAGCGTGTTCTGCTCGACCGCCGCGATCTTGACCGAACCATCGTCCTCGATGTCGATCTTGGCGCCGGTGGTCTCGCAGATCTCGCGGATGACCTTGCCGCCCGACCCGATGACTTCACGGATCTTGTCGACCGGGATCTTCATCATGGTCATCTTCGGCGCGGTCGCCGACACACCCTCGCGGGCGTTGGTCAGCGCCTTGGACATCTCGCCCAGGATGTGCAGCCGGCCATCGCGGGCCTGGCCGAGGGCCACGTCCATGATCTCCTTCGTGATCGAGGTGATCTTGATGTCCATCTGCAGGGCGGTGATGCCCTTGTCGGTGCCGGCCACCTTGAAGTCCATGTCGCCGAGGTGATCCTCGTCGCCAAGGATGTCCGAGAGCACGGCGAACTGCTCGCCTTCCTTGATCAGGCCCATGGCGATGCCGGCGATCGGCCGGGCCAGCGGAACGCCGGCGTCCATCATAGCCAGGGACGTGCCGCAGACCGTCGCCATCGACGACGAGCCGTTGGACTCGGTGACCTCGGAGACCACGCGAACCGTGTACGGGAACGCGTCCTTCGACGGCAGCAGCGGCCGGGTGGCACGCCATGCCAGCTTGCCGTGGCCGATCTCGCGGCGGCCCGGGGAACCCATGCGGCCCGCTTCACCGACCGAGTAGGGCGGGAAGTTGTAGTGCAGCATGAAGTTCTCGCGGTATTCACCATCGAGCGCATCCACGATCTGCTCGTCCTGGCCGGTGCCGAGCGTGGTGACCACCAGCGCCTGGGTTTCGCCACGGGTGAACAGGGCCGAGCCGTGGGTGCGCGGCAGGATGCCGACTTCGGCCACGATCGGACGGACGGTCTTGGTGTCGCGGCCGTCGATGCGCTGGCCGGTCTTCAGGATGCGACCACGCACGATGTCGCTCTCGATGCCCTTGAGCAGGCCCTTGGCGGCATCGGCTTCTGCCGGATCTTCCAGGCTGGCGATCGCCTTTTCCTTGGCGGCGGCCAGCTTGTTCTGACGCTCGGTCTTGTTCGGCTCGTCATAGGCGGCTTCGAAGTCGGCCTTGCAGGCGGCTTCGACGCGTCCGCGCAACCCATCGGTGTCGAGCGCCGGTGCCGGCAGATCCATCGGATCCTTGGCACAGGCTTCGGCCAGTTCGATGATCGCCTGGATCACCGGCTGGAACGACTGGTGGCCGAAGGTCACGGCGCCGAGCATGACTTCCTCGGACAGCTCCGACGCCATCGACTCGACCATCAGCACGCCTTCCTGGGTGCCGGCGACCATCAGGTCCAGTTCCGACGACTTGGCATCTTCCATGGACGGGTTCAGAACGTACTCGCCGTTCTTGTAGCCGACGCGGCAGCCACCGATCGGACCGAGGAACGGCACGCCGGAGATGCACAGCGCGGCCGAAGTGCCGACCATCGCCACCACGTCCGGATCGTTCTCCAGGTCATGGGCCAGGACGGTGCAGATCACCTGGGTCTCGTTCTTGAAACCCTTCACGAACAACGGCCGGATCGGCCGGTCGATCAGGCGCGAGGTCAGAACCTCCTTCTCGGTCGGACGACCCTCACGCTTGAAGAAGCCGCCGGGGATCTTGCCGGCGGAGTAGGTCTTTTCCTGGTAGTGAACCGACAGGGGGAAAAAATCGATTCCCTGCCGGGGGGTCTTTGCTGCAACGACGGTGCACAGCACGACTGTGTCGCCATATCGGGCGACTACGGCGCCATCGGCCTGGCGCGCCATCTTGCCAGTCTCAAGGGTGAGCGTGCGCCCCCCCCACTGGACTTCCTTACGGTAGACATCGAACATTCGATCGTTCCTTCGCTTGGAACCGCGTGGTCCAAACGCAACCCCGTCCTATCGGTCCGCACAGTTCATTCGGCGGTACAAGCACGTCGACCCGTCGACAGCGCTATGCCGACGGGCGGTCCTGCGTCTCCTCGATGGGCGGGGAATGGACGCCCTGCTTCGTCACGGCGTCGTTGCGGTAGTCCCTCGGTTCATCTCTCTCTTGCGCGGCGGTTCCATGCCACGGAACACCCGGCCGGTCAATGGCTACAGCCGCGAGGCACGGCACGGAAGGTATCCGTGGCCGCAATAAGAACCGGGCCGCCGCGATGCGGCAGCCCGGGAACTGTCGAAGATGTAATCCGCGATGGTCGCGGGGGGGCGGATCAGCGGCGGATGCCGAGACGACCGATCAGGGTGGTGTAGCGCTCTTCGTTCTTGCGCTTCACGTAGTCCAGCAGACGGCGGCGCTGGCCGACCATCATCAGCAGGCCGCGGCGCGAGTGGAAGTCCTGCTTGTGGATCTTCATGTGCTCGGTCAGGTTCGAAATCCGCTCTGACAGGATCGCCACCTGGACTTCCGGCGATCCGGTGTCGCCTTCCTTGGTGCTGTATTCCTTGACCAGCTCGGCCTTACGCTCATTCGTAATCGACATCGTCCTCTCCTTTGATCAGAGGTTCAGCACCCGCACCGGACGAATGGCGCCGCCGTCGATCCGCGCGATTGCGACCGGGGTTTCGCCCTCCAGGGCGTAGACCGTGTCGCCGTCGCGCAGGTGGCCAAACCGTTCCCGGTCCATCGCTCGGAACACGGGAATGCCTTGGCCGTTGCGGAGCGTATTCGCCTCAGGGCCGCTCAAGGCGAGCGCCGGGATGCCGTCCAGCGCCGTCTCGACCGGTCTAAGGTGCTCTAAAGCCGCGGGGTTATGCATCAGCTCGGCGAGTGAATCCAGAGAAATCGCCGCGCTTTCCAGGAAGGGCCCGACCCGCAGGCGCCGCAGCGCCACGATATGCCCGACCGTGCCGAGACTGATGGCGAGGTCGCGGGCCAGCGCGCGCATGTACGCGCCCTTTCCGGACGACACCCGGAAACGGGCATGATCGGCGTCGATCGCCTCGGCCAGGTCGAAGCCCAGAATGGTGATGCGACGGGCGTCGAGGTCGACCGCCTCGCCGGAACGGGCCAGATCGTACGCCCGCTCGCCGTCGACCTTCACGGCGGAATAGATCGGCGGGACCTGCTCGATCTCGCCCACGAACTGCCGGGTGGCGGACCGTATCGCGTCAATGTCCGGGCGCACGTCCGACGTTGCGGTCACGGCACCTTCGCGATCGTCGGTCGAGCGGGCCTCGCCCCATTGGATCGTGAAATCGTAGTCCTTGGTGGCGTCCATGACGTAGGGAACCGTCTTGGTCGCCTCTCCGAGCGCCACCGGCAGGATCCCGGTCGCCAGGGGGTCGAGGGTGCCTGCATGGCCGGCCTTGGCGGCATCGAACACCCGCCGCACGGTCGCCACCGCCTGTGCCGAACTGATACCGGACGGCTTGTCGACGATGACCCAGCCGTGGACAGGCTGGCCGCGCTTACGCCGGCCCATCCGGCTCCTCCGAGTCGGTATCCTCGGTCGGGCCGGCTTCGATGTCGTGCCGCACCACGGGGTTGCGCAACAGGGCGTCGATCCGACTTGACGTGTCGAAGGCGGAATCACGGGCGAACTGCAGGCGCGGGGCGTACTTCAGCTTGATGTCGCGGGCCAGCAGCCCGCCCAGCCGGCCGGCGTTGCGCTTGAGGGCGGCCAGCAGTTCCGTCGCGTCACCACCGCCCAGGCGGGTTATCCACACGGTCGCGTTGCGCAGGTCCGGGCTGACCGTTACCTCGGAGATGGTGACCGGCGCGTCGTACAGCGCCGGATCGTGCAGGGTTCCCCGCTCCAGTATCCGCGCCAGCGTGCGGCGAATCTCTTCGCCGACGCGCAGCCGTCGCTGACTGGGCTCCGTCGGAGCCGCGTCTCGTCCCGTCATGACACCAATTCCCTTGCGGTAGGCGGCGGCCTTACTCGGCCGTCGTTTCCTGCCGCACCGAGTCGAGGGTCCGGGCGATTTCCTTCAGCTCGAAACACTCGATACGATCGCCCTGGCGGATGTCGTCGTAGTTCTCGAACGCCATGCCGCACTCGTAACCCTCGCGGACCTCGCGGACCTCGTCCTTGAAGCGCTTGAGGGTCTTCAGCGAACCTTCGTGCACCACCACGTCGTCGCGCAGCAGGCGGACCTTGCAGCCGCGCTTGATGATGCCGTCGGTGACCATGCAGCCGGCGACCTTGCCGACCTTGGTGATGTTGAACACCTCGCGGATCGACGCGTAGCCGATGAACTCTTCCCGGATCTCAGGGGCCAGCATGCCGGTGAGCAGGGCTTTGATGTCATCGATCAGGTCGTAGATGATCGAGTAGTAGCGGATCTCCAGCGACTCGCGCCGTGCCATCTCGCGAGCCTGCGGGTTGGCGCGGACGTTGAAGCCGACGATCAGGCCGTTCGACGCCTTGGCGAGGCTGATGTCGGATTCGTTGATCGGGCCGACCGCGCCGTGAAGGATCCGCGGCTTGACGACCGAGGTCTCCAGCTTCTCCATGGTTGCCTTGATGGCTTCGTAGGAACCGTGCACGTCGGTCTTGATGACCAGCGACAATTCCTGCGCCTGCCCGGCCTGGATCGCCGACAGCATCTGCTCGACCGTACCGCGGGCGCCGGCGGTCGCCTGCTTCTCGCGGATCACGCGCTGGCGATAGTCGGCGATCTCTCGGGCCCGGCTCTCGTTCTCGACCACCACGAACTCATCGCCGGCGGTGGGGGTACCCTGCAGGCCCAGAACCTCGACCGGAACCGTCGGCCCGGCGCTGTCGGTCTGCTGGCCGCGATCATCGACCAGGGCGCGCACCCGGCCCCATTCGGCGCCGGCGACGAACACGTCGCCCAGCTTCACGGTGCCGCGCTGGACCAGCACGGTGGCAACGCTGCCGCGGCCGCGCTCGACCTTGGCCTCAACCACCACGCCTTCGGCGGGACGGGTCGGGTTGGCCTTGAGTTCCAGGACCTCGGCCTGAAGCATGACCGCTTCGAGCAGGGTGTCGAGACCCTGCTTGGTCTTGGCCGATACGTCGACGATCTGGATGTCGCCGCCCATTTCCTCGACCACGAGATCGTGCTGCAGCAGTTCCTGGCGAACCCGCGCCGGATCGGAGTCCGGCTTGTCGATCTTGTTGCAGGCCACGATGATCGGGACCTTCGCGGCCTTGGCGTGACGGATCGCTTCGATCGTCTGCGCCATGATGCCGTCGTCGGCCGCAACCACCAGGATCACGATGTCCGTGACGTTGGCGCCGCGCGCCCGCATCTCGGTGAACGCCTCGTGACCCGGGGTGTCGATGAAGGTGATCTTGTCGCCCGACGGGATCTTGATCTGATAGGCGCCGATGTGCTGCGTGATGCCGCCGGCCTCGCCGCTCACCACGTCGGCGTTGCGGATCGCGTCGAGCAGCGAGGTCTTGCCGTGGTCGACGTGACCCATGACGGTGACGACCGGCGAACGCGGCAGCATGCTGGCGGGATCGTCCTCAATGCCGCGCATGCCGAGTTCCACATCGGACTCCGCTACACGCCGAACCCGATGGCCGAACTCCTGGACGATCAGTTCCGCCGTGTCGGCGTCGATCGTCTGGTTGATGGTCGCCATCACGCCCATCTTCATCAGCGCCTTGACGACATCGCCGGCCTTCTCGGCCATGCGATTGGCCAGTTCCTGAACCGTGATCGATTCGGGCACCACCACGTCACGAGAGAATTTGACCTGCTCTTCGTCTTCGTTCTGGCGCTGGCGCTCCCGCTCGCGGGCTCGCCGGACGGATGCCAGCGACCGGGTCCGCTCGCGATCGTCGAGGGCGGCGGAGATGGTCAGCTTGCCACCGCGACGCCGTGGCTCGGCGGCTGCCGCGCCGCGGGTGCGGGCCGGACGCTTGACGGCATCGGTGCGGCCACGGCGGCGGCGGTCGTTGTCGTCTTCGGCCTCGTTTGCCGGCACGGCGCGACCGGCCGGTGCGGCCGTGGTGGTAGCGGCCGGGGTCGTCCCGGCCGGCTGGCGCTCCAGGCGCGCCTGTGCGCGCTCGGCGGCGGCCTTCGCCTGACGCCCGGCTTCTTCCTCAGCCAGACGCGCCGCCTCGGCGGCCCGACGGGATTCCTCGTCGTCGGCGATCTTGCGCATCTCGTCGAATTCGGCCTGACGGCGATCCTTCTCGACGACGGGCTCGGCTGCTTCGACGACAGGCTCGGCTGCCGGTGCGGCCGCTGCTTCGGCGGCAGCGATCTCGGCGGCAGCGGCGCTGGCGACTTCGCTCTGCTTCAGGCCTTCCTGCAGGGCACGCGTACGGGCCGCGCGCTCCTCTACAGTCAACTCACGACCAGCGCCGGAACCGCCCTTGCCCGAGCCCGCAGGTCCGCCCGGTGGCGGGGTACGGCGTCGGCGCACCTCGACCTGCACGGTCTTTGAACGACCGTGTGAGAAGCTCTGCTTGACCTGCGCCGTCTCGGACGACTTGCCGAGGGACAGCTTGCTGCGACCTCCGGTGAGGCTCAGCTTCTTGCGGTCCTGGTCACTGGTGCTCGACATCTGGTCTTCGCCCAAATCATCCATCCATCAACGGGCCGGCGCCCTGAATACACGTACCGGCCGGGTTTTCCAAGCGCGGCACCGAGGTCGAACCCCGAAAACCGGCGAGTCGGTCGGCATTCCGATGCAGGCGGTCTACCAGACCGCCCCCCGGGCCGCCGCTGTCCACAAAGGCGTGGACCGTATGTTCGCGCCCGAAGGCGCCTGCAAGCTCCGCCGCAGACAATAGTGCGACCACCGGCCGCTCCCCGGCCAATGCCCGCAGACGGCGGCGGCCGTCCTCGGCGCCATCCGACGCCTCAAGCAGCAGGCCCGGACGGCCTGACTGCAGTGCCTGGCGAACCTTGACCTGGCCCGCTACCGCGGTACCGGCCCGGCGCGCCATGGCCAGAAGATCGAGGCAACGCCGAACCAAGAGATCCTCGACGCGATCGACGAGGCCCGGGTCGGCGCGAACCGCCCGCTTTGCGGACCGGCCGAACAACTTCTTGTCGACCGCGCGGCCCAGAACCGCGCGATCCGCCGTCACCCAGAGGCCGCGGCCCGGCAGCTTCTCGTCGACGTCCGGCACGATCGTGTCGTCGGGGGCGACAACAAACCGCACCAAACCGCCGCGCGGACCGCTTTCGCGCGTGACGAGACAGCGCCGCTCGGACTCTGCCTGTTCCCCGCCCGGGTCACGCCGTCGGCTCAGTCTCTTCCTCCTCGCCGGTCGTCGCCGGCGCGTCCTCGTCGTCGAACCAGTGGGCGCGGGCCGCCATGATCAGGTCGTTGGCGGTATCCTCGTCCATGGAATCGGCCGGCAGGATCTCCAACAGCTCGTCGCTGGCCAGATCCGCAAAATCGTCGAGCGTCTTCACGCCCTTCTCGCCGAGCGCCACCAGCATTGCCGGGCTCAGCGCCTCGAGTGCCGCCACCTCGTCGGTGACGCCAAGCTCGGTGCGCAGGGCCTCGAGGCGGACACGCTCGGCTTCGACATGGTTCAGCGCACGCATCTGCAACTCGCCGGCGATGTCGACGTCGAAGCCCTCGATCTCGGCCAGGTCCTCCAGATCGACGTCGGCGATCTCCTCTACCGAGGTGAAGCCTTCGGCGACCAGCAGACCGGCGATCACGTCATCGATGTCGAGCGCGTTGATGAAGGTGTCCGAGCGGACCCGGAACTCTTCCTTGCGGCGATCCGATTCTTCCTGCTCGGTCAGGATATCGATGTCCCAGCCGGTCAGCATCGATGCAAGACGCACGTTCTGGCCGCGCCGGCCGATCGCCAGCGACAGCTGTTCGTCCGGGACGACGACCTCGATGCGTCCGGCGTCCTCGTCGAGCACCACCTTGGAGACCTCGGCCGGGGCCAGCGCGTTGACCACGAAGGTCGCCGGGTCCTCGGACCACGGAATGATGTCGATCTTCTCGCCCTGCAGCTCGCCGACCACCGCCTGGACGCGGGAGCCGCGCATGCCGACGCAGGCGCCGACCGGGTCGATCGAGCTGTCGTAGGAGATCACCGCGATCTTGGCTCGCGAGCCCGGGTCGCGGGCCACCGCCTTGATGTCGATGATGCCGTCATAGACCTCCGGCACCTCCTGGCGGAACAGCTGGCGCATGAACTCCGGATGGGTGCGCGACAGGAAGATCTGCGGGCCACGCGGCTCGGAGCGCACGTCCTCGATGTAGGCGCGGATGCGGTCGCCCTGGCGGAACGTCTCGCGCGGCAGCAGCCGGTCGCGGCGCAGGATCGCCTCGGCGCGCTGGATCTCGACGGTCACGTTGCCGTACTCGACGCGCTTGACCGAGCCGTTGATGATCTCGCCCGAGCGGTCCTTGTACTCTTCGTACTGGCGCTGCCGCTCGAACTCGCGGACCTTCTGGACGATGACCTGCTTGGCGGTCTGCGCGGCGATGCGGCCGAAATCGATTGGCGGCAACGGCTCGGAGATGACGCTGCCGATCTCCAGGGCCGGATCGATCTTGTGCGCCTGCGCCAGGGTGATCTGCGAGATCTCGTCCTCGATCTCCTCGACGACGGTCGTGCAGCGCTTCAGGGAGATTTCGCCGGTGCGCCGGTCGATGGTCGCGCGGATGTCGTGGTCGGGCCCGTATTTCGAGCGGCCGGCCTTCTGGATCGCCTGCTCCATGGCGATCAGGACTTCCTCGCGGTCGATGCCCTTGTCGCGGGCGACCACGTCGGCGACCTGGATCAGCTCCAGCTTCGGTTGCGTCGCGATATCCATCGTCTTCGTCGTCCTCCTAAGGAGCCGCTTTTTAAGCGCCTTCTCGTCCAGCCGGGGCGCTGGCCGCGACCAGTTCGTCGGTCAGGACCAGTTTGGCACGCGCGATGCCCTCGAAAGGCAGGGCCTCGCGCACTCCCGGCGCGGTCTCCAACAAAACCCGGTCCGCCTCGTCGACGCCGATCAGCCGGCCGCCGAACCGCTTGCGGCCTTCGATCAGCTCCGCCATGTCGATGCGGGCCTCGAACCCGGCGAACCGCCGGAAGTCGTCCAGTCGGGTCAGCGGCCGGTCGATGCCCGGCGAACTGACCTCAAGCGTGTATTCACCGGTGATCGGGTCTTCGACGTCGAGTATGGCGGAGATCGATCGGCTGATCTCGGCGCAGTCATCGACGTTCATTCCCGAGCCATCGGCCCGTTCGGCCATGATCTGGAGTGTCGGTCGGCGACCGCCGGTGATCATAACACGCACCAGCGCATAGCCCATCGCCTCAATGGACGGGCCTATGATCGACTCGATCCGCCGGGCCGGTACACCATCGGTCTGCGCGTCTGTCACGCCGCCCTCTGCTCCCCTTCGGGGGCGGTTACCGCCAACAAAAAAGTGGGCCGCTGGCCCACCCCCGATCACAACTCAGATTAAGGAGACCGGGATATAACTCAGGCGGCCCCGACTCGCAAGGGCTGGAGTCGGTCCGCGTCACCCCGCCAGCATCGCCAGCCCGTTGTTCAGCACCACGGTGTCGCGCTCCACGACCCGGCAGCGGAACGAGACCGTGGTGCCGTCCTGCCAGATTTCGGTGCGGATGGTCTCGCCGGGAAACACCGGCGCCGAGAACCGCACGTTGAGGGTTTTCAGGCGCGCCGGGTCGTTGTTGCAGCAGGCCCGCAGGATGGCCCGACCGGCGACCCCGTAGGTGCCGAGCCCGTGCAGGATCGGCCGGGGGAATCCGGCCTGGGTGGCGATCTCGGGGTCGGCGTGCAGCGGGTTGGTGTCGCCGGACAGCCGGTAGATCAAGGCCGCCTGCGGCAGGGTCGGCAGGTCGACGGCTTGATCGGGGGCACGCTCGGGAACCGGGTGCGGGGCGGGCGAGGGGCCGCTCGGCCCGCCGAACCCGCCTTCGCCACGCAGGAACGTGGTGGAGGTCACGGTGCAAAGCAACTCGCCGGTCGCGTGGTCGACCACGTCGCGCTCCGAGTACATCAGCGCGCCCTTGCCCTCGCCCTTGTCGACGATCCCGGTGACCCGCGATCTGCCGACAACCGTCGCCGCCGCCGGCAGCGGGTGGTGCAGGACCAGTCCCTGCTCGCCGTGCAGCACCTTGCGCCAGTCGACGCCGGTCGCGGGATCCTTCAGCCAGAAACCGGGGTAGCCGAGCACGACCGCCATGGTGGGCAGCGCCAGCAGGCTCTCCTCGTAGACGAAGCGCAGATCGGCCCGGTCCATAGGGTCGTGGCCGCAGCCGACGCCGAGCGCATACAGCATGGTGTCACGCTCGGAATAGCGGTGCTCGAGGTCCGGAAACGGCCAGTTCATCAGCTTGTCGTAGTCGATCGGCACGCGGCTCTCCTGTGCGCTGGAAACGGCCCGGGCAAGCGATCTCGCACGTTGAAACGACACTTCGCAAGTACCGAGGACCCGGCGTCGACGGGATCCGGTAACCCTGCGCATAATAAATTTGACCAAATGATCAGATTCGATGCTGAAATAGTACAGCCAGGGCCAACGGCAGGAGGGTGCCATGACCGACGGACGTCTCGATACCGGAGTGGCGGCCGGCCGATTGTCGGCGGAGGACTACGCGGAGAACTTCGCCGACCTGCATCCGCTCCTGGACCGGCACGAGGCTGTGGTCGCCGCCGACCGCTGCTATTTCTGCTACGATGCGCCGTGCGTGACCGCCTGTCCGACCGGGATCGACATCCCGCTGTTCATCAGGCAGATCGCCACCGGCAACACCACCGGTTCGGCCAAGACGATCTTCGACCAGAACATTCTCGGTGGCATGTGCGCGCGCGTCTGTCCGACCGAGACCCTGTGCGAACAGGCCTGCGTGCGCGAGAAGGCCGAAGGCAAACCGGTGGAGATCGGCCGTCTGCAGCGGTTCGCCACCGACGCGGCGATGGCCGCCGGCAAGCAGTTCTATGAGCGTGCCGCGCCGAGCGGCAAGCTGGTGGCGGTGGTCGGCGCCGGGCCGGCCGGTCTCGCCTGTGCGCACCGGCTGGCCATGCACGGCCACGACGTCACCGTGTTCGATGCCCGTCCAAAGGCCGGTGGCCTGAACGAATACGGGATCGCCGCCTACAAGACCGTCGACGGCTACGCCCAGGCTGAGGTGGACTACGTGACGGCGATCGGCGGCATCGCCATCGAGCCCGGCAAGGCGCTCGGCCGCGATCTGTCGCTGGCCGGGCTCTGTACCAGCTATGACGCGGTGTTCCTCGGCATGGGGCTCGCCGGGGTGAACGCCCTGGGCATCGATGGGGACGACAGCGAGGGCGTGATCGACGCCGTGGAATACATCGCGTCGCTGCGCCAGGCGGCGGACCTCGCGACCTTGCCGGTCGGCCGGCGGGTCGTCGTGCTGGGCGGTGGAATGACCGCGATCGACGCGGCGGTCCAGGCCAAGCTGCTGGGGGCCGAGGAGGTGACGATCTGCTACCGCCGCGGCAAGGAGAGCATGAACGCGTCCGAGTACGAGCAGGATCTGGCGACCTCCAAGGGCGTGGCGATTCGGCACTGGCTGCAGCCGAAGCGGATCCTGGCCCAGAGCGGCAAGGTCACGGGCATCCAGCTTGAATACACCACGGTGTCCGACGGACGCCTGACCGGCACCGGCGAGTCGCTGACGCTGGCTGCGGATCAGGTGTTCCGGGCGATCGGCCAGAGCTTCGTGGCGCGGCCGTTTGACGATGGCCCGTCGGTCGCCCTGGAGGGCGGGCGCATCAAGGTCGACGCGGAAGGGCGCACCTCGGTTGACAAGGTGTGGGCCGGTGGCGACTGCGTGGCTGGCGGCGACGACCTCACCGTCTCGGCGGTGGCGATGGGCCGCGATGCCGCCGAGAGCATTCACAAATCGTTCAACACGCGTTCCGGCGCCTGAGCACGCGAAGGGAGACGGTCATGGCCGACATTCGCAGCAGTTTCATCGGGATCAAGTCGCCGAACCCGTTCTGGTTGGCCTCGGCGCCGCCGACGGACAAGGAGTACAACGTCGTCCGCGCCTTCAAGGCCGGATGGGGCGGGGTGGTCTGGAAGACCCTCGGGCTCGACCCGCACATCGTCAACGTCAACGGGCCGCGCTACGGCGCGGTCTGGGGTGCGGACCGGCGGCTGCTCGGCCTGAACAACATCGAGCTGATCACCGACCGGCCGCTGCAGGTGAATCTAGACGAGATCAAGCGGGTCAAGCGCGATTGGCCGGATCGGGCGGTCGTGGTCTCGCTGATGGTGCCGTGCGAGGAGGCCTGCTGGACCGACATCATGAAGCAGGTCGACGACACCGGCGCCGACGGGGTCGAGCTGAACTTCGGCTGCCCGCACGGCATGTCGGAGCGCGGCATGGGCTCGGCGGTCGGCCAGGTTCCGGAGTACATCGAGATGGTGACGCGCTGGGTGAAGGCCAGCACCCGCATGCCGGTCATCGTCAAGTTGACCCCGAACATCACCGACATCCGCTACCCGGCGCGCGCCGCCCACAAGGGCGGGGCCGACGCGGTGTCGCTGATCAACACCGTCAGCTCGATCACGTCGGTGAACCTCGACACCTTCTCGCCGGAGCCGTCGATCGACGGCAAGGGCAGCCACGGCGGCTACTGCGGCCCGGCGGTCAAGCCGATCGCGCTGAACATGGTGGCCGACATCGCCCGCGACGCCGAGACGCGCGGCCTGCCGATCTCCGGGATCGGCGGCATCACCACCTGGCGGGACGCGGCCGAGTTCATGGCTTTGGGTGCGGGTAACGTGCAGGTCTGCACCGCCGCCATGACCTACGGCTTCAAGATCGTCCAGGAGATGATCGAGGGATTGAAGAACTGGATGGACGAGGCCGGGCACCGCGACCTTGATTCCTTCGTCGGCCGCGCGGTGCCGAACGTCACCGACTGGCAATACCTGAACCTCAACTACGTCGCCAAGGCGCACATCGACCAGGATTCCTGCATCCAGTGCGGCCGCTGTCACATCGCCTGCGAGGATACCTCGCACCAGGCGATCACCAACATGGTCGACGGCCAGCGCCGGTTCCAGGTGATCGACGAGGAATGCGTCGGCTGCAACCTCTGCGTCAACGTCTGCCCGGTGGAGAACTGCATCACTATGGTGCCGATGGCGGCCGGCGCGGTCGACCCGCGCACCGGCCGGGTGGTCTCCGACGACTACGCCAACTGGACGACCCATCCGAACAACCCGGCACGGGTGGCGGCCGAGTAACTTGGTATCCGCACCGCCCGACCGCCGCGAGGCCCTGCGCGGCCACGCGGCGATGCTGCTGTTCGCGGTGCTGATCAGCGGCTCGTTCAGCCTGGGCGGCATGGCCGCGCGGTCGATCGACCCGGGGGCGCTGACCGCGGTGCGGTTCGTGCTAGCGGCGGCGGTGATCGGCGCCGTGGCGGTGGCGACCGGCGCCCTGCGGCGCGCCGACCTGGCGGCACCCTGGCGCTACCCGGTGGTCGGCGGGCTGTTGGCGATCTACTTCGTGCTGATGTTCGAAGGGCTGCGGTTGACCGACCCGGTGGCGATGGCGGCGGTGTTCACCATGACCCCGCTGATGGCTGCCGGCTTCGGACGGCTGTTCGTCGGGCAGCGGGTGTCGATGCCGGTGCTGGCGGCGCTGCTGCTGGCCGCGGTCGGGGCGCTCTGGGTGATCTTCCGGGCCGACCTTGACCGCCTGCTGGCCTTCGACATCGGCCCCGGCGAGGCGTTGTTCCTGATCGGTTGCGCCTGCCACGCTGCCTACACCCCGCTGGTGCGGCGGTTCGCCCGCGGCGAGAGCGGCGTCGGGTTCACCTTCTGGACACTGAGTGCGGCGGCGGTACTGACTTCCGTGTACGCGGCACCGGCGCTGGCCGCCACCGACTGGGCGACCCTGCCGCCGGTGGTCTGGACCGCCCTGCTGTATCTGGCGATCGGCACTTCGGCCGTTACCCTGTTCCTGCTGCGCTATGCCACGTTGCGGCTGCCGTCGGCAAAGGTGATGGCCTACGGATATCTCATCCCCAGCCTGGTGGCGGTCGAGGAAGGGGTGATCGGCCATGGTTGGCTGGCCGCTCCAGTGCTGCCCGGCATTGCGGCGACGGTGGCGGCCCTGGTCTGGCTGGTGGCGCTGCGCGACCGTTAGGGGCGCATCTGGAGACGGATGATGAGTGACGGACAGGGCAACATCGAGAGTCCGGCGGAACGCGATGGAGCGGCGTTGGGTCGGCTTGCCGATCGGGTGAAGGCGGTTCTTTCCGCGGCCTATCCCGGTTGGAGTGGTGATCTCGCTGCGATCGGACAGGGTTTCGAGGCGGCGGTGTTTCGCGCTGACGTGCCGCCCTTCGGCTCGGTCGCGATCAAGGCGCCGTGGCGGCGGTTTCCCGGCGGCAGCTACGGCACCGACATCGACTGCCGCGCCTTGCTGCGCCAGGAGCGGACGCTTGCCGGATGGGCGGCCGACCGCGGCCTGCCGGCCGCCACGCCGCACGCGCTGCACGAGGGCGATGCCCAGGACCTGCTGATCTCGGCTTACGTGGACGGCGACGACGATCCGCCCGATCCGGTCGGGTTCGGCGCCCTGCTGCGCATGCTGCACGCCGCACCGCCGCCGGACATCGCGCCGGTGGTCCACGGCCCGTCCGGCGATCTGCGCGCGGCGATCGCGGTGCGGATCCTGGAGCGCATCGACCGGGTCGAAGCGCTGTCGGGCGAACCGCTGCTTGAGGATCGGTCCTGGCTCGGCGTCGACCTCTTGCGTGCCGCGTTGCCGGAGACACCGCGCGCCCTGCTGCACATGGATTTCCGGCCGGCCAACTTGCGCTGCCGGGGCGGCCGCATCATGGCCGTTCTGGACTGGTCGAACGCGGCGATCGGCGATCCCGCCTTCGAGCTGGCGCGCATGCACGAAGCCGGAACGCTGACGGAAGCGGTGCTTGACGGATACGGCGACCGCGACTGGGCCGCGGGGGTGCCGGCGGCGGCGCTTGCCGCCTATCACCTGGACGCCGCCCTGATGTTCGCCATCGTGTTCCGGATCGGCGAGCCGGATCCCGATCGGGCCGCCCGGATGACGGCGCGGGCGAGGACCCTGCTGGGCCAGCTTCGGACCGGGTTGGGGGGCCAAGGTTCGTCTTGACCGTCCGGGGTGCCGCGATAAGGTTGTCCAACTGGTCAAGTTAAGCAAAACGCGGCCCCGAACGGTCGCGGCTCGGCACAAGCCGGGCGCGGGGATATCATGCGGCGCGCGGGTAGCGGGACGACCCGTCTGTCCGCCGCCGAAGCAGGGAGTACGGGAATGGCAGCACCCGCCGAGAACATGCGGATCAACGGCGAGCGCCTGTGGGATTCGCTGATGGAGATGGCGAAGATCGGCCCCGGAATCGCCGGCGGCAACAACCGCCAGACCCTGACCGACGAGGATGCCGAGGGCCGAGCGCTGTTCCAGCGCTGGTGCACCGAGGCCGGCATGACCATGGGCGTCGACAAGATGGGCACCATGTTCTTCCGCCGCGAAGGCACCGACCCGGATGCCCTGCCGGTCTATGTCGGCAGCCACCTGGACACCCAGCCGACCGGCGGCAAGTACGACGGCGTGCTGGGCGTGCTGGCTGGGCTCGAAATCATCCGCACCCTCAACGACCTCGGCATCAAGACCAGACACCCGATCGTGGTGGTCAACTGGACAAACGAGGAGGGCACCCGCTTCGCCCCGCCGATGGTGGCCTCCGGGGTGTTTGCCGGGGTCCATGCCCTCGACTGGGCCTACGGGCTGAAGGACGCCGCCGGCAAGACCATGGGCGGCGAGCTGGAGCGCATCGGCTGGGTCGGCGACGAGGAGGTCGGCGCTCGCAAGATGCGCGCGTTCTTCGAACTGCACATCGAGCAGGGCCCGATCCTGGAGGCCGAGGGGATCGATATAGGCGTGGTCGATCACGGCCAGGGCCTGAAGTGGATCCAGATCACCCTGACCGGCCGGGAGAGCCACACTGGCTCGACGCCGATGCCGATGCGGATCAACGCCGGCCTCGGCATGGCGCGGATAACCCAACTGGTCGACGAGATCGCCTGGAGCCACGCGCCGAAAGCCGTCGGCGCCATCGGCCATGTCGAGGTCTATCCCAACTCCCGCAACATCATCCCGGGCCGCACGGTGTTCACCGTCGACTTCCGCTCACCCGACAAGGCGGTGCTGGACGACATGGACGCGCGGCTGCGCGAGGGTGCGAAGAAGATCGCCGAGGACATCGGCCTTGGCATCGAGATCGAGCAGGTCGGGCATTTCGACCCGGTAACCTTCGACGAGGGTTGCGTGACCACCATCCGCAACGCGGCCGAGCGGCTCGGCTATTCCCACCGGAACATCGTCTCCGGGGCCGGGCACGACGCGTGCTGGATCAACCGGGTGGCGCCGACCGCCATGATCATGTGTCCCTGCGTTGGCGGCCTGTCGCACAACGAGGCCGAGGAAATTCACCCGCATTGGGCCAAGGCCGGCGCCGACGTGCTGTTCCAGGCCGTGGTCGAAACCGCCGAAATCGTCGCCTGACGCGGCACGGATCTGAGGAGGCTGCAGAGATGAGCAAGGTCATCAAGGGCGGGACCATCGTCACCGCCGATCGCACCTGGAAGGCCGACGTGCTGATCGAGGGCGGACGGATCGCCGCGATCGGCGCCGACCTGAAGGGCGACGAGACCCTGGACGCCGCCGGCTGCTACGTGATGCCGGGCGGCATCGACCCGCACACCCACATGGAAATGCCCTTCATGGGCACCTACTCGGCCGACGACTTCGAATCCGGCACCCGCGCCGGGCTGTCCGGCGGCACCACCATGGTGGTCGATTTCTGCCTGCCGTCGCCGGGCCAGTCGCTGCTGGAGGCGATGCAGGCCTGGGACAACAAGTCGTCCAATGCCTGCATGGACTACTCGTTCCACATGGCGATCTCCTGGTGGGGCAAGCAGGTGTTCGACGAGATGGCGACGGTGGTCGACCGCGGCATCAACACCTTCAAGCACTTCATGGCCTACAAGGGCGCGCTGATGGTCGACGACGACGAGATGTACTCGTCGTTCCAGCGCTGCGCCGACCTCGGCGCCATGCCGCTGGTCCACGCCGAGAACGGCGACGTGGTCGCCCAGCTGCAGGCCAAGCTGATGGCCGAGGGCAACACCGGGCCGGAGGCGCACGCCTACTCGCGTCCGCCGGAGGTCGAGGGCGAGGCGGTCAACCGGGCGATCATGATCGCCGACATGGCCGGGGTGCCGCTGTACGTGGTCCACGTCTCCTGCGAGCAGGCCCACGAGGCGATCCGACGGGCCCGGCAGAAGGGCATGCGGGTCTATGGCGAGCCGCTGGTCCAGCATCTGGTCCTCGACGAGAGCGAGTACGCCCACCCGAACTGGGACCATGCCGCGCGGCGGGTGATGTCGCCGCCGTTCCGCAACAAGCAGCACCAGGACGGGCTGTGGGCCGGCCTTGCCGCCGGCAGCCTGCAGGTGGTGGCGACCGACCACTGCGCCTTCACCACCGAGCAGAAGCGCATGGGTCTGGGCGACTTCACCAAGATCCCGAACGGCACCGGTGGGCTGGAGGACCGGCTGCCGGTGCTCTGGACCAAGGGCGTGACCACCGGCCGGCTGACCATGAACGAGTTCGTGGCCCTGACGTCGACCAACATCGCCAAGATCCTGAACGTCTATCCGCGCAAGGGGGCGATCGTCGAAGGCGCCGATGCCGACATCGTGGTTTGGGATCCCAAGCGCTCCAAGACCATCACCGCCGCCGCCCAGCAGTCGGCGATCGACTACAATGTGTTCGAGGGCATCGAGGTAACCGGCCTGCCGCGCTTCACCCTGACCCGCGGCGTGGTGGCGGTCGAGGAGTCGACGATCAAGGCCCGGCCGGGCCACGGCGAGTTCGTGCCGCGCGAGGCGAATGCGGCCCCCAACCGGGCGCTGTCGACCTGGAAGGAGATCACCTCGCCCCGCAAGGTGATCCGCGATCCGAAGAACATGCCGGCCGGGGTGTGACGGCACCGCAACTGTTTGGCCTGTCGTCCTGAGGTGCCCGAAGCGCAGCGCGGGGCTGCGAAGGGCGGATCGTGGAGAGCATGAGCAAACCCATCGTCGAGGCCAAGGGCCTGGGGCTGACCTTCGAAACCGGCGACGGCCCGGTGCACGCGCTGTCCGATGTCGACCTGACGGTCGGCAAGGGCGATTTCGTGTCGTTCATCGGCCCGTCGGGTTGCGGCAAGACCACGTTCCTGCGGGTCATCGCCGACCTGGAGCAGCCGACCGCCGGCAGCATCCGGGTCAACGGTGTCAGCCCGCAGGAAGCTCGGCTGGCCCGCGCCTACGGCTATGTGTTCCAGGCCGCCGCCCTGTATCCGTGGCGCACGGTCGAGAAGAACGTCGCCCTCCCGCTTGAGATATCCGGCTATTCGAGCGACGAGCAGCGCGAGCGGATCGCCCGGACCCTGGAGCTGGTCAACCTGACCGGGTTCGAGAAGAAATACCCCTGGCAGCTGTCCGGCGGCATGCAGCAGCGCGCCTCGATCGCCCGGGCGCTGGCGTTCGACGCCGACCTGCTGCTGATGGACGAGCCGTTCGGTGCGCTCGACGAGATCGTGCGCGACCACCTGAACGAGCAGCTCCTGGAGCTGTGGGCACGCACCGACAAGACCATCTGCTTCGTCACCCACTCGATCCCGGAAGCGGTCTACCTCTCGACCCGCATCGTGGTGATGTCGCCGCGTCCGGGCCGGGTGACCGACGTCATCGAGAGCACCCTGCCGCGCGACCGCCCGCTGGATATCCGCGAGACCCCGGAGTTCCTGGAGATCGCCCACCGGGTCCGCGAGGGCCTGCGCGCCGGGCATTCCTACGACGACTGACCGGTCCGCGACGATCGGCGGCGCCGGGTAGGGGTCCCGTCACCCGTCCTTCGGCCGGTGGGTCGCGAGGAACTGTGCGGTGGCGGTCCGGGCGATGCGGTCGATGTCGTCGACCGTCCAGACCGGGTCACCGGTGAAGATCATCGGCATGAACTGCGGGCCGGCCACCATGCCCTGGAACATGCCGGCCGACAGCGGGGGGTCCGGCACGACCAGCACGCCGGCGGCGTCCTGCTCCCGAAGATACTCGGTGACCTGGATGCGCATGTTGCCAGGGCCGATGCTCCAGAACCGGCTGCCCATCTCGGGGAACGCGGCCAACTCGCCGATGATGGTGCGCATCACCGCCTGCAGGCGGGGGTCCATGACCTTGGACAGCATCAGCTTGCCGACCGAGCACAGGAACTTCTCGGGCGGGGCCGTCGGGTCATTGGTTTCGTGGGGGGCCACGCCGAAGCGCTCGCACATCGTCTCCATGGTTTCGATGAACAGCATCTCCTTGTTGCGGAAATGGCTGTAGACCGTGCGCTTTGAGACGCCGGCCTCAGCGGCGATGGAGTCCATCGACGTGATCTCGTAGCCGTGCTCGAGGAACAGACGGCGAGCGGCTTCGCGGATTTGGCTCACCTTGGACTGCGGGTACGCGTCGTCGGCATGTAGGTCGGATTCGGTCGCCATCGCCTCTTGACTCAAACAGGTACACTCCCCAGTTTACAGAAACTACACCGTGTAGTGTACACGAGTCTCCGTCTGAAGAGACCGGCACCATAGCACGGGTGGTTCACAGGGTAGGAGCAGGGGATGGCGCAGGCCATGGGATGGTTGGACCGTCGGGTGACGGGCTACGCGGAGTGGCTCATTCGCTGGCGCTGGATTGTCGTGGCCGTATCGGTCGCGCTGGCCGTGACGGCGGGTGCCGGCGGCCAGTTTCTGGGGTTCTCGACGAACTACCGGGTGTTCTTCAGCCCGCAGAACCCGCAGTTGCAGGCGTTCGAGTCGCTGCAGAAAGTCTACATTCGCGAAGACAACATCACGATCGTGATCCGGCCGCATCAGGGCGACGTGTTCCAGCCCGACCTGCTGCGTGACGTCCGTATGCTGACCGAAGACGCCTGGCAGGTGCCGTACACCACCCGGGTCGACAGCATCACCAACTTCCAGAACAGCACGGCGCGCGGCGACGACCTGGCGGTCGAGGACCTGGTGCCGGAGGACAGCCCGCTCGACGCCGCCGACATGGCGCGCATCCGGCAGGCCGCGCTGGCCGAGCCGCTGATCCGCGACCGGCTGATCGCCCCCGACGCCCGGACGCTGTCGGTCAACATCACTGCGACGCTGCCGTTCAAGTCGGAATCCGAAGTGCCCGAGGCGATGGCCCACGCGCGCCAGATCGCCGACGCGTTCCAATCGGCGCATCCAGAGGTGCGGGTGGCAGTCACCGGCTCGGTGGCGCTGAACAACGCGTTCTCGGAATCGGCCGAGGGCGACATCACGACCCTGGTACCGCTGATGTACGGGGTGCTGCTGCTGGTCATGGGCCTGCTGCTGCGCTCGATCGGCGGGACGATCGCGACCCTCCTGGTGATTGGGCTGTCGGCCATGACCGCGATGGGCCTGGCCGGTTGGCTGGGCATCCTGCTGACCCCGCCGTCGGTGACGGCGCCGACCATCATCCTGACCCTGGCGATCGCCGACTCGATCCACATCCTGGTGACCATGCTGCAGCAGATGCGGCGCGGATCCGACAAGCGCACGGCCCTGATCGAGAGCCTGCGGGTCAATTTCGAGCCGGTGTTCCTGACCAGCCTGACGACGGTGATCGGGTTCCTCAGCCTTAACTTCTCTGACGCCCCGCCGTTCCGAGACCTGGGCAACATGACCGCGATGGGCGTGATCGCCGCGTGGTTCTATTCGGTCGGCTTCCTGCCGGCGCTGATGGCGATCCTGCCGGTGCGGGTCAAGCAGCGACCGATCGGCTACGCCTCGGCGATGGACCGGATGGCCGACTTCGTCATCGGTCGCCGCCGCGCGATCATGGTCGCGATGGTGGTGATCGTGGCCGGCCTGTCGGCGCTGATTCCCCGGATCGAACTGAACGATCAGTTCGTGAAGTACTTCGACCGGTCGATCCAGTTCCGCCAGGACACCGACTTCGCGATGGAGCACCTGTCCGGCATCTATCAGGCCCAGTGGTCGTTGCCCGCACCCGGGCCCGGGGCGATCAGCGACCCCGACTACCTGCGACAGGTCGAGGGGTTCACTGAGTGGCTGCGGGCGCGCGACAGCGTCGTCCACGTCCAGACCCTGACCGACATCTTCAACCGCCTGAACAAGAACATGCACGGCGACGACCAGGCGTTCTACCGGCTGCCAAAGGAACGGGATCTGGCCGCCCAGTATCTGCTGCTGTTCGAGATGTCGCTGCCCTACGGCCTCGACCTGAACAACCAGATCAACGTCGACAAATCGGCAACCCGCATCGTGGCGACGCTGGAGAACGTGACCACCAACGAGTTGCGCGAACTCGACCGGGAGGCCACCGCCTGGTTCCAGCAGAACCTGCCGTCGGCGGCCGAGACGTCCGCGTCCGGACCGTTCGTGATGTTCGCCTACATCGCCAAGCGCAACATCGACGGCATGCTGACCGGAACCTTCGTGGCCTTCGTGCTGATCTCGCTGTGCCTCACCTTTGCCCTGCGCAGCATCAAGCTCGGCGCGATCAGCCTGATTCCCAACCTGGTGCCGGCTTTCATGGCCTTCGGGGTGTGGGCGGTGCTGGTCGGCGAGATCGGCCTGGCATCCTCGGTGGTGACCGCCACCAGCCTGGGCATCATCGTCGATGCGACCGTGCACTTCCTGTCGAAGTACCAGCGGGCCCGGCGCACCAATGGGGTCAGCCCGGAAGAGGCGGTGCGCTACGCGTTCTCGACGGTCGGCACGGCCCTGTGGGTGACCACGGCGATCCTGATTGCCGGGTTCGCGGTGCTGTCGCTGTCGACCTTCAAGATCAATTCCTCTCTTGGGCAACTGACTGCGCTGACCCTGTTCATGGCGATCATCGTCGATTTCCTTCTGCTGCCGAGCCTGCTGCTGACGTTTGCGGGCAAGGACGAGCGGGGCGGCGAGGCGCCTTCTCTCAAACCCGTCAATCAAGCTGCGGAGTGATCCGATGAACCGTTTTGCCGCGACGCTCGCCGTCGCCACCCTCGCCATGTCCGCGGTTGCCGGGCCGGCGTTCGCCGAAACCGCGGAGGAGAAGGGCCGCTGGATCGCCGAGCAGGCCGACCAGCGCGACCTCGGCTGGGGCGACAGCGAGGTTCGCCTGACCATGACCCTGCGAAACCGGGAAGGCGAGACCAGCACCCGCAGTCTCAGCCTGAACTCGCTGGAGGTCACCGATCCGAAACTGGGGGACCGCAGCCTGACGGTGTTCCATGAACCGCGGGACATCGAGGGTACGGCCTTCCTGTCGCACACCCAGATCCTCGAGCCGGACGATCAGTGGCTGTACCTGCCTGCCCTGAAGCGGGTGAAGCGGATCTCGTCCAAGAACAAGTCCGGCCCGTTTGTCGGCTCCGAGTTCGCGTATGAGGACCTGGTGAGCCAGGAGGTCGAGCGCTACACCTACAAATACCTGCGCGACGAGGCGTGCGGGTCGATGACCTGCTACGTGTCGGAGCGGTTCCCGGTCTACGAGCACTCCGGCTACACCAAGCAGGTCGTCTGGATCGACCGCGCCGAGTTCCAGCCGCGCAAGATCGAGTTCTACGACCGCAAGGGCGATTTGTTGAAGACCCTCGATCTGGTCGAGTACCGCCAGTATCTCGGGACCTACTGGCGGGCCCACCGGCTGGAGATGGAGAACCACCAGACCGGCAAGTCCACGACCCTGACCTTCGCGGACTACAGTTTCAAGCTGGGCCTGGGCGAAGGCGACTTCGAGAAAAGCCGGCTCGAACGTGTGCGCTGAAGTGCGGGCGACCGTGACCATGAAGCGCGCCGGCCGTCTGGTCGCCGCGGCCATCGCCACGGCCGCGGTCCTGCCGTCCCCTGTGGTGGCCGGCGAATGGCGGCTGTCGGGCTCGGCCCAGGTCGAGACCCGGCTGTTCCCGACCTCTCCGGCGTTTCCGGAGCAGGACGACTCGACGGTATCGCCCTCGGTCGCGGTCGAGCCGGAGGTGACCTACGACTGGAACGACGGTGCCGACCGACTGACCGTGATCCCGTTCTACCGGATCGATGCTCACGACGAACGGCGGACCCATGGCGACCTGCGCGAAGCCAACTGGCTGCACATCGGCGACGGCTACGATCTGGTCGTTGGGTTCGACAAGGTGTTCTGGGGTGTCGCCGAGTCCCGGCATCTGGTCGACATCATCAACCAGACCGACCTGGTCGAGGACATCGACCAGGAGGACAAGCTGGGCCAGCCGATGGTCCAGGTCCAGGTCGACACCGACTACGGGGTGTTCCGCGGCTTCGCGATGCCGGTGTTCCGGGAGCGGACCTTTCCCGGCGATGACGGGAGGCTGCGCGGCGCCCTGCCGATCGCCGACGACCCGGTCTACCAGTCGGGTGCCGAGCAGTATCATCCGGACTTCGCGGTGCGCTGGTCGAAGACGTTCGGCGATTTCGACGTGGGCGTGTCGCATTTCCGCGGCACCAGCCGTGAGCCGCGCCTGCTGCCGGCGTTCCGCAGCGGCCGCACCGAACTTGTCCCCTACTACGACCTGATCGACCAGACCGGCGTCGACGTGCAGTACACCACCGGTGCGTGGCTGTGGAAGTTCGAGGGCATCGGCCGGTCGGGGCATGGCGACTACTTCGTCGCCAGCGTGGCAGGGTTTGAGTACACGCTGTATCAGATCGCCGAGACCGACGCCGATCTCGGCCTGCTGGCCGAGTATCTTTACGACGGGCGTGAGGAGGGTGATGACGCGCCGCCGACCGCATTCCAGAACGACGTGTTCGTCGGTGCCCGGCTGACGCTGAACGACGAGCCGGACACCACGTTCCTGGCGGGCGCCATCGTCGACGTCGAGGACCAGTCCACCCTTTTGTCCCTGGAGGCCAGTCGTCGGATCGGCAGCGACATGAAGATCGAGTTGGAGGCCCGGCTGTTTCCCGAGGTGGCGTCGACGAACGGGCTCTACGGCGTCCGCCGAGACAACACCGTCACCCTTCGGCTCAATCAGTATTTCTGAGCAGATGTGACTGCTTCTTGTAGGTATTGAAACAGTGGGGGTCCGTTCAAGGAGCTCCTGCATCATGTGGATTATTCGCGACTCAAGTCTGCAATCCGAGCCCCCATGATCGACGACAGTGGCCTCCGTAGCTGGTCACTGAGTGCCGCAGATCCTTCGCAAGCAGGGCTGAGGAGGCGCTCAATCAGATGGGTTGTGCGGTTCAGTGCGGCGTTACGAAGGACTCGTTCGGCGACCCGCTCGCTGACGTGTGGCGCGTGATCCGGCGAACATGCAAGCTCGCCGAGCAGGTCGGCGCGGCGCGTGGGTCGCTTTGTCGGCGGAAGAACACCGAGCACGACCAATATCTGTCTCGGATATCGCCACCACCAAACCAAGTCTGAATCGTCCGATGCCGGGTCGTATCCGCTCTGAACGAGGATCTCCACAAGAGGTCGGTCGTGGAGCCCATCGATAGGCGTAGAGTCGCCTTTGAGGCGCTCCAGACGCTCAAAGATCGACGAGCGTGAGTCGGAGTATGCGCTACCCTGAGCCCGGAGTTTTGCTGCAATCTGGTCTAGGTTCGGTGGCTGCACGCGCGGGCTGGGATCAGTTAGAGGCGAGCCCAGCCTAACGAGATTATTACTTGCCGGCCGCCCATCTGTGCGCCAGAGCGTTGATCCATCAAGATCGGCGGCATCCAGATTGCAGTCGAGGAAGAGGCCGCCGGACGCCTCGGCCTGCCGAAAGGATGAGCCCCGAAGGTCGGAAGACTTGAACGATGACGCCATGACATTGGCGTCATCGAAATCTGCGGCTAGCAACTTGGCGCGATCAAACATCACGCCGATGGCTTGGGCGTTCGTGAAGAGCGCTCCTCGTCCGTCAGTTCCTACAAATGTTGCTCCGAACAAGGATGCTCCACGCAAGTGAGCACCCCGGAGGTCGGCATCGTCGAAGGATGCAAAATCCAGCGTGGCATTCGTAAAGTTTGCGCCAATGAGTTTCGCCTGACGGAAGGTTGCACCAGAACCGTCGAAAGCCTTCTTGTTTGATAAATTGTAGAGTGGAGGGGTATCCCAAAAGTCTCTGGCGTGGAAGGAGGAACCGGTCAACTGTGCACCGACAAAGTCGGTATTCACGGCTGTTGCATCGTGGAAGATCGCGCCAATCAGTTGTGCTTCGCGAAACGAGGCGCCATCGAGTTGTGCGCCCGTAAAGTCGACGTTGTTGAATTCAGATCGATCCAGGACCGCATACCGCAGGTCCCTCCCTCGGAAGTGGATCTTTCCGTCGCGGCTGATGGTTTCACCGACGACAACTAAGTTGCGGGAAAACCAAGTGAGTGGTCGCCGTTCGATCGGATCGGTTGTGCCATCGAAAAGTACGGCGGTCCATTCGAGCATCAGGCGCCCCCTGACTTCGACCACCGGAAGCACCTTGCCGACTTCTCGGCTAGCCCACCGTTCCGAGTCTGCCAGATATTCAATGAGCAGTTTCTCCACACGTTCGTCGGGGATCGCTGCTACGCACACGGAGAACAGGCTGATGAACAGCGACGCTACGAGCAGAACAAGGCTTGCGGTTACAGCGCGTATCATGTTTTCGGCGCCACGTTGGATTTCGCGCTGAACTTTCCACATCGACAAAATCGCCGACCAGCGGTCTGGGCCATGGACTGCCCGTTTCGCAAATGCTTGGCCTGTTTCAACCAGATGGAGCACCTGTGAGTAGGCACCCATGAACGGCATGACCAGCACATCGACAAGCAAGGTGCGAATACGGCCGCTCGGATGCAGCACCAGCGGCCAGAGCGCCCACACGATGGCCAAGTCCGCTAGGACAAGGCCCCTGTGTGTCCATGTCATCATCTCATCGTGATAGGGCAGGAATCGGATCTGAAACGCCAAAAGCAGAACGACGGGCGCGACAACGAAGCTGATCCACGAAGTCAACGTCATCGCGTACCTCGGTATGGTTCCGCGGCGCACGCCCGCGATCCATTGAGCCACGATGTACGGGTGCAGGCGGAGGCGGTATTGCTCTCGGTCGGCGTGAATAAGGTTGACAGTGGCCAACGCCGTGTTGAACGCGTGCAGTCTAGTGGCAAGAACGTAGTGAGATATCAGCGCGTATAAATGGTATATTATGAATAAAATCGGAGAGATCCAAAAGAATGAGAATAAATTAAGGTGTACGTTCTGAAGCAATGGAAGGGAAACAGCGCTCTCAATCAAAAGATCGCGATGCGATGTTGATCCAATTGCGATCCCCAAGTACGTGCCAAACAAGAGAAAGGTTACCCAGTTGATGCGAGCGTGACTGCTCGCCTCATTCGCTGCGGTTAATATGGATTCTATTCTATCACGTTCAAATGTCACTGCCACACACGTTTTATGAGCAAACCTGACCGTCACAGATACGGATCGCTTGTGACGCTTTGCTGAAAATACAACTATGCACAGGCTGGGCGGTAAATAGAAATTTGCTGTGGCGATCCGCCGTAGTGCGCTGCACTACCCTAGTCCGATTTCTGACCGTCGGGTCAACATTCGTGGCTTCCCGGTCCCTCGGGCTCTCGGTATGCTCGCCCTGACGAACCGGGGGTTCTGCAATGCCGGACAGTTTCGTGGGCGCGGCGCGCCCGCCGTCTGACGATCGAGGCGCCGGGACGTGGCGCTAGGATCGAATCTGATCACCCGCCTCCGGGAAGGGCGGACCGTTCCGGTCCTGACCGTCCTCGCGGCGCTCGTGGTCCTTTGGTACGGCTTTGCGATCTACCTGAACGCGGCCTGGCAGCTTGACCTGTACGCCAAGGCCAAGTCCGACTGGACGGTGTCCGATCTGGTCTCCGATACGCTGAACCAGGACCGGCCGGTGCTGCCGGCCGCCCATCAGGTGTTCATCGAAATCTGGAACACCACGGTCGACAAGCCGATCACCTCCAAGCGCAGTCTGTTCTATCACGGCTGGATCACGCTTTCGGCAACCCTGCTGGGCTTTGCCATCGGCACGGGCCTCGGCGTGACGCTGGCGGTGTTCATCATCCACAACCGGGCGGTCGACCGATCGCTCATGCCGTGGGTGGTGGCCAGCCAGACCATCCCGATCCTGGCGATCGCGCCGATGATCATCGTGGTTCTGAACGCGGTGGGGTTATCGGGATTGCTGCCGAAGGCGTTGATCTCGGCCTATCTCAGCTTCTTTCCGGTGGTGGTCGGCATGGTCACGGGTCTGCGCAGTCCCGAGACCCAACTGCTCGACCTGATGCACACCTACAACGCCAGCGCCTGGCAGACTTTCTGGAAGCTGCGCTGGCCGAGTTCGGTGCCCTACCTGTTCACCTCGATGAAGGTGGCGGTGGCGATCAGCCTTGTGGGTGCGATCGTCGGCGAGCTGCCGACCGGCGCCGTCGCCGGGCTCGGCGCCCGCCTGCTGGCAGGCTCCTACTACGGGCAGACCATCCAGATCTGGTCGGCGCTGTTCGCGGCGGCGGCGCTGGCCGCCGTCCTGGTGATCCTGGTCGGAATCGCCAACCGCCTCGTGCTCAGGCGCATGGGGATGGCCCAGTGACCCGGATCCAGAGCGTGCTCGCCGTGCTGCTCGGCGTCGGCTGCCTTGCCGGACTGGCGCTTCCCGCGTCGAGCGCCGGCGAGTCGATCCTGGATGTTCCGGCGGTGGCGTTGTTCGCGGTGTGCGGCGTCGCATCGCTGGCCCGGTTCCGGGTCGCGGTGCCCTATTGGATCGACGGCCTGATCTCGGTGCTGGGCGCGGTGACCCTGCTGGCTGCATTGCCGGAGATCGAGCGGGCCGGCGTCGGCTACTGGGCGCTGTTGCTGGCGGCGTGGGCATCGGGCTGGCTGTTCGTCGAACGGCTGCTCGAGCTCGGTCCGACCGTCCGGCAGAACGGGTTCGTGCGGCTTCTGGTTCCGGTCTACTTCGGCATCTGGATCCTGGTGGTGTGGGAAGCGGTGGTGCGCGGCGCCGGCATTCCGTCGGTGCTGCTGCCGCCTCCGTCGGCGATCGGGGTGCGGCTGCTGACATCCGGTGCGGTGCTGTGGGCGGACTTCCAGCAGACCTTCCTGAAGGCGGTGCTTGTCGGCTACGCGCTCGGTTGCGGTTCGGCCTTCCTGTGCGCCATCGCGATCGACCGCAGCCCGTTCCTGCAACGCGGCCTGCTGCCGCTCGGCAACTTCGTGTCCGCCCTGCCGATCATCGGCATCGCTCCGATCCTGGTGATGTGGTTCGGCTTCGACTGGCCGTCGAAGGCGGCGGTCGTGGTGGTGATGACGTTCTTCCCGATGCTGGTGAACACGGTCGCCGGGCTGGCAGCCAGCGGGTCGATGGAACGCGATCTGATGCGCACCTACGCCGCCGGGTACTGGCAGACCCTGTTCAAGCTGCGGCTGCCGGCGGCAGCGCCGTTCATCTTCAACGCGCTGAAGATCAATTCCACCCTGGCGCTGATCGGCGCCATCGGGGCGGAGTTCTTCGGCACACCGACCGTCGGTATGGGCTTCCGGATTTCGACCGAGGTCGGGCGGATGAACATCGACATGGTATGGGCCGAGATCGCGGTCGCCGCGGTCGCCGGCTCGACGTTCTACGGCGTGGTCACCCTGGTCGAACGGGCGACCACGTTCTGGCATCCCTCGGTCCGCCGTGGCTAGAGGGTCGACGACCAATAACAAGGAGGACAGGGTATGAAGAGGCTTCTGACGTCACTGCTGACGGGTGCGGTCGTGCTGATGGCCGGCCACGCCCAGGCAGCCGACAAGGTCACGCTGCAGCTGAAATGGGTCACCCAGGCCCAGTTCGCCGGCTACTACGTGGCCAAGGACAAGGGGTTCTACAAAGAGGAAGGGCTTGAGGTCGAGATCAAGCCGGGCGGCCCGGACATCGCTCCGGCACAGGTGCTGGCCGGTGGCGGCGCCGATGTGGTGCTGGACTGGATGCCGTCGGCGCTCGCCACCCGCGAGAAGGGTGTGCCGATGGTGAACATCGCCCAGCCGTTCAAGAGCTCGGGCATGATGCTGACCTGCCGCAAGGAGACCGGCATCAAGTCGCCCAAGGACTTCCCGGGCAAGACGCTCGGCGTTTGGTTCTTCGGCAACGAGTACCCGTTCCTGTCGTGGATGAGCCAGCTTGGCATCCCGACCGACGGCAGCGCCAAGGGTGTCACCGTCCTGAAGCAGGGCTTCAACGTCGACCCGCTGCTGCAGAAGCAGGCGGACTGCATCTCGACCATGACCTACAACGAGTATTGGCAGGTCATCGATGCCGGCATCCCGGAATCCGACCTGGTGGTGTTCAAGTACCAGGACCAGGGTGTCGCCACGCTTGAGGACGGCATCTACGTGCTCGAGGACAAGCTGAAGGACGCGGCGTTCGCCGACAAGATGGTGCGGTTCGTGCGCGCCTCGATGAAGGGCTGGAAGTGGGCGGAAGCCAACTCCGACGCGGCGGCCATGATCGTGCTCGAGAATGACGCCAGCGGTGCCCAGACCGAGAAGCACCAGAAGCGGATGATGGGCGAGATCGCCAAGCTGACCGCCGGCTCGAACGGTGCGCTGGACAAGGCCGACTACGAGCGGACCGTGGCGACCCTGATGAAGGGCGGCTCCGACCCGGTGATCACCAAGACGCCGTCGGGTGCCTGGACCAGCGCCATCACCGAAAAGGCCCTGAAGTAGCCGTCGGGGACTGTCCGCGACGCATCGGCGAAGGGGCGGGCAACCGCCCCTTCTGCCGTTCTGGGCGAAGTCGGGCTAGGCATCGTCTCTGACCCTCTGTGCCAACTCCGTCAGGGCCGCCAGCATCGGGTCGATGATCCCGTGGTCGCGTTCGACCGGGCAGACCAGCCAAGCGGGCAGGACGAATTCCGACGCGTCGGGCACCCGGCGCAGGGCACCGCGTTCGATCAGCGGCTGGACCATGCGCCATGGAAAGTAGCCCGAGCCACCCTGCTCCAGCAGGTAGCGCAGGCCGAGCCAGCCGACGTTGACCGCCAGCGGCGGCCCCGCGAAGTCAGGGTAGCGCGCGCTGTGCTGGGCATAGAACTCCGGCCCCCAGTCGACATAAACGTAGTCCCCGCCCAGCGGCTCGGACCCGGGCGAGGCCACCAGCACCAGGCGTTCGTCCATCAGCGCCGTCAGCTCAAGGTTGGGGCGGCGCTGTGGCGCGTACATCACAGCGATGTCAATCCGCCCGTCGATCAACCCCTGCATCAGGTCCGGCTCGAACCCGACCTCCGCGCGGATCGAGATGTCGGGCGAGTCCCGGCGCAGCGTCCCGAGCCAGTCGAGCAGGAACCCGTCCCACAGGCCGATCCGGGCGCCGACCACCGCGCTGGCGCGGAACCCCCTCGGAACACCGACTTCATGGCGGGCCTGCTCGACGGTGCGTACCAGCAGGGCGGCGTGCTTCTGGAACCGCCGGCCGGCATCGGTGAGCGCGGCACCGGCCTTGTTGCGGATGAAAAGCGCGGTGCCGAGTTGGTCTTCGAGGGCGCGGATGCGGGCGCTGACCGTCGACTGGGTCACGTGGATGCGCTCGGCTGCCGCCACGAAGCTGCCGGTGCCGATCACGGCCAGGAAGGTGCGGGCAAGCTCGGTGTCCATCGTGTTTCGATTTAATATCGGAAAATACGATATTAATAGCCAATTATATTCGTTTTTCAGTTCAACGGAGTCTCCCCATACTTCCTTGGCAGGCTATCAGACCGCATCGCTCGGGGTCGGACGGCCACAGGATCGGGAGGTTGCCATGCGTGCCGACGTGCCGCCCCTGGAAGTGATGCGCCACAATTTCTGGCTCGGGACCCCATATGGGATGGAAGATCCGCGGATGCGGCGGGTGACCGAATGCGTCGGCGTCCTGCGCCCGACCATCCAGGCGTTGAGCCAGCGCACCGGCGATCGTTGCCTGATGTGGGCGCTGATCGCCATCACCGTCCACATGGCGGTCGAGGCGGGCGAGGCCGAGGTCATCGCCGCGGCGTTTCAGTCGAGCGCCCAGCTTCTGGAACTGAACGCCGAAGGCGACGCTCTGGGCGCCGGCCTTTAGCGTGTGACGGGCATCCAGGGAGGAAAGTGATTGGACCAGGAAACCGACCGGAACTGCCCTGCCTCGCCGCCCTGCTTTGCGCACGAACTGGAGCTGACCGAGAACGGCTATACTGCAGTCGATCGCGACGCCGCGGTAACGGTGGCGCGCTGGCGCAAGGCCGAGCGTGAACGGCTGGTCGCGGCCCGCCTTGCGGTTTCCGCGGACGACCGGAGCCGGGTCGCCGAAGCGGTGGCGGCCGAACTCAGCCGACTGGTCGGAACCGACCGCGGCACGATGATCAGCCTGTACTGGCCTTTCCGTGGGGAACTCGATCTGCGCGGCTGGATGCGCACGGAGATCGAACGCGGGATGCGGATCGCGCTGCCGGTGGTCGAGCGCAAGGCCCATCCCCTGACCTTCCGTGAATGGACGCCCGGTTGCCAAATGGGCCGGGGTGTCTGGAACATTCCGATCCCGGCCGACGGGCCGTCGGTCACGCCCGATGTCGTCATCGCCCCGCTGGTCGGCTTCGACAATGACTGCTATCGGCTCGGCTATGGCGGCGGCTTTTTCGACCGGACTCTGGCGGCGCTGTCGCCGCGGCCACTGGCGATCGGAGTCGGCCATCCGTCGGCTGCGATCGCAACGATCTACCCGCAGCCCTATGACATTCCGATGGATGTCATCGTAACCGGGTCCGGACAAGCGATCCGGCGGGGCTGCGGGCAATGAATCCCGATGATCTCGGCCGTGCGCTGGTCTGCGACCTGCCCGACGGTCTCATCGTCTCCGACGCCAAGGGCGTCATCCGGTACTGGAATGGCGGAGCGGAACGGATCTTCGGGTTTACCGTCGCCGAGGCCATGGGCCAGCCGCTCGACATCATCATCCCGCGGCGGCTTCAAGCCCGGCACCAGGCCGGCTACGACACGACGATGCGGACCGGAGTCACGAAGTACGGCGCCGGTGAGTTGCTGGCGGTTCCGGCAGTCCGCAAGGACGGCCGGCCGATCTCGATCCAGTTCTCGATCCTGCCGCTGCCGGACGACCAAGGCGGCCTGGAGGGTATCGCCGCCATCGTGCGCGACGTCACGGCGGAATTCGAGGAGCGTAAGGCATTGCGGCGGGCGCTGAAGGACGTTCTCAACACCGGGCCCGCGGTAAGCGTACTTGACGGCGCAGCCTAGCGGGCGAATGCGTAGGCACCGCCCCTATCCAGCGCCCGCCGGTACGCCGGGCGGGCGTGGATCCGCTCCAGGAAGGCCCAGAGGTTCGGCCGCGACGCGTCGAGGCCGGCGCGTGAGACCGCGACCTCCAGCGGAAAGCTCATCATCACGTCGGCGGCGGTGAACTCGGGACCCGCGAACCACGGGTCGGCGCTCAGCTCCGCTTCCTGATAGTCAAGGTGGGTGGTCAACTGCCGCTCGACGAACGGGCGCGCCGGCCGGCCCAGCCAGCCAAGCCGGTTCAGAATCAGCTTCATCAGCAGCGGAGGCATGGCAGAGCCTTCCGCGTAGTGTAGCCAGTACCGGTAGCGCCAGTGCAGGTCGGAGCCGGAATCCGGCGCCAGATGCGGGCCGTAGCGGCTGACCAGATAGTCGGCGATCAACCCGGTCTCGGCCAGCACCCGGCCGTCGTCCTCGATCAGCGGCGACTTGCCCAGCGGATGCACCCGCTTCAGCGCGTCCGGCGCCAGCATCGTCTTCGGATCGCGGGCGTAGGGAACGATCTCGTAGTTTAGCCCGAGCTCCTCCAGCAGCCAGAGGATGCGTTGCGAGCGCGAGTTGTTCAGGTGGTGGACGCGGATCATCGGCCAGACTCCGGATTAGGTATGCGACGGTACCGTTCTCGACGTGGTTTGGCGAACCCCGGCGGTGCGCAGAATTTCTTTTCGACGCGATGTCGGATCCGGCGGTACTCGTTCGTCCTCAGGCCAAACGAGGAGCGATGATCATGCTGTACGCCATTCTCTGCTATGACTCCGAGGAGGCGGTCGCTTCCTGGTCCAAGGACCAGCACGCCGGGGTGATGACCCGGCTCGGTGCCGTACAGGAAAAGCTGAGCGCGCAGGGCCGGCTCGGCCCGGTGGCGCGGCTGGTGCCGACGACGGCGGCGGTGACCATTCGCAAGAGCCAGGAAGCCCTGGTCCTCGATGGCCCATTCGCCGAGACCAAGGAGCAGTTGCTGGGGTTCTTCATCGTCGAATGCGCGTCGCTCGACGAGGCGATCGAGACCGCCCAGGAACTGGCGCGAGCCAACGGTGCGGGCGGATCCTACGAACTGCGCCCGGTTTCCGTGCTCCAATCCGGCGGGCTCTGACGTGAACGAGATCGCCTGGATCGATACGGCGTTGGCCGCGGCCCGCCCCCAGGCGATCGGCGCGCTGCTGCGCTATTTCAGGAACCTGGACACCGCCGAGGAGGCGTTCCAGGAAGCTTGTCTGCGGGCGCTTCGGACGTGGCCGCGCAACGGTCCGCCGCGCGACGCGGCGGCCTGGCTAATCATGGTGGGGCGCAACGCCGGGATCGACGACGTTCGGCGCCGGGGCCGGACCCAGGCGCTGCCGCCGGATGACGTCATCTCCGACCTGGACGACGCCGAGGCCGGCCTGGCCGAACGCCTGGACGGCGCCAACTACCGCGACGATATCCTGCGGCTGCTGTTCGTGTGCTGCCACCCGGATCTGCCGGCGACCCAGCAGATCGCGCTGGCCCTGCGCATCGTATCGGGGCTGTCGGTGAAGGAGATCGCGCGCGCCTTCCTGGTCGGCGAGAGCGCCATGGAGCAGCGGATCACCCGGGCCAAGGCCCGCGTTGCCGGCGCCGGCGTCCCGTTCGAGACGCCGGGTGCCGTCGAGCGTGCCGAGCGGCTCGGTGTGGTGGCCGCCATGCTCTACCTGCTGTTCAACGAGGGCTATTCCGCCAGCGGCGGCGAGGCGCATGTGCGCTCCGCGCTGTGCGATGAGGCCATCCGGCTGGTGCGGCTTCTGCTGCGGCTGTTTCCGTCGGAGCCTGAGATCATGGGGCTGGCGGCGCTCCTGCTGCTGCAGCACGCGCGCACCGGCGCGCGGGTCGATCCCGACGGTTGCATTGTGCTGCTGGAGGATCAGGATCGGCACCTGTGGAACGGCGAGATGATCACCGAGGGACTGGGTCTGATCGACAAGGCGATGCGCCACCGCAAGCCGGGACCCTATCAGGTGCAGGCGGCAATCGCGGCGCTGCACGCCCGTGCCGCCCGGCCCGAAGACACCGACTGGCGGCAGATCGAGCGGCTGTACGCCACGCTCGAGCGGATGCAGCCGTCGCCGGTGGTCACGCTGAATCGGGCGGTTGCTATTGCCAAGGTGCAGGGACCCGAGGCGGCGCTTGCCCTGATCGAGCCGCTGGCCGATCCGCTTGCCGGCTACTTCCTGTTCTTTGGGGTTCGTGGCGCCCTGCTCCAGCAACTTGGCCGGACAGACGAAGCTCGCGGGGCGTTCAACCGGGCCATCGCACTGGCCAACACACCGGCCGAGGCGGCGCACATCCGCTTGCACATTGACCGTCTGGCTATGAACAGCAGGTCGGGTGTCGATTCCTAGGCTCCCGCCGCAACAGCATTTCGTCGCAAGACCGCAGGTCCTGCGACCAACCTGATGGGAGGGAACCCGTGTTCAAGATCATGCACGGGCCGACACCCTTCTTCAGCAAGGTTTTCCACGTGTTCATGGACATGGACAAGCTGGTCGGCCGTGCCTTCGAGGCGGGGCTGTCCAAGCTGCGGGCGGCGGCCGGAGGCTGACAGAGACGAGCGCAGGCGCGACTTCTATCCGGCCAGCCCCCGTTCAAACAGCATGCCGAACTCGGGTTGCGGGTCGTCGACCCCGGCGAGGCGCAGGCAGTGCCAGGCCATCACCAGGTTGCTGGACAGGAGCGGCTTACCGGACACTGCTTCGGCAGCCCGGGCGATCGGGGCGACCTGCAGGCTGGTACAGGAAATGAACACCCCGTCGACGTCGGGGTGTGCTGCGGCGGCAATGGCGGCGTCGCGGATCGAGTCGGTGGAGATCCGCGCCGCCTCCCGGTCGTCAGTGCGCAGGAAGGTGCCCATGGCCGTGACCGCCACGCCGCGACCTTCGAAGTAGACCCGCAGGTTGGCGTTGATCGCCTCGCTGTAGGGGGTCAGCAGGGCAATCCGCTTCATTCCGAGGGACTTGAAGGCGGCGAAGGCGGCGGTCACCGGGTTGGTGAAACTGGCTTCCGGGCGGACCTTGCGCAGTTCGTCGAACACCCCGTCCTCGCCGATCTCCATCGACGCCGAGGTGCAACCGAACGCCACCACGTCGAGCGGCACCCCCGGGAGAATAAGGTCGGCGGCCGGGGCCAGCCGGGCCTGCATGGCGCGCAGGGTCTGAGGGGTGATGTCGTTGTCGTTCTGGATCCGGCTTTCGTACAGGGCGACGCCCTCGTGACGGAAGATCTGCCGGAACTCATGCTCGACGGTCTGGTCGGTCGCCAGCACCACCAGTCCGATGGCGGCCCGGCTGTAGATGCCTGGATCCAGGGTCGACGGCAGGACGCCGAGGTCGATGCAGTCGGGCTTGGCGGCAACGAGGGTGCTGTTCATCACATTCCTCCGGCGGTTTCCGGCTCGTAGTGCATTACATCATCATGCCGTCGAGCGGGATCTCGGTCGGCTTGCCGGCGATCAGGTCGGCGGTGATGCGGGCGGCGGCGTGGGACATGGTCCAGCCCATGTGGCCGTGCCCGCTGTTGAACCACAGATTGCGATGTTTCCTGCGCCCGAAGCGCGGCGTGCCCTCCGGCGTCATCGGGCGCAGACCGGCCCAGCCCTCGGCGCGCCCGAAATCGGCGCCGTCGGGGTAGAGGTCGCGCACAACGCCCAGCATGAAGTCGAAGTCCTGCGGCTTGTGGCTGGTGTCGTATCCGGCGAACTCCGCCGTCGCGGTGACCCGGACCCGGTCGCCGAAGCTGGAGATCGCGACCAGGTTGTCCTCGTCGACCGAGGCGACGGTCGGAGATGCGGCGTGGTTGCCGACCGGAATGGTCAGCGAATAGCCCTTGATCGGGTAGACCGGCAGCGACACTCCAAGCTGACGTGCGAACACCGGCGCGTGGTTGCCGAGCGCCAGCACGTAGGCGTCGGCGGTCAGCCGGCCCTTGGAGGTCTCCACGCCCAGGATGGCGTCGCCATCGGCGTCGATCCGCAGGATCTCCATGCCCAGGTGGAACTCCGCCCCGCGCTTGATGCATTCGTCCGCCAGGGCGCGGGTGAACTTGTTGCAGTCGCCGGTTTCATCCGTCGGGCAGTAGATGCCGCCTGCCACCTTGTCGCGGGCGGCGGCCAGCGAGGGCTCCACACGAATGACGGCGTCACGGTCCAGCACCTCGGTTTCCTGGCCGTCGTCGGACAGGATCCTCATGTGCTCGACCCCGGCGGCCAGCCGCTCCTCGGAGCGGTAGAAGTACAGGATGCCGCGGGTGTTGCGGTCGTAGTCGATCTCGGCGTCGGCCAGGGTCTCGTGCAGCAGGCGCTGCGAATACAGGCAGAGCTGATGCTTGCGCAGGGTATTGGTGCGCGCCTTCTCGTGGGTGCATTGGGCGAGGAACTTCAGCGACCAGCTCCACAGCCGGGGATCGGCGGACGGGCGGAAGCGCAGTGCCTGGTCTTTCAGAACCAGGGACTTCAGCAGGATCATCGGCGCGCGCGGCGACGACCATACGAAGGAATGGCCGGGCGCGATCATCCCGGCGTTGCCCCAACTGGTCTCCTCCGCCACGCCGGAACGCCGCTCGACCAGCACGACCTCGTGGCCGTCCTTCAGCAGTTGATACGCCGTGGTGACGCCGACCACGCCACCGCCCAGGACCATTACCCGCATCCAGCCCTCCTGTTCGCGGGCAAAGCCTAGTCCGGGTCCGTCGCGAGTAGAAGGGTTACGTGCGGCGCGAAACCGGCGCCACCCGGATCAGGCGCCGTCGTCCCGGGTGACGCGGTCGGTCATCCATTTCAGCACGGCGAGGACGACGATCGCGATCGCCACCAGGGTCACCGCCATCGAGTAGTAGCCGCAGCCGACCGCCACGCCGATCGCACCGGCCGTCCACATGCCGGCCCCGGTGGTGAGGCCGCGGACGCCTTCCCGGTTCTGGATGATCGCGCCCGCTCCGAGGAAGGCGATTCCGGCGGTCACCGCCTCGACCGCGCGGATCGGGTCGACGTTGGGCGAGCCGTCCCGGCCCTGGATGTCGGTGTAGATGCCCCAGGCGATCATCGTGAACGCCGCCGAGGCGAGCGACATCAGCATGTGGGTCCGAAGTCCCGCGGATTGCCGCCGGTACTCACGCTCGGCGCCGATGATCGCGCCGAGGATCGCGGCCAGGCTCAACTTGCCGGCCACCGACGCCAGGGTTTCGCCGGGCAGCGGGGCAATCAGGGTCATGGGATCGAATGGCATCGGGCGTCGGTCCGCAGGTGGGGTGTCACCCGACAACCCCCGAGATCGCGACCGGCTCCGTCGATGGCGCCGCGGTCCGCGCCTGGTCAGTCTTCCAGTTCCGGCACGATCCACAGCGGAGTTTCGCCACGGGCGACCCTCTGGACGTTGTCGAAGGCGTTGCGCACCCGTGCGGTGTTGCTCTCGAAGGTCGGCCCGGCCAAGTGCGCGGTCAGGATCACGTTGTCGAGGCTGAACAACGGGTTGTCGGGGCGCGGCGGCTCCTGGTCGAACACGTCGAGGCCGGCGGCGGCGATGGTGCCGTCGGCTAGTGCAGTGTGCAGCGCCGCCTCGTCGACCACCGGGCCGCGGGCGGTGTTCACCAGGATGGCGGACGGCTTCATCGCGCCCAGCTCGGTGGCGCCGATCAGGTGGCGGGTGGCATCGTTCAGCGGTGTGTGCAGCGAGACCACGTCCGCTTCGCCCAGCAGCTCGCGCAGCAGGCGGAACCGGACATTCAGGAGGTCTTCCTGATCCTCCGGCAGCCGGGCTACGTCGTAGTAGGTCACGTTCATGCCGAACGCCTGGGCCAGTCGGGCGGTCTTCTTGCCGATGGTGCCGAGGCCCACAATGCCGAGCGTCTTGCCGCGCAGCTCATGCACACGCGGTGTCTGGTTGCCGCGCCAGTTGCCGGACGCGACGCTCAAATGCTGCCGCACCAACTGGCGCGAAACCGCCAGCATCAGCAGCACGGCGTGCTCGGACACCGCGACCGAATTGGCGCCGCCGTTGTTGCAGACCGGTACCCCGGCGGCGCGGGCGGCATCCAGATCCGCCCGGTCGTATCCGGCGCTCAGCAACTGCACCAGCCGCAGTTTCGGGCCGGTTAGAAAGAGTTCCCGGTCGATCAGGCTGTCGACGAAGCCGACCAGATACTCCGCACCCGCCATGGCCTCGCGGTACTCGGCGCTGCGGGCCGGCACGACGGTCAGCTCGAATCCGGACGGCGCCATCGCACGCGCCGCATCGGCCGCATCGGGGAAGTCGGTGACGAACACGATTCTGGGGGTCATGGTTTCTGCCCGGGCGTTGCGATCGTTTCGAAGCGGCTACAGCGCCGACGGCGGCGTCACGCCGAGCTTGTCGGCCCAGGCCTTCAGCCCGTCGACGATGCCGGGATACAGCGCCACCCCGTCCTTCAGCGCCGCCCGCTTGCGGGCCAGGGCGCCGTCGCCCGGCAGGCGCACCGTCTCGACTCCGGGGGCCGGCGGGTTGGTGCGGCAGGCGTCGGCCAGCCAGTCGGTCTGCCGGGTGAACGCATCGACTCCGGCGAAGGCAGTCGGGTCATAGACCTGCACCAGCACGCCGGCGCCCCAGCCCTCCGCCGGGTCGGCCCGGCCGTGACCGGCAAGGCCCTGGGTCAGCGCTTCGACGATCAACGCCAAGCCGTAGCCCTTGTGACCGTGATCGACCCCGCCGACCGGCAGGATGGTGCCCGGCGGGTCGGTGAACAGCACGGCCGGATCGGTCGAGGGGTTGCCCTCGGCGTCGATCACCCACTGGTGGTCGAGCTTTCGACCCTCCTTGTGCAGCCGCCCCGTCAGGCCGTTGGTGGTGATCGAGGCGGAGATATCGACCAGGATCGGGTCGCCGCCGGTCGGGATGCCGACCGCGATCGGGTCGGGTGTGTAGACCGCGCGGGTCCCGCCGAACGGCGCGACGCTGGCGGTTGACGGGTCGGAGCAGGTCAGCGTGACCATCATGCCGTGGCGGGTCGCGCGCTGCAGGAACGCGGCCAGGCAGGCGATGTGGTGCGAACGTCGGATCGAGACTGTGCCGGTGCCGTACAGCCGGGCGCGTTCGACGGCGAGATCTACGGCGGTCGCGGTCAGCCACACGCCGGACAGGCGCCGTCCGTCCCAGCTCACCACCGGGCCGCGGTCGGTCAGGATCGCCGGCTGGCCGGTGCCCTTCATGCTGCCGTCGGCCAGTGCCGCGAGATAGGGTGGCGCCAGCTGCAGGCCGTGGGTGGTGTGGCCCATCAGGTCGGCTTCGACCATGACCGGCGCCACAACGGCGGCCTTGTCGGCGTCGAGCCCGGCCGCCGCGAACAGCGCTTCGGTGTAGGCGATCAGGGCATCGGCGGCGTAGCGGTCGGTCATGCTCGGTTCTCCCGTTCGGTCGTCGCGACGGACCTTAGCGGGTCGTGGAAGCGCGGGCCATCGCCTGCTAGACAGAAGTCATATGACCAATGGAGATCGATGGATGAGCGCCCAACCCCGCCTGCGCGACCTCGGCATCGCCATCGGCACCCTGCCGACCGGACCGGCCAACGCCATCACCGACGTTGCCGGCGTTGCCGTCGGCCACGCCACGTTGTCCGACGGGCCGGTGCAAACCGGTGTGACGGCGATCCGTACCCATGCGGGCCATCCGTTCCGCGACAAGCTGCCGGCTGCCGCGCACGTGCTGAACGGCTTCGGCAAGAGCATCGGGCTGATGCAGGTGGCCGAGCTCGGCACCCTGGAGACCCCGATCGTGCTGACCAATACCCTGTCGGTCGGGACGGCGGCGACCGCGCTGGTCCGGCACATGCTGGCCGAGACCCCGGAGATCGGTGCCAGCACCGGAACCGTCAACCCAGTGGTCATGGAGTGCAACGACGGCGCCTGGCTGAACGACATCCGCGGCCTGCATGTCTCCGAGGACGACGTCCTGCGGGCGCTGCAGTCGGTCGCACCCACGGTCGTGGAGGGCAATGTCGGGGCCGGGACGGGGATGAGCTGCTATGGCCTCGCCGGCGGCATCGGCACCGCGTCCCGGGTCGTCACGCGCGGGCCGCGCCAGTACACGGCCGGCGTGCTGACCCTCTGCAACATGGGCCGGATGGAGGACCTGAGGGTCGACGGCCGTCCGGTCGGACAGCGGCTGGTCGACAGGCTGGCGGCGGAGAAGGCGTCAAACCAGCGGGACGGGCGCGAGCACGGCTCGATCATCATGATCATTGCAACGGACGCGCCGCTCGACGCCCGCCAGCTGCGGCGGCTGGCGGTGCGGGCGGGGGCCGGGCTGGCGCGCACCGGGACCCACTTCGGCTCCGGCAGCGGCGACATCATGCTGGCGTTCTCGACCGCCGAACCGTTGCCGCACGTCATGTCCGACGATCCGGAGCGCTCGCGCCGGTCGCTGCATGAGGATGCGTTGGACGGGCTGTTCCGGGCGGTCATCGAGGCGACCGAGGAGGCGATCCTCAACGCCCTGCTGGCGGCGCGGCCGACCGTCGGGAACAAGAAGCGCATCCGCCGGTCGCTGACGGAGTTCGCGGACCTGATTGCCGGCGATTGACCGGTGCTACCGCACCGCTGAACGCCCTGCGCGGTACAGGCTCTGCGGGCCGTCGTGCTCGATGTAGCAGCCCTGCAGGTGCCGACGACCGGTAGCGGAGAAGCTGGTGCGGCCGTGCGCCAGGCGGTGGTTGTCGAACATGATCGTATCGCCGGGTTCGAGCTTCAGGCGTATCTCGAACGACGGATCGCCCAGCCGGGCGCCGAAGAGGGCGCGTGCCCGATAGAACGCGGCCAGTGCCGATGGCGGTGCCGGCAGCACATACTCGACCCGCGGGTTGAAGCGGATGCGCTGGATCTCACCGGCCTCGTCGACCTCGATCATGCGGCCGATGTCTTCCAGCACCGAGCCGTCGCCGTCGTAGCGATAGCGGATGCCGGTGGTTGTCAGCGCCGCGAAGGCGTCGGGGTCGTCGGATCGGAGCGACTGGGCGACCGCGAGGCCATCAACCAGGGTCGACTCCCCGCCCTCGGCATCATTGATCAGGCAGCTCAGGAACTGGATGCCGGGGATGGGGCGGCGGTATGGGTTGTCGGTGTGGGCGTACAGCGCCAGCGAGGTGTAGGCGAGGTCGGTGGGAGCTTCGGTCGTCCGGACCTCGAACAGCGCGCCGAAGTTCGTCACCCGGACCGGCCCGAACCGCTCCGCCACCCGCAGCACCGATCCGGATTCGGTGCCGCATTCTCGGATCAGACCAAGCCCGGTGCGAAGAAAGCCGTCCAGGAACATCGTCATGCCGGCCGGGGTGTCCAGGGCCTGGAGTACGGCAACGTTTGGCGCATGGGTGGCGGCGGTCCAGGGCGTTTTCGCCGGCAAGGCATCGGCGGGGTCCAGTTCGCCGTCGAGCCAGTCGAGCAGGAAGCGCACCGCCCGCCCGTCGCTGAACCGCACTTCGGCCACGGTGTCGTCGAGGGTGTCGACCCCATCGATGCGGATCGCCGTCTCTATCCGCCAGGGATCGTACAGTCGCTGTCGGCACCCTGAATCGAACTCGTCCGACTCGCGGCTGCGTTCGCGCAGCCAGAGCGGATGCAGCGGCAGCACCGTGCCGTCGGAACGCCGGAACACCACCGTGCCGTCCTCGACCGCCAACGTCCTGGCCATAGCCGCCTCCGTGGGCCCTTGCTCCGTACGATCGTTGCTCTGTTCGCGACAAGCCGCAATCGGGAAATGCGGTGCCGGCTCACTTCAGGGCGTACAGCGTCATCGGCTCGGCAATACCGCGGATCGGATGGTCGCCGACCGGGCGCAGGCGCGGGTCGCCGCTGGTCTCGGCGAACGCCTGGGAGGTCAGCAGACGGTGGCCGAGCGGCCGGCACAGCGCCTCGATCCGCGACGCCGCGTTGACCGCCGGTCCGATCACCGTGAACGCCTGCCGCCCGCCGGCGCCGACGTTGCCGTAGCGCACGGTTCCGACGTGCAGGGCCGCCTCCAGGGGCAGCGCCGGCAGCCCCTCGGCCGACAGGGTCGAGGCCAATGCAGTGACTCCGTCGATGGCCTCGGTCGCGGCGTCCAGCGCCGACACGCAGGCGCGCCGGGCGTCGGCTCCCAGCTCGAAGGCTGCCAGGAAGCCGTCGCCGAGAAACGCCAGGATCTCCCCGCCATGCGCGGTCATCGGCGGCACCATGGCTTCCAGGTGCCGGTCGAGCAGGTCTACCAGGCGGTCGCCGGGTACCGCGTCGCTGGCGGCGGTGAATCCGGCGAGGTCGACCACCACGATCACCGCGTCCATCGCCTGGGTTTCGCCGGTCTGGATGGTGCCTTCCAGCACCTGCGCGCCCGAGCGCGCGCCGACATAGGCCTCCAGCAGATTGCCTGCGATCGAGTGCTCCAGGCCGGGCAGGATCGCGGCGGCCACGCGTGCTCCGATCCGGTCGAGGATCGCCAGGTCGGAGTCGCGGAACCCGTCGGCGTGGTGGGTCATCCACCTTACGATCAGGCCGTCCCGGCGGGTGGCATCTGGATCGCCGAAGATGAAGAGATGGGCGAGATAGTCGGTGATGCCGGCCGCCGCCATGTTTTCAAACACCGGATAGTCTGCGCGCTGCGCAGGATCGGAAAGGCGGCGGCGCATCCGCAGGGTCCTGGTATCGATCATGTAGCGCAGCGGGCTGCGCAGCCAGTCATCGCCCCCGGCCTCGGCGTGGCGGAACACCCCGATGTCGATGCCGGTCTTGGACGACCACGACACCGCGATGGCGTCGATCGCCGGGTGCAGGGTACGGGCCGCCAGTCGGATCTGGTTGACCTGCACGCCGGCCTCGCACAGCGCGCCGGCCACCCGCTCGACGATCGCGTCGACCGGGGCACGGCGCAGCGCCAGCTCGATCAGATCGGATTCCAGGGCGCGAATCGTCTCGGCGGCGTGGACGGCATCGGGCATCGGGTGTCGCGCTCCGGGTCGGCGGGGTCGACCCAATCTGGGGGTGCGGGGCCGGCTTTCAAAGCCCGGACTCCACTGCTACACCGCAAACATGCGCTCCTCAATCGCCTCTGTCCTCGCCGGGCTGCCGGCCTTGCACGCCACCCCGGTCGGGGCGGCGTGGCGGCACGGCGACGGAAAGGTCGAACGGGTGGCTTCCGGCCGGGCGGCGGTGTGGGCGCACGACGCGCCGCCGGTGGTCTGTCACGCGCGCTCGGTCGCCCGTCGGCTGGGTGTCGATTCGATCGAGGCAATGGATGTCCTGGAGCTGTTCGCCTTCGTGCGGCCGGCGACGTTCTGCCTGCCGACGCCGCGCGGTCTGGCCGAGGCGGTCGGTCTGCCCCCGCCGGGCTGCCTGGAGGCGGCCCCGGACACGCTTCTCCAGGTGGCCGACGCGCTGCTGGCGGAACTGCCGGAGCGCGAGGCATTGGGACAGCGCGACCGCTGGGCCCGGCCGATTGCCCGGGCCATGCACGACGGCGGCTGGCCCTGGGGCCGGCTGGTGCTGAGCGTGCTGGGGGAGCCCGATCCCGGTCCGCCGGCGCCGATCCGGCCGTCCGGACTGGAGGTCTGGCGCGACCTGGCGGAATGGTCGGAGCACGCGCCGCCGCCGCCGGCCGGGCACGAGCCGGTGAGCGAGGACGAGGCACGCCGCCGCCTGTCGGAGATCCTGGGAACCGGCTCCGAGGCACGGCCGTCCCAGGCCGACTACGCCGCCGCCGTCGCCGCCGCGTTCCGGCCGCGTGAGCGCGAGGACGAGCCGACGGTGGTGCTCGCGGAGGCCGGCACCGGTGTCGGCAAGACCATCGGCTACCTGGCGCCCGCCTCGGTGTGGGCCGAGAAGAACGAGGGAGCGGTGTGGATCTCCACCTACACCCGCAACCTGCAGCACCAGATCGATGGCGAGCTCGACCGGCTGTACCCGGACCCGGTGGCGAAGGCCCTCAAGGTCGTGGTCCGCAAGGGGCGCGAGAACTACCTGTGCCTGCTGAACCTGGAGGAGGCGAGCCGTACCCTGCCGATGCAGCCGCAGCACGCCACCGCGCTCGGCCTGATGGCACGCTGGGCACGGGCGACCCGCGATGGCGACCTGCAGGGCGGCGACTTCCCGGCGTGGCTGAGCGACCTGCTGGGGCGCGGCCGGACCCTGGGCCTGGCCGACCGCCGCGGCGAGTGCGTCTACGCAGCCTGCCCGCACTACCACAAGTGCTTCATCGAGCGGTCGGTGCGCCGCGCCCGGCGGGCGCGAGTCGTGGTGGCGAACCACGCGCTGGTGATGATCCAGGCGGCGATGGGCGGGGTCGACGACGGCAACGTGCCGGCGCGCTACGTGTTCGACGAGGGCCATCACGTCTTCGACGCCGCCGACGGGGCGTTCTCGGCCAACCTGTCGGCGCTGGAGACGGTCGAGTTGCGGCGCTGGCTGCTCGGCGGCGAGGGGCGGCGGGCCGGCCGCACCCGCGGTCTGCGGCGGCGGGTCGAGGAGCTGGTGTTCGACCGCCCGGCGGCGCTGGAAATGGTCGATGCCATCGAGGAGGCGGCCCGCGCCCTGCCGGGCGACGGCTGGGTCAACCGGCTGGCCGACGAGCAGCCGAAGGGTGCGGCCGAAGCGTTCCTGATGGTGGTGCGCCGGCAGATCTACGCCCGCGTCAGCGACCCGAAGAGCCCGTATGGCCTGGAATGCGAGGCCAAGCCGCCGGTCGACGGGCTGATCGAGGTGGCCGACGCGCTCGACCGGGCCCTGAAGCGGCTGGTCGGGCCGATGCTGGCCCTGCGCGGGGAGTTGCTGGCCAAGCTCGACGCCGAGGCCGAGGACCTCGATACCGGGACCCGGCTGCGGATCGAGGCGGTGGCGCGGTCGCTGACCCGGCGCGGCGAGGCGATGGTCGAGGGCTGGCGCGCCATGCTGCGCAGCCTGAGCGACGCGACGCCCGTGGAATACGTCGACTGGATGGCGATCGACCGGGTCGAGGGGCGCGACCTGGACGTCGGCCTGCACCGCCACTGGATCGACCCGACGGTGCCGTTCGCCGCCACCGTCGGCAAGGCCGCCCACGGCCTGGTGGTCACCTCGGCCACCTTGCGCGACGGCTCCGGCGACGAGGTCGCGGACTGGGCGGCGGCCGAGAACCGGACCGGCGCGGCGCACCTGCCGCTGCCGGCGATCCGCTCCGCGGTGGCCTCGCCGTTCGATTACCCGGCGCACACCCGCGTGTTCATCGTGGGGGACGTGCGCAAGGACGACCTGGACCAGGTGGCGGCGGCCTACCGCTCGCTGTTCCTGGCATCCGGCGGCGGGGCGCTCGGCCTGTTCACCGCGATCACCCGGCTGCGCGCGGTGCACCAGCGCATCGCCGGTGCCCTGGATGCCGCCGGCCTGCCGCTGTACGCCCAGCACGTCGACGGCATGAACCTCACCACCCTGGTCGACATCTTCCGGGCCGAGGAGGAGGCCTGCCTGCTGGGCACCGACGCGGTGCGCGACGGCGTCGACGTTCCCGGCCGGTCGCTGCGGCTGATCGTGTTCGACCGGGTGCCGTGGCCGCGCCCGGACATCCTGTACCGCGCCCGGCGCGCGGCGTTCGGCGGCAACGTCTACACCGACATGCTGACCCGCCTGCGGCTCAAGCAGGCGTTCGGCCGGCTGGTGCGCCGGGCCGACGACCAGGGGGTGTTCGTGCTGCTGGACCCGATGATGCCGAGCCGCCTGCTCGGCGCGTTCCCCGAGGGCGTCGTCGTCAAGCGCTGCGGCCTGGCCGAGGCGGTGGACGAAACCCGGGCCTTCCTGAGGACATCGGGCGATGGCTGAGACCCGCATCCGCCCGGCCCGGCCCGAGGAGGCCGCCGCCCTGACCGCCCTGGCGGTGCGTGCCAAGGGCCACTGGCCGTACGACGAGGCCCTGATGGCGGTGTTCCGCCGCACCATCGTCATCACCGCCGGGGACATCGCCGCGCACTGCGTGCTGGTGCACGAGACCGGCGGAGTGGCGGACGGGGTTGCGGTGCTGATCGCCCGTGGCGGGGACGCGGAACTCGACCACCTGTGGGTCGATCCGCCGGCCATCGGCCGCGGGGTGGGAAAGCGGCTGTTCCTGGCGGTGGCGGAGCGGGCGCGTCGGGCCGGGGCGGCCCGCATCGTGCTCAACTCCGATCCCTATGCCGAGGCGTTCTATCTGAGGCTCGGGGCGGTCCGGATCGGCGACCATCCGGTTGCCGAGATCCCCGGCCGCGTCCTGCCGCGCATGGCGTTCAGCCTCGGCGCAGGCTGAACCGCGTCCACACCGCGCCGGTGAACAGGACCACCGCCCCCGCCTGGTGCAGCGCGCCCAGCCAGACCGGCACCACCAGCAGCAGGGTGGCGATGCCGAGGGCGACCTGCACCACGATCGCCACGGTCACCAGGCGCAGCGGCGGGCGGGCGGCCTGCGGCGCGCGGCGCATCGCCCAGTGGGTGAAGGCGAGCGTGACGACCGCCGTTGCCACCGCCAGCCAGCGGTGGTTGAACTGCACCGCCGGCACCCACTCGAACAGGCTGGCGATGCCCAGCTCGTCGGACCAGTAGCCGTCCGGCACCAGGCGGCCGTCCATCAGCGGGAAGGTGTTGTAGGCGTAGCCGGCGTCGGTTCCGGCCACGAACGCGCCGGCGACCACGGTCAGCGCGATCAGCCCCAGCACCAGGGTCGCGCCGCGCCGCGCCGCCTCGGGAACCGGCTCGGCGGCGCCGCGCTCCAGCAGTTCCAGTGCGGCCCAGACCAGCAGGCCGAGGATCAGGAACGCCATCGACAGGTGCACCGCCAGCCGGTACGGGCTGACCCGCGGCTCGTCGGCCAGGCCGGAGGTCACCATCCACCACCCGATGCCGCCCTGGATCGCCCCGAGCACGAACAGCGTGGCCAGCCGCGGCGCCATCGACCGCTCGATCCGGCCGGTCGCCAGGAACGCCAGGAACGGCAGCGCGAACACCACGCCGATCAGCCGGCCCCACACCCGGTGCAGGTATTCCCAGAAGAAGATGGTCTTGAAGTCGGCGAGGCCCATCCACGAATTGTGCAGCCGGTACTCCGGCGTCAGCTTGTACAGGCCGAACACCCGCTGCCACTCGGTCTCCGACAGCGGCGGGATCCAGCCCATCATCGGCTGCCACTCGACCATCGACAGGCCGCTCTCGGTCAGTCGGGTGATGCCGCCGATCACGATCATGGCCGCCACCATGGCGGCGGTCGCCAGCAGCCAGGCGGCGACCCACGGCCGGGCGCGCAGTGCCTTGCCGACCAGCGGGTCGAGCGTGCGGGAGGGTGTCGTCATCACGGCGCTACATGGCGCAGCCGCCCGGTCGGGTCAATCGAGGGGGCGCCGGCAAGGCTGCGGCGGATCGTCCTTCGCCGCCCGGCCGGGCGGAAACCGCGGAGCCGCCCGCATCGGCGCTTGCATCGCGATCCGGCTTTGACTAGGTTCCCGGCTCCCTCGACCGGGAGCTTGTGGAGAGGTGCCAGAGTGGTCGATTGGGACGGTCTCGAAAACCGTTGTGCGCGTGAGCGTACCGTGGGTTCGAATCCCACCCTCTCCGCCACTGCTTTACTAGCCCGTTGAAACTCATAAACCCCTGCTGCTCAAGGGGATATGGGATTGCCGGGTGATACAAGCAGGTGATACAAACCGCTTAGATATGAGCGGCCTATCCAAGCATCCCAAGACAGGCGTTTATCGCTACCGCAGAGCGGTTCCAGGCGACCTTCGCCTGATGCTCGGTCGTCGTGAGATCATCAAATCGCTCGATACCAAAGATCGGAACCTTGCAAAGCTCCGAAGCCATCAGGTTGGTGCCTTCGTCGCGGAAATGCTTCTCGCTGCGAGCGAGCATCCCAACAACGAGCACCTCAAAAGCCTTCTCGACAGATTCGCTCGTACACCGTTCGATGACTGGGATGCCGAGACTTTCGACAGGTGGCTCGGTCGGGCAATTGGGCGTGACGGGTTCGACGACTATGAGATCAACCGATATGTCAGAAAATGGTTTGACTGGCTTATCGAGTCCGGTCGAGTCGATGTCGAGTGCGTCGAAACTGAGCCTGGAATTCTCTTCGGGCCACTGACCGACCGTCGTGCTGAGGTGCTATTCGAGGAGTATATCGAGACGACAGGGTTGAGCGGTCCCTTGGAACGCGACGCTTCGGCAATGAAGCGATTCAAAGCAGCGTGTCTCCACGTCCTGGACGACCATTCCGAACCGGTGCGGCGAAGCGACCGGCGACCTCAGATTGCGACTGGGTCGACTCGTCCGAAAGGGCGGTCGGACCCGGTGCCCCTTTCCAAGGGGATGACTCTCTACAAAGAAGCGGTGGGCGTGCGTCGCAGCACTGGACTGGACTGGGACACTGCTATTGGTCGGCTGATTGCTTTCATGGAGGAGGACTGCGACGTCCGTCACGTGACGCCCGATCATATGTTTGATTTCCGGGACCGGTTGCTGACCTACCCGTCGCGTCCACGAAAAGAGCATCGGGACCTGTCGTTTGGCGAGTTGTGCGAGCTGAGTGTGCACCAGCCGACCATCGAGACCCTTCGGCCTCAAACGGTGAACAAGAACCTCGCTGGTATTTCGGCGATGTTCGAATGGCTGAAGAGGAACCGTTATATGACGCATAACCCGGCCGAGGGTGTGAAGGCTGAAGGCAAAAAAAACCTCAACCGGAGCCGGTTGCCGTTCGATGCCGACGACGTCCGCATGATCTTCGGTTCAGGCTATCCAGCACGATCAGCCAACGCGGACTACTGGCTTCCAATCTTGGCGTACTTCACTGGGTGCCGACAGGAGGAGCTTGCTCAGCTCACAGTTGGAGCCGTGAAGAAGCACGAGGGCGTCGCATATCTTGATATTGAAGGCAACGTTAAGAATGTTTCGTCGGTCAGGCCGGTCCCCGTGCATTCGAGATTGGTTGATCTTGGATTTCTCGATCATGTTCAATCGAGGGGACAACCGGATCGGTTACTGTTTGACCGGTTGGTCTTGAACAAGAAGGGTCGGCTTTCGGACCAGTTTCAGAAGCGATTTCATCGGTCCCTCCGTGATCGCGGCATTGTCGATTCCCGGAAGGTATTTCACAGCTTTCGGCATCTTTTCGTCGATTTCATGCGAGACAGCGGCATTCCTATTCAGGTTCAAAATGCACTCACCGGGCATTCCGGCGGCGGTAGCAATCGGACGTACGGTAACGGTTTCAGCATTCCTCACTTGGCACACCAGATGGATTCAATCCGGTTCTGGCATTTGCCATTCGAACCTCAGCAGTGAACTTTCGTGGCCGCCGTTGGGATCGATTTCAACCGTTCACGGGCTTTCTAAGGCGAAGACTACCCGGCCGATGACGGCCTCGGTTTGTCGCCCAAAGACCTTCGCGGACACGGCCAGTGACCCCCGTTCCCGCACGACGAGCCTCCCGGCAGGAAGCTCTCCTCGCATCGACGTGTCGAACAGCACCAGGGTTCCCTTCTTGAGCCCGTTGCTCATGCGTTCGTCGATCACCGTCGTGGTGGCAAGTTCGGCGTCTTCCCGACCCAAAATGGCATAGTCGACGTTGTAGGCGACAAGCCGTGACGGATCGACGGTGAGGACGCTGTCGGCGTTCTTCGGGTCGTAATTGTCCGGGTTGAACGGGTCGATATGAGGGATTTTCACCAGCCTCCGGCTGCGGATGCGGAATCGACGACCCTTGATCGGGATCGCTGGTTTGTCGAACAGCGTCGGAGCTTCCGCCCGCACCTGTCGACCGTCGTCGGTGCGAACCGCAATGCCGGTCAGCAGCCAATTGATGTCCACATTCTCCCGTGCATAGGCCTCCAGGATTCTGGCTCCTGGCAGTGACAACCCACGCTCGCCGTCCTGAAGCGTGCGGTACTTGATTCCGAGACGTTCAGCGAGATCGGCCTGGGTAAGACCCAGTCTGTGTCTCGCTTCCCGCAACCGCTCAGCCAGGCCCTGCATGCGGACACACTCCGCCCAGCCCAACAGACTGGACAAAATACACTTTATCGTGTATAAGTACGGATGTTCGTCACTGAGGGGATCATGCACGAATGTCCGTTCTTGATCAAGAACCAAATGATCCCGCTTGGGACGCCATCCGCATCAAGGGCGAGTTGCAGAGGCGAGGGCTGTCGCTGGCCGAAGTGTCGCGTCGGCACGGCTATCACCCGAATTCGGCCGCCCGTGCCCTTCGTGTCGCGTGGCCGGAGATGGAACGCCTCATCGCCGACGCCCTCGACGTGAAGCCGGAGACCCTTTGGCCTGACCGGTACGTCGACGGCGTGCCGAGGAAGTATCTCCCCCGCCGCAAGCTCAACGGAGGCTGACATCGTCACTCGTCCTTTCTCCCGCGTGTCCGACTTCATCGTCCGGCACGCGGTCGGTTTCCTGTTGCTCGGTGCCGG
>NZ_JAVJSX010000006.1:0-130183 GCF_040219215.1 Thalassobaculum sp.
GACCGGCCTACAGACGCTGCTGCCGCTTCTCTAATCGGTCGTTCAGTCGGGCCGGCCCCTGCTGATCCTCTCCGTGGATGTGGAAGGTGAAGCGCTCGCCACCCTGTTGGTCAACAAGCTGCGCGGCGGTCTCAAGGTATCGGCCGTCAAGGCGCCGGGCTTCGGCGATCGCCGCAAGGCGATGCTTGAGGACATCGCCATTCTCACCAGTGGCCAGGTGATCTCGGAAGACCTCGGGACCAAGCTTGAGAACGTGAACCTGGACATGCTCGGCCGCGCCAAACGGGTGGTGATCGACAAGGATACGACCACGGTGATCGACGGCACGGGCGACAAAGCGGGAATCGCCGCGCGAATCGCCCAGATCAAACAACAGATCGAGGAAACGACCTCCGACTACGACAAGGAAAAGCTGCAGGAGCGGGTGGCCAAACTGGCCGGCGGCGTTGCCATCATCCGGGTCGGCGGTGCCACCGAGGTTGAACTGAAGGAGCGCAAGGACCGGGTCGACGACGCGGTGCACGCTACCCGGGCCGCGGTCGAGGAAGGCATCGTTGCCGGAGGCGGCGTCACGTTGCTGTACGCGAGCAAGCAACTCGGCAGCCTGAAGGCCGAGAATGACGACCAGAAGGCCGGCATCAACATCGTCCGACGCGCGTTGCAGGCGCCAGCCCGGCAGATCTTCGTGAACGCCGGCGCGGACGGCTCGATCATCGTCGGCAAGCTCCTGGAACAGAGCGACTCCAACCACGGATTCGACGCGCAATCCGGTTCGTATGTCGACATGGTGAAGGCGGGAATCATCGACCCGGCCAAGGTCGTTCGCCTGGCTCTGCAGGGTGCCGCCTCGATCGCCGGATTGCTGATCACGACGGAGGCGATGGTCGCCGACAAGGCGGACAAGACCGACGCAATGGCCGGCGCCGGTATGGACTACTAAACCGGCTCCGAATGCGGGCCGACGGCGACTCCGTCAATCGGATCGTCGTCGTCGGCCGGTGCCGGCCGCGTCCTGGCGTGTGCCGGCGTCCCTATCTCATCCCTTTGTCTCGGCCATCCCGCACAGCAGTTCCCACTGGTCATCGGTCACCGGCACCACCGACAGGCGCGACTGGCGAACCAGGGCGAAGCCTTCCAGCCGCGGCTCGGCCTTGACGTCGGCCAGGGTGACCGGCTTGTTCACCGGCTTGACCGCCTTGATGGTGACCATGCCGAACCGGCCGGACTCGTCGGTCGGGTCGGGGTGGTAGGTCTCGATCACCTCGACGATGCCGACGATCCGCTTCTCGTCGACCGAGTGATAGAAGAAGCCGCGGTCGCCGACGACCATGGCCTTCATGTTGTTGGCCGCCTGGTAGTTGCGGACTCCGTTCCAGCCCTCGCCCACCTCGCCCTTGGCGACCTGATCGTCCCACGACCACGCCCCCGGTTCCGACTTGAACAGCCAGTACGCCATGTTTCGGCCCTCCCTCAGGCACCGACGGCCGGATTGAAGAACGCCTTGCGCCAGCGGGTGATCCGCACGCTCTCGAACAGGCCGGCCTTGGCGAACGGATCGCCGTCGGCAAAGGCCTTTGCCGCCTTCTCGTCGGCGGCGTCGATGATCAGGACCGAGCCGAGCATGGCCTCGCCGTCCTCGGCCAGCTGCGCGCCGCCGACCAGGATCTGGTCTTCCTTGGACTTGAGGTAGGCGATGTGCTCCGGGCGGTGCGCCATCCGCAGATCCATCGAGTTCGGCTTGTCGATACAGTAGATGGCGTAGAGCATCGGTCTCTCCGGGTTCCTGATCCTTGATTGCGCCGAACGCTAGCCGATCGGGCGCGGCGGCGGAAGGTCAGGCGGTCTCGGCCCCCCGCGACGGGCGCGCCAGCAAGCCCACGGCGGTCGCCTTCAGGTCGGCGCCGCGGTTCAGCACCGCGTCGACCGCCTCGGTCACCGGCAAGTCGAGTCCCAGCGACCGGCCGCGCGCCAGCAGGCTGGCCGCCGTTGCCGCCCCCTCGACCACGCCGGCACTGGCCGACAGGGCCTCGTCGATGCTGCGGCCCTCGCCCAACCGGCGTCCGAAAGCGTAGTTGCGCGACTGGCCGCTGGTGCAGGTCAGCACCACGTCGCCCAGCCCGGCGAGGCCCATCACCGTTTCGGCCCGCCCGCCCAGCCCCGCCGCCAACCGCGCCAGCTCGGCAAGGCCGCGGGTGATCAGGGCGGCGCGTGCGTTGTCGCCGAGCGCCATGCCGTCAGCGATGCCGCAGGCGATGGCCAGCACGTTCTTGAAAGCGCCGGCCGCCTCCACCCCGATCACGTCGGTGGTGGTGTACAGCCGGAAGGTCGGCGAACCGACGGCCGCTGCGATCCGGTCGGCGACGTCCTGGTCGCTGCATGCGACGGTCGCGGCGGTGGGCACGCCGCGCACCGCCTCGGCCGCGAAGGTCGGGCCCGACAGCACCGCCACGGGGTTGCTTGGCGCGTCGGACGCCAGCACGTCGGACAGCATCCGACCGCTGTCCGGATCGAAGCCCTTGGCGCACGACACCAGCACGCCTGAACCCCCGGCCGCTGTCCACGCCGCCGCCACCGGGCGCACCGCCTTGGCCGGAACCGCAAGCAGCACGATCGACGCCCGCACCGCCGCCAACTCGCCGGTTACCGCGATGCCGGAATCATCGAATGACAGGTTGCGCGGCTGCCGCGCCCATAGCGTCGGACGCTGCCCGGCGCGGCGGGCCAGTATCGCCAACGCCTGTCCCCAGGCGCCGCCGCCGAGGATCGCGATGTCGGCCGTCATGCCTTCACCGCCCCGGCGCCGATCGACCGCGCCGCATCCGGATCCAGCGGCCAGCGCGGCCGCGGCCGGAAGTCCAGACCGTCGACCATGCCGAGCGCCAGCCGCTCCTGCCCGGCCCAGGCGATCATGGCGGCGTTGTCGGTGCACAGCGCCAGCGGTGGTGCGACGAAAGCCATGCCGCGGCGCTCCGCCAAGCCGGCCAACGCCGCCCGCAACGTCTTGTTGGCTGCCACGCCACCGGCGACCACGAAACCGCGTCCGGTGCCGTGCTCGGCCTCGAACAGCGCGATTGCCCGCCCGGAACGGTCGACCAGCGAGGCCGCCACCGCCACCTGGAAGCTGGCTGCCAGGTCGGACTTGGCCCGGTCGTCCAGACCGTTGCCCAGTTCCTCGACCCGTCGGCGCACCGCGGTCTTCAGCCCGGAGAACGAGAAGTCGCATCCCGGCCGTCCGACCATCGGGCGTGGCAGATCAAAGCGGGTGGCGTCGCCGCGCTCGGCCGCCCGCTCCAGCGCCGGTCCGCCCGGGTAGCCGAGGCCCATCAGCTTTGCGGTCTTGTCGAACGCTTCGCCGGCCGCGTCGTCGATGGTGGTGCCGAGCCGGCGATACCGCCCGACACCCTCCACCGCCAGCAACTGGCAGTGCCCGCCGGATACCAGCAGCAGCAGATAGGGATAGTCGATGCCATCGGTCAGCCGCGCGGTCAGTGCGTGTCCTTCCAGGTGGTTGATCCCCATGAACGCCAGGTCGTGGACCATCGCGATTGCCTTGGCGGTGGTCGCCCCCACCAGCACCCCGCCGATCAGACCTGGACCGCCGGTCGCGGCCACCCCCGCGAGGTCGGGAAACCCCAGATTGGCGTCCGACATCGCCTGCGCGATCACCGCGTCAAGATGATCGAGATGCGCGCGCGCCGCGATTTCCGGCACGACCCCGCCGTAGATCCGGTGCTCGTCGAGCTGCGACAGCACGACGTTCGACAGGATGCGCCGGTCCGGTGCGACAACGGCCGCCGCGGTCTCGTCGCAGCTGGTCTCGATGCCCAGGACCGGGCCGGATTTCGGTCGCGCGTCCAACGGCGCCCCCTTTTCGTGCGTGCCGCTTCCGTCTACACGATGCGGGCATGAGCGCAAACAACGCCCCTTCGTCGACCAATCCGCCGCGCCTCACTCTCGGGTCGCGTGGTTCGCCGCTGGCCATGCGCCAGACCCACGAGGTGCGCGACCGGCTCGTCGCCGCGTGGCCGGAGCTCGCCGGTGCCATCGCCATCCAGGAGATCCGCACCACCGGTGACGCGGTGCGCGACCGGCCGCTGGCCGAGATCGGCGGCAAGGGCCTGTTCATCAAGGAGATCGAGCAGGCGCTGATGGCCGGCCAGATCGATGCCGCCGTGCATTCGATGAAGGACATGGAGACGGTCATCGCGCCCGCTTCTGTGCTGGTGGCCGTGCTGCCGCGCGAGGATCCGCGCGACGCGTGGCTGTCGCCGGTTGCCGGCCGGATCGACGACCTGCCGCAGGGTGCCAGGATCGGAACCGCCTCGGTCCGACGGGCCGCCCAGGTGTTGAACCGCCGGCCGGATTTGCAGGTCGTGCTGTTCCGCGGCAACGTCGAAACCCGGCTGCGCAAGCTGGCTGAGGGCGAGGTTGCCGGCACGTTCCTGGCTGCCGCCGGACTGAGCCGACTCGGCATGCTCGACAAGGCAACGCGGATCCTCAGCGTCGACGAGATGTTGCCAGCGGTCTCCCAGGGCGCCATCGGCGTCCAGTGCCGTGACGGCGAGGCCTCGGCCCGCGATGCCGAGATCCGGGGCTGGCTCGCCGCTCTCGACGACCGGCCGAGCCGCCTGCGGGTTACCGCCGAGCGCGCCATGCTGGCGACACTCGACGGTTCCTGCCGCACCCCGATCGCCGGGCACGCCACGCTCGGCGGCACGCGATTGACCTTGACCGGCACGGTGTTCTCCCTGGACGGCCAGAGCAGCCACGGCGCGGCGGACACCTCGGGCACCGATGACCCCGAAGCGCTGGGCCAAACCGTTGGCGAGGCGATCCTTGCCCGCTGCGGGCGCAACTTCCTCGCCCGTTGAGTGCGGCGATGACCTGCAGGGTCCTGGTCACCCGCCCGCAGGCCGAGGCCGAAGCGCTGGCCATCGACCTGACGAGGCGCGGGCACGAGGCGGTGATCGCCCCGATGCTGGTCATCCGGTCGACCGGCATCCAACTCCAGGATGCCGAGCGGTATCAGGCGGCCGCGGTGACCAGCCGCAACGGTGTCGACGGTCTCGCCTCCGCGACCGACCGCCGCGCTGTTCCGGTGTTTGCGGTGGGCGAGGCCACGGCAGAACAAGCTTTGGCGGTCGGCTTCAGTCCGGTGACCGCCGCACGGGGAACCGGCGGCGCCCTGGTCGATTTGATCCAAGCGCGGTTGAAACCCGAGAACGGTCCGATCCTGTGGGCAAGCGGCGACGAGGTGCGGGTGGATTTGACGACCGAACTCGGCAAGCGGGGCTTCGCGGTCGAACGCGCCGTCGTCTACAGGGCTGAAGCAGTGGACCGTCTGTCCGACGCCGGTTTGCGGGCCCTGACGGACCGGCCGGCGGACGCCGTATTGTTTTTCTCCCCCCGAACTGCGGAACGGTTTGTTAGGCTGGTGCTCGACGCCGGGCTGGACAGACGGGTGACCACGATGGCCGCCCATTGCCTGTCACCCCCGATAGCCGATACCGTCAAGACGCTGCCTTGGGCGACGATTCGTACGGCGGCGCGGCCGACACGCGATGACTTGCTGGCGATGCTGGACGATACCATCTCGTCCAATCCGGACTGACAGGAGCTTGCGATGGCCGACACGCCGAAGGGCGACACCGCTTCCCCGACCGACGATGCCGAGCCAATCCGGTTGGGCGAAGGGGCTGCCGACGCCGAGACGGTTTCTGCGGATACCATCGCGGCCAATGCCGCCGACGACATCCTGATGGCCGGCAGTCGCGACGGTCGCGCCGCCGAACCGTCCGATGCTGACGCCAATCCTGCACCGACCCGCACAGGCGGCGGGCGACGGTATCTGGTGCTGGCCATTCTGGTGGTCCTGGCAGTCGGGGCCGGATACGCCACCTACCCGATGTGGCGCGCCCAGGTCGCCCCCCTGGCGCAGCGCATCGGCATCACCCTGCCCGAGATCGGGATGGCCACGGCGCCAACTGAAACGCCACCGGCCGAGTCGAAGCCGGCGGCCGCGAACGAAACCACGGCCCCCGCGGCGACGCCGACCGTCAAGGCGCCGGAACCGCCGGCGACCACCGCCGACCCGGCGCTGGCGGGTGACGTCGACCGGTTGATCGACCGGGTGAACGCCCTGGAGCAACGCCTCGCGGCCGTCGAGAGCAAGCCAGTCGAGCCGACCGCCGACACTGGCGCGATCACCGCCCTGGAAGCCCGTCTGGATGCGGCAACCCGGAAGCTGAACGCAGTCGCCGACGAAGTCACCATCGTGCGGGAAGGGCTGGCCACCAGCGGCGGCACCGAGGGGCTCGGTCCCCTGGCCGCAAAACTCTCGGAGCGTCTTCAGGGTCTCACCGGGCGGGTCAGCGCGCTGGAGCAGGAACCGGCGGCGCCGGCAGTCGCTCCGGAACGCCTGGATGCGCTGCAGTCCCGCCTGGACAACCTGTCAGGCAGTCTCGACGGCGAAGTCCGTAAGAGCGCCGAGGACGTGGTTCGGCTGGAAACCCTTCAGGCCAGCGCGCAGGGTCGCCTTGATGAAATGCAGCGGCGCGTGGAGGAACTGGCCAAGGCTCTCGAGAACACCCGCAGCGGCCGGGAGAAGGCCGGTGCGTTCCTGCTGGCCGCCAACCAACTCGCCGCCACATCGGCCACGTCCGCCGATTTCAACGCCGAACTGGGAGCGTTGCGCGCCGCCGCACCGGGCGACCCGGAGGTATCCGGTGCCCTTGATACCCTGGCCCCCCATGCCACTGGCGTTCCCTCGATGGCCGTGCTGCGCGAGCGGTTCGGCCGGACCGCATCCGCCGCGGTTGATGCCTCGGTGGTGGGAACCGGTGAAGGAGTGATCGGGCAGGCGCTGACCCGTGTCGCCTCGCTGGTCACCATCCGGCGAACCGCCACGGCGGAATCCGAGGGTCTGGACGCCTATCTGGTAGAGGCAGAGACGGCCTTGGCGGCCGGCGACCTGACCGCGGCGATCGCTGCGGTCAGGAAACTGGATGGCGATCCGGCCAAGGCGACCGCCGGCTGGCTGGCCGATGCCGAGGCCCGCGTCACGGTTGACGCATCCGTCCGGACCATCCAGGCCAAGGCCCTGGCCGGCGTGGCTGGGGGCTGATCCGGTGCGCCGCTCGTTCCTGTACATCATCCGCCTCGCCGTCCTGGTCGCGCTGGCGATCTGGCTGGTCCGCAATCCCGGTGACATCCGGATCGACTGGATCGGCTGGCGGCTGGAGATGCCGTTCGCGCTGTTCATGGCGGTCGCGGTCGCGGTGATCTGGGTGGCCGGCATCGGCCTGCGCATGGCCGCCAGCGCGCTCGGCGCTCCCTGGGTCGCCATGCGTCGCCGCGCCGACCAGCGCCGGGAAGCTGGATTCCGCGCCCTGACCCTCGGGCTTGCCGCAATTGCCGCCGGGGACGCCGAAGAAGCCCGACGCCAGGCCCGTGAGGCCGACCGCCTGCTGCGCGACCCCAGCCTGACCCGGTTGCTGTCGGCCCAGGCGGCGGCGCTGAACGGCGACACCGAGGCAGCGGCACGGTATTTCGCCGCCCTGCGCGACAACGAAGACACCGCGTTCCTCGGGATCGTCGGGTTGCTGCGGCAGGCACTTGCACGGGGCGACGAGGCACGGTCACTCGAACTCGCCGAGGAAGCCTATGCCATGCGGCCCGATGCGCCGTTGGTGGCAACCACCCGGTTGTACGGTCGTGCGCGGGTGGGGCGCTGGTTCGACGCCCAGGTTGCCCTGTACGACGCGGTCAAGCGCCGGATCGTGCCGGAAGAGGATGGCCGGCGGCATCGCGCGGCGTTGCTCACCGAACGGGCCCGCGAGGCGCTTGCCGCCGACAAGATCGACGAAGCGCTGGAGCTCGCCGGAAAGGCTCGCGAGTCGGTTCCGGGTTTCGTGCCGGCGTTGGCACTGGAGGCCGAACTGCTCGGCCGAACCGGCAAGGCCAAGCGAGGCCAGCGGCTGATCGAGGAGGCATGGCCGAAGTCACCGCATCCGGCCCTGGCGGACGCGTATCGCGGTCTGCTTACCGAAACGAACCCGATCGACCGCTTCAAGCGGCTGCATGCCCTGGCCGATCACGCGGCCGACCATCCCGAAAGCCGCATGACCATCGCCGAAGCGGCGCTCGATGCCGAACTGTGGGGCGAGGCCCGGGTGCAGTTGGAGGCGCTGTCCGGCGCCGATCTGACGGCGCGCGCCTGCCGCCTGCGGGCACGGCTCGAGGACGCTGAGCACGGAGACGACCGGGCCGCCCGGCTTTGGCTGGAGCGTTCCGGTTCAGCCCCGGCCGACCCGGCATGGACCTGCGGAAGTTGCGGCGCGGTCGCGCCCGACTGGTCGGCGGTTTGCGGCCACTGCGGCGAGTTCGACACGGTGGCCTGGACCTTGCCGCCGCGTGTCAGCGTGCTCAGCAGCGATGACGTCGCCGAACTTGAGGTCGATGTCGTCGAAATGCCGCCTTCGCTGCCTCCGGCTGCGTGAGCGATCGCCTCCGTCCGCGGATCGCTCAACGATGAATCGATATTGCGGTTAATTTTTCGTAAAGACTCTCCAAACACTTTTGGCTAGAATTCGTCCTATCCGGAACAGAACGCCGGATACGCTAGGCAGGTGCCGTGGGGGAGCCTGCCGCCCAGAAGGGACAGAGCCGTGCTCGCTCCTGTCAGTTCCAAGAGCATCGGGACAACGCTCGCCGTTGATGAGGCGGGAGCGAACCGTCCGGTAAGGCCATCGTCGCCGCCGATCGATCTCGCCGCCTTGTCGACCGTTCGTCATTCGCGGCCCGACGATCGGCTGTTCCTGACCGTTGAGCCCGATGGCCGCGACGACATCGGATTTCTGGACCGCCTGCGCCACGCGCTGCGAACGGTGTTCGAGGCGGTGCAGACCACGGAAGAGGCGGATGCCTCCGCCGAGCGGGCGTTGCAGGCCGCCGAGAAGTCGCTCGACCCGGCCACTCTCGCTTCAAATCGCTTCTTCGTTCAGCTGCGGGTAGTCAGTGTGGAAGTCGCATACGCCGACGAGGCCGGCCGGGGTGACAGCGCCTACGCGTCCTATCGGCGCCTCGGCATCGAGATCGGCGTCGCCCGCGAGGGCGTCGTGCGCGCCGACGACACCAGCGTGGTCGACCTGGAAGGGCGGTCGGTGGAACTGACCCGCAACCAGGTCCTGACCGGACTCTCCAGCGGCATCTACCGTCGGGTCGAAGGGGCCGGGGCCGGCCTGTCAAGCGCGGCAAGCGAGCGCTTGGCGACGGCGCAGGCCGGCTTGGCGCGCGTCAAGGCGATCCAGGGCGCTCTGAAGGCCTACCGTTCCGGCGACGCCGATCCGTTGAAGCAGTTGCTGAACGGTGACGACAGCCGCTCCGGCGGCCGTTCGGCGGTGGTATTCCCGGGCATCGGTGCCGTGACCCTCAACTGATCTGCACGGCCCGCACGCACCGCACTTGCATCAGCGGCCCGCAAACCGTATCTAGGGCGCGTCTTTTCCAGGGCCGCAGTAGCTCAGCTGGTAGAGCATCGCATTCGTAATGCGAGGGTCGGGGGTTCGAGTCCCTTCTGCGGCACCACCTTTTCACTACACATCGGCCTCCGCCAACAGAGTTCCTGCGTATCCTGGCCCTGCCATACGCAATGGAACGATGGCTGCTGACCACCATCCGACAATCACGCCGTGCCACCTTCCGTTCAGGCTGAGGGCTGGCTATTCTTGCGCGGCGCAGGGGCGGAATGCCCATGGAATAGCGGATCTCGATAAAGTCGTTGTTTGGTCACGGAGCCTTGCCTGCCCGGGCATGTTGCCGGCGCGGACCGGCAATGGTGAGAGTGGGCCGTCCCTCCCGGGCCGGTTCATCGTAAATCGGCAGCAGACGTTTTGGAGTGCCGTCATGCGTTGTGTGCTCGCATCTCTTCTGAGCCTCGCCTGCGTCTTGCTGCTGCCGGTCGCCGCATCCCACGCCCAGGATATTTCCGGTCGCTATGCCGTGGAAGGCGGTAATCCGAACGGCCAGGGCGCATACCAAGGCGAAGCGCAGGTCGTCCGCGCGGGCGACGTCTTCCACGTCATGTGGTCCATCGCGGGTCAGCAGCAGACCGGTACCGGCATCCTGCAGAAGGGAGCGCTGGCCGTCGTGTACCAGCAGGAGGGAGAGCGGCCCGGTGTCGCGCTCTATACGCTGAATTCCAGCGGCTCGCTCAGCGGGACCTGGACCTCGCTCGGCGGGACCGTGCTGGGGGTCGAGACGTGGCGGCGGAAAAAATAGCGGGGCGGCGGGTCCCGGAACGCGGGATCCGCTTACCTGATTCTCCTACACCCTGAGCCTGAACGGCTAGGGTGCGGCTGAGTCGACGACTTCGAAGTCGTGGGTGATCACCGCCGTATGAGCGAGCATGGCCGACGCGGAGCAGTACTTGTCGGCCGAGAGTTGGATCGCGCGCTCGACCTTGGCGATCGCAAGATTCCGACCCTTGACCACAAAGTGCATGTGTATCCGGGTGAAAACCTTCGGTTCGGTTTCCGCACGCTCGGCCTCGAGTTCCACGACACAATCCTCGACCGCCTCCCGCCCCTTCTCCAGGATCTGAACGACGTCGAAAGCGGTGCACCCCCCGGTGCCGATCAGAACCAGTTCCATCGGGCTCGGTCCCGGGGTCGGTTGTCCTGGCGACGGCGACGTCCCCAGAACCAGCTTGTGCCCGGTGCCAGACTCGCCAACGAACGTGCGGTCCTCCACCCATTTCACCCGTGCCTTCATGGTAGCTCCGTCTGCTCGCGACCCATCAGTGTGGTGAGACCATACGGGGTGCCATGACCGCTGTGGAGGCGCATTCGAGCAACACCGCCAAGCCGCACGCGTCTGCCGACAGGCGGAGTGGACGGCGCCCGCTCAGGCAGACCGCTTCCGGATGCGGTTGTTCTCCAGGTACAGCACGTCGGTCTCGGTTCGGCGCAGGAAGTTGAGCGCGTGTTCCGGCGTCTCCACGATCGGCTCGCCCGGGCCGTTCAGCGAGGTGTTCATGACCACCGGTGTCCCGGTCTGACGATCGAACGCCTCAATGATGTCACGGAACGCGCCGCTCGCCGGCTGCACGGTCTGGACCCGTGCCGAGCCGTCGACGTGGGTGACCGCGCCGAGGGTTTGCGAGCGGACCCGGTAGTTGAACAGCATGTGCGGCGAGTGCGGCGGTCCGCCGTCGAAATGGTCGCGCAGCTTCTCCGACAGGCAGGCCGGAGCGAACGGCCGCCACAGCTCGCGCGACTTCAACCCGTTGACCCTCGCCCAGTTCTCGGTCCTCCGCGGATCGGCGAGCAGCGAGCGGTGGCCGAGCGCCCGCGGCCCACTTTCGGCACGCCCCTGGAACAGCGCGACCACATTGTCCGATGCAAGGTCGGCGGCCGCACGCTCGGCAAGATCGACATCGGTTTCAACCTCGAATTCCGAGGCGGCCTGGCTGACCGCCTGCGCAATCGCCTTCGCGGTGTGCCCGCGACCCAGGGCGGCGATGCTGCGGGTGGGGTCGTTGGTCTCGCGCCGTTCATGCCCCAGCACATGGTGGTAGGCGTACAGCGATGCCCCGATCGACAAGCCGCCATCGTCGCAAGACGGCGGAACGAAGACCGAAGAGAATGCCGTCTCCTCGACGATCCGGCTGTTGGTCGGGCAGTTCAACGCGCACCCACCGCTCAGGCACAGGTTCGGCCCCATCCGCCCGGCCCTGGTCAACAAGACCCGCAGCCGTTCCACGACGAACAGGACCAGGGATTCGAAGGTCTTTTGCGCTGAAGCGGCAAGGTCCTTGCCGAATGGCCCGAAAGCCGGTCCGTCCAGGGCATAGTCGAGTTGCCGGGCCTTCTGGTCGACCACGTCGAACCATCCGTAGGCGTAGGTGAAGTCGGGGTCGCGCTGCGGGTTGAGGTAAAGGTCGGCCAACGGCTCGACATCGCCGATGAACCGGCTGTCAAAGAACACCGGCTCGCCATAGGCCGACAGGCCCATCAGCTTTCCAGGTCCACCGGCGCCGCCAAGCTCCAGAAGCTCGGCGCATCTGTTGTAGATCAGCCCGGCCGCCACCGGTGCCGTCCAGATCGGGATCAGGCGGTGCCCTTCACCATAGAACAGCATTCCGCCGGTATACTTGTTACGGCTGCGGACCGGGTTTCCGACGTCCTGCGCAAACACCGCCGCCGTCTCGAAGCTCGACTGATAGAATGCCGCCGCCGCGTGCGACAGCTGGTGCATCACGCCGACCGCCGGATAGTCCTTGCCGTCCAGGGTGACCGTCATCGGCAGCACATGACCGGTCGCGAGGCTTGGTGTCGTGAAAATGTCGTTGATGATCGATTCCTTCAGTTCGTCGATCAGCAACATCCCGTGCCTGGTCGTCCAGACATCGGCCATGTCCGGCCATTCGGAATTGTAAAGATAGTGGCCGTTCTCCCGAATGTTCCGGTTCTCGATGGTCCTCGATATCTCGATCGCCCGGTCGAAGACCGTTCGCCGGAACTTGTCGGCGCCGAGCGCCTCGGCGGTCTCCCAGGCGTATGCAAAGCGCAACCGCGTTGAATCGTCCGACTGGTAGCCGAACCGTTGCGTGGTGCACAACGCAAACAGATCCACGTCCGCTGCCGTCAGGCCGCAATACTCGAGCGCCTGGTGGATCAGGTCGACCGCGATCACTTCGTCGTGCCGAATGCGGGTGACGCGCTCCTGCTCCAGGTGAACGAGGACCTGCCCGTTCATCACCACCGCCACGGACGCATCGTGACCACACTGAAGCCCGACAATGAGCATGCTGAGCACCTTAGATGCTGGCTGGAAACGCTTTGCTCCGGCCGCCTGGCCGAAGTTGGACTGGTCGGCGGAGATCAATAGTCGCCTGAACGCGGCTTGTCACACCCGCCGTCCCGACCGGCCGGCCGAAATCCGCTGTTCACCCGGCCAAAAGCTGGGCAGGGTTGGTAACCGGCCACGGGGCCGAAAGGCAACAGGAAGCAGCACCATGTCGGCACCGGTTCTGTCGATCTCCCGGCGCACCCGGGAAACCCCGTTCACCCGCCGGGTCACCGAAGCCGGCGTCCGCGGGTACACCGTCTACAACCACATGCTTCTGCCGACGGTGTTCGAGAGCGTCGTGGCCGACTACCACCACCTGAAACGTCACGTTCAGGTATGGGATGTCGCCTGCGAGCGTCAGATCGAGATCCGCGGCCCAGACGCTGCCCGCCTCATGCAGATGCTGACTCCGCGCGACCTTCGCGGCATGAATCCGGGACAGTGCTACTACGTGCCGATCGTCGACGAGACCGGCGGGATGATGAACGACCCGGTGGCGCTGAAGTTCACCGATGAGAAGTTCTACATCTCCATCGCCGACAGCGACCTGCTGTTCTGGGCAAAGGGTCTGGCCTACGGGTTCCGGCTCGATGTCGACGTGAACGAACCGGACGTGGCGCCGCTGGCCGTGCAGGGCCCGCGGGCCGAGGAACTGATGGCCCGGGTGTTCGGCGAGGGGGTGCGGAATATCAAGTTCTTCCGCTTCGCCCTATTGAGCTTCAAGGGTCGGGAGATGCCGGTCGCCCGGTCCGGCTACTCCAAGCAAGGCGGGTTCGAGATCTATGTCACTGGCTCCGACATCGGCGAGGCGGTCTGGGACGCGCTGATGGCCGCCGGTGATGACCTGCAGGTGCGGGCCGGCTGCCCCAACCTGATCGAGCGGATCGAGGCGCGTTTGCTGTCCTATGGCAACGACATGACACGCGACAATACCCCTCACGAGTGCGGCCTCGGCCGGTTCTGCGACACCCAGACGGCGATCGGCTGCGTCGGCCGCGATGCCTTGCTGCGGGTCGCTTCCGAAGGGCCCGTGCGCCAGATCCGGAGCCTCGCCATCGCCGGGGATCCGGTCCCCGCCTGCACGCGGCCGTGGCCCATCCATGCCGGCAGCGACCGCGTCGGAGAGGTCACATCGGCTGCGTGGTCGCCGGATTTCAAGACCAACGTTGCCATCGGCATGATCCGGATGACGCACTGGAAGGACGGCACGGCGGTCGAGATCGACACCCCCGACGGCAGGCGCTCCGCGCAGGTCCGCGAAGCCTCGTTCATCTAGCCCGGCACCGCTACAGGATCAGCGGATCGAGCGGGACCGGCAGCATCGCCGGATCGGGCACGCCTGCACCAAGGTCGACGAAGCGATTGTCGTCGCCGACCGGATTGTAGACCGGGTCGAGCTGCGGCAGGCGCAGGACCACGTCCTCGACCGGCTGACGGATGGTGAACAGTTGGGTCGGCGCGTCGTCCGCATCCGCGAACACCGGCAGGCAGACGTACTCGGAGTAGACCGGCGGGCCGATGCTGTACTCGAACAGCGCCTTGAAAGCGATGCCGCACGGGTAGCGGGCCAATTCGACGTTGATCGCCGACCGGCGCGGCCAGTCCTGCGGTCGCGACAAGTCGCGCAGATTGGTCCCGGTCAGCTCGCGGCCGCGGGTGTTGTTTATGGCGGTACCGACCAGCCGGAAAACCATCTCGTCGGCGGACCGGACCTCAAGAACGCTGAGCCAGTGCAGGTGGCGGGCGATGTCACCAAGCTCGATCATCCCACGGCGCGGCGCCACTGCGTCCCCTCGCCAGCGCATCCAGGCCTGCACGAAGTCCCGGCAGGTCGGTGTCACCAACCGATCGCGTAAGCGCCCAGCATACGTATTCTCATGTGCCGATCCCGTGCCCATCGTCCTCTGTCAGCCGTTTCGCGACAGGCCGCTCAAACCGACCTCTTGGGCCGCACGGCCATGATGCGCTGCCGCACCGCCGGGCGGGGTTCGGTCTCCTCGACGTCCTCGAACGCCATGACCACCAACTCCGGGCGCACCGCGATCAGCAGTTCCTCGCGGTGCAGGAGATAGTCAGGGTTGGACGGCCAGCCATAGGCCTCGTTGCCGACGGCGAAGGTGTCATAGATCAGCGCACCGCCCGGCTGTACCGAGGCGACCAGCGCCGGCAGCATCGGCCGATGCAGGTAGTTGACCACGATGACGCCGGCGAACTGCCGCCCGGCTAACGGCCATGGCCGCCCGCCCTCCAGGTCCTGCGCCACGATCTCGACGTCGTCGTCGCTCGCCATGTCCGCGACCTGGCTGATGTCCCGGTCCAGCATGACCACCGGGTGGCCCAGGCTCCGGAAGAACCGGCCGTGGCGGCCGGAGCCGCAGGCGACGTCCAGAACCTCGCCACCGGGCGGGATCATTCCACCGTGCTTGACCACCCATCCCGACGGCGGGAGGACGGTCCGGTCCGACTCCCCTGGCATCAGCCGCCCTCCTTTCGCGTCTCGGCCGGCACCCGCGCGCCGGTGAACTGGCAAGCCGGGCTCGCCAACCGCACGAACGCATCGGTAATCGCTGCCGGCTCCGGCAAGCGCTCGGGACGCTCATTGGGAAACGCCGACGCCCGCATGCCGGTGCGCACTTCGCCGGGGTCGATGACATTGACCCGCACGGACGTCTCACGGGTTTCGGCGGCGTAGGCGCGTGCCAGGGCTTCCAGGGCAGCCTTGCTGGCGGCATAGGCCGACCAGTCCGCATGCTCGCCCTCGGCCGCACCGGAGCTGACCATCAACACCCGCCCGGAACGCGACGCCCTGATCAAAGGATCCAGCTCACGGAGCAATCGAAACGCCGATGTCACGTTGACCTCCACCACCCGGTCGAACAGCGTAGCATCCAACTCGGCCGTCGGCAGCAAAGAGCCGAGCATGCCGTGGTTGGCGACCAGCACGTCCAGACCGCCGAGCTTTCCGGCGAGTCGGCCCGCAAGCCCTTCGACGGCCGTTGGGTCCGACAGGTCGATCGCCAAGGTCGCGGCCTGTCCGCCGGCGGCGCGGATCCGACCGGCAACGGCATCGAGCTCAACCTGTGACCGGGCCGCCAGAACCACCCGCGCACCCTCAGCCGCATACCGTTCGGCCACCGCCGCACCGATGCCGCGCGATGCGCCGGTAACAAGGCAGGTCAACCCGTCCAGCGCCCGCCCGCCGGCGGTCGCTGCGGCCAGTTCGCGTTCCTGCTCCACCAGACCGAGCTCGCGCCGGACCAAGTCGAGGACGTCCCCGAGGGTTCCGACGATGCGGTCGATCTCGGCGTGGGTGACCACCAGCGGCGGCGCGATCACCAAGGCATCGCGCACCGCTCGCAGGATGATCCCGCGCTGCTGCATCTGGTCGCGGATCACCGCGGCGACCAGCCCGGGCGGATCGAATGGGATCCGAGGTTCGCGCTGCTGGACCAGTTCGACCGCACCGATCAGGCCGATCGAGCGGGCCTCACCGACCAGCGGGTGGTCGGCCAGGCGCCCCAACGCAGCGGCAAAGTAGCCCTCCAGATCGTCGCGCACCCGCTCGACCAACCCTTCGCGCGCCAGGATGTCGAGGTTGGCCAGCGCCACCGCGGCTGCCACAGGATGGCCCGAATAGGTGAACCCGTGCGCCAGATCGCCGCCCTGGATCAGGGACTGGGCGACCCGTTCGCCGATCATCACCGCCGAGATCGGCTGGTAGCCGGAGGACAATCCCTTGGCGAGCGCCATGAAATCCGGGCTGAGACCGAAACGCTCGGCGGCCGACCACGCCCCCAGCCGGCCGAATGCGCTGACCACCTCGTCCAGCACGAACAGCACATCGTGCTTGCGGCAGATCTCCTGTACTCGCAGCAGATGGCCGGGCGGCGGAATGATCACGCCGCCGGCGCCCTGCACCGGTTCGATGACCACGGCCGCCACCCGCTCCGGCCCGATCTCGCTGATCTTGGCGTCGACCCAGCCCGCCGCGGTCTCGGCAAAGGCCGCCGGATCGGCGGCCGGTGCGTGGCGGAACGCATATGGCGCCTTGACGTGGGAAAAGCCCGGCAGCGGCAACCGGCCCTGGGCGTGCATCGACGAGATCTGCCCGAGGCTGATCGTGGCCAGGGTCGAGCCGTGATAGCCTTCCTCCCGGCCGATCATCACCCATTTGTCCGGTTTGCCCTGCAGCGCCCAGAAATGCCGGGACAGCCGCACGATGCTGTCGAGCGCCTCGGAGCCGGAGTTGGCGAACAGCACCCGGTCGAGCCCCGGCGGCATCAACGCCGCAAGCCGTGCCGCCAGGGCCGCCGTCGGAGGACTCGTGGTCTTGAAGAAGGTGTTGTAGTAGGCGAGCCGCTCCATCTGGTCGGCCGCCACCTTCGCCAGTTCGGCGCGGCCATATCCGACGTTCACGCACCACAGCCCGGCCAGGGCGTCGAGGTAGGATCGCCCGTCCTCGTCCCACAACGTGCAGCCCTGCCCCCGGACGATCACCGTCGGGCCGCCGTCGTCGATCAGCACCTGCGGATCGGTGAAGGGGTGCAGGTGGTGGTCGCGGTCCTGTCGGGCTAGTTCGGAGGAATTCTCGGGCATCGGCTTCCTTGCCGCGAACGGCTATAGCTGGATCATCGCCGCGTTACGCCTATATTAAGCCGATGATATGGAATGGACGACGATGATCCTGTACCGCCTGCGCTGCAACGACGACCACGAGTTCGAAGGCTGGTTCCGCAACGCCGATGCGTTCGAAACCCAGCGCGAATCGGGACTGCTCGCATGCCCGGCCTGCGGAACCGCGGACGTGACCAAGGCCCTGATGGCGCCGAGCATAGCCAAGGGCCGCGAGGTGGCGATCGCCGCTCCCGCCGAGGTTCAGGCGATGCACCCTGCCGCCCAGAAGGCCGCCGAACTGAAACAAAAGCTGCGCGCGGTACGCCAGATGGTCGAACAGAATTGCGACTATGTCGGCGACCGCTTCGCCGATGAAGCCCGCAAGATTCACTACGGCGAAACCGATGCCCATGGGATCTACGGCGAAACCACGGCGGAGGAATCCGAGCGCCTGAAGGACGAAGGCATCGAGTTCGGATCGGTGCCGTGGATCCGTGACGACGCCTGACGCCCCGTCCTATACCTTTTCAGAGTTTTCGGGCCACCACTGCATAGTTCACCCGGTCGTCGGAAGACGGACTGAAACTTCCCTCGACCATGCTGTAGACCAGCCCGACCGGCGCCTCGACGGCAAATCCACGCGGCTCCAGCAGCGCCTGCAATTCCCCGGGTGTCGGAAACTTCGCCCAGTCGTGGGTCCCGCGCGGCACCCAGCGTAGTACATACTCGGCGGCCACGATGGCCATCGCATAGGAGCGCCGGGTCCGGTTGATGGTCGTCAGAACCAGCAGCCCGCCCGGCCTAACCAAGGCGGCCAGAGCATCTGCGAACGCCTCGCGGTCGGCGACGTGCTCGATGACCTCGCTTGCCACGACCATGTCGAACGCCCGGCCCTCGGCGGCCAGATCCTCGGCAGCACCCGCACGATAGGCGATGTCCAGGCCGACCTCGGCAGCGTGCGATACCGCAGCGGCAATCCCCGCGGCGTCGGCATCAACGCCTGTCACCGCCGCGCCCAGTCGGGTCATCGGCTCAGACAGCAGGCCGCCGCCGCATCCGATGTCGAGCACGGACAGGCCGGCCATCGGCCGCCGGCTGTCCTTGCTTTCGGGGGCTACCGTCATCGCCGCGTCCCGGATGATCGCCATTCGCGCCGGAACATAGCGATGCAGCGGTCCATGCGGCCCCTCGGGATCCCACCAGCGATCGGCCATCCTGGCAAACCGGCCGATGTCCGCGGCATCCACTGTCCCCGACCCCACCGTCGGTGCGACCACGGTATCGGCTCTCCGCTTCAGGCTGCGGCGCAACGATCCGATCATCTTGTCCTCCTCGGCCTCGCGAAAGCGGGCGGAGCGCTTGCCCGTAGCGCGTGTGCGTAATATGGATACGCCCGCTTGCGGCCGGCAAGCCAGCGCGACGGTCGGCCGCAACGTCCCTGTGGCTCGAATACGGATCCCGCGATGGCACGCATCGTGATGAAATTCGGCGGTACGTCTGTCGGCGACGTCGAGCGAATCAAGAACGTCGCCCAGCGCGTCAAGCGCGAGGTGGACGCCGGTCATGAAGTGGCGGTGGTGGTGTCCGCGATGTCCGGCACGACCAACCAGCTCGTCGGCTGGACCAGCGCGATCGCGCGCCTGCACGACGCGCGTGAGTACGACGTCGTGGTCGCCTCCGGGGAACAGGTCACCGTTGGGCTGCTGGCATTGGCGCTCCAGGACATCGGCATCAACGCCCGCTCCTGGCTCGGCTGGCAGATCCCGTTCCGGACCGACGGTATTCACGGCAAGGCCCGGATCGACCGGATCGAGACCGAGGAAATGGAGCGGCGGTTCGCGCAGGGCCAGGTCGCCGTGGTGGCCGGTTTCCAGGGGATCGGGCCGGATGCCCGTATCACCACCCTGGGCCGTGGCGGCTCGGACACCTCGGCCGTGGCGCTGGCCGCCGCCCTGAAGGCCGATCGTTGCGATATCTACACCGACGTCGACGGGGTCTACACCACCGATCCGCGGATCGTGTCCAAGGCCCGCAAGATCGACCGGATCACCTACGAAGAAATGCTGGAACTGGCCTCCCAGGGGGCCAAGGTATTGCAGACCCGTTCGGTCGCCATGGCCATGCAACATGGGGTGCGCGTGCAGGTGCTGTCGAGCTTCGTCGACGTGCCCGGCACCCTGGTCGTCGATGAGGATGAGATCGTGGAACAGCAAGTCGTCACCGGCATCGCTTACAGCCCGGACGAGGCGAAGATCACCCTGGTCGGCGTTCCGGACCGGCCGGGCGTCGCCGGCGCCATCTTCGGGTCGCTCGCCGATGCCGCCGTCAACGTCGACATGATCGTCCAGAACGTCAGCCAGGACGGCCAGACCACCGACCTGACGTTCACCGTCGGCCAGGCCGACCTGGATCGCGCCAGCGACGTGCTGAACAAGCTTCAGGCCGACCTCGCCTATGCCGAGTTGGTCGCCGACCCGAACGTCTGCAAGATCTCGGTGGTCGGGGTGGGCATGCGCAGCCAGCCAGGCATCGCCAAGACCATGTTCCAGACGCTTGCCGACAAGAGCATCAACATCCAGGTGATCTCGACCTCGGAAATCAAGGTCAGCGTGCTGATCGGCAACGACTACACCGAACTCGCCGTACGCGCCCTGCACACCGCCTTCGGTCTCGACGCCGACGCGGACAGCTGAGCCGATGACCGGGCCCTCCGCCTCCCGGGATGCCGGCAGGGGCGGTGGCCCCCGGTTGATGTTGCGTCACCTGCGCGACGTGATGGCGGGTGGCGGCACCCCGCAGGACCGTCTCGACAGCACCGTGAAGGTGATCACCGGCGCGCTCGGCGCCGAGGTGTGCTCGATCTACGTCAGGCGCAGCGGCAATCTGCTGGAACTGTGCGCCACCGAGGGGCTGAACCGCGAAGCGGTGTATCGAACCCGAATGCGCTTCGGTGAAGGTCTGGTCGGGCACATCGCCGAGACCGGGCGCTCGATCGCGCTGGCGGACGCCCAGAACCACCCGAAGTTCGCCTACTTCCCGGAGACCGGCGAGGAAATCTACCACTCCCTGATGGGGGTGCCGATCCGGCGCCTGGACCGGGTCCATGGCGTCCTGGTCATCCAGCACACCACGGCGCGTGAGTACACCGAGGAAGAGGTCGAGTCGCTGGAGACCCTGGCGATGGTGCTGGCCGAGATGATCTCGGGCGGCGACATCCCCGGCTCTGCCCAGAACCGCGGCGAGGGCACGCCCGTACGGATCGCCGGCACGCGGATCACCGGGGGGATGGCGGTCGGCCGCGCCCGACTGCACCGGCCGCGTATCGTCATTCGCCGGGTGGTGGCGGAGGATCCCGACGATGAACTGCGTCGGCTGAACGATGCGCACTCGGCCATGCATGACGCGCTCGACAAGCTACTCGACTCCACGGCGCTCGCCGCGGCCGGCGAACACCGCGAGGTTCTTGAAACCTACCGGGTTATCGCCAGCGATGCCGGCTGGATCGGCCGCATCCGCGAGGCCATCCTGGACGGCCTGACCGCCGAGGCTGCGGTTCAGCGGGTGCGTGACGACACCAGGGCCCGGATGGCTCGGGTCGAGGATGCGTATATCCGGGAGCGCCTTACCGACTTCGAGGACGTGGCGCTGCGCCTGCTGCAGCACCTGTCGCCGGAAAGCGACCCGGTTGGCGAGGCCGAGCCCGAAGGCGACTGGATCCTCATTGCCCGCTCGCTCGGGCCCGCTGAAATCCTCGACTACGACCCCACCCGACTGAAGGGTGTCGCGTTAGAAGAAGGTTCCGCCACCGCGCATGTCGCGATCGTGGCACGGGCGCTGGACATTCCGGTGGTCGGGGGGCTGACGAATCTGCTGGGCGAGGTAGAGCCGGGCGACCCCCTGATCGTTGACGGGAATCATGCCCAGGTGTTCGTGCGGCCCGGCGAGGACGCCCATGCCCTGTTCCGCGCCAGCATTGCGGCACGCACCTCCGAACGCGCGCACTATGCCGCGTTGCGCGACCGTCCCGCGATCAGTCCCGATGGAATCGCGATGACCCTGCTGATGAATGCCGGGCTGCTGATCGATGTCGCGCAGGTTCCAGTGGTCGGCGCCGAAGGCGTCGGACTGTATCGCACCGAGATTCCGTTCCTGGTCCGACGCGAGTATCCGGACGTCGAGGCTCAGACCGCGTTGTACCGGCAGGTGCTCATCAGCGCCGGAGACAAGCCCGTCACGTTCCGTACTCTGGATGCCGGTGGCGACAAGCGGCTGCCATCATTCGCTCACGAGCCGGAAGAGAATCCGGCGCTCGGCTGGCGGGCCCTGCGGATCGGACTCGACGTCCCATCCCTTCTGCGCCAGCAGATGCGCGCGCTGATCCAGGCGGCCGACGGACGGACGCTGCGCGTGATGATGCCGATGGTCACTACCGTGGAGGAGTTTCGTACCGCTCGAAGCTTTCTGGACCTGGAGTTGGAACGCGCTGAAGCCCGGGGCGTCAGAACGCCGCAATCGGTTGCCGTCGGCGCGATGGTCGAGGTTCCGGCCATCGTCCTGGCGATCGAATCGCTGGCCCGCGAGGCCGACTTTCTGTCGATCGGCAGTAACGACCTGCACCAGTTCCTCTACGCTGCCGATCGCGGCGGTGAACGTATGGCCGGACGCTACGATTCACTGGACCCGGTGTTCCTGGATGTGCTGCGGCGAATCCAACAAGCCGGGTCGGCGGCCGGTATCCCGGTGACGGTCTGTGGCGAGATGGCAGGCCGACCGCTCGAAGCACTTGTGCTGGCAGCCCTCGGATACCGATCGCTGTCGATGTCCGCAGTTTCGATCGGCCCAGTGAAAGAAGCAATTTTAAACACGAATATCAGTGAGTTATCTTTATTCCTTGAGTTTTTAAATAAATTACCGTCTTCGAGCCGTCGAAATCACCTGAAAAACTACCTCGCAGAGCGACGCTTCTCTGACGGGACGACACACGCATTGGCATCAACACCTAATTGAACTCGTGTCGTCAGTCTCGGCATTAGCTTATTGATATCGCAGCAGGTTCAAAGTAACTTACTAATGTAAGCGTTATAATTGCGCGATGCAGAGGCGGGGCTTCGCGTTGTTTGAACTGCCCGCCGTTCGGCCCGAGGGATCATGGGACTGAAGTCGGAACGTTCACGCATCCGCTTCAAGGATATCGAATCGGTGCCTTCGTTCGGCGCAGCGCGTCGGACGGGGGGACCGACGGGACCCCTCGAACCACCCGCCAATGAGGAACGGGGAATGGGCTCTCAACCGATACCGGTCGGCGAGGAGCTTCGCCGAGCCCGTGAGGCTGCCGGCCTCGAGATCTCGGACGTGGCAGCGCATCTGCGCATCCGCAGCAACTTCCTTTCGGCGTTGGAGGAAGGTCGCCCGGACGCGTTGCCGGGGGTCACCTACGCCATCGGCTATGTTCGGACCTATGCGGGATTTCTCGGTCTTGATCCGGAGGTCTCCGTGCGGCGCTTCAAGGAGGAAGCCGCCGGGCTGAACTCCCGAACCGAGTTGGTGTTCCCGTCGCCGGCACCCGAAGGTCGCGTTCCCGGTGTGGCCGTGATGCTGGTCGCCCTGTTGCTGGCCGGTGGCGCCTACGGAGGCTGGTACTGGGTATCCGAACGCGATGGCAGCCTGCACGATCTGGTGCCCCTGGTGCCGGAGCGCCTGGCACAGCTCATCGAGGGCGAGGCCCCGTCCTTGCCGGTCTCGGCGGGCAAGCAGACGTCAGGTGCAGCCGTACCGGCGCCGCGTGGCACCACGGGCACCTACGCCGACGCCAACCCGACCGGAGTGGAACTGCCGCCAGCCGGATCAGCCGGCACCGCAACACCTGCCAGCCCGAGCGTACCGCCGCAGTCCGTCGCTCCACAGGCAACCAGCCCTGCCACGACCCCGGTCATCGCGAAACCTGCCGAGCCTGCGTCCGCGCCATTAATCACAGCCCCTCAAGCGGGCTCCGCGCCCGGGGTAGCGCCCAATCCAACCCTCACCGCGCCCGCACCGGCCGTTGCGGTGGAGCCACCGCCTTCACGTGGTGGGTCTACAACTGCAACCGCCCAGGCACCCGGTGCGCCGGTACCGGCCGAGACGACGGTTGCCGCGTCCGACGACACGCCGGACGTGACCGCCCTTCCGGAACCGACCAGCGCGGCTCGCCAGTCGGCGGTCGTCACACCGCCTGAGACATCGGCGCCACCGCAGGTTCGGACGTCGGCCCCTGTCGAGCCCGACGTACCCGCAGCCCCCCGGATCGCCGGTCTGATCGGCGCGTCGGAAGCCGCCGTCCCGGTCGACCGGACCACCGCCGGTCCGATCGATCGCATCATGATCCGCGCGACCGGCGACAGTTGGGTGCAGGTCCGCGATTCCGAGGGGACCGCGCTGTTCACCCGGGTGCTGCGCGAGGGTGACATCTACCGGGTTCCCAGCAAGGCCGGCTTGAAGCTGGCGACTGGAAACGCGGGCGCCCTGGACATTCTGGTGGATGGGGTTCCGGCACCGCGCCTCGGCGGTTTTGGGGACGTCGTCCGCAACATTACGCTCGACCCGGCGCGCCTGGCCGCCGGAACCGCAGCCAGCGCCACCCGCTGAAGCCGGGGGCGGCTTCCGCCGCCCTGCCGCTTTCGCTATAACCCGCTCGATATTGTCTGGCCGGCGTAACCCGGCCCCCTAAGCTGCGACCTTGCGAGGCTCCAGATGAGCATCCGCCCATACCGTGACATCCAACGCCGCCAGTCCCGGCGCATTCACGTTGGCCCGGTTCCGGTCGGCGGCGGCGCCCCGATCACCGTGCAGACCATGACCAACACGCTGACCACCGACGTTGCGGCCACGGTTGCACAGATCCAGCGGGCCGAAGCCGCCGGCGTTGACATCGTCCGGGTGTCCTGCCCCGACGAAGAGTCGTCGGCGGCGCTGAAACAGATCGTCCCGCAGGTGTCGGTGCCGATCGTCGCCGACATCCATTTCCACTACAAACGCGCCATCGAAGCCGCCGAGAACGGTGCCGCCTGCCTGCGCATCAACCCAGGCAACATCGGCTCGGCCTCCCGGGTGCGCGATGTCGTGCAGGCAGCCAAGGACCACGGCTGTTCCATGCGGATCGGCGTCAACGCCGGCAGCCTGGAAAAGCATCTGCTGGAGAAGTATGGGGAGCCATGCCCCGAGGCGATGGTCGAAAGCGCGCTCGATCACGCCCGGATCCTCGAGGACAACGATTTCTTCGAGTTCAAGATCAGCGTGAAGGCATCGGACGTGTTCCTGGCGGTCGCCGCCTACCAGGGTCTGGCGGATGCCTGCGACTACCCGCTGCACCTTGGTATCACCGAGGCCGGCGCCCAGCGGGTCGGCACGGTCAAGTCGTCGATCGGCATGGGCATGCTGCTGTGGTCGGGTATCGGCGACACTATCCGGGTATCGCTGTCCGCGGCCCCGGAGGAGGAAGTCCGGGTCGGATTCGACATCCTGAAGTCGCTGAACCTGCGTCACCGCGGGGTCAACGTAATCTCCTGTCCGTCCTGTGCCCGCCAGCAGTTCGACGTGATCTCGACCGTCCAGGTCCTGGAGGAGCGGCTGGCCCACATCACCACCCCGATGACGGTGTCGGTGATCGGCTGCGTGGTGAACGGCCCCGGCGAGGCGCGGGAGACCGACATCGGAATCACCGGCGGTGGCAACGGCACGCACATGGTCTATATCGCCGGGCAGCCCGACCATCGACTGAAGAACGCGAGCGTGGTCGATCACATGGTCGAACTGATCGAGAAGAAGGCCGCCGACATTGAGGCGGAGATGGCCGCGGTCGCGGCTGCGGAATGAAGCACGGGAGTTCCTGATTTGGCGAAGCTGCAACCGGTCCGCGGTACACACGATCTCCTGCCCGAGGAAGCGCGGCGGCACCGCCATATCGTCGAGACCGGGCTGAGCGTTTCCGGACGCTATGGCTTCGGCGAGATCGAGACACCGATCTTCGAGTTCACCGAGGTGTTCGAGCGGCCGCTCGGCGAAGCGACCGACGTGGTCACGAAGGAGATGTACACCTTCACCGATCGCGGCGGCGAGCAGCTGACGCTGCGTCCGGAGGGGACCGCCAGCGTCTGCCGGGCGTTGATATCCGGCGGCCTGACCCAGAGCCTGCCGGCAAAGTTCTACTACCAGGGTCCGATGTTCCGGTACGAGCGTCCGCAGAAGGGACGCATGCGGCAGTTCCACCAGATCGGCATCGAGCTGCTGGGTGCCGCCGAGCCGCAGGCCGACATCGAGGTCATCGCCTGTGGTGCCGACATCCTGGATGCGATCGGGGTGCTTGATCGCACGACGCTCGAGCTGAATACCCTGGGCGACACCGAGAGCCGGCGTGCCTACCGGGGTGCCCTGGTGGAGTATTTCAGCGGTCACCGCGACGCCCTGTCCGAGGACAGCCTGCGGCGGCTTGAAGTCAACCCGCTGCGCATCCTCGACAGCAAGGACGAAGGCGACCGTCGCCTGATCAAGGATGCGCCAAGCTTCGACGATCACCTGAACGCCGCCTCCAAGGATTTCTTCGGGGCTGTCACCCAAGGCCTCGATGCCCTCGGTGTCCGGTTCGTGCGGAATCCGCACCTGGTGCGCGGGTTCGACTACTACTGCCACACGGCGTTCGAGTTCGTGACCGACGCCCTCGGTGCCCAGGGCACGGTGATGGCGGGTGGCCGCTACGACGGCCTTGTCGAGACACTCGGCGGCCCGGCCATTCCCGGCGTCGGCTGGGCGGCCGGCATCGAGCGTCTGTCGCTTTTGGCCGAAGGCATTGCCGACCCGGTTCGGCCGATCGCGATCGTTCCGGTCGGGCCCAATGGCGAGACGGAGGCCCTGAGGCTGTCGCACCGTCTGCGGCGCGCCGGCTTTACGATCGAGCACGGCTATTCCGGCAATCTCGGCAAGCGACTCAAGCGCGCGACCAAACTCAGCGCACGCGCCGCAGTAATCCTGGGCGAGGATGAGCTGGCACGCGGGATGGTGCAGCTTCGCGACCTCGATGCCGGGGCGCAGGACGAGGTCCCTCTCGACCGGATCGAGGAGAGCCTCGCCCGCTTGCGTTAGCGGGGAGACGGCCATGACGGCCGGAAATGCGCCGATCTCCGTGATCGGGCTCAGCCACCGGACCTGCCCGGACAGCCTGCGCGAGCGGCTGTATGTCGATGATTCCGAAGTGGCCGCCGTCATCGGCACTCTGCGCATTCGCGGGGTCCGCGAGGCCATCGTGCTGTCGACCTGCGATCGGGTGGAGGTAACCGCGGCGTTCCGCGACGGCGACATGGCGCCGATGACCGTCGCCACGGCACTCGGCGGTCCCATCGGGCTGCGCGGCGAGCAACTGATCCCCCATCTCTACCGTCACGACGGCAGCGACGCCGTGCGCCATGTCTTTCGCGTCGCCAGTGCCCTCGACAGCCAGATCGTCGGCGAGCCTCAGGTTCTCGGCCAGGTCAAGGCGGCCCAGCGCCTGTCGAAGGATCTCAACGCCGACGGTCCAGCGATCGACCGGATCCTCCAGGCCGCCTACGCGATCGCCAAGAGGGTCCGAACCGAGACCCGGATCGGTGAAGGGGCCGTGTCCCTCGCGACGGCGGCGGTGGCCAGGATACACGACCTGCATGGCGCCCTCGACGGCCGCTCCGCCCTGGTCATCGGCGGTGACGAATTGAGCCTGATGATCGCACGCCAGTTGCGCGCCGTCGGGCTTCGCGACCTGACGGTCCTCGACCTGTTTCGCAAGCGCGCGGCGGTCACCGCCGCCGAGTTGGAGGCCCACCACGGCCCCATGGGCGACCTTGCCGATGCCCTGGATCGTGCCGATGTGGTCATCGCGGGCCTTGGCATCGGCCGATACCTGATCACTGCCGAGATGATGCAGGCCGTGCTGCGCCGCCGGCGGCGGCGGCCGGTCTTCCTGCTCGACCTTGCGGTACCGGGCGACATCGAGCCGGCCGTGCATCGCCTGGACGAGGCTTATGTCTATGACGTCGCCGACCTGGAGAGGGTCACCCACGAGGGCCGGGCCGGCCGGGAGGCGGAAGCGGCCAGGGCCGAAGCCCTCGTCGAAGAAGCCGTGGTGCGATTCGACCATCTGCAGTCGGTGCGCGACGCGGGCGCGGACATTGCGCGGCTGCGCGCCCATGTGGAAGCGCTGGCCCTGACTGCGGCGGGCGACAGCCCGGAAGCCGCCGCCATCGCCCGGCGGATTGCCGGACGGCTGTTGCACGCTCCCAGCGAGGCTCTGCGTCGGCGCGCTGCCGCCGGACGGCTGGACAACGACATCTTGACGCTCATCAACGAAATGTTCGGCATGGATGGCGCGCCGAAAGGAGACGACACGTGAGCCTCGATGAAAAGCTCGACCGGGTGCTGACCCGCGCCCTGGAGCTCGAAGCCCGTTTGGCAAGCCCGGACGGCTTCGTCCAGTCCGACTTCCAGCGGCTGTCGAAGGAACTGGCCGAGCTGACACCCGTCGTCGAAACCGTGGCGCTGTTGCGCCGGACCCGGGCCGAGTTGGCGGATGCCCAGGCTCTGGCCGAGGAGTCCGATGGTGAGATGCGGGAACTGGCCGAGGAGGAGGCTGCGGCCATCGAGGCCAGGCTGCCTGAGCTGGAGCGGGCAATGATGCTCCACCTGCTGCCGCGCGACGAGGCCGATGCCCGCAACGCCATTCTGGAGGTCCGGGCCGGAACAGGCGGCGACGAGGCCGCCCTGTTCGCCGCCGACCTGTTTGCCATGTACCAGCGCTACGCCCAGGGGCGCGGCTGGCGCTTTGAGACAATGGAGGTCTCGGAGAACGAAATCGGCGGCTACAAGGAAGCCATCGCCACGATCAGCGGACAGTCGGTGTTCGCCCATCTGAAGTTCGAATCCGGTGTTCATCGAGTGCAGCGCGTGCCCGTCACGGAGTCCCAGGGGCGGATTCACACCTCGGCCGCCACCGTCGCCGTGCTGCCCGAAGCCGAGGAGGTGGACATCGCGATCGACGAGAAGGATCTGCGGGTCGACGTCTACCGCTCCAGCGGCGCCGGCGGCCAGCACGTCAACACCACCGACAGCGCGGTGCGCATCACCCACCTGCCCACCGGTGTCGTCGTCACCCAGCAGGACGAGAAATCCCAGCACAAGAACCGCGCCAAGGCGATGAAGATCCTGCGGGCCCGGCTGTTCGACCAGGAGCGCACCCGGCGCGACAGCGCGCGCGCCGCCGACCGCAAAAGCCAGATCGGCTCCGGCGACCGGTCGGAGCGTATTCGCACCTACAACTTCCCGCAGGGCCGGGTCACCGATCACAGGATCAACCTGACGCTCTACAAGATTGACAAGGTCATGACCGGCGAGGCGCTCGACGAGATCGTCGACGCCCTGATCGCCGAGGACGAGGCCGAGCGGCTGGCGACTCTGACGTGACCAGCGTGGCCGACCTGCTGCGCGACGCCGCCCGCCGCCTGCGCGCCTGCGGCATCGACAGCGCGCGGATCGATGCCCGGCTTCTGCTGGGCGAAGCGATGGAGCGTGAGGTCTGGCCGCACGAGTCGGGCCCGGTCACACCAGCTGAACGCGCTCGCTTCGAGACATTGCTGGCACGCCGGCTGGGCCGCGAACCGGTATCCCGGATCCTTGGGAGGCGCGCATTCTGGACGCTCGATCTGATCGTCGGACCCGATACCCTGGATCCCCGCGCGGATACCGAAACCCTGATAGAGGCGGCACTGGCCGCGTTTGCAGACCGCGAGCCGCCGCGCCGCATCATCGACCTCGGCACCGGTACCGGCTGCCTGCTGCTGGCTGCCCTTGCCGCGTTTCCAACCGCAACCGGTCTCGGGATAGATCGGTCGCACAGCGCGATCGAAACCGCCCAGGCGAACGCCGTGCGCAACGGGCTGTCCGGGCGTGCCGGGTTTCAGACGATCGGCTGGGACGAACTGCCGCAGGACCAGGGGGATCTGATTCTGTCGAACCCGCCCTACATAGACGACTCGACGCTGAGTGCGCTGGCCCCGGAGGTTGTCCGCTTCGACCCGCGGGACGCTCTGTCGGGCGGCGCGGACGGGCTTGACGCTTACCGTGGTTTGGCCGGTGTGCTGCCACGCTTGATGGCCTCGCAAGGGATCGCGATCCTGGAACTTGGGGCAGGACAGCGCAGGGATGTCGAAGCACTGATGGTCGGGGTTGGCTTTGCCATCCAGGAAGTACGCAAGGACTTGGGAAATATCGAGCGTGCTTTGGTTCTGAAATGGAATGACACTGGTGATGGCGGCTTAGACCTGCGTCATTTATGCTTGGAATAGGCCGGAATTCGGTCTACTGTTTTCTCACGCATCGCAGGCCAGCGGGCCCGGTGCGGCCACTCACTCGACGGACCATCGATCTTGCAGACCGCCCGCTTACGTGTGGGCCGCTTGCAACACAGGGTTACGAGTGACGGGAACGGACGATGGGTTCGTTCCACGACAATAGGACTCGCGAGAAGGAATGAGACAAGGGCCACACCAGAAGCGTGGACGCGGTCGCGGCAATCATCGCCGATCGAACACGCCGAACCGCAACCAAACCTTCGACAGCAACGGGCCCGACGTCCGGATCCGCGGCAACGCCACTCAGGTTCATGAGAAGTACCTGAACTTGGCGCGTGACGCTGCCGCGTCCGGGGATCGGGTACTGGCCGAGAGCTACTTCCAGCACGCCGAGCACTATTACCGCATCCTGAGTGTCTTCCAGGACGCCCAGGGCGGTGAGAACCGGGGCCAGCAACCGAACCAGAATGGCGGCTCCCGCGACTGGGATCAGGACGACGACGATCGCGACAGCGGTGGCGACGACAGGAATGATCGCAACGGCGACGATTCCTCCGACCGCGATCGTGGCGACCGTCAGCGTGCCGAGAACGATCGCGGAGGCGACGGCAACAATCGCGATCGGGGCGACCGGTTCAACCGGGAACGCGGCGAGCGTGATCGAGGTGACCGAGACCGCAATGTCAGCGATCGAAACGGTGGCGACCGGAACAGCGGAGACCGCAATGGCGGCGATCGCGACCGGAATGATCGCAATGCCGGAGATCGGGATCGCGGCGACCGGCGCCCAGCGCGTGCCGAGAGCGATTTCACCCCGCGGAACGATCGCGCGGAATCCGTGCCGATCTCTCAGCCGAAGCCTGCCGAAGCGCCTGCTTCCGAGGCCGAACAGCCGGTGACCCGGGCGCCTGAGCCGACGGTCGCGCAGCCGCAGTTGGTTCCTGTCGAACCCACAGCAGCAGCGAGCCCGGCGGCCCAGCCGCAACGCGCCGAGCCTGAAGAGGACGGAATCCGCCGGACGCTTCGTCTGACGCCATCGCGGGGTCCGCGGGCAGCCGCTGCGGCGAAGGAGGCAGCCTCTCCGGTTGCCGACGCAGCGGAAGCCGTCGAGCCGGTGCCAAGCGCTGACGCCGAACCGGTGCGCAAGCCGCGTCGTCGCAAGGCGGCGCCAAAGACCGAGGACAGCGTTAAGCCGTCGGCGGTGAACGATGATGAAGGGTCCGTCGCCGCAAGCTGACGGCTACTCGATCCAACGATCGAAGAACTCGACGAGCGTCCGGCCGGGCTCCGGCCGGAATCGCTCGTCGAGCGTTTGCATCGCCGCCACCCGGTCCAGCCGGAACGAGCGAAAGTCGACGCGCAGTTCGCACCACGCCGCCAGCAGCCATTTCGGCCCGTAGAACAGCAGCCCAAGCGGCCGGACCCGGCGTTCTGACCGGCGCCCGTTCTCATCCTCGTACAGCAGCTCCAATACGCGCCGATCACGGATGGCCCGTCGGTACGGTCCGGTATCGATGCGGTATTCGGCTCCGAGATGCTGCCTGGGTGGCGCGAACAGTGCGAGGTCGCCAATCCGACGCTCGAGTTCATCCGGTACCGCCGCCCGGACCCGATCGATCGCCCGGCCGGCCGCCTCGGCCATTGCCGGATCGGTCCAGCTCTGGACGATCCGCAAACCGAGCGTCAACGCCTCGATCTCGTCCGCATCGAACATCAGCGGCGGTAGATGGTAGCCCGGTCGCAGAATGTATCCGACGCCGGCAGACCCTTCGATCGGCACACCGCTGGCCATCAGGTCCGTCATGTCGCGGTAGATCGTCCGGGGTGATACCTCCAGCAGCGATGCCAGATCCGACGCCCGGGTTGCCCGGCGGCGACGGCGCAGTTCATCGACAATCCGGAAAAGGCGATCAGCACGACGCATCTCACATCGTATCGCATACTGTTGCCACAACGGTGTCAGCAACTACCGGAATTCGGCGGATTTGTCCTGCTGCTCCTGACAGTTCCTGGCAAGAGAGCGCGGCAGACTTGCGGCATGGGACCTTGCTACGACACAGATCGCCTCATTGCCCTCGGAATCGACCCGCGGGTGCCCCGAAGCATCACACCGGACCGGCACCGCCCGCCGTTGCCACTACGAACGCTGCTGAAGCGATGGCTGTCGCGGATCCTCGGTCAGTCGAGGACAGTCACCGTATCGCCCGGAGCAATCCGGCCGCCGACCGTCACCCGCGCATAGACCCCGCAGTCGTCGTGCCCGAAGCCGCGGCGCAAATCCCGCGGCACGGTCAGATCGCGCTGCCCGGTGTCGGGATCGACATTGGTCGCAGCACACCGACCGATGCGCGCCTCGACAACCAGTTCGGCCGCACCGATCCGCAGCCGTCGGCCAACCCATCCGAACTCAGCCCACGGCGCAGCATCGGCCAACAGCACGTTTCCGCGGAACCGGGCCGGGTCGACCGGCTTGCCCACCACCCGCTCAAGGTCACTGACCGAAGCCGGGTTGATGATCGAGATGAACGGCGCGTCGGCGTCGGTGAAGGCCTCGTTGCCACGGTCCACCAACCGCGGCGCACCCCGCAACTCGGCCTTCATGTAGGCCGCGAAGAACTGCTCGATGACGGTGCGGCCGTTGGCGGTCGACAGCACTCCGTGCGCGATCATCCGGCCGTGGCGCTTGAGCGCCAGCGTCTCGGTCGCCTCGTCGTACTCCGCCGTCAGGGCGGCCAGCCGCGGGTTGCTCATCAGCTGCAGGAAATGCGCCTTGGCCAGCCACTTCGGTGACGCCTGGTCGATCGGCGCGGTGCCATGGGCAATCGCGAAGCGCCGGTCGTGCGGGATCGTGCGCCCCGGCGACAACTCAACGGCGTCCAATGCCTGCGCAGACAGGCCTTTGACCGGGTAACGGCGCAATCCGGCGACGGTGGTGCTCATGTCCCGACAGAACCTTTCCGCCGGGTCCGTGTCAACGATTGCACACAGCGTGGTTGCAGCGTCATCGGCGCTTGTGTGGCATTCCCGCCACACCCATATGCGATGGTGACGGAGGGCGGTGCCATTGCGGACCGCTTCGGGATGTCAGAGGACACGCGTCGCTGATTTCCCGATATCCTTCTTCGAACGTCTGCCACATCGCCTGATTGGGGTGCGGCGGGCGGTACTGGCTGAACGCGGTACTCGACGGAGAATACTGATGAATTTCGAGAAGCTATCCGACCGGTCCAAGGGCTTTCTGCAGTCGGCCCAGACCTACGCCTTGGGACAGGGTCACCAGCGCCTGCTGGTCGACCATCTGCTGAAGGTCTTCCTGGACGACAAGGAAGGCTTGGCCTCCAGCCTGATCGAAAGCGCCGGCGGCGACCCCAAGCGGGCTCGCCTGGCCGTCGAGAGTACCCTTGGCAAGGTGCCCCGGGTCGAGGGCAGCGGTGCCGGGCAGGTTTACATGTCGCCCGAGTTGGCGCGCGTCCTGACCCAGGCCGAGGAGGTCGCAGAGAAATCCGGCGACCAGTACGTGACCGTGGAACGGCTGCTGCTGGCAATCGCGCTGGCGTCCGGCACCGACGCCGCCAAGGCGCTGAAGGACGCCGGGGTGAATCCCCAGGCGCTTGAGCATGCGATCCAGGACCTGCGCAAGGGCCGGACCGCCGATACCGCCAATGCCGAAGGCAATTTCGACGCGCTGAAGAAGTACACCCGCGACCTGACCGACGCCGCGCGCTCCGGCAAGCTGGACCCGGTGATCGGCCGCGACGAGGAAATCCGGCGCACCATCCAGGTGCTGTCCCGGCGCACCAAGAACAACCCGGTCCTGATCGGCGAGCCCGGCGTCGGCAAGACCGCCATCGTTGAGGGCCTGGCGCTGCGCATCGTCAACGGCGACGTGCCGGAGGGCCTCAGGAACAAGCGGTTGCGGGTGCTGGACCTGGGCGCGCTGATCGCCGGAGCCAAGTTCCGCGGCGAGTTCGAGGAGCGGCTGAAGGCGGTGCTGAACGAACTCGGCCATTCCGACGGCGAGACGGTGCTGTTCATCGACGAGTTGCACACCCTGGTCGGCGCCGGCGCCGCCGAGGGCGCGATGGACGCCTCCAACATGCTGAAGCCCGCGCTGGCGCGCGGCGAGCTGCACTGTGTCGGAGCCACCACTCTCGACGAGTACCGCAGGCGGATCGAGAAGGACGCCGCCCTGGCCCGCCGGTTCCAGCCGGTGTTCGTGTCCGAGCCGGGCGTGATCGAGACCATCTCGATCCTGCGCGGCCTGAAGGAAAAATACGAGCTGCACCACGGTGTGCGGATCACCGACGGCGCCCTGGTGGCGGCCGCCAATCTCTCGAACCGCTACATCACCGATCGCTTCCTTCCCGACAAGGCGATCGACCTGATGGACGAAGCCGCCAGCCGTCGGCGCATGGAGGTCGACAGCAAGCCCGAGCCGATCGACGAGTTGGACCGCAAGATCATCCAGTTGAAGATCGAGCGCGAGGCGCTGAAGAAAGAGGACGACAAGGCCAGTCGGGAACGCCTGACCACGCTGGAATCGGAACTCGCGGACCTCGACGAGAAGGCCACCGTGCTGACGGCGCGTTGGCAGAACGAGAAGGAGATGCTGTCGGGATCGCAGAAGCTGAAGGAGAAGCTCGACCAGGCCCGCCAGGAGTTGGAGGTCGCCAAGCGGCAGGGCGACCTGACCCGTGCCGGCGAACTCACCTATTCGGTCATACCCCAGCTTGAGCAGACCCTGGCCCAGGCCGAGGACGCGTCGTCCAAGCGCATGCTCAAGGAGGAAGTGAACGACGACGACATCGCCTCGGTGGTGTCCAAGTGGACCGGCATCCCGGTCGACCGCATGCTGGCGGGCGAGCGCGAGAAGCTTCTGTCCATGGAGAGCAACCTGCACAAGCGGGTGATCGGCCAGGACGAAGCGATCGGCGCGGTCGCCAACGCGGTACGACGTGCCCGTGCCGGCCTGCAGGACCCGAACCGGCCGATCGGCTCGTTCCTGTTCCTGGGGCCGACCGGTGTCGGCAAGACCGAGCTTACCAAGGCGCTCGCCGAGTTCCTGTTCGACGACGAACAGGCGCTGGTCCGGCTCGACATGTCGGAGTTCATGGAGAAGCACGCGGTGGCCCGTCTGATCGGGGCGCCTCCAGGCTATGTCGGCTATGAGGAAGGTGGCACGCTGACCGAGGCGGTGCGCCGCCGGCCCTATCAGGTCGTGCTGTTCGACGAGGTCGAGAAGGCCCATCCGGACGTCTTCAACATCCTGCTGCAGGTGCTGGACGACGGCCGGCTGACCGATGGTCAGGGCCGCACCGTCGACTTCCGCAACGCGCTGATCATCATGACCTCGAACCTCGGCGCCGACCTGCTGGCCGGTCAACCCGATGGCGAGCCGGTCGACGCGGTACGCAACGATGTCATGGAGATCGTCCGCCGGGCGTTCCGGCCGGAGTTCCTGAACCGGCTCGATGAGATCCTGCTGTTCACCCGGCTTGGTCGCGAGATCATGAAGGATATCGTCGACATCCAGCTCGGTCGCCTGCGGCGGATGCTGGTCGACCGCCACATCGCACTGAACCTCGACGACGAGGCCCTGGCGTGGCTGGCGGCCGCTGGATACGACCCGGTCTACGGCGCCCGCCCCCTGAAGCGGGTGATCCAGCGGTCCCTGCAGAACCCGCTGGCCAACCGGATTCTCGAAGGCAAGATCCGCGACGGCGACAGGGTGCAGATCTCGGTAATCGACGGCCAGTTGGCGATCAACGGCGATCGGGCCGCGCGGGCCGAGGACGTGACGATCGAAGCGGCGGAGTAGCAGGATCCAGCGGCGCGAGGCGGCAGGCGCTCAGGCGTCCGTCGCCTCGCGCCGGCTGATCCGGAAGCCTTCCAGATAGACCGCGTCGACCTCGCTCGACAGCAGGAACGCCAACGCTTCCTCGGGCGTCTCGACGATCGGCTCGCCAGGTCCGTTGAACGACGTGTTCAGCACCACCGGCACGCCGGTCAGGGCGTCGAACGCCTCGATCACCTTGCGGAAGCCACCGCTCGAAGCATCCACGGTCTGGATCCGCGCCGAGCCGTCCACATGGGTGATCGCCGGCAACCCGTCGCCCCTCACCCGCGCCGTGAACAGCATGAACGGCGACACCGCCGGCGCGCCCTCGAACCATTCGCCGGCCTTCTCCTGCAGCACGGCCGGAGCAAACGGCCGCCAGTACTCCCGCCGCTTCACGTGATTCACCCGGCGCCACGTGCCCGGCCCCCTCGGGTCCGCCAGGATCGAGCGGTGGCCGAGCGCCCGCGGCCCGATCTCGCTGCGCCCTTCGAACCAGCTGACGATCCGGTCGGCCGACAGGTCTTCGGCCGCCGCTCGCGCGGGATCGGAACAGCGCTCCACCACCAGCGCCGCACCGGCGGCATCGATCGCCCGCGTCACCGCGGCTTCGTCATACGCCAGCCCCAGATAGGCGCCCTCGGATCGTCCCGCTGCCTGGGACTGCCTGGGGACTCCAAGTACGTCGTGACTGACCGCGAGCGCCGCGCCGAGCGGCAGCCCGGAATCATCGCAGCACGGCGGCACGAATACCGACCGGAACGGTCCCTCTCGCCACAGGCGGCTGTTGGTCGGACAGTTCAGGGCGCCGCCACCACCCAGGCAGATCGTCCCGGCCGCCAGGCCCGCGGCGTGCAGGCCGTCGGCAAACCCGCGCAACTCGCCGAGCATGTTCTCCTCGAACAGGGCCTGGGCGGTCGCCGCCAGATCGACGTCGAGGGACCCGAGGTTGTCGGCCCCCATCTCACCAGGGATGCTGTGCCGGGTCGGCGCCGACGGATCGTCATACAGGCCCGGCGAACGCCGGCCGACGATCGCCTCCAACGGCTTCAGCACCGCTCCGCGCTCACGCTTGTCACCAAGCGCGTAATCGCTGCCGAACAGTTCGAAGGCGTTTCCGATCAGGGCGCGATCGAAGAAGCGCGGCTGCCCATAGGGCGCCAAGCCCATCAGCTTGCCGGCAGCGCTCGAATGGCCCAGCCGCAACCGCTCGCCGACGCGCTGATAGAGGTGGCCGTGCGACGCATAGGTCGGGCCGATCGGTATCAGGCGCTCGCCCTCGCCATAGGCGTAGATCCCGCCGAGATAGCCGCGCGACCGAGAATTGCCCTCGCCGTTGTCGATGGTGTAGATCGCCGCCCGCTCCAGGTCGGATTGGTAGAATGCATTGGCCGCATGCGCCAGATGGTGCGGCACCAGCAGCGCCGGCTTCGACACTCCCCGCAAGGTCGCGGTCGCCGGCATGTACCCCTGCCGAACGGAGCGAAGCTTCGACACCTGTCCACACCACCCGGCAAGGTCCCCGCGCTGAACCGTTCCCCGCCACCAGGCGGCCTGGTACGGCCAGTCCACGTTGGCGAACACCGACGCGTCGAGGTCGAGTCCCAGAGTCGGCTCGGTGAGATACTCGGTGTACGCCCCGCCGGGATGAAAGAATCCCGGGACCCGAGCGCGCGCGTTGCCGTCCATCGACCGGATCCATCGCTCGCCCGCGCGCATCGCGTCCAGCATGCTGCCGGAAAAGCCGAACCGCTCCGCCGTCGCAAGATCGACGGCCACCCGAAACTCCGATGGCTGCAGAAAAATGAACGGCCAGGACTGGCTGGTCGATACCGCAACGGTATCAACGTCGCGCCACTCGATCCCTGCGCTTCTCAAGGCGAACTCGACGAACTCGGCCGTTAGCAGGGCGCTGCGCTTGGTTCTGCTGAACCGCTCTCGCTGCAGCACGGCGACGGTACGGCCGTTGTCGACAACCGACACGCCCGCGTCGTGCGCGAAGTTCAGCCCTATAACGATCATGGCGTCTCGGTCTCCATTCACCCGCGTGAACGGGTAGCACCCACCTCACCGCCACTCAACGCCGCAAGCCGGTCAGGATCCTTCGGCGGGCTTGGTCAGGGATTCCAGCGTGGCGTGAAGCCGGTCCATGTCATAGGACGACAGGCGATAAGCCCAGCCGCTGGTCTGTGCGCGGACCGCCTCGCCGAGCTTCCGGGCGTCTTCGGTGGCATCATCCGCGACCGCCACTTCAGCCCGCAGCCACGGTTCGGCAGTTCCAGCCTGATCGGCGGGAACCGCACCGAAGTCCACGGTGATGGTCAGACCATCCTTGGTCTTGAACACTCCGCCGCCCAGTCCTGCGTTGAAGTCCAGTCCCTCGGCCGACCGCACATCGTCGAACAGCAGCTTGTCGATCACCGTCGCCGCGTTGTTCACCGAATACTGCAGCGTCACCTTGCGGCTCGACGGCAGGCCTACGATCTTGAACTCCTCGCCGGATCGAACGAGTTCCAGGACCTCCCCGGAAGCCGACGTCAACGTCGCCGAGACAATGGTGTCCTTCGGGATGTTCATGATCTCGCGCGGCAGCCATTGCACCGGTCCGCCCCGCAGGTCTAGTTCGCCTTCGGCCAGATAGGTCTGTGCCTCATGGCTGCGCCGGACATAGACCATGGGCTTGCCGCCGGTCAGGCTCTCCCGTTTCTTGCCGACGTGCAGATCGACCAGGGTCTCGCCCTGCGAGGTGGTAACGACGACGCGCGCGGCTTTCGAGTCCTTCTGCGCAACGTCGCGGAGGTTCAGGCGAGCCGAGCGCTCGGCGTCGTTCGTCTTGCGTTCGATCAGTTCGATCTGCCCGAGGTCGAACAGCAGCTTGCGGACCAGATCGGTGCGCACCGGAAAACCGTCACGCTCCGCGAGGATCCATCCGGCATCCGTGCGAATCAGGGTGATAGGCGCGTCGGCCCGGAGCACCTGGACCTGGCTGACGTCACCGGCTTTCGCCTCGAGCGTTGGGTACGGCCGCACGGCGTCGACGCCGGTGCGGGTCTCGGCGGTGCGGTCGATCACCGCCGCGGTTGCACCGAGCGTAGTCGCCAGGGCCGCCGCGCCAAGCAGGATGACGGTGCGTCGTCTGATCATCGTGCGCTCCTCACGCTTCAACCATGGTGCGGCGGGCGCGCCGTCGGACCCGCCATACCGCCAGGAGGATGGCAAACACCGCCACCAGGATCGGCATCAGCGCGATGTTGGCGAACAGCACCTTGCTTTCCAGCCGTTCCACGTCCTCCCGGAGCGAACGTTGAACCCCGCGCAGCTCCGAACGGACCCGCAGGATCTGGCGCTGGTACTCCTGCACCTGTCGGCGCTCGTCCTCGCTCAGCGCCACCGGACCGCCGGTTCCGGCCTGCCGGTTCCGCAGGGCGTCCAGCTTCTTCTGGGTCTCGGTAAGCGTCTCCCGCAACTCCTGCTCCTTGGCCTGGAACTTGCGGTCAGCCTCGCGCTTGATCTGCTCGATCACCTCGAACGGCCGGTAGGACGACCCCTGGCCACGCAGGTCCAGAAGTGCTGACGAACCGGTCAATGCGTCGAGTGCGTTGGCGACGAAGTCGCCATTGCCGGCCCCCGGTACCGCGACACGACGGCCATAGAATTCCCGGAACTGGACCCAGAATCGGTCGGTCAGGACGTCGGTGTCGGCGACCACAATCGCCTCGATCGGCTGCTTCGACTCGGTCAGCACGGTGTCGAATGTTGCCGTCGGGTCGTCGTCCTGCCCGTCGGCAAGCGGCGGCCGGCCGTCGGGAAACCCGGTCTTGACGTTGCCGGTCACCATGGCCGCGATCGTGAACCGCTCCGGCCCCGCCACGTAGTTGCGCAGAAGTTTCTCCGGCTCCGGCACCGGGCCCAGCAGTTCCTTGACGTCGATCAGCATCGAGCCGGGGCTCGAGCGGACCAACGGGTCGAGCTTGATCGAAGCGCCGTCCTTGGCCTTGAGATAACCGGCGCTGGCCACCGCCAGACTGTCGATCTGCGCGGTGATCGGCGAATTGCGCTCCAGATTCGGTCCGCGCAGCAGCAGCCAGGGCACGTAGGTGATGAAGCTGCGGCCGTCGCGCGCGCCGACCCGCCGGGCCCCGAACCGGTCGCCGACCACCTGGTCGGTCGGCATCTCCAGCCCCCAGGCGTCGAAGAGCGGCTGCAGCGTGCTCGAGGGCACGTTGCCCATCGGGCCGCCGGTCATGGCGCCGGCCTGTGACTCGGCGAACGGGTCGACGAAGATCGCCGCCTTGCCGCCGCCCAGGATGTACTGGTCGACCGCGAACAGGGTGCGCGGCGACAGGTTGCTCGGTTGGGCGATCAGCAGGATCGTGATGTCTTCCGGGATCTTCTGGATGTCGCTGTCGAGGGTCTGGACCTCCAGGATCTCCTTGATCCGCTCGGCGACCACCATTGGCGGGGTCTGTTCCGGCCGGCCCATCTGGCCCATCCGAACTTCGCCGTCGAGCTTCATCGATCCGAGGATCCCGACCTTGCCGATCCACCCCTTGGACAGCGAATGGATCATCTTGGTCAGGTCGTACTCGAGGAACGCCTCGCGGTCCGGCTGCAGGAACGGGATGGTCTCGATGTCGTCGGTCATGTTGCTGCCGGCGAGACCGAAGAACACCGTGCCGTCGGTGCCTTCCAGCGGGATCTGCTGCAGCCCGTACGACACCGCCCGGTCCTCCACCGGGGTGAACGGCGTCGGGTCGTAGATCTCCAGAACAACCTTGCCGCCGGAGCGGTTGGCGTACTCGCGCAGCACATCCTGAACGCGCTCGGCATATACCCCGTAGGACGGGACCTTGGTGCCGAGTTGCTTGGAGTAGAACAGGCGCAGCGTGACCGGTTCCACGATTCCGTCGAGCACCCGCTGGGTAGCGGGCGACAGCGAGTAGAGCTTGTCGGACGTCAGGTCCAGCCGCTGGGTCGTCAGCGTGAAGGACACCAGAACGTTGACCGCCACGAACAGGACGGCCAGCAGGGCCAGGGCGATCGCGGTCAGGCGCGCGGGGTCACGCCGCGCAGTGCCGGCGCCCGACGGGGCGAGATCACTGGTGGTCATGGTCAATCCGCCTTCTTGAGATCGACGATCAGCGCGTTGGCAAACAGCGCCAGCACGATGACCGAACCGAAGAAGATCGCGTCGCGCAGGTCGATGACACCGCGGGCGATCGACTGGAAGTGCGTGAGGAATCCGAACCCGGCAATCAGGTCGACAACGATCGCCGGCGCCCAGCCACGGAAAGCCTCCAGCACCGCGTCCGAACCGGCCAGCGCGAACACGAACAGGGCGGCTGTGGTCACCACGAAGGCGATGACCTGGTTCTTGGTGGTTGCCGAGATCATCGAGCCGACTGCCAGGAATGCCCCGGCCATCAGCAGGCTGCCGACATAGGATGCCAGGATCACCCCGTTATCCGGGTTGCCCAGCAGATTGACCGTGATCCACAACGGGAAGGTCAGGATCACCGCGATCGCCGTGAATGCCCAGGCCGCCAGGAACTTGGCGATCACCGCCTCGCTCATGGTGATCGGCAGGGTCAGGAACAGCTCGATCGTGCCGGTCCGGCGCTCCTCGGCCCACAGCCGCATGGACAGTGCCGGTACCAGGAACAGGTACAGCCACGGGTGGAACGTGAAGAACGGCTGCAGATCGGCCTGGCCGCGCTGCAGCAGGCCGCCGACGAAGAAGGTCAGCGCCCCGGCCAGCGCCAGGAAGATCACGATGAAGATGTAGGCGAGCGGCGTGGCGAAGTAGCCGCGCAACTCGCGGCGCATGATCAGCCCGACATTACGCATTGGCGGTCACCTCGCGGAACACATCGTCCAGGTTCCGGCTGGCCGACAGGCCGCGCAAACCTTCCGGGGTGTCGTCGGCCAGGATCCGGCCGCGCGCGATGATCATGGCGCGCGAGCACACCGCATCGACCTCTTCCAGGATGTGGGTCGAGATCACGATCGCCTTGGTCGCCGCCATCGCCTTGATCAGCTTGCGCACTTCGAACTTCTGGTTCGGGTCCAGGCCGTCGGTCGGCTCGTCCAGGATCAGCACCGCCGGATCGTGCAGCAGCGCCTGGGCCAATCCGACTCGGCGCTTGAAGCCCTTGGACAGCGTCTCGATCGGCTGGTGGATGACCTCCTCCAGCCGGGTCTTGGCGATCGCCGCGGTCACGCGTTCCCGGCGCTCGGTGCCGTTGTAGCCGCGGATGCCCGCGATGAAGTCGAGGAACCCGATCGTCGTCATGTCCGGATAGGCCGGCGCCCCCTCCGGCAGGTAACCGAAGCTGCGTTTCGCGGCGATCGGATTCTCCAGTACGTCATGCCCGCAGATCACCGCCGTACCAACACTCGGCGCGAGGAATCCGCAGATCATCTTCATTGTCGTGGACTTGCCGGCGCCGTTCGGGCCGAGGAAGCCGAGGACCTCGCCGGTCGCGACCTCAAAGCTGAGATCGTCTACCGCGGTCTTCGGCCCGAAGCGTTTGACCAGACCACGCACCGATAGGGCGTTCGTCATGTCCGATGCGACCATTTGTAAATGAAAACCATGCCTAAGTCGGCGGTGCGTGGTGTACCAATTTCCCCACGATTTTCAAGTGATTGCGGTAGTATCTTGGATATTGTGGAGCGATTATGGCAGCTACCGTCGATCACCCAGCCACCGCCCGAACCGCCTCGACGGGAAGCATCGTTGCGCGCTGGCGCACGGCATCGGGACTGATTCTGTTCAGCTATGTGCTCTCGCACCTGCTGAACCATGCCACCGGGATCTGGTCGCTCGAGGCGCTCGCGTATTTCCGCGAGCCGTTCGTGCTGGTCTGGCGCAATCCGGTCGGCACCGGCCTGCTGTACGGCGCCTTGACTGTCCACGTCGTGATCGCCCTGCGCGCGATCTGGCTGCGGGACTCCTTCCGCGCGATGAGTTGGGCGGAGATCGCTCAGTTGCTGCTCGGCCTCTCGATCCCATTGCTGCTGGTCGACCACGCGATCGCCACCCGCTACGCCAGCGCCGCCTTCGGGGTGAACGACGACTACACCTTCGTGCTGCTGAACATGTGGGTGTTCGCACCGTTCCTGTCGGTCAAGCAGCCGGTGGCCCTGGTCGTTGCCTGGATGCATGGCTGCGTCGGGCTGTATCTGTGGCTGCGTTTCCGGCCCTGGTTTGACCGTGCCGCGCCGTGGCTGCTGGCGGCAGCGGTGACCATACCAACCGCGGCGCTGGGCGGCTTCATCGCCGCCGGCATGACGATCCGGGAGTTGGCGCAGGATCCGGTGTGGCTGCAGAACGCCGTTGCCGCGATGAACCTGCCGTCGAACGCGGACATCGGCACGGTCTACCGCTACATCGACAACGCCCGCATGGGTTTCGTGCTGCTGGTGGCGGCGGCGCTGGCGGGCCGAACCGTGCGGCTGACCGTGGAGCGTCGCAGCCACGACGCCATCCTGCGCTACGGCAGCGGACGCAGCGTGCGCGCGACCGTCGGCATGACGGTCCTGGCGGTCAGCAGGGCCAACGGCATTCCACACGCGTCGGTGTGCGGCGGGCGCGGGCGCTGCTCGACCTGCCGCATCCGAATCGGTGCGAGGCTGGAAGCGCTGCCGGAGCCAAGCGACGCCGAGGCCAAGGTTCTGCGCCGTATCGCTGCTCCACCGAACGTGCGGTTGGCCTGCCAGACGATGATTGTCGACGGGCTCGAGGTCATGCCGCTGCTGCCGCCGCACGCCGCCGGAGTATCCGAGGCGCATGGCGGGCCCAGCTACCTGCAGGGCCGGGAGTTGGATATCGCGGTCCTGTTCGCGGACCTGCGCGGGTTCACGCAGATATCCGAGCAGCGCCTGCCCTATGACGTGGTGTTCATCCTGAATCGGTACTTCGCCGAGATGGGGGCCGCGATCGAAGGTGCCGGTGGCCGGATCGACAAGTTCATCGGCGACGGGATCATGGCGCTGTTCGGCGTCGACTCCGACCCGGCCACCGGCTCACGCCAGGCGCTCGCCGCCGCCCGGGCGATGAGTGAACGGCTGGCCGACCTGAACGCCAGTCTGGAAGGCGACCTGAGCGAGCCACTGCGGATCGGCATCGGCGTGCACCTGGGTCCGGCGATCGTCGGAGAGATGGGCTACGGCCGGGTACGCGGCGTCACCGCCGTCGGCGACACGGTCAACACCGCCAGTCGGCTTGAGAGCATGACCAAGGAGCATGGCGCGCAGTTCATCGTCTCGCAGGTCGTGGTCGAGGCCGCCGGAGCCGACCTGGAGCCCGCCCCCACCCTGGAGATCGACATCCGAGGCCGTCGCCAGACCCTGGCGGTCCGGGTGGTGATGGACGCGTCCGAGCTTCCAACCTGACGCCCCGCGGGCGGCGATGCATCTGCCCTCAATCCACCGTCTCGCCGGACAACGGGGTTGCCTGCATCGACGAGCGCTCGGCGAACCGGTCGAACCACGAAGCCAGCCTTGGATGATCGACGCGGAATGGCGCCACGTTGCGGAACTCGAGCCAATCGAGGGTAGTGGCAAGCGCAATCTGCCCGATCGTGAGCAACCCATCCAACGCCGGATCCTGTTCGACGAAGGCGTAGGCCGCCCGCAGCTTGGCAAGTTGGCCATCGTGGAACGGGGCATAGCGCAGGGCTTCCGGTCGACGCTCGGTCTCCCAACGCACGGCGATCCCGGCGTCCGCCATGCCCTGGGCCAATGCCTGCAATCGCAGTGCAGCGAACCGCGCTGTCGGCTCCGCGGGCAGCAACCGCGGCCGGTCGTGCAGACCGTCGAGGTACTCGCAGATCACGTTGGAGTCGAACAGGCAGGATCGGTCAGCGAGCACCAACACGGGGACCTTGCCGAGCGGATTGAGCGCAAACACCGCCTCGTTGCGACGGGTCGGGCTGGTCTCCTGGTGGATCACCTCCAACGCTGCCGCCAGGCCGACCTCGTGCGCCATCACCAGGACCTTGCGGGCGAACGGCGAATGGGTCTGGTAGATCAGCTGCATGCCATTCACCGCTCCGGCAATGCCGTCTCGACCAGGGTGGTCCAGTACGCCGCACCATGCGGCAGGGCATCGTCGTTGAAGTCGTAGTACTGGCCGTGCAACCCGCGGCCCTGGCCGGGCTCGCCGCCGTTGCCCAGGAAGGCGAAGCAGCCATCTTTCTCCGCCAGCATGCGGGCAAAGTCCTCGGCCCCGCCGATCGGCTTGCAGTCCGGGTCGACGTTTTCCGCGCCGAAAGCTGCACGGGCCGCATCGACCACCAGCCCGGTCGCCTCCTCGGTGTTGATCGTCGGAACGAACGAGTTGCTGTAGCTCACCTCGCAGGTCGCCCCGTGCGCTGCACAGACCCCGGCCGAGATTCGCCGCATCAGCGCCTCGACCCGGCCCTGGGACTCCGGCGTAAACGCCCGCACGTCGCCACGAATCCAGGCGGTCGACGGAATGACGTTGCGCACCCCGTCGGTGGTCAGTTCGGTCGCCGACACCACGACAGCGTCGAGTGGCGAGAACCCGCGCGCCACGATGCTCTGCAGCGCCAGCACCAGTTCGGCCGCGATCACGATCGGATCGATCGTCTGCTGCGGAGCCGAGGCGTGACCGCCGGCACCGTTGATGGTGATCTCGAAGTTGTCCTCGCTGGCCATGATCGGGCCGGTCCGGACCGCCAGTTGGCCAACCGGCAGGCCGGGCATGTTGTGAATCCCGAACACCTGATCGATGCCGAAGCGGTCGAACAACCCGTCGTCGATCATCGCCGCTGCACCACGCCCGTGTTCCTCAGCCGGCTGGAAGATGAACACCGCGGTGCCGTCGAAGCGACCCCGCTCGGCCAGGTGCCGGGCGGCACCCAACAGCATCGCGGTGTGCCCGTCGTGGCCGCAGGCGTGCATGACGCCGTCATTGACCGATCGGTACCCGAAGCTGTTCTTCTCGTGGATCGGCAGGGCGTCGATGTCGGCCCGCAGCCCGACGGCGCGGTTCGAGGCACCCCGGCGCAGCACGCCGACCACCCCGGTGCCGCCGATACCGGTGTGAACCTCCAGTCCGAACTCGGCCAGTCGCTCGGCAATCATCCGGCTGGTCCGAATCTCCTCGAACCCCATCTCCGGGTGCTGGTGCAGGTCGCGCCGCCACTCGGTCATCGCCGCCACCAGATCGGGAGCGATCTCGCCGGTACGGCTCATCGCCCGCCTCCTGCCATCACGTCTTCCGGTGTCCGGCCGACCATCGTTGTGTAGATCTCCGGATCGGTCGCACCCTCGGTTCCGATCAGCAGCACCCGGCTGTCGCGGCCAAGCCCGAGTGCATTCCAGGTAACCGGCCGATCCCGCGCTGCCAGCAGGGCCGACAGGCCGGCCACCCCGGACTCGCCGGCAACGATCGGTTGATCGCCGCCCTCGCCAGCCGCCAGCATGCGCATGGCCGGCGGTACGAACGCGTCGTCGACCGCCACGAAGTCATCGGCCCCGGCATCCAGGATCTCCCAGGCCAAGGGCGAGGGGTCGCCACAGGACAGCCCGGCCATCACCGTCTCGCCGGCCAGCGCGACCTCGGTGCGGCCACCCCGGCGCGCACTCTCCAGCAGGCACGCCGCCAGCGACGGCTCGACCACGACGAACCGCGGCGCATCGCTGCCAAGCCTGGAGCGGAGTTCGACGCACAGCGCGGCCGCCACTCCGCCGACGCCGGCCTGGATCAGCACGTGTGTCGGCCGATCCGGGCCAAGCTGCTCGACCGCTTCGGCCGCAATCAGCGAGTACCCGGCCATTACCGCCGTCGGAGTGTCGCGATAGCCGTCCCACGCCGTATCGGAGACCACGTGCCAGCCTTGGGCCGCCGCATCGCGGGCACATTGACGCACGCTGTCGTCGTAGTTGCCGGACACCCGCACGATCTCCGCCCCGAGCGCGCGCAGCGCCGCCTCGCGGCCCTGGCTGACTCCGGCGTGCAGGTAGATCACCGAGCGGGCGTCGGCCTGCCCGGCTCCCCAGGCGACCGAGCGGCCGTGATTGCCGTCGGTCGCGGCGGCGAAGGTGATACCTGTTCCGCGGCCGAACTGCTGGACCAGCCGCTGCACCGCATAGGCCCCACCGAGTGCCTTGAAGCTGCCCAAGCCGAAGCGCCCGGCCTCGTCCTTGTACAGGACCGCACCGATGCCCAACCGCCTGGCGAGGCCCGGCAGATCGACCAGCGGAGTCGGCGCATAGCCCGGCCAGCCGCGGACTGCCGCCTGCGCCTCGGACCGGATGCCGGCGCCCAGCACTCCCGGCAGCGGTGCCTTGCGGTCGGTCCTCGGGTTGGCCAGATGGTCGATCGGCTCGGCCATGGGATCTCCGTTGGCTGTGGTTCGGTCGGAGCAGAGTACCCGGAACCAGAACCGGAAAATCGCGTATCGCCGACTTTCAGCGCATTAAAATTCCGATATGCGGCTTCAGCACGCGGATTTGCCGCGGATGGATCGCCACGCTGAAGAATGACATTTGTTCCGTCGCGGCAGGCTTCATCGCCCGCCGGGAGCATCGTATGGTCGGCGCCGTTCTCTCAGGACCGAAGACGCCATGAGCCGAGCCGACACACCGACGATCCGGCCACGACGCAAACTGCCGGCGCGCTACGGCGCGATCGTGACGCCATTGTTCATTTCGATCCTGATGTCCTGCATCGTCTCCGGGATCTCGACCCTGAACGGCATCGGCCTGATCAGCGGATTCATTGAAGTCTGGATGCAGGCGTGGGGGACGTCCTGGGTGATCGCCTTCCCGATCCTCATCATCGTGCTGCCGGTCGTGCGGCGCCTTGTAGCCGCCGTTGTCGAGCAGCCGGCCCGCTGAATTCGGGCCGCTCGAACGATCGATCGACGAGCATTCGATATTGACGCTGGTTCACCGGAGTATGGCGCGACCGGCGCGCGGCAAGTGGCTGCACTTCCCGATACGCGTTCGACGCGCATGGTTCGCGACGTTCCATTGAAAATGGTTCAGAATACCCGCCACTCGAAAGCATCGATTCTGTGGACGCGCCCATGATAATTGCACTGTGTCCAGTAGTGCACAGACCAAGGAAGTCGATGTGTATAGAACGAACCGACGACCTTTGCGTTGAGCATTCGTCCACCCGGCATGCGCGTAGACAATGAGCAATGAGCCGAACGATCGTCTCGATGAAAACGCCGGTGCGGGCATCGCGGCCGGAGCTCGGGATTCGGCGTCACCGACCGGCGCGGTGCAACCCTTCGGCTTTCTGATCGCGGTCTCGCCGGATTGGACCGTGGAGCACGCATCGCGGAACACATCGCTCTGGCTGACGGTCGGCCTTGACGGTCTTTGCGGCCACCGGCTCACCGATGTCCTCAGCGCGCAAGCCATCCACGCCATCCGTGGGCGGTTGCAGCTGCTGAACGCACCGGATCTGATCGAGCGGATCTTCGGTCTTGTCCTGCAGGATGCCGGACCGCCGTTCGATGTGGCCATTCATCGGTCCGGCGAGGTGGTGATCATCGAAGCGGAACCCAGCCTTCCGGAAGAGTTCAACACGGCCGACCTGCTTCGCAACATGACGCGACGCCTTCAGCAGACCCCGGACATCCCGATGCTTTGCCGGGAAGCGACGCGGCTGATGCGCGTCCTGACTGGCTTCGACCGGGTGATGGTTTTCCGGTTCGATCCAGATGGGTCCGGCGAGGTGATCGCCGAATCGATTCGCTCCGACCAGGAATCGACGATCGGGTGGCGCTATCCGGCATCCGGCCTGCCGCATGCCGCCCGAGCCCTGTACGAGCGGAACTGGCTGCGGATCGTCACCGACGTCAACGCCGAGCCATCGGCGATCCTTTCCCGACCAGGCGTCGGGCGCCGCCCCCTGGATCTGTCCATGAGCTTTCTGCGCTCGGTTGCACCGAGCCACCGGGAGTTCCTGGATCAGATGGGGGTTGCCGCATCGCTGTCGGTCTCGATCCTGCGAGCCGGAAAGCTGTGGGGCCTGCTCGCCTGTCACAACGTGACAGCCAAGCACGTGTCGTTCGAGTTCCGCACGGCGTTCGAGCTGTTCGGACAGATGTTCTCCTGGCTGCTTGAGAGCCGCGAGCGGGAGATGGAGTTGCAGCGCGAGGCCCGTGCACGCAGGCTGTACGATCAGTTGATGAGCGTCATGGCCACCGGCGCGACCACCTTGGCCGCGATGACAGACCATTTCGACCAGCTTGCAACCACCCTGAACGCCGACGGGATCGGCGCTTGGCTCGACGGCGACATCAAGCTCTCGGGGGCAACGCCCTCAAGCGAACAGTTCACACAACTGGTCCATCACCTGAGCACGGTGTCCGCCAACCGGATCGTCGCGACGAACGAGATTGCGACGCTGCACGAACCCGCTGCCGCGTACACCGATCGAGCGGCCGGCCTCCTGGCGATCCCGATCTCGCGAACTGCCGGGGACTACCTGGTGTTCTTCCGCCGGGAAAGCCTGCACACCGTCTTTCGCACAGGAACCAGAAGCGCCGACGCGACGGCGGTAACCCAGCCGGCGCCGCAATCGGCCGGGCCGGCAATGCAGATCGGAGGCGACATCGTTCGCGGCCAGTCTGTAGTCTGGACCGACGAGGACCTGCGGTTTGCCGAATCCCTGCGGATCATGCTGCTCGACGTCATCCTGCGCCTGACGGCGGTTGCCGACGACGAACGCAAATCGGCACAGGACCGACAGGAACTTCTGATCGCGGAGCTCAATCACCGGGTACGCAACATCCTCGGCCTGATCCACGGACTGGTCACCCAAAGTCGAGCGGGCGTCACCTCCGTGGACGAGTACGCCGTCGTCATCGGCGGCCGGATCCAGGCGCTTGCGCGCGCTCACGACCAGATCACCCAGCGGCGGTGGGAGCCCGGAGCGCTGCGCGACTTGTTCGTGTCGGAAGCCAGCGCCTATCTCGGTGGACAGGCCGATCGGGTTCGCCTTAGCGGAGGGCCGGTTCTCGTCGATCCCAGGGCGTTCTCGGCACTGGCTCTCGTCGTCCACGAACTGATGACCAACTCCGCCAAGTATGGCGCCCTGCGCAACCCGGCAGGGCGGATTGATGTCACCTGGACGCTGGAGGCGACGCAGGGCCTTGTCATCGACTGGCGCGAGACCGGGGGCCCGCCGGTAGCGCCCCCCACCCGGCGGGGATTCGGCACGACCATCATCGAAAGATCGATCCCCTACGAGCTGAAGGGAAGAGTACACGTGCGCTACGAGACGTCGGGCGTTGAAGCGCAGTTGGTGATTCCAGTCGACTTCGCCCATCTGGCGCCGTCGGGCACCGAGCCGTCCCCGAGCGAATCCTCCCAGGCGTCACCCTCTGCGGAGCCCGGTCTTGCCGGCACGGCGCTGGTGGTCGAGGACAACATAATCATCGCGCTTGATGCCGAGGAAATGCTGCAGGAGCTGGGTGCGGAGCGGGTCGAGACCGCCGCTTCGGTTCGCGAAGCCCTGCAGTTGATCGAGATGTCGACGCCGGGCTTTGCCTTGCTCGACCTCAATCTCGGGTCGGAAACCAGCCTGCCGGTGGCTCAGCGGCTTCGCGACCTGGGCGTTTCGGTGATCTTCGCGACAGGCTATGGCGACAACCACAACATACCACCGAATCTCCGCGACATTCCGATCGTCGACAAGCCATTCACGATTGCGACTCTTCGTGCCGCCCTGGGGAAACTGCCGGGTTCGTGAGCGAATGCCCGAGGACGGCTCGCCCGCCGGGTCGGCGCGGCCAGACCGGGAATGTATGTCGATGGCTGACTACGGTGTTCGACGAGGCTGCGGGTAGATCCCTGCCAGTACGTCGTCGAAATGCCGCCGCACCTCGTTGTTGCACCCGCAGGCAAGCGCCTTGAGCGCCTCGGTATCCTGAACCCACAGGCTGCCGCGGTGCGTGGCCAATATCCCCCGCGCGCGCAACGAGCCGATGATCCGATTCACATAGCTGCGCCCCACGCCCAGCATTCCGGCCAGCTGCTCTTGCGTCACGGTCAGTCCGGTATCGCCCGTTCGATCGATCGCCGCCAGCATCCATTTGGCGGCACGTTGCTCGATCGTGTGCACAGCGTTGCAGGCCACGGACTGAAAAACCTGCGCCAGCAGGCAGTCCGCATAACGGTCAAAGAGATGGCGCAAGGTCACCGAACTCAGTTTCAGCTCTTCGAGTTCGACCGCTTCCATGCGCAGGAACCGTCCCGGAAACTGAACCACCGCTCTTGCAAATGCCGGAGCCCGGCCCTGGCTGACAACGCCGCCTAGAGCCCCTTCGCGGCCCACGAGCAGCGTCTCCACGTCCGGTCGATCATCGAGGGCCACGCGATACGAAACGAGGCTCGCCCCGCACGGAAAGTACACATGCCGAACCTCGTCCCCGGGCTCGTACAGCACCTTATCGGCCGGTCCTGCCCACGCCTTCAAATATGGCAACAGAAGCATGAGATCATCGGACTTCAGGAACCGCAGTAGATTATTGTCCACTCGACCTTCGGGACGGATCGCTCCAATTTGCGCTGAATCGACGACCATCAGACCTCACCATTACCCAATTTTTATTTCTCCCCGTCGAAGAAAAACTTTTGATCATGCAATTAGTTCTGATGAGCACGGATATGACACGCCATTGCTTCTTTTGGCTGTCGGTCATCATTCCGAGATGCATTTTGTGTCATCGCGGCGGCTCAAAAGCCCCGAAAGACCCGCAGAACTCCCACAGGGCGATCACCCGGTGTCACGGAAGTGTCTCTCAGACGTGATCAGGCCTGATTTCAAGCGTGACTGAGGCATCCGTATCTTGAGAGCAGGACACGGCGACCGACGCGCCTGCACCGCTCGTCGGCCCGATCGATCCGGAAAGGGAGGGCGTTCAATGAACCGCAGGAATTCGATGATGCTGGGGAGTGCCGCAGCGTTGGCGGTTGTCGGTGGGACGATGGCGGTAGCCGCCGGGGTCTCGGCCGACACCGGCGCGAAGGAGAGTAATCTGACCGATCGCGCCTGGGCGCAGATCGCCCAGGCGCCGGCGGACTGCGTCGTCCCGCGGCTGCGCACCGAATGGAAGGCCGCCGGCGAGCCCAAGGTGGAGGGCTGGGCGGAAAACGTCACCGACGCCGAGGCGGCCGCTGCCTACGCCTGCATCAAGCCGGAACTCGCGCAGAACTTCGCCAAGTCCGACGAGGCCGGCGCCAAGGAGTACCAAGGCTGGGCCATGGTCAACACGGTCGCCTACGGTTCAAGCACCCACGGCGGCCGGTTCGTGAACAACTTCGCCAACCCGACCGGCAAGGCGTATGGGAAGTTCGAGGAAGCCGGTGTCCTGCCGAAGGGCTCGATCCTCGCCAAGGACAGTTTCGGCATCGACAAGACCGGTGCGGTCAAGGCCGGCCCGTTGTTCACGATGATCAAGATGGACAAGGGATTCAACGCCGAGAGCCGCGACTGGCGCTACGCGCTGATCTTCCCGAACGGCGAGTTGATGGGAGCCACCGGCGGAAAGAACTCCGACGGCCTCGGCTTCTGCATCGCCTGCCATGCGGCGGCAGAGGCCAACGACGCCATGTTCTTCCTGCCGGAAGAATACCGTGTCAAATGAGCCTTCGGGTACGCCTCGTCGCACCGTCCGAGTGGTTCTGGCCGGGACGCTCGCGGCACTTGCATTGGCCGTCACGACCACGGAGCCGACCGCGGCCGATGGCGATGCCTCAGCCGGCGAAACCGTGTTCAGGAAGTGCGCGGTATGCCACACGGTGGAGCTCGGCAAGCACAAGATCGGCCCGGGCTTGCTGGGAGTCGTCGGACGTACTCCGGGAACGGCGGAAGGCTTCAAGTACTCGGGCGCCATGAAGTCGTTCGGTGAAGCCGGGCAGGTCTGGAATGAGGCCACACTGGACAGCTACCTCACGAACCCGCGCGCGGTCGTGAAGGGGACACGAATGGCATTCCCCGGTTTGAAGGACACTGCCGATCGGGACAATGTCATCGCCTACCTGAAGTCACTGTCCCAATAGGCATCCGCGCCGCGCCAACGGAGACGGGCATGTCATGTACTGACCATCGAACCTGGTCGCGGTGCGTTCGGCAAGGCAGCGGTGTCCTTGCAGCCCTGCTGATTACCGTCGCAGTTGCGGGTTCGGCGTTTGCCGCCGACGTTCCGGCTTCCTGGCTGAAAGCATGGCCCAGCACCGATTTCAACCGCACGTCCATCAATCTCGATGAGATCCAAAGCGGCGGGCCACCGAAAGACGGCATTCCCTCGATCGACAATCCCGTGTTCGTTTCGGTGGCCGAGGACGCCGGACTTGCCGACGACGAGCCGGTGATCGGGCTGTCGATCGCCGGGGATGCGCGTGCCTACCCGCTGCAGATCCTGATCTGGCACGAGATCGCCAACGACGTTGTCGGCGGCGTTCCGGTCGCGGTGACCTATTGCCCGCTGTGCAACGCGGCGATCGTGTTCGACCGCCGGGTCGACGGCAGAACGCTGTCGTTCGGGACCACCGGAAAGCTCCGTCGCTCCGACCTGGTGATGTACGACCGCGAGACCGAGAGCTGGTGGCAGCAGTTCCTCGGCGAGGCCATTGTCGGCAAGATGACCGGCCAGAGTCTGCAAACGGTGCCCGCACGTCTGGAATCGTTCGCCCGGTTCCGCGCCCGCCATCCGGCTGGTCGGGTGCAGGTCCCGAACGATCGTTCCCTGCGGCCCTACGGCCGGAACCCTTATGTCGGCTACGACACCGCGGTGCAGCCCTTCCTGTTCGAAGGGGCGCTGCCGCCGGAAATCCCGGCCATGGCCTACGTGGTTGCCGTCGACGGCCAAGCCTGGCTTCTGGACCTGGTTCGACGCCAGCAGGAGCTCCGCAGCGGGGACCTGATCATCTCCTGGACACCGGGGAGCAGGTCCGCACTGGATACCGCCACCATCGCCGAGGGTCGCGACGTGGGCAATGTGGTCGTGCAGCGCGAGACCGCCACCGGATTGATCGATGTCCCCTACGACCTCACCTTTGCCTTCGTATTTCACGCGTTCCGGCCGGACGCTCCCATGCACCGCTGAGGGACCGGCTGGTGGAGGCGCCGACAGGCAGGGCGTCCCGGGGCTGCGGCACCTGACAACGCTCGGGCCGGCCGTTAACGTGCCGATCGATCAATTGGTTGGCGCGAAGGTCATGGGATGAACCGACGGGCGACACTGGACAACTTCGACCGCAAGCTCCTGGCGCTGTACCAGGAGAACGCCCGGCTCACCGCGGACGAGCTGGGCGAGCGGGTCGGGCTGTCGGCGTCAGCCTGCCATCGCCGGCTGAAGCGCCTGCGCGGCGCGGGCGTGATCGAAGCGGAGATCGCGGTGGTTTCGCCGGAGGCTGCCGGACGTTCGCTGACCATGATCGTCGAGGTGTCGCTCGAGCGCGAGCATCCGCACATCGTGGATGCCTTCAAGAAGTCGATGCGCGCCACCCCGGAGGTGATGCAGTGCTACTACGTCACCGGCGATGCCGATTTCATCATCATCCTGACGGCCCGCGACATGAAGAGTTACGAACGCTTCACCCAGCGCTTCTTCTTCGACAACCCGCAGGTCCAGCGGTTCCGCACCTTCGTGGTGATGGACCGCACCAAGGTCGGCCTCGGCGTGCCGATGGATGACGACGACCAAGCTTAGCGATCCAATCCGCTCGACGCCATTTCCCGCTCAACCGCCGAGGAACAGGCGGCCGACCTCCGGGTTCTTCAGCAGGTCGTCGCCCTTGCCGGCCAGCGCGGTCTCGCCCGACACCAGGACATAGCCGACATCGGCGAATTCCAGGCCCTTCTTGGCGTTCTGCTCGACCATCACGATGGTCTTGCCGTCGACGCGCTGCAGGTCGTCCAGGATCTCGAACACCATGTCGATGAAGCGCGGCTCCAGGCCGATCGACGGCTCGTCCACCAGCAGGATCTCGGGGTTCATCACCAGGGCCCGGCTGATCTCCAGCAGCCGCCGCTCGCCGCCGGACAGCACGCCCGCCGGCTTGTTGCGGCGCTGTGCCAGCCGGTCGTACTTGGCGAACACCTGCTCGGTGGCTTCCTTCGCCTCGTCGACGGTGTCCTTCAGGAACCCCCCCATCAGCAGGTTCTCTTCCACCGTCATTCCCGGGAACACCGACTTATCCTGCAGGATGTACGCGATGCCGGCCTCTTTCAGCTTCTGCTGCGCGCTGAGATAGGTGACATCGGCGCCCCCGACGGTGATCGATCCGGAGAAGATGTTGGTGAACCCGAAGATCGAGTGCAGGACCGTCGACTTTCCGGCGCCGTTCGGCCCGATCAGGCACAGCGACTGGCCCTTGCCGACCTGCAGGTCGAAATCGTGCAGGATCTCCATCTTGCCGTAGCCGGCCCGCAGCGACTTGATCGTCAGGAACGGATCGCCGTCGACCAGGGCCCCCAAGGCCTCGACCGTCGGCCGTTCATCGGAGATCGCCTGAGCCTGCCGGACCACGTCCTCGACCGAGATGACCGTCGAGACGTCACCGCTGCCATAGCCGCGGACGGTTTCGCTTGCCGGGGTTTGATCGCTCATCAATGGGCTCCCAGGTAGGCGTCAATCACGCGGCGGTCGTTCTGGATGTCCTCGGGCGTGCCGGTGGCCAGCAACTGGCCGTGCGCCAGGCAGGAGATCTGTTCGGCCAGGTTCATGATCACCCGCATGTTGTGCTCGATCACGAACAGGGTCACCCCGAACTCCTGGTTCGCCCGCTTGAGGCGGTCGATCAGCCCGTTGATAAGGGTCGGGTTGATTCCGGCGGTCGGCTCGTCGAGCAGCAGAACCTTGGGCTCGTTCATCAGCGCCATCGCAAACTCCAGCAGCTTCTGCTGGCCGAAGCTGAGTTCGCCGGAGGTGAGCTTGCGCTTGGAGTACAGGCCGACGAACTCCAGCAGGTGCTCGGCACGCTCAACCGTCGCCGCATCCTTGGCCGACTTGAACACGCCGGCCAGCCCACCGCCACCGCGGTGCGAGACCGAGATGACCATGTTCTCGACGCAGTTCATCTTCTTGTAGATGCGGGTCTGCTGGAAGGTCCGCAGCATGCCGAGCCGGGCGATCTCCGGCACCCGCAGGGTGGATATCTCCCGGCCCTCGAAGGCGATCGAGCCTTCGTCGATCGGGTGATAGCCGACGATCGAGTTGAACAGGGTGGTCTTGCCCGACCCGTTCGGACCGATCAGTCCGGTGATCCGACCTTCCGGCACCTTCAGCGAGATGTCCTTGTTGGCAATGACGCCGCCATAGGCCTTGGAGACGCCCTTGAGCTCGATCTGGATCTTGGTTCCGTTGGCGCTCATCCGGCGGCCTCCGCACTTGTCTCTGCCGGTTCACGATCGACGGAAACGCCGAACAGCCGGGGCCACTTGTCCTGAGCCCAGCCGAGGATTCCCTGCTGGAAGTAGACGATGTTGATGATGATGATCGCGCCGAGCGCCACCCACTGCCAGCCGAGCAGATAGGTCCAGGTCCATTCCTTGACCACGTGGAACAGGATCGCTCCCAGCACTGGCCCCCACAGCGTGCCCTTGCCGCCGACCAGCGCCATGGCCACCATGAAGATGCCGAAGGTCGTGGTCGGGAACGCGACTTCCAGCGGTTCGATGAAGCCCGACATGTTGCCGAACACCGCCCCGCCCATGCCCATGAAGAACGCCGACGCCACCCAGGTGACCACCTTGTAGCGGGTGGTCTGGATGCCCATCGCCTCGGCCTTGTCCTCGTCGTCGCGGATCGCGTTGATCGCGAGCCCGAACTGGGTGGAGTACAGCCAGCGGCAGAACAGGTGGGAGGCCAGGGCCAGAAGCCCCAGCAGGATGTACCAGACGAGCGAGCCCTGACCGGCGATGCCGGGATAGACCGGCATCGAGATGCCGCCACCGCCGCCAACATATTCCCAGCCGCTGACCAGTTCGGCCACGGCAACCGCCAGGCCGAGCGTCCCGATCGCGAAGTACGGCCCGCGCAGACCCAGCATGAACGGCCCGACGATGATCGCGAACACCGTCGAAACCACACCGCCGGCCACGATCCCGAGGCCCAGGCCGGTGAAGTACTGGGTGTCGGTGAACTCGACGACGATCGCGCCGAAAGCCGACGTGTACTCGGCGACGTCATAGACCACCCCGATCTGCACGACCGCAGAGGCGTACATGCCGAGCCCGAAGAAAATGACGTTGCCGAGCGAATTGTAGCCCATCTGGCCACCGGTCATGTCCCAGGTGACGGCCATCAGGACCATGAGCCACATCACCGCGATCTGCGATGTGTAGTTGGGGAACAGCACTGGTGCGACGAACGCGAACGCGATGAGCGCCGCGTAGATCGAGAAGTCGAGCTTGCGCGCGCTCATCGGACCACCTGCCTTACACGGTAGGATTGGGCGAGCCGGTACATCAGGACGAACACCAGCATGATGACCACGGCCGCAACCGCGAACTCCGCGCCGAACACGAACCCGGACACGTTCTCCCACATGCCGAGCCCGAAGCCGGCGATGATGACGCCCGGCAGATTGCCGAGCCCGGCCGCCGTCACGATGATGAATGCCCGGATCGAATACACGATGCCGTAGTAGGGCTGGATCACCCAGATCATCGCTACCAGGACCCCCGCCGCTCCGCAGATCGAGGCGTTCAGCGCGTAGGTGAAGGCATAGACGTGATCGGTGTTCACGCCGAGCACGCGGGCCGCGCGGGCGTCCTGCGCCGTTGCTCGGATCGCCTGTCCCATGCGCGACCGCTTCATGAACACGATGATCGCGGCGGCCAGCACCCCGGCGAGCAGGAGGCTGTAGAGCCGGATGTTCTGAATGATGATGAAGCTGCCAAGCTCCATGTTGCCAAAGCCGGCCTCGGCAACCTTCACTTCAGGCCCATAGATCAGGTTCAGCACCTGCTGGATCAACAGGCTGAGTCCGAAGGTGGCGAGAAGCGACGTGAACATGTCGCGATCGACGACCCGCCGGATGATCAGCACGTAGATCAGCCACCCAAGCCCGAACATCAGGACGATCGCGGCAGGCAGCGCGACGATCGGATGAAACCCCCAGAGCGTGGCCTGGTACGAGATGTACCCGCCGAGGATGACCATGTCGCCCTGGGCCAGGTTCTTGACGTTCATCACGCCCCAGACAAGGGCCAGCCCGTAGGCGACCAGCGCAAAGATCGCGCCGATGAACAGGCCCTGGAGCAGCAGGTCGACCCCAATGATTGGCGCCTGCCAAAGGAGGGACAGATTGTCGAGCATCCGGTGGTCCTTACGTCGAGTATGGCCCGCCATCGCGCCGGCGTGGCCTCCAGCAGCGCGGCCGTCGACGAAACGGCGATGCTGCGAAACGGCGAACGGCGGGAGGCATCAACCTCCCGCCGCTGTGTCTGCTATCCGACTCGTCAGTTCTTCGGCTGACGCGGATAACGCAACTCGGATGACGCCCACTTGGAGGGCGCGACCACGTTGTATTCGCCGTCCTGGATCTGGCGCAGCACCATCGGCTTGGCGATGTTGTTGCCCGCTTCCGAGAACTTGATGGCGCCGTAGAAGGTCTTCATGTCGGTGGCGGCCAGCGCGTCGCGCAGGTCCTCGGTGTCCGCGGACTTGGCCCGGCCGAAGGCATCGGCCCAGACCATCACCGCGGCCGTCGCCTGCGCCGTCTGGTACGGGACCGTGGTGTATTCCGGATAGGCCTTCTTGAACGCCGCATCATACTCCGCGGCGGTGCCCATCAGCGGATCCGAGTAGCTCAGCGTCTCCGCCCACTGCGTCGGGCAGAGCAGCCCCTCGGAGGCATCAGCCCCGAACTTGCCGACCACGTCCGCTGCTTCGCAGTGGGTCATGGCGATCATCGGCGTGTCGATCTTCAGTTCCTGGATCTGGCGTGCCGCCGTGGCAGCACCCTTGGAGTGGCCCGACACCACCAGCAGATCCGGCTTCAACGCCTTCACCTTGGTGAGCGTGGACGTCATGTCCGACAGGTCGCGGGGCAGCTTGTCGTCGATGACGATCTTCATGCCGAGCTTTTCGGCGTCGTCAACCACGCCGGCCCGCACATCGAGCGAGAACGGGTCGTTCTCGAAGGCCATGGCGATCTTGACGTCCGACGCCTTCTTGCCCTGCTGCACGGCCACTTCGCCGGCCAGCGCAATCGAACTGGCGAGATACTGCTCGGAGGTCGACAGCACCGCGAACATGTAGCGATAGCCCTGCGTGAACAGCGACCGCGATGCACCCTCGGCCTCGACCATCGGGATCTTGTACTTCTCCGTCACCGGCGCGATCGCCTTGGTCAGGCCCGACGAGTACGGTCCAAGCATGTACTTGATGCCGTCCTGATTGATCAGGCGCTCCGCCAGCTGCGCGCCGCGCGCCGGGGTCGACTCGTCGTCGTAGTACTGAACCTTGAGCTTGTACGACTTGCCGCCGACCGTCACGCCACCGTTGTCGTTGATCTTCTTGACCGCAAATTCGTAGCCCTTCTGGGCGTGAATGCCGTTGGTCGCATATTTGCCGGTCAGCGAGATTGCCGCGCCCAGAATAATGGTGTCGCCGTCGATCTTGGCGTTCGCCGCCGAGGCCATGCCGAGTGCCGCGATACCCGCGACCGCCGACGTCAGAACACGCACGCTTTTGCGTGATACGAACATGAAGTCCTCCCTTCGTTCCCTGTGGCATTCCCGGCCGAACAGACAGCCGGATGCACGCTGCCGCGCTTTACGCGGTCTTGTCGGACGAACGGTAGGTAATCCTCACGGCTAAGGAAAGGGCCTTTTTTAGATTCCCATGGTGCGGTGCAATATTCGCGAACGTTCCCCATGCCCGCTTAGATCGAGGATCAGTCTAATCCGAACCCTTTCGAGGCAAGAAACCGAGCGAGCTGCTTTCGCTGCGGGGTCGCATACTGTCGAGCCTTGTCTTCGGACCATCCGTAGAATCCCGCGGTACCATATTCCTTGGTCATCCGCTGTTTCTCGGGCGGAGTAGCGAACCGGGAGTCGCGGCGACGGTCGTACCCGTCGATCTCGGCCATCAGGTTGCCGTCGTCGTAACGGTCCGTGTGCACCGTGACGGCCGGCGGCAGCCGCAGGCTGACCCAGCCGTTCTGCGCCGGCCAGCCGAGCCCCATGCCGGCGAGCGGAAAGACGTTGTCCGGCAGTCCAAGCAGATCGGACACCTCCTCGATGCGGTCACGGATCACGCTGATCGGACAGCAGCCAAGCCCCACCGCTTCGGCCGATCGGATGAAGGTCGCCAGGACGATACCGGCGTCGACCGCGCAGTTCAGGAACGAGTCCAGATGGCCGTTCGGATACGGCTTGCCCCGAGCCTCGGAAATCCGGCGGATCCGGCGGTTGTCACCGCAGAACACCAGCATCGCCGGCGCGCCCGGCACCCAGTCCTGGCTGGCTACCAATGCGTTCATTTTCGCCCGCACGTCGGGGTCTTTCACGACGATCACGGAACATTGCTGCAGGTCCGATTTCGCCGGGGCCGAGAATGCCGCCGCCAGGACTACGCGCAGCAGTTCGTCTGAAACCGGGTCCGGCTTGAACCGTCGATGGCTGCGGTGGCGCAGGATTGCCGCCAGTTCGCCGTCCGCCGGCATGTCGCGGCCGTCCTCGGTTGTCAGACCGAAACGGTCCTCGATCAGGTCGGCGATTGTCTTGTCGGTCATGGGGTCCTCCGGTGCGGTCGGCGGCAATCCTCGCCGATGACGATTGCAGGCGCCAGTCACCAAGGACGACTCACCGCTGCGGCCGAAAGCCGCCGACGGTATGGACCATCAGATCGCGGACGATCCGTTCACCGGGATCGCTGTCCACGGTGGGGCTCCAGGCCATCGAGACATCGAATTCCGGCGACTCGAAGGGCAGCTGCGTCATCGTCAACCCTGGCTCGTTCGCGAGCGCTGCCGCCAGATACTGCGGGACTGTCACCATGTACCCGGTCCCGCGCAGGACGTATGGGACCACCGCAAAGTTCGACACCGACAGCCTGACGTCGCGCGCCACACCCTGCTGCTCCAACGTCTCGTCCACATACCCGATCAGGTCGCCGGCAAAGGTGACAAGAGCGTGCTCTCCGGCGCAATAGTCGGCGAGCGTGGCAACCTCGGCGTTCCGGTTGTCCATGACGAGGCGATATCCGACACGACTGATCGTCCGGGTCTTAGCGGCCGCCGGAAGCTTGTCGAGATACCCGACGACCAGCGACACGTCCCGTCGATCCAGCATCTCGCCCGCGGCCATGTAGTTGGCCTGCTGCACCACCAGCCGGGCGTTCGGCATCCGCTCGGTGAAAGACGCCAGGAACTGCGGCAGGAACGCCATCTGCAGATCGTCGGACATCCCGATCCTGAACGTCCGGTCAGTGGACCGGGGATCGAACGCCCGCGAAGACACCAGGGAACTGTCGATCCGTTCCAGGGCTGGAGCAATCTCGGCATAGAAGGCCTTGGCCCATTCGGTCGGTTCCATCCGACGGCCGGACCGAACGAACAGAGCATCGCCGAGTTCGGAACGGAGCCGGGCAAGCGCGTGCGAAACCGCCGGCTGGCCGATGGACAGGCTTCGGGCGGCCCGGGTCAGGCTGCGCTCGCGCATGACCAGCGCGAAAACCCGCAACAGGTTGAGATCCAGATTCGTTAAATTATTTCTATTCATAATTTCCATTATTCTCATCGATTTGAATGATGATCAAACCAATGGCATTGGTCCCCCATTGCGCTCGGATCAGGGAGATACCCATGCCACGCACGATCGATGCCGGCGGTCGCCTGCAACGCTATGACACCAGGACCCGCGACGGAGACCTGCTGACCCGAACGGTATTAACGGCGAACGAGCGCTTCGCCGTCATGCTTGGCGCGATGGCCGCGCTCCCGGTCGATACCGACCGTCTGGTCCGCGAGTTCGGCGCATTGGTCGAAGAGGGCATCGACCCGGGCCTCGCCGAAGACATCCTCGTGCAGATGGCCGCGTACATCGGATTCCCGCGGGCTGCAGCGGCGCTGGACGCGTTCCGTCTCGCCGACCTCCGGCGGCCACCGGTCGACGATGTCGCCACGGTATCCGACGAGCAGCGCTACGAAGCAGGTATCACCGCCTACGCGCAGGTCAACGGCACGGCGCTGGCCACGATCCGGGCCGCCTTTGGCGACCTCGCCGGCGAGATGATCGACCTCACGTTCCGGTCGTTCGGCGACGTCTTCAGCACGTCGAGCCAGCCCTTGCCGTTGCGCCAGCTCGCCACGGTCGCCGCGTTGGCCGCTCTCGGCGGCGCGGCACCGCAACTTCGGTTCCACATCGGCGGCGCGCTGGCGGTCGGGGTAACCCAGCGGAAGCTGGTCGAGGCGTTCATCTGGGTTCAGTACCTGGCGGGCATGCCGGCCGCCTACAACGCGTTGGTCGAACTGAAGCAAGCGCTGGCCAGCGGCTCGGACGCCCCTCCAGCCTACGAATAGCCTCTCCGACCGCGGCGGATGGCGGCCCGTCCGGGACAACCGCTTGCCGCCCGGTCCAGCAGCGTCCTACCCTCGCCTCCAAGATGTCTTGGCCGGTTGCACCGGCGTTCAGGATCCGCCGGGAGGACACAATGAAAATCGCGATCGTCGGCTGCGGCGCCATGGGATCGATCTATGCCGGGTTGATGGCCGACGCCGGCAACGAGGTCTGGGCGGTCGACACCTGGAAGGAGCACGTGGACACCATCAACCGCGACGGTCTGCGCGTTGAAGGCAAGTCCGGCGACCGGACGGTGCGCGTCCACGCCACCACCAACGGCAACGATGTCGGACTCTGCGATCTGGTGATCGTGGCGACCAAGGCCAGCGGAGTTGCCGCCGCTGCGAAGACCGCGCTGTCGATGACTGGCCCGGATACCATGATCCTGACGATCCAGAACGGGCTGGGCGCCGCCGACCGGATCGCCGAGGCGATCCCGACCAGTCAGGTTATGCTGGGGGTCGTGGGCGGCTTCGGCGCCTCGATGAAGGGCCCCGGCCATGCACACCACAACGGCATGGAACTGGTCCGGCTGGGCGAGATGGACGGCGGCGAGACCGACCGCCTCGCCAAGGTGGTGAAGGTCTGGGAGGATTCCGGCTTTGCAGCCAAGGGCTACCCGGACATCCACCAGATGATCTGGGAAAAGCTGATCTGCAACTGCACGTTCTCCGGGCCGTGCTGCATCACCGGGCTGACCGTCGGACAGATCCTCGACAGCGAGGACGCCTGGCCGATCGCCCGGGCCTGCGCTGCAGAGGCCGACACGGTCGCGCGAACCAAGGGCATCAAGCTCGGCTTCGACGATGTGGAAAGCTACATCCGGACCTTCGGCGCCAAGATCCGAGGGGCCAAACCGTCGATGCTGCAGGACCATGAGGCACGCCGGGCGTCGGAGATCGATGCGATCAACGGCGCCATCCCGGCCGAGGCGGCCAAGGTCGGGCTGTCGGCACCGACCAACGCCACCGTCGCCGGCTTGATCCGGGCCCGCGAAAGCGGCTTCTGATCGACCGGGCGGGCGTTCGGGGCGGCGAGAAGCCGCCCCGTCATCCTACAGCTTGGTGCGGCGGGCCAGCGGCTGGTTGCCTTCCTCTGTCAACCAGAAATAAAGCAACGCCGTCTCGGGGTAGTTCTCGAAGTACTTGGAGTTTTCCTTCGCCTTGATCATTTTCTGATCGGCCTCGGTCGGTCGCGCCGACTTCTTCAGCATCCGCGACCAATAGACATACACCTCGGACGAATTCGGGTTCAGCCAGGCGGCATGCCGGAAGCTCTGCTCGGCTGCCTTGAACCGCTCCAGCTCGGTCTCGGCCACGCCCTTGATGGTGTAGGCGCTGGCCAGCAGGGTGCGGTTGTTGGTCATGGGCCAGTAGGTCGGGTAGATCACCTTCTCCAGGATCTTCAGCGCCTCCTCGTAGCGGTCCTCGTGAACATCCAGGAAAGCGAGGTTCAGATACCCGACAGACAGCTTGGGATCGGACTCGATGGACTTCTGGAAGTCGGCCCGGGCGGTCGCCACGTCGTTGTCGAGCAACCCCATGATGCCGCGCAGGTTCTCAAGCAAGGCGCGGTGATCGTGGGTCAGCGACCCTGGAAGGTCATTGATCTCCTTGTCGATCATGACCCGGCTCGGGTCGACATCCTCGTTGTTCTTCGCCCGCCCGTTCAGGTCGTACAGCAGCGCCAGGTAGGGATCGAGCTTCAGGACGGCCTGAAAAGCGGCATCGCGGATCAGATGGTCGAAATCGTCGTCCTTGGAATGCGCCGACATCTGGATGTCGAAGTATCCGCTTTTCGGGTCGTATCCCGTCAGCACCAGCTTCAGGGTTTCGCTCTCGGCCACGACGTACTCGGCGACCCGCCCGTCCGGGCCGTTCTGCACCACCTGCACGCGCTTGGTCGGATCCTCGACGATAACGCTGGTCACCATCTTGGGGGGCACGATGCCCATCAGGCTCTGCATCGCGCCCAGCGCGCCTTCCAGGTTGGCAAACTCCGCCAAAGCCACCGAGATCGGCTTGGTCTTGCTCGACTGGATGGTCGGTGCCGCGATCAGGGTGGGGGTCTTGGTGATCTTCTTCACTTCCGAGATGAAGATTCCGTCGACCACATACTTCTCGTACCCCTGCTCCTTCACCGACTCCGCGACGGTCGTGTCGAGATACATCGTGTTCTGATTTACGTAGGTGTCCGTCACCACCAAACCGAATGCCGCGAGAACGGCATAGATTGCCGCCAACGTCGTCGGATCCATCGAAACTTCCCCTCGCCTGTCCCACACAGCCAGTACGGCCGAAGCGCTTATCCTACCCGGCTGTTCGTTACTGGGAAGTGAACATTAACGTCCGAGAAGCAGAGGGCGAATCGTTCGGGAAACGGAGACTGCACGCCTTTGTCGACAGCCGCGCCATTGCACCGTCGCGAACCTGCGGTTCATACTCCGGCGCCCGATCACGAACGCCACGGAGGCGACCATGTCGACCGCGTATGCCGAACTCGTCCAGGCCATGGACCTGCACTTCGACGGTTTCTACACCGGCGACGTCGAGACCCTGAAGAAGGTCTTCCACCCCGACTGCCACCTGATCTCCGGCACCGGCGGCAGTCTGGCGAACGACCCGATGGAAGCGGTCTACGCCCGGGTTCGCGGCCGCGCCAAGCCGTCGGAGGCGGGTCAACGCCGCTACGACCACATCCTGTCGATCGACCTTGCCGGGCCGGAGACCGCGCTGGTCACCTGCCGGATCGCCCTGGAGCCGAAGCTGTTCACCGACTACCTGAACTTCGTGAAGCTCGACGGCCAGTGGCGCATCGTGTCCAAGGTCTACACCTGGGTCCCGGTGAACGAAGCCGCCGGCGCCCATCCCGTGACGACCGCCCAGGCGGCGGAGTAGCCGCGCCGACATGACCACCGCCACCGCCTCCGACGGCGGGACGCTGGCGGTCGAGATCTGGCGCGGCAAGGATGCCGGACGGTTCGAGACCTACACCGTTCCGCAGCGGGCCAACCAGACCGTGCTCGACGTCGTCACCTGGATCCAGCGCCACGCCGAACCGGCACTGGCCTACCGGTTCGCCTGCCGGGTCGGCGTGTGCGGCTCGTGCGCGATGACCGTCAACGGCAAGCCGCGCTGGACCTGCCGCACCCACGTCTCCAAGGTCGCCGGTGAGGGCGCGCTGCGGATCGAGCCGCTGCGCAACCTGCCGCGCCTGAAGGACCTGGCGGTCGACATGACCCCGTTCTTCGAAAAGTGGCAACGTGCTCAGGGCCGCTTCACCCCGACCCGCACCCGAAAGGATCCGCTGACCACCGTCAGCCCGCAGAGTGCCGGCCGAAAGGCTGCCGACGCCGGGATCGAGTGCATCAACTGCGCGGTCTGCTACTCGGCCTGCGACGTGGTCGGCTGGGATGACGGCTATCTCGGGCCAGCCGCCCTGAACCGCGCCTGGACCCTGGTCAACGACGAGCGCGACGGCGATCGGGCCGGCGTTCTGAAGTCCGCGTCGTCCGGCGGCGGTTGCCACTCCTGCCACACCCACGGCAGCTGTGTTGAGCACTGTCCGGTCGGCATCAACCCGACCGCCGGGATTGCCGGCCTGAAGCGATGGTCGATCGTCGAACTGCTCGGGGGCAAGCTGCCGTGACCCCGGTCGTGCTGTATCTGGCGCAGCGCCTGACCGCGCTGATCCTCGCGCCGCTGGTCATCGCCCATCTGGTGTTGATCCTGATCGCGGTCGAAGGCGGGCTGACCGCCGCCGAAATCCTGGCCCGGACGCGGGGCAGCGTCGGCTGGGCGCTGTTCTACGGGCTGTTCGTCGCCGCCGCCGCCGTTCACGCCCCGATCGGCCTGCGCAACGTGATCCACGAACACACACGCTGGACCGGCCGGTCGCTCGACTGGTCAATGCTGGCGCTGGCCGTGCTTTTGGCCGGCCTTGGCGCACGCGCCGTCCTTGCCGTGGTGGTGACGCCGTGATCCGCCCGGCACGCAACCATCCGGGCTTCTGGGCCTTCGTCGCGCACCGGGTGTCCGGCGTGGCGCTGGCGCTGTTTCTGCCGCTGCACTTCCTGGTCCTGGGCCTGGCGCTGGAGTCCGGCGACGCGCTCGACCGGACGCTGGCGGTCGCCGACCGGCCGGTTTTCAAGATCGCCGAATGGGGGCTGGTGGTGCTGCTGACCATCCATCTCTGCGCCGGGCTGCGGGTGATGGCGCTGGAATTCCTGCCGTGGCGCGACACCCGCAAGGGACTGATCGGCATCGGCGCGGTCACCGCCCTGCTGGTCGGCGCGCTTTTCATGCTGCGGGTGGGGTGAGCGATGGAACAGTTCGACACCGACATCCTGATCCTCGGCGCCGGCGGCGCCGGGCTGTTCGCCGCCCTCCACGCCCTGCAGGCCGACCCCGACCTGGACGTCACCGTCGCGGTGAAGGGCCTGCTCGGCAAGTGCGGCTGCACCCGCATGGTCCAGGGCGGATACAACGTCGCGCTCGACCCGCGCGACAGCCTCGAGCGCCACTTCATGGACACCATCGTCGGCGGCAAGTGGCTGCCACGCCAGGATCTCGCCTGGCGGCTGATCGAGGGCGCGGTCGAGCGGGTCCGCGAGCTGGAAAACGAACTCGGCTGCTTCTTCGACCGCAACCCGGACGGCTCCCTGCACCAGAAGGCATTCGCCGGCCAGTCCTTCGACCGCACGGTCCACAAGGGCGACCTGACCGGGATCGAGATCATCAACCGGCTGATGGAGCAGGTGTGGGCGCGCGGCATCCGCAAACTGGAGGAGCATCGGGCGGTCGCGCTGATCCCGGCCGCCGACGGCTCGGGCCTGGCGGGCGCGCTGCTGATCGACATGCGCACCGGCGGCTACCGGATGGTGCGCGCCAAGGCCACCCTGCTGGCGACCGGCGGCGGGCCGACCATGTACCTCTACCACACGCCGTCGGGCGACAAATCCTGTGACGGCATGGCGATGGCGATGCGTCTCGGCCTGCCGGTCCGCGACATGGAGATGGTGCAGTTCCACCCGACCGGGCTGCTGGCCGGGCTCGACACCCGGATGACCGGCACGGTCCTGGAGGAAGGGCTGCGCGGTGCCGGCGGCTATCTGCTAAATGGCGACGGCCGGCGCTTCATGGCCGACTACGACCGCGCCGGCGAGCGCGCCACCCGCGACGTGGTCAGCCGCTCGATCTACGCCGAGATGCGGGCCGGCCGCACCACCCCGATGGGCGGCGCCTGGATCGAGATGAAGCACCTCGGCCCCGAGAGCGTCGCCAAGCGCTTTCCCGGCATGGTCAAGCGCTGCGCCGACTGCGGCTTCGATCTGGCCGGAGGCCGGGTCGAGGTGGTTCCGACCGCCCACTACATGATGGGCGGGGTCGAGTTCGAGATCGACACCACCACCGCGGTCCCCGGCCTGTTCGCCGCCGGCGAGGATTGCGGGGGCGTGCACGGCGCCAACCGCCTGGGCGGCAACGGTGTCGCCAACTCCACGGTGTTCGGCGGCATCGCCGGCGACAGCATGGCGGCGTTCGTGAGGCGCAACGCACCGCTGCGCGACCCTGCCCAAGCGGCGATCGATGCCGCCGTCGCCCGGGCCGAGACGCCGTTCGCGCTGGCACGGGGCGACTTGGGCGATCTGCGCGACCGACTGTGGCACCTGATGTGGGACGATGTCGGGATCCTGCGCACCGCCGACGGCCTCAGGCGCGGCCTCGGCGGCCTCGCCGACCTCCGTGCCGAGCTGTACCGCACCGGTCTCGCCGACGGCGACCGCGCCTTCAACCTGACCTGGCACGACTGGTTGAACCTGGAGAGCCAGATCACCGTCTCCGAAGTGATCGCCACCGCCGCGCTGGCCCGCGAGGACAGCCGCGGCGCCCACTTCCGCGAGGACTTCCCGGAAACCGGCGATCTCGACACCACCGCCTTCACCCGGGTCACGCTGGACACCGACGAGCGCCCGCGGCTCAGCATGGTGCGGGTCGACTTCACCATCGTGAAACCGGGCGAGAGCCTGATCGACGACGAAGCCGGGGCGCCGCCGGCCACCGCAGCCGAGTAGGCCCACCGGAGACGCCCGCATGCCCCGCCTCGCCATCGCTCGGTTCTCGCACGAGGGCAACTCGTTCTCGCCGGTGCCGACCGGACTGCCCGAGTTCCGGCGCGAGTGGTACCGGGGCCAGGAGGCCGAGGCGGTGTACCGCGGCACCACCACCGAGGGCGGCGGCGCGGTTGCCTTCCTCGACGCCAATCCCGACTGGCGCGGCACCTTCCTGCGCATGGCCGGCGCCACTCCCGCCGGCCCCGTCACCCGAGATGCGTTCGAGGCGATCGTCGGCGAGATTGTCGACGATCTGCGCGACGGCGGGTGGGACGCCGTGTTTCTGTCCCTGCACGGCGCGATGCTGGTGGACGGCATGGACGTCGCCGATACCGAGATCGTCCGCCGGGTGCGTGAAGCCATCGGCCCCGACCTGCCGTTCGGCGTCAGCCTCGACCTGCACGCCAACCTCGATCCGTGCATCGCCGATCTCGTCACCTTCGCCGCGGGGTTCAAGGAACATCCGCACACCGATATGAAGGAGACCGCCGAGCGGGTGCTCCACGTGCTCGATCGCGCGGTGAAAGGCGAGATCCGGCCGGTCGGCCACATCGCCAAGCTGGACGCGATCCTGCCCAGCATCAACATGCGGACCGCCGAGGGGCCGATGGCCGAACTGGAGGCGTTCGCCCGCGGGCTGGAATTCGACCCGCGCATTCTCGACGCCTCGCCGTTCGGCGGCTTCTCCTACGGCGACACCGTGGTGGCCGGAGCCGGCGCCCTGGTGTTCGTCGACGGCGACCGGGATCTGGCGCGCAGTGCCGCCGAGCGAGTGGTCGAGGAGTTCCGCAGGCGCCTCGACCGGTTCTACATCACCCTGCCGAGCGCGGAGGAAGGCATTGCCCGGGCGCTGCGCAGCGAACAGCGCCCGGTCGCGGTGATCGACTCCGGCGACAACCCGCTGTCCGGCGGGATCGCGGACACCCCGGAAATGCTGCGCGCGCTGCTCGCCGCCGAGCCGGAGGTGCCGGTCGTCGTTGCGTTCTTCGCCGATCCCGGAATGGTCGAACGCTGCCACGCCTCCGGCGTGGGCGGAGCGATCGACGGTTGTCTCGGCGGACGGATCTGCCGCGACTTCGGCGCGCCCGTCCCGTTCGCCGGCACGGTGCTGCGGCTGACCGACGGAGACTACGTCAACGCCGGGCCGATGATGCACGGCCTGCCGATGTCGCTGGGCCGCACGGCGGTCATCGGCGTCGGCCAGGTCAGCATTATCGTGACGACGGCGTGTGGCTCGGCCCACGATCCGGCCTTCCTGGCGCTGCACGGCATCGACACCGCCGACGTCGCGGTGCTGTGCGTCAAGGCCAAGAACCACTTCCGCGCAGCCTTCACGGCACTCTGCCCGGTGATGATTGACATCGACGCACCGGGGCCCGCCGCCCTGGAAATCAGCCGGTTCCCGTTCCGCCTGGCGCCGCCGACGCTGTACCCGCTGCGCAACAAGATGGACTGATCGCCCAGGGCTCGATCAGGCCGGCGGCGTCCGTGTGGCGACGGTGGCATCGGCGGCTATACTGCTCCTACGGACAACCCACGGACGGAAGACGATGCCGCCGGACCTCTGCACTCTCGCCCACCGCAGGGGAACGCGGACTCTTGAGTGGGGCCTCGGCCGGTGCCTCATGCTGTGGCTCGTCGGTGTCGGCTGCCTGCTGCAGGCGAGCGGTCTGGTCTGGGCCGGTGAAAACACGCGCCACACCGTCCTGCACGGCGCCTGGCTGGCCGACGACCACGAGATGGTCGGCCGTGTCGATTCGGCAGGCCCCGTCGGCGGGACCTTCGAACTGCACCTGCTGGAGGCGATCGGCCGGCGGGCTCAGCTGGACTTCTCGCTGCAGCGCATGGACCCGGGCGATGTCGCGGCGGCCTTCGCGTCGGGCAGGCTCGACTTCGCGCTGCCCGCGCAGCGGAACCAACCCCCTGCAGAAGGCGCCCGGTTTTCCCGCCCGTACGGCGTGCGCAACGACGTTCTGATGTGCAATCCGCACCTGAGACCGCTCCCCACCGAGGGAATGGCGGCCCTGAAGGAAGCCGTGGCCCGCGACTGGCGCATTGCGGTGCGCGCCGGCGAGAGCTACGGCGCCGAACCCGACGTCATCCTGGCGGGGGCCCATGAACGGGGCTTCGTTCGTTGGGTCAACAGCGACCTCGACTTGGTGGAGGTGCTGCTGGCGGGCGAAACGACATGCGTTCTCGCCCCACGCCTCGAACTGATGGTCGCCCTGACGCATCGGCGCCCCAGCGAGACTTTCATCGAACACCAGCGCATCTTCCTGAGCGAAGCGCGGCTGCGGATCCTGTTCAACACGGCCACCGTCGACGCGGCGACGATCGGCGCGGTCGATCGGGCCGTGAAGGAGCTGCAGGAGGACGGCACGGTGGACGAACTGCGGCAAAGCGCCGTGCGGCCGACGCTGCTGGCCTTCGCGGTCGCGACGCCCTGGTTCTCCTGGTTCGACATCATCGGCACGATCGCCTTCGCGCTGTCCGGCGTGCTGATCGCCCGAGCCGAGGGCTTCTCCCTGCTGGGCGCCTTCGTCCTCTCGGCGCTGCCGGCGGTCGGCGGCGGCGCGCTCCGCGACCTGCTGGTCGGGCGGGAGCCGATCGGCATCGTCGCCAGCCCGCTCCCGCTGACGCTGGTCGCCGCCACCGTGACCACGGCCTATGTTCTCTATGCCCTGCGCGACCGGCTGGAAGCGCCCTCGCGCACGTTCGTCGCCCGCCTCTCCGGCACCGGCCGCTGGCCGCGCGCCCTGAGCTTCCGCAATCTGCTGGAACTGACCGACGCGATCGGCCTTGCCGCCTTTACGGTGATCGGAGTCGTCGTCGCCGTACGCGTCGGCGCCGAGCCACTGTGGTTGTGGGGCCCGCTGTGCGCGGCGATGAGCGGCGCCGGCGGCGGCATCCTCCGCGACATCCTGCGGGTCGGCTACAACAACCCGGCGCTGCGCACGTCGTTCTACGCCGAGGTCTGCGTCGTGTGGGGTTTTCTGCTGTCGCTGGCCGTCCTCTACCTCCTGACCGAAGAAGATGCGGTGCTGCTGCGCATCAGCATCTTCGTCACCGTGCTGGGCGCGCTCGCAACCCGCCTTCTGGTCGTCGCCTTCAAGGTGCGCAGTCCACGCTTCTAGAGCGTCTTGGCGCCGACCGGGGCGTGCGGGATTTGCAAGCGGGTTTCGGAGCGTCACACTGCTGTGGGTTGATGGGCGGGGAAGGCATGAAATTTCATTCCGAGCGCGAGGCGCTGACCCTGGAACTGCACGACCGGCCGTTCCGGCCGATGGCGGCGCCGCTGCGGATCTCGCATCTGGCGATCGCCACCGGCGAACGCGGCGGCGAGCGGGATCAGGCCCAGTTCGCAGCCCTGTGCCGGCGCTTCGGCAAGGCCGAGCCGGCGGCCAGCGCCAAGCATTTCACCGTGGACCTCGGCCCGTTCACGGTGAAATGGGAGCGGCACACCGAGTTCTCGAGCTACACCCTGCTGCGAGAGGAGCCGGTCGAGCATCCGTTTGCCGAAACGGTGTTCGGCCTGGCGCCCAAGGAATGGGTGGACGGGCTGTTCGGCGAGGTGATGGTCGCCGTCCACCTGACCGTGACCGACGACGGCGAGGCGGTTGACGCCAACCGGCTGTCACGCTGGTTCGACGGCAACCCGGTGTTCGGCAGCGCCCTCGCCGACAGCCGGGCCACCCTGTACGGCGACCTGCGCACCCACGACGACGGGTTCGAGCGGCTGATCCTGCGCGCCGGCGCGTTCGAACCGATGCTGCTGGGCCAGTTGGTGCAGCGGGTGCTGGAACTGGTCACCTACGCCCGCTTCGCCATGCTGTCGCTGCCGATCGCCCGGTCGGCCAGCCCGCGGCTGGAGGAGATCGAGCGCGGTCTCGCCGAGGTAGCCGGAACCCTGGCCGACGGCAATCGGCAGGCCAGCGACGAGACGCTGCTGGAACGGCTGTCCGGGCTGTCCGCCGAGTTGGAGGACGTGGTCGCCGCCTCCAACTACCGCTACGGCGCCAGCACCGCCTACGCGGAGATCGTCGAGAATCGGCTGCGCGACCTGCAGCCGGCCGCCGTCGACGGCTACATCAATTTGTTCGGCTACCTGATGCGGCGGCTGTCACCGGCGATGCGGACCTGCTTCTCCGTGGCCACCCGCCAGGAAGCGCTGTCGCGGCGTGCCAACCGGCTGTCCAGTCTGCTGCGCACTGGAATCGAGGTGCGGCTGGAAGCCCAGAACCGTGATCTGCTGGAATCGATGAACCGCCGCTCGGCCCAGGCGCTGGCCCTGCAGCGCACGGTCGAGGGCCTGTCGGTCGTCGCCGTCAGCTACTACGCCCTCAGCTTGGTGAAGGTCGCGCTCGACGGGCTGGCCAAGGCCGGCCACCTCGGCGGGATCGACCCAAGCGTCGCCACCGCGCTGTCCCTGCCGCTGGTGGTGGCAGCCATCTGGTTCGCGCTGCGCCGACTGACCCACCGGGTTCTGGCCCGATCCAAGCCGGGCGGCGCCGGCGACTGAGGCCGCGACCGGGTTACGGCGTCTCCCATTTCCCGCTGGTCTCGGAGCGGAACAGCGCGTCGAGGATCCGCATGTTCAGGATCGAATCCTCGACGCCCCAGGCCAGGGTCTCCTCGCCCAGCACTGCGCGGCTGAACGCCTCGGCCTGCAGGGTATACTGGTCGGACACCGCAATGGTCTCGACCACCGCGCTGGAACCGTCCGGCGCGCTGCCGTCGTCGATCAGGATCTTGGTTTCCTCGCCCTGCGGCGCGTTCACCGGAACGACGATCTCCAGCCGCGCGTCGGTGCCGAGGACCTGCAGGCGCTGGTACGGGTTCGCCTGGGTCGACACCGCGAAGGTCATGTGCCGGCCCTGGCCGAAATCGAGGATGGCGCTGCTGAGCCGATCGGTCCCGAAGGTCGGATCGCGGTCAATCAGAGCGATCACGCGCTGCGGATCGGCGTCCAGCAGGAAGCGGCCTCCGACCATCGGGTAGCATCCGATGTCCATCAGCGCGCCACCGCCGGTTTCCAGCTTGTTGCGGATGTTGGCCGGATCCGGGTTGTTGTAGGCGAACAGCATCTGCAGGGTGCGGATCGTGCCGAGGCGGCCGGACCGGACAATCTCGCGCGCCCGGATCCACTGCGGGTGGAAGCGCACCATGAACGCCTCCATCACCAGCCGGTCCTTCGGACAGCCGCGCAGCGCCTCGGTGTCGGCCGCGCTCATGCCCATCGGCTTTTCCGACAGCACGTGCTTGCCGGCCCGGGTGGCACGCAAGGTCCACTCGACGTGCAGGTTGTTCGGCAGGGGGTTGTAGATCACCTGGATCTCGGGATCGGCCAGCATCTCCTCGTAGGAGCCGTAGGCCGTTGGAATGCCGAGCCGGTCGGCCGCCGCTCGCGCCTTCGCCAGATCGCGCGACGCGATCGCCGCCACCTCGACGTTGCCGGCTTTCAGCATGCCGGGGATTACCCGGTTGAGGCCGATTTTCGCGGCTCCCAGAATTCCCCACTTCACCCGCGTCATCCGGCGTTCTCCCATCCAGTCATCATATGACCCTATCACACACGGCTCTGCGTCAATCAACCGACCGACCGCACCTTTCACCCATTGTCCGGACCCGCTAGGCTGCCGCTTGAGGAAACGCACCAGAGGGCGACAGCCAATGCCCCACGCAGCGATGATCGCGGCCGAGCGGATCGAGGAAGCCGCCCACACCGTGATGAGCAAGGCCGGGATCGAGATCCCGGACGACTACCTGCACGGCATCCAGGCGATGGCCAACACCGAGTCCGGCGACCTGTCGGCCTTCGTGCTGCGCGCCATGCTGGAGAACTGGGAGGCCGCCAAGGCCGACAAGCGACCGATGTGCGCCGACACCGGGGTACCGCGCTACTACGTCAAGATCGGCAACGACGCCCGCATCGACGGCGGGCCGGTCGAGCTGGAGCGTCGCATTCGCCGGGCGACCGCGCGCGCCACCCACGACGTGCCGTTGCGCCCGAACCGGGTGCACCCGCTGTCGCGCCGGGACAACGACAACAACGTCGGCATCAACGCCCCGGAGATCGAGTACAGCTTCGAGCCGGACGCCGACTGGATCGACGTCACCACCGTGCACAAGGGCGGGCTGTTCGGCACCGACTACCGCATGCTGTTCCCGGCCGACGGCGTCGACGGCATCAAGCGGTTCTTTCTCGACACCCTGGTGGCGTTCGGCAAGCGCGGGTTGGCCTGCCAGCCGGCGATCGTCGGCATCGGGCTCGGCGGCTCCAAGGACACCTGCATGGTGCTCGGCAAGCAGGCCGCCTGCCTTCGGGTGGTGGGCGACCGCAACCCGGATCCGGAGATCGCGGCGCTGGAGGAGGAACTGAAGGTCCTCGGCAACTCGATCGGCATGGGGGCGATGGGCTTCGTCGGCTCGTCCATGGTGGTCGATTGCCACATCGAGGTCGGCTACACCCACACCGGCGGCATGCCGATGAGCGTGCACTGCTTCTGCCTGTCGTCGCGGCGGGCGACGGCGCGGCTGCACCCGGACGGGCGGATCGAGTACCGCACCGATCCGGACTGGTTCACCCCCTATTTGCGACGGGACACGGTCGAATGGCAGACCCCAGCGGCACCCTTAAAGAAGTCCGGCTGAGCACCCCGGTCCGGGACGAGGACCTGCGCAAGCTCGAACTCGGCGACGTGGTCTATCTGGACGGACTGATCTACACCGGCCGCGAGAGCGTCTACAAACGCGTGCTGCAGGACGGGATGGCCCCGCCGGTCGACCTCAAGACCCTGACCAACGTGAACTTCCACTGTTCGCCTGCCGCCTCGCGCAATCCCGACGGCAGCTTCAACGTCGGCGCCGTGACGGCCACCGCCAGCTTCCGGTTCTCCAAGTGGCTGCCGAAATGGTTCGAGGTGTCGGGCGCCAAGGTGATCGTCGGCAAGGGCGGGATGAGCGAGCAGGACTACCGCGAGGTGTTCGTGCCGGCCGGCGCGGTCTACCTGACCACCGTCGGCTACGGCACCGGCGCCCTGCTGGGACGCGGCATCAAGAAGGTGCGCGACGCCCACTGGATCGACGACCTCGGCATCGCCCAGGCCATGTGGGTGTTCGAGGTCGAGAAATTCGGCCCGCTGCTAGTCGAGAGCGACCTTGACGGCAACTCGCTGTTCGAGCGCAACAACAAGGTGATCAACCAGGGCCTGGCCCGGGTCTATGAGGGCCTGAAGGCGCCGAGCCTGGCCCGCTTCGGCGAGACCGACGACCGGCGGGACGAGTTGATCGGATAGCGTCTCAGTCCCGGAAGTCCGGCAGTCCGGCGCCGATGTCGATGTAGGTCCGGTTCAGGACGTTCATGACCTGAAGCTGGTCGGACTCCGGTGCGACATGCGCCCGCTCGCGGGCCGGGCTGGAGCAGAAATAGACATAGCTGGCGACGCCGTTGTCGCCGCGCATCGGAAAAGCGATCGACTCCCGCGTCATGACCCGGCCCGAACGGGTTACCGACTTCAGCTGAACCAGCATCCCGGCCGGCTGTTCGCAGATCACGTGGATGGCGCGCGACGCCTTGGGCTGACGGGGCGGTTCGACGAAATCCAGATAGTTGCGACCGGCGATCTCCTGGCCATAGTCATCAACGACCGCCGAGCCGGCGAGCCGGATGCGAATCATCTCCGGAGAGAGCAGTTCGTGGATGACCACGTTCGGCAGGATGCGCGGAACATCCTCCGGCATGAACGACGTCCGCATGGGAACCAGGCCGGTCTTGGGCAACGACAGCCAGTATTCCGCAAACTGCCGCGAGCGCTCCTCCGTCATGTCCAGCGTCCGCAACGCTTCGCCCACCTCACCCAAGGTCACCTCCGATCCAGCCGGGACACCGACGACAAGCCTAACACACCCATTCCGATTGGAGCGGGTCGATCGTGTCGACGTCCGCCAGCCGCTGGTTTAAGACTGCCTCACATCTCGCCGCGGGAGGCGGCCCTGTCCGATACCGGCTATCTCGACGACACCCGGCGCACGCGCGGCATCCTGTTGATGTGCGTGGCGTTCCTGCTGTTCACCTTCCTCGACACCTCCGCCAAGCTGCTGGCCCAGGAAATGGGCAGCCTGCAGATCGTATGGGCGCGGTTCGTCGGGCACGCCGTCCTGGTTGCCGCAATCCTGTTGCCGCGCAAGGGCACCCGGGTGCTGGCATCCTCCAACTTGAAGCTGCAGATCCTCCGGTCGGTCTTCCTGTTCCTGTCCACGGTCTTCAACTTCTTCGCGCTGCGCTACCTGCACCTCGCGACCACCGCCTCGATCATGTTCACGGTGCCGTTGCTGGTCGCCGCCCTGTCGGTTCCGCTGCTCAGTGAGCAGGTTGGCTGGCGGCGCTGGACGGCCATCGCGGTCGGTTTCATCGGCGTGCTGATCATCGTGCGACCGACTGGCGCCACCCTGCACTGGGCGATCGGACTGTCGCTGTTCAACGCGGTGTCGGTGGCGCTCTACCAGATCACCACCCGCAAGCTGGCGGCCCGCGACCATTCCGACACCACCTCGCTGTATTCCCCTCTGTTCGGTGCACTCATCCTGCTGCCGCTGCTGCCATTCATCTGGGAAACCCCGTCCGGGCCGCTGGCCTGGGCGCTGCTATGCGCGATGGGACTGTTCGGCGGGATCGGCCACTGGCTGCTGATCATCGCGCACCGCTACGCGCCGGCGTCGCTGCTGGCCCCGTTCAGCTATACCGGCATCCTGTGGATGACGACGTCCGGATTCCTGGTGTTCGGCCATCTGCCGGACGAGTGGACCGTCGTCGGCGCCGCCGTGGTGATCGCCAGTGGCCTGTACGTCTTCCATCGCGAGCGGATCCGCAAGACCGGCGCTTGAGCGGCGGGACCGCGCCTCCTACCCTGACCCGCGTACCGTCCCCGCCCCTGCTCCCCGGAGGCTCCATGCCGATCACCACCGCGCTGTTCGATCTCACCGGCCGCACCATTCTGATCACTGGCGCCTCGCGCGGCATCGGGTTCGCCATGGCCAAGGCCTGCGCCGAGCACGGTGCAAAGGTCGTGCTGAACGGCCGCAATCCCGCAACCTTGGCCGAGAAGGTCAAGGAACTGACCGCCGCCGGGCACGATGCCGAAGGCGAAGCGTTCGACGTTACCGACGAGGCGGCGGCCGTCGCTGCCCTCGACCGGATCGTCGGCCGCCACGATGCTCTCTACGGTCTGATCGCCAACGCCGGCGTGCAGCACCGGGTACCGGTCCTCGAGTTTCCGACCGACGACTTCCGAAGGGTGGTCGAGACCAACCTGACATCCTGCTTCATGCTCGGCCGGGAAGCGGCGAAGCGCATGGTGCCGAATGGTGGCGGTTCGATCATCAACACCGTCTCAATGCTCGGCCCGATCGCCCGTCCGACCGTGCCCGCGTATATTGCCGCCAAGGAAGGATTGCGCGCCCTGACCCGCGCGATGGCCGTCGAACTCGGCGGCAGGTCGGTCCGGGTGAACGCCATCGCGCCCGGCTACGTGGCAACCGAGATGAACACCGCCCTGATCGAGAACAAGGAGTTCAACTCCTGGGTCGAAGGCCGCACCCCGCTCGGCCGTTGGGCACAGCCTGACGAGCTTGGCGGCGCCGCGGTGTTCCTGATGAGCCCGGCAGCCAACTTCGTCAGCGGTCACATCCTGTCGGTCGACGGCGCGATGAGCGTCGCGGTCTGAGTTGCGGGAGCGGTCGGCGCCCTCGCGCGTTGCCCGCAGATGAACCGCAGATCGGCATCCCAGTGCTGGACGCACTGACCAACTGGGCCGCGCAAGGTGGCTACCCGGCCGTCGCGGCCCTGATGTTCCTGGAAAACGTGTTCCCGCCGATCCCGTCGGAGGTGGTGATGCCGCTCGCCGGGTTCGCGGCCAGCCGCGGCGAGATGAGCCTGCCGCTGGCCATCCTGTCGGGTTCGGCCGGGTCCCTGGCCGGTGCCTGGCTCTGGTACGGCATCGGGCGGACGATCGGGGTGGAACGGCTGGCCGGATGGGCCGGCCGCCATGGCCGCTGGCTGACCGTATCGTCCGGCGACGTGAAGCGGTCTGCCGGATGGTTCCATAGGCACGGCGGCAAGGTCGTTCTGGTCGGCAGGCTGGTTCCGGCCCTGCGCACGCTGATATCCGTGCCGGCCGGGGTCGCCCGGATGCCGACCGGTCGGTTCCTGCTGTACTCGGGAATCGGCACCGTCATATGGACGGGATTTCTGGCCGGCGTCGGGTTCACGCTGGGGAGTCAGCACGCGGTGGTCGCGGCATGGGCCGACCCGATAGCAAAGCTGATCGTCGGGGCGTTGTTTCTCGCCTACCTATGGCGGGTCATCACCTTCAAGCCCGATCCCGATCAGCCGGCGCGCTGAGCCTTCACCCGACCGATCAGTTCCTCGACCTTCGGCAGGATGCGTTCGACAACCACCGCCACTCCTTCCGCGCTCGGGTGCATGCCGTCATCCTGGTTCAGGGACCGGTCCGCCGCCACGCCGTCGAGGAAGAACGGGTAGAAGATCACGCCATGCGCGGCGGCAAGGTCGGCATAGACCCGGCGGAAGGCATCGGCATACTCCCGCCCCAGGTTCGGCGGGGCTCGCATCCCAGCCAGGAGGGCCGGAACACGATGGGACCGGAGTTCCGACAAAATCGCATCCAGATTGTCGCGCATGGCTTCAGGCGACAGGCCGCGCAGGCCATCGTTGGCACCAAGTTCGACGATCGCCGCGTCGGGCTTCTCGGCCAGCGACCACCCCAGCCGGGCCTTGCCGCCGGCGCTGGTATCCCCGGACACCCCGGCGTTGATCACGCGAACGTCGTGGCCGCGTTGCCGCAACGCCGCCTCCAGCTGCGCCGGAAAGCTCGACCCGCGCGACAGGCCATAACCAGCCATCAGCGAGTCGCCCAGGCCGAGAATGGTGATGGGCTCCGCCCGCGCCGGCGGAATCGCAAACGTCAGGAAGATCAATGCCAGGGCTATCCAGGCGTTGATCGAGCGCAACCAAGGACCATATGCGCCTGATGCCCGGCCAGCGGCGAAGGAACGCGACACGATGAATTCTCCCGACCGATCCAATTCCGCAGCGCCGATGATCCAGCTCGCGGACGTCACACTGAACCTGAGGAGTGCGGCGGGCGAGGTCAACGTTCTACGCGGGATTGATTTGTCGGTGGCCGCCGGCGAGGCCGTCGGGCTGGTCGGTCCCTCGGGAGCGGGCAAGTCCACCCTGATGATGATTGCCGCCGGCCTGGAAACCCCTACGACCGGCCGTGTCCGGGTTGCCGGCTGCGACCTCGTCGGTCTCAGCGAGGATGCCCTGGCCCGGTTCCGGCGCGACCATGTGGGCATCGTGTTCCAGGCGTTCCGGCTGGTGCCGACCATGACCGCGCTGGAAAACGTGGCGATCCCGTTGGAGCTGGCCGGCCGCAACGACGCGTTCGAGGCGGCCGAAGCGGCGCTGGCAGCCGTTGGGCTGGACGCACGGACCGGCCACTACCCCGACCAGTTGTCCGGCGGCGAGCAACAGCGCGTCGCCATTGCCCGCGCGTTCGTGTCGGCTCCACGCCTGCTGCTCGCCGATGAACCCACCGGCAACCTCGACGGCAAGACCGGCGACGCCATCATCGAACTGCTCTTCGGCCTGGCCCGCGACCACTGCACCACCCTGCTGCTGATCACCCACGACCCGGTTCTTGCCGGCCGCTGCGACCGTGTGCTGCACATCGCCGACGGCCGCATCGTCGAACAGGACGCCCGCCAGGCGGCGGAGTAACCGCCATGGTATTGCCGCGGTCGATCACGCTTCCTCTGCGCTTTGCCCGGCGCGAACTGCGCACCGGCATCAAGGGCTTCCGGATCTTCCTAGCCTGCCTGGCCCTCGGTGTGGCCGCCATCGCCGCGGTCGGATCGGTATCGTCGGCGATGATGGCCGGCCTGGAAGGCGACGCCCGGCGACTGCTTGGCGGCGACGTCGACCTTCGCCTGGTGCACCGCGCGGCCGACGACGCGCAACGCGACTTCCTGGCGCAATCCGGCCAGCTGTCCGAAATCGTATCGATGCGGGCCATGGCGCGCCGGTCCGATGGCGAGGCGCGCTCGCTGATCGAGCTGAAGGCCGTCGACAACACCTATCCGCTGATCGGTTCGATCGAGCTGGCGCCCGCTATCGAACTGGATGCAGCCCTGGCCGAACGCGACGGCGTGTTCGGCGCAGTCGTGGAAGAGTCGCTAGCCACCCGGCTCGACCTGGAAGTCGGAGATCATCTGAAGGTCGGGGACGCCACCCTGGAGCTGCGGGCGATCCTGATGCGCGAGCCCGACCGAATCGTCAACTTCGCCAGCTTCGGTCCGCGCCTGATGCTCTCCGAAGCCGCTCTGCCGGCGACTGGGCTGGTGCAGGTCGGATCGTTGATCCGCTACCACTACCGGGTGGTACTCCACCCTGGGACCAACCGGGAAGCCTGGCTGCAGGAACTCGACACCCGGTTCCCCGACGCCGGCTGGCGCACCCGGTCGCTGGAGAACGCGGCCCCCGGGTTCGACACCTTCGTCGACCGGACCACCCTGTTCCTCAGCCTCGTCGGGTTGACAGCACTGCTGGTTGGCGGCGTCGGCGTAGCGATGGCGGTCAAGACCTACCTGGACGGCAAGACCGAAACCATCGCGACGCTGAAATGCCTCGGCGCGCCGAGTGCGCTGGTATTCCGCGTCTATCTGCTGGTGGTCCTTATCCTGGCCGGTGCCGGGACCATGGCCGGCTTGATCGTCGGTGCAACCGCACCGTTGGCGGCGTCCGCCCTGGCCGGATCGATGCTGCCATTCCAACTGCCGGTCCGGATCTATCCTGCGCCTTTGCTGGTTGCAGCGCTTTACGGGCTTCTGACGGCGCTGGCCTTTTCACTGTGGCCACTGGGCCGGGCCGGGCAGGTCAAGGCTGCCGCGCTGTTCCGCGCGGTGGTCGCACCGCTGGCCGGCCGGCCGCGCGCCGCGTTCATGCTGGCAACCGCCGCCGCCGTCGCGCTGCTGGCGGCATTGGCCATCGCCACCACGCCGGACCGGGTGTTCGCCGCGTGGTTCATCGCCGGATCGATCGGCGCGTTCGGGCTGTTCCTGGGCGCGGCGTCTCTGGTGATGGCCGCGGCGCGCCGGGCCGGACGACCGCGTGACCCGGAGCTGAGGATCGCTCTCGCCAACCTGCACCGGCCGGGCGCCCCCACGCCCGGCGTGGTGCTGGCGCTGGGCCTGGGCCTGACCGTCCTGATCGCCGTGGCACTGATCCAGGCCAACCTGGTGCGGCAGGTCACCGAACGCATTCCGGACCAGGCACCGGCATTCTTCTTCATCGACATCCAGCCCGACCAGGTCGACCGGTTCAATGAAATCGTCCGCGCGATCCCGGGCGTGTCCGAAGTAAGAACCACGCCGATGGTACGTGGGCGGATCGCCGAGGTGAACGGCGTGGACGCCGAAGCGTTGACCGTCGACCCGGACTCGGCGTGGGCGCTGCGCGGCGATCGTGGCCTGACCTACTCCGCGACCCCGCCCGACGGGTCCGAGGTTGTCGCCGGCGAGTGGTGGGCGCCGGACTACGCCGGACCGCCGCTGATCTCCTTCGATGCCCGGATCGCCGGAGACCTCGGAGTCGGAATCGGCGACACTGTCACGCTGAACGTGCTCGGCCGGCCGATCACCGCCACCATCGCAAACCTGCGCCGGATCGACTGGTCGTCCATGTCGATGAACTTCATCTTCGTGTTCGCGCCCGGAACCCTGGAGGCGGCTCCGCACTCGGTTATCGCCACCGTGCGGGTCGACGACCCCGGGACCGAGACCACGGTGCAGCGCCGAGTGACTGACGCCCTGCCGAACGTGACGGCGATCCGGGTGAAGGACGCCATCGAGGCCGCCGACCGCATCCTGCGCGCGGTATCGACGGCGGTCCGCGCCACCGCTGCCGTCACCCTGCTGGCCGGCACGCTGGTCCTGGCCGGAGCGATCGCCGCCGGCCACGCCGGGCGGGTGCGCGACGCGGTCATCCTGAAGGTCCTGGGCGCCACTCGGGTGCGGATCCTGAAGGCCTATGCACTGGAGTACGGCATACTGGGCTTGGTCACCGCCGCAATCGCAGCCGTGGTCGGTTCGGTCGCGGCCTTCGTCGTCGTCACCCGGGTTATGCGGGCCGACTTCGTTCTGGCGCCGGAGGTGGTCGCCATCGTCGCGGCGATCGCGACCGCGATCACCCTCGTGTTCGGCTTTGCCGGTACCTGGCAGGCCCTGGGCCAGAAGCCGGCACCGCTGTTGCGCAACGAGTAAGGCCATGATGACGCCGTATTCCTGGCGGATCGTCTGACGATGAGCCGTCTCACCGCTTCCGTCGCTGCGATCATGCTGATCTGTACACCCGCAGCCGTTGCGCTCGCGCAGAGTGACGGCCAGAAAGCGCCCAGCCCGACCGAACGCCTGCAGGAGGGCGCGGCGGCAATCGTCGATGGCCTGCGCATGTTGATGGACCAGCTCCAGAGCTATCAGCCCCCGGAGGTCCTGCCGAACGGCGACATCATCATCCGGCGGCAACCGCCAGTCCAAGGCGACACCACGCCCCCGAAGCCGGAGCAGTCCGAGCCGGATACTCCCAAGCCACTGACGCTTTGAAGGCTCCCGGCCGCTTCCGCCTCTTTACGGGCCGTTAACCCCGGCGTGTCAATGTGGTCCCACTATGGGATCGACCGACTCAACCATGCGCAAGCCAATCGACCTCGATCTGGCGCCGGATCCATTGGCTCCGGATCGCGAGCTGCTGCAATCGCTCCTGGACAGCGCCTTCCAGGGGTTGATGGCGCTGCGTCCGGTAATGGGCGATCAGGGGCAAACGGTCGATCTGGTCTGGACGGTGGTCAACGCGGGTGCCGAGCAATTGCTGGGCAAGCCGTCAGAAGCCTTGATCGGCACGTCGTTCCTGCCGACGGTAGCCGCTTGGCCGATCCCAGGGGCCGCTGACCGATTGCTGCGCGTGCTGGACAGCGGCACATCGGACGCCTTCGATCTTACCCTGCGGATCGACGGACAACCGTGCGTGATGTCGATCAAGGTGGCGGCATTTGCCGGTGGGCTGGCCATCTATGCGCGGGACGTCACGGACCGGCGCGCCGACGAGATCCAGATGCGGGAGTTGGAACAACGGGCCCGTCGCGCCGAGCAGCGCCTGATTGACGCGCTGGAAGCCAGCCCCGATCCGTTCGCGGTCTTTGATTCCGGCTCCCGGCTGATCCTTTGCAACCAGACCTGGGCCCGCATGTCCGGCCTCGGCGACCCTGCCCTGCTGCCTGGTCGGCAGTTTGAAGATCTGCTTCGCCAGGTATCGCTTGGCGCCGACCCGGCCAATGTCGGGTTCGACACCATCGAGGCGTTCATCGAGTGGCGGATGGAACGCCACCGCAGCGCCGACGGCGAACCGATCCAAATCACCCAGAAGGACGGACGGGTGTTCCTGATCCGCGAACGCCGGATGGACGGCGGCGGGACAGTGAACGTCGCCACCGAGATCACCGAGTTGGAGCGCAGCCGGCGGCTGCTGCGCGACACCGTCGACGCCACCGAGCAGGCGGTCGCGCTGTTCGATTCCGAGGAGCGTCTGGTCATCTGGAACCAGTCGTTCGAGCAGTTCTCGCCAGCCGCTGCCTTCTGGGTCGGAATGACACTGGAGGAGACGGTTTTGACAGTTACCGAAACCTCCAACAGCACGCTGCTGGTTGACGGCAGGCCGATAACCGCCGCCGAGCGTGTGGCGCTTCGCCGCGGCTCGTTCAACGAACTGGAGCGGCGTTCCGCCGACGGACGGATCTTCCTGGTCCGCGAGCGGCTGACCGCGGACGGCGGCGTTGTCATGACCGCGACGGACGCCACCGACCTGAAGATCAAGGAAGAAACCCTGGAAGCGCAGGTCCAGGCACTCCATACCGCCCGGGCCGAGGCCGAGCGGCACGCCGAGCATCTGGCGCGCATGACCGACATGCTGACCCGCGAGAAGGAGCGTGCCGAGGCCGCGAGCCGGACCAAGTCGCAGTTCCTGGCAAACATGAGCCATGAGCTGCGCACGCCGCTGAACGCGGTACTCGGCTTCTCCGAGATCCTGAAGACCGAGGCGTTCGGCCCGCTCGGCGCCAAGCGCTACAAGGAATACGCCGACGACATCCACGCCAGCGGGCACCATCTGCTGAGCCTGATCAACGACATCCTCGACATGTCGAAGATCGAGGCCGGCAAGTACCGTCTGCACAAGGAGAAGGAGGCGCTGGCGTCGATCATCGGCGCGGTCGGCCGGATGATGCGCGGCCGCGCGGCCGAGGCCGACCTGGTCCTGCAGGTCGAGTTGCCCGACCCGACCCTGGTCGTGAACGTAGACGTCCGCGCGATCAAGCAGGTGCTGATCAACCTGCTGGCCAACGCCATCACCTTCACGCCGGCGGGCGGGCGGGTGCGCCTGGGCGTGCGGGTCGACGAGGACGGAGTGGCAGTTCACGTCACCGACAACGGTATCGGCATTCCAGAAGAAGAGCTGCCACGGCTGCTGCGACCGTTCGAGCAGATCGACGGCGCCGACCGGCGCGGCCGCGAAGGCACCGGCCTCGGCTTGGCGCTGTCCAACGCGCTGGTCGAACTGCACGGCGGGACGTTGACGCTTGAGAGCCAGATCGGGATCGGCACCACGGTTACGGTCCGGCTGCCGGCCTGACCCCGCCCTAGGGGCGCTGCGTGACCAGACGGCGGCGGTGACGGTGCGTCAGCAGTACCACGATGGCAGCCAGCAGGGCGAACCCCGCCAATCCCCGGAACAGCGTCGCGTAGGGCAGCACCTCCAGCAATCCCCCGGCAACCAGCGGCCCCGCGACCTTGCCGAGATTCTTCAGCGTGCCGTACACGCCCATGCCCAGGCCCAGGTGCCCCGAGTTGACCGCGTTGCCAACCATCGCGAGCGTTGAGGGGAAGATCAGTCCCTGGCCGATCCCGCTCAGCGCCGCAACCATGAACAGCTCCGAGGTGGTCGACACGGTCGGCAGCCACAGCAGTGCCAACGCTATCAGGATCATCCCGGCGGCAATGCCCGCCAGATGACCGACCCGGTCGCCGAACCAGCCACCCACCGGGCGTGAGGCAATGTGCGCCGCTTCCTGGACGGTGAAGAACACGCCGGCCGCCAGCACGCCGTATCCGGCCTCCTGGATCGCGAATAGCGGCAGGAACGCCTTCAGGCCGTAGGTGACCGAATACACCGTCATCTCCAGCGACCCGGCGAACCACATCTCGACCCGTGTCGCGGTGTGGGCGAACCCGGAGGCAAGCTGCCGCAGGATACTCGGACGGTTCGCCCGCTGCGCCTGCATCGGAGTCTCGTTGAACCGCACGAAGGCCGACGGCAGAAAGGCGAGGCAACTGAACAGGCCGATCACCGTGAACAGAGTGGCCGGATCCTCGAACGTCAGCAGCATCCATCCCGCGATGGTCGGGGCCAGCAGATAGCCGAATTCGCGCGCCAGCCCGAACCAGCCGAGCCGCGTGGCGCGCCCGGTACGCTCCATCTCCGCGACCAGGGCCAGGGTGATCGGCCCGAAGATCGCCGTCGCGCTGCCGTGGAACAGCCGAAGCGCCAGCAACTGCTCCGGCGTGTCCACCAGCTGGTAGAGGAACGGTGTGCCGGAGAACAGGATCAGCGCCGCGAAGAACCAGAGCTTGCGGCCCCACCGGTCCGACAGCGCGCCGATCAGCGGCTTGGACACCATTCCGGTCATCGTGGACACCGCCACGATCGTGCCGATCATCAGTTCGCCGGCGCCCACGGCGGCCGCGAACATCGGCAGCACCGGCGTCTTGCCCATCTGGTAGCCGGTACGCACGATCATGTCCGTGCCGAACAGACTCCAGAAGCCCTTCGGTTGCTTCAGCATGTGTGCTCGTCAATCCATGGAGCGGCCGGGATGGCGGCCCCGTCAGTCGTGGCGGCGGGCAGCCAGTTTCCGCAGCAGCGGACGGGCGGTGAACAGCAGCACGATCGCCACCAGGGCGACGATGTACATCGCCTCGGTCGAGCCGTCGCCGCCGTCGGGGGAAATGCCGAACAGCTGTTCGATGAAGTCCATGGGATCCTCCTGTGGCTGGCGGTCAGACCTACGCGGTGCCCAGAACGCCAATGCCGGCGGCGGTCAGAGCCTTGTTCAGGGCCGGCACGTCCTTGGCGACAAGATCGTTGAACGCGTCGATCTGGGCCTCGACCTTGGCCATGATTTCGGCCGAGACCTCATGGGCCTGGGTGGTCGGAGCCGCGTCGGCGATCGCGGCCACGCTGATCAGGTCGACCAGGGTGTCGTTCAGGCCGGCCGGGTGGCGCAGCACGTCACGCGGCGACTCCCGATGCACGTCGACCAGCACGCCCTCGATCGCACCAAGGCTCTTGGTCAGGGCGTCGGCCTGCTCGCGCAGGGCCAAATGGTCGTCGCCCAGGCGGCCACCCAGGTCGACGATCTGCCGTTTCAGGCGGCGCAGGTTGTTCACCGTGCCGTTCAGTTCCGACAGGCTGTCGCTGAGCGCCTGCAACAGGGCGAACTGCTCGGCGAACGCGTCCGCGGTGACGTTCAGGCGCGGATCGGGGACGACCTCGAACCCGGCCTTCTGGATCACCCCGCCAACCTCCAGCTCGACCGTATAGGTGCCGGGCACCGCGGTCGGGCCAGGCTGGCCGTCGCCATCGCCGGCGAACGGCTTGATCTTCAGGCCGCTGAGCGCGGGATCGAGCTTCTCCGGCGCCCTGTACCGCAGGTCCCAAACGAACCGGTTCAGGCCGGCCTTGGTACCGGGTCGGCGCTGGTGCGGCGCGTCCTTGTCGGCGCTGCTGAAGCTGACCACCTCGTCGCCACCGGCGTCGCGGATGGCCAGGCGCACCGGTCCGTCGGCGCTTTCAGCCAGCTGATAGTAGATGATGGCACCGGCCGGCGGGTTCTCGCCGACGTCCAGGTGATGACGGATCCGCGCACCCTCGAATCCTTCGACCAGATGGGTGCTGCCGTTGATGCCGAACGCCGGGCCATAGCTGATACCGGCCAGATTGCCGCGACCGGCGCTCCAGGCCAGACGCTGCCGGATCGTGGTGCGCGGGGTGAACAGCTTGGTCGCCTTGGCGGACGCCATGGCGCGCAGCGGGGTGATGTCGTCGAGAATCCAGAACGACCGGCCGTGGGTCGCCGCCACCAGGTCGGCATCCTTCAGCTTCAGATCGTAGACCGGCACCACCGGGAAGCCGCCGCCCATCCGTGTCCAGTGGGCGCCGTCGTCCAGGCTGAAGAACACCCCGGTCTCGGTGCCGGTGAACAGCAGGCCGGCCCGCTCGGTGTCGGCGCGCAGCACGCGGGTGATCTCGTCGCCCGGCAGGTCGCCGTTGATCGACTGCCAGGTCTTGCCGCTGTCGGTGCTGCGGAACAGGTACGGCTTGTAGTCGGCCAGCTTGTAGCGGGTCGCCGAGACGTAGACGGTGTCGGCATCGTGAGCGGAGACTTCCACGCTGCCGACATAGGCCAGTTCCGGCATGTCCGGAGGGGTGACATTCTGCCATGAGCCCCCGTCTTTGCGGCTGACATGCACCAGCCCGTCGTCGGTGCTGGCCCACAGCTCGCCTTTGCGATGCTTCGACTCGTGCACGCAGGCGCAGGATGCGTGGGTCTCCGCCCCGGCGCTGTCGCGGGTCAGGGTGCCGCCGGAATAGTCCTGGCGCGCCGGGTCGTTCAGGCTGAGGTCCGGTGAGATGCAGTCCCAGCTGGTCCCCTCGTTGCGGGTGCGGAACACGTGGTTGCCGCCGACGTACAGGGTGTTGCTGTCGTGCGGCGAGAACAGGATCGGGAAGGTCCAGGCGAACCGGTACTTCAGGTCGCGCGGCGCGATGCCGGTCGACTCCTCCGGCCAGACGTTCACCAGTTGGACCTGCCGGGTGCGGTGGTCGTAGCGCTGCAGCGCACCGGCGCCACCCGGGCTGGAACCGATGGCCCCGACATAGACGATGTTGGCGTCCTCGGGATGGACCGCGACGAACCCGCTCTCCCCGGTGCCGGGATAGGTGGCGTCGGACAGCGTGATCACGCCCCATTCCGACGCGCTCGGCACGCTGATCGAGGTGTTGTCCTGCTGGGTCGCGTACACCCGGTAGGGGTGCTGGTTGTCGATGTCCATGCGGTAGAACTGGGCGGTGTTCTGGTTGTAGATCGACGACCAGGACTCCCCGCCGTTGAACGACACGCAGGCCCCGCCGTCATTGCCCTCGACCATACGGCGCGGGTTGGCCGGGTCGATCCACAGATCGTGGTTGTCGCCGTGCGGGGTGGTGATCTCCTTGAAGCTGACCCCGCCGTCCGTCGATTTCCACATCTGCAGGTTGGTGACGTACACCGTGTCGGCCTGGTCCGGGCAGGCGAACACGTGGGTGTAGTACCAGGGCCGGTGCATCAGGTCGCGGTTGCGGCAGACATGGGTCCAGGACTTGCCGTAGTCGTCGGAGCGGTACAGCCCGATCTTGTCGCCCTCGGCCTCGACCAGCGCGTACACCCGGCCGGCCTTGGCCTCCGACACCGAGACGCCGACCTTGCCGAGCATGCCGTCGGGGAAGCCGCCGCCGGTCACCTGTTCCCAGGTATCGCCGCCGTCGGTGGAACGGAACAGCCCGCTGCCCGGCCCGCCGCTCGACAGGTTCCAGAAGTTGCGGCGCGCCTGCCAGAACGCGGCGAACAGGATGCGCGGGTTGTTCGGGTCCATCGACATGTCGACGCAGCCAGCGTCCGGGCCGCGCTCCAGCACATGCTCCCAGGTCTCGCCGCCGTCCCTGGAGCGGTAGACACCGCGCTCGGGGTTGGCGCCGAAGGCGTCGCCGAGGGCCGCCACGTAGACCAGGTTCGGGTCGCGCGGGTGCACCAGCACCCGGCCGATGTGCCGGGTCTCCTTCAGGCCGATGTGCTTCCAGGTCCGCCCGGCGTCGGTCGAGCGGTACATGCCGTCGCCGAACGACACGTCGAGCCGGATCGTGGTCTCGCCGGTGCCGGCGTACACCACGTTGCTGTCCGAGCGCGCCACCGCCAGCGCGCCGATGGTGGCGCTGGTCAGGTAGCCGTCGGTCACGCAGCGCCAGTACACCCCGCCGTCGGTGGTCTTCCACACCCCGCCGGCGCACGCACCGAAATAGAAGGTCATCGGGTCGTTGGCGTCGCCGGCGACCGCCACCACCCGACCGCCGCGCGACGGTCCGATGCAGCGCCAGTTCAGCGCGTCGAGGGCGGGGTTTGTCGCAGCGGTGGCGGGTAAAGCAGCGGTGCTGGCGGTCGGCATCGGGGGCATCCGTGGCTTGGGGAGGGGGCGGGTGGAACGGAGGTTGGACAGAACTGACGGAACGGTATGGGCTGTAACGGCCCCGACCGCGACGACCGCTCGTGCGGCAACCTCGCCGCCGCACGAGCCGTCCCCGGTCGGATGACGTCACGGGAAGGCGGAAATCCAAGATCGCGCCGGCCCGAACGGACCGGCAAACCGAAGCCTAGGTCAGGATCGAGGCGGGCTGCAATGGGGGGAAACCAAACGATCGGTTGAATTCAGCGTGAGGCAGCGGCAGTTCCGGTTTCGGCACATTTGGATCCGTCGCGGCCAAACACAGTTTCATGCTGACGGGCCAGTGACGCAGACGCCCTTCTTCCTTGCCCCGCGCGCCGCGCTCCCTATACTCCGCGCCCGTCCGGGGGCCGGTTGGGTGCCCGGCGATCAGCGTCACTGCGAGGGCACCATGGCCGACTCCCCCAAGAAGGTGGTGCTCGCCTATTCCGGCGGGCTCGACACCTCGATCATCCTGCGCTGGCTGCAGGATACCTACAATTGCGAGGTGGTGACCTTCACCGCCGACCTCGGCCAGGGCGAGGATCTGGAGCCGGCGCGCGCCAAGGCACAGATGCTTGGGGTCAAGGAGATCTTCGTCGAGGACCTGCGCGAGGAGTTCGTGCGCGACTTCGTCTTCCCGATGTTCCGCGCCAACACCCTGTACGAGGGCTGCTACCTGCTCGGCACCTCGATCGCCCGGCCGCTGATCTCCAAGCGCCAGATCGAGATCGCCCAGATGACCGGCGCCGATGCGGTCGCCCACGGCGCCACCGGCAAGGGCAACGACCAGGTGCGCTTCGAGCTCAGCTACTACGCGCTGCAGCCCGACATCAAGATCATCGCCCCATGGCGGGAGTGGGACCTGACCTCGCGCACCGCGCTGCTGGACTATGCCGAGAAGAACCAGATCCCGATCGCCAAGGACAAGCGCGGCGAAGCGCCGTTCTCGGTCGACGCCAACCTGCTGCACGCCTCATCCGAGGGCAAGGTGCTGGAGGACCCCTGGGCCGAACCGGGCGATTACATCTGGTCGCGCACCCTGTCGCCGGAAGAGGCGCCGGACAAGGCGACCTACGTGGTGATCGGCTTCGAGAAGGGCGACGCGGTGTCGATCGACGGGGTACCGCTGAGCCCGGCCACCCTGCTGACCCAGCTCAACGAACTCGGCCGCGCTAACGGCATCGGCCGGCTCGACCTGGTGGAGAACCGGTTCGTCGGCATGAAAAACCGCGGCCTGTACGAGACCCCGGGCGGCACCATCCTGCACGTCGCCCACCGGGCGGTGGAGAGCATCACCCTCGACCGCGGGCTGACGCATCTCAAGGACGAGCTGATGCCGCGCTACGCCACCCTGATCTACAACGGCTTCTGGTTCTCGCCGGAGCGCCAGATGCTGCAGGCGGCGATCGACTACAGCCAGCAGGACGTCACCGGCGAGGTCCGCCTGAAGCTGTACAAGGGCAACACTTCGGTGGTCGGCCGCAAGGCGGACAAGAGCCTGTACTCGGCCGACTGGGTGACCTTCGAGGAAAGCGCCGTCGCCGACTACGACCACAAGGACGCTGCCGGCTTCATCAAGCTGAACGCCCTGCGCCTGCGCCTGAAGAAGATGCTGCAGGGGTAGGACGGCAGGTTCCGCCGACGGCTGCCGCACCGTGTCCCGGATCGCGCTGAAGCGCGTCCGGGATGACGGCTCAGCGGCGCCTCCGAGCAGGTTGCGTTGTCGGCCGTCGTCCCGGTCTGTCGGTCAGGGGTGCGGCCACACGCCGGTGTAGAGCGGGTGCAGCCCGTACAGCGCCGCCCACAGCATCAGGCCGAGGGCCGGCCGCCACAGCCCGATACCGGGCCAATCGACCCGCACCCGACCCTGCATCGCCGCCAGGAACGGTACGCACGAGGTGGTCAACGCCATCGGACCCCAGGCGGATTCCAGCCGCCGCTGCATCTTGGCGTCGAGCGCCGGCATCCCGGCATAGGCCAGCAACGCCATGCCGCCGAACAGCGCCATCGAGGCAAGGTCGCCATTGGCTGCGAGGTGGGCCAGCGCCCACAGACCGACGGCGTTCAGGAACGGATGGCGGGTAATGGTCAGCACGCCGCGCACCGCGTTCGGGTCGTCCAAAGCACCTTCCCCGCCGACCGCGGTCGGGTTGCGGGTCGTCACCCCCGCGACCAGCAGGGCGGCGGCGAGCGGCATCACCAGGTTGGGGACCCACAAGGTCCACCGCGGCGGCAGCCAGACCTCGATGTAGGGTGCGGCCTCGTAGGCCAGGATGGTCCACAGCAGGGCCGCCAGCGCCGCCGAGGCGTAAAGGACGCGAAACCGCTCCTCGCCCAGGCGCCGGACCAGCGGATCGCGCAACGGCGGCGACGACAGGACGAAATGCCCGCCGACAAACGCGGCCAGCCCGATGAACAAAGCATCGATGGTGCCGAGCATCGCGGTGTGGTTCCCCCCGACTTTCGCGTACAGTGCCGATATGGCACGCGAACCCCAGAATACCAACCCTTCCGCCGCGAACGACGACGACGAGGCCTCCGCTCTCGACGATGTCGGCAAGGCGATCCTCGACGCCTGCGCCGCCGCCGGTCCGGGCAAGTCGATCGATCCGGCGATCGTGGCCCGCGCGCTCGGCGGCAACCCGAACGACGTGGTCCCTTGGCGCGTGCTGATCCGGCGCATCCGCGCGGCGGCGGCGGCGCTGCAGGACCGCGGCCGAATCGCCGTGCTGCGCAAGGGCAAGCCGGTCCACATCCGCGCGGCGCGCGGGGTCATCCGCCTGGCGCTGCCACCCGGCACCGACGGCTGACCGATGCCGTCCGGCGTTGCCGTGGCGACGGTGCAGTGTCCGGTCGAACCCGATCCGGTCCGCAACGCCGGCGCCATCGTCCGGGCGATGCGCCGGGCCGCCGCCCGCGGCGCCCGGGTGGTGCATTTTCCGGAAGGCGCGCTGTCAGGCTACGTCAAGGCCCAGATCTGGTCATGGGACGACGTCGACTTCGACGCCGTCCGTGCCGGCCTGTCGCGGATCGCCGACGAGGCACGGCAGCTCGGCGTATGGGTCGCCGTCGGCTCGGCGCACCCCCTGACCTCCCCGAACCGTCCGCACAACTCGGTGTACGTGATCTCGGACCAGGGCCGGATCGTCGACCGCTACGACAAGCGCCGCTGCTCGAACACCGAGATCAACGACTGGTACACGCCCGGCTTCGAACCCTGCGTCTTCGACGTCGACGGCATCCGCTTCGGCTGCGTCATCTGCATCGAGGTCAGGTTTCCCGAGCTGTTCGCCGAAGCCGCCGGGCTCGGCGTGCAGGTCATGCTGGTGTCGTCCTATTCCCGCGAACCGATGGACGGCGTCCTGGCCCAGGCGCACGCCGCAGCCAACACCACATGGCTCAGCTACAGCGTCCCGGTGGACGCGAGCCGGCAATACGCCAGCCGGATGTTCGGCCCCGACGGTCGCGAACTCGTGCGCTGCCGAGCCGGTCGCAGCCAGGCTCCGGTGACGCCGATCGATCCCGACGATCCGGCATGGGAAGTCCCGCTGCGGCACGCCCGACCCTGGCGGGCCGACGCCCGGGCCGGCCACATCTACGCAGCGCGGCGGGTGGACGATTCGAGAAGCCGCGACAAGACGGCCCTGTAGCCTACAGCGCCGGCACCACGATGCCGCGGCGTCGGCAGGCCGCCTCGACGGTGTTGCGCAGCAGGACCGCAATGGTCATCGGGCCGACACCGCCGGGCACCGGGGTAATGGCGCCCGCCACCGCCGACGCCTCGGCAAACGCCACGTCGCCGACCAGCCTTGTCTTGCCCTCGCCCCTGTCCGGCGCCGGCACCCGGTTGATGCCGACGTCGATCACCGTCGCCCCCGGCTTGATCCAGTCGCCACGCACCATCTCGGGCCGGCCGACCGCCGCCACCAGGATGTCGGCCTGCCGGCACACGGCCGGCAGATCGCGGGTCCGCGAATGGGCGACGGTCACCGTGCAGTTCGCGCCCAGCAGCAGCTGCGCCATCGGCTTGCCGACGATGTTGGAGCGACCGACCACCACGGCGTGCAGTCCCGACAGGTCACCCAGCCGGTCCTTCAGCAGCAGCAGGCAGCCGAGCGGCGTGCACGGCACCAGCGCCGCACCGCCGGTGGCCAGCCGCCCGGCGTTCACCACATGGAAACCGTCGACGTCCTTCGCCGGATCGATCGCATCCAGCACCGCCTGCGAGTCGATCTGCCCGGGCAGCGGAAGCTGGACCAGGATGCCGTCGACCGCCGCGTCGGCGTTCAGCTCGGCGATCAGCGTCAGCAGGGTGTCCTGGGTGGTGTCGTCCGGCAGCCGATGCTCGATCGAGTTCATGCCGGCTTCGACGGTCTGGGCGGCCTTGTTGCGCACATAGACCCGGCTGGCAGGGTCGTCGCCGACCAGCACCACGGCCAGTCCCGGCTTCAGACCATGCTCGAGAACCAGGCCGCCGACCGCCTGTCCCACCCGGCCGCGCAGCGCCGCGGCGAACGCCTTGCCGTCAATGATCCCGCCCGTGCTCATGCGCTCGTTCCCTCGCTGGTCAGCCATGTCTCAAGACGGGTCGTCAGTGCCGCCGTATCGTCGCTGTGCACCAGCAGGACCTTGCGCCGGTCTGTCGCCCCCTGGACGATTTCGATCGACGATTTCGGCACCCGCCAGCGCTTCGCCAGCAGAGCGGTCACCGCCCTGTTGGCGCGGCCATCCTCCGGCACCGCGGTCACCGAGACTTGCAGCCACGCGACGCCGGCTTCGTCCTGAACGACACCGCGGACACGGTCGGCCGCGGCTTTCGGCATGACTTTGAGCGCGACCCGCACACCGTCGGGTCCGGCGTGAAACGGTGTGGGTGTCGGCATGGCGGCAAATGATGTTTGAAGCCCGGTCAGCCCATCCGGATTGCCAGCTCTTCCAGCAGGCGGACACCGAACTGCAGCGCAAGCACCAGGATCACCGGCGAGATGTCGATGCCGCCGAGGTTCGGCATCAGGTTGCGGATCGGGCGCAACGCCGGCTCGGTGATGCGCGACAGGAAATCCATCACCACGTAGACGACGCGGTTGTAGGCGTTCAGCACGCCGAATTTCACCAGCAGATCGATCACGATGTAGGCGAACAGCAGATAGGTATAGAGCTGCACTACCTGCTTGATCAGCCAGAGAACCGAATCCATCGCCATCGCCCTCCCGTCGTGTGCGCCGCACCCTAACCAGGGCAGGCGGCCACGGCAAGCTCGGGCGGCCTCGCGGTCGCAGCGGCATCGATGGCGATCCCGTCCGGTGACGCCGTCCACAAGCCACTCGCGCTACCAGGGCAGTTCCCGGGCCGGAACCAACCGGAATTGTCCCGCCGAGCGACAGGACTGCGAAAGTTTACAGCGCCGCCGGCATGGATGAACGCCGACGATTGTCGGTGGCCAAACACAGTCGCTGAACAACCCAGGGTTTTCCTCAAACAGTAGGTATTCCGGATTCATCTAGCGTTCCTAATGTTTTGCTGGCCATTCCTCTCGTTTTCGATAATCTCAAATGCCATGAGGATGCCCCATGGTTCGGTCTGACAAGACATTGCCTCTCGATCTGATCTTCAATGCGCTGGCGTCGATAGACGTGGCGGTGGCGATTTATGATCGCGACGATCGGGTCGTGGCGGTCAGCCCGTATTACGAGACCATGTTCCCCGAGGAAGACCTGAAGCCCGGACTGACGTACCGCGAGGCGCTGGCCCGATTCGGCCTGCACCACGATCGTGTCCAGGCCCTCGGCTACTCCGACCTGGAAGCCTACATCGACGCCGAGGTCCAGCGCCACCGCACACCCTACGCCCAACAGGTCTACCAGCTGAAGAACGGCCGCTGGATCGAAGCCCGCAAGGTTCCGCTGCCGAATGGTGGAATAGCCGGCCTGTGGCGCGACATCAGCACCCAGCGGGAAGCCGAGCTGGAGATGCGCCGATCCAAGGAATCGACCGAGCTGGCGAGCCGCGCGAAGGCCGATTTCCTGGCTCTGATGAGCCACGAGCTGCGCACCCCACTGAACGCGGTGATCGGCTTCGCCGAACTGCTGGAACGGTCCGGCTCGACCATGAAGCCGGAGACCCTCGGCGAGTACGCCAACCTCATCCGGACCAGCGGCGAACAGCTGCTGCGGATGATCAACGACATCCTCGACCTGACCCGGCTCGGCGGCAACGAAGCCGCCCTTCCGATGGACCTGATCCGCCTGGAGTCGATCACCGCCACCTGCCTGCGGATCACCGAGCCGTTCGCCCGGCCCCGCCAGGTCACGCTGGTCGACGCGGTACCGACCGACCTGCCGCCGTTGCGTGCCGAGGTGGCGTCGCTGCGCCGGATGATCATCCACTTGCTGTCGAACGCCGTCAAAGTGTCCCCCGCGGGCGCGAACGTTACGCTGACGGTCGAGCGTCGCGCGAATGGTGCGCTCAGCGTGGTCATCATCGACGACGGTCCCGGCATGTCCGAGGAACAGATCGCGGCGGCAGTCCAGCCGTTCTCGCAGAACGACGAGGTCCGCTCGCGCCGCCTCACCGGGGCCGGCCTTGGGCTGCCCCTGGTGAAAACCCTGATCGAGCTGCACGGCGGACGACTGGTTCTGGATTCGGAACTGGGCCGCGGCACCCGCGCGTGCCTGGAGTTTCCACCGGCATCCGTGGCGGTTTGATCGGCGGTGGCGGCCAACGCCATCCTGCCTCTTGAACAGGACCGGCGAACTTCATATAACCCCGGTCACATGACGGGCGGCTTCGGCCGACCCGCCCAGTCGGTGGGGCCGTAGCTCAGCTGGGAGAGCGTCGCGTTCGCAATGCGAAGGTCGGGAGTTCGATCCTCCTCGGCTCCACCAAAATCTCCGTAAAATCAAATAGTTACTGAGCGCCAGTTGGGCGCAATTTCGGTGACTCAGCTCTGGTAAGCCAATGGTAAGCCAGCGGGACGATCTCGGCTTCGCGTTTCGTTTGGAGTCGCGATTCCGGTTGCGGCTCGCCGTCGCCCGGTCGCACCGTGGGATCGCGAGCGATACCCTGGCCGGAGAACGCGCACCATGTCGATGCCCTACGGCGTTCTCGCTTGCCCGTCCTGTGGATACGAAGCAACGACCAAAGGCCTTTGGGGCCTTTTCGTCTATCGCAGCGACCAAGGTGCAGAGGTGCATATCGAGCGGCATCTCGGCTGGTGCCACAGTTGCCACGGCGTGGCGGCGATCGAGGCGTTGCCCGATGCAGGCCGTATCCAGGCCGAGCAGGTCGAAGCAAAGTCTCGATGGGAGGCACTGATACCGACGACCGGCCTGCAGCGTCTGCGGGGCTTGTTCAGTGGATCGGCACGTGGTCTGCGACGACAGGCGCTGGACGCCCTACGCCGGGCGGACCTGCTCGCTGCCGTCGTGATGCCAGGCCGGTCGCCGTGCTGTCTGGATTGTGGATCGACGGACGTCGAGGTGATCGTGCTGCCCAACCCTGAGTCGCGCGGCCAGATGCAAGACCAGGGGCTCGCCTTCCGGCATCCAGGCTGCCCTAAGCCGATGCGCCTGCGGGAGTCCGGAGGCACCCGGTTCGCGATGGCGCCAACGAAGCGGGTCTACGATCCGCAGGGTCGGTTCATCGAGCATGCGGATCCGCGGTCACGGTTGGTGAGGTAGTCGCTATCGTCGGGGGTGCCCGGGGCAACGAAATGGCCCTGAGGGTCGATCAGCAAGGCTGGGATCGAGTCACTCATGATGACATTCACGACAGTCGGATTCTTGACGATGTCTCGGGCGTCAGGATGTCACCGCACTGGCGGGCGGGACCCTGATCCTCAAGCCCGCTGCAGCTTCGCGAGCGTCTTCACGACTTCGTCGATCACCGCGTCGCGGTCCTCGGCCGGTTCGGCCAGAAGCTGCATGATCTCTGCCTGACGGTATCGATCGACGGCGCCGTAGCTGGTGAAGGTCGTCAGCACCTGCTCGTGGCCCAGGTTTTGGCTCCAGGCCTTCATCTGCTCCGGGGTGCGGCAAACCCGTTCTCCGAGTTGGGCGAGGGTCTTCCGGAAGCTGTGCGGGTTGAAGTAGGGCTGGCCGATCCGATTGAAGGCCTCTCGGAAAATGGTCCGGATCGGCGTCGCGCTGCCCCAGTGCTTGCGGTGCAGCCCCGCGGCTTCGAACTTCCGCGAGGCCCCGACCGCGACCTTCGTCGCCGGGAACAGCGGATCGTCGTCGCCCCACATCTTCTCGATCCGCAGGTAGGCGATCCAGCCCTCGACGATCTCGCGAACGTCGTCGCCGACTGGGAAAAAGCTGCTGGTGAAGGTCTTGCTGAACTTGGTGCGCACCTCGCGGGCATCCTGCAGGACCGTCCGGCGCCCGAGGTCGACGTGCTTCAATTTCAACGAGGCGATAGCACCGTCGCGGGCGCCGCTCAGCAGGGCGAACGGGACCACGGCGCGGTCCCGGCGCTGCAACTCCGCGCCGGTCGGCATCGCGCCGATGGCATGGCGGATCTGCTCCAGCGTCGGCACCGGCTGTTCGCGCTCGGCGGTGGCGACCGCGCGTTCCTTCTCCGAGATGTTGAAGTACTCGGCGTCCGAGTAGCTGACCGCCGACTTGTAGCCGGACTGATCTGCCAGCCAGACGATGAACGCCTTCATGGCAGACAGGGTCGCATGCATCGTCGCGGCACTCAGTGGCTTACCGGATCGCCGGGCCTTCTGCCGCGTCAACTGCGCCTTGAAGCCGGTCGCCTGGTTGATGTGGAACCGCTTGAAGGGCTTGCCGCTGGTGTAGCCTTCGAAGGCTGCGATCGCCGCCATCGCCTTGTCGATCGAAGCCTCGCTCTGCCGCTTCGCTTCGCGCAGGAACGTCATGTAGCGATGCTTGATGCGCTCGTTTTCGGGATGGTGCTTGGGCATGGGGTCGGTCTCCTTCTGGAAGTCACCATTCAGGGAGGGGTAAGGGCGATCAGTTATGCGTCGCTATGCTTCCGGCAGGAGGACTTCACCGAGGCGCTCAAAGACGGGAAGATCCGTCAGTCGGATGGCCCGGTGCATCCAAGTATCGCAAACAGCGCACGACGCACCCAGGTTGCCGTGGGTCGGGCTGAGGGGCCGGTACTCGACGAGCCCACCGGCCGGCTCGCGCGGTGCCCGACAGCGCAGGCAATACAGATGGCCAGGCGGACAGGTGACGCGATGCTCGGCACGCTTCGCCGTCAGGAAGGCACGCAAAGCATCACCGCGAACCAGGAACGGGCGTCGGTCGGTGACGGCTTCCAGGCCATGATCCTTGATCCATCGGGAGACAGTGTTTTTGTGGACCTCCAGGGCCCGAGCCGCCTCCGGAATCGTGTAGTTGCGATGCAGCTTCGCGCGACATGGGTTCGGGTATCGCTTGGCCATCGGCCGCGACCTCGATCAACAGCCGCGTTCGGGTTCAGATGTGCTGCGGCGCTTGCGTGACTCCAGCCACGCGTCGAGGTCCACAGCGTCGTACAGGACGACCCGCGGGCCAGCTTTCATGTAGAGCGGGCCGTCGCCACGCAGCCGCATCTTGGCAAGGGTCGAGGCAGACAGGCTGAGGTAGACGGCGGCAGCCGGAGCGCGGAGTTTGTTCGAAAACATGGTAATGCCTCTTGGTCCGGGTTCGAGAACCGCCGTGGGTGGCGATCTCTGTTCCGGAAGCTACGGAGGCGGTCACCGCCCAAATAGGCGGCACGATTTAATTGGCGATTCGATTCCCGCGAGTCGATTTCCGGCCGGGCTTGCTCCACGTCTCGTTGCCAGTGCGATTGATGGCGTTCGCCCAGGCCCGGGCAAAGCCTCGCCTACTGACATTGAATTGGCGAATGGCTTCGATTTGATACCCGCCCTTGGCCATGATTGGCTCATTGACCATGAGTTTGCAGAGCCATTCTTCACACCGCGTTTCGCCACGAACCGTTGGCGGTGTTGTCGCAGAGTCTCCACCCTCAACGGCCGGAACAGCCTGCAGGAATCCTGGAAACGAAAGCCCATGGGAATGCATCCATTCACCGCCGGCGTCCCCTTGCAGCCAACGGACAAACTTGGAGACGTCGATCGGAATCGCTCTGAACGATCGGGCAAACTCAACTGCCTCCAGCGGACTCCGCGGCTGACCGTCGGGCCCAATCGCGGGCACGGCAACCGGCGCGTTCGGCTCGAAACCGACCAATGCGTCCACATCTAAGGTTCGGCGAAACAAGCGCTCCGAGATTGCTGCCGCAACGATTGCTTCTCCCAGAATCTCCACATCTATTTCCTGGTCAGGCTGGTCAGCAGCCCAGCGCTGCGCAATCACCAGCGCTTGAAGTTCGAAGCCAGGAAGGCTCGAAGCATTGTCCGGCATCGGGGGCCAGAGCTCCTGAACCTGATCGCTTCGAAATCTCAGTTGCGTCCAGGTCGTGCCGCCAATCCGATGGAGCGGCACGGGGCGCGCGGCTTCAGGTTCGAACGTCAGTTGGCCAGCGGTCCAATACACAGCCGGAATCGGCTTTGGATCGCCCCGTCCCTCCACCAATCCTATAGCCTCTAGATCGCCAGCTTCCAGGCGAGCCCGCAGAGCAGCGATAGCGGAAGTGAGTGACGGGTACCGGCGCACAAACGACGCATCAGCCATGGTCAGGCTCATCACGTTCGGTCGCATCTCACGCGCCAGTGACTCGTCGCCGGCCCGTTCAATCAGATCGACATCATCGAGATGAATCCACGCAAGCGCCTGCAACAGATTCCAGTATGTCGCTTCGAATGCGCTCGTCATTGTATTTCAAAACGCCACGAGAAACGGTCCGGCCCCGGTTGGGACACGAATATGACCAGCGAACACAGCAAACCCAAGGCCCTGGGTTTTCTTTAGAAAGCTGGTCGCAACGCCCACGACCTCTCCGGCTCGGTTCAAGACCGGGCCACCACTGTTGCCAGGGTTTATCGCGGCGTCCACTTGCACCAACACCCCTCTGGATGTCGGACGGATCGCCCCGACGATCCCCGCCGTGATGGTGCCGCGCAGGCCAAGCGGGGACCCGATGACGACGACCGGCGTACCCGGTTCGGGCAAATCCTTGGCGATCGGCAGAGGGCGCACATCGACCGGCGAATTGAGCCGCAGCACGGCAAGATCGAGATCACCGTCACCGCGCTCGACGACATCCGCCGACAAGCGCCGACCAGACTGCAGTTCGACCTCCGCCCGACTGGCATCACCGACGACATGGGCGTTCGTGACAACCAGGTCGCGGGCAATGAAGAAACCCGAGCCCTGTGAGTTTCCAGCGTGAATCGTCGCAACCGCGGGAATCGATGTCTTGTAGAGGGCGGAAATCGACCCGGCCTCACCGGGCTCCGTCGGACGCACAATACTAGGCGCGATTTCCGCGGGCGGCAGCGACGTGGATGGTCGCGAGTTGGTTGGCGGACTGGGAAGTGTCGGGGATGCCGGGTGCGGTTGGATTACGCGGTCGAATCGCTTTGGTAGGTCAAAGACAACTGCAGTTTTTACGGTCTCCGATTTTCCGTTGACCGTCTTCTCCACCTCATCCGTGGTGATGTAAGAGAAGCCGCTGTAAGGATCAATTAAAATAGAAAACGTGTGTTGGACGCGAACGTTGGGTGCAGTGATTTCAAACACACCCTTCGTCGATAGAAATTCATATCCATCGACATAGGCAACCCCAACAATTCTTTCACTACTTCGATAACTAAAATTGCCAGTATTTAAACTATTCGGAAGATTTTCGGAGGTGTACTTTGCAATCTCAGTGTCTGTAATAAATTCAGATGAGGCCATCGTCGCGATATAAAAACGGCGAGCAAATTCTACATTAGATTCAGCAAGAACAGTTGATCCGATTGAAAGGTTAGCATCATAAATTGGAACATTTACAACTTCAATGATTCGATCGAATTCGGATCGGTTAAAAGCAGTTTCTCGAAGCATTTTAGTCAAATCTGCGTCGATGCCTCCAGCGCCAGTTGCGGTAGGATTGCTTTGCACCGCGTATATCCGCCTTGGATAACCGCGGTCATCGATCTCAAAATCGGACAACCGACCATCGGATACGGTGAAATTGATCCCCTTCTTGTTCTGTGACGTCCACGAAATGTGCTCAACAAACGTCTGGATCCGCAGTGTGCTCCGATTTGTCGGCACGATCGTCACGTATCCTTCAAGTTGCGTGCGCTCCCCCTTGCTGTTGGTGAATTCACCCCGATACGGCACCCTTCCGAGGGGTCGATACCGGACCTGGGTCAATGTCGGAATCGCCGAGGCTTCGGTGGCGACCGGGATTACCAGTTCCGGCGACGGTTCGGTGTACCGGACGGTCTTGCAGCCGGAAAGCATCGTCGGCAGCAGGATCGCCGCCACGACCAGCCATTGCAACTTCCACCCGGTGCGCGGTTCGAAGCGTGCCGGCGGACCGTCGTCGCCAGTAAAGTTTGTCATGTCGCCCCCCGAAGTCGCTTTTATACTCGGACAGAATTGCCGGTTCGACCATAGGCCCAGACCACGCTCTGCGGCAGAGCCCCCGGCTCAGATCAAACCACCCTTCCATTGCACCCCGGGTCGGCGCAACAATCAGAAATAGGGGAGGAACAACAACGCATGCCACGCCAGGATCTGATCGACCGCTTTGTCGCAGTGCTGAAGGAACTTCACGGCTCGGCCGGGAATGGGCGGCTTCGCGAGACGCTGGGCTGGTCTGCCGACACCTACGATAGCGTGCGCGCGGCGCTGGTCGCCGACGGCACCGTCAAGCCAGGTCGCGGGCGCGGCGGCTCGGTGGCGTTGACGAACTACCAGTCGAGCTTCGATAAAATATTCGATAAGGATTTTGCCGACGTTGATCTGAGCGGACTCGACGCCCCCGAGTTCATCCCGGCGAAGCCCCCAGCCGCCGCTGCGCAGAAGCCCGGTCGCGGCAAGGCCAAGTCGACCAACAACGGCAGCAACGGCGCTGCCCTCGGCTTCGAGGCGCAACTGTTCCTCGCGGCCGACAAGCTGCGCAAGAACCTGGAACCGTCGGACTACAAGCATGTCTGCCTTGGCCTGATCTTCCTGCGCCACATCTCGCACGCTTTCGAGGCGCGCCACGCCGAGCTGCTGATCGACGATCCGGAGGCGGCGGAGGACCCCGACGAGTACCTGGCCGACAACGTGTTCTGGGTGCCGATGGAGGCGCGCTGGTCGCACCTGCAGGCGAACGCCAAGCTGCCGACCATCGGCAAGCTGATCGACGACGCCATGGCCGCGGTCGAGGTGGCCAACCCGAAGACGCTGCAGGGCGCGCTGCCGAAGGACTACAACCGCCCGGCCCTCGACAAGGTGATGCTGGGCGAGTTGATCGACCTGGTCTCGGGCATCCCGATCGAAGCGCCCGGCGGCAAGGCGAGCGACCTGCTGGGCCGGGTCTACGAGTACTTCCTCGGCGGCTTCGCCGGCTCCGAGGGCAAGCGCGGCGGCGAGTTCTACACGCCGCGCTCGGTCGTCCGGGTGCTGGTCGAGATGCTGGAGCCCTACAAGGGCCGGGTCTACGACCCGTGCTGCGGCTCCGGCGGCATGTTCGTGCAGTCGGAGAAGTTCGTGGAGAGCCATGGCGGCCGGCTCGGCGACATCGCGATCTACGGTCAGGAATCCAACAACACCACGTGGCGGCTGGCGCGGATGAACCTCGCGGTGCGCGGCATCGACGCTGATATCAAATGGAACAACGAGGGCAGCTTCCTCAAGGACGAGCTGAAGGATCTGCGCTTCGACTATATCCTGGCGAACCCGCCGTTCAACGTGTCGGACTGGGGCGGTGAGGGCCTGCGCGAGGATGCCCGCTGGACCTACGGCGTTCCGCCGGTCGGCAACGCCAACTACGCCTGGCTGCAGCACATCCTTTGGCACCTCGCCCCCGGCGGCACCGCCGGCGTGGTGCTGGCCAACGGCTCGATGTCGTCGGGCCAGTCCGGCGAGGACACCATCCGCCGCGCCATGGTCGAGGCCGACGTGGTCGACTGCATGGTGGCGCTGCCAGGACAGCTGTTCTACTCGACCCAGATCCCGGCCTGCCTGTGGTTTCTTGCCCGCGACCGGTCAGGAGCAGACTCCGGCGGCCGATTCCGCGACCGCCGCGGCGAGGTGCTGTTCATCGACGTCCGCAAGCTGGGCTCGCTAGTAGACCGGACGCGCCGAGAGTTCTCGGATGAGGACGTGGAACGGATCGCCGGCACATACCACGCGTGGCGCGAGGGCAGCGGTTATGCGGACGAGCCGGGGTTCTGCAATTCGGCAACTCTGGAGGAGATTCGCGGGCGCGGGCACGTCCTGACGCCGGGGCGGTATGTCGGGGCGGCTGATGCAGAGGACGAGAAGGTGCCGTTCGCTGAACGGTTTGAGCAACTCCGCGCCGAACTTGACCTGCATTTCGCCGAAGCGGACAGACTGAAGTCGACGATCCGGGTTCAGCTAGGGGGCCTTGTTTCCAATGGCTGAATGGGAGCGTGTCCCCCTTGGTGAAGTACTGACACTTCAAAGAGGTATCGATTTGCCCGATCGTGACCGGTCGCCAGGGTCTGTACCGATCATGGGATCGTTTGGGGTGACCGGCTGGCATACGAGCGCTGCATGTTCGGGGCCAGGGGTAACGGTTGGTCGAAGCGGAGCGTCAATCGGCACCGTATGTTATATTGATCGAGAATACTGGCCACTAAATACCTGCCTTTATGTCAAAGATTTTAAAGGCAACAATCCACGATACATATTCTACTTGTTGAAGACTCTTGAATTATCCCAGTATAACTCAGGAAGCGCTCAACCGTCTTTAAATCGAAACTTCGTGCATCCGATCCCTGTCGTAGTGCCTCCACGTTGTGGACAAGATCATATCGCTTCGACGCTCGGCACCCTCGACGACAAGATCGACCTGAACCGACGCATGAACGAGACGCTCGAAGCGATGGCGCGGGCGATCTTCAAGGACTGGTTCGTCGACTTCGGCCCGACCCGGGCGAAGATGGAAGGCCGCGCGCCCTACCTCGCGCCAGAGATCTGGGCGCTGTTCCCGAACCGCTTGGACGACGAGGAGAAGCCGGAGGGGTGGGAATACGTTGCCCTTACCGAGTTTTCCGAAGAAGTGCGGAGAGGCATCTCCCCAAGCTATATCTCGGACGGAGGCATCCGAGTTCTGAACCAAAAGTGTATTCGAGACAGGCAGGTGAACTTCGAGCCTGCCCGTCGGCACGATCATGGTCGCCGTAAAGTCGACGACCGGCTTCTGAGGCCAGGTGATATCCTTGTGAACTCAACCGGGGTGGGAACTCTCGGGCGGGTAGCGCAGATTTGGGATCTCCACGAACCAACCATTGTTGATAGCCACGTGACGATAGTCCGTCCCAATGAGGGACCGGAAAACGCTTACTATGTTGGGGTAAATCTTCTTAACCGGGAGCAAGAAATAGAGGCTTTAGGCGAGGGGAGTACTGGCCAAACCGAACTGTCGCGCACCCGATTGAGCACACTTTCTATATTGCGGGCGGGTGAAGACGAGCAGCGCGCATTCGCCGAACTGATAGAGCCGCTCGTTAAGAAAAGTTTGCAGAATGGACGCGAGAGCGAAACTCTGACTGCGACTCGCGACCTGCTCCTCCCGAAACTGATGTCCGGCGAGATCCGCGTGAAGGATGCCGAGAAGCTCGCGGAGGCTGCCGCGTGACGTCGGATGCGCCCGTCAGGGATTGCTGGTCTTGCCCGACTCATCGGGCCGCACGGCGGTTCTCGGCGACGGCGCATGCGCGGCTGGCCCGCAAGGTCGTGTTCCGGCTTCAGCGGCTCGCGGCGAGCGGCGTCTTCGGCGACGATCTCAGGGCCAAGTCCGTTTGGGACGAGTACTGCTACGAGGCGCAGCACGGGCCGACCGACGCGCTGACCAGCGCCTGGGACCAGGTGCTCACTCCGACCATCGCCTCGGTGGTCGCCCGGCTTCCTCGTGAAGAGGCGGTGCTTCTGTCGATCGGGGCCGCCTGGGACCTGGAGGAGTTCGAGCTGGATCTCGGCGACGGCGTCGTGGCCCCGGAACTGATCCGTAGCAACGTCCTGCGGTATATCGACCAGATCGCCATGGACCGACGCATAGAGCGGCTCTCTGGGCTCGGCTTCGGATGAGCCCGGTCGACTATCATCACGGCAGATTCCCGCCGCCGACGCTGGACTGGCCGGTGCTGTTGCCGCTGATCGGGCCGGCCAACGCCGCCATCGCCCGCTACGAGGGTGTGCTGCGCGGCGTGCCGAACCCCGACGTGCTGCTGGGCCCACTGACCGCCCAGGAAGCGGTACTGTCGAGCCGGATCGAGGGCACTCAGGCAACCCTTGGCGAGGTGCTGGAGTTCGAGGCGGAAGGCGACCTGTTCGACGAAAGCACGCCGAAGAAGGTCGATATCCGCGAGGTGCTGAACTACCGGACGGCGCTGCGCGAAGGCACCCGTCTGCTCGACGAGCTTCCACTGTCGCAGCGCCTGATCCGCCGCACCCACGAGGTGTTGATGCAGGGGGTGCGGGGGCGGAACAAGGCGCCGGGGGAGTACCGGCGGGTGCCGAACTGGATCGGACCGGAGGGGCGCCCGATCGAAGAGGCGCGGTTCGTGCCGTGCGATGCCGCGCGCCTGCCGGCGGCGATGAGCGCGTGGGAGGCGTATCTGCACGCCGACGCGCCGGACATCCTGGTCCAGCTCGCCATCGCCCATGCCGAGTTCGAGGCCATCCATCCGTTTCTCGACGGCAACGGCCGGCTCGGGCGGCTGATGGTGCCGCTGTTCCTGAAAAGCAAAGGACTGCTGAGCCGCCCGAATTTCTATCTCAGCGGCTATCTGGAGAGTCATCGCGACGAGTACTACGCCCGGCTGTTGAGCGTATCCCGCGACGGCGACTGGACCGGCTGGTGCGCCTTCTTTCTGCAGGGATTGATCACCCAGGCCGAGGAGAATCAGGCCAAGGCGCTGTCGATCTTGGCGCTCTACAATTACCGGAAGGACTGGATCGTCGAGGCGACGCACTCGCAGTACGCGGTGCGGGCGCTCGACTGGTTCTTTAACCAGCCGATCTTCCGGACCTCGGATTTCGTCGCAACGGCCGACATCCCGCGACCGACGGCCAACCGCATCCTCAGGGTGGTGCGCGATCAGGGGCTGTTGCGCGAGATCCATCCGGCGAGCGGCCGACGGGCTGCGATCCTGGCGCTGCCCGAGCTGCTGAACATCGCGGAGGGCCACGATGCGTTTTGAGGCTCATCCATTCGCGACAAACCCCGTTGTGGATCATGAATCGCGTTCTGTGAGCCGCAACGAAGTTTGTTGTCATCCGGTGAGCCACAACGGCGGGCAACGGTACGACGGGTGGATCCCGGATCGCGCGGTGCGCGTCCGGGATGACGGCCGGGGAAGGAGTCGGACAGTTTCCCCGGGCCCCCACGTCTTCCACCGCCATCCCGGACCGAACCGCCACCGGTGGGACGGAGCCGACGGCGGGTCGGGACAACCGGTCTCCAACGCTCTCTCCCTCTCCTGTCGTCATCCCGGACCGGACCGCCATCGGCGGCACGGAGCCGGGATCCACGAAGCGACGGAGAGCTGAGCGATGGCCGCCTTCGCTGAAAGCCACGTCGAGGATGCCGCGCTGGCCTGGCTGTCGGAACTCGGCTACGCGACGGCGAACGGCCAGGACATCGGTCCCGACAGCGCCACGCCGGAGCGGGCAAGTTACGGCGACGTTCTGCTGGCCGGGCGGGTGCGAGCGGCGATCGAGCGGCTGAATCCAGAACTGCCGGCCGAGACCCGCGCCGAGGTGTTCGCCAAGCTGATACGGGCCGAATCGCCCAAGCTGATCGACGAGAACCGGCGCTTGCATCGCTACCTGATCGAGGGTGTGCCGGTCGAGATCCGCCGCCCCGACGGCAGCATCGGCGGCGAGTTGGCCCGGCTGGTCGACTTCGACGATCCGGACGCCAACGACTGGTTGGCGGTCAACCAGTTCACGGTCATCGAGAGCAAGGCGAACCGCCGGCCGGACATGGTGGTGTTCGTCAACGGCCTGCCGCTCGGCGTGGTCGAACTGAAGAACCCCGGCGACGAGAACGCCACCCTCGACGGCGCCTACAATCAGCTCCAGACCTACAAGGCGCAGATCCCGTCGCTGTTCCGAACCAACGCGGTGCTGGTGACCTCCGACGGGCTGGCGGCCCGCATCGGTTCGCTGACCGCCGACCGCGAACGCTTCATGCCGTGGCGGACGGTCACCGGCGAGGATCTGGCGCCCAAGGGAACCCCTGAGCTGGAGACGGTTCTGAAGGGCGTTTTCGAGCACCGACGATTCCTCGACCTGGTCCGCGACTTCGTGGTGTTCGGCGACACCGGCGGCGACGTGATCAAGATCCTCGCCGGCTATCATCAGTTCCACGCGGTGCGCCGTGCCGTCGCCTCGACCCTGCGGGCAACCGCACCGGCCGACAAGCATGCCCACGGACCCGGACCGAGCGAGGATCCGGCACAGTACGGCCTGCCGGGCGTGACCGGCTATCACCGCGGCGACAAGCGGATCGGTGTGATCTGGCACACCCAGGGGTCGGGAAAGAGCCTGCTGATGGCGTTCTACGCCGGCCAGATCATCAAGCACCCGGCCATGGCGAACCCGACGCTGGTGGTGCTGACCGACCGCAACGATCTCGACGACCAGTTGTTCGCGACCTTCAGCCTGTGCAAGGACCTGCTGCGCCAGACCCCGCAGCAGGCCGGCGACCGGGACGAACTGCGCCAACTGCTCGACCGGGCGTCCGGCGGTGTGATCTTCACTACCTTGCAGAAGTTCGCGCCGGAGGCCGGCACGGGCGACTACCCGGTGCTGACCGGCCGGCGCAATGTCGTGGTGATTGCCGACGAGGCGCACCGCAGCCAGTACGGCTTCAAGGCCAAGTTGGATCGCAAGACCGGAGCGGTCTCGTTCGGCTTCGCCAAGCACATGCGCGACGCATTGCCGAACGCCTCCTTTATCGGCTTCACCGGCACGCCGATCGAGAAGGAGGACGTCAGCACGCCCGCGGTGTTCGGCGACTACATCGACGTCTACGACATCGGCCGCGCGGTCGAGGACGGCGCCACGGTGCCGATCTACTACGAGAGCCGGCTGGCGCGGATCGAGCTGGACGAGGACGAGAAGCCGAACATCGACGCCGAGATCGCCGAACTGACCGAGGACGAGGCCGATAGCGAGCAGGAGCGGCTCAAGCGCAAATGGGCCAGCGTCGAGGCCCTGGTGGGCGCCGAGAAACGCATCGCCCTGATCGCCGAAGACCTGGTGGCGCACTATGAGAGCCGGGTCGCCGCGCTCGACGGCAAGGCAATGATCGTCTGCATGAGCCGGCGGATCTGCGTGGCCCTCTACGACGCGATCGTGAAGCTGCGCCCGGATTGGCACAGCGACGAGGACGATGGCGGCGCCATCAAGGTAGTGATGACCGGGGCCGCCTCCGACCCGGCGAAATGGCAACAGCACATCGGCAAGGGCGCGAAGGCGCGGCGCGAACTGATCGCCAAGCGCGCGAAGGACCCGAAGGACCCGCTGCGGCTGGTGATCGTGCGAGATATGTGGCTGACCGGCTTCGACGCACCGTGCATGCACACCATGTACGTCGACAAGCCGATGAAGGGGCACGGGCTGATGCAGGCGATCGCCCGGGTCAACCGGGTGTTCCGCGACAAGCCGGCCGGCCTGGTTGTCGACTACATCGGGATCGCCCATAACCTGAAGAACGCGCTTGGCCAGTACTCCGGTGGCGACCGCGACCAGACCGGCATCGACGAGGCTGAGGCGGTCCGCGCGCTTCTGGAGAAGGTCGAGATCGTCCGCGGCATGTTTCGACCGGACACCAAGGGCGGCTTCGACTACCGACCGGCACTTGAACCGGCGGCGACGCCGCAGGCGCGGCTCGTCATCCTGGCCGGGGCGCTGGATTGGATCCTCACACTCCAGCAGCAGGACGCAGCCAAGGAGACGAGCGACGAGGGGAAGAAGCGGGCACACCGGCGCTATGCCGACGCGGTGGCTGGCCTGTCTCGCGCCTTCGCGCTGTCGGGTGCCAGTGACGAGGCCCGCGCGCTCGCCGAGGAGGTTGGATTCTTCCAGGCGATCCGTGCCGCGCTGGTGAAGAGCGCTCCGGCCGACGGCAAGAAGACCGCAGCCGAGCGTGAACTGGCGATCCAGCAAATTGTCAGTCGCGCGGTTGTCTCAACCGAGATCGTCGACATCATGCGGGCGGCCGGGATCGAGAGTCCGGACATCTCGATCCTGTCCGACGATTTCCTGGCCGAGGTCCGGCAGTCTGACCGGAAGAATTTGGCCATCGAGGCGCTGCGGAAACTGCTGAACGGCGAGGTGCGCTCACAGGCGCAGCGCAACGTCATTCAGGCGCGGGCTTTTACCGAACGGCTGGAGGCGGCGATCGCCCGCTACCACGCCAACGCCCTGACCACCGCGCAGATCCTCGAAGAGCTGATCCAGATCGCCAAGGACTACCGCGCCGCCCGGGCGCGTGGTGAGGAGACCGGGCTGACGCCCGAGGAAGAAGCGTTCTACGACGCGCTCGCCGACAACGAGAGTGCCCGTGACGTCATGGGCGAGCCGGCGCTTCGGGTCATTGCGCACGAGCTGGTCACGGTGATCCGGGGCAACATCAGCATCGACTGGATGCACCGGGACTCGGCGCGGGCGAACATCCGCCGCCACGTGAAGCGGCTGCTGCGAAAGTACGGATATCCGCCGGACCTGCAGGACGCCGCGGTACAGAACGTGCTGCAGCAGGCGGAGGCGCTGTCAGCACAGTGGGCAGCCTGAGGGAGAACCGGGAACATTGATGAAAACGCTCGATGAGTATCTGAGTGCCAAAGTAGCTTTCAGGCAGCTGATGCGTGAAATTGCGCTTGTTGCCCCGAAAGAGAATCACTCATTCAGGTTTATTTCTCAATCTCAAGCAGGAGCGCCAATTACGAATAAAATCGCAAGGCAATTTTTGGAGGGATCGTTTGATCCGCGCGAATGGAGTTCGGTTCATTTGCGGGCCTTGATTTATGATCAAACTAGAACAATTCATGCCATAGATACTTTTCGGCACTTATCGTATGTTCAAGTAACCCAGATGGCTGATAGTATCGGGAATTCACTATCGTCAAATGATATACTTAGTTCAATTCTAATACTCAGAAATATGATTGAGAGAATGTGTTTTTTTATTGTAGTATCTAAGGGAATTACAAAATACGACAAATCCACTCCAGATTCTGAGGCGTTAAAAGTACTTCTAGATTCCCCCCATGTGTCAGGGTTAATGTATTCTCAATCGAATAACTGGAAAACGTACATAAACGAAAGCTTCTCGGAAATTAACGTAAAAGAATCTAGATACATCCCAAATAGCGAAACGGCAAATCTTTCTCCGACAAACATTTTAACGATCATTGGAAAAGTTGACAAGACCCACAAAGGAACACTTGCTTTGTATAATATACTTTCTGATTTTACACATCCAAATATCGGAGATCTACTTTTAAGAACAATTAATCATAAAATAATACTTGATGACCGCGGGAATCGTTTTGTGAAGAGAACAATTGGATATCCGGGCCTAGATGAAAGTCTGTTTAGCGAAATTCATACTATTCTAGGAAAAATATTCGAATTATCATCCACCATTTGTCAATCTTATTTACAATCATACAAACAATTTTTGCCGATATGCAAAGAGTGGATGTCACAATTTAGGCGAATAGCCCACAAAAATGCGAAAAATAACAGAGCATTGTTCAACAAACGCGACGCCTGCCCATGTTTAAGCGGTAAATCGCTCAAATATTGCTTAAAAAAATAGAGAGTTCATTCAATTTCACGCGCTATTTATTTTGCATGATTCATGCTATCTCGTAGCGTGACGATTCATAGACGCCGCGATATTCCCCGAGATTCGATCGGCCGCCGCATTCACCGGGTCGTCGGCCAGATGCGCGTACCGCTGGGTCGTGTGCGCCTGATTGTGGCCCAGCAGCTTGCCGATGATGTGGAGGCTGTCGCCGCCCGACGCACCAACGCTGGCGAACGAATGCCGCAGGTCGTGCAGGCGAACGTCATGGAGTGCCGCCAACTCCCGCACACGCTCCCAGACCTTCTGCAGTCCGACGAACGCTCGTGCCTCACCCTCATTGCCGTCCGGTTCAGCAGTGACCGCCCTGCCCTGGATCACCCACGGTGACATCTTGTCCCAAAGCCGGGTCTGGATCTCCTGCAGTTCCAGCAGCGCTGCGGCACCGAGCCGGATCACTCGTTCGCCGGTCTTCGACTCCGGCAGGCGCAGGCAGGACCGTTCCCAATCGACCCAGGACCACCTCAGGCCAAGGATCTCGCTCTTGCGAGCACCGGTCAGAATCAGCAGACGGACCGCCGCCGTACCGAACCGGCTGCCGCCGTCAGTCTCGTAAGCCGACAGCGCCGTACCGAGGGCCGCCAACTCCTTCGGCGACAGGAACCGCTCGCGTTTGTGCGCCCGGTACTTCTTCACGCCGAGCGCCGGGTTGTCAGCACGCAGACGTCGATTGACCGCAAAGCCGAGGATCGCCGACAGCAGCACCACCGTCTCGCGCGCCGCGCCCTCTCCGCCCCGTACGATCGATCGCCCGCGCTTGATCCCGGTCTTCTCGTCCTGTCGGGTCTTGCCGGCGGCGATGTCACTCTGCATCCGCTCGACGTCGCCACGATCCAGCAGTCCGAGGCGCTTCTTGCCGACCAGCGGCTTGATGTGCCGCTCGATCCGGCTGCGGTCGCGCAACACCGTCGTGGCACTTTTCGTGGACACTCCCTCGTTGAGGTAGAGGTCGCAAAGCTCACTGACCGTGATGTCCTTGCGGGCCGCCCGCTTTGCCTCCGCCGGGTCGACACCTTCCTCGGCCTGTCCGAGATAGCGCTTCGCGGCCTTGCGGGCGTCCTCGGGCGTGATCTTCCCGTGCGTGCCAATCGTCATGCGCACGGCCTGCCGGTCATGTCCGACCACGCGGTACTGGGCGACGTATATCTTGCGGCCGGCGACGGTGACCTTCAGCCCAAAACCGCGCAATTCGGTGTCCCAGAAGAACGCCGTCCCGCCCTCCGCCTTGGCGGAGTCGACGAACCGTTTGGTGATCTTGGCTTGCGGCATCGGAGGGGGCCTTGAGTGGCTTACCAGCGAGTTCTGGTAAGCCAATAGTAAGCCAACGGGGCGAAACCACAAGACACGCCTGGAACGACGATCTTTCTATCTAGTTGATTTTGCGTAATTTATGGAATTCTACGGAATGGCGCGGAACCTAGAGAAACATCCTACCTTCGCGTTCGCAATGCGAAGGTCGGGAGTTCGATCCTCCTCGGCTCCACCAAAATCTCCGAATGACTCAATCGCGGGCAAGCAGCGCCGCAGATCAGCAGTCGGCTCGCGGCGAGGCGCGCAGCGCGGTCTCGATTGCCTGGGAAATCATCGCGGCGTTGAACGGCTTGCCAACCCGGACCGCCTCGGGCGCCCGCTCGTTCAAGTCGGCGTCGCTGCTGGAGATATAGACAACCGGAACGGGCGACGCCGCCGTAATGCGGCGGACGGCGGTGATGCCGTCGCCGGCAAGCAGGCGCACGTCCGCAGTGATCAGATCGGGGTGCTCCAAGGCCGCAACTTCGACCGCCTCGTCCTCGGTGCGCGCGACGCCGCAGACATCAAAACCCAGCTCCTCCAGGGTCTCTGTCAGGTCCATCGCAGTCAGATACTCGTCTTCGATCACCAGAACCCGACGCTTGCCGACCATGGAGTCCTACCCTTTTTTCGGCGACCGGCGTTCAAACAATTTTAGCAGATTTATCGACGAAACCGCCAGAAACGAAACGCTTGCCGTCGGTGCGGGTTCCCTGATTCTTTGCCGAACTATGGAATTCGGTTCGCTCTCCGAGGTGCCGAGCGGTGCTGCCCGGCCCCGGTCCAACTTGCGAGCCTCACGCCTTCAGGCGCCGCCGCGTGACCGTCAGCCGGATGATCAAACCGTCCGGCTTCCACTCGCGCGAAATCGCGCCTTCAAGCTGGCCTTTCACGGTCGCCCGTGCCAGCAGGCTGCCGAAGCCCTCGGCGTCGCCCACCCGGCCGACCGCCGGTCCGCCACGCTCCATCCACGTCAGGACGAACTGGTCGCCCTCTTCGCGGCAATCGATATCGACCCGCCCCTCCGGCGTCGACAATGCCCCGTACTTGGCGGCGTTGGTCACGAATTCATGCAACAGCAACGCGATGCTGGTCACCGGACCACCGGCGGCCACCGGAACATCGGGTCCGCTGACCGTCACCCGGGCCTCGTCCCCCTCGGCGCGCAGAACGAATGGCGATGTGACCGTCTGGATCAGTGCGTGCAGCGTGGTGGGCTGCTCGGCCTGCATCGCGAGGTCGGAGGTCCGCGGCAGGGTCAGCTGGTGGGCCCGTGCCAGCGCCACCAGCCGCTCACGAACGTCCGAGGCCAGTTCGGTCACCGACTTCGCCGACCGTGCGCTCAAGCTGACGACGCTGCTGGCCAGCACCAGGAGATTCTTGACCCGGTGGTTCATCTCGCTGAGCAGCAGCCGCTGCCGGTCCTGGGCCCGGCGCCGCTCGGTAATGTCCCGCGCGATCTTCGACATGCCGACGACCGTACCGGCGGCGTTCTTCACCGGCGAGACCGTCAGGGAGATGTCGACGAGACTGCCGTCCTTGGGTTGGCGGATCGTCTCGTAGTGTTCGATGTGTTCGCCTCGACGAATGCGAGCCAGGATTGCCGGCTCCTCGTCCTGCCGATCGGGGGGAAGCAGGACTGTGACCGGGCCGCCGACCACCTCGCCGGCGGTATAGCCGAACAGCCGCTCCGCGCCCCTGTTCCAGTTGGTGATTACGCCGTCGAGGTCGGTCGCCAGGATCGCGTCATCGGAAAACTCGATGATCGCCGCCAAACGCTGGGCCGCCTCTTCGTTGCTCTTGCGGGAGGTGATGTCCACCAGTGTATTCACCGCCCCGGCAAGTGAACCGTCGGCGTCGAACAACGGGGTCGGATAGGCGAGGAACGGGACCCGGGTCCCGTCCGGGCGTTCCGCGACCGCCTCCGCGCCATTGATCGCGCGGCGCTCCCTCAGCGCAACCGCCATGGGACATTCATCATGCCGCATCGGGCGGCCGTCGGCCCAGTACAACTTCCAGGAGCCGCAGAACGTGCTGTCGCCGAGGATCGGCTCGACACCCCAGAGCTCGACCGCTGCAGGGTTATAGAATGTGATCCGCCCGGACGCGTCCGTGGTGTAGACCGCTGCCGGCAGCGCTGAGAGGATATCATTGCCTTTCAGCATCGCTTCATCCAGACAGAGAGCGCGGTACAGTTGCGAGGAATCCTTGGCGGACAATGCGGCCGGATTCTTGGTAACATTGTGCATTTCGGGCTCCGGAACCACCGATCATTGCGCCGCTGCCCGTCCCCCAGCCCCGCAGCCGACCGTTAACGATACCGTGCGGTATCGCCGTCGTACAGTGATCAGGACGAATGGCAGCGGATCCAGGCAAACACTGTTCCACTAACGCTCCCGACCCGCCGTTCTATCAGCCGGAGCAAACGTCAATGCTACGCCCGATCTATCCGATCGATACCGCCCGTCTGCGGCTCCGCCCGTTTCGCCCCGACGATCTCGAAGCGCTGCTTGGCATTCAATCCCGCGAAGACGTGACGCGTTTCCTGTACTGGGGCACGCGAACACACGACGACGTGCAGGCGGTGCTGTCCGAGCGCCTCCGCCAAGATGCCCTCACCGGTGAAGGTGACAAGCTAATTCTGGCGGTGGAGCGGCGTGACACCGGAGCGGTGATCGGTGACGTGAACCTGGTCTGGCTCAGCCGCGAGAACCGCCAGGGCGAAACCGGCTTCGTGCTGCATCCGGATCACCACGGCAACGGCTTCGCGCACGAGGCCGCGGACGTCATGCTCCGTCTTGGGTTTGAGGAACTGGGGCTGCATCGCATCATTGGCCGCTGCGACGGCCGAAACACCGCGTCCACCAAAGTCATGGAAAAGCTCGGCATGCGCCGGGAAGCGCATTTCCGGCAGAACGAGATCGTCAAGGGCGAGTGGTCCGACGAAATCGTCTACGCGTTGCTGGCCGACGAATGGAAAGTGGCGCAGGGCATGCGTCCGTAACCCAAACTTAACCACTCGTGTGATCTCATTGCCTGGAATCACGTTTCCGGAGGTGTCGGTTGATGTGGGTTCCGGCCGCCCTGATCTCTGCAGCCACTGGTGCTGGACTGCTCGCCGTCGTAATGGCGTATCTGGCCGTGGTCGAGCGGAACAACCGGGTCTGGGGCCTTTGGTCCGCATCCTTCGCCTTCGACGCGGTGCGCTCGATCCTCCTGCTCGACAACCCCGCACATGGAACCCTGACCGACGCGGCGGCGGAAGCGCTGCTGATCGGCCATGTCGGGTTTCTGGCGACCGGCATCCTGATCTGGCTCGACGTTGCCCGTCCGCTGCGGCTCCTGGTCATCGGTACCGGTGTCGCGGTGCTGTGGGCCGGGACCGGGACCGTCTTGCAGTTCTCCGAGACGACGATCCACCTGCCGCTCAACCTGTTCTTCGGCCTTGTCCTTGGCGTGACGGCATGGTCGCTGTGGCGGGACGCCGCACCGGACGAGCGCATGCTGCGCAAGACGATGGCTGTCGTTCTGGCGGTCTGGACCGCTCAGGAGCTGCTGTCGGCGACGATCGGCTGGCACAGCAGCTCGGATCCGCTGCTGTTCACCGCAGTCCACGGGTACGGCGTCGCCCTGGCCATGCTGCTCATCGTGGCCGCCCTGCGTCGGCGGCATGCCCAGGCACTGGCGGCCATCGATCAGGCGCAACGCGCCCGCGCGGAGGTCGAGCACGCCAATCAACGGCTGAGCGATTTCGCCAGCGTGTCATCGGACTGGTTCTGGGAGCAGGACGCCAACCTGCGTTTCACATACCTGTCTCCCTCGGTTTGGCAGTACTCCTCGCTTACCCCGGAGGACCACTACGGCAAGACCCGCAGCGAGACCCAACCGCTCGGGGTAACCGACGAGGACTGGGCGGCGCACGAAGCCGTCCTGCAGCGGCGGGAACCGTTCAGGGACTTCCGGTTCCATCGCATCGCGACGGACGGCAAGCGCCGCTGCCTGTCGATCAGCGGAGTCCCGGTGTTCGACGATCAGGACCGGTTCCAGGGCTATCGCGGCGTCGGCAAAGACTTGACCGACCTGATCACGGCCGAGCAGCGGGTACGGGCGACCAACACGCAACTGGCTCAGGCGCTGGATGCCCGTTCCGAGGGGCTGGCGTTCTGGGATCGCGACGACCGGCTGGTCATGTGCAATCAGGCCTATCGCGACCAGTCGGGCAAGTCCGGATCGATCCTGGTACCCGGTGTCAGCTACGAAGACTACATCCGTGCCGGAATGGATGCCGGCGAGGTCCCTGCCGCGGTCGGCCGCGAGGAGGCGTGGCTTCAGGAGCGGCTCGAAGTCCGGCGTAACCTTCCGTATACGGTTGAGATCTTCCGGGGCGATCGGTGGCTGCTGATCCGCGAGCAGCGTACCCCTGATGGCGGAACGCTGCTGACTGCCACCGACATCAGCGAGTTGAAGCGTCGCGAGGACGCGCTGGTCAAGGCCGTGGAGCAGGCGCAACTCGCCAACCGGGCCAAGATAGCGTTCCTGGCAACCATGAGCCACGAGCTGCGCACCCCGCTCAACGCCATCATCGGGTTCGCCGAGATCATCAAATCCGGCCAGTTCGCGTCAAACAGCGACGTCCAGAGCGAGTATGCCGGGTACATCCACGAGAGCGGGGCACACCTGCTGGCGGTCATCAACGATCTGCTCGACGTCTCCCGGATCGAGGCGGGACGCCTGGTGCTGGACGAGAAGCCGTTCGGCCTGGCCAGCCTGATCGATGAGTGCGACCGGATGATTCGCCAGAAGGCCGAGGCGGAGGGATTGCGGCTTGCAATGGCGGCCGTCGATCCTGGACTCGGCATTCGCGGCGACCGCCGCGCATTCAAGCAGATCCTGATCAACCTGCTGTCGAACGCCGTCAAATTCACCGAATCCGGCGGTGCGATAACCCTGACGGCCGAGCGCGACGCCGGCGCCCGGCTTCGATTGGTCGTGCGCGACACCGGCATCGGCGTCGCGGCGAACCGCGTGGTGGAACTGTTCGAGCCGTTCCGCCAGCTTGAGAACGTGCACGCCCGCCGGCACCACGGCACCGGGCTGGGGCTGTACATCACCAAGAACCTCGTGGAAGCTCACGGCGGCACGATCGTGTTCGAGAGCGCGGTCAACCAGGGCAGCACGGTGACCATCACGCTGGCGGCCGACCGGCTGATCGAGGCGGGAGGGGCGGTCCGGCACCGGGTCGCGGTCTAGTTTCGGGATAGGGAGCGGTGGCGGAATCGTTTCTGGAGGCAATACGCCGGGAGGTCGGACGGTTTCAGAACCGGAGCTTCCTCGAAGCCGTCATGGCGGTTGCCGCGCTCGCCGCCATGGCCGACGACGAGTACGGCATCGCCGAGAAGTACCGGGCAGAGGAACTGCTGTCGGAGATCCCGGTCTTCGACGTGTTCGACCTGTCAGAAGCCATGGAGATCCTGGACGAGGACATCCACGCCCTGCGGACCGACCGGCCGGCTGCGGTGCGAGACTTGGAGGCTCGCGTCCGGGCCTTCGCCAATGTACCGGACAAGGCGCGCACGCTGCTGCGCACGGCTCACGCCATCATTACCTGCGACGGCGACATCACGACCGCCGAACGCACGGAGTTCGAACGCCTGGCCCGGTTGCTGAAGCAGGACATCGCGGCACTGGCGCTGGGATAGTCCTGTCGCCGCGAGACGAGACTAGACGGTACTGCGGCGGACCGAGGCATCCCTGCGCTTGGCCACATCGGGCAGCAACTCCAGGCCCAGGCCCGGACCCGGAGGCGCCTGGATCATCCCGCGCTCGACCGGCGGCAGCGTCGTCACCAACTCCCCGTACCAGCCGTAATAGAACGCCCGCACCATCTCCTGGATGAAGCAATTTCGGGTGTGCAGCGCCAGATGGGTCGAGGCGGTCAGTGCCACCGGACCGGTGCAGTCGTGGAACGCCACCGGCAGGTGCCAGGCGTCGGCCAGGGTGGCGATCTTCCGTCCTTCGGTAAGACCGCCGCACCACGTCAGGTCGGCGATGATCAGCGACAACTCGCCCAGTTCGACCAGCGAGCGGAAATCGGCCTTGCCGCCCCGTGTCTCCCCCACCGCGATCGGCGAGCGGGTGGAGCGGGCGACCTCGCCCAGCGAATCCAGGTGGTCCATGAACACCGGATCCTCGACCCACAGCGGCTCGATCGGTTCCAGCGCGCGGGCGATCTTCACCGCCGACGGCCGGTTCCACATGGAGTGCAGCTCGGCCATGATGTCCATCTTGCCGCCGACCGCCTTGCGGATCTTCTCGAACGGCTCCAGCGACTTCTTCAGTTCGGCGGCCGAGATGTAGGCACCCGACGACGCCTCGGCGGCATAGTCGAACGGCCAGATCTTCATTGCGGTGATGCCCATCTCCAGCAGCGAGTGGGCGACCTCGTCGGCGCGGTTCAAGAAACCATCGAGGTCCTCGTAGGGGCCCTGATCCCCGCCCAGGCCGAAATTCGCGGTGCCCTGCACCGGCTTGCTGCGGACGTACTGGTAGCCGGCGCAGGTGTTGTAGACCCGGATGTCGTCGCGCACCGCACCCCCCAGCAGTTGGTGGATCGGCTGGCCGGTCGACTTGCCCCACAGGTCCCATAGGGCGATATCGACCGCCGAACGGCCGCGCTGCTCCGCGCTGGCGCCGGAGAACCCGACATAGCCGATCAGGTGTGCCTGGTGCCGCTCGATCTGCAGCGGATCCTTGCCCAGCAGATAGGGCGCGATGATGCCGTGGACATGCGCCTCCGCCGACGCCGCGCCGTAAAAGGTCTCGCCCAGCCCGATCAGCCCCTCGTCGGTCTCGACATGAACCCACAGCAGGTTCGGGAACTCCTCGAGCCGGATCGTCTCGATCGCGGTGACCTTCACGGTGCATCCTCCTGATGGTTTTGACAGGAGTATGCGGAGGTCGCAGGAGCAACGGAAGAGGCGAGGCTGGTGGTTTCAGATCGCCTCCGCCTCCCGCTCGACCGCCAGATCGAACCCCTCGTCCTTCCAGCCCTCCACACCGCCGATCATCAGTTTGACCGGCCGGCCAAGCCGAGCCAGCCGGATCGCCGCCTTGCAGGCGCCGTTGCAGTGCGGCCCGGCGCAGTAGACGACGAACAGCGTGTCGGCCGGCCACTTCGCCATGTTGCGTTCGATCATCTTGCCGTGCGGCAGGTTGACCGCACCCGGTACATGGCCGGCGGCGAACAGGGCGGGCGAGCGGACGTCGAGCAGCACGAAGTCCGGCGCATCGCTGGTCGTCAGGCTGTGGTGGACGTCCCAGCAATCGGTCTCGAACCCCATCAGCGCCTCGAAGTGGGCGAGCGCGGCGGCGGAGGGTGCCGGTGGGACCTGGGTAACGACAGTGGTCATCGTCGGATCTCCGAAGGAAGTTGGATTGGCCGACAGCATCGGGCCGGACCGGGTCTCTGGAAATCGGCACTCAAACCACGTATCATTAAAATCATGCCAATCCATCCAAACCCGCGCAGCGTCGCCGTTCTGGCCTATGACGGGCTGTGCACTTTCGAGTTCGGGCAGGTCGTCGAAGTGTTCGGCCTGCCGCGTCCGGAGATGGGGGACGACTGGTATCGGTTTCAGGTCTGCGCCGAACGCCCGGGACCCCTGCGGGCGACCGGCGGATTCCGGGTCGAGGCCGATGGCGGGCTGGTCGAACTCGGTGATGCGGCAACGATCCTGATCCCCGGGTGGCGCGGCATCGACGCACCCGTGCCGGACGATCTGCTCGACACACTGCGGGCTGCCCACGCCCGCGGAAGCCGGCTGGTATCGGTCTGCTCGGGCGCTGCGGTGCTGGCGGCCACCGGGCTGCTCGACGGCAAGAGGGTCACCACCCATTGGCGCTACGCCGAGCGCCTGGCGGCACGCTTCCCCAGGGTCCGGGTCGACGCGGGCGTGCTCTACACCGAAGCTGACGGCGTGTTCACGTCGGCCGGCAGTTCCGCCGGCCTCGACCTGTGCCTGCATCTGGTGCGCCGCGATTTCGGCTCGCGCATCGCCAACGATGTCGGCCGGCGGCTCGTCCTGCCGCCGCACCGCGAGGGCGGGCAGGCCCAGTTCATCGACCGGCCGGTGGCGGATCGCGAGAACGCCCGGTTCGCTCATCTCTTCGACTGGGCGCGAAGCCGCCTGGGCGAGCGCATCACCATCGAGCGGATGGCCGGCGAGGCGGCGATGAGCCGGCGCAGCTTCATCCGTCGATTCGAAGCGGCGACCGGATCGCCTCCCGGCGAGTGGCTGATCGGCGAGCGGGTCCGTTACGCCGCCGACCTGCTGGAGACCACCGGCCTCGGCATCGAACGGGTGGCGACCGAATGCGGCTTCGGCACCGCCGACGGCCTGCGCCACCACTTCCGCACCCGCCTCGGGATCAGCCCGACCGCCTACCGCCGACAGTTCGCGCGGTAGCGCAGGGAACGGATGGGCCTCAGCCCCTGCCCTTCAGTTCCACGCCGTTGCCTTCCGGGTCGCGCAGGTAGATCGACGGCCCCTCGCCCTCGGCGCCGAAGCGGTTGGCAGGGGCCTCCGCCTCGATGCCATGGGCGGCGAAGTGTGCCCGGATGGCGTCGGCGTCGAACGGCTCCACCTTGATGGCGATATGGTCGACGTTGCGGCCCGGCCCCGGCGGCGGGCCGCCGGCGGAACCGAGTTTTCCGTTCATGTCGACCAGATCGATCATCGAGCCGCCGGCGTCCAGATGCCACAGGCCGAGCGGCTCGTTGTGCTTGGCCACCGTGCAGCCCAGCACGTCCCGGTAGAAGCCGAGCATGGCATCGATGTCCTTGGCGCGGACCACCACGTGATCGACGCCGCCGAGGCGGTAGGGCAGGTCAGGCATCGGTCCGCTCCGCGACAGTGAACACCACCTCCATATAGGGCGCCGCCCCGCCTACGGGATCACCTTCATGTCGCGGAACTCCTGGAAGATCCGGTCGAACATGGCGTCGGTACGCAGGCAATCCTGGAAGCCGTGGAGACGCAGCTTCAGGGTGTCGGTCATCACGTCCCAGTCGGTACCGAACACGTAGTCGGCGAACGGCCACGCCGCGATCTGGTCGTAGGGGATGCGCTGCAGCCCATGCTTGGCGACGATGCTGTCCCAGAGCGGCGCCTTGTCGGCCATGAACTCCGACAGCTTGATGGTCTGGATGTCGCCGACCTCCATGTCGAAGAACTTGGCGAACTGCGGCCAGACGTTCTTCCAGCGGAAGAAGTCGCCGTTGGTGACGTTGAACACCTCGTTGGCGGCCCGCTCGTCGGTGCCGCACCAGGTCATGGCGTTGGCCAGGTGCTGGCTGTCGCACACCTGGTAGACCGCGTTGAAGGCGCCGGGCTTGCCCGGGAACCGCAGGGGCAGGCCGAGTTCCTTGGAAATGGTGGCGTACACCGCGATGCAGGTCGTGATGTTCATCGGGTTGCCGAGCGCGAAGCCGCACACCGTCTGCGGGCGCAACGCCGACCAGGTCCAGGTGGCGGTCTTCTGGTTGACGCGCAGCCAGTTCTCCTGGTCCCAGTAGAAGTTCGGCAGCATGTGCGGCGGGTCTTCCTCGCGCGCCGGAGTCTTGAACGGCCCGAGGTGCGAGCCGTAGATCTTGTTGCCCTGCACCAGATGGACGTGGCGCAGTCCCTTCGACGCCTTGGCGATCGGCTCGACCGAGTTCACCAGCATCGCCAGGTTCGGCGCGCCATGTTCGGCCCAGGTCGGCCGGGCCTGGAAGGCGCAGTAGAAGATGTGGGTGACGTCGGCGAGCCCCGACAGCTTGGCCTCGGCGTCGGCCCGGTCGAGCAGGTCGACGGAGATGTAGCTGGCCGCGCTCTCGAAGTCGGGCGAGCGACGGCTGAGGCCGACGATCTCCCAGTCGCCGAGCGTGCCCAGGTGTTCGATCAGCTTGCGGCCGATCACGCCGAGCGCGCCGACCACGACGGCCTTGTTCTTCGCCATGTCATCCTCCGGTGTCCGATGCGGCGCATCCTGGTCGCTGTGCGGTCGCCGATCAACGCCCCGGCGGGAACGGCTGGTATTCCACAGCACGGTCGATGCGTCGTCGTGACCGCAAGACCGTCCTGACAGGGCCACCTCGCGGTGTATGCTCGCCGCGAAAGACCATCCCGAGGGAGCCCCGACATGACTGCATTCCGCGTCGGCCTGAGCGCCGATTTCACCCGCGCCGACGGCAAGCCGACCTTCCCGAGCTACGACCTGTCTCCCCTGGCGGCCGACGGCGTGGAACTCGTGCCGCTGGCCAAGGCGGCGGTGCTCAGCGCGGCGCAGGTGGCGGGGTTCGATGCGATCGTCCTGCTGGGCGAGCGCATGGCGGCTGACAGCTTCCCGTCCGACGGGCGGCTCGCCCTGATCGCGCGCATGGGTGTCGGCTACGATACCATCGATACCGATGCCTGCACCGCGCACGACGTGGCGCTGACCATCACCCCGGACGCGGTGCGCCGGCCGATGGCGAGCGCCCAGGTGTGCTTCATCCTGGCCCTGGCCCATAAACTCGTTGCCAAGGACCGGATCGCGCGCACCGGCACCCTGGGATGGCCGGCACGGATCGACAACCACGGCATGGGACTGGTCGGGCGCACCATCGGCTCGGTCGGGGTCGGCAACATCGGCGCCGAGATGTTCAAGCTGCTGAAGGCGTTCGACGTCCGCATGATCGCCCACGACCCCTACGCCGACGCCGCCAAACTGGCGGAGATCGGGATCGAGGCGGTGTCGCTGGAGGCGGTGTTCGAGCAGAGCGACGTGGTCACCTTCAACTGCCCGCTGAACGCCGAGACCAAGGCGATCGGCTCGGCCAGGATGATCGCGCGGATGAAGCCGACCGCCTATCTGGTGAACACCAGCCGCGGCCCGGTGGTCGACCAGAAGGCCCTTTACGACGCCCTGGTAACCGGCGGGATCGCGGGCGCCGCGATCGACGTGTTCGACCCGGAGCCGCCGGCCGCCGACGAACCGATCCTGCGCCTCGACAACGTGCTGACCGCACCGCATTCACTCGGCTGGACCGACCAGATGTTCGCCACCATGGGCGACGTCAACCGCGGCGCGATCGCCGACGTGAACGCCGGACGCGCTCCCGCCAACGTGGTCAATCGCGCCGTGCTCGACCGCCCCGGTTTCAAGGCCAAGCTGGCCGGACGCTGATCCTCGGCCCTACGCCGCCGGACCCGTCCATTCGCTGACCACCTGCTCGAAGGTCGGGCGCGGCCGCTCGTTCGGCGGGGTGGTCGGGGTGCCGATGTAGATGAAGCCGATGATCTGGGTTTCCGCGTCGTGGCCGAGGGCCTGGCGGACCTCCGGGTGATAGGACGGCCACTCGGTCAGCCATTGCGCGACGAAACCGCTGGCATGGGACGCGACCAGGATGTTCTGGCAGAGCGCGCCGCCGGACAGCTGCTGCTCCATCAGCGGGATCTTGGGGTGATGCGGATCGATCCGCGCCGTCACGGCCAGCAGGATCGGTGCGCGCTGCGGGCGCTGGCGCTCCAGCTCGACCTGCCGTTCCTCGGCTTCGGGATGCTCCCGCGCGAACACCCGTGCCAGCACCTCGCCAAGCGCGGCCTGGCCGGGTTTGCGCAGCACCTGGATGCGCCACGGCCCAAGCTTGCCGTGGTCGGGAACGCGGATGCCGGCAGCCAGGATCTTGTTCAAGGTCGCGTCGTCCGGACCCGGCTCGCCCATGTCCTTGGCGACGACCGAGCGGCGGGTGAGGAGCAGGTCGAGGGTATCCATCGTCGGCGATCTCCATCGGGTTCCGGGCGAACATAAGGTCTCGCGGCGTCGGTTCAAAGGCGCGGCATCGCGCATTTCGACGGTTGCGGGATCGGACATGAACAGATCGTGGCGAAAACGCGGCGGTTGGGGTAAGCTTTCCCGGTTCGTCAGAACGGCGGACGCAGGCGGGCGACCGGCGAGAAGACCTTTCAACGCGGCCCGACCCGAAAGAAGTTCGGAGGCGTGCGATGACCCTGTGTTTCCTGCCAGCCCGTGCCACGGTACGTGTCGTTGCAGCCGTCCTCACGCTGGCGGCGCTGAGCGGTTGCAATCCATATGTCTGGGGCGGTGTTGCGGCGTTTGCCGGCCCGCAGGCGGCGACCGGCCGAAACACCTTCTACCACATCAACAAGTATCTCGGACGTTCGTGCTCCGACTACAACTACTTCGATCGCCCTGTCCACTGCGCCAACGACGCCGGTTGATTCCGAGATAGCCAGCATCGGCAGTCGGCAACTGGATCGTCAGGCCAGAGTTTCGAGATCATTGACTCTCGACAAATAATTTATGTAATTCATAAATTATGAACGTGACACCACCCAATGCCGATGCTCCGGACCTCGCCCGCCGACGGTTGATCCGACTTGCCGGAGTGCTGCGCTGGCTGCTGCTGGCCGCGGCGTCGGCAATCCCGATCGTGGTGCTGCTGATCGCCGTCCTGGCCCCGGATTGGGTCCTGATGCGGCCGGGCCTGGCCGGCCTGCCGTTGCAGCCGGCGGCTGAGGATCCGTGGCGCCTGCGTGCCGCCATTGCGGCGGGAGCGCTGCCATCGCTGGTTCTGATCTGGGGACTGATCCGGCTGGCCTCACTGTTCCGGCATGTCTCCGACGGCCAGGTGTTCTCGGAAGCGGGCGCACGGGCGCTGCGGGACTTCGCGGTCGCGGTCCTGGCTCACGCCGCGCTGGTGCCCGTCGGTTACTCGCTGACCATCGTCATACTGACCGCCGCCAATCCGCCGGGAGAACGGCATGTGGCGATTACCCTGGGTTCCGACGACGCCGCACGGGTGCTGATCGGGCTGGTGTTCCTCGCCGTGGCCTGGATTCTCCGGGAAGGCCGGCGGATCGCCGACGAGAACGAGTTGATGATCTGAGGCATGCGGATCGTTGTGCGGCTCGATGTCATGCTGGCGAAACGGAAGATGCGCTCCAAGGATCTGGCCGAGCGGATCGGAATCAGCGAGACCAACCTGTCGCTGCTCAAGTCGGGCCGGGTCAAGGGTATCCGCTTCGCCACGCTCGAGCGGTTGTGCGAGGCGCTGAACTGTACGCCCGGGGAACTGCTGGATATCGAACCGGAGGAGGATCTCCCATGAGACCGCTCAAGGCGATCCTGGCTGTCATCGCAGTCGGCCTGGCGATTGGTGGATGCACCGACGTCGATTGGAATCGCACGATCGGTGGCCTGGCGAGCAGCGCCTGCCGCGGAGCGGACTCATGCACCGCGGTATGCCCGGACGGATCGACCCTCGACGGCCGCCCCGCCTCGGCGCGCTGCCGCCGCTGAACCGTCAGCTTGCCGGAGCTTCGAGACGGTCGAAGCCGAACCGGCAGACCAGGGCCAGGAAGCAGCAGGCCGCCACCACCGCGCACATGGCAAGCGGGGTGGCATCGTGCAGCAGGCCGACCAGGGCGCTGGCGACAGCACCGGCGCCGAAGCGGATGGCGCCGAACAGGGCGGATGCGGCTCCGGCGCTCGCCGGGAACAACCCCATCAGCCGCGCGGTGCAGTTGGCGCCGACCGGCGCCTGGACGCCGATCACCAGCAGCAGCGGCAACGCCACCCCCCACAGCCCGCCGATGCCGGTCAGCCCGGCAGCCAGCAGGCCGGCGCCGCCGACCGCGGCGACCACGATCGACAGCCGGGTCAACGGCAGAACGCCGTACCGGCCAACATATCGGGCGTTCAGGAACGACGCGATTACCAGGGCGACGACATTGGCGCCGAACAGTGCGCCATACCACTGCGGCGGCACACTGTAGTACTCGATGTACACGAACGGCGTGCCGGTGATGTAGGCGAACATCGCGGCACTGTTGAAGCTGCCGGACGACAGGTCGCCCAGCGCACGCCGGTCGGCCAGTATCCGGCCATAGGCCGCGAACGCGCCCGCCAGCCGGATGCCGACCCGCGCCGACGGTGGCAACGATTCCGGCAGCAGCGTGACCGTGGCGAACAGCCCGGCGGCACCGAACGCCGCCAGGACGTAGAAGATCGCCCGCCAGTCGGCCACCAGCAGGATCTGTCCGCCGACGGTCGGTGCCGCCAGCGGAGCAATCGCCATCACCATCGCCATCAGCGACAGCACGCGGGCGGCCCCCTCGGTGGAGAACAGGTCCTTGGCAACCGCGCGCGCCAGGGCCGACGCGGCCCCGCCGCCGATCGCCTGCAGCACCCGACCCAGGGTCAGCATCCCGATGCCGTCGGCCACCGCGCACAGGATCGAGGCCAGCATGAACAGCGCCAGGCCCGCCGCGATGATCGGCCGGCGCCCGTAGCGGTCGGAGATCGGCCCGTAGACCAGCATGCCGACCGCAAACCCCAGCAGGAACACGGTGATGGTCTGCTGCACCTCGGCAGGGTGGGCGGAGAGACCCGTCGCGATATCCGGAAGGCTGGGCAGGTACATGTCGACCGCCAGCGGTCCGACCATCACCAGCGATCCGAGCAGGACGATAAGCGACCGGCCGGGGGCGGCGGGTGATGCGGGCTGGGTCATGAGGGCTCCGAGCGGGCAGGCGTCACCGTTGGGTATCACGGGCGGCGGGCAGCGGCGACTCCTCCACAGGATAGGCCCCAAGGTGATTGCGTCCGGCGCCGAATTGGTGCGCACTACCCCGCGCTTCAGGTGGGGGCATGGAGCCGACGATGAGAACAGGTCTGTTGTTGCTTGCCGGCTTCCTAACCGCCGGATTGTGCGCGACCGCCACGGCCGAGACACCGGTGGAACGCGGCCGCTATCTTGTTGAGTCGATCGCAGGCTGCGGCAACTGCCACTCGCTGCAGGACGCCGGCGGGCCGATTGCCGGCAAGGAACTGGCCGGTGGCCCGCTCATGAAGGAAGCGGTGTTCGAGGCGTATCCGCCGAACCTCACGCCGGATCGGGAGACCGGTCTTGGCGGCTGGAGCGATGACGAGATCGTCAGGGCGATCCGTGAAGGACGCAGCCGCGACGGCCGTGTCATGGGACCGCCAATGCCGTTCGGCCTGTACCGCGGCATCGCCGATGACGACGTCCGGGCGATCGTCGCTTACCTGAGGACGGTCAAGCCGGTCATCAACAAGGCGCCGGCAACGGTCTACCGGATGCCGTTGCCGGAAAGCTGGGGACCGCCGGTGGCTGGGGTACAGGCGCCCGCGCGCTCCGACCCGGTGGCGTATGGCGGCTATCTGGCCGGGCCGGTCGGGCACTGCGTGGAATGCCACACGCCGATCAGCGCCAAGGGCGAACTGCAGATGACGCGTCTTGGCGCGGGCACGCGGGAGTTTGCTGGGCCCTGGGGCGTGTCGATCTCGCGCAACATCACGCCAGCGACCCTCGGCGACTGGAGCGATGCCGAGATCAAGCAGGCGATCACCAGGGGCGTCAGCCGCGACGGCACCCGGTTGATGCCCCCTATGGGTTACGGCTACTACGCCAAGATGACGGATGCCGATCTCGACGCGCTGATCGCCTGGATGCGGTCGCTGAAACCGGTCGACTGATGTCGGCTCGGCCCGAACCCCGTCGCCTGCTGATCGTGGCACACGCGCCTTCGAGCAACACGCGACGACTGCGCGATGCCGTGGTGGCCGGCACCGAAGACGCGGGCTCGGAAGCGGTTGAAGTGCGGGTACTTCCGCCGCTGGAAGCCGGGCCGGATGACGTCCTGGCGGCCCGCGCCGTGATCCTCGGCACCACCGAGAACCTTGGCTACATGAGCGGGGCGCTGAAGGACTTCTTCGACCGCACCTACTACCCTGTGCTGGAGAAGACCCAGGGCCTGCCCTACGCGCTGTACATCCGGGCCGGGCACGACGGCACCGGGACCCGCCGGGGGGTCGAGACGATCGTCACCGGACTGCGATGGCGGGCGGTGTGCGATCCGGTACTATGCCGTGGCGACTTCAAGGAAGAGTTCGTCGACCAGTGCCGTGAGCTCGGCACGTTGATGGCCGCCGGGCTCGACGCGGGAGTGTTCTGAGCATGACCGTCGACCCGGCCTCGGTGTTCGCGGCGGCAGTGCAGGCCGGCGACTGGGCGGCGGCGGATCGCGCACTGGACGCACTGCTGTACACCGATCCGGACAACCCGGTGCTGCACTACAACCGCGGCCTGGTGTGCCGCCGGATGGGCCGGCTGGCGGAGGCGGTCGCTGCCCACGACGCGGTCCTTGCACGTGCCCCCGACCATGCCAATGCCGCGTTCGAGCGAGCGTCCTGTCTGCTGGACCTCGGTCGCCTGGAGGACGCCGCGGCTGGATTCGGCGATTATCTGAAACAGGTTCCCGAGGATCCCGACGCCCGGCTGAACCGCGCCCGCATCGCCTTGCGGCTCGGACGGCCGGACGATGCCCTTCGCGACCTGAACGGTCTCGACGACTCCGGGCCGGCCATCCGTCTGGCCCGCGCCGAATCCCTGCGCGACCTGCGGCGGCTGGACGAAGCGGAGACACTGCTGGCTCCGTCGCCGGGTGATGACCCCGGGTTCCGCGCGGCCGCCCTCAAACTGCGCACTCAGGGCCCAGCGGGCCGGCTGCGGCTGGACGAAGAGACGTGATCCGATGAATGTCGACGTGGAGTTTGACGAAGCGGGCGGTTTCTATGTGATCCGTTACTCGGGCGAGGTCGACACGGACGTGATCGCCCGCATCGTCAGGGACATCCGGGACGGCGCGCACTACAAATCGATGCTGGGCGTGGTGTGGGACTTCCGGTCAGCCGATCTCAGCTCCATGACGCTCAGCGGCATGATGTCGGTCTGGTCTTCGCAATCGGGTCGTCCGTTGCGGACGGACCTGCGGGTTGCTTCGGTGTTCTCCCGGATTCCAGACGAACTGATCCTTCACCTCTGGCAGGCGGCGGCGCCGAGTTCGATCGGCATGCAGCGCCGATCCTTCACCGACATGGATGCCGCCCGGCGCTGGGTGGCCGGACCGGACTGACGCTCCGGATCGAAAGGCACCGCCTTTGGTCCAGGACTTCGATCCCGGGATCGCCTAGAGCATTTTCCGATCACTCACGGTCATATCCGGCAGCAACAAAGTAGTTGAGGCACTCGACCGGGGAGAAGGTGTCGATGGCGCGGCCGATGGTGTCCCAGAGATCGTCGATGGTCCTCGGCGCGTGCTTCTTGAGGA
>NZ_JAVJSX010000007.1:0-361354 GCF_040219215.1 Thalassobaculum sp.
CGGCGGTGCCGGCGACACGGTGGTCGGCGGCGACGGCGACGACACCCTGTACCTGGGCTCGCCGGAGGACCTCGACGGGGTCGACTTCGACGGCATCGAGCACCTGGTGATCGACGGCGTCACGGCGCCGGCGGCCGGCACCAACCTGCTGATCAACGGCGGCTTCGAGAGCACCGGCCCGCTGAATACCAACAGCGTGTGGACGAGGTTCCAGTCGATCGAGGGCTGGACCGCCGAGGATCCCGACCCGAACCTGCCGGGCACCCCGCCGATCGAGATCCAGCACGGCCGGATCAACGGCGCGCCGGTGTCTCCGGACGGCTGGTCGCCGAGCAACAACGTCATCGAACTCGACTCCGGCCCGGAGGAAGGCGGCCAGGCCGTCGGTCACAACAACGCCGTGGTGTCCCAGACCTTCACGGTCTTTGAGGGTGGTACCCACGCGCTGTCGTTCGACTTCACGGCGCGCCAGTACGGAAGCCTGACGAGCGAGACCAGCGGCTTCTCGATCCAGATCGATGGCGAAACGGTCTACAGCAACCTCGGCCCGCAGTTCGGGTGGACCAGCGACTGGCTGAATCTGGACCTCGGCGTCGGCAGCCACACCATCTCGTTCACCGGCGAAGGAATTGCCGACCGCCACGGTGCGCTGATCGACAACGTCGAACTGGTTCTGGGCGACGCGCCGGTCCGCACGTTGCTGACGGATCTGGTGTTCGGCGGACCGACCAACCATGCCGATACCATCACCGGCACGAGCGGCGACGATGTGATCGACGCGCTGAACGGGGCGGACCTGGTCTACGGCGGCGACGGCAACGACACGCTGTACGGCGGCAACGGCGACGACTCCCTGCTCGGCGAGGACGGCGGCGACCTGTTGGTCGGTGGTAACGGCGACGATCTGATCATCGGCTCCACCGGTGCCGACACGCTGGTCGGCGACCATGGCAACGATCGTCTCGACGGCGGCAGCGGAAACGACGTTCTGTCGGGCAGCACGGGGGATGACGCCCTGTCCGGTGGCGCCGGGGACGATACGTTGTACGGCGGCGACGGCGTGGACTCGCTGTATGGCGGTGCCGGCAACGATGTAATCTACGGCGGCGACAACGACCGCGTGGTCGACGGCGGCGACGGTCAGGACACCCTGTACCTCGACTCGGCCGACGATCTCGACGGCATGGATGTATCCGGCATCGAAACGTTGGTCATCGCTGGCGTGACCGCTCCGGCGGCCGGGGCCAACCTGCTGATCAACAGCGATTTCGAGAACGTGTCCGGCTTCAACCACGGCAGCTGGGGCACCTTCAGCCAGATCCCGGGTTGGGTCGCCGAGGATCTCGATCCGAACGCGCCGGGGACCGCACCGCTGGAGATCCAGGTCGGCACCCAGAGCGGCGCACCGACCCGGCCGGCCGGCTGGGCGACCGACAACCAGGTGCTCGAACTCGACAGCCACGGCGAGAACGGCGGGGTCGGCGGCCACACCAACGTCAAGGCGACCCAGACCTTCACGGTCTTCCAGGCCGGCACCCACGCCCTGTCCTTCGACTTCGCGGCGCGGCTGTACCAGGGCCAGACCGCAGCGACCAGCCAGTTCTCGATCCAGATCGACGGCCAGACGGTCTACAGCCAGACCGACGCGCCGAACGCCTGGCAGAGCGACTGGTTCACCGTCGAGCTCGGCGTCGGCAGCCACACCCTGTCGTTCATCGGCGGCGACGCCGACGGCACCTCGGACTCCTACGGCGCGCTGATCGACAATATCGAGCTGGTGCTTGGCACCGAGCCCGCCCGCACCCTGCTGCCGGCGCTTGCCGTCACCGGGACCGCCGGCAACGACACCATGATCGGCACCGACGGCGACGACACGCTGGTGGCGCTCGCCGGCAACGACGTGGTGTCCGGCGGCGATGGCAACGATGTGCTCTCGGGCGGCGATGGCAACGACCTGCTGGTCGGCGGTGCCGGTGCCGACACCATCCTCGGCGGCAACGGCATCGATACCATCATCGGCACGGCGGCCGACCTGAACGGCGACTCGATCTACGACCTCGGCGCCGGCGACGTGCTGATGGTGTCCGGTGTCTCGGCCGCGGTGGCGACCATCACGGTGGCGGCGACCGCCGGAAACACCACGATCTCCATCGACGTCGATGGCGACGGGACGGTCGATACCGTGTTCACGGTCAACGGAACCTATGTCGGGGCGGCCCTGCAGGATGATGGGGCCGGTGGCGTCACCGTGCTGCTGGCCACCCCGCAGAGCAACATCGCGACCGCCGGCAACGACATCTTTATCGGAAACCAGTGGTCCGAAACCTTCCCCAATCTGGCCGGCGGCGAAGACCTCGCATTCGGCAACCAGGGCTCCGATACGATCAGCGGCGGCGACGGCAACGACACGCTGTACGGCGGCGCGGGCTCGGATCATCTGTTCGGCGGGGCCGGCAACGATCTGCTCGATGGCGGGACCAACAACGATACGCTGTACGGCGGGGCGGGCGATGACGTGCTCTACGGCGGCGGCGGCGACGCCCTCGCTGGGGGCGGCAACCGTGACGCGCTATTCGGCGAGGACGGCGATGACACGCTGTACGGCGGGGTCGGTAACGACTTCCTCTACGGCGGACAGGGCGCAGACACGCTCTCCGGCGGGGCCGGAAACGACAGGCTCAGCGGCGGGGCAGGAAACGACCTGCTCATTGGTGGGGCTGGCATCGACAGGCTCAGCGGCGGAGCAGGAGACGATACGATCTGGGGGGATGCGCTTGACAGTGTCCCCGACGGCGGACTCGACAGCGCGCTCGTAGGCGGTGACGGCAATGACGTCCTGGTCGTCGCCCAGGGTACCGACCTCAACACCCTGTCGCACAGCGGCTTTGAGACGGCATGGTTCGTCGATGGCAGCGGCACGGTGGTGGAGGTTCGCGATCTGACGGCCCCGCCGGCGCCGACCGGTCCGGTCGTCGCCTTCATCCATCCCGACGGCGTCGTGCAGTCGATTCAGTTCGAAGCCGGCATCCCGATGGCGACGGTCGACGTTGCTGGCCTTGCATCGACCTGGCAGTCGGCAGGTGCCGCCGACTTCGACGGCGACGGCATTGATGACGTGCTGCTCCGCAACGGCGATACCGGGTCGATCGCGATCTGGAGCTTCGACGATACCGGCATCGACATGGGTATCCTGCAGAGCATCAGCACCGATTGGCAGGTCGGCGCCCTGGCCGATTTCGATGGCAACGGCAAGGCCGACATCCTGTGGAGCAACTCTGGCCTGAACGCAGTGGCCGTGTGGACCGATGCGTTCGGACGCGGGCCGGTCAACTTCTTCGGTGAGTCCGGCTGGGAGATTGCCGAAACCGCCAATTTCGACGGCATCGGCGGCGACGACCTGCTGCTGCGGAACTCGAGCACCGGCGCGGTCTCGCTCTGGAACTTCGATGCGACCGGAACCCCGGCCAAGGGCGTTGCGCAGGGTGTCGACACCAGTTGGCAGATCGAGAAGCTGGGCGACTTCGACGGCGATGGCGGCACGGACATCCTGTGGCGCAACGACACCACCGGCCAAGTATCAGTGTGGACCAACAACGGTCTTGGCGGATCCACGCTCGGCGATGTCCACGACCTCGACTCGATCTGGACCGTGGCCGGCGTGGCCGATGTCGGCGGCGACGGCAAGGACGATCTGATCCTGCGCAACGCCCAGGACGGCCAAGTCACGGTCTGGGAGATGGACGGCGGCGCAGTCACCAACCGCGGCCAGACATTCGGCGATATCTCGGCCGATTGGAGCATCGCGGCGGTCCACGACTTCGACGGCGATGGCAAGTCCGACATCCTGTGGCGCAACAGCGTGACCAACACCGCGTCGGTCTGGGAGATGAACGGCGCGGACAGCGAGGTCCGGTACGACTTCGGCCTCGATGCCGACTGGGAGATCATCCGGATCGGCAAGCTGAACGGCGACGCCACCGACGACATCCTGCTGCGCAGCTCCGACGGCCGGTTCGCGACCATGGCGATGGTCGACGGCGGACCCCCGGAGATCACGCTGGTCGGCTCGCTGGATCCGGACTGGACCACGCTCTGACGGTCGATGACACTGCCGGCAGCGGATCGGCATCGACGACGAGCCCGGAGCCTGAATGCGAACGTATTGGTGGTCCAGCCCCGGCTGGGTGACGCTGCTGCTGATGGTCCCCATCGGCCTGTCGGTCGCCGCCATGCCGAAGCGCGTGTATCTCGACTTCGACCAGACGCGGCAGTTCCTTTCGGGCAACCAGCTTCTGGTGCTTCTGGCGGCCCTGCTGGCCTTTTCCGCTGGGTGCGGAGTCGTCGGATACGTCTCGCGCGGCGCCCGGTTGCAACGGAAGACCGGCGGCCCATCCAGCCGGATCCTGCATTCACACTACCGGCGCGTCATGCTGGCGATTGGCCTGATCGCGTTCGCCGGGAACATTGCCGTGGTCCTGCCGATCCTGGCCAATCCCGGGCTGGTTTGGGCGTTTCTAAGCGGCAAGGCGGCAATCTTCTCGCTGCTGAAGGAGCAGACCCTGCAGGTTCCGGGGCTGACATCGGTCAGCAACCTGGCCGCCCTGTTCGCAACGCTGTACGCGCTGAAGGACAAGATCGCCGACCGTCCCCTGGACAAGTTCGATCACATCTTCGCCGGTACGGTGTTCTTTGCCGTGATTCTGCGCGCGGTCTTCAACTCCGAGCGGCTGGCGATCATCGAGGTTGTCCTGCCGATCGGCATTGTCTGGTTCGGGACGGTCGGCAGCCGCTGGCGCTTCTCGTTCGCCATGGCCCCGGTCCTCGGGATCGCCGGCATCATCGGCCTCTTCGCCGTGACCGAGTATTTTCGATCATGGACCGTCTATAAATACTACTACACCGACTACACCGATTTCATTCTTTCGCGTATTTGGGGATATTATCTGACCGCCCTGAACAACGGGGCCGGACTGGTCGAGCTCTATCCGGCGACCTTTGACGGCACCTACACCATGAACTGGTTCTACCGGTTCCCGCTGTTCCCGTGGGTCAAGGCGGAAGAATCGGCTTTCTGGGACTATGCCTTCCAGTTCGCCAGCGCCGAGTTCAACAACACCTCAGGTGTCTTCGCTCCGATCCAAGACTGGGGAGTCATTCTGGGCGTTACCCTGTGGTTCTTTCTCGGCGTTCTCAGCGGGCGCATCTACGACGGATACAAGCAGGGAAAATTCCAGTACATGATCATCCATCCAACCTGGATGATTGGTGTTTACGAGATTCTTCGATTGTTTTACTGGGGATCGTCCAAGTATTTCCCAACCATGATCTGCACGATCGCCATCATCATGTTCATGGTCCGGCATCGAGCGGTCGCAACCGCGCCGATCATGCGCGGCGGTGTCCACCCGCTGGCGCCGGTCGCCGCCCGCGGAGACCGATCCCGCCCGTAAGCGGCTCACCCGTCGTCGAGCGAGGCGAGCCAGCTCCGGATGCCGGACGCAAGGTCGGTCTCGAACCGGTATCCGTCGGCTGTCAGACGGTCCGGGCGGACATCGGTGCTGATCAGCAGCTTGCGGACCCGGTCGCGGTCAACGCCGGTGCGCAGTCCAAAGCGCGCCAGAACCTCGAACCCCCACGCCGCCGCCATCACCGCCCCGGTCGGGACCGTCCACCTTGGGGCGCGCAGGCCGGCCGCCTTCGACAGGGTCCGGGCGATGGCTTCGATCGTGTGGGGCTCGGGATAGGCGAAATTCGCGTGGTAGACCCGGTCGTCCCGTGCGACCGCGAAGCCGATCGCCCGGACCAGTTCGCCCACATACCCGCAGCCCTTGATCGTGTCCCGGCGCCCGGGAAACACGAAGGCTCCGCGCCGCATCTGGCGCAGCAGCCGATCGAAATTGCCGTTCTCGCCACGGCCGAACACCACGCCCGAACGCAGCACCGCAAGCCGCCGGCTTTCGGGATCGACGTCGGCCCACTGCTCATGGATCGCTTCGGCCAGCGCCTTCGACCGCCCATAGGCCGACACAGGCCGCAGTGGGGTCGACTCCGTGCACGGCTCCTCGCGCGGTCCGTAGACCGCAATACTGCTGGTGAACACAAGGCGTTGCACACCGCGCCGCGCAGCGTACCCGCAGGCGTTCAGCGCCCCGGCGACGTTGGTGTCGTAGTAGGCGTGGTCGGGGTGGCCGGGTGTGCGATGGACCGCCGCGAGGTTGTAGACGACCGAGACCGCCTCGGGCACCAGCTCGTCGAACGGTGCTCGAACATCCCCATGCCGATAGTCGACGCCGTCAACCGGTCGTTCCGGTTTCGCAATATCAAGGCAGATCAGAGGCCGGACCCCGCGCGCCGCAAGGTCGGCCAGGAGATGGCTCCCGATGAAGCCGGCGCCGCCGAGCACCAGGGCGCCAGCACTCATGTGCCGGCCGGCCGCGGTATCAGAACGAGGTCGGCGTCTTCCCGCGGGATCCCGCCCGGCAACGGCCGCGAGGCGTGCCGGTCGGAATCGAAGACGTCGTAGCGGAGATCGTCAAAATAGGCCTGCAATGCCCCGACATCGGCGCCAAGCGACGGATGGGTGTCGAGAAGCACGATCGGGCGATGCCGTTCCAGCGTGGCCCGCGCGCCCGCCAGGACTGCCGCCTCGGCGCCCTCGACATCGATCTTGATCATGTCGACCCGGTCGAGGTCCAGGCTGTCGAGGCGCGCCACCGGCACGGTCGCGGGGGTTTCTCCACGTTTCTCGAGACCCGACACCAGCGAGTGCCAGCCGCTGACCGACGAGCGATAGAGCGTCGCTTCGCCGTCGCTGTCCGACAACGCCAGGCCGTGAACCGTGATCGTACCGAAGCCGTTGAGCGCCACATTCGCGCGGATGCCGTCAACATCGTCCGGATCGGGCTCAAACGCGTGGACACGCCCGGTCGGGCCGACGATACGGGCGGCGATCAGCGCGAAGTCGCCCTGGCTGGATCCCACGTCGACGAACACCGAACCGGCAGTCAGACGCCGCTCGATCTCGGCCGTCTTGCGCAACTCGTAAAGCCCGAGCGCCCGCAACAGGGTCATGTGGGACTCGCCGATGTCGATCAGCATGTCGACGCCGTTCGACCGGAACCGCCGACGCCGACCGCCCAGGATCACTCGGGCCACCGGAAACAGGGCGGTGATCAGACCGGCTTTGAGAGTCGAAAGCATTGAAAAACCTTGCCCATCCCCGTTCCCGCCGTCTGGTATGTATACCGGAGCATCGGCCCCGGTGCTACGGTGACGGTGTTGCTTGGTGCCGGCGGACGGGCGGGTTGCGAATGCTGAACGACATGGTTGTCGTGACCGGCATGAAGGTCGCGGGAACGCTTCTCTGGCTGATTTACACCGTGCTCCTTGCCAGGTTGCTGCCGCCGGACGACTACGGGCTGGTGATGTACGCGATCACCGTCCTGTCGATTGCCGGGCCGTTGACCTGTTTCGGGCTGAACAGCGCGATGCTGCGCCATGGCTCGGTCTACTGGCACCAGGATCGCCCGCACGCCCTCAAGGCCCTGCTTGCCGAGGCGCGCCGCGTCATCGTCATGGCGGCGCTGATCGGCGTGCTGGTAGTCGTTGTGGTGTTCCAGGTCGCCCTCGGCATCGGCGACGGGATCGGGTGGCCGACCGTCGCGATTGTCGCGATCGGGATGCCGCTGTATGGCGCCATGGACCTGCACCGCGAAACGCTCCGGGCGCTCGACCGGGTTATTGCCGGCTTTCTCGGATTCAACATCCTGCGTTCGCTGATCCCGGGCGCGGTGGCCGCGGCCCTGGCCGTCGTCGGCTGGCTTTCGGTCGACACCGCCCTCGCCGGGTTCGTCGGCGGGCTGGTCGTCATCGCCACCCTGGATGCCCGCCGGATCGCCTCCATCATGGACGCTCGTCGGTCCGCATCGGCGGTCGACCGGAGCGATCGATCGGACTGGTACCGGATCGCCCGGCCGATGGTCCTCGCCGAGGCATTGGTGTACTGGACCGCCCGTGGCGACATCCTGATTGTCGGCGCGATGATCGACCTGAAGGCAGCCGCAATCTACCTGACGGCGCAGCGCCTTGCGGTGCTGGTGACCTTCGTCGTGGACGCGGTGCGGTTGACCCTGGAGCCGATGATCGCCCGGCGGTTCGCCGACCGCGACCAGGCCGGAATGCAGGATCTGCTGGCCCGGGGAAGCCTCGCCTCGCTGGTGAGCGGATTGCCGATCGGGTTCGCCATCATCGCCGGCGGTTGGCTGCTGCTCGGCCTGTATGGCCCGGAATTCCAGCAGGGCTGGGCGGTTCTGGCGATCTTGACCGCCGGGCAGATGTCGACCGTGCTTGCCGGGCCGGTCAGCGCGGTGCTGCGGATGACCGGCCTGGAGCGGCCGTTGACCGCGATCCTGATCGCCGGCGCCGTCGGGCAGTCGGTGGCGGTCCCGGTCGGCATCCTCGCCGGCGGGCTGGAAGGCGCCGCGGCGGCTGCCGCCCTTGTCACCGTCGCCAGCAACTTTGCCTATCTGGCCATCGTCCGGCGCAGGCTGGGGCTGCGCAGCGGCCCGGGCAGCGGCATGTTCGAGCCGGCGCTGATCCGTTCCACCTTGGACGCCGTGACCGAGCGAGCCCGCACGCTGCTGGCCGGTACCGGCCGATGACCCCCGCCGAACCCGCCGCCGGCCCGGCGCTGTCGATCGTGATTCCGTCGCTCGGACGGGTCGACGAAGTCGCGGTCCTGCTGGCATCGCTGCGCGGCCAGTGCCGGGCCGACGATGAAGTGGTCGTGGTCGACCAGAACCCGGATCAGCGGCTGCTGCCGGTGCTGGCCGCAGCGGCCGACCTCGGGCCTCGCCACGTGCGCGCTACCGCACGCGGGGCGTCGCACGCCCGCAATGTCGGCCTGCTTCATGCGAACCGCGACCTCATCTGGTTTCCCGATGATGACGGCTGGGCGACCCCCGGCCAACTCGACGCGGTTCGGCACGCCGCGCGGGCCGAGCCGGAGGTGGACGTGTTCGGCGGGCGGTGCGTCGATGAGACCGGAGCGCCGTCCATGGGGCGTTGGCCCGAGCAGCCGGTGACCGCGACGCGGCGCAATGTCTGGCGGGTCGGAGCCGAGGCGACGCTGTACTTCCGCCGACGGTTCTTCGAGCGTGCCGGCGGATTCCGGGAATCGATCGGAGTCGGCACCGGCGGTCGCTGGGGTGCCGGCGAGGGCCAGGACCTCCTGCTGCGCGGCCTGTCGGCGGGTTGCCGGATCGTCTACCGACCGGCCATCGTGTTCGGGCACCCCAACAAGTTCGAGACCGACTCCGCCGCCATCCTGGCCAAGGGAGCGTCCTACGCCCGGGGCGTCGGCTATGTGATGGGAGTGAACGACTACTCGCCGGTCGAGATGGCTCCGCACCTCCTGAAGCCGCTGATCGCCGTCGTCGGCTACGCGCTGATGGGCCGGATCGGCCGGGTGCGCTACTACGCCGGGCAGCTCAGCAACCGCTGGATCGGCTGGCGCGCTGGCCGGCGTGACCGAGGGCATCCAGTAGACGCCGGGCCGAGTTCCGCCAGCTGAAGGCGCCCGCCCGCACCCGGCCGCGCTCGACCAACCCGGCCCGCCACTCACTGTCGGCCGACAACCGGTCGATCGCGACCGCCATGCCGGCGGTATCGTCGGGGTCGACCAGCACCGCGGCGTCGCCACACACCTCGGGAAGCGACGCCCGCGTGCTGGCAATGACCGGACAGCCCAGGGCCATGGCCTCCACCGCCGGCAGGCCGAAGCCCTCGTAATAGGACGGGAACAACAAAGCCAGTGCGCCGGCGTAGAGCGCGGCCACCGCCGCGTCGTCAACCGACCCCAGGAACACCACCCGGTCGCCGCCGCTGCCGCTCCCGGTCCGATCGGCGCCGAACACCCGCGGATCGGCGGCACCCACCACCGCCAGTCGCAGGGAGGGATCGGCGACCCGCTCGATCGCCGCCAGCGCGCCCGCCAGGTTCTTGTTCGGATGCAGGGAGCCGAGGAACAGCACGTACCGGCCGGCGGCGAGGCCGTGCCGGGCGAGGGCATCACGGTCCGGCTCGATCCGTGCGATGTGCTCCACGCCGTTGGGAATAACCGTGTAGCCGCCGGCGTTGGCGATCCCATGGTGGGACAGTTGCCCAGCCGAGAACGCCGAGACCGTGAACAGCGCCGCTGCCCGCCGGGCAAGCCGGGGCAGCATCAGCCGCATCGCCAGCCGGAACCGCCAGCTGTAGGCATCGGGCCGGTCGAACACCGACGCGTCGTGGATCAGGATGGCGTTGCGCGGATGACAGAGCGGCGCCACGTTGCCCAGGTTCAGCACCACCCGTCCGCGCGCGGCCCTGGGCAGGTCCCACTGCTCCCACAGATAGCCGATGTGATGGCCGACCCGACGAATGGCGATCGCGCGGAGATTGAGGCGGTCGAGGTCGGCATCCGGGGGGGCCAGAATCGTGGCCGCAACCGCCCGACCGTCCGGCGCGCTCAGCAGATCGTCCAGCGCCCGGACCAGCTCCGCCGCCGCGCGTTGGACGCCGGTCTGACGCTGCGCCAGGAAACGGCCGTTGATGATGAGCGTCTCGGCTCGGTCTCCTGACAAGCGCTTCTCCTGCGGGGCGGGAGCGAAGCGCGTAGCCTAGAGCAACTCCCAGTCGGTCGACAGCTGCCCGATCGGCGTGAATGTCGGAGCCTCGCCGTCGTTGAACATGAACACACCCAGATCCCCGGTCGGCGCACGGGCGAGGATTCCGGTGTCGCCGTCGGCCGACAGCTCGCGGATCTCCAGGATCTCCAGATTTCCGTCGAAGCCGAAGTCGTAACGCTGCTCCGGCGAGTCGCCGTTCATCTCCCAGACCGACATGACGCCGGCCTGTTCGTTGCGCCACAGGATATCGGCGTTGCCGTCGCCGTCGAAATCGCCGCCCCCGGCGACCGACCAGTCGGACGAAACGCCGTAGGTGATGCCTCGGGTCGGCTCGCCGGTGCCGTCCATCTGCCAAACCGCGATCAGGCCCTCGCTCTCGTTGCGCAGCAGAAGATCGGCTTTGCCGTCGCCGCCGAAATCGTCGACGCCCGCGATCGTCCAGTCGCTCGACAGCCCCAGCACGTCACCTCGACCGACTTCGCCTTCGCCCTCGGACGTCCAGACGGCCAGCGAACCGTCGTTCTGATTACGCAACAACAAGTCATCGTCGCCGTCGCCGTCGAAATCAGCGGTCGTGTTCAGTTCCCAGTCGGTCGAGAGACCGTGAACGACGCCTCGGATCGGCTGCGACGTCCCATCCATCTCCCACACGGCAATCGCGCCGGTATCGGAGTTGCGCCACAGGATGTCCTGCCCCCCGGTTCCGAACTGGCCGACCGCCGCGATCGACCATGTTTGATCGATGCCGAGCAGATCGCCCTTGGACAGGTCGTTGACGCCGTCGGTCGTCCACACGGCAACGTTCCCGGTCTCCTGATCGCGCCAGAGATAGTCGTCGGTGCCGTCGCCGTTGAAGTCCTGGAACGCCGCCAGGCTGTACTTCGACTCGATCGCCTGGACGTTGCCAAGTTCGATCGCGTTGGTTTCATCCGCCGACCAGACCGCAAACGCTCCAGTCTCCTGATTCCGCCAGAGATAATCGTCCTGGCCATCGCCGTTGACATCGCCCTTGCCGCCGAGTTGCCACTCGCTGCCCAACCCGGCCTGGGCGCCGAACTGCACGGCGGCACCGCCGTCGACCTGCATCGCGACTACCGGTCCGGCGCTGGATCGAAAAAGAAAGGTCGGGCCGTTGAGGTCGATCGGCGCCGTCAGGTCCTGGGTGTCCACAACGCTCCCGGACTCGTCCACGAACCACACGGTCTCGAAGCCGGTGTGGTCCAGCGAGTTCAGATCCGTGCCTTGCGCCACCACCAGCACGTCGGTGCCATCGCCGCCATCGAGCGTGGCATCACCGAACGCGCCCCAGATCGTGTCGTCGCCGGCCCCACCCGACAATGTGTCGGCGCCGTTGCCGCCGTAGAGGATGTCCGCATCCGCACCACCGACCAGCACATCATTGCCGTCCCCGCCCGACAGCGTGTCGGCACCGGCACCGCCGGACAGCGTGTCGTCGCCAAGCCCACCGATCAGCAGATCGCTGCCGTCCTGGCCGAACAGACCGTCCTCGCCGACGCCCCCCGACAGCACGTCGGCACCGACGCCGCCGAACAGCACGTCATTGCCGACTCCGCCGGACAGAACATCGTTCCCGCTGCCGCCCGACAGGGTGTCGGCACCGGCCAGGCCGGAGATCGTGTCATCGGCCGCGGTGCCGGTCAGGACATCGCCACCATCGGTCGCGCCCGCCACCGTGTCGTCACCGAACGGGTACTCCCAGCCCTGGCTGATCAGCCATTCGAGGTCGGCCGGATCCGGGTTCGCGGCCTTGGTCGTCACGGTCTCGACGCCGTCCAGGTCATACGTCATGACCAGCGTGCCCGACCCTTCTTCGATCCAGAAGAAACTGTCGCCCGGCGGCACGGTAACCGTGCCTTCCTGGGGGTCATCGGCCCCATACAGGTCAATGGTTGCCTGAAAGGACTCCGCGTTCGGATTGCGCAGGCGCCAGATCTGCTCTTCGTCACCGTCGCCGTCCAGATCGACGGTACCCATGGCGGTCAGCGTCAGCGGCGCGGCCGCAACCGTGTCATCGCCATCACCGCCAGAGATCGTGTCGTCGCCGTCGCCACCGGACACCGTATCGTCGCCGTCACCACCGGACACCGTATCGTCGCCGTCACCGCCGGACACCGTATCGTCGCCGTCACCGCCGGAGATCGTGTCGTCGCCATCGCCACCGGAGATCGTGTCGTCGCCGTCACCGCCGGAAACCGTGTCGACCGGATCTGTGTAGACAATGGTCTCGACATTGCGAACGTCGATACCGTCCAGGTCGGCCGCGGATCCGACGTAGAGCGTGTCGTTGCCGTCACCGCCGTCGATCACGCCGTCGCCGGCGTCGCCATACAGCGCATCATCGCCGGCGCCGCCGGAAAGAGTGTCGCGACCGGAACCGCCATACAGAACGTCCGACCCACCGGCGCCCGCCAGTCGGTCATCGCCGTCGCCGCCGGACAGCGTGTCGGCCGCCCAATCACCGGTCACCGAGTCGTTACCGGCCCCGCCCGCCAGAATGTCGGCCTCGCCGCCGCCAGTAATTGAGTCGTCGCCATCGCCGCCGACGATGGTGTCCCTGGCCCAACCGCCAACCAGCGTGTCGTCGCCGGCGCCGCCGTCGATGCTGTCGGTGCCGCCACCGCCGGACACCAGGTCGTTGCCGTCGCCGCCGGACAGCACGTCCGCGGCATAACCACCGGACAGGGTGTCGTTGCCGCCACCGCCGAGCAGCGTGTTGTTGCCGCCGCCGGCCTTGATCAGGTCCGCACCGTCACCCCCCGACAGGGTGTCGTCACGCCAATCGCCGACCAGGGTCTGGGCCTCGCCCGGCGCCGGCGCGTCGCCGTACACGATGGTTTCGACGTTGCGGACCGTCACTCCGTCGAGATCCGACCGGGACGCGACGTACAGCGTGTCGTCGCCGTCGCCGCCGTCGATCACCAGGTCACCGGCCCCACCGTACAGGACGTCGTCGCCTGCGCCGCCATCGATCGAGTCGTTGCCGGCGCCGCCCGACAGAACGTCGGCACCGTCACCGCCCGACAGAACATCGTTGCCGGCGCCACCGACCAGCGTGTCGGAGCCTACACCGCCGTACAGGGAATCATGGCTCGCGCCACCGGACATTTCATCATTGCCGGCACCGCCCGACAGCAGGTCATTGCCGTCGCCGCCGACCAGGGCGTCGTCGCCCAGCCCACCGAGCAGGCTGTCGTTGCTGCCGCCGCCGGAGAGGGTATCGGAACCGCCGCCGCCCGACAGCAGATCGTTTCCGCCACCGCCGGCCAGCGCGTCATCGCCTGCACCACCGCTCAGCGTGTCGTTGGCGTCACCGCCCCACAGAGCATCGGCTTCGCCGCCGCCAGCCAGGAGGTCGTTGCCGGCACCGCCCGAGAGCGCGTCGGCACCAGCACCGCCCGACAAGGTGTCGTCGCCCTCGCCGCCATACAGCGTGTCGGCGCCATCACCGCCGGCCAGCACGTCGGCGTCGCCCAACCCGAACAGCCGGTCGTCGCCGGTGCCACCGGACAGGGTGTCCTTGGCCCAGCCGCCGGACAGGGCATCGTTGCCGCCGCCACCGGACAGCAGATCGCGTTCACCCTTGCCCTGGATCAGGTCATCGCCGTCGCCGCCGCGGATCGTATCGCGCGACCAGCCACCGGAGATCGTGTCGTTGCCGCCTGCGCCATCCAGCACATTGGCGCCGCCGCCGCCCTGGATCAGGTCGTTGCCGGCGCCGCCGGACAAGGTCTCGTCCTGCCAGTCGCCGACCAGTGTCTGGTCGCCGCCCTGACGGTCGCCCCGGTCGTTCTCAATCTCGTCGGTATAGACGATGGTCTCGACGTTGCTGACCTTGACGCCCTCAAGGTCGGCGCGGGACGCGACGTACAACGTGTCGTCACCCTTGCCGCCGTCGACCGACTTGTCGTCGGCGTCGGCGTACAGCACGTCGTTGCCGTCGCCCCCGACCAGCGTGTCTTCGCCCACGCCGCCTGACAGGACGTCATCGCCGTCGCCGCCGGACAACCGGTCGTCGCCGGCACCGCCGAACAAGCTGTCGTCGCCGTCGTCGCCCTTTTCGGTATCGTCACCCGCGCCGCCCGACAGCAGGTCGTTGCCGTCTCCGCCGTCCAACCGGTCGTCGCCGTCATTACCGGTCAGCGCATCGTCGCCATCGCCGCCGGACAGCGTGTCCTTGTCGGAGCCGCCGATCAGCGTGTCGCTGCCGGCACCGCCCTCGAGTTTGCCTTCCGACTCGCCACCATCGATGCGGTCGTCCCCGTCGCCGCCTTCGATGGTGTCCTTGTCGGATCCACCGAACAGGCTGTCGGAGCCTTCCAGGCCATAGATCTTGTTGTCGCCGGCGCCGCCATGCACCACGTCGTCGCCCAGACCACCGGACAACGTGTCCTTGTCGGCGCCGCCAGAGAGGGTGTCGTTACCGGAACCGCCGTGCAGCAGGTTGTCACCAAGGCCGCCCAGCAGAACATCGCTGCCGTCGTCGCCGTAGAGCGTGTCCTTGTCGGCGCCACCCGAAAGGGTGTCGGCACCGTCACCGCCGTAGAGCAGATCGTCGTCGTCACCGCCCGAAAGAAGATCGTTGCCCGCGCCACCATAGATCCGGTCGTCGCTGTCGCGACCCGAGATGACGTCATCACCGGCCAGCCCCGACAGCGTGTCCTTGTCGGAGGTGCCTGCGATCAGATCGCCGCGTTCGGTGCCTATGATGTCGTCGTCCGTCTTCTTCTTCGCCACGGTGGCTCCTCATTTCGACCGCTGACCGGTTCCATCAGCACCTGCCACGTCCGATCCCGTGAAGGACGCGGCAGTAGTCGTTACGTTTCGGAGGGGAGAACGGATGACACGAACGCGACCGCTATCAAGCACCCCACCCCTGCAGGATAAGCGGACAGTGTCAAATTACGGCTATCAGGCGCAAATTTCAATAAAATTTTAGGTAGTTTGAATGGAATATCCCGCCCCAGGCCTGAGACCGGCAGCCTAAGCACGACCCCGCGCGCCCGCAGACGCCCGGAACAGGCGTCCAGGGACGTCACGGGAAATACGGTGGGTGGGCGCTGCTAGAGCAGGTCCCAATCGGTTGACAGTTGTCCGACGTGGGTGACGGTCGGCGCGGCGCCGTCGTTGAACATGTACACGCCGATATCACCGCCCGCGCTCTGGGCCAGGATGCCCTTGTCGCCGTTGGCCGCCAGATCGCGGATCGCCAGGATCGTCAGATCACCGTCGAAGCCGAAGTCATAGCGCTGCGCGGACGCGTCGCCATCCATCTCCCAGACCGACACCACGCCGGCCTGCTCGTTGCGCCAGACGATGTCCGCCTTGCCGTCGCCGTCGAGGTCGTCCACCGCGGCGATCTTCCATTCCGCCGGCACCGAGAATACCGCGCCACGGAGAGGCTCGCCGGTACCGTCCATCTGCCAGACCGCCACCGATCCGGTGGCCTCGTTGCGCAGCAGCAGGTCGGCCTTGCCGTCACCGCCGAAATCGGCCGCACCCGCAACCTGCCAGTCGCTGGACAGGCCCAGCACGTTGCCCCGGCTGACCTCGCCGCCGCCGTCGGACGCCCAGATGGCCAACGAGCCGTCGTTCTGGTTGCGCAGCAGCAGGTCGCTGTCGCCATCGCCGTCGAAGTCGGCGGTCGTGGCGATCTGCCAGTCGGTCGACAGACCATGGACCGCGCCGCGTGTCGGCTCCGCAGTGCCGTTCATCTCCCAGATCGCGATGTCACCGGTGGTGTCGTTCCGCCAGAGTATGTCGTGCCCGCCGGTACCGAACTGGTCGACCGCGGCAACGCTCCAGGAGTTGTCGATGCCGATCAGGTCGCCCTTGGCGACGCTGTCGAGCCCGTTGGACGTCCAGACGGCGATGTCGCCGGTGTTCTGGTCGCGCCAGAGGTAATCGTCGCTGCCGTCACCGTTGAAGTCCGCAAGTGCGGCGAGCGTGTAGTTCGGTTCGATTCCATGAACGGTGCCGAACTCGATCGGGCGGGTTTCATCCAGCGACCAGACGGCGAACGATCCGTCGTTCTGATTGCGCCAGACGTAGTCGTCCTGCCCGTCGCCGTTGATGTCACCCTTGCCGGCCAGCTGCCACTCCGTGCCGAGCCCGGTCACATCGCCGAACTGAACCATCTCGGCGCCGTCGACCTGGACGGCCTGCACCAGCCCTTCGGAACGGAACAGGAAGGTCGGCCCGTTGAGGTCGACCGGGGCGTCCGTCAGGTCCTGGGTTTCGACCACCGCGCCACTCTCGTCGACGAACCAGGCGGTCTCGAACCCGGCGTGCACGAGCGTGTTCAGGTCGGTGCCCTGGGCAACCACCAGCACGTCGTTGCCATCTCCACCTTCGAGGGTGCTGTCGCCGACGGCCGCCCAGACGGTGTCGTCACCGGCTCCACCGGACAAAGCATCGCTGCCGTCGCCACCGTACAGCAGGTCGCCGCCCTCGCCGCCCAGCAGCAGGTCGTCACCGTTTTCGCCGTACAAGACGTCGTTGCCGCCGCCGCCCGACAGGGTGTCGTTGCCGGTCCCCCCGTACAGGGTATCGTCGGCCACCGTGCCCAGCAGCAGGTCGTCACCCGCATTGCCCGGCACGGTCTCGGGATTCAGGTAGACGATGTGCTCTATGTTGCGAAGCTCGATGCCCGCAAGATCGGCTTCCGAGCCGATATAGAGGGTGTCCTCGCCGGCGCCGCCGTCGATCACGCCATCCCCGGCCCCGCCATACAGAACGTCGCGCCCGGCTCCGCCGAACAGGTCGTCGCTGCCGTCACCACCGTACAGAACATCGGCGCCGTCTCCACCGCGCAGGGTGTCGTTGCCGGATCCGCCGTAGAGCGTATCGCGCCCTGCCCCGCCGAACAGTTCGTCATCGCCCACGCCGCCGGACAGCACGTCCCTGCCCTTGCCGCCGCGCAGAACGTCGTCGCCCGAACCGCCTTCCAGCGTGTCGGCACCCCTGCGGCCAAACAGGAGATCGTCGCCGTCGCCCCCGGACAGCTCGTCGGCGCCACGGCCGCCGCCCAACCGGTCGTCGCCGGCACCGCCCGACAGCGTGTCCTTGCCCTTCGAGCCGTGCAGCGAATCGTTGCCGTCGCCGCCGGACAACAGGACGCGTCCGACGCCACCCGGGAGGAGGTCGTCGCCGTCCAGCCCGGACAGGGTATCGCCGCCGGCACCGCCGCGCAGCGTGTCGGCATCCGCCGTTCCGGTGATCCGGTCGCTGCCGCTGTTCACTTTGTTCTTAGCCACGGGCGTCTCCAAACATGCTGATACCTAGTCAACCGGCGTCGTTTGCGGCGCACGAACGTCGCAGGCGTGCCAATCGTTGGCGGAAGCGGTGCGCGTGCCCCACACACGAACAGACAACAATTTAGTTTGTATTATATTAACATTATTACGGTTTCCATGCAATTCGATGCGATTCCAGCGTACTCAGGGACTCGACCGCAATGGCATGGGCAGACCCGCCGGTGTTAGGGTTGTTGGATTGAAACGGGGGGGCGGCTTGAAGGTTGCAATCATTCACTATTGGCTGGTCACCATGCGCGGTGGCGAGCGTGTGATCGAGGCATTGCTCGACCTGTATCCCGACGCCGATGTGTTCACTCATGTCGTCGATCCTGCCGCGATCTCGCCGCGAATTGCCGCGCGCCTGAAAGGCACCACCTTCATCAACCGGATACCCGGCGCCCGGCGGTTCTATCAAAGGCTGCTGCCGCTGATGCCGCTGGCGCTGGAACGGCTGGACCTGTCGGGCTACGACCTCGTGATCAGCAGCGAAGGCGGCCCGACCAAGGGCGTGCTGGCACCGGCCGACGCGCTGCACGTCTGCTATTGCCACAGCCCGATGCGCTATGTCTGGGTGATCCCGGAAGGCTACTTGGCGGAACTGCCGGCCCTGGTAAGGCCGCTGGCGGCCTGGATGCTGCACCGCCTGCGCATATGGGACGTCACAACGGTCCCCAGGGTCGACCACTTCATCGCGAACTCGCAAACCGTGGCCCGTCGCATCCGGCGATACTGGGGGCGCGACTCGGTGGTCGTGCACCCGCCGGTCGACATCGACAAGTTCTCGGTCGATGCCGACGGGCCGGGTGACGCCTATCTGTTTATCAGCCAGCTGGTCAGCTACAAGCGTGCCGACATCGCGGTCCGTGCGTTTGCCGGCACCGGGCGAAAGCTGCTGGTGGCAGGCGAAGGCCCGGAGGAAGCGGCCCTGCGGCGAACCGCGTCCGGCAACGTGCAGTTCCTGGGACGGGTGTCGGACGCCGAGTTGGCCGGCCTGTACGCGCGCTGCCGCGCGCTGGTGTTCTGTGCCGAAGAGGATTTCGGAATCGTTCCCCTGGAGGCAATGGCGAGCGGTCGCCCGGTGATCGCGTTCGGGCGCGGCGGCGCGCGCGATACCGTGGTCGACGGCGTTACCGGGCTGTTTTTCCACGCCCAGACGGCGGAGTCCCTGCGGACAGCACTCGACCGGTTCGAGGACATGGAAAGCCGGTTTGATCCGGCCGCTATTCGTCGACACGCCGAAAGCTTCAGCAGCAGCCGCTTTACCCGCGAACTTGGAAGCCTGGTCCAGTCCTGGATGGCCGAGAACGCCGCCGGCAGTCGGGCCGATCAGTAGGCGTTCGGATCGCCCAGCAGAATGGTGATGGTCTGGGCGATGATCCGCAGGTCGAACAGCAACGACCAGTTCTCGATGTAGTGAAGGTCGTATTCGAGGCGCCGGTGCATCTTCTCCGGCGTGTCGATCTCCCCGCGCAAGCCGTTCACCTGCGCCCATCCGGTGATGCCCGGCTTCACCCGGTGGCGACCGAGGTAGCCGTCGATTGACTCCGCGTACTGGTCGTTGTGCGACACGGCATGGGGGCGCGGGCCGACCAGCGACATGTCGCCCTTGATGACGTTCACCAACTGCGGCAGCTCGTCCAGGCTGGTACGCCGCAGGATCCGGCCGAGCGGCGTGATCCGCGGATCCCCCCGACGGGCTTGCGGGACCACCGGACCATCATCGCTGGTGGTCATCGTGCGAAACTTGTAGACGCCGAAGGTGTTGTTGTTGAACCCGTGGCGCTGTTGCCGAAACAGCACCGGCCGACCGGTGGTCGCCAGGATCAACACGGCGATGATCAGCATCACCGGCGCGGCAAGAACCAGCAGCAGCGAACCGAGGACCAGATCCTCGATCCGCTTGACCACCGAGCTCCAACCCGACAGCGGGACTTCCGACAGGGACAGCGCCGGTACACCTGCCGGGCGCTCGAACCCCAGAACCGGCACCTGCCGAAGCGTGGACGGCAGAGCCAGCCGTACCGTGACCGCTTCGGACTTCAACTCGTTCATCAGGCTCTGCAGCGTAGTGTCGGGTTCACTGAGCGCAATCAGCACTTCCGATACCTTGCCGGCGCGGATGGTCTTCACCAGCCGTTCCAGGGCGGCCTCGGGGCTCGGATCCAGATCGTGCGCCTCGATCAGACGCGCCAGACCAAGCGGGTCGCGCAGCACCGCCTGGGCGGTTTCGTGAAGCGCCGCTCCACGCCCGATCACCGCTACCCGGGGCCCCAGCCGGCCCTCGGCCCCCAGATGCCGCAGATAGCGCAACGCCATCGCCCGGGCCAACACCAGGCAAAGGACGCCCAGGACAAAGGTTGCCACGATCCAGGAACGCGAGAACGCGTCTGTCGTCTGGGTCAGGTTGGTGACGGCGAGAAACATCCCGAACACGGCGGCCCAGCCGGCAAGCGCCTGGAACACCCGCGGGTCGAGCGGCTCCAGGGGATTCACCCGGTAGGCGCCGAACGGCCGAAGCAGGGCGAGTGCCGCAACGCCGAGCGCCAGCGACGTCTCGGGATACCATCCGGCCGAAGCGGCGTCCGGACTGACAATGACGTGGGCGAGCAGGCCACAGAGCGCCAGCATTGTCGCCTCGACAACCGAGAGCACGCCCATGGCGATCGAAAGGGTCTGTCTCACCTTCGGGATCCCCTGTCGTCCGACGTACAGCTCCAGCCCAACTCCGCGGCGGCCGGTCGGTCAGGCGGCATCCGACCGCCGATCGTCCTGGCCGTAGTAGTAGTACTCCGTGCCGCTGTCGAAGGACTGGATGCGCACATCGACCTTCGTCAGCACCAGCCCCAATACGTTCTCGCCGATCTCGTAGATGTCCCGCAGGCTCTGAATCACCATCTCGCGATGGGTCCGCTCCCACTCCACGACGAACAGGACGCCGTCCACCCGCGGCGTGACGATCAGCGCGTCACCGACGCTCGACACCGGCGCGGTGTCGATGATGACCAGGTCGAACTGGTGGCGGGCGGTGCGCAGCAGAACGTCCATGGCATCCGAGCCCAGCAGATCGTCGGGATTCGGGACACTGTGCCCGCGGGCCATGAAGTAGATCCCGGTTGCCGGGTCGAACTCGACGGCGTCATCCATCAGGACCGCGCCGGTCAGAACCTCCGACAGACCGACGAAGTTCGACATGCCGAAACGGGAGTGCAGGGTCGGGTTCTGCATATCGGCATCGATCACCAGCACGCGGCGTCCAGCCTGGGCCGACAGCGACGCCAGACCTTCGACCACGGAGCTCTTGCCCTCGCTGGATATCGTCGATGTCACCAGCACCACACGGCTGGCCTCGGTCTCACCCAGGCTGAGCGTGATCGTGGTGCGCAAGCGGCGCAGGGCCTGGGTGACCGACGACCCCGGTCGCTCGGCCACCAGGCGGTGCAGCGGCATCGACTGCTTGATGTCGGTGTTCAACGGAATCTGCGCCAGCACCGGCAGGCCGGTCGCCAGCTCAAGCTGCTGGGAGGTCTTGAAGCCGCGGATCGCAAACTCGATGATCAGGATCAGGAAGCAGCCGATCACCATCGCGCCGAGCACCGAGGCCAGCACCGCAATCCCGCGCCGCGGCGCAACGGCGGTCTGCGGCGTGACCGCGCGCGAGATGATGCGCGCTTCCGGGGCGTTGGCCGACTCGTCCTGAACGTTCGTTTCCTTCAAGCGGGTCAGGATCAGTTCATACAGGTCGCGGCTGGCCTCCACCTCGCTCTGGAACGAACGCAGGGTGGCCTCGGCGTCGGCCTGACCTTCCATCTTCTCCTGCAGGCGGCGGATTGCCGCCGACAGGTTCGCCTCGCGGACCCGCGCAATCTGCACGTCGTTGCGCAGGCTCTGGACGATCCGGTCGACCTCGGCACGGATCAGCGCCTGCACGTCGGCGAGTTGATCGCGCGCCTGCACCAAGGCGGGGTACTTCGGCTGGAACTGGTTCGACAGCTCCGCGATGCTCCGGCGCAGCTGGGTTTCCTGGGTACGGAGCGCGGCGATCACGTCCGACTTCAGCACCGGCTCCAGGCTCTCCAGCCCTCCCCTTTGGTCGGTCAGCGCGCGCACCTGGCTGTACCGGGCCTCAATCTCGGCACGCGAGGTTTCGGCCGCGATCAGCTGTTCGTTCAGATGGGTGATCTGCTGCAGGAGCAGCGATGCACCACCGGTCGAAACCAGCCCATTTTCGCGCCGGAACTGTTCCAGCTTCTGCTCGGATTCGATCACGTTCTGACGAAGGCCGCTGACGCGGTCGGTCAGGAACAGCGAAGCGCGTCTCAGCGCCTGCTCGGCCCGGTCGCGATTGTCGCGCAGGTAGGCGTCGGCGACGCCGTTGGTGATTCGCGCCGCGTTCTCGGGGCTGGTGGAGCGAAAGCGGATGGTGATGACACGGGCGAACCGCGACGCCTCAACCGAAAGCTTGGACAGGAACTCGTCGGTGACCATGGCGAGTTCGTCCGGCACTGGTGACGCCGGGCGTGACGGGTCCCCGGCCACAACCTGCTCGTCGCCGGACGGCAGCCACTCCAGAATGGGCTCAGCCCACGGCAGGACTTCCTCGGGCAGGGCCTCGCGGACACGGGTCGTCCAATGGACCTCGGCGTACTTGGCAAGCAGTGGATTGAACTCGGGATCGTCCGTGAGGTTGAGGGCCTTCACGGTCTTGATGGCGATGTCGCGTGAGGCGATGAACTCGGCCTCGGTCTGGACCGTGTTGGAGTCCCCTCCGAGCCCCGGGACCACGGCCTCGATTCCCAGCACCCGCTCGCGCTGCGCCTCGATCAGCAGACGGGACTCGGCAGAGTACTGCTTGGGCAGAAAGCTGACATACAGGGCGGTCAGGACCGGAATGACGGTCACCACGACCAGCAGCAGCTTCATGCGCCGCCGCATGATGCTGATCAGCCACCAGACATCATACGTCTCGGTCGTCATGAACACCGGTGCGGCCGGCGCGCGGCCGGCGCCGGTATCGGTATTGTCCGGATCGCGACGGCGCGGAAAGGCGGTAACGTTCGACATGGCCGGCCCTAGAATACCCGACGGTCGACTTCGATCACGTCACCCGGATAGAGCCGGGTTCCGAGGCCGACGAGCCGGCGGTCGCTGCGTCCGGCGATATCGCGCACCAGATAGGCCGCCCCGGTATCGGCGCGGCGGGTGAACCCTCCGGCGATGGCGACCGCCTTTCGGATATCAACCTCCGGTTCGAACGGATAGCTGCCCGGCCGGTTGACCTGGCCGAGCACATAGAACGGCCGGTACTTCGCCACGTCGAAGTTGACCTTCGGGTCCTTGATGTAGTCGCGGGCCAGCCGCTCGGTCAGCGCCGCGCGCGCTTCCGAGGCCGTCCGCCCGGCCACCCGCAACGAGCCGACCAGGGGCATCTCGATCGTGCCGTCGTCCGCCACGTCGGTCTCGATGGTCATGTTCTCCTGCTCGAGTACCGTCACCTTGACCCGATCCCCGGCGCCGATCACGTAGCTCTCCAGCGACGGCGTCGGCTCGGGCGGCGGCGGTGTCCCGGCGCAGCCGGCCACCGCCGCCAGAAGGACAGCGGCAAGCCCGATGGACCTCAACCGGGTCAAGGCAGTCCGGCGACGGAGGTCAGCGAAACACATCACCCACCACTCCCTTCCTCAACCAACGGCCATCCCGGCCCTCCATCGAATGATCGATCAAACAGCACAGCTTCAGACCGAACCGCAGCGAAGCCACCGTTGCCCGATACTCTTCGTTCGGATCGTCCGATGCCTGATCCTCCCACGAAAGCCCCGCACCCAGGTATGCATACTCGTTCAGCAGGTAGCGGACATCGACTCCGGTCTCCACCAACCGCTCATCGGCTACCGATCCCTGGTAGCGTTGGCTGGTCCATCGAACCTTCGTACCGAAGATCAGGTTGTCCAGCACCTCGTAGTCAACGCCCAACCCCAGCTTGGTCGTGGTCACGCTGCTGGCCGCCGACAGTTCGGAGTCTTCGTTCGACAACGACAGATCGGCGGTCACCGTCATCAGGTCCGTCGCGTTCCACAGCGCGTCCATACCGACGAGGGCGGACAATTCGGGATCGATGCCGGATTGATCGAATGTCCGGCGCGACGCTCCGACGAAGCCGGAGATCTGCGTGACGTCGCCCCCCGCATAGAACGCGCCCAGCGCGAGGTCTAGGCGGGTCGAATCGGGGTTTCCGGCCGTGTTGTCCACATAGTCGACACGCTGCACGGCAGGCTGGACGAAGAACGACACCTCGCCGAGGCGCGCAAAGCCGACCTTGGCGCTGCCGACTCCGATCCAGCGGTCGAGCGCGCTGCGATCGACGCCGGCCACATCGTCGAACCGGTACCATGTCGACCGCAACGTCCCGGTCATCGGGGTATCGGGGAGCATGACCGAGCTGAGTTCGGCACCGGCCGAGTAGGTCCGATAGGTCTGGACCCCGAAGGTCGGACCAAGGTCAAGGTCGGATCCCCGGTCGATGTGAAACCGGCCGACGTCGCCGGACAGAACCAGGCCCACATCGTCATCGACCTCGATCCGGCTCAGCAAGCCAAGTTCGAGATCCTCGTAGTTGTCGCCGCTGGACGCGCCGTAGCGGCCGACCGCTGCCTGTCCGGTCACCGCCGAGCGGTGGGTCTCGCCGTCCCACTGCACCGAGACACCGGGGCGCGTAACCGCAAAGGCGCTGGCGGTGGTACCCGTCGCGGTACGGCGGACGTTGCTGTCGTAGCCACCCTCGACCTCCAGGCGGGTGAAGGCATACACCGGCGATGTCCCGGTCGATCGGCCGCTGCGATCGACCGGGTCGAGCGACAATCCGTAGCTCTCGTAGTCCAGCCGCATCCGGCGCTCGACCGAAGCCGCTTCGGCCTCGTCGGACTGCGCCGACGCCGGGCCGGCGGCCCACAGGCACGATGCCACGCCGACAACCATCATCAGGAGATGAGGAATCTTTGGGGTCGGAACGCGCCGCGAAAACCGCGCCCGGGCCGGGATGGGACATGCCATGAGCGTGGTCGCTGTCCGTTCAACTCAGTTCAAACATTAATATATCCCACTAAATTATTGAAGAGAAGCTATTATTTCTCAGTAGTTGATGTAAGAACGCCAGACTGGACAGCCCTGTCATTGAATTTCCTGGAGTTTATCTCGATTTGAAGCTAATTGGCTAGCCTCGTGCCGCTCGTTTACGCGGACACTAGGCGGTGCTAGCGTGCATACGGCGCGGGTGGGGAGCGCCGTCACGCCGACACCATCGCTTCGACGGACGGGAGTTTCATGGCGGTCAGTCAGGTTCAGAACAGGTCGCGGGGCCCGAGTCAGGAGTATCTCCTGCTCGACTACCTGCAGCGTCTCGGGCGCAATCTCGCAGGGCGGATGGCTGTGCACGTGCACCTGTCGCGTCTGCGGCCGCAAAACCGCCAGGATCACCATATCCGGATTGCGGCGGCCACCTTCGAAGGGATGGTCAACAACTACGAAGGCCAGATCTTCGTGTTGTCGAACTCCGACCTGTTCTTCATCTGCAAGGACGCGGCGATCGAGGACATCGACGCCGCGATCATGAAGGTCCGCTACCTGTTCAGCGAAGACCCGCTGAGCCAGGGCGACGAAGAAGAGGATCTCGCCCGCTTCTGCACCTGGTACAATGTGGAAAGCCAGTTCGACGAGTTGCTGGACGTCGTCAAGTCCATGCACCGCGAGCGTGAACGCAAGGCGCGGCTCGCGGTAGCCAGCGACCAGGGTGCGCAGAAGGCCAAGGGATCGCGCAAGGCGCTGGATCCCGAGCAGCTTGGCAAGCTGGAGAATTTCCTGCGCCGGGCCGACCTGTCGAACCTGATGCGCCGGCAGGCGATCTGCGCCATCACTCCGGGCAGCACCGCTCCGCAGCCGGTGTTCCGCGAGCTGTACATCTCGATCGCGGACCTGCAGCAGTCGGTGTTGCCGGAATTCGACCTGGCCTCGAACCTGTGGCTGTTCCAGCACCTCACCCAGACCCTGGACAGCCGGATGCTGTCGATGCTGGTCCGCAACGACGACAGTTCGATCGCCAGTTCGTTCAGCATCAACCTCAACGTCGGCACGATCCTGTCACCGCCGTTTCTGAACTTCGACTCCTCGCTGAAGGCGATCGCACGGGGCACCGTGGTCATCGAACTGCAGAAGATCGACATATTCGGCGACATGGGCGCCTACATGTTCGCCCGCGACTTCATGCGCGAACGCGGCTACCGGATCTGCCTGGACGGGCTGAACCACCTGACCCTGCAGTTCATCGACCGGGAACGTCTCGGTCTCGATCTGGTCAAGCTGATCTGGTCTCCGGACATGGCCGACGATCTGTCGGGCAACCGGACGTCGGAGCTGAAAGAGCACATCGACCGGTGCGGCCGGGCGCGCATCATCCTGGCGCGCTGCGATTCCGACGAGGCGGTCCGCTTCGGCCAGTCGCTGGGCATCACGATGTACCAGGGCCGCTACATCGACAAGCTGCTGACCAGCGAGTCGCGGATCTGAGTCCATAGCAGTGTCTGCATGACCCGGCGGGAACGCCTGCCGGCTACCCGCGCGGTGCGTGCTTGGCCAGGATACGCTGCAGCGTCCGGCGGTGCATCCGCAGCCGGCGCGCGGTTTCCGACACGTTTCGATCGCACTGCTCGTACACCCGCTGGATGTGCTCCCAGCGCACCCGGTCGGCCGACATCGGATTCTCCGGCGGCGGCGGCAGGGCATCGGCATGGTCCAGCAAAGCGGCGGTAATGGCGTCCGCATCGGCCGGTTTCGGCAGGTAATCGATCGCCCCGGCCTTCACCGCGGCAACCGCGGTCGCGATGTTGCCATAGCCGGTCAGCATTACGATCCGGGCATCCGGTCGCGCCTCACGCAGGGAAGCGACCACGTCGAGGCCGCTGCCGTCGGCCAGCCGCAGGTCGATGATGGCGTAGGCCGGCGGATGCGCCCGGGCGGCCGCCAGACCTTCCCGCACGCTCTCGACCGCCGTCACCACGAATCCCCGCCGCTCCATCGCGCGCAACAGGCGATTCCGCAGCGGACCGTCGTCGTCGACGATCAGCAGGGTCGGGTCGACACCCGCGGGGACCACGATCGGCGGTGGGACGGGAGTTTGATCAGCCGTAGACATCGCTCTATCAAATGTCCTGATTGCCGACTCGGATCAAGTCTTTCGATGCGCCACGCGGAATACCGGCCGGTCACCGCGGTGTTTCAAGCCGGATACCGCCCAACCAGCGTACGTCGACCCGTGCTCCGCCATCGCTCCTGTTGGCAAAGCCGACCTCCGCGCCCGTCCGCTCCAGAAGCGTGCGGGCAATGAACACGCCCAGGCCCATATGGCCGTCCCGCCCGGTGCGGGTCGACACGTAGGGCTCGCCCAACCGCGACAGCACCGACGCCGCAAAACCCGGGCCATCATCCTCGACTTCGACGGACAGCGCGCCGGTGTCGTCCCAGGATACCGTCACTTCCACCGTGGCCGTGGCGAACTGCACCGCGTTCTGCACGATCGATCCCAAGCCGTGGAGCAGTTCCGGAGTCGGGCGGACCGTCGGCGGCCGCGCCGTGATCGGCGCGCCATCCGGCCCGTGGGCCTCAATGATCACGGCGATGCCGTCGCGCTGGTGCGGTTCGGCAGCTTGTTCCACCAGCGTATCGAACGGCACTTCCGCGAACGACGAGTGCGTATCGGGTTCGGACCGCCGCGCGAGACTCGCCAGGATGTCCCGGCATCGCTGGCTTTCCGACAGCAGCAATCGGGCATCCTCCGCGACGTCGCTGTCGGGCGGAAGATCGCGCACCAGTTCGCGCGCCACCACGGCGATGGTGCTCAGCGGACTGCCCAATTCATGGGCCGCCGCCGCCGCCAACGCGCCGACCGCCGCCAGGCGCTGCTGGCGCGCAAGCGCGGCCTGGGTGGCCGACAGCGCCGCCGAGATCCGGCGCGCCTCCTCCGCCACCCACCACGCATAGGCCGCGTTGAACACCAGCGCCACCACCAGTGCCGCCCACAGTCCGGCGGTGTAGATCGCCGGCAACCGGAAATCCTGGGCCGCCCATGGCAGCGGCAGATGGGCGAAAGCCAGTACCGACGCGCAGAGCAACGCTGCCAGGCACAGGTTGATGGTCGAGCGACGGGTCAGGATGGTCGCCGATACCGTGACCGGAGCCAGCAGCAGCAGGGCGAACGGGTTGCCCAGCCCGCCGGTCACGAACAGCAGGGCTGCCAGCTGGAGGATGTCGAAGCCCAGGTAGAACGCAGCTTCGCGCTCGTTCAAGCGGTCGCGGCCCGGACGTCGGCGAATCAGGGTCAGATTGAGGACCGCCGACGCGGCGACGATGGCCAGCGCCAACGCCAGCGGCAACGGGAAGCCCAGCCCGACATGCACGACGAGCAGGGTCACGACCTGCCCGGCTAGTGCCACCCAGCGGATCGCCGCCAGGGTCCGGGCGGCAACGGTTCGCGGTGCCGCTCCGGAATCGGGATCGAGAGATGTGGATTCGAAGGTCATCGCACGGAGCATGGCCGGTTCGCGGATTCCGCGCCAGCGCCGAGCCGCGCCATCGCCCCGGCTCGTTGTTTCCACTAGACGTATGGATTGATCGCGTTGGATCGCTAGACTGCAGCATCAGGCTGGCGACGCTGGGGCGATGGGCATTGGTTCGGAGGCGGTAAAGAGGCGCACCGCCGGCCGCACCCGGACTGCGAGGGCGCAAGGGCGGCAGATGATTGTGCACACCGAGATCACTGAGGGTATCGACCTGCTGGTCGAGAACCGGACCATCAGAGATCTGTATGCCGACTGGTCGAGCCTGAGCCGAGGCGGAAGCGCCCCTGCCTTGGACGCCTTCACGCCCGAGCGTCGACCGCTGATGCGGGACAATCTGATGGTATTGGTCCCGGAGGACGACGGCGAGTTCCGCTACCGGTACTATGGCGCCGCCATCGCCCGGCGCTCCGGGTTCGACATGACCAGCCAGTCGACACGGGACTTCAACAGCGAGATCGGACAGTTCTTTCGGGACAAGTACGCGGTCTGTCTGTCCACGCGGCGCCCGATCTACACCCTGCATCAGGCCGACCATGCCAAGGCGGTGCTGTCCTGGGAGCGGCTGATATTGCCGGTGGTGGACGCCGCGGGGCAGCCGCTCATCGTCTGCTACAACGCGCCGCTCGACAACAAGTCCGACGTCTTCGACGCGCTCATGGACAGCAGCCTCGAAGGCATCATCCTGATGCGGCCGGCCTACGGTGCCGACGGGGAGATCGAAGACTTCACGGTACTCGCCATCAACCAGCAAGCCGCTGGAATTCTAGGTTCCACGCCCACCGAACTGATCGGAACGGGCATGGTCGAGCGGTATCCGCGAACCCGGCGAACGACCTTCCCACGCTACTGTCGGATCTGGGCCGGCGGCAGTGCGGAGCGGTTCGTCGTCGACTACCGTCCCGAGGGCATTCCCTCCGTGTTTCAATTGAGCGCCTGCCGGGCGACGGATCGCCTGGTGGTGACCCTGACCGACATCACCGAGATATCGGAAACCCAAGCGATCCTGGAGCAGAAGCAACGGCAGCTCGAAGAGGCGGTGCAGTCGCGCACGACCGCGCAACACCGGGAAGAGGAGGCCCGCAACCGGCTGATCGGCGCGATCGAGGCCCTGCCGGACGGTTTCGCGCTGTTCGATACCGACGACCGGCTGGCGTTGTTCAACCAGACCTACGTCGAGATGTACAAGGAGAGCGGAGCGCTGATCAAGCTGGGCACCCTCTACGAGGATGGCATCCGGTACGGCGTCGAGCAGGGTCAGTACCCACAGGCACTGTCGCATCCCGACGGGCCGGAGGCATGGATCCGCGACCGCGTGGAGCGGCACCAGAATCCGGAAGGTCCGATCGAGCAGCGGCTCCCGAACGGACGGTGGGCCCGGATATGGGAGCGACGGACGCCAAACGGCGAGATCGTCGGGTTCCGGGTCGACATCACCTGGCAGAAGCAGGTGTCCGAGACCCTTCAGCGCCTCCAGGAAATCGGCAGCGACGACGCCCTGGACCCGGCCGAGCGATTGGCCAAGGCGATGGACCTGGCCCTGGAGATGACCGGCCTCGACATCGGTGTGATCCTGAAGACGCTCGGCGATGGACGGTACCAGATCATCGCCGCCAGCGGCGGAGCACGAAACGGCATTTCCGTCGGCTACATCGTGCGCACCGAGCCCGATGGGCAGGACGACACCACCGTGCTGCCGATCAATCAGCCGCTGCATGTGCCCGTCACCGTCGACAGCCGCACGGCCGGGCTGCTGAGCCTGGGGAGCACCTCCGAAACAGTCGAGCTCAGCGAGCGGCAACGCGACCTTGCTGAACGGATCGCGCACTGGATCGGCATTGAGGTAAGCCGCCAGGAAACGCTCGACGAACTGCGCCGGGCCAAGGAGGAGGCCGAGGCGGCGAGCGAGGCGAAGTCCCGGTTCCTGGCGATGATGAGCCACGAGATCCGCACGCCGATGAACGGGGTCCTCGGCATGATCGGGCTGGTCCTGCGGTCGGAGCTCAGCGCCGAGCAGCGCTCGATGATCACGCTGGCCAAGCAGTCGGCCGACAATCTGCTGATGATCCTCAACGACATCCTCGACTTCTCGAAGCTCGAATCGGGCCGGCTTGACCTCGAGGAGGTCGAATTCGATCTGGCCGACGTGATCTCCAGCGTCGCCGAGCTGTTGAGCCCCCAGGCCGAGGCCAAGGGCCTGGATATCATCAGCTTCATCGATACCCGGATGACCCTTGCACGGCTGGGCGATCCGGGAAGGCTGCGTCAGATCCTGATCAATCTGGCGGGCAACGCGGTCAAGTTCACCGAAGCCGGTTCCGTCGTCATTCGCCTGGAGCCGGCAGACGGCAACGAGGTTCGGTTCGACGTGATCGACACCGGCATCGGAATCCCCGCCGACATCCTGCCCCTGCTGTTCCAGGAGTTCACCCAGGCGGATTCCAGCGTTTCCCGTCGCTTCGGTGGAACCGGCCTGGGACTGGCAATCTGCGAACGCCTGACCCGCCTGCTGGACGGCACCATCTCGGTGACCTCCATTGAGGGAACCGGCAGCACCTTCAGCGTGACCATCCCGCTCACGATCGCTGAGAGCCCCGCCGAGTCCGCTGCCGATCTCGAACAGCTGCGCGGGCTTCGTTGCCTGGTGGTCGACGACACGCCGCTGAACCTCGAGATCTTTGAACGCCAGCTGGGAATCTGGGGGGTCGAGGTCCACACCACCACCGATCCCGAAGAGACCGAAGAAATCCTGCGCGTTGCCCGACGGGACGGCCGGCCCTTCGATATCGTCCTGCTCGATCACCGCATGCCCCGCATGACCGGAGTCGAACTCGGCCGCCGGATCCGCAGCGACCCGGAGATCGCGGCGACCCGACTGGTGCTCGCCAGTTCAGACGACGTCCACTTCGGCGACCGGAGCGAGGCGGCCACCGATTTCGACCGCGTCCTCGACAAGCCGGTGCGTCCTCTGGACCTGATGACCAGCCTGACCGCCGCTGCCGAGCCACATCGCCGTCAGGCAGGCGAGCCGATCAAGACCCTCGATCCCACGCTGGAACCCTTGGAGCCGGCGGTCGGCCGCCACCTGCTGGTCGCCGAAGACAATTCGATCAACCAGATGCTGATGGAGATGACGCTGAGCCGCCTCGGGCACTCGGTGGTTCTGGCGGCGACCGGGGTCGAAGCCGTGAACGCCGCGCTGAGGGAGCGCTTCGACCTGATCCTGATGGACATCGAGATGCCGGAGATGGGTGGTGTCGAGGCCGCGCAGCGAATCCGCGCCAGGCTCGGCAAGCGCACCCCGCCGATCATCGCCATGACCGCCCACGCCATGGACGGCGCACGGGAGTCGCTGATCGCCAGCGGGCTGGACGACTACCTGCCGAAACCGGTCGATCTCGGCGCTCTCGACAAAGCCATCCAGCGCTGGTCGGCAGAGACCAAGGCCGACGGTCCGATAGACGCTGAACCGGCCGCCTCGCCACCGGAGGCATCCGACCCCCGGTCGGGCCCGATACTCGACCTTGGCCGCCTGGAAACGCTGCGCGCCGTCCTGCCGGGGCCGCGCCTGGCCGACATGCTCGACGACTTCGCCGGAACGATCGTGGAGTACCAAGCCAAGATCGAGGCGGCGGCGGCCGGAGAGGATGCGCAAAATCTGGCGCGTGAGACCCATTCCCTGAAAGGGCTGTGCCTGAACTTCGGCGCGCCGGCTCTCATGCAGGTCGCCGCCGAGATGGAACAGATGGCCCAGAACTCAGACATCGAACGGTGCCGGGCGGCCCTGGACCGCTTGCCGGCGCTGGTGGGCCAAACCCAGGCGGCGGCGCAGGACCAGGCCAGACAGTGGCGGGACGCAGTGGATGCCGGACAGGCCCCGGATGGCCAATGACCGTGTGTTCCAGAATTCCACCGATTGCGCGACCGTCGTGCTCGGCATGATCCGCTGTGTCGGTTGCGGCGAACAAGGATTTGAGGCCGGGTCACCTGACCGCCTGATCAACCGGGAGAACCGGCGGTGACCGTATCGCTTCGCGCATTGACCGCCGGCTTGATCGCCTTGATCGCGGTCAACGCCATCGTTGTGATCAGCGGCGCGAAGCTGATCGCCGATCTGGTCGCGAACAGCCAGGAGGAGTGGCAGGGCTACCGCGACGCCAGTTCCCGGCGGGCGATCGCCCTGGTCGACCTGGGCAATCACCTCGGCTACGGCGGGGTGGTCCACAATCTGAAGAACTATGTGCTGCGGGGCGAGGCATCGAACCTCGCTGACCTGAGCGAATCGGCCGGCAGCGTGCGGGCGGCAATCGAGCGCTATCGCTCCGCCAGTCCTGACGCACGGGAACAAGCGGCCCTCACAACCATCGAGAAAACCCTGGTTCGACTCGAACGCGACGCCGGCACCGTGCGAACGATGCGAGCGGACAACATACCGGTCGAGGTGATCGAAACCGCCATCGCGTTCAACACCATGCCGACCCTCGACGCGCTGACCGTCCTCGACGCCGCGGTGGCCGAGCGCCGCGGCAGCCATGGCACTCCGCGCACCAAGCTCGAGATGCTCTACCGGCTCCGCCGGGCGCTTGGCTTCGGTGGCATGATCGAAGACTTCAAGGATCTGGTGCTGCTGTCCGACAAGCACCTGGTCGCCGACGTCCACAGGTCGATTGAGAGCGCCCGGGGCTATCTCAGCGGGTACCGGGCGCTCGGTGCGTCGCAGGACGAAGAATCGGCCCTGAATGCCATCGAGAGCGTACTCGACCAGTACTATGCCAACGCCAACATCATTGCAGGCATGGCTGCGGCCGGCGCCACCGCGGCGAGCATCGACCAGCAGGTCCGCATCGACGACGGCCCGGCACTGTCCGGGCTGCATGCTCTGGAAATCGCGGTGGCTCGGGATGCCAGCGCGCGCACCCAGCGGATCGATGAGGCGCTGAACTTCGTGGCGAACCTGTCGCGGGCGCGAATCGTGATCAACGTTCTGGTCACCCTGGCGGCCAGTGGCATCATCGCCTGGATTCTTCTCAGGGCCGTCCAGGCCCCGCTGACCCGCATCACCCAGGCGATGATCCGGGTCGCCAGGGGCGAAACCGGCGGTGCGATCCGGACCGGCAGCCGTGTGACCGAGATCGTCGCTCTCAGCGAGACGCTGGAGGTGTTCAACGCCCACGCCAAGGAGCTGGCCCTGAACGCCCGCAGTCTGCAGCAGTTCCAGCAGGCGTCGACCGACGTGGAGCTGAGTCTCGACCAGCGGATCGAGCGCATCCTGCGGTTCAGCCTTGAGCGTTTCGGCATGGAACAGGGTGCGGTGAGCTGTATCCGAAACGGAAGCTACATCGTCGAGCACTCTGTCGGAGGCTCGTCGGCCCGGCCTCGCGGCGCCCGTTTCGACCTCGACATCACATACTGCTCGCACACGCTCGGCGCCGGCCATGCCATGGCGCATCACGATGTAGCCAACAGCCCGCTTGCAGACGAGGCATGCTATCGAGAATTCGGGCTGAACGCCTACATCGGCGCCCCCGTGCAGGTGAACGACACGGTGTACGGCACGGTCAATTTCTCGGCACGCGACGCCCGCTCCCATCCGTTTGCCGATGGCGACCTCGCATTCATCGAGTTGATCGCGCGCTGGCTTGGCATGGAGCTCGAACGCGAGTTCACCTTGGAGAACTTGGCGAACGCCACGGTCGAGGCCGAGAAGGCGACCCGCGCCAAGGCCGAGTTTCTGGCCAACATGAGCCACGAAATCCGCACGCCGATGAACGGAGTGATCGGCCTGAGCGGACTGGCATTGAAATCGGAACTGCCGGAGCACGCCCGCGACTATCTGGAAAAGATCAACCGATCATCGCTGATGCTGTTGCGCATCATCGACGACATTCTCGATTTCTCGAAGATCGAGGCCGGCCAGATGTCGATCGAAGCCACCGAGTTCGATCTGGACGATGTCCTGCAGGACGTGGCCACCTTGGTCGCCGACCGGCAGGAACAGAAATCGGTCGAGGTGGTGTTCTCCTCGGATCCAAACCTGCCGCGAACCCTGGTCGGCGACCCGCACCGGCTGGGTCAGGTGCTGCTCAACCTGATCGGGAACGCGCTGAAGTTCACCGAAGCCGGGGAGATCGTGGTCCGGATTTCCGCGACCGAGCGAACCGGCGACCAACTGCGGCTGCAGGTCAGCGTCGCCGATACCGGGATCGGCATGACCGAAGAACAGGTGGCCCGGCTGTTCAAGGCATTCTCGCAGGCCGACGGGTCCACCACCCGTCGGTTCGGCGGCACCGGGCTGGGTCTGGCGATCTGCAAGCAGTTGGTCGAACTGATGGGCGGCACGATCTCGGTCGAGAGCACCCCCGGTTCAGGCAGCACGTTCAGCTTCAGCATCCTCGTCGGCTATCGTGAAACCGGCGAAGGGCGCCAGTTGGCACGACAGGTGGATCCCTCCGCCATCCGGGCATTGATTGTCGAGGACAACGCGGTGGCGCGCGCCGTGCTGGCCGATACCCTGAGGGGGCTGCGCTTCACCAATGTGGAGGCTGTGGCCGATGGTCCTGCCGCCCTCAGTACCTTCGCCGAAGCGCAGTTGCGCGGCCAACCGTTCGACCTTGTCCTGGTGGACTGGAAGATGCCGGGCATGGACGGCATCACCACCGCCCAGCGCCTGAACGAACTGTCGACGCCGGACGCCGTGCCGTCGATCCTGATGGTGACCGCCCACTCGCGCGCCGACGTCGTGAAGCGCGCGCAGGAAGTCGGGATACTCAAGGTCCTGGTCAAGCCGGTGAACGTCTCGATGCTGGTTGACGGCATTGCCGAGGCGCTCGATGCCGGCGCGCAGACCCACGCGGTCAGCGGCGCGGATCGCGATCGGGAAACCGCTCCCAGGCCCGCCCTGCAGGGTCTTCGGATCCTGCTGGTCGAGGACAACGAGATCAACCAGCAGATCGCCCGGGAGATTCTGGAGGATGTGGGAGTCACGGTTGCGATCGCCGACACCGGAACCACGGCGCTGTCGATGCTGCGCGGCGACGGCCAGCTACCGGACGCCATCCTGATGGACCTGCAGATGCCGGAAATCGACGGGTACGAGACCACGCGATGGATTCGCGCCGACGACCGGCTGGCCCACATTCCGGTCATTGCGATGACCGCGCACGTCACCGACGACGAGCGCAAGCGCTGCATGGCCGCCGGGATGGTCGATCACGTGGCCAAGCCCGTCGACGTCCGCAAGCTCCTGGACACGCTGGAGCGCTGGACGGGGGGCGGGACGCGGCAGCCACAGAAACCAGAAGGCCGTACGGCCGAGGTTGCCGCAGAACCGGTTCAGCAGGGTGCGGCTCCGGCCCTTGACCTGGCAGCCGCGTCCAGGCGCCTCGGCCTGCCGTTGAAAGCACTGCAGCGGGCGGCCCACCAGTTTGCCGCGACCTATCGCGACGCTCCGGCGACCCTCGCCGATCAGCTGGAGCGCGATCAGCGAGCGGAGGCGCAACGCCTCGCCCACACCATCGTTGGCCTGGCTGGAACCATCGGCAGCGAGGAGCTGGCAACGGAAGCCCGAGCGGTGGAAACCGCGCTGAAGCAATCCGACGGCGGACGGCCCGATCTGACCGCGCTGACCCGGGCGCACGCAACACTGTTCGCGGCACTGGACGAACTCACGACACCCCGGGAGCCGGTCCAACCGCCAGCCGCACCGGCGCCCGCGATCGATCGCTCCGGGTTGGCTGAGCTGATGGGGGAGATGGACCGCGGGCTGGCCACCAACCGCATGTCGGTCCGGCGGCGACTGGATGACCTGCGGTCAATGTGCGACGAACGGGCGTCCGGCGACCTTGAGCAACTGGCTGCCGATCTGGGGGCGCTGAACTACCCTGCCGCGCGCACGGCGCTGCGTGCAATTGCCGCCCTGTATCAGATCGAGATAGGCTCCGACGATGCCTGACGCCGCCCCCCTGCCGAAGATCCTGATCGTCGACGACGAGCCGACCAACATCGATCTTCTGGCCGCGGTTCTGGAGGATGACGGCGAGATCCTGTTCTGCACCGACGGCGCGTCGGCGATTGCGACCGCCGAGTCCGAACTGCCGGATATCGTCCTGCTGGACGTGGTGATGGGCGGGATGGATGGCTACGAGGTGTGCCGGCGCCTGAAAGACAACCCGATCACCGCCCAGATCCCGGTGATCTTCGTCACCGCCCTCGACCAGAAGACCGACGAGGAAGCCGGGCTCGCCCTCGGCGCCGTCGACTACGTCGCCAAGCCGATCAACGCCTCGATCACCCGCGCCCGGGTCCGCACCCATCTGGAACTGAAGCGCCATCGCGATCACCTGACCAACCTCGCCTATCTGGACGGCCTGACCGGTATCGCGAACCGCCGACGGTTCGATGAGTACGCCGCCGTCGAATGGCAGCGGGCGCGCCGGCACGCCCGGTCGGTGTCGGTCATCCTGATCGATGTCGATCAGTTCAAGCACTATAACGATCGCTACGGGCATCAGGAGGGCGACGCCTGCCTTCAGCAGATCGCCAATGCGTTGAGGACGACCGTGCATCGTCCGGCGGACCTGGTGGCCCGCTACGGTGGCGAGGAGTTCGTGTGCCTCCTGCCGGAGACCCCGGCCGAAGGCGCCCGGGAAATCGCCGAGCGCATGCGTGCCGCCGTGGCGCAGCTTGGCATCGCGCACGTTGGTGCAACCGCCGCCGAGTGCGTGACGATCAGCCTCGGCGCTTCCTGCACCGTCGTCGATATGGATACCGAACTCGAGACAGCTCTGAACGCCGCGGACGAGAACTTGTACAAGGCCAAGGCCAACGGCCGAAATCAGGTGGTAGGCCCCTGACGGTCGGCACGTCGCCGGCAGCGGCGGCTCAGTCGACCTTGTCGCCGGTCATCTGGCTCATCACTTTCTGAAACGCATCAGGCGGTATCGGCTTCTCGATCGTCGCCACAATGTTCAGGCCCAGCGCTTGGCCGTAGCTCTCGACCACTCCCAACATGGACGCGAGCTGCCCACTGACGATCATCACCGGAGCCTGCTGAACCTCCGCGGCTGCCAGCTTCTCCAGCGCCTGGACACCGTCGACGCCAGCCCCAAGGACCAGATCGAGGACGACCAGGCAATCATCCTCGATCGGCCTGTCGAACGACTTCGGGAACGCTGCGTAACCGGTCACATCCGCGATTCCGGACGCAAGCAGCAGCTCCAGCATCAACTCCCGGTCGCCTTTGGTGTCTTCGATTACGATTGCCCGATGTACCGGCATGCGGTGATCCTGTGATATCTCGCTGGTTCAATTTCAATCAATGCTTATAGCATTTGCAACGCATTCGATGAATGGACGATCACGGACGGTAGATCGTTCCCGCAGCATCATCCTTACGATATGATGAGGCGTAGTTCTATTTCCCGGATCCAGCATCTTCGCGGTTCAGACCTCGTTCCACAGGTTCAGAACCCACATCGTGAGACAAGCCGGCAATGGCAACACGTAGATGGTCCGTCGTCCTGGGCGCGGCAATCGCGCTGGCGCTTGGTGGTGGCGTGTTCGTGCTCCAGCAGTCGCAATCGACGGTTGCTCCGGCAAACGCCAACCCCGCGCCGGTGCCGGCGCGGGCCCGAGTGGCGGTGGAAGCCGTGGCCGTGACCCTCGACACCATCGTCGAGGACATCCGGGCCTTCGGGACCCTGGTGGCAAACGAGTCGGTGGTGGTCTCGCCGGAAATTCCCGGCCGGGTCGCCCGCATCAACTTCCAGGAAGCGGACAGGGTCGAGGCGGGTGCCGTCCTGATTGAGCTGGACGCCGACATCCTGAGCGCCGAACTTGCCAAGGCGCGATCCGACGTCAATCTGGCGACCGCCAACTACGAGCGTGCGTCGACCCTCGCCAGCCAGGGCACTGGAACGTTACGATCCCGCGATGAAGCCTCCGCCGCGTTCCACGCCGCGCGCGCCAACCTGACGCTGGCCGAGGCCCGGCTCGCCAAGACCAAGATCGTCGCGCCGTTTGCCGGGGTGGTCGGCTTCCGCTCGATCAGCGCCGGCGCCTATCTCAGTCCGGGCGACAGCATCGTCGAGCTGGCCAGCATCGACCCGCTGAAGGTCGATTTCCGGGTGTCGGAGACGTACCTGCCGAACCTCCGCGTCGGCCTGCCGGTGCGGATGACCGTGGACGCCCGTCCGGGCGAGACCATCGTCGGCGAGATCGTGGCGGTTGACCCGATCGTCGATGTCGACGGTCGGGCGGTCCGGCTGCGCGCCCGGGTCAACAATCCGGATCGCCAGCTCCTGCCCGGGTTGTTCGCGCGCATCCGCATCGTTCTCGAGCAACGGCCGAACGCCGTCATCATGCCGGAGGCCGCGCTGTTCCAGGATGCCGGCAAGCTGTTCGTTTACCGCATCGACGGCGGCAAGGCCGTCCGGACCCCGGTATCCATCGGTCAGCGCCTCCCCGGCTTCGTCGAGGTGCGCAGCGGCTTGAGCGCCGACGCGGTGGTCGCGACCGCCGGCCACCAGCAATTGCGGGACGGCGCGCAGGTCGACGTCGTGAACGGGCCGGGGGCGGGCAAGTCCTGACATGGGAACGCTGGAGTTCTTCATTCGGCGGCCGGTGTTCTCGACCGTCGTCAGTCTGCTGGTCCTGCTGATCGGCATCGTCTCGTTCTTCCGCCTGACGGTCCGCGAATACCCGAACATCGACCAGCCGGTGGTCTCGGTCGCCACCAACTACCCCGGCGCCAGCGCCCAGATCATCGAAAGCCAGGTGACGCAGATCCTGGAGGCGTCGATCGCCGGCATCGAGGGCATCGAGATCCTGGAATCGGTCAGCCGGCCGGAGACCAGCCGCATCACGGTGCGCTTCCTGCTCAGCGCCGATTCCGACGTCGCCGCCAGCGACGTGCGCGACCGGGTCAGCCGGGTGCGCGGCCGCCTGCCCGACGAAGTCGACGAACCGGTGATCGCCAAGGTCGAGGCCGACGCCCAGTCGATCATCTTCATCGCGTTCACCAGCGACCGGCACAGCCCGATCGAGATCTCCGACTACGCCGACCGCTACATCCGCGACCGGTTGCAGAACCTGCCCGGCGTGGCGGAAGTCCGGATCTTCGGCGAACGGCGCTACGCCATGCGGATCTGGGTCGACCGCACCCGGATGGCCGCCTACGACCTGACGGTGCAGGACATCGAGAACGCGTTGCGCCAGCAGAACGTCGAGGTGCCGTCGGGTCGGATCGAGAGCCTGGACCGCGAGTTCACGGTGCTGTCGCGCACCGGCCTGACGACGCCGGAGCAGTTCCGCCGGATCGTGGTGAAGGATGCCGCCGGCTTCGCGGTGCGGATCGGCGATCTGGCCCGCGTCGAGATCGGGCCCGAGGACGAGCGCCGCACCACCCGCTACAAGGGCGACAACGCGGTCATCCTGGGCATCGTCAAGCAGGCCGTCGCCAACCCGCTCGACGTCTCGGTGGCGCTGCGCGAGGCCATGCCCGACATCCAGCACGACCTGCCCGCCGGAATGAACGCCGAGGTCGCCTACGACAAGTCGATCTTCATCGACCGATCGATCGAGGCGGTGTTCATGACCATCGCCGAGGCGGTGGTGCTGGTCGTCCTGGTGATCTTCTTCTTCCTGCACACCGTCCGCGCCACCCTGGTGCCGCTGGTCACCATTCCGGTGTCGCTGATCGGGGCGTGCGCGTTCATGTACGCACTCGGTTTCTCCATCAACACGCTGACCCTGCTGGCCATGGTGCTGGCGATCGGCCTGGTGGTCGACGACGCGATCGTCGTGCTGGAGAACATCCACCGGCACATCGAGAACGGCATGAAGCCGTTCCGCGCGGCAATCGTCGGCATCGGCGAGATTTCCGGCGCCGTGGTCGCGATGACCCTGACCCTGGCCGCGGTCTACGCGCCGGTTGCGTTCTCGCCGGGCCGGACCGGCAAGCTGTTCACGGAGTTCGCGCTGACGCTGGCGGCGGCGGTGCTGGTGTCGGGCATGGTCGCCCTCACCCTGAGCCCGATGATGTGCTCCAAGCTGATGCGCGACCATGAGAAGCCGGGACCGATTGCCGGGTTCCTGGAGCGTGGGTTCGACGCCCTCAACAGCGGCTACCGACGCCTGCTGGTCGGCACCCTGACCGTCCGGTGGTTGATCGTCGGTTTGGTGATCGCGGTCGCCGGCGGCTCGTACTTCCTGCTGACATCGCTGAAGTCCGAGTTGGCGCCCATCGAGGACCGTGGCGTTCTGTTCATCGCCGGCTCGGCCCCGGAAGGCTCGACCATCGACTTCACCAGCCGATACGGACTTCAGGTCGAGACCTTGCTCACCAAGGTCCCGGAGGTCAGCCGCTACTTCATCATCTCCGGCTCGCCCGAAGTGACCGACTTCATTTCGTTCTCGCAACTTGACGACTGGGAGACGCGGGAACGCTCGCAGATGGACATCGCCGGCCAGCTGCAGCCGAAGATCCGCAAGGTCGCCGGTTTGCGCGCCTCGGTGAACAACCCCGGGTCGTTCGGACAGAGCCCGCGGGCCAGGCCGATCGAGTTCCTGATCCTGACCGCCGAACCCTATGAGCAGCTTGACCTGTACGTGAAGCAGTTCCTTGAGGCGGTGTCGGCGAACGACAAGCTGATCAACCTGGACAGCGACCTGAAGCTGAACAAGCCGCAGATCGAGGTCGAGCTGGACCGTGACCGGATCGCCGACATCGGCGCCGGCGTGCTAACCGTCGGACGCACGCTGGAAACCTTGCTGGGCGGCCGCAAGGTGACCCGGTTCAATTCCAACGGCGAACAGTACGACGTCATCGTGCAGGTCGCCCCGGGCGACCGGCGTACCCCCGGCGACCTGCAGGACATCTACGTCCGCGGCCACGACGGCGGGATGGTGCAGCTGTCGAACCTGATGTCGGTCGAGGAAACCGTCTCGCCGAAGGCACTGAACCGCTTCAACCAGCTGCGCGCCGCCAAGATCACCGGCAACCTGGCACCCGGCTACACGCTGGGCGAGGCCCTGACCTACCTGGAGGAGACCGCCGACCGCATCCTGCCGACCAGCACCCGGCACGACTACGGCGGCATCTCCCGCGAGTTCAAGCAGACCGGCGCCAGCCTCGTTTTCATCTTCATCCTGGCGCTCGGCTTCATCTACCTGGTGCTGTCGGCCCAGTTCGAGAGTTTCGTCGACCCGTTCATCATCATGCTGACGGTGCCGCTGTCGATGGCGGGCGCGCTCGGCGCGATGCACCTCACCGGCGGAACCCTCAACATCTACAGCCAGATCGGGCTGATCACGCTGATCGGCCTGATCACCAAGCACGGCATCCTGATCGTGCAGTTCGCCAACCGCCTGCGGGACGAAGGCAAGTCGGCGCTCGACGCGGTGGTTGAAGCGGCGACGCTGCGGCTGCGGCCGATCCTGATGACCACCGGCGCCATGGTCGGCGGCGCGGTGCCGCTGGCCCTGGCGCACGGCGCCGGGGCGGAGAGCCGGCAGGCCATCGGCTGGGTGATCGTCGGCGGCATGACCTTCGGCACGGTTCTGACCCTGTTCGTGGTGCCGACCGCCTACACCCTGCTGTCCCGAAGCCGCGGAACCGCCGCTGACAGTGCCGTCACCCCGGCGGCCCTGCACCGCCCCGCGGAATAGGCGCCGGTTGCGTCCGGGTGCGCGGCGTGGACCAGCCATCTCCGCACCGGTATCAAGACTGGATGCACGGTCGAGTTCACCTGGAAGTCGGGGAGGTTGCATATGACCGATTCGGTGCGGAAAGACATCGACATCACCTATTTCACCGAGGCCAACTCCGCCGATGCGGTGATCGAGCGGATGACCGGGGCGGGCACGCCGCGGATGGCCGAGGTCATGGGATCGGTGATCCGGCACCTGCACGCCGTGGTGAAGGAGGTCGAGCCGACCCAGGACGAGTGGATGGCGGCGATCCGGTTCCTGACCGCCACCGGCCAGATGTGCGACGACCGGCGCCAGGAGTACATCCTGCTGTCCGACGTGCTGGGCGTGTCCATGCTGGTCGACGCCATCAACACGCGCCGGCCGACCGGCGCCACCGAAAACACCGTGCTCGGCCCGTTCCATGTCGAGAACGCACCGGCCCGTCCCATGGGGGCGACGATCTCCGACGACGGCAAGGGCGAGCCGCTGGTGGTCACCGGCAAGGTCGTCGATACCGAGGGAAAGCCGATCACCGGCGCCGTGGTCGATACGTGGCAGACCAGCCATGACGGGTTCTACGACAGCCAGCAGCCCGGCATTCAGCCGGAGCACAATCTGCGCGGGGTGTTCAGAACCGGCCCCGACGGGCGCTTCTGGTACCGGACGATCAAGCCCTGCTACTACGGCATCCCGGACGACGGGCCGGTCGGCCAGATGCTGCGCGCCATGGGCCGCGGCAACACCCGGCCGGCGCACCTGCACTACATCGTCTCGGCCGACGGCTATGAGACCGTGACCACTCACATCTTCGTGGATGATGATCCCTACCTGGCCGAGGACGCGGTTTTCGGGGTGAAGGAGAGCCTGATCCGGAGCTTCGTGCACCACGACGACCCGGCCAAGGCTACCGAACTCGGAGTGTCGAACCCCTACTCGACGGTAGAGACCGATTTCGTCCTGACCGAAAGCCGTTGATCCGCACCGTTCCGCACGCTGGATGCCTGCAAACTGTTGACAGCATGACCGGAGCGGACCTGACTCCACGGAACCGCTCCGTTCGGCCGCGGTGCTCCGGAGGTCCCGTTGCCCGATCCTTGCCACCTGTCCCTGGCCGAGGCCGCCCACGCCATCGCCGCCGGGTCGCTGACCTCACGAACGCTGGTGGAGTCCTGCCTCGAGCGGATTGAACGGCTGGATCCGGTCATGCGCGCCTGGGTCGTGCTCGACCTTGCCGGTGCCCGGGGCCGTGCCGATCAGGCCGACGCCGAGATCCGGGCCGGGCGCCGCCGTGGGCCACTGCACGGCATCCCTTACGGTCTGAAGGACATCCTGCGCACCACCGAGATGCCGACCCGTGCCAACTCGCGGTTGCCGATCGGCGATGGCGCCGAAGCCACGGTCCACCGCAGGTTACGCGACGCCGGCGCCATCCTGATCGGCAAGCTCAACACCTACGAATTCGGGACCGGCACCGGCGCGGTGTACGACGACCTGCCGATGGCGCCGGCCCGCAACCCGTGGAACCCCGACCACTTCACCGGTGGCTCCAGCACCGGGGCGGGGGCGGCGGTCGCGGCCCGCATGGTACCGTTCACCCTCGGCACCGACACCGGCGGATCGGTTCGCCTGCCGGCCGCCGCCTGCGGGCTGGTCGGGCTGAAGGCGACCTATGGTCTGGTGCCGCGCACGGGGATGCTGCCGAACTGTCCGTCCCAGGATCACATCGGCCCGCTGGCCCGCACCGCCGAGGACGCCGGTCTGGTGCTGCAGGCGATCGCCGGGTTCGATCCGGCCGACCCCGGCAGTGCCGCCACCACCTTTACCGCTTCGACGGCGACCGCCCGGACCCTGGAAGGGCTGAGCGTCGCCGTGGTTCGCCCGTCCCATGATTCCGATCCGGTCACCGACCCGGCCATCGCCGAAGGATTCGCGCGAACGGTCGACGCCCTCGCAAGGCTGGGCGCACGGACCGTCGAGCGCGCCCTGCCCCACGGCGCCCGCGACTTCCGGGCCTGCGGGCGGATCATCAACGCCTGCGAGAGCTTCGCCATTCACCGGCGCTGGCTCGACGCCCCCTCGGCACCGATCGGTTCCGCCCTGCGCGACAAGCTGGAAGCCGCCGCCGGGGTCACGGCAGCCGACTACCTCGATGCGCTACGCTGGCGCCGCACCCTGTCCGCAGCCGTTCTCGACACGATGGCCGGCTGCGACGCCCTGCTGTGCCTAGGCACCGCCACGCCGGCGCCGCGCCTCGACGACGAACAGGGCTGCATCCGTTTCACCGGCGATTCCACCATGGCACCGTTCAGCCTGTCCGGGCTGCCGGCGCTGTGCCTGCCGACCGGGCTTGACCCCGACGGCCTGCCGATGAACGTCCAACTGGCGGGGCCGGCGTTCGGCGAAGCCGTCCTGATCCGCATTGCGGCGGCGCTCGACCCGCTGGTCGGGCTTGGCGACCGGCGTCCCCCCGAACCGGACCGGTTGCCCGACCGCTATGCCCCGCCCCCGCCGGCACCGCCGCGTGACGGCCGGGCGGCACGGCTGCGGCGCAGCATGGCCGAGAGCATCGCCCGCCTCCCCCACCCGCTTCCGGACGCCTTGGAGTCGGCGCTGGTGTTCAACGCGACCACCGATCGCGAACAGTCGACGAGGACCACCGGATGACGCCCGCACACCTGACCGCCTCCGAAGCCGTCCGGGCGATCGCCGAGGGGTCGCTCACCGCCACCGCATTGGTGCAGTCCTGCCTGGAGCGGATCGACAGCCGCGACGGCGCCGTGCGGGCCTGGCTGCACGTCGACCGCGGCGGTGCGCTGGCCGCCGCCGCCCGCCTGGACGCCGAACAGGCTGCCGGCACCCGGCGCGGCCCGTTGCATGGCGTGCCGTTCGGGGTGAAGGACGTGATCGACGTCGCCGGACTGCCCGGAACCCACAATTCACCGCTGCACGCCGACCGGATCGCCATCGACGACGCGGGAAGTGTCGCCCTGCTGCGCGCCGCCGGCGGCATCCCGCTTGGCAAGACCGACACCATCGAGTTCGCGTCCGGCGGTCGCCTGCCGCGCACCTTCAATCCCCACAACCCGGCGCGCACCGCCGGCGGATCGTCCAGCGGCTCGGGCGCCGCGGTCGCCGACCTTCAGGTCCCGCTGACCCTGGGAACCCAGACCGGCGGATCGGTGATCCGCCCGGCCGCCTATTGCGGGGTCTACGCCATGAAACCGACCTGGGGGGCCGTCAGCCGCGAAGGCGCCAAGCTGTACGCAGCGACCCTCGACACCATCGGCTGGTACGGCCGCAGCGTCGCCGACCTGTCCCTGATCGCCGCGGTGTGCGGCTTGCCGACCGAAGCCGCTCCGGAGATCCGCGGTCTGCGCATCGCGGTGTGCCGCACGCCCTATGCTGACACTGCCTCGGACGATGCCCACGCCGCCCTCGATACCGCCGTGCGGAAGCTCGAAGCCGCCGGCGCCACGGCAATCGTACGTGAACTGCCGAGTTCGTTGCGCAACCTGAACGATGCCAAGGAAACCGTGATGCGCGGCGAGGGCAGGGCCGCGTTCCTGCCACACGCCCGCGCCTACGGCGACCGCCTGCACGACGGCCTGCGCAGCCACGCCGAGAACCGCACCGGCATCAGCCCGGCGGATCTGAAAGCCGCCCTCGACTATGCGGCCCACAGCCGGGTGGCGTTCGAGGGCCACTACCGCGACGTCGACGCGGTGCTGACCCTGGCAGCGTCCGGCGAAGCCGACGTCCTGAGCGACAGCCACACCGGCAGCCCGATCCTGCAGTCGCTGTGGACCCTGCTGCACGTTCCGACGGTGGCGATCCCGGTCGGCGACGGCCCGAACGGCCTGCCGCTGGCGGTCCAGATGGTCGGATTCAGGTTCGCCGACGGGGCGCTGCTGGCGGTGGCCGACGCGGTCTCCCGGATCGTCGACCCGTGGGCCGGCCGGATCAGGATCCCGGGATGATCCCGGCCGGCAGGTCGGCGCAGTAGCGGGCGATCTCGCCCGGCGTGGTGACCCACAGCTGGTCGCGCTTGGCCAGGATCCGCTCCATCGCCCGGCGCAGGGCGCGCAGCCGGAACGGCTGGCCGATCACGAACGGATGGATCACCACGGTGAACACCAGAGGCCACTTGGCCGACTGCAGCAGCATCTCGTCGAACTGGTCGACGATCATGTCCTCGAACTCGCGCGCCGAGTGCTGCCGGAACACCATGGCCGGGGAATCGTTCAGTTCGATCGAGTACGGCACCGACAGCAGCGGCCCGGAGCGGGTGCGCATCCAGAACGGCTGGTCGTCGGCCGGCCAGTCCATGACATAGTCGTAGCCGGCCTCCTTCAGCAGATCGAGCGTGACCGGGGTCTGCGCCAGATACGGCCCGAGCCAGCCCTTGGGCCGCGTTCCGATATGACGGGCGATGCCGTCGGTGGACTCCGCGATCAGCCGGGCCTCGTCGGCCTCGTTCAGCACGTCCTGGCGCTCGGCGTTGGTGCGGCCGTGCCCGACCGCCTCGTCACCACGCTGGCGGATCCGCTCGCCGATCTCCGGGCAGTCGTCCAGCAGCAGCGAATTGAGATTGTGCGATGCAGGGACCTGCATCTCGTCGAGCAGGTCGAACAGGTACCACTGGCCGACCCGGTTGCCGTAGTCGCGCCAGGCGTAGTTGCGGGTGGTCTGCGGCGCGTTCAGCACCGTGCTGTCGCTGCCAAGCCCGGACAGGAAACCGAACACCTCGATGTTGTTGCAGAAGCACACTGCCAAGCGCTTGCCGTCGGGCCAGGAGTAGTCGGGTCGGCGGCTGAGCGGGACGTAGTCGTAGCGGTCGTGTTTCGGCAATTGCATGGGTCGGTCCATCGGTCAGCCGCGTTCGGGAAAGGGCGGAAGCGCGCCATCGGCATCTTGACAACGCGCCGGACGCTCCGTCAACTGTCGACAATTTTACGGCGTCGAATCATCGGTTGGGAGGCCATAATGCGCCCTTGGAGCAGCGTCATCACCGAGGAGGAGGAGCGGCGCTACGAAGCCGCCGGATTCGGCCGCTCCGGCGGGGTCGGCGTCCGACCGGCGCTGCTGATCATCGACGTCCAGTACCGCACCGTCGGCACTAGGCGCCTGCCCTACTGGGACGCCATCACGGAGTACCCGACCGCCTGCGGCGACGTCGGCTGGGCCGCCGTCGACCACATCGCCCCGCTGCTTGCCGAATTCCGGCGGCTTGGCCTGCCGGTGCTGTACCCGCACGTGGCGCCGAAAAACGCCGACACCGATTCCGGCCGGCTGGCCGAGAAGGTGCCGTCGATCATGACCATCGACGCCAAGGGCTACGAGTTCGTCGCCGAGGTCGCGCCCCGGAAGGGTGACGTGCTGCTGCCGAAGAAGCATCCGAGCGCGTTTTTCGGCACCCCGTTGGTCAGCCACCTGATCGACCTGGGCGCCGACACCCTGTTCGTGACCGGCTGCACCACAAGCGGCTGCGTGCGGTCCTCGGTCAGCGACGCCTTCGCCTACAACTTCAAGGTCATCGTCCCGCAGGAATGCGTCTACGACCGCAGCCCGACCTCGCACGCCGCCAACCTGTGGGACATGAACGCGAAATACGCCGACGTCATGCCGACCGCCGACGCGATCTCCGCCCTGCAAAAGGCGGTCACGGGCAGTGGCGCGTCACGCGCAGCCGGGGAGTGATCGACATGGACGGCACCAAACCTTCGTCATCCGACGCCGCCCGCATCGCCGAAGGCCTCGCCAACCTGACCCGGTGGTCGTCGACCGTGCGTTGGTCCGACATTCCGCCGGCGATCCAGCGCCGCGCCGCCGTGGTGCTGGCCGACGACCTCGCGGCGATCGTGGCGGCCCGCGACGAGCCGGAGTTGATCGGCCTGCACGACGGCATGGCGCGTTCATCGGGCGCGGCCGAGGCCACCGTGTTCAACGCGCGTGGCCAGAGGCTCGACCGATACTCCGCGGCGACCGCCAACGGCAGCGCCGCCGACTGGTGCGAACTCGACGAGGGCTACCGCCGGGTGATCTGCCACGCCGGGCTGTACTGCGTTCCCGCCCTGCTGGCGGAGGCCGAGGCGATCGGCGCGTCCGGCGAGGACACCCTGCGCGCACTCGCCATCGGCTACGAGACCTCGGCCCGGGTGGCCCGCGCCTTCACCTGGTCGACCCTGACCCTGCATCCGCACGGCAGCCTGGCGGCGGTCGGCGCGGCCGCCACGGTCGCCGCCCTGCGCCGACTGCCGGCCGAAACGGCGGCCGCCGCCATCGGTTCAGCCGCCACCATGGTCGTGCCGGGACCGTTCAACCACACCGTCCAGGGCGCGCTGGTCCGCAACGTCTGGCCGGGCGTCGGCGCCTGGTCCGGCCTGCGCGCCGTCGACTGGGCGACGGTCGGCATCACCGGTCGGCCGGAGAGCCTGCACGACGTCTACGCGGCCGCCTTCGGTGGCCACACCCACCCGGACGAGCTCACTGTCGAGCTCGGGTCCGCCTGGGCCTTGGCCGACGGCTATCACAAGCTGCACGCCTGCTGCCAGTACGCCCACTCAGCCGTCGAGGCGATGCTGGCGGCCCTGGAACAGGTCCCTGGCGGCGGCGCGTCGGTCAAGAACATCCACATCGACACCCACTGGCGCGGCCGGAAGCTCGACAACGTACACCCGGCCACGACCCTCGCCGCCAAGTTCTCCATGCAGCACATCCTGGCTTCGACCGCCCGCCACGGTCACGCCGGTGCCGAGGCGTTCCACGCCTCGACCCTGGGCGACCCGGCAACGGCGGCACTGCGCGAGACCGTGTCGATCGGGGCATTCGATCCGGAACCGGAATGGCCGAACGACCGGCCGGCCCGGGTAACCGTCGAAGCCACCGACGGCACCAAGGTGACGCAGGAGTGCCTGAGCGCGCGCGGCGGGCCGGACCGGCCGTTCGATCCGGCGGAGATCCGCGACAAGATCGTCGGCATCGTGGCCGCCCCCTATCCGGCGATGGCGCCGCTACTGGAACGGCTGATCGCGCTTGATCCGGCGCTGCTGGCCGCTCCGTGGGACCGGACGGTCGCGGACATGACCAAAGGCGCCCGCCCGTGAGTGCACAAGACACGCTCGACCTGCTGGTGATCGGTGCCGGCGCCTGCGGCCTTGCCGCCGCGGTCGCCGCGCACGACGCCGGCATCCAGGTGGCGATCGTCGAGAAGATGGACCGCCCCGGCGGCAACTCCTCGCTCAGCACCGGATCGGTGCCGGGGGCCGGCAGCCGCTACCAGCGCGACGCCGGCATCGAGGACTCGCCAGACCGGATGGTCACCGACCTGATGGGCGTCAGCAGGCACCACGACGCCGATCCGCTGACCCGCCTGATGGCCGAACAGTCGGCATCCCTGGTCGAATGGCTGATCGACGATCTCGGTGCCCGCATGGGGTTGATCACCGAGTACAAGCACGTCGGCCACTCGGTCCCACGCCTGCACGCGCCACGGTCACGCCGCGGCCAGGATCTGGTCGACGATCTGTTGCGGTGTGTTAATGATCGTGGAATCCCGCTGGCGGTAGGCAACCCGACCGAAGGCTTGGTGGTCGAGGGCGGCGCCGTCGTCGGAGCACGGGTCGGTGGAGAGGTTATCGCCTGCCGCAAGCTGCTGCTGGCGACCAACGGCTTCGCCGGCAATCGAGAGATGGTGGCCCGCTGGTGCCCGGAGATTGCCGCCGCCGACTATTTCGGCGCGCTCGGCAGCACCGGCGAGGCGGTCGCCTGGGGCGAACAGGTCGGCGCCGCGCTCGGCAACATGGGCGCCTACCAGGGTTACGCAGCTGTCGCCTACCCCCAGGGCAGCCTGTTGTCCTGGACCACCATCGAGAAGGGCGGGATCCTGGTCAGCGTCGACGGCACGCGCTTCGGCAACGAGGATGCCGGTTACTCCGGCTTCGCACCCGACGTGATGGCGCAGGGCGAGTTCGCCTACGCGGTCTACGACCGGCGCATCCACGCGATCGCCGAGCACGAGGAAGAGTACGCCGAGATGGCGGCGATGGGCGGCGTGCGCTGGGCCGATACACCGCAGGCTCTGGCGCACGCGATGGAACTCGACCCGCAGGGCCTGGCCGCCACGGTGGCCGCCTACAACGCCGCCGCACGCGGCGAGGCACCGGACGCGTTCGGCCGCACGCATTTCAACCTTGCGCCGCTGCAGCCGCCGCTCGGCGTCGTGCGGGTGAAGCCGGGGCTGTTCCACACCCAGGGCGGCCTGCTGGTCGACGCCGACGCCCGGGTGATGCGGCCGGACGGCACGGCGGTGCCGAATCTGTTCGCCGGTGGCGGGGCCGCGGCCGGGATCAGCGGACAGTCCGGCGCCGGCGGATACGCCTCGGGCAACGGCCTGCTGACTGCCCTCGGCCTCGGCCGGATCGCCGGTCTGCGGGCCGCTGCCGAGATCCAGGGCAGGGCATGACCACAGCCCGGCGCATCGCGTGTTTCGCCACGACCCTGCGCCTGGACGAGGTCCCGGCCCCGGTCGTGGAGGCGGCCAAGCTGCACCTGCTGGATGCCCTCGGCGTCGGGTTGGCGGCGTCGACCGTTCCGCTCTCGCAGCGCTGGGTGGAGGCGGCACGACGGATCGGCGGGAACACCGGCCGGTCGACCGGCCTTGGAGGGTCCAACGGGCTGACCGCGACCGCGGCGGCGCTGCTGAACGGATCGCTGATCCATTCGCTGGAGTTCGACGACACGCACACCCGCTCGGTGGTGCACGGCAGCGCGGTTGCGGCTTCGGCCGCTTTGGCGGCTGCTGAGGAGGCCGGCAGCGACGGCGGGTCCCTGCTGGCCGGTTATCTGGCCGCCTGGGAGGTGATGATCCGCCTTGGCTTGTCAGCGCCGGGCGCGTTCCAGGCCAACGGCTTCCAGATCTCGGCGGTCGGCGGGGCGATCGGCGGGGCGGTTGCCGCCAGCGTGGTCGGGCAGTTGGGTGAGGCGGCCGCGGTGTCGGCGATCGGCATCGCCGGCAGCCAGGCGTCCGGGCTGATGGAGTTCCTGAGCGACGGCAGCACCGTCAAGGCGCTGCACCCCGGATGGGCGGCGCACACCGGGATCGCGGCGGCCGCTTTGGCGCAGTCCGGGATGACTGGCCCCGCCAGCATTCTGGAGGGCCGGTTCGGATTCCTGGCGGCGTTCGCCCGCGATCCCGAAGCGGCCGGCCGGCTCGACCGGGCGCTGGACGATCTCGGCACCGTCTGGCACCTGCCGGACGCCGCATTCAAGCTGTACCCCTGCTGCCACTACATCCACCCGTTCCTGGAAGCCCTGCAGGACCTGATCGACGGCGGGCTGACGGTCGAGACCCTTGAGTCGCTGATCTGCGAGGTGCCGCAACCGGAAGCCCCGCTGATCTGCGAGCCGTGGGAGCGTCGCCAGCATCCGGCCAGCGGCTACGATGGCAAATGGGGGCTGGCCTACTGTCTGGCCGCCCTGCTGGTCGACGGCCGGATCGATGTCGACACGTTTGCCGGACCGCCTGCACCCGAGATCGCGTCGGTGGCGCGGCGCATGGCATGGCGGCCGATGGAGGGCCACCGGTTCCCGCACCGCTTCGAAGCCGCCCTCGAGGCGCGCCTGACCGACGGCGCGGTTCGCCGGGTGCGGGTCGACGACGTGCGCGGCGCGCCTGGGCGGCCGGTCGCCCCGGATGCCGTCTTGGCAAAGTTCGCGAACAACGCCGGCCGGACCCTCACCACCGACGCGGCGGCCGCCGTTCAGGCAGCGGTGCTCGGTCTCGATCGCGCGCCCGACCTCGGGCCGCTGACCCAGGCGCTGCGGGCGACCGGTCAGTAGCTCATCAGGTTCGGCAGGAACAGCGAGATCGCCGGAAACGCGATCAGCAGTCCAAGGGTGAACACGTCCATCAGCACGAACGGCGTCACGCCGGCGAACGCCTCTTCCAGGCTGAGCGGAACCGGCGAGGCGCTGCGCACCACGTAGACGTTGAGCCCGACCGGCGGGGTCAGCAGCGAGATCTCCGCCAGCTTCACCGAGATCACCCCCAGCCAGATCGGGTCGAAGCCGGCGCCGACCAGAATCGGGAACATGATCGGCAGGGTCATGACCATGATCGCGATCGGCTCCACGAACATGCCGAGGATCAGGTAGAGGCCGGCAAAGCACAGCAGGTAGAGGTAGGGGTTCAACTCCATTGCCAGCAGGCTGTCCGAGATCCCCGAGATCAGGCCGGTATAAGTCAGGAACCGCGCGAACAGCATCCCGCCGATCACGATGATGAAGATCACCGTGGTGGTGGTGCCTGCGTCCTTGAAGGTGTCGACCATGCCGGCGCGCGACAGCCGGCCCTTGCCCAGCACGATCAGGAACGCGCCGAACGCACCGATCGCTCCGGCGTAGGTCGGAATGAACCAGCCGAAGTAGATGCCGCCGATCACCAGCACGAACAGGAACCCGATGCCCCAGACGTGCTTGAGCGACTCCCAGCGCTCGCTCCATGGGATCTGGATGTCCGGGCGCGGGCAGAAATCCGGCCGCCAGTAGGCGATCGCCACGATGCCGGCCACGAACACCGCCGCCGACAGGAGGCCCGGCACCAGCCCGGCCATCAGCAGCTTGGCGATCGATTGCTCGGTGATGATCGCGTAGACCACCATCAGGATGCTGGGCGGAATCAGCGACGCCAGGGTCCCCGCCGCCGCGATGCAGCCGGCGCTCAGCCGCTTGTCGTAGCCGAACCGCACCATCTCCGGCATCGCCATCCGGGTGAACACCGCGGCATTGACAATGGTCGACCCGCAGGCCGCCCCGAACGCCGCTGACGCCATGGTGGTGGCGATCGCCAGCCCACCCGGCAGCCGGCCCATCCAGGCATAGGCGGCCCGATACAGGTCGGTCGTCAGCGACGCCTGGGTGGCGAGCGATCCCATCAGGATGAACAGCGGGATGACCGCCAGGGTGAACGAGTTGGTGGTGCTGAACGGGATGGTCGCCAGCTGCGCCCAGGCGGCATCCGGCCCGATCGCCAGATAGATGCCGAGAATGCCGCCGAGGCCGAGCGAGACCCCGATATGCACGCCCAGGGCAAGCATGACGAACAGCACCACCGTGACGATGATGCCCGTCGTGGCCGGATCCAGCACCGCGCTACCTCTCTGCTGCTCTAGTTTTTCTTGGCGTCGAGATCGATCAGATCGGCATAGGCCGGATCGACCGGGATCTCGAGTTCGGTGCCGTCAATCAGCCGCTGGGTATCGACGAACACGTCCAGGACCAGCCGCACCAGCAGCAACGCGGTGCCGGTCGCCAGAATGATACGCGCCGGATACAGCGGGAATCGGATCAGGCCGTCGGTCGCCTCGCCGATCTGCATGCTGAACTGCGCTTCGTTGATTGCCTGCCAGAGCAGCAGGCCGAAGAACAGCAGTCCGCACAGATCGGCCAGGATATCCAGGGCCGCGCGTCCGCGCGGCGGCAACCTCGTGTACAGCAGCTCGACCCGGATGTGGCTGCGCCGGATCTGGCCGTAGGTCAGCGCTCCGAACACGATCAGCACCATGGTGCTCTCGGTGATCTCCAGCGCTCCCGGCACCGGGCGGCCCAGCATCTGGGTCCCGACAACGTCGGCGGTGCCGAGGAACATCGACAGCAGCATGCCGATCCCGCCCACCAGGAGGACACCGAGGGCCAGCCGCTCCAGAAGTTTTGCGATCACGGTCATGGAACAGGGGCCGCCTTCCGCAAATGGTACCGGCCGGTGCCCGGACAGGGCACCGGCCGGAGATCAGTGTGGTCGCCGCATCAGTTCGCGGTCAACTCGCGCCAGCGCTTGGCAACCGCCTCGGCTTCGGCACCGCGGCCATCGGCTTCCATGCCCTTGACCCAGGCGGCCAGAAGATCCGGCGAGGCCTTGCGCCACTTCGCCATCTCCGCCGCCGGGAACGGCTTGAACACGCCGCCGCCCGCCTTGATCTTCTCCATCGCCTCGCCCTCGATCGTATCGAGGAACGGGATGTACTCGGCCTGGCTCTTGGCCGCCTGGTCGATGAAGATGTCCTGGATGTCCTTGGGCAGACGATCCCAGGTCCGGTTGCCGATGACAATCAGATGGCCGGCGATCGACATGATCGGGCCGCAGCTGTATTTGCCCGGCTCATACAGCTTGTTGGCTTCGATGTTGCCCGGGTTGAGGAACGAATAGTCCAGCGAGCCGCGCTGCAGCGCCTCGTAGATGTCGCCGACGCCGATCGTCACCGGAACCGCGCCGATCGCACCCTGGACCTGCGGAATGTCGGCGCCGAAGCTGCGGACCTTCTTGCCTTTCAGACCGTCGACCGAGTCGCAGTCCGGCGACGGGCCGGTCAGGTAGTACTGGCCGAGCGGCTGATGGAACAGGAACCGCACGTTCATCTTGTCGAGTTCGGCCTTGAACGGCGGCAGATCCTTGTAGGACGCGATCGACACCTCGATTGCCTGCTTCGGCGAGCTGAACACGAACGGAATCTGGAAAGCCTTCCAGAACCGCAGCTGGTCTGCGTAGTAGCCTGGAACCACCGAGGCCATGTCGATGGCGCCGCGGCCGGCCAGGGTCAGAACCTCGTTGCCCTTGCCGAGCGCGCCGGCATAGGCGATCTCGATCGTCACGCGTCCCTTGGTGCGCTCCTCGATCGCCTTGGCGAAGTCCTGCTCGGGCTTCAGGAACTTGCTGTTGCCGAGATAGTGACCCCAGCGCAGCTTGAATTCGGCCTCGGCCTGGGCTGCAGCGGCGATCGACACCGTCGAAAGCACGACCGCGGCCTGGACGAGCATGCGCATTGGCTTGTTCATTGCTTACCTCCGTTCCCCGTAGACGCTCTGGCTTCTTAAGTCCCCTGATCACCGTCGACCGGCATCTCGTCCCGTCACCTTGCAGGATCACGAACGAAAGAGCGCATCGACCGCCGGGGCAGAGCCTGAGCGCAACCACGACAATCGGTCAACTGTTGACATTTTTGCGGTGCGACGGCCTGCTGTCAACGCATTGCTGGAACAAGGATGCGCGGGCTGGAATACCCGTGCAAACGGGAGAAAGACGGGATGTCCAAGGGCGCTGCTGCCAACGCACCAATGACGGCGGACCCAGTCGAGGCCATGGCGCCGGCACCGCGTCGACCCGATTGGCGGGAGATCCTGGACCTGCTCGCCACCCGCTGCTCCTGCCGGGATTTCGACGGCTCGCCGATCGATCGAGCGGTCCTGGCCGACATCGTGGCAGACGGTACCGAGGCGCCGTCGTCGTGCAACCAGCAGCAATGGCACTTCATCGTGATCGACGAGCCGGCGCTGAAGCTGCGGGCGCACGAGATCTCCGGCGGCAACCATCACTTCGCCGAATGCTCGGCACTGATCTACCTGTGTTTCCAGAAAGGCTGGACCCACGGCAATTTCTCGGTCGTGCAGTCGGTTGCCGGCGCCGCCTACCATATGATGCTGAGCGCGCACCTGCGCGGGTTCGCGGCGATCTGGAACGCCGGGATCGGCGACAAGGCCGCACTGGCCGAGATGATGGGTGTTCCCCCGACCTTCGAGATCCAGGGCGCCCTTGCGATCGGCCGGCCGCGCCCATCGGCCCCCGCGATGAAGGCGCCGCGCCGGCCGTTTGCCGAGGTGCATTCCTGGAACCGCTTCGACCGGCCGGCGGTAACCCGCTATCCGGTCAAGCAGGCGGACGACTATCCATTCTTCCGGATTCGCAACGATGACAACCCGTTCGCGCTCTGGGACCCACAGCAATGGAGCTGGGACCAGATCGGCGATTTCCGTGGGTACTCGGTGTGGGCGAAGTCGCCGTTGGCCGGGGTCTACGTGTCGCGGCGCCAAGGTGCCGCGACCGAGGTCGAACTCGACCTGCTGCCGGACCTGCCGGCAGGCGCACGCGTCGTCGAGGTGATGCCGTGGGGCGGCACCTACAGCGTCGAGCTGCGCCGCCGGCTGAGTCCCGGGACCGAGCTGCATCTGGCGGAACTGTCGCCGCACAACCTGACCTTCATCGCCGAGCGCTTCCGGCAGGAACGGCTGCCGGTCGACCGCCTGCACACCGAGCTGATGCCGCAAGGCGTGCTACCCCATGCCGACGCCAGCGTCGATGCCGTGGTCCTGCCGCAGGTGCTGGAACACATGCCGGAGCCGGAACGAGTGCTCGACGAGGCCCGCCGTGTGCTGAAACCGGGCGGCCATGTCGTTGCCAGCGTGCGGAACCTCGATTCCGACTACGGCCGGCACTGGCGGGAGGTGGAATCCCGCGCCCAGATCCCCAACCAGGGGCCGTTCCGGCCGCTGCCGGCGGCGACCGTCCGGGACTGGCTGGCCGGCCGGTTCGGCGTCGAACGCGAGATCGGGATCGGCCGCGAGGTCGCCTCCGACGCGACCGTGCTTGACGGTCCGGACATTCTGGCCGGCCGGCTGTACGCCGCCCGGTACCGCCGTGACTAGGCGCAGCCCCTGCGCGCCGACCGCTGGGAGATCAGGCGAGGCGGCGGGGCAGGAAGCGGCCGGTGCCGCGCGCGCCGGCATTGAGCTGTCCATCCCGCACCGCGAATCCGCCCCGCACGATGGTGTGAACCACCCGGCAGGTCATCTCCTGGCCCTCATAGACCGAGTAGCCCGCGTCGGTGGCAAGGCCGGAGCGCTCCACCGTCCAGCGCGACTTCATGTCGAGGATGCTGAAATCGGCGTCGGCACCGGGCACGATCCGGCCTTTGCGCGGCGACAGGCCCATGGCGTCGGCGGGTTTCGCGGTCACCAGGTCGGCCAGCCGCTCCAGCGGGATGCCGCGGCGGTGATGGCCCTCGCTGAACAACGCCGGCAGGAACGCGTCCAACCCCGGAAATCCCGGCTGGGCCTTCCAGATCCCGCCATCCTTCGAAGACATCGGGCGGTGGATGTGATCGGTCGCCACGGTGTCGATGTCGCCGTTGCGGATGCCTTCCCACAGCGCCTCGCGGTCGGCCGGATCGCGCAGCGGCGGGTTGACCTTGGCCAGCGCGCCGACGGCGCTGGTGGTGTCGTGGGTCAGGTAGTGGGTGCAGGTCTCGATCGTGACCCGGCTGCCCTGGCGGCGCTGCTCGACCGCCGCCGCCAGCGCCTCGGCCGACGAGGTGTGGACCGTGTAGACCGGCGCGCCGACCACGCGCCCGAAATACGTTGCGCGGCGGATCGCATCGGCCTCCACGAACGGCGGGCGGGTGGCGTTCCAGGTGGCGAGCCCGCCGGCTCCCGCCGGATCGGCATCCAGCACCCGGTCGCGCAGCACCCAGGCCACCTCGATGTTCTCCGGATGCGGGCACAGCATGCCGCCATGGGCCTTCAGCACTTCCAGAAGCCGGAACAGGAAGCCATCATCGGTCCCCGGCAAGCCGAGCCGTGCGCCCTCGTCGCCGCGGATGTTCATGAACAGCTTGGCGGTCGGCACCCCGAATTCGGTGATGTAGCGCGGCAGTTCGGCCAGCTGCGCGTCGGTGCTGATGACGAAGTGGAAGCCGAAATCGATGCGCGCGCCCTCCTCGGTGATCGACTTAAGCTCGTCGAACAGCGAGGCGTACGGCGTGGTGCTCATGACATACGGGATGAAGCTGGTCACGCCGCCGATGGCGGCGGCAGCCGTTTCGGTATCGGCGTCGGAAGGCTGGCGCGGCCGGGAGATATCGCTGCCGTGGCCGAGATGCAGGTGCACGTCGCAGGCACCGGGCAGTACCGTCAAGCCGCCGAGCGCGATCGTTTCGGTAGCGGCGGGACCGCTGCCGGGTTCGGTAACCGCCGCAATGCGGCCGTCGGCGACCAGCACGTCGACCCGGCGGAACCCCAGGCCGGGCAGCAACACATCGCCATCCGCCAGTCTCAGGTCGATCTTGGTCATGAAATCTTCTCCTCTGCTGTCCGGCACCGGCCGGAGCCTTTTCCGGGAGGGTAGCGATGAGCGCTGATCGCATACCGTACTCGCCGATCGTGACCCGCCCGCGCCTGCGCTGGCCGAACGATGCCCGTGTGGCCGTCTGGGTGGTGCCGAACGTCGAGCATTACGAGTACCGCCCGGACCCGATCGGCATGCGGGATCCGTGGCCGCGCATGCCGCACCCGGATGTGCTCGGCTACGGCACCCGCGACTACGGCAACCGGGTCGGATTGTGGCGGATGATGGAGGTCACCGACCGGCTGAACATTCCGTGCACGGTGTCGCTCAACCTGGCCAACTGGGAACATTACCCCGATATCTGTGCGGCGATGATCGAGCGCGACTGGGACGTGCTGTGCCACGGTGTCTACAATACCCAGTACCATTGGGGCCTGGCCGAGGACGATGAGCGGGCGATCATCGCCGACTGCGTCGAGACATACCGGCGGTTCACCGGCAAACAGCTCGCCGGCTGGTTCTCGCCGGCCGCCACCTTCACCCACAACACCCCCGACCTCGTTGCCGAGGCCGGCATCACCTACTACTGCGACTGGTACCATGACGACCAGCCGACCCGGATGCGGGTGCGCAACGGCCAACTGGTGACCGTGCCGTACCAGATGGACGTCAACGACGCGATGGTCTGGCGCCACCCGTTCGAGGGCGAGGAATTCGCGCGGATGGTGACCGATCACTTCGACACCCTTTGGGACGAGGGTGCCGAACATGGCCGCGTGGTCTGCATCGCGCTGCACCCGTACATCATGGGTCACCCGCACCGCATCCGGCACCTGGAGCGCGCGCTGCGCCACATCGTGGAGCACGACGGGGTGTGGCTGGCCACCGGTAAGCAGATCGCCGACTGGTACGTGGCCCAACAGCCGGCCGGGGAGTCCTGAGATGCCGTCGTTCCGCGCACCCGGCATGGACCACGATTTGTACCCGTTCTCGGCCCTGCCCAGCCGGCCGCCGCTGTCCTGGCCGGGCGGCGCGCGAGTGGCGTTCGCGGTCGTCCTGCATCTGGAGCACTGGGAGCTGGACCCGCCGGCCGCCGCCGTCCGCGACCCGCGCTTCAAGGATCCGATGGGCGATTTCCGGCCCGACTTCCGCGCCTACACCCTGCGGGAGTACGGCAACCGGGTCGGCATCTTCCGGATCTTCGACGCGTTGGACCGGCACGGCATCCGCCCGACCGTCGCGGTCAACGCCGCCGCCTGCGAACGCTATCCCTACCTGATCGAGGAGTGCCGGCGGCGCGGCTGGGAGTTCGCGGCCCACGGCAGCCACGCCACCCGCATGGTCACCGCCAAGTTGACCGAACGCCAGGAGCGCGACCTGATCGACCGGTCGATCGCGACCGTTGGCCGTGCGACCGGCAGCCGGCCGCGCGGCTGGATCGCCCAGGACTATGGTGAGACGGCCCGCACGCCGCAACTGTTGGCCGAGGCCGGCTTGGAGTATGTTGCCGACTGGCCGAACGACGACCAGCCGTACCGGATGACCACCACACCCTCGCTGATCTCGATCCCCAGTCAGGCGGAATGGGACGACGTGCAGTTGCTGTGGCACCGCCGGGTCTTCACCCAGCGCTACCCGGCGCTGATCGAGGAGGCGCTGTCGGTGCTGCACGCCGAGGGGGCGTCGTCCGGCCGGTATTTCGGTCTGGGCATTCATCCCTGGCTGTTCGGGATGCCGCACCGCATCCGGTACCTGAACGAGGCGCTGGACCGGATCGTCGGCTTCGACGGCCTCTGGCAGGCGACGCTCGGCGAAGTGGCCGGGCACATGCAGACGCAGCCGGCCGACGGCTGACAAGACAAACGCGGGACAACGCCCGCGACGGTTCGAGGAAACAGAGACGTGACACAAGCTGACTACGCGCAACCCCTGGTCTCCGCCAACCTGTCCTCCCTGGCGTTCGAGCGCCTGGAGCAGGCGATCATGACCGGCGAGCTGAAGCCCGGTGAGCGGCTCAGCGAGACGACGCTGGCCAAACGCTACGGCATCAGCCGCGGCCCGCTGCGCGAAGCGATCGGCCGGCTGGAAGGCCGGAACCTGGTGGAGCGGGTGGCCAACCAGGGCGCCAGGGTGATCTCGCTGCGCAACGACGAACTCATCGACCTTCTGGTGATCCGCGAGAGCCTGGAGGGAATGGCCTGCCGGCTGGCGGCCACCCGGATCAAGCCGGCCGAGCTGAAGCGCCTGCAGAAGATGCTGGAGCAGCATGCCCAGGACGATGCCGTGGTCAGCGGCCGAGGGTATTTCCAGGGCGGCGGCGACCTCGACTTCCACTACCGGATCGTCAAGGCCAGCGGGAACGCCCGGCTGTTCCAGATGCTGGACGAGGAGTTGTATTCGCTGCTGCGCCTGTACCGCCAGCGGCTGAGCACCCGCCCCGGCCGCCCCAGGCAGGCGCTGGAAGAGCATCGCCGGGTGCTGCAGGCACTTGAGGCCCGCGATCCCGACGCCGCCGAGGCCGCGATGCGCGCGCACATCCAGAGCAGCCGGGCCAGCCTGGAACATCACATGGCAAGCGAGGCGGCGCCGGCCAGCGACGTCGCCTGAGGTCATGACCGTGAACCGATGACCCACCGGATCCGCCTCACCGGTCTGCCGCCGGCCAGTTGACCGGGATGTCCACCTCCAGCAGCGGCGCGTGCTGCTGGCAGCCGTATACGTCGGTGTCGCCGAGGTCGCCCGCCGGGATCGCCCGTGGAATCGTCGCCTTGAAGGCGAGGCCCGCCGGGTAGGGCGTGAACAGAACCTCGGCCGGCTCCACCCCGTACAGACGGCCGATCAGCTCGGCGTTCAGCACCCCGGTCGCCGCCACCGAATCGTACTGGGCACGGGTTTCAAACACCACGTCGATGGTCAGCTGAAACGGGCCGGCGTTCTTGCTCTTGCAGACCTTCGCGATATCCCGGATCGCCGCCATCACAAATCCTCGTAATGAATCGGGAACGGCGCCAGCGGATCGTCCAGCGCCATGGTCTGGAACACCGAGAACCGGTAGACCGGCCCGGTGGAGATATCGGACGGCGAGTACGGGAACGCCATGTTGCCCTCACGGCACAACCGGCCGGGAAAATCGGTGTGCAGCATGGTCACCCGGGCCAGCGCCAGCACCGAATCGGCGGTTTCCTGATCAGAGGCCACCACCTCGATGACGAAGCCGATCTCGTGCGGGGAGGCGTTGCGCAGCGGCTCGGCCGCTCCCATCACCCCGTCCACGCCGTAGCGCCGGATGATCAGGCGGTATTCGTCAGGCTCCACCCCGAGGGCGGCCGCCTTCTGGGCGACCGCGTCGCGGACCCGGGTCAGGAAGTCGTCGCGGGTGGCTATCAGCAGCGGGTCGCGGGTGCCGCACACCGTGATCGCGCGGTAGCCGGCGAGTTCCGCACCTTCCAGCTTCACGGTGTAGGGCTGCGGCTGCCAGGTCATGCCGGACACCCGCACCGCCCGGTCCGAGACGGCTTCGAACAGGCAATCAGTAGTGTCCAGGATGCCACCCGGCTCGACATGGATGCACGGGCTCGGGTTCTCATGCAGGCTGTGGTTGGCGACCGACGACGGCGTGCAGCGCCGCTCCGGCGCCGCCGGCTCCAGGACCACCCCGTCGCCGTCGACATCGACCAGCAGGCAGTCATGGCCCTTCGGCACCGCCGGCGTGGCGCCGCATTCCAGCATCTTGCCGGCATACCAGGCAGGCGCCGGCGGCAGGCCGTTGCGCATCGCCAGCGCGGCCCACGGTGCGGGATCGCTGGAGCGGCCGGCCAGCACCACCTCGGCCCCGCCATCGAGGGCGGCGGCGATCGGTTCGGGCCCCATCATGGCGACGACCCGCTCCGACCGCTCGATGGCTGCCGGGTCCGGCACCGGTCCGCCCGGCAATCGTGCCATGCGGCCGTCATCGTGGGCGCGCTTGAGCACCTGCTTGTCCTGCTCGGCCTCTATGGTCGCCAAGCGGAAGTGCAGGCCGTCTTCGGCGGCCAGCGCCCGGACGATGTCCGCGGTCATCGCCACATGCGGGGCGCCGCCGGCCCCGCCGCAGGTGCCGATGACCAGCGGCACGCCGTGCTTGCGGGCGGCGCGCAGCATCAGCTGGAGGTCCCGGCGCATGGCTCGGCGGGAGTTCAGGGTCTTGCCGGACCCCAGATAGTGCGGCCCCGGATCGGTGCTGCCGCCGTCGACGCCCAGCATGTGGATGCCGCGGTCCATGCCGCGTTCCAGCGAGCTTTCGGGAAAACCGTAGCCGAGGATCCCGCTGGTCGACAGCATGCGGCAGGTGGCGCTTGGGACAGCCACGATTCTCCTTCCGGCGCGGACGCGCTCGACCGACAATGAACCGGCGGATCGTCCAACGCCGTTCCGTAAATTGTCAACAGTTGACGGAGCCCATGAGTCATCGTTTATTGACCGTCAAACGGGAACAACACGTTCAAGCAGCCGGGACGGGAGTGAACGATGGCAGGTGGCAGCGCTTCGGGTGACCGGATCTCCGATCGGCGCAAGCGCCTGCGCGCCGCCGTCGACGAGCGCCGCGCGATACTGGTGCCGGGTGCCGCCAACGCGCTGACCGCCCGGGTCATCCAGGATGTCGGCTTCGACGCGCTGTACGTCACCGGCGCCGGGATCGCCAACACCCTGCTGGGCGTGCCGGACATCGGCCTGGTGACCCTGACCGAACTGGTCCACACCACCGAAGCGATCGGCGAGATCTGCACCCTGCCGATGATCGTCGACATCGACACCGGCTTCGGCAACGCCGTCAACACCCGCCGCACAGTGCGGGTGCTGGAGCGCGCCGGCGCCTGCGCGGTGCAGATGGAAGATCAGGTGTTTCCGAAGAAATGCGGTCATTTCGACGGCAAGGGCGTGATCCCGGTCGCCGAAATGGTGTCGAAGATCAAGGCTGCGGTCGATGCCCGCGAGGACTCCAACCTGCTGGTCATGGCCCGCACCGATGCCCGCGCCATCGAAGGCCTGGACGCCGCCATCGAACGGGCCGAACGCTACATCGAAGCCGGCGCCGACATGACGTTCGTGGAGGCTCCGACCACCGAGCAGGAGATGCGCACGATCACCGAGCGTCTGTCGGTGCCGCAGGTCGCCAACCTGGTGGTCGGCGGCCGCACGCCGCTGCTGTCGCAGCAGGCTCTCGCCGATATCGGGTTCTCGATCGTACTGTACGCCAACACCCCGCTGCAGGCCGCCATGCGGGCGATGGGCGAGGTGCTTGGCGCCCTGAAGCGCGACGGCGGCCTGGACGCGGTCAAGGACCGACTGGCCGGGTTCGAGGAACGCCAGCGGCTGGTCGACAAGGCGTCCTACGACGCCCTCGAAAAGCTGTACGCGGTGGAGTAAGCACGGCTGTCGGGCCCGATCCGGCCCCGCCGAATCCACAGGCCGCGAGGACCGTCGACATGAGCGCATCGCATCCCACGCTCCGCAGCCAACTGGCCGGCGATGAACTGGTGGTCGCCCCCGGCATCTACGACGCCCTGTCGGCACTGATCGCGTCTCAGGCCGGGTTCGGAACGCTGTACCTGTCGGGCGCGTCGATCGCCTACACCCGCTACGGCATGCCGGACATCGGGCTGATCGGCATGGCCGAGGTGGCCGACACCCTGACCGCGATCACCGACCGGGTCGCCACCCCGGTGATCGTCGACGGCGACACCGGCTTCGGCAACGCCCTGAACGTGATCCGAACGGTACGCAGCTTCGAACGTTGCGGCGCCCAGGCGATCCAGCTCGAAGACCAGGCCATGCCGAAGCGCTGCGGCCATCTCGCCGGCAAGACCCTGGTGCCGGCCGCCGACATGGTCGGCAAGGTCAAGGCCGCGGTCGACACGCGCGGGAACGAGGATTTCCTGATCATCGCCCGCACCGACGCAATCGCCGTGGAAGGCTACGAGCCCGCCCTGGAGCGGGCGGAACGCTACCTCGAAGCCGGGGCCGACGTGCTGTTCATCGAAGCTCCGCGCAACCGGGCCCAGATGGACGGCATCGTCGCCCGGTTCGGCGCGCGGGTGCCGCTGCTGGCCAACATGGTCGAGGGCGGGCACACCCCGCTGCACGACGCCGCCACCCTGCAAGAGATCGGCTTCAAGCTGGCAATCTTCCCCGGCGGCACCGTGCGGGCGCTGTCGCGCCTGCTGGGCGAGTACTACGGCAGCCTGAAGGCTCACGGCGGGACCGGACCGTTCCTGGACCGCATGAACCTGTTCGATTCATTGAACCAGCTGATCGAAACCCCGGCCTTTCTGGCGCGCGGCAAGGCCTATGACGGCTCGAACTTCGGAGACGATGCATGATCGACCCGGTCACCCTGGCGGTCATGAAGGGCCGGCTGGAGCAGATCGCCGACGAAATGGACGCGACCCTGTTCCGCAGCGCCTTCAACCCGATCATCGCCGAGGCCCACGACGCCTCGCACGGTCTGTACGACCCGCAGACCGGCGACACCCTGGTGCAGGGCAAGTCCGGCCTGCCGATCTTCGTCGGCAGCAACGCGTTCGCGGTACGGGCGGTGATCGACAAGGCGGCGCGCAGCGGCGGCATGGCCGAGGGCGACCTGTACATCTTCAACGATCCGTACGACGGCGGCACTCACCTGTCTGACTTCCGGCTGGTGCGGCCGTACTACCGGGACGGGGAACTGGTCTGCTACCTGGCGTCGGTCGGGCATTGGCACGATGTCGGCGGCAACGTCCCCGGCAACTACAACCCGGCCGCCACCGAGTGCTTCCAGGAAGGCATGCTGATCCCGCCGGTCAAGCTGTACGACCGCGGCACCTTCCGCCAGGACATCGTCGACATCCTGCAGAGCAACTCGCGCCAGCCCGGCTCGCTGTACGGCGACCTGAACGGCCAGCTCAGCGCCCTGGAACTGGGTGCGCGCCGGCTCGACGCACTGATCGACGAGTACGGCGTTGCCATCATCCGCGAGGCCCTGGTCGAGCTGCGCCGCCGCGCCGAACAATTGATGCGCGCCAACATCGCCGAACTGCCGGACGGCACCTATTCGGCCGAGGACTGGCTGGACAACGACGGCATCGTCGACGAGCCGCTGCGGATCGCCCTCGACCTGACGATCGCCGGCGACCGCATGACGCTGGACTTCACTCGCTCGGCCAAGGCCTGCCAGGGGCCGGTGAACATCGCCCGCTCGACCGCCGTCGCCTGCTGCTATGTGGCGCTGAAGCACGTCTTCACCGACGTGCCGGCCAACGCCGGCGTGCTCGACCCGATCACCTTCGTGATCCCCGAGGACTCCCTGCTCAGCGTGGTCGCGCCCAAGCCGGTCGGCGGCTACACCGAGACCATCCTGCGGATCATCGACGTGGTGTTCAGCGCGATCGCCCAGGCCGATCCGGCGCGCAGCAACGGCCATGCCTACGGCACGATCAATGCCTTGTCGCTGGCCGGGCACCGGGCCGACGGGCGGCGCTGGGTGATGTTCTCGTTCTTCGGCGGCGGCCACGGCGGCCATCCGCAGGGCGACGGCCTGAACCACGGCAACGCCCCGATCTCGACCGCGACCATCCCGCCGCTGGAGATCCTGGAGGCCGCCTATCCGATCCGCTTCACCCAATGGGCGCTGCGCCCGGACAGCGGCGGGCCGGGCCGCAGCCGCGGCGGACTGGGCGCGATCTACGAGATCGAAGTGCTGGAGAAATCCGGTGAAGCCTTCCTGTTCGGCGACCGCGGCCGGCACGCGCCGAAGGGCATCGCCGGCGGCGCCGATGCGGCGATGAACGCCTTCTTCTTCGACACCGACACCGGCGAGGTCAGCCCGCCGATGGCGTCGAAGATGGTCGGCATCAAGCTGCGGCAGGGCCAGCATGTCCGCATCGAAAGCCCCGGCGGCGGCGGCTACGGTGCGCCGCTGGAGCGCGATCCCGACCAGGTGGCCCGCGACGTGCGCCTCGGCTATGTCAGCCGCGGCCGCGCCGACTCCGACTACGGCGTGGCGCTGGGCGCCGATCTCACACCCGACCGGCCGGCGACCGCGTCCCTGCGCAACCGGAGGGCCGCGTCGTGAGCGGGCGCTACGTCATCGGGGTCGACGTCGGCGGCACCTTCACCGATGTGTTCATCCTGGATCAGCAGACCGGCACCGGCGAGATCCGCAAGGTGCCCTCGACCCGGCCGGACCAGTCCCAGGGCTTCCTGGCCGGCATCCGTTCCGGTGTCGATACGGTCGCTGCAGTCGCCACGGTGGTGCACGGCACGACGGTGGGCACCAACGCGCTGCTGGAGCGGCGCGGCGCCGCCACCGGCATCATCACCACCGCCGGCTTCCGTGACGTGCTGGAGATGCGCCGGCGCGACCGGCCGACAACCTGGGGCCTGTGGGGCCAGTTCGAACCGGTGATCCCGCGCGACCGGCGGCTCGAGGTGCCGGAGCGGGTGCTGGCCGACGGCAGCATCCACACGCCGGTCGACCTCGACGCCGTGACGGCCGCCGCCAACCAGTTGCTGGCCGACGGCTGCGAGGCGGTGGCGGTGGCGTTCATCAACGCCTACGCCAACACCGCCAACGAGGAAGCCGCGCTGGAAGCGGTGCGCGCGGTCTGGCCGAACGAGCACGTCACCGGATCGCACCGTATCTTGCCGGAGATCCGGGAGTTCGAACGGATCTCGACCGCCACGCTGAACGCCTACCTGCAGCCGGTGGTCGCCAATTATCTGCAGCGGCTGCAGGACGCGTTGCGCGGCGACGGATTCGCCGGCGACGTGCTGATCGTGCAGTCGAACGGCGGGGTGATGACGGTGGACACCGCGCGCCGGGTACCGATCCGCACCGCGCTGTCGGGACCGGCGGCCGGGGTGATCGCCGGCGCCCACATCGCCACCTCGGCTGGGTTCCCCAACATCGTCACCTGCGACATGGGCGGTACCAGCTTCGACGTATCCCTGGTGGTCGACGGCCAGACCGCATTGACGCCGCAGACCTCGATCGATTTCGGCATGGTGGTGCGCCAGCCGATGATCGAGATCACCACCATCGGGGCCGGCGGCGGCTCGATCGCCTGGGTCGACCGTGGCGGGCTGTTGCAGATCGGTCCGGAATCCGCCGGCTCCGATCCCGGTCCGGTGTGCTACGGCCTCGGCAACGACCGGCCGACCGTGACTGACGCGAATGTGGTGCTCGGGCGGATCAACGCCGAGCGGCCGATCGGCGGCAAGCTCGCCCGCCTCGACGTCGAGGCCGCCAAGGCGGCGATCGAAGCGACCGTGGGGCAGCCGCTCGGCCTGTCGGTGATGGCGGCGGCCGAAGCGATCATCAAGGTCGCCAACAGCCGGATGGCCGGCGCGATCCGATTGGTCTCGATCGAACGCGGCCATGATCCCAAGAGCTTCGTCGCCATGCCGTTCGGCGGCGGCGGCGCGCTGCACGCCGGGGCGCTGATCAAGGAGGTCGGACTGGCCGGTGCCCTGGTGCCGCGCTTCCCCGGGGTGACCAGCGCGCTGGGCTGCGTGATCGCCGACATGCGCCACGACTTCGTGCGCACCATCAACGGCCTGCTGGACACCGTCGACATCGCGTTCCTGGACGGTGAGGCGGCGGCGTTCCGCAACGAGGGGCAAGCGCTGCTCGACCGTGCCGGCGTCGCGTTTGAAGGCCGCGAGACCCTGGTCGAGCTCGACATGTCCTATCTGGGCCAGACCCACACCGTGGCGGTGCCGCTGACGGTCCATGGCACCGACGGCGACAGTCTGGGGATTGCGCGCGACGCCATTCGGACAGCCTTCGAGGCGCGCTACCACGAGGTCTACGGCAGGGTGCTGGAACGGCTGCCGATCCGGGTGCTGAACGTCCGGGTGACGGCCGTCGGTCGCCGGCCGAAGTTCGATTTGTCGATCCTGGCGCCGGGTGTGGACGGATCGGTGGAAGTCGCCGGTCGAGGCAATCGCCCGGTGTTCGTCGACGGCGCCTGGCACGACGCTGCGATCTTCGACCGCCTTGCCCTGCCGGTCGGGGCCGTGATCCCCGGCCCGGCGGTGCTGGAGCAGTCCGATGCCACGATCTTCGTCGAGCCCGACCTGCAGGCCGAAGTCGACCGCTTCGGCAACCTGATGGTCCGACGCAAGGAGCCGTCATGAGCCTCGGAGTTTCCGACCCCCAACGCACCGCGCTGGTGCTGGTCGACCTGCAGAACGACTTCATCCACCCGGACGGCGCCTATGGCCGCGGCGGTGCCAAGGTCGCCGAGATCGGCGCCCTGCCGGCCCGGCTGACGCCGCTGATCGACGCCGCCCGGCGCGCCGGCAGCCCGGTGATGTCGACCCACTTCACCCTGGTGCACGGCCCGGACGGCGAGCCCTACATCAGCGAGCACCTGCTGAAGATCCGGCCGTTCCTGCGGGCCGGCGACTTCGTGGCCGGAGGCTGGGGCCATGATCTGCTCGACGAGTTGCAGCCGTCGACGTTCAAGATCGAGAAGGTGGCGTTCTCGGCGTTCTACATGAGCCGGATGGAATGGGTGCTGCGCCGGGCCGGGATCGAGACCCTGGTGTTCGCCGGCATCGTCACCAATGGCGGCGTCGCCTCCACGGTTCGCGACGCCCACGTCCGCGACTTCCACGCCATCGTGCTGGCGGACGGCTGCGCCGCCTTCACGCCGGAGATCCACGATACCGCCATCGCCGCCTTGCGCCCGGTCGCCGAAATCTGGACCGTCGAACAGGCGACCGCGGCGTTCCGGGCCGCCGGGTCATGACCGTCCGGCCGCTGGCCGAGGCCGACTTCGCCGCCGAAGCCCCGGTGCTGGTAGTCGGCGGCGGGGCCTGCGGCCTGATCGCGGCCCTGGCGGTGCGCGACGCCGGTTGCGAGGTGGTGGTGCTGGAGCGCGATGCGGCGCTGTCGGGATCGACCGCACTCTCCTCCGGGTTCATCCCGGCCTGCGACACCCGCTTTCAGGCGTCCGCCGGCATCGAGGATCCGGTGGATCTGATGGCGGCTGACATCCAGCGCAAGAACGGCGGGCAGGCCGACTCGGCGATTGTCGAAGCGGTGTGCCGCCGCTCCGGCCGGACCATCGACTGGCTCGCCGAACGATGGGGCCTGCCCTTCGTGCTGCTCGACGGCTTCCTGTATCCCGGCCACAGCGTGCGACGGATGCACGCCCATCCGGAGCGGACCGGTGCGGCGCTGATGGGCGCCCTGCTGAACGCCGCCGAAGGTGCGGGCGTCGACATCGTCGGCAACGCCCGGGTGTCCGCCCTGTACGCCGGCACCGACGGCCGGATCAGCGGGGTGCGGATCGAGCGGCCGGACGGCGGCGGCGAGGATCTCGGCTGCCGGGCGCTGGTCCTGGCCTGCAACGGCTACGGCGGCGACCCGGCGATGGTGCGCCGCCACATCCCGGAAATGGCCGACGCGCTGTATTTCGGTCACGCCGGCAACCGCGGCGACGCGGTGCGCTGGGGCGAGGCGCTGGGCGGCGAGGCCGTCCACATGACCGCCTACCAGGGCCACGGCTCGGTCGCCCACCCGCACGGCGTTCTGATCACCTGGGCGCTGATGATGGAGGGCGGCATCCAGGTCAACCGCGAGGGCAGGCGGTTCTCCGACGAGCATCACGGGTACTCCGAGCAGGCGGTCAGCGTACTGGCCCAGCCGGACGGCATAGCGTTCAACCTGTACGACCAGCGCCTGCACGACCTCGGCCTCGGCTTCGACGACTACCGCGCCGCCGACAAGGCCGGGGCGGTGCGGCGGTTCGAGAGCCTGGATGCCTTGGCGTCGGCGCTGGACCTGCCGATGGCGGCGCTGGCGGAAACCGTGGAGCACGCCGCCCGTTGCGCCCGTGGCGAGACGACCGACCCGTTCGGTCGCGACTTCACCGGACAGCCCGAACTGCAGCCGCCCTACTACGCGGTCCGGGTAACCGGCGCGCTGTTCCACACTCAGGGCGGGCTGCGCATCGACGCCACCGCCCGGGTGCTGCGCCGCGACGGCACGGCGCTGCCGAACCTGTTCGCCGGCGGCGGGGCCGCGTGCGGGGTGTCCGGCTCGCAGGTGTGGGGTTATCTGTCCGGCAACGGGCTGCTGACCGCCACGACCCTGGGGCATATCGCCGGCGAGCAGGCGGCACGACTGGCCGCCAAGGCTTAGGCCGCGTTGTCCCTGGCGTAGCGCGCCACCTCGGCGTGGGTCGCGAACCAGGCGTCGCCGGTCGCCCGGATGTGCTCGATCAGCCGCTCCAGGATCCAGATGCGCGACCGGTAGCCGATGACGTGCGGATGCATGGTCAGCAGGAACAGCCCGCCCTCCTCGTGCGCCCGGTCGAACTCGCGGCGGAACACGTCGAACACGGTGTCCGGCGCGGTGTACGGGCGCAGGCCGGAAAACCGGTGCATGTTGAAGTACACCGCGTCGTCGCGGATCCACTCGACCGGCAGCTCGACGATGCCGGTCGGCTCGCCGGCTTCCAGCAGCTCGTAGCAGTCGTCGTCGGCCATCAGCGAGGAATCGTAGAGCAGCCCCAGCTCACGCTCGATCCGCAGGGTGCTGGGACTGAAATCCCAGCTGGGCGTGCGCAGGCCGACCGGGCGGACCCCGGTGATCCGCTCCAGGGTGTCGGTGGACCGGAACATCAGGTCGCGCTCGGCCTCGTAGGGCAGCACCGAGTTCAGCTCGTGGATCCAGCCGTGGATGCCGATCTCGTGGCCCTCGGCGGCCAGCATGCGCTGTTCGTCGGGATGCAGGAGGGCGGTGACCGCCGGCACGAAGAACGTCGCCTTGATGCCGGCCTTGTCCAGCGCCGCCTTGATCCGCGGGATGCCCTTGCGAGTGCCGTACTGGCCCCAGGACATCCGGCCGATCGAGCGGCCGCCGTCCCGCAGCTCGTTGGTCTCGTGATCGGAGTCGAAGGACAGCGCCACCGCGACCTTCTTGCCGCCCGGCCACGTCGCCGGCCGCAGCGTTCGTCCGGCGCGCACCTGGTCGACCGTGCGGCGCCAGGTTTCCTCGGGCCACTGCCAGGGTTCCGGATCGGTCATCGGTCGTTCTCCCGAGTGGTCGTTTCGGTATTGTTTCGTTCCATCGCGCGGACGTGACAGGCGACCAGCCGGTCCGTACCGTCTGCCATCAGAGCCGGCACGTCGCGCCGGCAGGCGTCGACCGCCAGCGGGCAGCGCGGGTGGAAGGTGCAGCCGGGCGGCGGTGCCAGCGGCGACGGAATCTCGCCGGTGATCGCGTTGAACTCGACCAGCGCGTCGTCCTCCAGAACCAGCCGCGGCACGCTGTCCAGCAAGGCGCGCGTGTACGGGTGCTTGGGGTCGCGGTAGATCTGCTCGGTGCTGCCGACCTCGACGATCCGACCGAGATACATGATCGCCACCCGGTCGGAGACATGCCTGACCACGCCCAGATCGTGGCTGATGAACAGGCAGGTGATGCCCAGGTCGCGGCGCAGTTCCAGGAACAGGTTGATGATCTGCGCCTGGATCGACACGTCCAGCGAGGCCACCGGCTCGTCGCAGACCAGCAGGTCGGGCTGCATCGCCAGCGCCCGGGCGATGGCGACCCGTTGGCGCTGGCCGCCGGAGAACTGGTGCGGGTAACGGCCCGCGAACTCCGGCTCAAGGCCGACGCGCTGCAGCCAACCGCGCACGTAGTCGACCGCGTTCGCCTTGGTGACCAGGCCGTGGGCGATCGGCCCCTCGGCCACGGTGTCGCCGATCCGCATGCGCGGGTCGAGCGAGGCGAACGGGTCCTGGAACACCGTCTGCACCCGGGTGGTGACCTTGCGGCCGTTCTGCAGCACCGGCTCGCCGTCGATCGTCACCGTGCCGGCCGTCGGCGGCAGGATCCCGGCGACGATCCGGCCCAGGGTCGACTTGCCGCAGCCGGACTCACCGACCAGTCCCAGGGTTTCGCCGGGATTGATCGTCAGGCTGACCTCGGTCACCGCCCGCACCGGCCGGTCCTCCACCGTGGCGCCGAAGCGCGCCGCGATGCGGTCGCCCAGGGTCAGGCGCGGATCGAACCGCTTGCTGATGCCGTCGAGGGTGAGGAACGCCGTGCTCATGCCGCGCGCTCCAGCGGGTGATGGCAACGGAAGGCCCGCACCGCGTCGACGCTGTGCTCGGGATCCACCACGCATCGTTCGCTCGCCCGCACGCAGCGCGGCGCGAACGGACAGCCTGGCGGCAGCGCCAGCAGCGACGGGGTGTTGCCGGGCACCTGCCGCAGTTCCTGCCCGGGCCGCGCGGTGGCCGGCAACGAGTCCAGAAGGCCGCGGGTATAGGGATGCCGCGGATCGCGCAGCACGGTCGAGGTCGGCCCCTCCTCCACCAGACGGCCGGCGTACATCACCATGATGCGCTCGGCGACGCTGGAGACGGTGGCCAGGTCGTGGCTGATCCAGACAAGCGCGGTGCCGCTCTCACGCGACAGCTCGCGCATCTCATGGAGGATCTGGGCCTGGATCGAGACGTCCAGTGCGGTGGTCGGCTCGTCGGCGACGATCAGGCCAGGGCTGTGGGTCATGGCGATGGCGATCGCCACCCTCTGGCGCATACCGCCGGAGAATTCGTGCGGGTAGGCGTCCAGCCGGGCGGCGGCGTCCGGAATGCCGACCCGGGTCAGCACGCTCGCCGCCCTTTCGCGTGCCGCGACGCCGGTAACCTTCTCATGGGCGCGGATCGCCAGGGTCATCTGGGCGCCGACCGTCAGCACCGGGTTCAGGGTCATCATCGGATCCTGGAACACCATGGCGATCTGCCGACCGCGCAACCGGCGCAGCTCGTCCAGCGGCATGCCGACCAGTTCCTCGCCGTCGAGCCGGATCGAGCCGCCGACGATCCGGCCGGGCGGATCGACCAGGCCGAGCAGCGAGAAGCCGGTAACCGACTTGCCGGACCCGCTCTCGCCGACCAGCCCCAGGACCTGGCCGCGCTCCAGGGTGAAAGACACGCCGTCGACGGCTTTCACCACGCCAGCGCGGGTGAAGAAATGCGTGCGCAGGTCGCGAACTTCGAGAAGCGGTGCACTCATCGCCGGAGCCTCGGGTTCAGCTGGTCGCGGATCTGATCGCCGACCAGATTGATGGCGACGATCAGGACGATCAGCGCGATGCCGGGATAGACCGAGATCCAGTAGCGACCGCTCATCATGTAGACGAAACCGTTGGAGATCAGCATGCCCAGGGACGGCTCGGTCACCGGCAGGCCGAGGCCGAGGAACGACAGGGTGGCCTCCAGTGAGATCGAGTTGGCGATCTGCACGGTCGCCACGACGATCAGCGGCGGCATGCAGTTCGGCAGCAGGTGCCGGAAGATCACCCGGGCGCGGGACAGCGGCGTGGCGGTGGCGGCCTCGATGTAGTCCTTGCGGCGCTCCGACGTGGCCGCACCATAGGCGGTACGCGCGAAATAGGCGTACTGTGCGGCGACCAGCGCGGTCACCAGCTGGGCCTTGCCCTGGCCCAGCAGGGCCACCAGGACCAGCGCCAGCAGGATCGCCGGAAACGACAGCTGCAGGTCGACGATCCGCATGATCAGGGTTTCGACGAGACCGCCGGCGTAGGCCGCGACCACGCCGAGCGACGCGCCGACCGCCAGGGCGACGCACCCGGCCATGAACCCGATCTGCACCGAGATCTGCAGTCCGTAAAGGATCGCGGACAGCAGGTCGCGGCCCTGGGCATCGGTACCCAGCAGGTGAACGTAGCCGCCGGTGCCGGTATGGCCGGGCGGGCGCCGGGCGTCGAGCAGCGATAGCCCGCCGAGGTCGTAGGGGTTCTGCGGGGCGATCCACGGAGCGCCGACCGCCAGCACGACGATCGCGACCACGACCACCAGCGCGACCACCGCCACGCGATTGTCGCGGAACTCGACCCAGAACCGGCCCAGCGGAGTGGCTGCCTGGGTCATGCGGCACCTCTGCGGGCGACCCGCGGATCGAGCACCGCGTAGGCGAGATCGATCAGCAGGTTGATGGTGACGAACAGCAGGGCCACCAAGATCAGGTAGGCGACCATCACCGGCCGGTCGAGGCTGGTGATCGAGTCGATGATCAGCTTGCCGACGCCCGGCCAGGAGAAAATCGTCTCGGTCACCACTGCGAACGCCAGGGTCGAGCCGAGCTCAAGGCCGAACACCGTGACGATCGGCACCGAGATCAGCTTCAGGACGTGGCGCAGCACGATGGTGCGCTCGGCCAGTCCGGCTGCACGCGCGAACTTGATGGTGTCGGTCAGCATGACCTCGCGGGTGCCGGCGCGCGCCAGGCGGATCATCATCGCCAGCTTGAACAGCGCCAGGTTGACCGCCGGCAGCAGCAGGTGGGACAGGCCCTCCAGGCTGAAAATGCTCCATTCCACACCAAACACCACGTCGACCGGGCCGCGCCCTCCGGCCGGCAGCCAGCCGAGCCAGACCGCGAAGGTCAGGATCAGGATCAGCCCGACCCAGAAGGTCGGAACCGAGAAGCCGAGGATGGAGACCCCCATGATGGTCTTCGACGACAGCGAGTCGGGCCGATAGCCGGCCCAGATGCCCAGCGGCACGCCGATCACCGCCGCTCCGATGACTGCCGCCAGGGTCAGTTCCAGGGTCGCGGGCAGACGGCTGGCGATCAGGTCCAGTACCGGGATGGCGTAGACGAACGAGCGGCCGAAATCGCCCTGCGCCACGTTCCCGAGGAAGATCAGGTATTGCCGCCACAGCGGCAGGTCCAGCCCGAACCGGGCGATGATCAGCTCCCGCACATCCTGCGGCGCGTCCAGCGGGATCAGCACGTCCATCGGGTTGCCGATGGCATACACCCCGACGAACACGATCACCGACATGGCGAACATGACAACGACGGCCTGCAGGCAGCGTTGAATGATGAAGCCGGACATTGCCCGGGCAGCCTCCGCTCATACGATTGGTCGCAACGCGATGGGCCGGGCGATTGCTCGCCCGGCCCGCCGCTGGGGTCAGATCCGCCGGATCACGTCGCCGGCTTGATGAAGAACGCCAGCGTGTCCTCGTCGGTCCGCGGGGTCATCTTCAGCTTGCCCTTGTCGGCCGCCCACACGGTCTGCAGGGTGACGATCGAGATGTAGGCGCGATCGGCCATGATCAGGTCCATCGCCTGCTCGTACAGCGCCTTGCGCTTCGGCGCGTCCAGTTCCCGCCCGGCGGCCTGCAGCAGTTCGTCGACCTTCGGGTTGCTGTACTCGATCCGGTTGAAGGCCCCCAGCTTCAGCTCGGCGTTCGGCGAGTGCGCCATCGAGCCGAGCGTGTAGGACGCTTCTCCGGTGAGCGTGCCCCAGCCGTTCATGAAGATCGAGTATTCCTTCTTCGCCTGGGCGGGGAAGTAGACCGACCGCGAAATGGCGTTGACGTTGGTCTTGACGCCGATCTGCGCGAACATCTGGCCGAGGCCCTGGCAGATCGCGCCGTCGCCCGGCAACCGGTCGCTGGTGCAGTACAGGTCCATCATGAAGCCGTTCGGATAGCCGGCTTCGGCCAGCAGCGCCTTGCCGCGCTTCGGATCGGGCGAGCGTTCCGGAACCTTCGCGCTCCAGCCGAAGAAGCCTTTCGGCATCAGCTGGTTGTTCGGCGTTCCGAGGCCCTCGAGAACCACCTCGACCATCGTCTGGCGATCGATGGCGAGATCGAGTGCCTCACGCACCTTGGGATCGCGCAGCGGGTTCTTGGCCAGCGGCTTGCCGTCGAGGTCGTAGACCTTCGGCGTGCTCTCGCGCTGGTCGAGCTGCAGGTTCATCACGTAGACGCTGTCGGCCAGGAAGGTGTCGGTCTTCGGGTCGCGCTTCAGCGCCTGCCAGTCGGCCGATGAGACGTAGTTGATCAGGTCGACCTGGCCGGCCTTCAGGGCCGCCAGCCGCGAGGAATCGTTCGGCATCTCCTTGCGCACGACCTTGGCCCACGGGCCCTTGCCGCGCCAGTAGCCGTCGAACCGCTCCAGCACGAGATCGCCCTTCGGCTACCAGGACACGAACTTGTAGGGGCCGGTGCCGATCGCCGCCTTGCCGGAGTTGAAGCCGCCGGCCGCGGTCTCCTTGGTCGAGTAGTCGGCCGCCGCCTTGTGCGAGACGATGAACAGGCGCACGAAATCGTTCGGCAGGGTCGCTGCCGGGCCATCGGTCTTCAGGTGCACGGTGTGGGGGTCGACGATCACGACTTCCTTCACCCGCCGCACATAGATCAGCAGCGTCGTCGGACCGGTCACCACCGGGATCCGCTCGATCGAGAACTTCACGTCCTCGGCGGTGAAATCGGAGCCGTCGTGGAACTTCACGCCCTTGCGGAGCTTGAACTCCCAGGTGGTGTCGTCCAACGGCTTCCAGGATTCAGCCAGCCCCGGCTCGATCTGCAGGTCGTCGCCCGACCAGACCAGGGTGTCGAAGACATGCTTCATGGCGTCGGCGTGCACGCCGAGCGCCGAATAGTGCGGGTCCATGGATTCCGGCCCGCCGCGCACACCCACGGTGAGCGTCTGCGCCGAAGCCCCGGCTGCGGCCACGCCGAGCCCGAGGGCTATGGCGCTGACCTGGAGCAATTTTGCGAATTTCATCCTCTGCCTCCTCGTCGTTGTCCTTGAAGGTCCGACGCCCCCGGCGGCGGCTCTCCGCGCTCCGGCCGGCGGATCGACCTGGAGCACCAAAGCTTCCATTTGGAACTTGTTTTTGACAGATTGAGAGGCGAGAATTTCCCAGCCAAGTTCGATTTGGAACTAATTGGTCATTCATGGCACGCCCCAATCACGTTTCCGGGAGGGACGACAACGTCCTTCCGATGTCGATCCCGCGCGGCACCACCGGGCTGGAAGCGCTCACCGAGGCCAAGCTGTGGCGGAACCCGTGCTGGTTCGCGTTCCGGTTCAACCACATCGCGCTGCGCTACAACTCACCGCTCTACGGCTGGATCAAGAAACAGACCGGGTTGAGCCGGCCGGAGTTCGTGGTGATCTACTCGCTCGGCCTGTTCGACGGTGCCCTGGCCCGCGACATCGCGATCTCCTCGGGCTTCCCGAAAAACACTCTGAGCCGGGCGATCGAGAAACTGGTCAGCCTCAGCCTGATCGAGAAGCGCGCGGACGCCGCCGACCGCCGCAACCAGACGCTGCACCTGCTGCCCGCGGGCCGGAAGATGTTCGACGATACCCTACCGCAGTTCGTTCTGTTTGAGGAACGAATGCTGCAGACCCTGTCGCCGGCCGAACGCGACACCCTGTCCAACCTGCTCGCCAAGATCGTTCTCGATACCCCCAACTGGGCGGACGAGATCGAGGACGACGCCCTTACCGGGAAGGATTCCGCCTGATGCGCATTGCCGACATGAACTGGATGCAGGTCGAGCGGTACCTGAAGGACGACGACCGCTGCGTCCTGCCGATCGGCTCGACCGAGCAGCACGCCCAGCTGTCCCTGTGCGTCGACATGATCCTGGCCGAGAAGGTGGCGGTCGACGCAGCGGAACCGCTGGGCGTGCCGGTCTACCCGGCGATCCCGTTCGGCATCGCGCCGTATTTCGGCGCGTTCCCGGGATCGGTCACCCTGCGGGTCGAGACCCTGCTCGCCGTGGCGCGCGACCTAGTGGCGTCGTTCCGGCGCAGTGGCTTCCGCCGGGTACTGCTGGTCAACGGCCACGGCGGCAACCAGCCGGTCGCCGCCCTCGCCCAGGAACTGATGGCCGAATGGCCGGAAATGTCGATCCGCTGGCACCAGTGGTGGAACGCGCCGCGCACCTGGGCGGAAGTCCAGCGCATCGACAAGGTCGGCAGCCACGCCAGCTGGATGGAGAACTTTCCCTGGACCCGGCTGCCCCACGCACCCGCACCCGACGGCGCCAAGCCGATGGTCGACACCGGCCTGCTGAAGGCCTGCGGGCCGGACGCCGCCCGCCAGTTGCTGGGCGACGGCAATTTCGGCGGCGACTGGCAGAAGCCTGACCCGGACATGCTGGCGCTGTGGAAGATCGGCGTCGAGGAAACCCGCGAGGCACTGGAGGGACCATGGCCGATCCGATCCTGATCTGGGGTGCCGGCGCCATCGGTGGCACGCTCGGCGCGTACTGGGGGCGGGCCGGTATCGACGTGTTGATGGTCGACATCGTGCCCGAGCATGTCGAGGCCTGCCGGACCACCGGCCTGACGATCGAGGGGCCGATCGACGAGTTCACCCAGGTGGTCCCGTCGGTGACGCCCGACCAGCTGACCGGCACCTACTCCCGGATCGTGCTGGCGGTGAAGGCCCACCACACCGCCGAAGCGGTCGACCGGCTGGCGCCGCATCTGGCCGAGGACGGCTTCGTTCTGTCGGCGCAGAACGGCCTGAACGAGATCATCATCGCCCGGCGGGTCGGCGAGGCGCGCACCATGGGCTGCTTCGTGAACTTCGGCGCCGACTGGCATGGGCCGGGTCGGATCCTGTACGGCAACCGCGGGGCCTGCGTGGTCGGCGAGGTCGACCGGACGATCGGCGAGCGCACCCGCGCCATGCACCAACTGATGCAGGTGTTCGAGCCGGACGCCGAGCTGACCGACGACATCTGGTCCTACCTGTGGGGCAAACTCGGCTACGGCGCGATGCTGTTCGGCACCGCGCTGACCAACGACTCGATGTCGGCCAACTTCGCCGATCCGGCCCGCACGCCGGCCTGGATCCGGCTGGGCCGGGAGGTGATGGCGGTCGCGGTGGCCAAGGGTGTGAAGCCGCGGGGATTCTCCGGATTCGATCCGGAAGCCTTCCTGCCGGGTGCGTCGGAAGATGCCGCGCGTGCCTGCATCGCCGCGCTGGCCGACTATACCAGCCGGACCGCCAAGACCCATTCCGGGGTGTGGCGCGACCTGGCGGTGCGCAAGCGCCGCACCGAGGTCGACGTGCAGATCGCCATCATTGCCGAGATCGCCGCCGAGGTCGGGGTCGACGTCCCCGGCATCCGCACCCTGGTCGGCCTTGTCCATGACGTGGAAGAAGGCCGGCGTCCGCTTTCCGGTGAAACCCTCCAGATCCTGGTCGACACATGCAACTCCGCTTCGACGGCCGCGTCGTAATCGTCACCGGTGCCGCCCAGGGCATCGGACGGGCCATTGCCAAGGCGTTCCGCGACGCCGGCGCAACCATCCACCTCGCCGACCTTGACGGCGACGGCATCGCCAAGACGGCGGACGAACTGGGCGGCACGCCGCATGTCCTGGATCTGTCGGACCGCGACGCGACCCACGGGCTGGTCGCCGATGTGATCGGGCACAGCGGCCGGGTCGATGTGCTGGCGCTCGCGGCTGGCGGGGTGCGCGGCCAGGTCGGCGGGCCGATCGAGAAGGTCTCGCAGCAGGACTGGCACCGGCTGTTCCAATCGAACGTCGACGGCGCGTTCTGGCTGGCCCAGGCCGCAGCACCGTCCATGAAGGCCACCGGTCGCGGTCGTATCGTTACCGTATCGTCCGGTGCGGGCCTGCGCCCCAGCCTGACCGGCATCCAGGCCTACGCCGCCGCCAAGCACGCCCTGGTCGGGCTGACCCGGCAGCTGTCCTGGGAGCTCGGGCCGTTCGGCATTACCGTGAACTCGGTCGCACCCGGCTTCGTGCGCTCCAACCCCGCCACCGAGCGGCAATGGGAAAGCTACGGTTCGGAGGGCCAGAAGCGGCTGGTCGACGGCATCCACACCAAGCGGCTCGGCACCGCCGACGACATCGCCGCAGCGGTGCTGTTCTTCGCCTCCGACGCGGCCGCCTGGATCAGCGGACAGGTTCTCTCGGTCGACGGAGGCCGCTCGTGAGCGATCCGGTGCTCGCCCGCCTGGCGGCCGACCGGGAGGGCATCCTGGAACGCCTGGGTGAGCTGCTGCGCGCGCCCTCGGTCAGCACCGATCCGGCCTATGCCGACGGCATGGCGGCCGCCCGCACGATCCTGATGAGGCGGATCACGGCTGCCGGGTTCGCCAATGTCCGTCTGCTGGACGCCGGCGGCCATCCCGCGGTCTACGGGGAATGGACCGGGGCGCCCGGCCGTCCGACGGTCCTGGTCTACGGTCACTACGACGTGCAGCCGCCGGACCCCACCGGGCTCTGGCACAGCCCACCGTTCGAACCGACGGTCCGCGACGGCCGCCTGTACGCCCGCGGCGCCTCCGACGACAAGGGACCGTCCTCGATCGCGCTCGAGACCCTGGCGGCGTTCCTGGCCGCCGAGGGCCGGCTGCCGGTCAACGTCAAACTGCTGCTGGAAGGCGAGGAAGAGGTCGGCAGCGCCACCCTCGGTGCCATCCTGGAGGGCAACCGGGCGTCGCTCGACGCCGACGTGGTGCTGTCGGCCGACGGCGGCCGCTGGCGTGCCGACCTGCCGACCATAGCGGTCGGCTCGCGGGGCATCGCCGCCCTGGAGTTCAGCGTCACCACCGCGGTGAAGGACCTGCATTCCGGCCGGTACGGCGGAATCGTGCCGAACGCGCTGCACGTCGCCGCCCGCCTGATCGCCAGCCTGCACCGGCCGGACGGGACGCCGGCGGTCAAGGGCTTTCTCGACGGCGTGGTCGAGCCTTCGGATGCCGAGCGCCGGTCGCTGGCGGCGATTCCGTTCGACGATCCCGGGCTGTTCGCCGGTCTTGGCGCCGAACCGGCCGGCGAGTCCGGCTACGGCACCCTGGAGCGGCTGTGGTACCGGCCGACCATCGACGCCAACGGACTGTGGGGCGGCTATACCGGCGCCGGCGGCAAGACGGTCATCCCGAACCTCGCCCACGCCAAGCTGTCGATGCGGCTGGTGCCCGGCCAGGACCCAGCCAACGCCGCGGCGGCGGTGATTCGCCATCTGCGATCCCACTGTCCGGCCGGCACGGCCCTTGCGGTCCGCGAGGGGCACCACTCGGCCGCCTATCTGGTCCCTGACACGCACCCGCTGCTGCTGGCCGCCGAGGCGGCGCTGGAGGAGACTACGGGAACAGTGCCGTTGCGGGTGCGCAACGGTGCCACCCTCCCGCTGTCCGACATCGTGCGCGGCGCGCTCGGCATCGACACCGTGATGTACTCGTTCTCGACCTCGGACGAGGATTTCCATGCGCCGAACGAGTTCATCCGGCTCTCGGCATTCGACGACGGCTTCGCCGCCTGGGTCGCCCTGCTGCGCCGGTTGGGACAGCAGACCTCCGCCGACTACGCCGGTTTCCGCCGCTAGCTCCTCGACAGCCGCCGGGGCCCAAAACGAAACGAGGCCCGAAGCGCTGTGCTTCGGGCCTCGTAGCGGATTTGGTGGAGCCAGACGGGATCGAACCGACGACCTCTACAATGCCATTGTAGCGCTCTCCCAGCTGAGCTATGGCCCCGAAACCTGGGTGCCCCGGTCTCCCGAAGCGCCCGCAGTAGGTAGCGGGTACGCCCTGGGTGATCAAGGGGTTTATCGAGGGGACTTCAGGTCGGTCCCCGTGCCTTGAATCAGCGTTCTTCCTCGTCCGGCTCGTCGGCTTCCTCGACCTCGTCCAGAGAGATCGTATCGTCATCGTCGTCGTCGGCGACGACCACCGCGTCATCGTCGTCATCGTCATCGGCAACGACCGCGTCCGGCGAGCGCTTCACCGGGTCGACGACCACATCGTCTTCTTCCTCGTCGTCGATATCATCGTCATCGACGATGACATCCTCGTCCTCGTCGAGTTCTTCCTCGTCCTCGTCGTCCGCCTCTTCGGGGTCGACCTTGTCCTTGACCCGCGCCTTGGGCTTGGGATCGTCGGCCGGCAACGGCCGCGCGCGCCGACTCTTCAGCACAGCCTCCGAATCGAACGTCGTGCCGCAACTCGGGCACACGATCGGGCTGCGTTGAAAGTCGTAGTAGCGCGCCCCGCACGATTGGCAGAGACGCTTGATGCCCCATTCCGGCTTGACCACCGTCGTTGCTCCGCGTCTGTCCGACGTTATCGCCCCGCGAAAACACCCGGAGGGCGGTGTGGCGGCGGAATATCCATGTTCGTGAACTCATGTCAAAGGCAAACTTCCCCGACCGGTCACCTAAAACGAAATCGGACCTCCGTATGACCCCGGCCGATCGCTGGCACAAACGCGCGTCGCTGACCCATCTTGCAGGTGACGCCACCGCTACGATCCGATCGGCCCGACACGGCGTCGCGCTGGATCCGGGCCGGCATGCGCTGGTGGCGATGCTCGCGTTCGCCCACCAGCGGTCCGGAACCTTCGACACCGGACGAATCGAGGCGGAACGGGCAACGATCCTTGCGCCGGCCCACGTCGACAGTTGGTGCCTGCTGGGCGCGCTCGCCCACGTGCTTGGCAGGCCGGAGCAGGCGCGCCGCGCCACCCGGCGGGCGCTGCTGTTGAAGCCGGCGGACCAGGCGGCAGCGCACAATCAGTTCGCCGCCCTTCGTCACGCGGGTGACTGGGACCGGGCCGTGACGGCCGGCCGACGGTCCCTGGCGATCGATCCACGCTTCGACAGCAACGCCTTCGAGCTCGGCATGCTTCTGCTTTCGCTGGAACGATGGAGGGACGGGTGGCCGTTGTACGACAGACGGCTCCGCCTCAGGCACGCCCGGCCGCGTCCGGACCGATTGCCGCAGCCGTTCTGGGACGGGCATGCCGACCCGAAGCTGTCGCTGGCGGTGTGGGGTGACCAGAATGTCGGCGACGAGATGCAGTTCGCCAGCCTGTTGCCGGAGGTGGCGCCAAGAGTCGGCCGCATCATCCTGGAATGCGACCCGCGGCTGGTGCCCCTGTTCGCCCGCTCGTTTCCCGAACTCGATGTGGTCGCCCGCGCCGACCCGCCTGATCCCCGGCTGATGGCTGCCTCGATCGGCGCGCAAGTTCCCCAGGGGAACCTGGGACGCCTTCTGCGTCCCGACACGGCTTCGTTCGGACGGGGGCCGCGATCCTGGCTGGTCGCCGATCCGGGCCGGGTCGCCGCCCTGCGCGCCCGGTATCGCGCCTGGTCCAGCGGCCGCCCGGTGATCGGGGTCGCCTGGAAATCGACCAACGCAGCGTTCAAGGGCAAGAACGTGCCTCTCGCCCAGTGGCGGCCGATCCTGTGCGGGCAGGAGGCGCTGTTCCTGTCCGTCCAGTACGGCGACGTGTCGGCCGACCTGGACGAGGCCCGAACGGTCACCGGGGTCGACATCGCCCACGATCCCGAGATCGACGCCTTGAGCGATCTGGACGGGTTTGCCGCCCAGTTGGCGGCGACCGATCTGGTGATCTCGATCTCGAACTCGACGATTCACCAGGCCTGCGGCCTCGGCCGGCCGGTCTGGGGCATTCTGCACATCCGCCCGGACTGGCGCTGGGGTGTTGGCGGCGACACCTGCCCCTGGTTCCCGACGCTCCGGCTGTACCGGCAGGCGACGCGCGGCGATTGGCCTCCGGTGCTGGACGCGATTGGCCATGACCTGCGGCGCTGGCTCGCCGACCGGCCGGGAGCGTGCTAAGACGCCGCCGATTCAGAACCTGTCGATCCAGAGGTCAGGAGGATCCGATGCCGACCCCGCTGCTGTCACGCCGCGCGCGCCCGCTGACCGGCACGCTGCGGATTCCCGGCGACAAGTCGATCTCGCACCGTTCGTTGATCTTTGGCGGCCTGTCGGTCGGCGAGACCACGATCGAGGGCCTGCTGGAGGGCGAGGACATCCTGGCCACGGCGAGCGCCATGCGGGCGTTCGGCTGCGAGGTGGAGCGTGGCAAGGACGGCCGGTGGCATGTGCACGGCCGAGGCGTCTCAGGGTTGGACGAACCGGCCGACGTGATCGACTGCGGCAACGCCGGGACCGGGGCCCGGCTGCTGATGGGCGTGGCCGCCCAGCAGCCGATGACCACGATCTTCACCGGCGACGGTTCGCTGCGCCGCCGGCCGATGGGCCGGGTGATGACCCCGCTGTCGCAGATGGGGGTACGGTTCGCCACTCGCGAGGGCGGGCGCCTGCCCGGCGCCGTCATCGGTCCCGAGACCCTGATCCCGATCGAATACACACTGCCGATGGCGTCGGCCCAGGTGAAGTCGGCGATTCTGCTGGCCGGGCTGGGGGCGGCCGGCCACATCACCGTGATCGAGCCGAAGCCGACCCGCGACCACACCGAAACCATGCTGCGTCATTTCGGCGCCGACGTGCGGGTCGAGGACATGCCCGGCGGCGGCCGCCGCATCACGCTGGTCGGACAGCCGGAGCTGACCGGCCGCAAAGTCGTCGTGCCGGCCGACCCGTCCTCGGCGGCATTCCCGGCCGTTGCCGCTCTGCTGGTTGAGGGCTCGGAGATCACCCTCCCCGGTGTCGGCACCAACCCGCTGCGCTTCGGCCTGTTCGAAACACTGATCGAGATGGGCGCCGACATCACCCTGACCAACCGGCGCACCGAAGCCGGCGAGCCGGTCGCCGACCTGATCGTCCGGCACGGCCCGCTGAAGGGCATCGACGTGCCGCCGGAACGGGCACCGACCATGATCGACGAGTATCCGATCCTGGCGGTCGCCGCCTCGGTTGCCGAGGGCACCACCGTGATGCGCGGGCTGGAAGAACTGCGCGTCAAGGAAAGCGACCGTCTCGGCGCCATGGCCAAGGGCCTGACCGCCTGCGGGGTGCGGGTCGATGTCGACGGCGACGACCTGACCGTGCGCGGCGCCGGCAACGGCGTGGCCGGCCGGACCACCATCCCGGTCGACCTCGACCACCGCATCGCCATGTCCTTCCTGGTGCTGGGCATGGTCTCGGAGGAGTTCGTGGCGATCGATGACGCCGCCGCCATCGCGACCTCGTTTCCGGGATTTGCCGACCTGATGAACGGTGCCGGCGCCGCGATCGCCCCGGCGACGGATGTGGCGGCGTGATCATCGCGATCGACGGTCCGGCCGGCGCCGGCAAGGGAACGCTGGGTCTGGCGCTGGCCAGCCGCCTCGGCCTGCGCCACCTCGATACCGGCGGCCTGTACCGCGCGACCGCCCTTCAGATCCTGCGCTCCGGCGGCGACCCGCACGACCCGGAGACCGCCGAGCGGGCGGCCCGCGCCCTCGACGTCGCGCTGCTCGGCTCGGCCGATCTGCGCCGCCCTGACGTCGGCACGGCAGCCTCGGTGGTGGCCGCGATCCCGGCGGTCCGCCAGGCGTTGCTGGACTTTCAACGCGAGTTCGCCAACACCCCGCCGGGCGCGGTGGTCGACGGCCGCGACATCGGAACCGTGGTTCTGCCCGACGCCCCGGTGAAGCTCTACGTGACCGCGTCGACGGAGGAGCGGGCCCGGCGGCGCCACAAAGAGTTGCTCGAACGCGGGGAGGCCAGTATATACCAGCGCGTTCGCGCCGAGATCGAGGCGCGCGACGCGCGTGATGCTGGACGGGCCGTGGCGCCGATGCGCAAGGCCGACGATGCGGTCGAGATCGACACAACCGATCTTTCCCCTGATCAGGTCCTGGCACGCGCGCTCGCCGCGATCGACGCACGGGCATAGCCGACACCGGCCGAGGCATGACGCCCGGTCGGTATATCAACCACCAACCCGGCGGCCGCGGATTTCGGTCGACACCCGGGAACGGAGACCCGGGGCGCCCGAGTTCAGGATCGGGCCTTAAGCGATCCCAGTTCGAGCCGCCGATGCGACGGACGCGCCCAGCGCGGACGTCCGTTCGCTTTCAGGAGAATTCATGGCTACCAGTAACGTCCTAATTGAAGATTTCGAGGCTCTGCTTGAGGAGTCCTTCGGCCAGGTGACCTCGATCGAGGGCAGCGTGGTCAAGGGGACCATCGTCAGCATCGAGAACGACATGGCGCTGATCGACGTCGGGCTGAAGTCCGAAGGTCGGGTCGCGGTCAAGGAGTTCGCGTCCCCGGGCCAGAAGTCGGAACTGAAGCCGGGCGACATCGTCGAGGTCTATGTCGAGCGCCTCGAGGACCGCAACGGCGAAGCGATGCTGAGCCGCGACAAGGCCCGCCGCGAGGAAGCCTGGGCGCAGCTCGAAGGCGCCTTCAACGGCAACGAGCGCGTGACCGGCGTGATCTTCAGCAGGGTCAAGGGTGGCTTCACCGTCGACCTGTCGGGCGCCGTGGCGTTCCTGCCGGGCTCCCAGGTCGATATCCGGCCGGTGCGTGACATCGGCCCGCTGCTGGGTACCCCGCAGCCGTTCCAGATCCTCAAGATGGACCGCCGCCGCGGCAACATCGTGGTGTCGCGCCGCGCCGTTCTCGAAGAGAGCCGCGCGGAAGCCCGCTCCGAGCTGGTCGCCTCGCTGAAGGAAGGCATGGTCCTGTCCGGCGTGGTCAAGAACATCACCGACTACGGTGCGTTCGTGGATCTCGGTGGCGTCGACGGCCTGCTGCACGTCACCGACATCGCATGGCGCCGCATCAACCACCCGACCGAAGCGTTGCAGATCGGCCAGACCGTCAAGGTCCAGGTCATCCGCTTCAACTCGGAGACCCAGCGTATCTCCCTCGGCATGAAGCAGCTCGAGGCGGATCCGTGGGAAGGCGTGGACGTCAAGTACCCGGTCGGTACCAAGTTCACCGGCCGCGTGACCAACATCACCGACTACGGTGCCTTCGTGGAGCTGGAGCCGGGGATCGAGGGCCTGGTGCACGTCTCCGAGATGAGCTGGACCAAGAAGAACGTCCATCCGGGCAAGATCGTCTCCACCTCCCAGGAGGTCGAGGTGATGATCCTGGACGTCGACCCGAACAAGCGTCGGATTTCGCTCGGCCTCAAGCAGTGCATGGGCAATCCCTGGGACGAGTTCGCCAGCAAGTACCCGACCGGCACCGAGATCGAGGGCGAGGTCAAGAACATCACCGAGTTCGGTCTGCTCGTCGGCCTGCCGGGCGACATCGACGGCATGGTTCACCTGTCGGACATCGATTGGGAGACCCCCGGCGAGGAAGCCATTCAGAGCTTCAAGAAGGGCGACATGGTCAAGATCAAGGTCTTGGATGTCGACACCGACAAGGAGCGCATCTCGCTCGGCATCAAGCAGCTGACCAGCGATCCGTTCGCGTCGGGTGCCGCCAGCCTGAAGAAGGGCGTGGTGGTGACCTGCACGGTGACGCAGATCACCGAAGGCGGCATCGAGGTCCAGCTGAGCGACGGCATGACCGGCTTCATCCGCAAGTCGGACCTGTCGCGCGAGCGTTCCGAGCAGCGGCCCGAGCGGTTCGCGGTCGGCGAGAAGGTCGATGCCAAGGTGACCAACATCGACGCCAAGAGCCGCAAGGTGACCCTGTCGATCAAGGCGCGCGAGACCGCCGAAGAGAAGCAGGCGATGGCCGAGTACGGCTCCTCCGACAGCGGCGCCAGCCTGGGCGAGATCCTCGGTGCGGCACTGCGTCAAGGCGAACAGGCGGCCAAGACCGACGACTGATTCCCGTCGGATCTGGAACATCGGACGGGCCGTTCGCCGCAAGCGAACGGCCCGTTTCCGTTGGAGGCCGCGGCGTTAGTCAAAAAACGGTTCTATTAGAGATACTTACGCTTGACCTGACCGACAGGCGCTGGCAATCTCCCAATTGGGGCGGGACAGTGTGCCGGTGAACTGGTGCTGGCCGCTTCGCGACAGGGAATCGCGGAGGTTCGCGATCATGACGAAGTCCGAATTGATCGCGCGGCTGGCGGAAGCCAACCCACACCTGTTTCAGCGGGATGTCGAGCGGATCGTTTCGACGATATTTGACGAGATCTCGAACGCGCTGGCCCGCGGCGACCGGGTCGAATTGCGCGGTTTCGGGGCGTTCTCGGTCAAGCAGCGGGAGGCCCGGGTCGGGCGCAATCCCCGTACCGGCGAAGCGGTAAAGGTCAGCTCCAAGTTCGTGCCGTTCTTCAAGACCGGAAAGCTGCTGCGCGACAAGCTCAACACCTGACCGGCATCAGCGTCCGGAGCCCGATCGTCCCGCTTGGTCGATCGCTTCGCGCACCATTCGGGCCGCCCAGGTCGCCCGTGCCCGCGGCAGCGAGGCAAACCCCACCAGCAATCCGTTGCGTTTGGCGGCCCCCCGGTAGAAACCGGACAGTGACGCCGGCGATACGCCGCGCGACCGCGCCGCCTCGACGACGGCCACATCGGACGAACCATCCACCAGATCCACCGTCAGGTTGATGCCGGTCTCCGGTCGCTCGACCCGCGCGCGTGCGCCGACGGCGGACTCCAGGGCATCGGCCAACGCGTCACGGCGGTCACGGTACAGGGTCCGCATCCGGCGCAGGTGCCCGGCCATATGGCCGTCGTCCAGGAACCGGGCCAGGATCACCTGGGCGTCCAACGCCGGCTGCCGGTCGAAGTGGCCGCGCAGCCGAACCAGCGTCTCGGCCAGGGGCGACGGCGCCACCACGAAACCGATGCGCAACGCGGGCGCCAGGGCTTTCGAGACCGTGCCGACATACAGCACCCGCCCGGCGCCATCGAGCGCCTTCAGCGGCGGGACCGGCCGGCCGCTGTAGCGGAACTCGCCGTCATAGTCGTCCTCCAGGATCCACGGCCCGTCGTCCCCCGACCCCGAACCACCGGCCCAGTCGACCAGCGCCCGGCGACGGGCGAGCGACAGGGTCACACCGAGCGGGAAATGATGGGTCGGCGTCACGGTCACCAACCGGGCATCGGGTGCCGATCGCCGCGCCGCCGCAACGTCCAGGCCCTCGCTGTCGACCGGCACCGCCACCAACCGAGCCCCGGTCGCAGCCATCGGCCCGCGCAAGCCAGGATAGCAGGGCTCCTCCAGCACGACGGCGTCGCCGGGATCGAGCAGCGCGCGCGACACCAGGTCGATGGCCTGCTGGGCGCCGGAAGTGACGATGACCGCATCGGGATCGAGCGACAGACCACGGAAGGCGCCGAGGTAGCGGGCCAATGCGTGGCGCAGCAACGGATGCCCCGCCGGATCGCCGTAACCGAAGTCGGTCGCTGGGGTCTCCCGCCAGAACCGTCCGGCGAGGCGGGCCCAGACCCGGCCCGGAAACGCGTCGAGGCCCGGTCGGCCGGGTTGCAGCGGCTCGGGAATCGAGGCGGAGCCCGATCCTCCGGTTCCGACCCGCTCGCCCAGCATGATCCGCGCGGCTGCCGACAACCGGACCGGCGGCGCCATCGCCGGGGTCGATCGTGTTGCAACCGGAATATTGGGCGTCAGATCGGGAAGATCGCGTGCGACCCGGGTCCCGCCGCCGCGCCGGCCCTCGACATAGCCTTCGGCGGCCAGCCGCTCATAGGCCAGGCTGACGGTGTTGCGTGCCACCACCATCTGCTCCGCCAGGCTGCGGGTCGACGGCAGTCGGGCACCGGGCCCGAGACGGCCGTCGGCGATCGCCCGCCGGAAGAACGCCGCTATCTGCTCCTGCATCGGCGCGGCTTCGCTGCGGTCGACTTGGAACACGCTCCAGACCGGCAAGGCATCTGCCATCTCTTGGCCCCATGAATGAAACGACTTTGGCCCTCATGATACGACCAACATCGGCGTAAGCGAACCCCTGTTCTGCCGCCCCGTTGGAGCCAACCATGTACATTCCGCCCGCCTTCAGGCTTGCCGATCACGCCGCCGCCCTGGAGGTCATGCGCGAGCATCCGTTTGCCCTGCTGATCGCGGCCACCGGTGCGGGCTCAGTGGAAATCGCGCACCTGCCGATCCTGGTGGACGCAGACGGCGAGGCCCTGGAGCTGCGCGGTCACGTCGCCAAGGCCAACCCGATGGCCCGGCTGATCGCCGAATCGTCCACCGAAGCGCCGGTGCGGGCGACCGTGGTGTTCACCGGGCCGAACGCCTATGTCTCGCCGGACTGGTATGTCACGGAGAATCAGGTGCCGACCTGGAATTATCTGGCGGTCCACGCCGCCGGCCCGCTGACCGAGGTCGACGACGGCGAGGCGGTCGTGGCGCTGCTGGCCGACCTGTCGGCCGAGCATGAGGCGGCACTGTTGCCGAAGCGTCCCTGGACCATGGACAAGATGATCCCGGGCACCGTCGATCGGATGCGCAAGGGCATCACCGCCTTCCGGATCGCGGTCGACCAGTTCGAGACCAAGGCCAAGCTGTCGCAGAACAAGAACGCCGCCGATCGCGGCGGGGTGGTGGCGGCGCTCCAGGCGCTCGACCGGCCGGGTACGTTAGCGACGGCCGGCTGGATGCAGCGACTGGCGGAGTAACGTTGAGATCCTTTCCGGTATTGTGAACCGGACACCCCGGCGCTCCAGCAATCCGAAGGCTGCCATGAATCTCCTGGTCAACATCGACGTCGACGACCTTCCAGCCGCCGAACGGTTCTATGTCGAGGCTTTCGCCCTGCGGGTCGGTCGTCGGCTCGGATCGGACGTCGTCGAACTGCTCGGCCTGGGTGCGCCGATCTACCTTCTGCGAAAACCGGCCGGGAGCACGCCGTTCAAGGGGGCGCACCAGACGCGCGACTACGCCCGGCACTGGACCCCTGTCCACCTCGACCTGGTGGTGGACGATGTCGATGCCACGGTGTCCCGTGCCGTTGCCGCCGGGGCGGTGCTGGAATCGCCGGCGCACAGCTACGAATGGGGGCGCGCCGCCGGTCTCGCGGATCCATGGGGAAATGGTTTCTGCGTGCTGCAGTTCCTGGGCCGCGGCTACGACGCGCTGGTCGACGCTTAGCGCCCGCATCGGTCAAGCCGCAGCCTTCTCCCCGGTGCCCTCACTGGCTAGGATGCCGCCTTCGGGCCACCGGCGCTGCGCCAGAAAGACCGCGAATGAGCAACGGCAAGAAGCTTGGTGATCGGGTCGGTCTTGCGGCCCGGGACGTTCAGTCGACCGGCGATCTGTACGATCTGTTCCTGTCACGAAATGACCGCGGCATTCACAAATGGCATCACTATTTCGATGTCTACACGCGTCATTTGGGCCGGTTCCGCGGCACGGCGTTCCGGGTTCTGGAGATCGGCGTGAGCAAGGGCGGGTCGCTGTCCCTGTGGTCCGAGTTTTTCGGCCCCGAAGCCAGGATCGTTGGTGTCGACGTCGACCCGCAGACGCTGGCGTTCGACGGCGGCTGGGCGAACGTCACCGTCCGCATCGGCGATCAGGCCGACCCGGAGTTCCTGGCGCGGCTGGATGACGAGTTTGGGCCGTTCGACGTCGTGATCGACGATGGCGGGCACACCGCCCGTCAGCAGATCAACAGCTTCAACCTGCTGTACCCGCGCATGACCGAGCGTGGCGTCTACATCTGCGAGGACACCCATACGAGCTATTGGGCGCGGTTCGCCGACGCCGGCCCGGGGGTGACGATGATCGAGCACGCGAAGAAGATGATCGATCATCTGCACGAACCCTATCGAGGCGGAGACAAGGCTTTTGACCGGTTCGGCATCCGACCGACGGACCGCGAGGGCAACCTGCAGGTTACGCGCTTCGCCGCCGAGACGTTCTCCGTCCTGTTCTACGATTCGATGATCGTCTTTGAACGGCGACCGCGCGCGGAGCCTTTCCGGGAGATCCGGTAGCGACCGAACTCTTCTCGCCGGCGCTGTCCAAGTGTCAGCGCCGGCATCGACTTTTCCCAAACGGTGTCGTTGTCTAGGATGCCGGCCGCGCGCGCAGGGCCCGCATTGCACCGGGAAACATCGGAATGAGTGACGACAAGAAGCTTGGTGACCGGGTCCGGATTCCGGCACGCGCCACTCAGTCCAGCGGCGATCTATACGACCGCTTTCTGTCGTCCGACGATCGCGGGATCTTCAAATGGCACCATTATTTCGACATCTATGAGCGCCATCTTGCCCGGTTTCGTGGATCGCCGGTCCGCATCCTGGAGATCGGTGTGAAGAACGGCGGCTCCCTGTCCCTGTGGTCGGAGTACTTCGGCGAGGCGGCAACGATCGTGGGACTGGATATCCAGCCGCGCTCGATGGTCCACGACGGCATGCGGCCGAACGTTTCCGTGCGCATCGGCGACCAGGCTGACCCGCAGTTCCTGCGCAAGGTCGAGGAAGAGTTCGGACCGTTCGAGGTGGTAATCGACGACGGCGGGCATTCCGCCCGCCAGCAGATCAACAGTTTCAATTTCCTGTATCCGCGCATGACGGCCCACGGCATCTACATCTGCGAAGACACCCACACGAGCTATTGGCCCCGGTACGCCGACGCCGGGCCCGGCGTCACGATGATCGAGCATACCAAGAAGCTGGTGGACCACCTGCACGAGCCGTATTTCGACGAAGGCAAGTCCATGCAGCGTTTCAGCATCGGTCCCGAGCAGCGCTCCGGCGATCTTCTGGCAACCCGGTTCGCCGCCGAGACGTTCTCGGTTCAGTTCTACGACTCGATCGTGGTGTTCGAGCGACGGCCGCGGTCGGAGCCGTACCGCGAGCAGCGCTGACACCGCAGCCGGGAGTGCACTGGAGAATCCGCTGAGGGTGACCATCTGATGGGGTATCGGCGGCGTGGCCCGGCGTTGTTCGGCGGCCGATGCGCCGATATGCTGCCGGCAACCGGATCTGGCGGCATCCGAACCACTTGAGGAGACGGCATCATGGCTCGACGCAACTGGGCGGTGCGACTGGCGTCCTTCATCGTGGTGTTCCCGATCACCGTACTGGTGGTCCTGTTCGCGATCTCCAACCTGCATCCGGTTCCGATCCAGTTCTGGCCGCTGCCCGGCGAGGTCGAGGTCTCGCTGTCGCTGATCGTTCTGCCCGCTATGGGGCTGGGCCTGCTGGTCGGCGAAGTGATTGCCTGGGCCGGCGAATTGGGGCACAAGCGCCGCGCGGAGCGCGCTGAGAAGCGGGCCGACGACCTGGAGCGCGAAATCGCCGTCATGCGCATCCGCGAGGAAGAGCTGCGGGCTCGCGCCGTGCCGGCGGAGCGGCGCCCGGCCCTGGTCGACCGGCGTCCCGGAAAGGCCGCATGACCCACAGCCCCGTCCAACCGAAAGACCGCATCCTTGTCGGCATCGACACCCCGGATCGCGGCGTCGCGATCGGCCTTGCCGAACGGCTGAGCGACTCCGTCGGCGGCATCAAGCTCGGCCTGGAGTTCTACAACGCCCAGGGCCCCGAGGGTATTCGCGCGGTGGCCGGCGCGATCCCGCTGTTCCTGGACCTTAAGTACCACGACATCCCGAACACGGTGGCCGGTGCCGTGCGCTCGGCGGTTGCCGCCTGCCAACCGCGGATTCTGAACATCCACGCCTCCGGCGGTACCGCCATGATGAAGGCGGCCGTCGCCGCCAACCACGAGACCGCCCAGGCGAACGGCATCGAGCGTCCCAAGCTGATCGCCGTCACCGTGCTGACCAGCCTGGACGATGAAGACCTGGACGCCGTCGGCCAGCACGGGCCCGCGGCCGAGCAGGCGCTGCGCCTGGCCCGACTGGCCCAGGACGCGGGCTGCGACGGTGTGGTGTGCTCGCCGCTGGAGATTGCCGCCATCCGCGCCGCCTGTGGACCGGACTTCCTGCTGATCGTCCCCGGCATCCGGCCGGCCGGCAGCGTTGGCGACGACCAGAAGCGCACGATGACCGCCGGAGCCGCGGTTGCCGCCGGCGCCGACTACGTGGTGATCGGCCGTCCGATCACCCAGGCCGCCGATCCGGTGGCCGCCGCCCGGGCGATGGCGGCCGAGATCGCGGCATGACCGCGATCCAGGTCAAGATCTGCGGCATCAACGATCCGGTGGCCGCCCGCACGGCGGCTGAAGCCGGCGTCGACATGATCGGCTTCGTGTTCTATCCGCCCAGCCCGCGCGCGGTGACACCGCAGCGCGCCGTCGAACTGGCGCGCGAGTTGCCCGCCGGTGTGATCCGGGTGGCTCTGCTGGTCGACGCCGACGACACGCTGGTCGATGCCGTGGTCGCGACCGGCGTGGTCGATCTGTTGCAGCTGCACGGCCGCGAAACCCCACAGCGAGTTTCCGCAATAAAGGCCCGGACCGGCCTGCCCGTCATGAAGGTGCTGGCGGTGGCGGTCCCCGCCGATATCGAGGCTGCCCGCGCGTTCGACGGCATCGCCGACCGCATCCTGTTCGACGCCAAGCCACCGAAGGACCTGAAAGGCGCCTTGCCGGGCGGCAACGGACTCAGCTTCGACTGGCACCTGCTGGATGGCCTGGCGCTCGACACGCCCTGGACGCTGTCCGGCGGATTGGACGCCGGGAACGTTGCGGCGGCTATCCGCCTGACCGGTACCGCGTCGGTCGATGCCTCTTCCGGGATCGAGGATCGGCCCGGTGTGAAGAATCCCGACAAGATCCGGGCGTTCGTCGCCGCGGCCAGGGCCGCCGGCGCCAACGACGGCCGTCCGGGCCTTGCGCCGTCCGGCGCCCGGCCTTAAGACCGGGACGGTATGCAGTTCGCGCGAAACGAGGTCTGACATGGCCGGTACGGCCCAACCCAACACGCTGCGCTCCGGTCCGGATGCCGACGGGCATTTCGGCATCTTCGGCGGGCGCTACGTTGCCGAAACGCTGATGCCACTGATCCTCAGCGTCGAGAAGGCGTACGAGCAGGCCAAGGCCGACCCCGAGTTCCAGCGCCAGATCGCCTACTACCACACCCACTACATCGGCCGGCCGAGCCCGCTGTACTTCGCCGAGCGGCTGACCGAGCACTTCGGTGGCGCCAAACTGTACTTCAAGCGCGACGAGCTGAATCACACCGGCGCCCACAAGATCAACAATGTCATGGGTCAGGCCCTGCTGGCCAAGCGCATGGGCAAGACCAAGATCATCGCCGAGACCGGCGCCGGCCAGCACGGCGTGGCGACCGCCACCGCCTGCGCGCTGTTCGGCATGGAATGCGAGGTCTTCATGGGCGCCGAGGACGTCGAGCGCCAGAAGCCCAACGTCGACCGCATGCATCTGCTGGGCGCCAAGGTCCACCCGGTCACCTCCGGGTCCGGCACCCTGAAGGACGCCATGAACGAGGCCCTTCGCTACTGGGTCTCCAAGGCCGAAACCCATTTCTACATCATCGGCACGGTCGCCGGCCCGCACCCCTACCCGGCGATGGTCCGCGACTTCCAGGCGATCATCGGCCAGGAAGTGAAGCATCAGATGATGGCGGCCGAAGGTCGGCTGCCGGACACCCTGGTCGCCTGCATCGGCGGCGGCTCGAACGCCATGGGGCTGTTCCACCCGTTCCTGGACGACGCCGACGTCGAGTTGATCGGCGTCGAGGCCGGCGGGCTGGGGATCGACAGCGGCAAGCACGCCGCCTCGCTGAACGGCGGCCGGCCCGGCGTGCTGCACGGCAACCGGACCTATCTGCTGCAGGACGACGACGGCCAGATCACCGAGGCACACTCGATTTCGGCCGGGCTGGACTATCCCGGCATCGGGCCGGAGCATTCCTGGCTCTACGACATCAAGCGGGTCAAGTACGTCGCCGCCAATGACGACGATGCGCTGCGGGCATTCGCGCTGTGCACCCGCAAGGAAGGCATCATCCCGGCCCTCGAGCCGTCGCACGCGCTGGCCCATGTCGGCACCTTCATCGGCGACCGGCCGAAGGATCAGATCGTGGTGATGAACCTGTGCGGCCGTGGCGACAAGGACCTCGGCGCGGTGATGCCCAAGCTGAAAGCCATGGGGTTGTTGTCGTGAGTGCGGCCATGACCGCCGGGGTCTCCCGCATCGACGCCCGTTTCGCCGCCCTGAAGGCCGAAGGCCGGGCCGCGCTGGGCGTGTTCGTCAGCGCCGGCGATCCGGATGCCGAGACCGGGCTTGCGATCCTGAAGGGCCTGCCCGGCGCCGGCGCCGACATGATCGAGTTCGGCATGCCGTTCACCGACCCGATGGCCGACGGCCCGGCGATCCAGGAGTCCAGTCAGCGCGCCCTGAAGGCCGGTATGACATTGAGCGGTGTGCTCGACATGGTGCGGGCGTTCCGTACCGGCGACCAGGACACCCCGATGATCCTGATGGGTTACTACAACCCGATCTACAGCTATGGGGTCGAGCGGTTCATCGCCGATGCACTGGCTGCCGGGGTCGACGGGCTGATCGTCGTCGACCTGCCCCCCGAGGAAGACGGCGAACTGTGCCTGCCGGCGCTCTCCAAGGGCCTTGGGTTCATCCGGCTGGCCACCCCGACGACCGACGATGTCAGGCTGCCGGCGGTGCTGAAGAATACCGCCGGATTCGTCTACTACGTCTCGATCACCGGTATCACCGGCTCCGCGGCGGTGCCCACCGACATGGTCAACAAGTCGGTCGAGCGCCTGAAGCGGCACACCGACCTGCCGGTCTGCGTCGGTTTCGGCATCACCACGCCGGAACAGGCGGCCGGGATCGCCCGCTGCGCCGACGGTGCCGTCGTCGGCACGGCGGTGGTCAAGGCCCTGAAGGCGTCCCTGGATGCCGACGGCAAGGCGACCGCAACTACGGTGCCGGCCACGCTCGACTTCGTGCGCGGGCTCGCCGAGGGCGTGCGGGGAGCCCGCCGCTGATCTGCCGCCGCCGAAAGGAAGGCTGACGATGAACTGGATCACCAACTCGGTCCTGCCGAAGATCCAGGCGCTGGTGCGCCGCGAGGTGCCGGACAATCTCTGGCACAAATGCGTGGCGTGCGGGCAGATGATCTTCCACCGCGACCTGGAGCAGAACCTGCACGTCTGCCCCGAATGCGGGCATCACCTGCGGATCGGCCCGATCGACCGGTTGAAGATGGTGTTCGACGACGGCAAGTACGACACCATCCAGCTGCCGAAGCCGGCGCTCGACCCGCTGAAGTTCCGCGATCAGAAGCGATACACCGACCGGCTGCGCGAGGCCCAGGCCAAGACCGGGCGGAGCGACGCCATGGTGGTCGCCCACGGAACCATCGGCGGTACGCCGGCTGTGGCGGCGGTCTTCGATTTCGGCTTCATGGGCGGCTCGATGGGCACCGGCGTCGGCGACGCCCTGGTCCGCGCCGCCAAGCTGGCCGAGACGCAGAATGCCGGCTTGCTGGTGTTTCCGTCGTCCGGCGGCGCCCGCATGCAGGAAGGCATCCTGTCGCTGATGCAGATGCCGCGCACCGTGGCGGCGGTCGACCGGGTCAAGGAACGCGGCCTACCGTTCATCGTGGTGCTGACCGACCCGACCACCGGCGGCGTGACCGCATCCTTCGCCATGTTGGGTGACATCCACCTGGCGGAACCGGGCTCGATCATTGGCTTTGCCGGCCAACGGGTCATCCAGGAGACCATCCGCGAGCAGCTGCCCGACGGCTTTCAGCGGGCCGAATACCTGCTGGAGCACGGCATGGTCGACGCGGTGGTGCACCGCAAGGATCTGAAGGCGACCCTGGGGCGGATCCTGGCCCTGCTGCTGCGGCCCCGCCCGACGGCGCAGATCGTGGCGCTGCCGCAGCCCGATGTCGACATCCCCGGCAAGGCGCCGGCGGCCAAGGACGGCGGGAAAGCGACGATCCAGGTCGCCGATACGCGCACCCCCACCGGCGAGTCCGACTAGAGTCCGCCCCATCGCCGGCCCGCGCCGGCCCAGACCGGAGGATGCTCCGATCACCGCCCCTCTGCCCGCGACGCCCGAGACCATCCTGGAGCGCCTGCTGCGCCTCCATCCCAAGGCGATCGACCTGTCGCTCGGCCGGATGGAAGGCATCCTGGCAGCACTGGGTCACCCCGAACGGGCCCTGCCGCCGGTGATCCATGTCGCCGGCACCAACGGCAAGGGCTCCACGGTCGCCAACCTGCGCTCGATCCTGGAAGCCGCCGGGCACCGGGTCCACACCTACACCTCGCCGCACCTGGTCCGCTTCAACGAGCGAATCGTGCTGGCCGGGCACGAGATCGACGACCCGGCGTTCGCCGCGATCCTGGAGGAATGCGAGCAGGTCAACGCCGGCAAGCCGATCACCCTGTTCGAGATCACCACGGCGGCGGCGTTCCTGGCCTACGCTCGCACCCCGGCCGATGCGCTGGTCCTTGAGGTTGGCCTCGGCGGGCGGTTCGATGCCACCAACGTGATCGACCGTCCGCTCGCCACCGCGATCTCGCCGGTGTCGATGGACCACCTGCAGTATCTGGGCGACACGCTGGAGAAGATCGCGTTCGAGAAGGCCGGCATCCTGAAGCCCGGCGTGCCGGGGATCATCGGCCCGCAGGATCCGCGCGGGCTGGCCGTGATCGAGGCCCGCGCGGCCGAGATCGGTGCGCCGCTGCATCGCTGGGGCCATGAGTTCACCGCCCGGATGGAAGGCGACCGGCTGGTGTTCGAGATGGCAGGCGTCCGCGAAATCCTGCCGCGCCCGGCGCTGCCCGGCGCCCACCAGGTCGGCAACGCCGCCATTTCGCTCGCCGTGGCCCGGGTGATCGAAGGCCACCTCGCCAACGCGCCGGTCGATCGCGCCCACGGACTGGAACGCACCCGCTGGCCGGCACGGCTGCAGCGACTGACTCGCGGCCCGCTGGTCAACCGGTTGCGCCCGGATTGGACGCTTTGGCTGGATGGCGGCCACAACGAGGATGCCGGCCGGGTGATCGCCGAGCACATCGCCGGCTGGCGCCGCGCCGAACCGGACGCGCCTGTCCATCTGATCCTCGGCATGCTGAACACCAAGGACCCGCGCGGCTATCTGCGGCACTTCAAGGGGCTGGTCGCCAGCCTCGCGACCGTGACGATCCCGGGCGAACCGGCCTCGCTGTCGGCTGAGGACGCGGCGGCGGCGGCCCGCGACGTCGGTATTCCGGTGTCGGTCGCGGCCAGCGTCGCCGAAGGCGTGGCGCGGGCTGCCGCCGATCCGAACGAACGCGGGCATGTCCTGGTCGCCGGCTCGCTTTACCTCGCCGGCAAGGTGCTCGCCGACCACGGGTAACGGGCGGGAGCGCGTTGCGCCATCCGGAAACAAAGCGGCCTCGCCGAAGCGAGGCCGTGAGCGTCGCACACACGCTTTTGGGAGGTTAGATCGACGATTCGATCCAGGCTTTGAGGTCGCCCTTCGGAAGCGCGCCGATCTTCATGGCGGCCACTTGGCCGTCCTTGAACAGCATCAAGGTCGGAATTCCTCGAACCCCGTAAGCTGCCGGGGTCTTTGGATTGTCGTCGATGTTGACCTTGGCCACGGTGACCTTGTCGCCAAGTTCGTTGGCGATCTCCTCCAGGGCTGGAGCGATCATCTTGCAGGGTCCGCACCATTCCGCCCAGAAGTCGACGACCACTGGCTTTTCGGACTTCAGTACGTCGTCGTCGAAGGAGCCGTCGGAAACCGGGACCGTCACCATCGAGTTATCCTCTCCAAGGATGCGTTGGGGGCGAATCTAGGAACGCAGGGGTGGGGGGTCAAGCTTCACCGCACGTCGACCCAGACCGACGCCCGGAACTCCGGGGCTAAAGCTCCATCAGCCGCGGGCCATCGGTCCACACCAGCGCACAGCGAATCGCATGCATCGGATAAAGGCCGGCAAGCAGAGTCCGGTAGGTGCCGAGCTGGCGTCGGTATGCTTCCGGTACGGCATCGACGGTCAACGGCGCCGGCCGGTTGGTCTTGAAGTCGACCACCAGCACCTCGTCATCGGTCACCGCCAGCCGGTCGATCCGCCCGGACACCACCACCGGGCCATCGGCGCCCTCGACCACGCCGACAATCGGAACCTCGGCCCGCGAGCCGGCAACGAACGCGGCGGCGAAGGCTGGATCGTCCAGCACCGCCATGGCCTCGGCGAGCCAAGCTTGGGCGGTAAGCGGGTCCAGCCCGTGAACCGGGCGCTGCAGGAAACGCAGGCCGGCGTCGGCGCGGCGTTCCGCCGCGATCTCCGGTAGGGTCTGCAGCAGCCGGTGCAGGATCAGGCCACGCTTGAAGCGCCGGCCGTCATCGGGGTCGAGCGGCGAGCGAACCGGCGGCTCCTCTCCGGCCGGGCGCGACGGCGCCAGCGGGACCGGCGGGCTCGGCTCGGGCTGCAGGGGCGGGCGTAACGCCCATTCGGGCAGGGTCGCCGCCTGCTGTGCGGTTTCGGGTGCGGGCGACGGCGCGGGCGCCGTCTGAGGGGTCTCCAACACCAGCATCGGCGGACCATCGGGGTCGTCCGGCACCGGTTGCTGCCCGGCGAACGGCGCCAGGCCGTTGCGGATCAGCTCGTACCAGTTGCCGGCGGTCCCGGCGCGCCGCTGCTGCCAGCCGCAGACCACCAGCCGGTCCTCGGCCCGGGTCATCGCCACGTACAGCAGACGCCGATATTCCTGGTCCTGCCGGCGCTTGGCCTCGGTCCGCGCCAGCGCAGATACCCGGTCGGCGGCCTTGCTCGACGCGGTCCACAGCGGGATCTCCGAACCGCCATCGGTCCCGTGCCACAGCCACTGATCCTGCAACCGGGGCACCCGCAGGGTATCCGGCAGGATCACGATCGGCGCCTGCAGGCCCTTCGCCCCGTGGACGGTCATGACGCGGACAGTGTCGCCGGCGCCTTCCAGCTCGCGCTTCACCTCGAAGTCGCCGACCACCAGCCAATGCAGAAAACCCTGCAGCGACGGCGTGCTTTCGCGCTCATAGACCAGGGTCTGGGCTAGGAACTCGTCGATGGCGTCCTCGGCCTCGAAACCAAGCCGGTGAATCAGTTGCTCACGCCCGCCGCGCGCCAGCACCCGTTGGTAGAAGTCATGCGGCGGCACCCGGTCGGCGAGGCGCAGCCAGGAGCGCACGCGCTCGTAGGCCTGCTGGTAGACCCCGCCCTCGACGGCCCGCCGCCGCAGCTCGCGCCACACCCGCTTCTCCCGCCGGCCCTGGCAGAGGCGATACAGTTGGTCTTCGTTCAACCCGACCAGCGGCCCCTTCAGCACGGTGGCGAGCGTCAGATCGTCCTCCGGCAACAGCACCGCCTGACCGATCGCCACCAGGTCCATCACCGCCATCTGGTCGGTCAGCATCAGCCGATCGACGCCGGCCACCGGAACCTCGGCCTTCTTCAGGGCAGCCACCAGCTCGTGGACGAACGGGCCGCGGCGCTGCACCAGCACCATGACGTCGCCCGGTCGGATCGGCCGGCCCCGCGCCGGAAGCGGTTCCTTGGTTGCAATCCAGTCCCTGATGCGTGCGGCAATCCGTGCCGCCAGCCGAGCCCGCGGTTCGTCGGTCGACCGCCGCTCGATCGGCGGCGCCCATATCTCGCCGGCCTCTTCATCCTGCGGCTCGACCAGCGGCCAGACCTCGACCCGGCCGGCATGGCCGGCCCGCACCGCGCTGTGCACGATCGGAACCGGTCCACCGGCGGATTGCACCTCGGCAACGCCGTCCTGCGCCTCCGGCTGGGCGAACACCGCATCGACCGCCCGAAGGACGGCGTCGGTCGACCGGAACGACTGTTCCAGCGGGACCCGGCGGAACAGCTTCTCGGCCTCCGCCACGCGCGTGGCGAAATGCCCGCGGGCGATGCCGAAGCCGGCCGGATCGGCGCCCTGGAAGCTGTAGATCGACTGCTTGACGTCGCCGACCGCGAAGATCGAGCGTTCCACCGTCGGGTGGCGGGCATCGTGGGCACCGGCGCCGGCGAAGAACTCCTCCGCCAGGGCCCGCACGATGTCCCATTGCGCGGGGCTTGTGTCCTGGGCCTCGTCGATCAGAATGTGGTCGAGCCCGCCGTCCAGCTTGAACAGCACCCAGGCCGCCACTCCCGGCCGGTGCAGCAGCGTCCGCGCCCGCTCCACCAGATCCTCGTAATCCAGTTCGGCACCCCGGTCCTTGGCGGCCTCATAGGCCCCGATCACCGACGCCGCCAATGTGACCAGGGCGATTGTCCGCTCGGCGGTGGCGCGCCCGCGACGCGCCTCCTCGACAAGGCACAGGCGCCCGGCCTCGGTCAGCAGCGTGTCGGCGGCGGCGGCGTCGAACGCCAGCGCTGCCTTGGTCGCCAGCGTCTTGCGCGGCTGCCCCTCCGCGGTCAGGAACACCCCGCGATAGGCCTCCCACGCGGCCGCGCGGCGGTCCGCTCCACCCAGCGCCAGCCAGTCCGCCAGGGTGCCGCTCCGTTCGACATCGGTCTTCGAGCCGTGGCCCAGCGCCTCGCAGGCCCGGCGCAGGCCCGCCGCGTCGAGCGCGGTGTCCGCGCAGGCGGCCCGCAGCAGGTCCAGGTCGCTCGACCCCGGCTCGACACCGAGACACGCGTGGATCGCCGCCGCCAGCCCGGCAAGCCCACCGGCGGTCTCGAGCGCTCCCGTCAGCCGGGTCCGCGCACCCAGGGCGGCGCGCATCAGGTCGCGGAATTGCTCCTGGCTGGCCCGCTCGGTGACGATGGACAGCGCGGCCGCGAGATCGGCATCGGCCGCCGAACGGGCGCGGGCCAGCATCGAAGCTTCCGCCTCGGCCAGCAGGGCGGCGCTCGCCCGGTCGTCGGCCAGCCGGAAGTTCGGCGGCACCCCGGCCTCCAGCGGAAACCGGCCCAGCAGCGACTGGGCGAAGGCGTGGATGGTCTGGATCTTCAGCCCGCCGGGCGCGTCCAGCACCTCGGCGAACAGCCGCCGGGCCTTGGCCAGCCGCGCCTGGGCCGGCGTGACGCCTGACAGCCGCGCCAGATCCTCGACCAGCGACGGCTCGTCCACGACGGTCCAGGCCGCCAGCCGGGACTGCAGCCGGGTCGCCATCTCCGCCGCCGCCGCCTTGGTATAGGTCAGGCACAACAGCCGCTCCGGCGACGCGCCGTCGAGCAGCAGGTTCAGCAGCCGGTCGGTCAGCACCTTGGTCTTGCCGGAGCCGGCCGACGCCGCCACCCACACCGAGGCCGCCGGATCGGCCGCCAGCCGCTGGCGCTCGTTGGCGGCGGCGAGGACGCTGGCGGCTGTCACGACCGCCCTCCATCCGAAATCGGCGCACTGTCACCGACAGTCGACCAGTTCGATATCGAAACGACCATTTCAGCCATCCTCGTCGCCCGCCGCCCACTCACCGATCCGGGCAAGATGGGCGTAGTCATTGAAGCGCGGCTTGCGGCCGGCGTCCGGGACCGAGTGATAGGGAGTGTCCTTGTCATCGAAGGTCGCGATCAGGGTGCGCAGCCCGGCCTCGGCCTCGGCGACCAGCTCGGCGACACCCGACTCCACTGCGTCGATCGCCCCCGGCGGATCGCCGCCCCCGACCCGCCAGTAGGCCAGCGACGACACCGGGGCGACCGGCAGGTCCGGGAACCCGCCCCCGGCCAGGATCAGCGCCTCCAGCGGCAGCTGCGGTGCCGCGCCGTTCTTCAGGTCGTTCTTCGACGGGTAGCCGCCGGTCTTGTAGTCGACGATCGCGTAGGTACCGTCGCCCAGCCGGTCGATCCGGTCGGCGATGCCGGTCAGCGTGAAGTCGCCGGCCGGGCCCGGGAGCGTCAGCCGGCCCCTCTGTTCGGTGACGGTGGCCGACAGGCTGCGTCGGCGGTCGCGCTCGACCTCGACGAACCAGGCGGCCACCCGCTCGAAGCGCGGCCACCAGAACGCCCACACGCCCGGCCGGTCCAGATGGTCGGCGAAACTCGCCCGCCCGCATTCGAGCAGCCGCTGCAGCGGGTCCGGCGGCAGGTCGCGCGGATGGGCGGCGACGAACGCATCGAGCGCGTCGTGGATCGCGTTGCCGCGCTCGGCGGCGTTCGGATCGGAATCCAGATCGTCCAGCGCCTGCAGATCCAGGATCCGCGAGGCGTAGATCGAGTAGGGATCGCGCAGCCAGGTGTCGATCCGGGTAACCGACAGGGTGCGCGGCCGGACATGAACCGGCGGGCACGGCAGTGGCGCCTTGCCCGGATCGACCCGTGCCGGACGGTCGAGCCGTCCGTGCCACGCCACCGGCGCCGGGTCCGGCCGGAACGCCACCTCGGCTCCCAGGGCGCGCGCCACGGTTTCCAGGCGCAGCAGCCAGCGCGACGGGACCGTCGGGGTGCCTTCGACCCGGGTCGCGCGGGTCAGCACCACCTCCGGCGCGCCAAATGCCATGGACACGTCGTGAGCGGCGAGACCGATCCGCCGTTCCGGCGCGGGCAGGCCGAAGTCCCGCCGCATCGGACGGCTCATCCATGGGTCGGGCGCGGGATCGGCCGGCCAGGTGCCCTCGTTCAACCCTCCGAGGATCACCCGATCGAATCGCTGCAGGCGGGCTTCCAGGGCCCCGAGAATGTGCAGGCGCGGATGCGCCCCCCAGCGCGGGCGGACCACCCGGCCTTCCAGCAGCGCCTCGAACAATCCCGGCCACGCGCGGCCCGGAAGCGGCTCCAGCACGCCAAGGGCGTCGCGCATCTCATCGAACAGTCGCGCCAGGGCTTCCCCGGCGTCACCGCGCCACAGCCGGTCGGCGCCGCTCTGCTGATCGCTCTGCGCCAGCGCCTCGGCGGCGCGCGCATGGGCGTCGGCCAGTTCGGTCGCGGCGACCGCCGGCCGGTCCAGCAGGTCGAGCAACGGACCGAGACGCCCGGCCAGATCGTCGATCCAGGCCAGTAGCCCGGCGCGCGTGTCGGCGTGCTTGTCCTCCAGGGCCTCGATCGCCCGCCGCAGCCCGGTGAATCCCGGCGCCGGACGCGGTCCGCGCAGCACCAGGCGCTCCAGGCGCCGCACCATCCGACGGAAGCCATCCGGCGTCTGCCCGCCGGCGGCCAGGGGGTGCTTCAGCGCGGCCAGCAGCCGAACAGGTGCGGCCTGCTCGGCCGCCAGGTCGCCGATCAGGCGCAGGAACGCCGCCGGCACGCTTTCGGCCAGCGGGCGACCGGCTGAATCGTCGACCGTCAGGTCCCAGCGCTCCAGCTCGCTGGCGACCCGCCGCGCCAGGCCACGGTCCGGCGTCACCAGGGCGGCGGTGCGGCCAGGGGTCTCCAGCACCTCGCGCATCAGCATGGCGATCGCGCCAGCCTCCTCGCGCGGGCTGGGTGCCTCCAGCCGCCGGATGCCGTCGAACGCGCCGGTCGCACGCGCAGCATGCTCCGTCGGAGTCGTCGCCAGCGTCCGCCAGGCCTCGGTGGTCGCGGCCGGGCGCATCGCCTCGCGCAGCATGCGGGCCCGCGCGGCGGTGGCCGGCGCGAAGGTCGTCGCACCCGGCCAGAGGCCGACATCGTCTCGCGGAACCCCAAGCCCGACCAGCAGCCGGTGCAACCCATGCTGGGGATGCGCGGCGTCGGCACCCACGCTCGCCCAGACACCATCGTCGGAATCCTGGTCCAGGCCGGGAAGCACCAGCATGCCCCGCGGCAGGCCGAGCACCGCCGTCATCAGGCCGGCGGTCGCCGGCACCGACCCGGTCGAGCCGGCGATGATCACCGGATCGGGCGGTGGTGCGGCCAGCCAGGCCGTCGCACGGGCGTGCATCAGGGCGTCGCGGCGCACCACCGGATCGACCGCGCCCTGTTCCTCCAGCCATTTCGGCCAGAGCTCGGTGACGATGGTCAGGAACCGCAAGGTGAGGCCCCAATGCTCGGCATATTCCGAAGGCACCAGCCCGGCGAGCGCCTCGAACGCCAGCCCCTCGGCCTGGACCTGGTCGATCAGTCCGGCCAAGGCGGCCGCCAGCCGGGCCGCCTGCTCCGGCGACCGTGGGGCTGCGACCCCGTCGGCCTCAAGCCGGTCGGCGTAGGCCAGAACCAGGCGGGCCAGCAGAAGCTGGCGGCGCAGCGCCGGGATTGCCGGGGGAAGGTCGAGCGCCGCCGCGACACCGGCATCGTCGCCATGCGCCAAGTCAAGCTCCTGCTCGTCGACGTCGGCGATCGCCTGCAGGGCCGGCAGCAGCATCGGCCGGCCGACGCCGAGCCGCAGGAAAGCCTCGGCGGCGGAACGCACCGCGCGCTGGGTCGGCAGCAGCACCGTCGCCCGTGCCAGCGCCAGGGGGTCTTTGCCGACCGCATCCCACAGGCCCAGGGCCAGCGCGTCCAGGAACGGCACGCCGACCGGTATCGAGTAGATGCGGCCCCCGTCCACGGCCCTCAGACGTAGGGTGTGTCCGGCACGTGGCCCTGGGAGAAGCGCCGGTTGGCCTCCTCCAGGTCGGCCGGTGTGGAGATGTGGTACCAGAGCCCGTCATGCACCGCGCCGAACAGGCGGCCAGCCTCCTCGGCCCTGTCGTAGATCCGGTTCAGCGAGAACGGACCGTCCGGGGTATCGGCGAAGATCCGCGGGTGCAAGATCGACACGCCCATGTAGGCGTAGGGCGCGACGTGGCTTTCCGGCTTGCGGGTCAACCGGCCGTCGGGATCCATCATGTAGTCGCCAAGCCCGTGCCAGCTCAGGACCCGGGCGAACGGGTAGAGCAGCAGCAGGACATCCATCTCGTCGCCGTTCCAGATCTCGGCGAAGCGGTGAAGGGAGTCCCGCAACCCGTCGAGCCAGAGACTGTCGCCGTTGATCACGAAGACCGGCTGTCCGTTGAAGTGCGGCAACGCGTTCCTGACCCCGCCGCCGGTCTCCAGGACCTCGTCCTCCCGGATCACCGTGACTTCCGGTTCGGCCCGGGTCGCCAGGTGGGATTCGATCTGGTCGGCCAGGTGATGGGCGTTGACGATCACGCGCGGCACCCCGGCGACGGTCAGCTTGTCCAGTATCCGGTCCAGGGTCGACCGGCCCGCCACCTCGATCAGCGGCTTCGGACAGGTATCGGTCAGCGGCGCCATGCGGGTGCCGTGACCGGCCGCCAGCACCATGGCGGTGTCGGGAACCCAGGATGAGCGTTTCTTCAGGCCTTGCAGGTGCATGTCGCGGTCGGCTCGGTCGGATGGGATGGCAACAGTATCACGTCGGGCGCCGAACCTCGGGCGCCGGCTGCACGCGGGCGTCAGCGGGGATATGGGCGTCGAGCCAAGCGCGGACGTCGTCCAGGCCGGCCAGGATAAGGTCGCGCTCGACATGCCGCCAGATCCGCGGGATGTGGTGCAGGTAGCGCGGATTGTCGTACAGCGCCGACTGCCGGCCGAAGATGCCGAAAACCTTGAGGCCGCGCTGGGCGCCGAAGCCGTAGTAGCTGCGGTCGAAAGCCATCGGATCGGCGATCGGCGTCGCCGCTCGGTAGCGGTCGAGCAGGGCGTCCTCCAGGCCGGGCGCCAGGTCGCGCCGGGAGTCCTGCAGCAGCGAGGCGAGGTCGTAGGTCACCGGCCCTTCGACGGCGTCCTGGAAGTCGAGCAACCCGCATGCGGCGATCCCCGGACGGCCCGGCAGCACCATCAGGTTGTCGACGTGAAAATCGCGCAGGACCAGTGTGTCCGGCGCGCCGCGCAGGACCGCAAGGCCGTCGCGCCACGCGGCCTCATAGCTCGCCCGTTCGGCCTGATCGAGCTCGCGCCCCAGCACCAGCGGGAAGTACCAGTCCAGCGGCAGCACGGCCTCGGCAATGAGCTTGTCGTCGGTATACGGCGGCACGTCGTAGCCGAGCGCACCGGTCCGGCGGTGCAGGTCGATCAGCAGGTCGGTGGCGCGGGCGTAGAGCATCACCTCCTCGGCGCCGCTTCCGAGCGCGCGGGTGTAGGTGATGTCGCCGAGATCCTCCAGCAGCAGGAAGCCGTCGGTGCGGTCTTCCGCCATGATTCGCGGTGCGCTGTAGCCGTAGCGGTGCAGTTGGGCGGCAACCGCCAGGAACGGCCGCACGTCCTCGCCCTTGTCCGGCGGCGCATCCATCAGCACCGCGCGCTCGCTTTTGCGGATCAGCCGGTCGTACGACCGGAACGAGGCGTCGCGCGCCAGCGGCTGGCGCTCGGCGTCGCCCCAGCCGGCGGACTCCAGGAATCGCCGCAACCGGGCCTCGCGCCCGTCGGTCCCCTGCGCTTTGGCATCCGTCGCTATTGCCGTCGTCACACCATCACCCTGTTTCGCGTCAGGCACCGGCCAGCTCGTCCATCCGCACGGCCCAGGCTCCAGAAGCCTTCAGCGTTACCCGCCGTGCGTCTTCCGCTTGTTCGCATATTTCGATGGCGAGTTCGAGGCGATCGGCCGGAAGCCAGGGGCCGAGCCGGTCCGGCCACTCCACCAGCATCACGGCTTCGGCAAAACCCTCGTCGATTCCCAGCTCCTGAAGCTCCTCCGGATCGCCAAGCCGGTACAGGTCGCAGTGCCAGACCGCGCCCCGCGGCCCATCATAGGGCTGGACCAGGGTGAAGGTCGGGCTTGGCACCTCGACCGCCGGATCAGCGACCCAGGCCCGCACGAACGCCCGGGCGAACGCGCTCTTGCCGGCGCCGAGCGGACCGGACAGCAGGACCGCTTCGCCCGGCCGGGCGAGTCCCGCGATCCGCCCGGCCAGCCGTTCGGTCGCCGCCAGGTCGGGCAGATCGACGACCGTCACGATGCGCCGGCGGTCCGTCGACCGGACCGCGGAATGCGGCAGATCACTTCAGTGCCGTGACCGGGCTCCGACAGCAGCTCCACGGTTCCGTGGTGCAGCTCGACCAGCGATTTGACGAGCGCCAACCCCAGTCCCGCACCCGCGTCGCGCCCGGCACGTTCGAACCGGTCGAACACCCGGCCCTGGTCCTCCAGGGCGATGCCAACGCCGGTGTCGGCCACCCGGAACAGAACCAGATCGCCATCTTCCTCCACCGTCACCAGCACGCGCCCGCCGTCGGGCGTGAATGCAAACGCGTTGGAAACGAGGTTGTACAGCGCCTGGGTCAGCCGGCGCTCGTCCACCATGATCGGGGCAACCGTGCCGTCGACCCTCACCGAAAAATCGATCCGGCGGGCCCGCGCCCGTTCTCGGCCCAGGCCCTCGACCGCCTCGATCAGACGCAGCGGGTCGACCTCGATGCGTTCCAGTTCCAGGTACCCGGCCTCGATCGAAGCGAGGTCAAGGATGTCGTTGACCAACCGGACCAACCGGTTCGAGGACTGCAGAATCGCCCGGGCATACTCCTTCTGCCGGTCGTTCATCGGACCCGCGTATTCCTGCTCCAGGATCTCCGAGAAGCCGATGATGGCGTTCAGCGGGGTCCGCAACTCGTAGGAGACGTTCGCCAGGAACTCGCTCTTCAGGCGATCGGCCATTTCCAGGGCCTCGGTACGCTCCTGCAGGGCGCGCTGCACCGCCAGGGTGTCGGTCACGTCCCGGAAGCTCAGCAGGGAGGCGCCGTCCGGCAACGGGACGACGCCGTAGTCCAGCACCCGGCCGTCGCTCTGCTCGATCCGTCCGGAGCGCGGTACCCGCTCGGCCAGCCGGGCGACCCATTCCGCCTTCACGTCGGTCCAGCGATCCTCCTCGGAGAACTTCAGCCGCATCGCCTCCAGCACCAGCCCGACATGCGGCTCGTCGTCGCCGAAATCGCCCGGCAAACCCCACTGATTGCGGTACGTCGGGTTGATCAGCTTCAGCCTGCCATCGGCACCGAAGGCGGCGATCCCGTCGTACAGGTTGTCCAGCGTCTCCTGCTGGACCGCCGTCAGCGTGTTGTAGGACCGCTCCAGGGTCAGGCGGTCGGTGACGTCCTCGAACACCATGAGCAGGCCGCCGAACGGGTGCGAGGTCACCGCCATGCGCACCGTGGTGTCGTCCGGCAGGAACAGCAGTTCCTCGTGACTGCCGATCAGGGTCGTGAACAGGCGGTTGAAGTCGTCCCGCCAGGCCCGGAAGTCGGACTGCTCCGGGAGCCGTCGGTTCTCGCGTGCCCGCTCCAGCACTTCGGTCAGGGTGGGGTCACGCTCCAGCAGGTCGGCGTCCACCGACCACAGCCGGCCGAACGCGGTGTTGGCGAAGATCAGTCGCTTGTCGGGGCCGAAGATCGCGACCGCAGTGCGCAGGGTTTCCAGCACGTCGGCGTGGGCATCGACGTGGCGGGCGAGTTCCGACTGAAGCTGTTCGAGTGCCGTAAGGTCGCGGGCGGTACCGACCGTTCCGCCATCGGCGGCCGGGGTCTCGGTCACGTCGACCAGACGCCGGTCGCCGTGCACCACCATGTTGCGGCTCTCGCTCTGGGCACGGCCGACATGAATTGCCCGCTCGGCCAGAGGGCCGACTTTCTCCAGTTCCGGATACAGAGGCATGGCCGGCGCGTTGCCGTAGCCAAGGCTACCGTCGGGCTTGCGCCGCCACACCGGAACCGCCACGCCCTCCAGGATCGAGCGTTCGTGCTCCTGCAGCCGGGCCGGCAGCGCCCGCTCCAGTTCCTGCACCGCCGCGCGCTCGGCGGCCAGGGCACGTTCGGCGTCCACGGTCTTCTTGATCTGGAGGGCGTACAGCAACGCCAGCAGGACCGTGAAGCCGCCCAGCACCATCATGGTGACGACATCCGTGCCGCCCGGTACCGCGTCTGCCGCGCTCTGGGCAAACGCCGACGCCGGAGCGACCAACGTCGCCCCGGCCCCGAACCATGCCGTTTTCCGCCCGTGTTTCACGCGGCGAGCCTACGCGGCGACGCCGGAGCCGACAAGCGCGCCCGCCGGCCCCGATCGCCGCGACAGGATCAGTCCGCGGCGTCCCGGTCGAGGGCGGCAGCCAGGGCCGACGCCTTGTCGGTGCGCTCCCAGGTCAGTTCCGGCTCGGGCCGGCCGAAATGCCCGTTGCTTGCGGTCTGCCGGTAGATCGGCCGCAGCAGGTCGAGCATCTGAATGATGCCCTTCGGCCGCAGGTCGAAATGCTCGCGAATCAGCTGTTCGATCCGGCGCTCCGGCACCCGCGCCGTACCCTGGGTGTTGACGTGGATGCTGGTCGGCTGGGCGACACCGATGGCATAGCTGACCTGCACCTCGCAGATGTCGGCCAAGCCCGACGCGACCACGTTCTTGGCGACGTAGCGCGCCGCGTATGCAGCCGAACGGTCAACCTTGGACGGGTCCTTGCCGGAGAACGCGCCGCCACCATGGCACCCGATGCCGCCGTAGGTATCGACGATGATCTTGCGACCGGTCAGGCCGCAGTCACCGTGCGGGCCGCCGACGACGAACCGGCCGGTCGGGTTGATCAGGTACTTGGTGTCTGCGGAAATCATCTCGGCCGGCACCACCGGCTTCACGATCTCCTCGATCACCGCCTCGGTCAGGGTGGCGTGATCCACATCCTCGGCATGCTGGGTCGACAGCACGACGGTATCGATGGCGGCCGGCTTGTCGTTCTCGTACCGAATCGACACCTGCGCCTTGGCGTCCGGGCGCAGCCACGGCAGCGTTCCGCTGCGCCGCACCTCGTTCTGCTGGCGGGTCAGCCGGTGCGCCAGCATGATGGGCATCGGCATGAGTTCCTCGGTCTCGCGGCAGGCATACCCGAACATCAGGCCCTGGTCGCCGGCTCCCTGGTCGAGGTCAAGGCCGGAACCTTCGTTGACGCCCATCGCGATGTCGGGAGACTGCTTGTCCAGCGCCACCAGCACGGCGGCGCTGGCGCCGTCGAAGCCGAGACGGCTGTCATCGTATCCGATGTCGAGCACGACATCGCGCGCGACCTGCGCGTAGTCCACCGACGCGGTGGTGGTGATCTCGCCGGCCATCAGGATCAGCCCGGTGTTCACCAGCGTCTCGCAGGCCACCCGGCTGTTGCGGTCCTGGGCGAGCAGCGCGTCGAGGACGGCGTCGGAAATCTGGTCGGCGATCTTGTCCGGGTGACCCGGGCCGACCGACTCCGACGTCAGAATATACGCATCACTCATCAACAACTCCGTTTGGTAGTACAGCAGGGACGACAGGAGGCCGCAGCCTCGGACCGCCGTGACTCAGTGTGTTCTGGCGACGAAATATTCCCAGCCGATCCGCCCGGCATCGGCGGCGTCGACCCAGAACTGCAAGGCCGCCGAGGTCCGGTCGACCGCTTCCTTGCCGATGCGGTCCTCGAACCACTCACGCCGCAACTCGAGCTGGTCGCGCACCCAGGCGTAGGTCGGGGCAACGTGTTCCGACCAGTTCTCGTGGGTTTCGACGCTGAACCCGGCCTGTTCCAGGGCCGTCAGATAGGCGCCGCTGTCCCACATGTCCGGCGACTTCACGCGGTCGTAGATCCGCTCGCGGTCGGCGGCAGGCGTTCCGTCGCGCACCAGCAGGTCCGTGAACACGATGGCGCCGCCCGGCTTCAGGACACGCTGTGCTTCCGTCAGGACCGCCGCCTTGTCGGCGGCGTGAAGGAACGCCTCCTGGCTCCAGTAGTAGTCGAAGCCGTCATTGTCGAACGGCAACGCATGGAAATCCGCCCAGGCGAAGCTGACCTTGTCGTCCAGTCCCTGCTCGGCGGTCAGTTCGCGACCCCACTCCAGCTCGCGCTCGGAAATGTTCGAGGCGACCACGTCGCAGCCGTAGCGCTTGGCCAGGAACCGGGCCAGCGCCCCGTAGCCGCTGCCGACATCGAGAACCGTGTCATCGGAGCCGAGCGCCACGCCCTTGGCCATGCGCTCGTTGGAACGCTTCATGGCCTCGCGCAGCGAGTCCTCCGAGTTCTCGAAATAGCCGATGTGGATGTTCTCGCCCCAGATGTGCCGATAGATCTGATCGGCCGGGCCGTCATAGTAGTCCTTGGTCTGGGCGACGATGCTGTCGACCGCCGCCCGGTCCTGCGTCTGTACGCTCATGCTCTGCTCCTTCCCGGTATCGACAGGGCCGCGGCTCAGTGGCGCGGCTTGACGGCGATCTGCTGGAAGAAGTCGACCTCGTCCGGCTCAAAGTTCTGCTCGAAGTCGCCGTAGGTGGTCACACTGGTGAAACCGGCGTCATCCAGCAGCTTCTGCATGTAGTGCCGACGCAGCGGGAACAGCGACAGGTGGAACTTGTTGCCGTCGGGATAGCTGTATTCGAACTTCACCAGATCGTCCTGGATGATCGCCGGACGCGCATCGACGCCGTTGCCGACGTAGTAGAACTTGCGCTTCGAGCTGTAGCCGTTGTCGAGAATCTTGTCGTAGTTGCGGTGATCGATGATCAGAAGCCCGCCCGGGCGCAGCACGGTGCGCATCGAATCCAGCGCCTTGGTCCGCGCCTCCTCGTCGAACAGGTGGGTGAAGGCGTTGCCAAGACAGACCAGGGCATCGAACCTGTTGGCGCCGAACGCCGTGTCCAGTTCCCGCCAGTCCACGACCTTCGCGTCGGCCAAGGCGACGTCCATGTCCTCGGCGTTCTGTTCGGTCTGCCGGATCATCGCCTCCGATCCGTCGGACGCAGTCGTCTCGAAGCCGGCGTGGGCCAGCCGGATCGCGTGAAATCCGGTTCCAGCGGCGATATCGGCGACCTGCTTGCAGTCGTGGCGGCGCAGGATCCGCTCGAAGAAGCCGTTCTCCCCCTCGGCGCGGCTGTCCCAGCCGATCAGGCGGTCCCAGCGGGATACGAACTCCCGGGTGTACTCCCGCTTGTAGGCATCGTTCTGCATGTCGACGTCTCCATGGTCTCAGGCTGAGCGACCCGATGAGCGGGCCACAATCCGTCACGGCCGCGAAACCAGCGCGGCACAACAACGGACAAGGATTGGGCGACTGCGAATGCTTGCGCAGCCGCACATAAGGTCGACCCGGAGATTCTTTACCTCAACAGGGCCGATTGATGTCTGATGACGACACCGATTCAACCGATTGACGTCTGAAATGCAACCCCGTTTAGAGGAATTTATCTGACAACCACACTTGGTGAATTATAATACATTGATATTGTTATGGAAATTTTGATGGATTGAGTTTAACGTTGATCGCGATCGGTTCAGATCCGCGATTCTCTCGCATCAAATTATCCTAGAATCGGCGTTTATATCTCATACTCGTCATTTCCGGCATCCCTCAGCACAGGATACAGCGCTCATCAAATCAACACAAATAAGACTATAATGGTTAATAGTTTTAATATTTGTGACTTATACACAGCAACGCGCAACCCTTGGAAAAACAAAAAGGGCGCCCACTGGGCGCCCTTTTCGGATTCGATCGCGGCACGCCGCTTCGGCTGACGCCTCAGTAGCGGTAGGTCTCGGTCTTGAACGGCCCGCTCGTCGGCACGCCGATGTAGCTGGCCTGCTCCGTCGACAGCTTCGACAGGTTGGCGTTGATCTTCTTCAGGTGCAGTTCGGCCACCCGCTCGTCGAGCTTCTTCGGCAGCACGTAGACCTGCTTCTCGTACTTGCTGTGATTCTTCCACAGCTCGATCTGGGCCAGCACCTGGTTCGAGAACGAGGCGCTCATCACGAAGCTGGGGTGTCCGGTGGCGCAGCCCAGATTGACCAGCCGGCCTTCGGCCAGGACGATCAGGCGCTTGCCGTCCGGGAACACCACCTCGTCGACCTGCGGCTTGACGTTCTCCCACTTGAAGTTCCGCAGCGCGCCAATCTGGATCTCGGTGTCGAAGTGACCGATGTTGCAGACGATCGCCCGGTCCTTCATGGCCCGCATGTGGTCGATCGTGATCACGTCCTTGTTGCCGGTCGCGGTCACGAAGATGTCGGCCGTCGGGGCCGCCTCTTCCATGGTCACGACCTGATACCCCTCCATTGCCGCCTGCAGCGCGCAGATCGGGTCGACCTCGGTCACCACGACCCGTGCGCCGGCGTTGCGCAGGCCCTGGGCCGAGCCCTTGCCGACGTTGCCGTAGCCGGCGACGACCGCGACCTTGCCCGAGAACATCACGTCGGTCGCCCGGCGGATACCGTCGGCCAAGCTCTCGCGGCAACCGTAGAGATTGTCGAACTTCGACTTGGTGACGCTGTCGTTGACGTTGATCGCCGGCACCGCCAGCGTGCCCTTCTTGGCCATCTCGTACAGGCGGTGGACTCCGGTCGTGGTCTCCTCGGAGACGCCGCGCACGTCACTCATCAGCTCGGGGTACTTCTCGTGCATGATGACGGTGAGGTCACCGCCGTCATCGAGCAGCATGTTCGGGCGCCAGCCGTCCTTGCCGACGATGGTCTGCTCGATGCACCACTCGTACTCCTCCTCGGTCTCGCCCTTCCAGGCGAAAACCGGGACCCCGGTGGCGGCGATGGCTGCGGCGGCATGGTCCTGGGTCGAGAAGATGTTGCACGACGACCAGCGGATCTCCGCACCCAGTGCCGTCAGGGTCTCGATCAGCACGGCGGTCTGGATGGTCATGTGCAGGCAGCCAGTGATTCGGGCGCCCTTCAGCGGCTTGCCCGGGCCGTACTCCTCGCGGATCGCCATCAGACCGGGCATTTCAGTTTCGGCAATCGCGATCTCGCGGCGGCCCCAGTCGGCAAGCTTGATGTCGGCGACCTTGTAGTCGGTAAACGCGGCCATGAACGGCTCCTTGTTCGGCGGAAAACAGACGGGCGCCAAAACGGCTGCCCGGATCCGTGACGGATCTGGCTCCGGTCCGTTGCGGATGTAACTCGAGGCGGGCGTATAGCAAGGTGGACGGCTCGGAGCAAGGTGAGCGGTGCGCATCGGTAACAATCTCGGGCTGTCCATCCCAACCGGGAAGCCCGGAAAACAGCGGTTCACGTACCGTTCAGCGCGGTGGTCACAAAGGTTGCGCAGCCGGACGCGCGGCGATCACAGAAGACGCGCACTTAGGACTTTCACCATGCTCATCGACGTCGGTTCGCTGAATCCCGGATGGGCCGTGCGCTTGGATTCGCGATACCCGAGACGCTCGAACATCGCGATGTTGCCGGGTAGCGCCAGCCGCACCCCCAGGGTCACGGACCGCGCTCCGGCCTCCGCCGCGAATGCCTCGACCGCCGCCACCAAGGTGGACGCCACACCACGCCCCCGACTGGCGGGCGGCACCGCCAGTCGGTCGAGATAGACCATGTCCGCCCGGATTTCCGCGCAGACCGCGCCGAGCACCACTCCGGTCGCGTCCTCGGCCAGGAGCACGGCACCATCGAGCAGCCGACGCGCTAGGCTGTCGGTCGTCTCGTTCAGCGCAGCCGATGGCGGTACCAACCGGTCCCGGTACTGGGCAAAGCCACGGTGAATCGCATCAAGTGCCTCGGGCAGACGCCCCGGACCGTCGAGCCGGACGACCCGGAACGGCGAGTTCACACGGCCCCCCGCAGCCGGTCGCCCACCTCGCCCATCCGCTCCGCCTCCAGATTGGCGAAGGCAAGGCGCAGATACGGGTCCTGGCCGGGTCCAAACACCGTGCCGGGCAGCGCCAGGACTCCATGATCCTGGGCCAGCCGCCTGGCGACCGCAGCCGCCGGCTCACCCGTGAAGGGGTGACGCAGATAGGCGAAGTAGGCACCGGTCGATACCAGTTCGAAGCCGAGATTGCCGGACTCGAACACCCGCAGCAGGGCGGCGCGGCGCTGCGCCATCATCGCCCGCTTCCCGTCGGCCCACGGCAGCAGGTGCCGCAACGCGTACAGGGCGCCATCCTGGGCGATCCGCGCGGTGCAGATCGAGATGGTGTCCATCAGCTTGGCCACCTGATCGACGAAGCCGGCCCCCGCGACGATCGAGCCGACCCGGTAGCCGGTCAGGCTGAACGCCTTGGAGAAGCTGTAGAGCTGTACGACCGTGTCGCCCCAGGCCGGATCGCGGAACAGGTCATGGCGCGGCTGGTCGGGATCGAGGAAGTCCTTGTAGGTCTCGTCCAGCACCAGGGCGACCCCATGTTCGGCGCAGACATCGCGGAATCCGGCCAGCACGTCCGGCGGAATCACCGCACCGGTCGGGTTGTTCGGAGTGACCAGCACCAGCGCCTTGGTGCGCGGGGTGATCAGCCGGACGGCATCCGCCGGGTCCGGCACCCCGCCGCGGTCGGGCCGAAACGGCAGATGCACGGCGGTCACCCCGAGGGAATCCAGCCACATCTAATGATTGAAGTAATAGGGCAGCGGCAGGATCACTTCGTCGCCGCGTCGGGCCAGCGCCATCAGAGTCAGGCTGTAGGCCTGGTTGCAGCCCGCGGTGACCAGCACGTTGTCTGGTTCGATGCTGCCGCCGTACACACCGGCCATGTGCTCGGCCAACGCCTCGCGCAACGGTGCGATCCCGGTGATCGCGGTGTACTGGGCGGTCTCGAACAGCCGGACCCGGTCGGCCAGATGCGCGCGCAGCTCCTCGGCCGGCGGGTAGCTGGGCACCGCCTGGCACAGGTCGAGCAGCGGCCGGTCCGCCGGATAGCTGCGGCCCGCCACCCACCCCTTGGCCTCGGCAATCGGCGGCTCGACGACGGCGATGACGTCGGGATTCGTGGTGTAGCGCATGAGCGGAGAACCGGGCGGCTGCAACGACGTGCGGAGATTAAGGCGTGGCTTGATTGCGGTCCAGCGAAGGAAGGTCGCACACGTTCCCTAATTCAGCCCGCCGGCGTCGATCCACGCGAGCAGCCGGACGACGTCGTCGTCGCTGTTGAACAGGTGGACCGAACAGCGCACCCGGCCGCTGCCGTCCCACAGGTGGATGCCGGCTTCGGCCGCACGTTCGACGATCGCCGCGTTTTCGACGTGGGCAAAGGCGATGTTGCCGGCCCGCTCCGCGCTCGGCGCCGGTGTGATCAGCTCCAGCCCCCGCTCCGTCAGACCGCGGTGCAGCGCCCCGCCGAGGCTGTCGACATGACCGGCGATCGCCTCGATCCCGTACGGCAACAGGCAGTCGAGGGAAGCTTTCAACAGGTAGACGTCCAGATGGTTGGAGTTGCCGGCCTGCGCCCGGCGGGCATCCCCGTGCGGGGCATAGGCCTGGCCGTCCGGCGCATCGCTTCCGGAAGCCCAGCCGACAGCCATCGGGTCGAACTTCGGCCGCCGGGACCTGTTCCAGGCGAGGATTCCCGACTGTGTGGCGCACAGGTACTTGTAGCAGCTCGACACCGTGAAGTCGGCAAGCCGGCCGTCGACCGGCACGACGCCGAGGGCATGGCTGGCATCGACGATCAGCACCGTGTCGCGGTCCGCCAGCCCCGCGGCCAGCGCCGCGATGTCCAGGCGCTGGCCGGTCAGCGACGTGACCTGGCTGACATACAGCACACGGGTCCGCGCGTCGCATGCCGCCAGCAGGTCGTCGACTTCGATCCGCCAGCCGCGCGCCGGAACGATCCGCGGGTTGACGCCAAGCGACCGTAGGCGCAGCAGAGCGTGCCGGCCGGAGGCGTAGTCCTTGTCGGCCACCACCACGTTGTCGCCGGCACGCCAGTCGACCGCCGACAGCACCCGCGCAATCCCCTCCGACGCGCTGCCGATCAGCGCATGGTCCGCAGCCGGCAGGCCGGTCAGGGTCGCCAGCTGTTCCTTGACCTGCGCTCCGACCTCCCAATGCCGTTGATAGCCGGCGGCACCCGCCGCCTTGTCGGCGGCGTAGGCTTCGAAGGCAGCACGGTGAGCCTTCAGCAAGGGCGGCTGCCCGCCGGTCGCGAGATGGACCCGCCCGTCATCCAGGCCGATGAAATCGGATTTCGATGCCAGCATGAAATCCAGTGTAGGCGTGCCGCCGGTCGAGCGAAATGGGCCAGATCGGTGGCAGCCGGTGCCAGTCGGCCCCATATTGCGAGCGTTGTTTGATGAAATGATGCTTCAACTCAAGAAACTCCGCGGTCCGAGAGCCGCGCGTTGCCAACACAGGGAGAAGATGGATGGACAGCAGCGACGGCCCTTCGGTGTTCGTGCGGCGCGACGGCGCGGTGGCGATCGTGACCTTGAACGAACCGGCCTCGCTGAACGCGCTGTCCGGCGGCATCAAGGCCGGGATCGAGCAGCAACTGCCCGCGCTCATCGCCGATCCGGAGGTGCGTGCCATCGTCCTGACCGGCACCGGACGGGCGTTCTGCGCCGGCGGCGACATCCGGGCCATGGACGAGCGCGACACCGTGTCGATGCGCCGGCGGATGCAGCGCAGCTACCGTTGGCTGGTCCCGCTGATGACCGCCGACAAGCCGGTGATCACGGCGGTCAACGGCGTGGCGGCAGGCGCCGGGTTCTCGCTGGCGCTGGCCGGCGACATCGTGTGCGCCTCGGTCGAGGCCAAGTTCAAGGCCGGGTTCCCGGGCATCGGCGCAATTCCCGACTTCGCGCTGGCCTACTCGCTGCCCCGGGCGGTCGGGATGATCCGCGCCAAGGAGATCCTGTTCTCCAACCGCGAGGTCACCGCCACCGAAGCCCACGACCTGGGTTTCGTCTCGCACCTCACGGAACACGCGGCGCTGATGGATACCGCTCTGTCCCTTGCGGCCACTTTGGCCGCCGGGCCGACCATGGCCTACGGCCTGACCAAGCAGTTGCTGCAGCGCGCCTACGAGATGCCGCTGGAAGGATTTCTCGAGCTGGAGGCCATGGCGCAGACGACAGCCTTCGGAAGCGCCGATTTCGCCGAGGGCACGACTGCGTTCAAGGGCAAGCGCAAGCCGGCGTTCCGCGGCAACTGACCGCCTACCCGGACGGCTTCGCAATTCGGCCGATCACCCCGGCGGCCTTCAACCGAGCGATCGTTTCGGAATCGCAACCCCAGTCGGCCAGTGCCTCCTCGGTGCCGGCACCGGCGGGCTCCGGCGGAGTCGGGATGCCGGGCTTGCTCCGGCTGAACCGGGGGGCCGGGGCCGGCTGCATCACCCCGTCGATCTCCACGAAGGTGCCTCGGGCCCGGTTGTGCGGGTGGCCCGGCGCGTCCGCCAGCGACAGGACCGGCGCCACGCAGGCATCGGTGCCTTCCAGAAGAGCGCACCACTCGGCCTGGGTCCTGGTTGCGATGCGCTCGGCTATCAAGCGCTTGGCGGCCGGCCAGTCGGCCGGGTCGGACCCGGTCGGCGCGGTCTCGTCCAGGCCGATCCGGGCGTAGAACTCGCGCCGGAACCGCTCCTCGATCGGCCCGACCGAGAGGTAGGCGCCGTCGGCGCAGACGTAGACCTCGTAGTAGGGCGCGCCGGAGTCCAGCACGTTGGCACCCCGGGTGCCGCTGTGCAGCCCGGCCGCCGAGAGGCCGTAGAACGCGGTCATCAACGAGGCCGCACCGTCGATCATGGCGGCGTCGACCACCTGGCCCTTGCCGGAACGCTGGGCCTCCAGCAGCCCGCACAGGATCCCGAAGGCGAGGTACAGCGAGCCGCCGCCGAAGTCGCCGACCAGGTTCAGCGGCGGAGTCGGCGGCTGGCCGGCGCGGCCGATGGCATGCAGGGCGCCGGTCAGCGCGATGTAGTTGAGATCGTGGCCGGCGGCAGGGGCCAGCGGCCCGTCCTGGCCCCAACCGGTCATGCGACCGTAGACCAGCTTCGGGTTGCGGGCGAGACACGGCTCCGGCCCCAGGCCCAGCCGCTCCATAGTTCCCGGCCGGAATCCCTCGATCAGCGCGTCGGCACGGCCCACCAGATCAAGCACCAGGGCGGTGCCGTCGGGACTCTTCAGGTCGACCGCCGCAGAACGCCGGCCCCGGTTGGTCAACTCGAAGCGCGCCGGGGTTTCGATGCCCAGGTCGGCCGCCGCCACCGGCCGGTCGAGCCGCAGCACCGTCGCTCCCATGTCGGCCAGCAGCATGGCGCACATCGGCGCCGGGCCAATACCGGCGAACTCCAGCACCCGGTAGCCTGTCAGAGGACCCATGTTGATCTTCCGGGTGTCGGAATCAGGATTCGGGGATGTCGCTTCATCTGTTGAAATGGCGTTTCACAAAATGTAGAACTGCGGGGAGCTGCTTCGTTTGCACACCCGTGAGGATAGCATGCCATCGTTCAAACCGGTCATCGCGCTGTCGCGCGGGCTCGACGTGCTGCGGGTGGTCAATCAAGAGAAGCTGGCGACCGTCGGCTCGATCCACAAGGCAACCGGTCTGGACAAGGCCACCGTCGTGCGGATGCTGGAAACCCTGGAGAACCAGGGCTACGTGATGCGCGACACCGAACGCGCGGCCTACGCGCCGACCGGCCGCACCCTGCTGCTCAGCCAAGGCTACGACCGACACCTGTGGATCGGCAGCATCGCTGACCCGATCCTGCAGGAGGTCCGCGACCAGGTCGGCTGGCCGGTCGACATCGCGCTGTTCGACCGCGACGCCATGATCATCTCGCAGACCTTGCAGGAACGCGGCTCGGTGTTCTTCGTCCGCCGCCGGCCGGGGTTCCGGATTCCGGTGCTGACCACCTCGCTCGGCCGCGCCTACCTGGCGTACTGCAGCGACGATGAACGCCGCACCATCGTCGGGCGGCTGGCGGCGATCCCGGGACCGTCGACCGAGCTCGCCCGCCAGCCGGAACGGCTTGCCCGGGCCATCGAGGACGTCCGCAGCCGCGGCTACGCGCTAACCGATCCGAGCTACAGCCACGAGATGTTCGACGACAAGGTCTGGGCGATCGGCGTGCCGGTGCGCAACGAGCAGACCGTGTTCGCCGCGATCAACGTCATGCTGCTGCACGGCGCCATGACCGAAGAAGCCGGCATCCGGCAGTTCCTGGAGCCGCTGCGGCGCACCGCCGACCGTATCGCCGGCGAACTGACCGCCCGCAGCGCGCTTACGCCTTGACGAACCGAAGATAGGCCGGCTCGCGGCCTTCGCGGCGGGCCTTTGCCTCGTACCGGGTCTCCGGCCAGTCCTCGGCTCGGGTGCGCCAGTCGGCGAGGCGCCCGCCGGTCCAACGCAAGCCGGGGTGCGCGGTAACGCGGGCCAGGATCCAGTGCAGGTAGGCGACATCGTCGGTGGCGATCCGCAGCTCGCCGCCCGGCACCAGCAGGTCGTGGAACCGCGCAATCGAGGCGTGCTGGATCAGCCGCCGGAAATGATGGCGCCGCTTCGGCCACGGATCGGGATGCAGGACGAACACCCGCTCCAGCGAGCCGGCGGGCATTGCGTCGATCATCGGCCGGGCATCGTCGGCCAGGATCCGGACGTTGTCGCTTTCGTCATTTTCCAGATGCCGCAAAAGCGAGGCGACACCGTTCATGAACGGCTCGGCGCCGACGATGCCGACATCCGGATTGGAGCGGGCCTGCCAGGCCAGATGCTCACCACCGCCGAAGCCGACTTCCAGCCACGCTGCGCGAACCGGCCGCGCGAACCAGGTCTTCGGGTCAGCCGATGCGGGTTCGGCCGGCACCGCTAGCTCGGGCAGACGGTCGTCCAGCAGCGCCTGCATGTTGGCGCGCAGCGGCCGTCCCTTGCGGCGACCGAAGAACAGCCGGTCGCCGGGGACCCGCCCGGGATCGCGGGGCTGGGGCATAAGGTCGGCGGTGGCGGTCAGGCCAGCGCCGCCTTCAGGTCGTCGACCAGGTCGAGCTTCTCCCAGCTGAACCCGCCGCTGTCGTCCGGCGTGCGGCCGAAATGGCCGTAAGCCGCCGTGCGGGCGTAGATCGGGTTGCTGAGCGCCAATCGGGTACGGATGCCACGCGGTGACAGGTCAACGTTCTTGGCGATGACCTTCGACAGCTTCTCCTCGTCGACCCGGCCGGTGCCGTAGGTCTCGACGAAGATCGACAGCGGATGCGACACGCCGATCGCGTATGAAACCTGGATGGTGCACTTGTCGGCAAACCCGGCGGCAACGATGTTCTTGGCGACCCAGCGCGCGGCATAGGCGGCCGAGCGGTCGACCTTGGTCGGGTCCTTGCCGGAGAACGCACCGCCGCCGTGCGGAGCGGCACCGCCATAGGTGTCGACGATGATCTTGCGCCCGGTCAGGCCGCAGTCGCCGTCCGGCCCGCCGATCACGAACCGGCCGGTCGGGTTGATGTAGTAGACGGTGTCGTCGTCGATCCAGCCTTCCGGCATGGTCTCTCGAATGAACGGCAGAACGATGCCCCGGACCTCGTCCTGCGACAGATTGGCGTCGTGCTGGGTGGAGATCACCACCGAGGTCGCCTTGACCGGCCGGCCGTTCTCGTAGCGCAGGGTGACCTGGCTCTTAGAGTCCGGGCCGAGGCCCTTGACCGTGCCGTCGTGGCGGGCCCGCGCCATGCGGCGCAGAATCTCATGGCTGTAGTGGATCGGCGCCGGCATCAGCGCGTCGGTCTCGGTGCAGGCATAGCCGAACATGATGCCCTGGTCGCCGGCCCCTTCGTCCTTGTTGCCGGCAGCGTCGACGCCAACGGCGATATCAACGGACTGCTCGTGCAGCAGAATGTCGACCGCGGCGGTCTCCCAGTGGAAACCCTCCTGCTCGTAGCCGATATCCTTGACCGCGGCGCGGACCCCTTCTTCCATCAGCGCCTGGGTGACGCTGGACGGGCCGCGCACTTCGCCGGCAAGCACGATCTTGTTGGTGGTGGCCAACGTCTCGCACGCCACCCGGCTGGCCGGGTCGGCCGCCAGGAACAGATCGACGATCGTATCGGAAATGCGGTCGCAAACCTTGTCCGGATGACCTTCGGACACCGATTCGCTCGTAAACAGGTAACTCGACTGGCTCAACAGAACCTCCGCGCGGCAGACCAGGGGACCGGGACTCTCAATGGAGGCGGAATCCCAACGGACCGGGAATCGACGAGGGCCGGCGTCGAACCGGCCCTGGCGTGAGACGGGGCGTTGTGGCCCGAATGCAGGTGCTGGTCAAGAGTGAAGCCGAGCTGTCGCCGCGGCTTCACCGCTCAGGCGGACAACTACCGTCCCCCGCCATCGATGGCATCAGCGATCGAGCGGGTCAGTTCATACAGCCGGCGTCGCGCCGTAGGGTCCGGGATACGATAGAAGGCGCGCACCAACTCTATGGTCTCGCGCTGCTGCATCGGATCGTCTGCCGGCGTGGCCGAGGTCGGCGGATGCTGGCCGTCGACTGCAGCGTCCGCTAGGTCGTCAAAGAAGAATCCAACCGGCACCTGCAGAGCCCGCGCCAAGTCGAACAATCGGCTGGCACCCACCCGATTGGCGCCACGCTCATACTTCTGGACTTGCTGGAACGTCAACCCGAGGGCGTCGCCAAGACGCTCCTGGCTCATCCCGAGCAGGGTGCGGCGCAGCCGGATGCGGACACCAACGTGCACATCTACTGGATTGGGATTCCCTGCGGTTGGCGGTCGACCGACCCGCCTGCGACCCGGCCGTTCGCTCACCATACCGCCCTCACCATTCGTTAACCAAAATTCGCGCGCATTATTCCATACTCATGTATGCAGTCAACGCCGCTCAGCAGCGTTGATGCACAAAAATCCAACAATTCGACGGTGTTAGTGGCGGCGGCGGCGGCTTTGGATACCGGTAGCGGCGAGTAAGGCGGCAACGACAACCAGAAAGATTGTGTCGCCGGCCCGCGAATACACGGTGGGCGCGAGCGCGCGGGGAAGCGGTGCGTCAAGACTGCCTGCAACGCCCAGCCCCAACTCCGCCAGGGTTCGGCCATACGGGTCGGCCACGAACGATATTCCGGTGTTGGCGGCCCGCACGATCGGCAGCCCTTCCTCGACCGCCCGCATCCGGGTGATCGCCTGGTGCTGGTATGGCCCGCTCGACCGGCCGTACCAGGAATCGTTCGTCAGGTTGAGCAGCCACCCCGGGCGCTGGCCCGGTTCCGTGACTTGGCCCGGGAAGATCACCTCGTAGCACACCAGCGGCGACACCGGCGGTGCGCCCGGCAGTTCCAGGGTCTGCAGCCCGCTTCCGGGCGTGAAGTCACGCGCGCCCTGGACCAGCGGTTCGATCGGCAGGACGGCCCGCAACGGCACATACTCGCCGAACGGCACCAGGTGAGCCTTGTCGTAAGCCCAGTTCAGGGCCGTGCCGTCACCGGTCAGGGCCAGGACGCTGTTGTATATCCGGCCGTCCTGTTCCCGCGGCGCCCCGAACAGCAGGGTGCCGCCGGGTGGAATGGCATCGGCCAGCCCGGTCAGCGGCGTGTTCGGACCGACGACATAGGCCACCGCCGTCTCCGGCCAAACCGTCACCGTCGGGATCGCGCCGTCCGCCAGACCGTCGGCGCGGACCGTCGGCGGCGAACCCGGCACGCTCATCGAGAGATAACGCAACATGTGACGCGGCTTCAGGGCAGCCTGCCATTTGTCGCGCTGGTCGACATTGCCCTGCACCACCCGCACGACCACACCGTCCATGGTCGGCGCAGGTCCGTCCGGGATCCGGCTGTATCCCCAGGCGCCGAACCCCAGCAGCAACGCAAGGCTCCCGGCCGTAGCCGCGATGCGACCGCGCCGACCGGCACCCGAATCGAACCACAGCGCCGGTACCGCCGCCGCCAGCAGGGTCGTCAGCGACAGGCCATAGGCGCCCACCAAAGCGGCCGGCTGCAGCATCGCCGGCACCGGATCCCAGATGTAGGCGGACAGGTTCCAGGGAAACCCGGTCAGGACATGGCCGCGCAGCCACTCCGCCACCGCCAGCGTTCCAACCAGAGCCAGCCAACCCGCGACGCCGTCGCGCGCCAGCCGGCGGCCGGCCCAGGCGGCGGCGGCGGTGAACAGGCCGAGAAGCGCCGGCAGGCCGGCAACCGCGAAGGGAATCAGCCAAGCGTGCCGCTCACCGTCGACCAGCAAGGCGTTGGCGATCCAGTACAACCCGGCGACGTGAAACCCAAAGCCCCACAGCCAGCCGGCCAGGGCCGCACCGCGCGGCGTGTCCGCCACCCGCACGGCCCAGACTAGAACGGCCACGCTGAAGATTGCCGGAATCGCGCCGACCGGCGGCAGTGCCGCCGCCGCAATCGCGCCGCTGAGCAACACCGCCCCCGCGCGCGGACCGGTGCGTGCCAAGACGGTCGTCAGTCTGATCGCAAGGCTACTCGGCGGCACGGTCCACCGCGGTCGGTCGGCGGCGCACCCGCAGAGTACGCAGGCGTCGCGGATCGGCCGCCACAACTTCGAAGTCCAGACCGGACGGGTGGCGGATCACTTCGCCACGCGTTGCCACGCGGCCGGCAAGGCTGAACACCAGGCCGCCCAACGTGTCGATCTCCTCGCGCTCCTCGCCGGTCAGCACCGGCCCGACCAGCGCCTCGAACTCTTCGACCGTGGCCCGGGCGTCGGCCAGGATCGTGCCGTCCGGCTTCTCCTCGAGCTTCGGGCCCTCATCGACGTCGTGCTCGTCGCTGATCTCGCCGACGATCTCCTCGACCAGATCCTCGATCGTGATCAACCCGTCGATGCCGCCGTATTCGTCGACCACCAGCGCCAGGTGCCGGCGGGTCATCCGCATTTCCTGCAGCAGGTCGAGCGCGCGCGACGACGGGGCCACGAACAGCACCTCGCGGGCCAGATCGGCAACCGGGACGTCCTCGCCGCGATTCAGATGCCCGACCACATCCTTGATGTGCACCATGCCGATCACGTCGTCGAGCGTGCCACGGTATATCGGCATCCGCGAGTGCGCCGCCTCGCCCATCAGCTTGGCCAGTTCGGCCAATGATATTGACTGTTCGACCCCCAGGATGTCGGCGCGCGGCACCATCACGTCGTAGGCCGTGATGTCGCGCAGGCCGAGCACGTTGCGGATGATGGCACCCTCGTGCGGATCGATCGGCGAGGAGTCCTCGCCGTTCTCCTCGATCAGTTCCTCCAGCGAGGCGCGCACCGCCGAATTGCCGTTGCGCCCCAGGCCGATCGCACGCAACAGCGTGCGCCAGGTATCGGTGCCGTTGCCGTTGTCGCTCATGCCGCCCTCTCGTCGCCGGGCAGGTCCGCATACGGGTCGGCAACGCCGAGACCGGCGAGGATCGTCCGCTCAAGATCCTCCATCTCTTCGGCATCGGTCTCGGTTTCGTGGTCGTAGCCGGACAAGTGCAGCACCCCGTGCACCACCAGATGGCGCAGGTGGTCGACCGCTGCCTTGCCCTGCTCGGCCGATTCGCGCTGCACCGTCTCCAACGCCAGGATCACGTCGCCCAGCGGACGGGGTCCGGCCGGCGGCACGAAGGCCGGTGGAAACGACAGCACGTTCGTCGGTGTATCCCTGCCGCGATGGTCGCGGTTCAGCGCCCGTACCGCGGAGTCGTCCGCGAGCACGACGGACAGTTCCACCGCTTCGGGTTCCAAGGCGTCCAGAGCAGCCAGGACCGCCTGTTCAACCACCGCCTCGGGGTCGTCCAGCAGCGCACGCCAGTCGGTGTGGTCCACCCGAACCATCAGATCGACCGTCGCGGCCGTGGCGCTAGATCGAGAAGGGTCGTCGTCGTTTGCGTCGTCGTCAGTCATCGAGAAACTGGTGTGGGCAGGAGGGATCCCTCCCGGCGATTATAGGCGTGCACGATGCGAGTGACCAACGGATGGCGCACAACGTCCGCGGCGGTGAACTCGATAAAGGAGACACCCTCGACAGAATCAAGAGCCTCGACGGCATCCCGCAGCCCGGATTTGTTGCCGAGCGGCAGGTCGACCTGCGACAAATCACCGGTAATCGCCATCCGAGAGTTCTCGCCCAGCCGGGTCAGGAACATCTTCATCTGGGTCGGCGTGGTGTTCTGCGCCTCGTCGAGAATCACGAAAGCGTTGGCCAGCGTGCGGCCGCGCATGAAGGCCAGCGGCGCCACTTCGATCTCGCCGGCAGCCAGCCGTCGCTCGACCTGTTCGCCCGGCATCATGTCGTAAAGCGCGTCGTAGAGCGGCCGCAGATAAGGGTCGACCTTGTCCTTCATGTCGCCGGGCAGGAAACCGAGCCGCTCACCGGCTTCGACCGCCGGGCGCGACAAAATGATGCGGTCGACCCGCCGGGCCTTCAGCATGGCCGCCGCCGCCGCCACCGCCAGATAGGTCTTGCCGGTTCCGGCCGGGCCGAGGCCGAACACCAGCTCATGTTCCAGCAGGGCCTTCAGGTAGAGCTGCTGGTTGGCCGACCGCGAATGCACCGGCCGCTTCCAGGTCTCCAGCACGCCCTCGCCGGCAGCGAAGCGCCCGACCTCGTCGGCTCCGACGTCGGAGGCCACCCAGGCCATCGCGGCGTCGATGTCGCCGAGTTCAAGCGCCCAGGGCTCGCGCCCCTTGCTGCGGGTCTTCTCCAGCCGCCGGTACAACGCTTCGAGGGTCTTCTGGGCCGCCGGTGCCGAGGCTTCGTCGCCGGAGATCCGCAGGGTGTTGCCGAACGGCGCGAGCGAGACCTTCAGCTTCTGCTCGATCCGCGTCAGGTTGCGATCATGCTCCCCGAACAGCAGCGGCAGCAGCGAGTGGTCGTGAAATTCGAGCTGGATCGAGGCAGCCTGCGTGTCCGAGCTCAAGCGATAGCCCTTTCAGCTGGAGGAAGCGTTCGTTCTGCCGGTGTGTCGCCCACCACTGCGACGGCACCGGACAGGCTGTTGGCATGACCGTCGAGGATCCGGACCGGCACGATCCTGCCCAGCAGCCGGTCCGGCGCGTCGGCATGCACCGACTGCATCCACGGACCGCGGCCAACGAGCTGGCCGGCTCGATTCCCACGACGCTCGAACAACACCGGCTGCACCGATCCGGTTGCGCCGGCATTGAACGCAATCTGCTGGGCGCCGATCAGCTGCTGAAGCGCCGTCAGACGCTCGGCCTTGACCGCTTCCGGTACGGCATCACCCAGATCTGCCGCCGGGGTACCCGGTCGGGCGCTGTATTTGAACGAGTAGGCCTGGGCGTAGCCGACCTCGCGCACCAGCCGCAGGGTGTCGACGAAGTCCTGGTCGGTCTCGCCCGGGAAACCCACGATGAAGTCGGAACTGAACGCCAGGTCCGGGCGGGCGTCGCGCAGCCGGTCGATGATGCAGCGATACGCATCCGCCGTGTGTTTGCGGTTCATCGCCCCCAGAATCCGGTCCGAGCCCGACTGAACCGGCAAGTGCAGATACGGCATCAGCTCCGGGATGTCGCGGTGGGCGGCGACCAGCTCGTCGTCGACGTCACGCGGATGCGACGTGGTGTAGCGGATCCGCTCCAGCCCGTTGATGTCGGCCAGCGCCCGGACCAGGCGGCCGAGGCCCCAGGTCCCGCCGCCCGATGCCGCCGCACCGTGGTAGGCGTTGACGTTCTGGCCGAGCAGGGTGATCTCGACGGTCCCGTTCGCCACCATGCGCCGCGCCTCGGCCAGCACGTCGGCTGCCGGTCGCGAAAACTCGGCACCACGGGTGTAGGGCACCACGCAGAACGTGCAGAACTTGTCGCAGCCTTCCTGGACGGACAGGAAGGCGGCAGCGCCCTGGCTGCGGCTCTCCTCCGGGAGGTGATCGAACTTCGCATCGGCCGGGAAGTCGGTGTCGACCACCCCGGTGCCGCCGGACAGGCTGCGGTCGAGCGCCCGCACCACCAGCTCCGGCAGGCGATGATAGGTCTGCGGACCGAACACCAGGTCGACCGCCGGGGCACGGCGGGCGATCTCCTCGCCCTCGGCCTGTGCCACACAGCCGGCGACCCCGATCAGCATCCGGCGACCCTGGCGCGCCGCCTCGTCCTTCAGGGCGCGCAACCGGCCAAGCTCCGAGTACACTTTCTCGGTCGCCTTTTCCCGGATGTGGCAGGTGTTCAGGATGATCAGGTCGGCATCGTCCGGCGAATCGCCGGGCTCGTAGCCGTGGGGCGCCATGACATCCACCATGCGGGTGGAGTCGTAGACGTTCATCTGGCAGCCGTATGTCTTGACGAAGAGCTTTTTGGCCAAGTTTGCCGCCTAACGCCCTTCAGCAGTACAAGCGGTCAACCGTCCGTATGCGAGCGACTTCAAGTCGGTCTCGATCCCTCTTGGCATGATCGCAAACGATCAGTGCGGATACGCGGTGCGCACCCTTCTCCACCTGCCAACCTACGACTCGCGCGCGGGGTGTCAAGCGACAGTCTCGTGACGCAGGCTCAGCGCCCGGAATTGGCCCGCGACACGCCGTCGGCAACCCGGTCCCGGCAGGTGATTGCCAGCGCCTTGCGCGAGCCGGATTCCGCAAGCGATGTGGGTTCGTGAAACTCCACCACCACCGTGATGCGGCCAAGGGCCACGACATCCCAAAGATGCGGCGCCAGCTCCATGTCGCCGTACCAGGCCAGGAACGGTCGCAGGCCGCGGCCGAGCGGCATGCCGTTCAGCCTGGTGTAGGCGATGGAAACCGGTTGCACCTTCAGCGGCCGTCCGTCCACTTCACGCTCGGCCGCCGCCAGGAGCCCGCTCTTGAACGGCAGAACCCGCGTGCCGTCGGTGCTGGTCCCTTCCGCGAACAGGATCAGGTTGTCCCGCGCCGTCAGGCGCTCGGCGATCGCATCGCCGTGGCGGGCAACCGCCGTGCGGCGGCGCTCCACGAACACCGTGCGCTGCAGCTTGGCCAGCAGCCCGAATCCCGGCCAGCCGGCGACCTCGGCCTTGGCGATGAACGAGCCGGTGATGACCGAACCGAGCACCATGATGTCCAGGTAGGAAACGTGGTTGCAGACGAACAGCACCGGCCGGTCGCGCAGGCGCCGTCCATTGACCACCAGGTCGAAGCCCAGCAGGCGCAGACAAAGCCGGTGATAGAAGCGCGGCAGCTGTTCCGCCAGCCGAAGCCCCAGCGCGACCGCGACCATCTGCACCGGCAACAGGATCACGGTCAGCAACCCGTACTGGGCCAGCCTCCAGACGCCGCGCACCCTCGACCGGATCAACCCGCCATGAAGCTCCAGCAGGCGGTTCTCTTCGGCCTCATCCACCCACACCGGCGGCTGCGGTTGCCGCATCGCATGGCCGGCACCGGACTCATCGATCGCCGGTGCGCTCACGTGCTTCGCGCCTCGCGCTCGTAGTGGCGGTAGTATTTGTCGGTGACCGCGTCGGTCTGCACGATCACGCAGACGTCGGTGGTGTTGAACTGCGGATCGATCACCGCGCCGTCGCCCACAAACCCGCCAAGCCGCAGGTAGCCCTTGACCAGCGGCGGCAGCGCGGCCAGGGCCGCCTTGGCGTCGAGCTGGTCCGCCGGCACCCGGTTCATCTCGACGTGCAGGGCCGGCAACGCGCGTACCCGCAGCCGTTCCGGCGCCAGGTGGTGATGGTGGAGGTAGGACAGCTGGCCGGCGATCGCGTCCACGTCGTTGCCGGGCAGCGACGCGCATCCGAACATCAGGGTGATGTCGTAGCGGAACACGAAGGCGGCGATGCCCTTCCACAGGAGCTGCATCGTCGGCCGGTTGCGGTATCCGGCATCGACGCAGGATCGGCCGAGTTCCAGGATCTCGCCCGGAAAGGCAACGATCTTGGCGATGTCGTACTCGCCCGCCGTGTAGAAGGCCCGCTTCGCTGCTTCGATCCGGCTGCGACGGATCAACCGATAGGTGCCGACGACCGCCTCGGTCCCCGCGCCGCGGGAATGGTCGAGCACCAGAAGATGGTCGGCCACGGCGTCATAGTCGTCGATGTCGCGCCGCAACGTGGCCATGTCGCCGACCGGCCTGGCCGACCGTTCCTCGTAGAACACCCGGTACCGAAGCGCCTGGGCGGCGTCGATCTCGGCATCGCTGGCCGCGAGCCGAACCTCCATGGTTCCTGACAGGGCGACGCCGAGGTCGCTCTCGGACGTGAAGCCGGTCGGGCGGGTGTGGATACTGGCGCTCGTGTCGCTCATCAGCCGCTGTCGATCGACGCTGTCGGGTCGGGCCGGGCCGTTCCCGAGTGAAGATCGGACCCTACATCCGGCCGTGACCCCGGACAACCCGATACCCGGCCGGTCACTGAACGTTCACATTCGGTGGAAAACTCAGCCAATCCTGCGGCGGCGAACCTCGGCGTCTACCGGTTCCGCACGGCCGATACGGTAGTAGTCCGGGCGCCTTGCCACGACCTGGTAGCCGATCGACTCGTACAGCTGCTTCGCCGGGGCATCGTCCGCAGCGACCTCCAGAACAGCCGACACCGCGCCCAGACCCGTCGCCAAGCCCTCGAACGCCAGAAGAAGCCGGCGGCCGATCCCGCGACGCCGAAACGCCTCGGCGACGGCAATCGAGTGAACCTCGGCCTCGTCGGTCACCACCTGGCCGATCAGATAGCCAAGCATCGCCGGGCTCGCAGGTCGTTCCGCAACAAGAACGATGGCCCCCGACAGCCCGGCGAGTTGCTGCACCGACTCGAGCGACCAGCGATCGGCGAACGAGGCTGCCTGAAGCTCCGTGATACCGACCATGTCGTCCGGGACCGCCGGCCGGACGCAAACGATGTCGGGTGCCGGAGTCTTGCGGTCGATCATCGCGGTGGCGTCACATCGGGCGCGCGCAGGTACAACGGGGTCAGGGGCCCGGTCGTCCCGGCCGCCAACCGGCGATACGCGACCGCCGCCACCGCCTGGGCGTCCGGTCCCACCGACCCGACGCGCCGGATCGAAACGCCGCCGGAGGCGACGGCGTCCGACACCGCCGCCGCCGCGTCCCCGGCAATCCGGACACCGGTGGATCCGGCCGGCCGGTCTGACCACAGCGACTCAACCCCGATCGCCCGAGGGGCACCGAGCGCGGCACCGTCCGAACCGAACCACTGGCCATAGAAGTCATTGCGCTTGGCATCGAGCACGATCAGCAGAGGTTCGGGCCCGGGCCCGACGGCCTCGGCCACCGCCTCGAGCGTGGTTACCGGCACCGTCGGCAAGCCCGCCGCCAGGGCAATCCCTCGCGCCGCCGCCAGGCCGATTCGCACACCGGTGAAACTGCCTGGGCCGACGGTCGCCGCAACCGCATCCAGATCGCGAGCGGCGACGCCGGCGTCGGCCAGGACTGCCGCGATCAGCGGCATCAGTGCCTCGGCCTGTCCCCGTTCCATGACGCGGCGCGCGGCCGCCAGCACGCCGGCGGCGTCCACAACCGCCGCCGAACAGGCACCCGCGGCACAGTCCAGCGCCAGCAATCGGGTCAACGGTGGACCTCCGCCGCGACCGTGCGTTGCGGGTGTCTTCGTTTCACATCGACCATCAGGTATTCTCCGCGACCATGAGCCGAACGCTTCTCAATCTGTGCTGCAGCCTGGTCGGTGCCCTGTTGGGCGCCGTCGCCGTTCTTGGCCCGCAACCAGCGCTCGCCGCCGATTGGGCGAGTGTCTTCATGTACCACCGATTCGGCGAGTCGGAATGGCCGGCCACCAACATTCGCCTCGACCAGTTCGAGGCTCATCTGGAGGAAATCCGCGCCGGCGGCTACACGGTTCTGCCGTTGCCCGAGATCATGACGCGGCTGCGCAACGCGGCGGAACTGCCGGATCGCACCCTCGGCATCACCATCGACGACGCCTATGCCTCGGTCTACGCCCAGGCGTGGCCACGTCTGAAGAAAGCCGGCCTGCCGTTCACCCTGTTCGTTTCGACCGACGCCGTCGATCGATCGTCACCCGGCTACATGACCTGGGACCAGATCCGCGAGCTCAAGGCCGCCGGCGCGACCATCGGCAGCCAGACCGCGTCGCACCCGCATCTTCCAGACATCGAGATCGAGCAGGTAAAGATCGAGCTTGATCGGGCCGCGCAGCGGATTGCCGACGAAACCGGCGAAAGACCGACGCTGTTCGCTTACCCCTATGGCGAGTATGGTGCAGCGGTGCAGCGCGTTGTGGCCGCGCGGGGCTATGCGGCGGCATTCGGGCAGCATTCCGGGGTCGCCCACGCCGGCTCCGATCGCTTCGGACTGCCCCGATTCGCTCTCAACGAGACCTATGGCGGCGTTGACCGATTCCGGCTGACCGCCAACGCGCTGCCGCTTCCGGTGCGCGACCGGGTGCCGGCCGACCTGGTGCTCCAGCAGAACCCGCCGACTTTCGGTTTCACCGTCGATCCGTCGATCCCCGACGTCGACCGGATCGACTGCTACGCCTCCGGCCAGGGACGCGCCAAGGTCGAGGCCCTGGGCTCGCGGGTCGAAGTCCGCCTGCCGGAACCGTTTCCGGCGGGACGCGCGCGCATCAACTGCACCATGCCGGGGCCGGACGGCCGGTGGCGCTGGTACGGGGTGCAGTTCTACATCCCCCGCTGATCGCCTCAGCCGTCGGCCAGACCCACCGCAACCGGATCGGCATCGGCGATCCGGCCGACCGCACCGAGAGCGACCCCGTCGAACATCGCCAGCCGGTTGTTCCGGATCATCGCCCGAACCTCCTCGATATAGGCGCCGCCACGCTCGCTGTAGCGCCCCAGGTGACGGGCAAGGTCGCCGCCTGACGGAAGCCCGCCGCTGGTCCGGCGCGCCGCTTCACGAGCCTGCCTGAACGACCGGTAGGCCGGATGGGTGTTGAGATTGAACACGTAGGCCTTCGCCGAATCCGCCAGCTTGTGGAACGCCCGCACCCGATGGGACTTGCCCGGCGCACGGGCGGCAGGAACGATTCCGGACGCGGCATCCCAGGTCCACTGACCGAACAAGGCGTTGCCGTCCACCGCAAACCGGGAAGTGCCCCAGCCGCTCTCCAGGATTGCCTGGGCTACGGCGAGCGATACCGGCACCGCATCGACCCGGCGCAGCAGCCGGCGGATACCGTCAACATCAGTCGCGGTATCGGCAACGCCATAGCGCTCGGCGATCCGGCTGACGTCCCGCAGGTCCGCGCCGCTCGGTGCGCCATCGGCCTCGAGCAGGGCCAGGGCCGCCTCGAGTCGGGCCCGCTCCTCGAGAACCGTCTCGTTCGCGCGCAACACGATCGGCAGGATCGCACGGATGAACAGCGCCTTGCGGTCCTTGATCGACCCCATGTCGGACAGGTCCGGCGGCAGTGCGGCAAGCTCCACGGCGGGCACCGGCACGATCCCGCTGCCGACGGCATCCAGGCGGTAGCCCAACCGATCGAACAGCCGCTCGAGCCGGGCAGCAGACGGGATCCGAACCGGTTCCAGCGGCAGCGGCGCAAAGATCGCCGGCTGGACCGGCCCGGACTGTTCGGAGAAACCCGACAGCCAGGACAGCGGGCCAACGAGCGCGTGGCCGACCGGCGCCATCGTCGCCACGGCCAGGGCAATCATACCCGCCGTCAAACGACGCTGGACTGTAGTGGCTGGTCTGAACAACGAGAGGGCGTGCTTCATGGTCATCGGGATACAGAACCAATCGTCCGGTTCTGTGGTTCCCGATGCCGCGAAGCTGCCGCTATGCGGCGAAATGCAGGCTCAGTAGAGGGCGGCGGCGCGGACTTCCCGAACTTCGGGAATGTAGTGACGCAGCATGTTCTCGATGCCCATCTTCAGGGTCGCCGTCGAGCTTGGGCATCCCGAACAGGCGCCCTGCATCTGCAGGGTCACCACCCCGTCCTCGTAGCCCTGGAAGGTAATGTCGCCACCATCCATCGCCACCGCCGGTCGTACGCGGGTATCAAGCAGTTCCTTGATCTGCGAGACGATCTCGGAGTCCTCGCCCGACTCCTCCGGAGCGCTCGCCGACGCGCCGTCCTCCACGATAGTGGGGCGTCCGGCCACGAAATGCTCCATGATGACACCGAGCACACCCGGCTTCATCAGGTACCACTCCTTGCCGTCGTGCTTGCTGACGCTGATGAAGTCGTAGCCGAGGAATACGCCGCTGACGCCATCCACCTGGAACAACGCCTGGGCGAGCGGTGACCGCGCCGTTTCGTCCTCCGACTTGAACTCGGCAGTGCCGCTCTCCATAACCTGCCGGCCCGGCAGGAACTTGAGCGTCGCCGGGTTCGGCGTCTCTTCCGTCTGAATGAACATGGTCACCCTCCAACTTGCCCTAACACCACGACGCACTGACAGCGGCATCGCGTGCCGGGCTCGACCGCATACTTGGGAGCTAGGACGATGACGTCAAGCGATCCGGGTTCGACGGTCAAGATCGGCCTGCCGAACGTTGACGCCGATTCGGCGGTCGGCCGCCATTTGCGGGTGCTGCACGACGGCGGCGGCTCCGGCATGGAAAGTCCGACCGCGCGCCCCGATCCGGCGCTGCCGCCGATCACCTGGCTGCTGACGGAAGCCAGCAGCCACACCTCCACGCGCACGCTGATCCGCGATCTGTCGGCGCTGCTGACCGACCGTGGCCTGCCGCTCACCCGGGTGACCTGCTTCGTGCGGACCCTGCACCCGCAGACCAGCGGGTCATCGGTGGTCTGGTTGCGCGACCGTCCGGATCCGCGCTCGCTGCGCATCCTGCGCGGCATGGAGGACACGCCGGCGTTCCAGGCCAGCCCGATGCCCCTGATCTTCGAGGGCGCGGCCGCCATCCGCCGCCGTCTCGACCTGCCCGAGCAGGAGCTGGATTTCCCGGTCCTCGCCGACCTGCGGGACATGGGCGCGACGGACTACGTCGCCATGCCGCTGGCCTTCTCCGACGGCATGATCAACTTCATGACCTGGGCCACCGATCGGCCCGGCGGATTCAGCACCGAGGAGCTGACGGTGCTCTGGGACCTGCTGCCGGCGCTGGCGCTGCGCATCGAGGTCATCGAACAGCGCGACCTGACCCGGCAGTTGCTGGAGGTCTATCTCGGCCGCCAGACCGGCCGGCGGGTCCTGGCCGGCGCGATCGCCCGCGGCGAGACCGCGGCGATGCGCGCCGCCGTCTGGTACTCCGACATCAAGGACTTCACCGTGCTGTCGGACAAGCTGCCCCGGCAGGATATCATCGATCTGCTGAACGGCTTCTTAGAGGCCGCGGACCAGGCGTTCGAGGAGCGTGGCGGAGAGATCCTGAAGTTCCTCGGCGACGGCATGCTGGCGATCTTTCCGGCCGAGGGTCCTGTCGACCGGGAGGCCGACCGGGCGGCCTGCGCCGCCGCCATCGGTGCTGCCCGCGACACCGTGCAGCTGGTGCGCGCCCTCAATCGCCGCCGCCTGAAGCAGGACAAGCCGGTGGTCGATTTCGGCATCGCCCTGCACATCGGCGAGGTCGGGTACGGCAACATCGGCGGGCTGGAACGGCTCGACTTCACGGTGATCGGCCCGGCGGTCAATCTCGCCAGCCGAATCGAGGGACTGACCCGCAACCTCGGCGTGCGGGTGCTGGCGTCGGCGGAGTTCGCATCCGCGGCCGACGAGACCCTGACCGCCATGGGGCGGCACCCGGTCAAGGGGCTGGAGCGCCCGGTCGAGGTGTTCGCGCCATCCGACCTGCTGTGAGACGTCCATGACCTCCGAGGCGTCGGTCCCGGCGCATGACGACGACAGGGCGGTCGCGCGCGCCGGACTGACGATCGGCTTGCTGTCGGTGGTCGCCAAGCTGACCGCCTTCGTGCGCGAGGCCACGATCGCGGCGGTCTATGGCCGCGGCCCGGAGGTCGATGCGTTCTTCCTGGCGCTGGCGGTGCCGGTGTTCCTGCTGGCCCTGATTGCCGGTTCGTTTCAGATCGCCCTGGTTCCGGCCTACCTTGCCCGCCGCCGCGCCGCCGGAGAGGCTGCGGCCGACACGCTTTTCGCCGCCGGATTAGGCCGCATGCTGGTGGCCGTTGCTGCCGGCACCCTGGTCATGGCCGCCGCCGCGCCGCTGTACCTGCCGTGGCTGGCTCCATCGTTCGCGGCCGACACCTTGACGCTGACGGCCGACCTGCTGTGGATCATGACGCTGTTCGTGGTGCTGGGGGCCGGCGCGGTGGCCTGGGGTGGGGTGCTGAACGCGCGCCGTCGCTTTGCGCTGCCGGCGATCGCCCCGGCGTTCACGCCGCTGGTGATGGCGATACTGCTCCTGGTTGCCCGCGACCGGCTGGGTATTTCGGCGCTGGCCTGGGGCGCCGTCCTGGGAACGGCGATCGAGGCCGCCCTGGTCGGCGGCGCGCTGCGTCGCCTCGGCGGACGCCTGCTCCCGGTCCTGGCAGCGCCGGATCTGGCTCCGCTGCTTGGCCGCTGGGGGCCGATCCTGCTGGCCAATCTGTTGCTGTACGGCGCCGGCATGCTCGACCAGATGATGGCCGCCCTGCTCGGCCCCGGCGCCGCCTCGGCGATCGGGTACGGCGCCAAGCTGGTTCTGGCGGGTCTGCACGTCGCCACCCTGGCGATCGGCGTGGCGGTCCTTCCGGCCTATTCCGATCAGGCCGCGGCCGGCGACGAGGCCGCCTTGCGCATGCGCCTGCGGCGGCACCTCGCGATCGTCGTCGGGCTGTCGGTTCCGGCGGTCGTCGCCGCCTGGCTGCTGGCCGAGCCGGTCATTCGCGTGCTGTACCAGCGTGGCGCGTTCGGGCCGGACGACACGGCGCTGGTCGCCGAGGTGCTGGCCGCCTATGCGGTCCAGCTCCCGGCTTATGCCGCCACGGTCGTACTGGTCCGGGCGGCGGCCGTTCTCGGGCTCGGGCGGGCCCTGGCGGCGGCAGCCGCAGCCAACCTGGCGCTGACCGTGGCGCTCAACGCCGGCTTCATGGCGTTGTGGGGGGTGGTGGGGATTGCCCTGGCAACCACGCCGGCCTTCATGGCCACGGCGTTCGTGCTGTACGTCGCCGTGATCAGGACACCCGCGACCGGACGGCGGTAGGCAGCGGCTGCGGGATCCCCCGTCCCGCCGGTTGTCGCGCGGGAACCTGTACGTTCAGCGGTGCAACCACCACCAGATAGCGATCGACAGCGGCAGCGCCTGATGCGTCATCTGAACTGAATCCGAATACGCCGCGGTAGATGTCGATGAACTCGCGATTGGCAATTGGCAGCGGTGTCCTGGAATACAGCGGCCCATGGCCGTTGCGAATCTTCTGGAACTCAGCCCGACGCTGGGCCACGACCGATCCCGGGAGGTCTTCACCGAACAGCTTGCCCTGATAGCTCATTCCGAAGGTCTTCCGGCAGCCGTCGCCGCAGATCACATAGCGCAGGCGCTCAGGATCGGCCGGGTCTTCCTGGCGCAGCAGCATCACCCAAGGCAGAACATACGGATAGTCGACGGGATCGAAGCTCGACCACGGCGCGATGCCGGTGGTACCGGCGAAGTTCGCCCAGCCGTCGCGGACATGCGCCACCGGATGCAGCGCAGGGATCTCCGACGGCTCGATCGAACGAAAACTCATGGGCCCGTTTCCCGTCGTTTGTGCAGGGAAACGGCTCATTAACCATCATTCGTCTGTTCAGCAATTCGGGAATATACGCAGTACCACGCGACCGGTCCGATGCCTGTCCCTCGGAATACTTGGCAAGAATTGTTTCACCACAGACGCTTGTGTCCGGATTGGTGGCGCGCCGCCCGGGGTTCGACAAGCCGTTGTTCGTAGAGCTCGATCAGTGATTCCCGCACCGCTGTCAGGCTGAATCGCTGCTCCACCCGCGAACGAGCCGCCGTTCCCATGGCGCGTCGACCCTCCGTGTTGCGGGCCAGATCCGCAATCGCGCTGGCCAGCGCCGGCGGATCGTGCGGCGGCACCAGCAGGCCGGTGACTCCCGGGTCCACCGCCTCGCGGCAGCCGGGCACGTCGGTGGCAACGGCCGGCCGGCCGCAGGCCGCGGCTTCCAGGACGCTCATGCCCAGCCCCTCGCGGTATGACGGCAGGACGGCGATGTGCGCCTGTCGCCACACCGCCGCAACGTCGTCGGTCTGCCCGCTCCAGTCGATTGCGCCCTCCGCCGCCCAGGCGCGCAGGCGGGTCTCCGGGATGGCCGTGGGGCTCTCCGGGTCCGGCGCTCCCACCAGACGGACCCGCACGGGTGACCCTCGGTCGCGCAGCAGACGCGCCGCGGCCAGCAGATCAGCGAGACCCTTCTCCTCCAGCATGCGTCCGACAAAGGCAACGACCGTCGGTCCGTCCGGCTCCGGCGTCGCGACAAACCGGTCAAGGTCCACGCCCGTGCCGGGCATCACCACGACGGAGCCGGCCGGTCTGCCGGAGAGGCGCGCGACCGCCGAACGATCATCGGCGTTCAGCACCATCGGCGTGACCGCCGCCGGCCCGAGCACCCGGCGCAGCAGGAGCGAGACCCCCGGCCGCAGAAGCCGGGCCTTCAGGGAGGTGCCGGTGAACACATGGCCGAGCCCCGGAAGCCAGGCCAGCCGGACCGGTATTCCGGCGCGTTCGGCCGCCAGGGTTCCGTACAGCACCGGCTTGAGGGCAACGCACTGGACCAGGTCGGGCGACAGGGTGCGGCACAGGGCCGTCAGTTCGGATATCGCGCGCAGATCGGCCAGCGGGTCGAGGCCGGTACGGTCAAGCCGGATCAGCGGGTGGACCTGGATGCCGGCATCCCGGATTGCGGCCGCGGCCGCCGGGCCACGCCGGCCGCATCGGGCCGCCAGATGCACTTCGGCTCCGGCGTCGACCAGCGCCGTGGCCAGCGGCAGATAGTGCAGCCGGAAGAACCAGTCCTCGGCGACGATCCACAGCAGACGCCTGCCGGCCAGCATCCGCCGGGCCAGCGTCAGGGTCGCAGGAACCCGACGATGTCGTAGACTTCCTCAAGAATCGGCCGGGCGATCTCGCTGGCCCGCTCGCCGCCGCGGCGCAGGATCGCGTCGATCGTGGCCGGGTCGTTCGACAGCCGCTGCATCTCGCTGCCGATCGGCCCCATGACCGACACCGCAACCTCGGCCAGGGTCTTCTTGAAGTCACCGAAGCCGCGCCCGCCGAACTCGGCCAGTACCTGTTCCGGAGTCTGGGACGCCAGCGCCGCGTAGATCCCGATCAGATTTCGCGCCTCCGGCCGCTCGTCCAGGCCCGCCATCTCGCTCGGCAGCGGCTCCGGATCGGTCTTGGCCTTGCGGATCTTCTGTGCGATCGCGTCGGCATCGTCGGTCATGTTGATCCGCGACATGTCGGACGGGTCGGACTTGCTCATCTTCTTGGTGCCGTCGCGCAGGCTCATCACCCGAGTCGCGGTGCCGAAGATCTGCGGTTCCGGCAACGGAAAGAAATCGACCCCGAACATCGAGTTGAAGGCCTGGGCGATGTCGCGGGTCAACTCCAGGTGCTGCTTCTGGTCGTCGCCGACCGGCACGTAGGTTGCCTTGTAGGCCAGAATGTCGGCTGCCATCAGATTCGGATACACGAACAGCCCGACCGTCGCGTTGTCGCGGTCCTTGCCGGCCTTCTCCTTGAACTGGGTCATGCGGCCGAGCCAGCCGACCCGGGCCACGCAGTTGAACACCCACGCCAGCATGGCGTGCTCGCGCACCGCGGACTGGTTGAACAGAATGCAGTCGTCCGGATCGACGCCACCGGCGATCATGCCGGCCGCGACCTCGCGGGTCGCCTGCCGCAGCGCCACCGGGTCCTGAGGCACGGTGATGGCATGCTGGTCAACCACGCAGAAGATGCACTCGTAGCTCTTCTCGCGCTGCAGAAGCGCCCAGTTCCGGATCGCCCCGAGATAGTTGCCGAGGGTCAGGTCGCCCGAAGGCTGAATGCCGGAAAAGATGCGTCTCATCGTCATACTCGCGATACGCGTGGTTGCTATGATGCCGCCGGGGCGGGTCCGGGTTTATCTCCGCCCCGGCGGCCGGAATCAAGCGTGTCGCAATGCACAGAACCATCCAGGCCCATCAGGAGATCGAAAACCATGCTGACCGTGCTCGATCAGGCGAACGACCCCGGCAAGGGCCGGGATTCCGAGGATCGGGTCGGGCACCGCATGGACGAGGGCATCGCCTGGGTACTGGACGGCGCCACCGATGTCTGCGCGACCCGGCTGTTTCCGAACGCGCCGAGCGACGCCTTCTGGTTCGCCGATGCCGCCGACGAATTGCTCCGGGGTCTGCCCAAGGGCGCTGCCACCGATGTGGTCGGCGCTTTGATTGACGGCTTGCGGGAACGGGTCGAGCGGCGTACCGGCCGAGCCATTGTCGACATCCCGCCCGGCGACATGCCAAGCGCCGCCCTGACCTGGATCTGCCTCAATCCGCAATCGGAACAATTCACTCTGGCATCCTATCCGGACTGCACCACAATCGTGCTGCCGCCGACCGGAGCCGGCTTCGCAGTCGAGCGGGAAGCGCCGCTGCTCGATGAACAGGCGCAGGCACGGGCGCTCATCGGTGCCGGCGCCGATATCCCGGCAATGTTGCGGGCACAGCGCGCCCTGATGAACCGCCCGGACGGCTATCCGGTGCTGAGCGTGCATCGTCAGGCCGTACCGCGGCTGGATATCCGTCAGGTCACGGCGCCGCCGGGAACGCGCGTCCTGCTGTGCACCGACGGATTCTTTCGCCTGACGGACATGTATGCGCTGTACACCGCCGACGCGCTCATCCGGGCCGCGCTCGACGGCGGATTGAGCCGATTGATCGAGCGATTGCGCAGCTTCGAGGCCGACGCCGGCGAGAATGTCCGTTTCGGCCGGTTCAAGACCTCCGACGACGCCGCGGCGCTGTTGCTTCAGGTCACCTGAGCGTCAACCGCCTCGACGCAGGGCGGCCTTCAACTCGGCCGGACGTGCCGCGCCGAACAGCATGCAGGACGCCGCATAGACCGCGATGCCGGCGCCGATCACCGCCGCCAGAGCCACAGCTCCGGACACCGTCCCGGCGGTCAGCCAAGGCTCCAGGCCGCGCGCCGAGGCCCAAACCGCCGCCGCCATCACGAGCACCGCCGCGGCGATCCGCAGGGCCCGGTCGCGCAGCCGCCGATCCGGCCGGAAATGCCCGCGCCGGGCCAGCATCCACGCCAGCAAACCGGCGTTCAGCCAGGCGGCCAGGGTGGTGGCCAGCGCGATCCCCACATGGGCGAACAACGGCATCAGGACCAGATTGAAAGCGAGGTTCGCCACCACCCCGACGATCGCGATCTTGACCGGCGTCGCGGTGTCGCGGCGCGAGAAAAAGCCCGGCTGGAACGCCTTGATCAGCACGAACGCCGGCAGGCCGGCGGCGAACGCCGCCATGGCGGCGGCCGTCGCGTCGCTGTCGCTCGCGCTGAAGCGCCCGCGCTCGAACAGCACCGCGGTCAGCGGGTCGGCGATCACCGCCAGGGCGGCGGCAGCGGGCAGGGTCAGCAGCAGGCCCATCTCGATCGCCCGGTTCTGGGTGTTTCCGGCTTCTGTTTCGTTCCCGGACCGAAGTTGCCGTGCCAGGATCGGCAACAGCGCCGTGCCAATCGCCACGCCGACCACCCCCAGCGGCAGTTGAACCACCCGGTCGGCATAATACAGGAACGACACCGACCCCGCCGGCAACAGCGACGCCAGCATCACGTCGATCAGCAGATTGACCTGCACCACCCCGGCGCCGAGCGCCGCCGGCAGCATCAGCTTCAGCAGCCGGCGCACCTCCGGGGTCAGCCGCGGCCACCGGAACCGCGGCAGCGCTCCCGCCCTTCGGCACGCTTCGGCCAGGAACAGCGCCTGCGCGACCCCGGCCAGCGAGACGCCCCAGGCCAGGGCGTGGCCCGGGGTCGGAGTCCGATCGGCCACCAGGACCAGAGCGGCGATGAGGATCAGGTTCAGCAGGATCGGCGCCGCTGCCATCGCCCAGAACTTGTCCAGGCTGTTCAGGATGCCGCCCCACAGGGCGACCAGCGAGATCAGCGGCAGATACGGGAAGGTGATGCGGGTCAACTCCACCGCCAGCTCGAAGCGCTGCGGATCGTCCGCAAAGCCGGGTGCCAGCACCAGCATCGCCCACGGCATGAAGATCTCGACCACCAGCAGGAACGCTACCAATCCGGCCAGCAGGACCGCCTGAACCTCCGACGCGAAGGCCAGAGCAACCTTGCGGCCGTCGGCCTCCAGCGAACCGGCGAACATCGGCACGAACGCGACGGTCAGGGCACCCTCGCCGGTCAGCCGGCGAAAGAAGTTCGGCAGCTTGAACGCCACGAAGAACGCGTCGGCAACCGGCCCGGCCCCCAGGATCGCGGCGATCAGGATGTCGCGCACGAACCCGGTGACCCGGCTGACCAGAGTGAAGCCGCCGACGGTGGCGATGGCGCGGACAAGGGACATGGGATCGAGGATCTACGCGATTCGGGAGCGGTCGGATAGCGCTGGATAGCGGCGAAACCTGGGCGCGGTCACGCCGCCTTCTTGGCGTCCGCCGCACCAAGGGCCTTCATCAGGGCCTGCCGGATGTCCTCCAGCTTGGACTTGCTGTCGACCTTAAGGCCGAACACGTCCTTCAGATAGAACACGTCGACGAACCGCTCGCCATAGGTTGAGATCGACGCCGAATGGATCTGCACGCCGACTCCGGCCAGCGCCCGGGTCATGCGCCACAGCACACCGGGCTCGTCGCGGCCGTTCACCTCGACCACCGTGTGGGTGACGCTCGCCTTGTTGTCGATCAGCACGCGCGGCGGGATCTTCAGGGCCCGGGTACGCCCGCCAAGAGTCGGCTTGCGCGCCTCCAGCGCCTTGTCGACCCGCAAGGTACCGCTGAGCGCCCGTTCGATTGCCGAGACCAGCTTTGCGATCCGGTCGGGCCGGTCGAACGCCACCCGGTCTTCGTCCTGGATCAGGAAGGTATCGAGAGCCATGCCGTTGGACAGGGTGAATATCCGCGCGTCGACGACATTCGCGCCGGTGGCCGCCATGGCACCGGAAATCCGCGAGAACAGCCCCGGATGGTCGGTGGCATACACTGTCACCTCGGTGACGGCGCGGGCCGCATCGATCCGGGTGTCGACCGCCAGATGCGCGTTGTCGCGGTTGGCCTCGCGAACCAGACGCGCCTGACGGGCATGGGTCTCGGTATCGAACGCAAGCCAGTAGGCCGGGTAGCCCAGCGCGGTGTGCGCCTCGACTTCGCTTTCGCTCCAGTCCGGCAGGGCGTCGGCCAGCCGGCGCTTGGCGGCTTCGATCCGGGTGGCCGTACCGCGCCGCGCCGAGTCCCCCGACAGCGCTTCCTCGGCCCGGTAGTAGAGGTCGCGCAGCAGCTGCGCCTTCCAGCCGTTCCAGACGTGCGGGCCGACGCCGCGGATGTCGGCCACCGTCAGGACCAGCAGCAGGCGCAGGCGCTCCGGCGACTGCACGATCTGGATGAAGTCCTCGACCGTCTTGGGATCGTTCACGTCGCGCTTGAAAGCGGTGTTCGACATCAGCAGGTGCCAGCGCACCAGCCAGGCGACCGTGTCGGTCTCCTCGTCGGTCATCCCGAGCCGTGGGCACAGCCGGCGCGCCACCCGCTCGCCCAGGATCGAGTGATCGCCGCCGCGGCCCTTGGCGATGTCGTGCAGGAACATCGCCACATAGAGCGCCCGGCGCGACAGCACCTTGTGCACCACTTCGGTGGCGATAGGCGCAATCTCCTTCAGCTCCCCGGCCTCGATGGCGTGCAGCACCGACAGGCAGACCAGGGTGTGCTCGTCGACGGTGTACAGGTGGTACATGTCGAACTGCATCTGCGCGACCACGCGGCCGAAATCCGGCACGAACTTGCCCAGAACCCGGGCCTCGCTCATCCGCCGCAGCGTCGGCGCCGGATTCTTGCGCCCCGCCAGAATCTCGACGAACAGCGCGTTGGCCGCAGGATCCTTGCGCAGGTCGGCGTCGATCCGATGCAGGTTCTGGGTGATCAGCCGCAAGGCGTGCGGATGCACCATGGCGCTGCGGGTCAGCGCCTCGTGGAACAGGCGGATGATGTTCACCGGATCGCGGGCGAAGGCCTCGTCGTCGAGAACCGTGATCCGGTCCGACTCGATCTTGAAGTCGCCGAACCGCTCCTCGACCATCAACCGGGCCAGCCGGACCCAGGGCCGGCGGCGCTTGTGCTGGGCCTCGATCGCAGCACAGAAGATCCGGGTCAGGTCGCCGACGGTCTTGGCGGTCAGGTAGTAGTGCTTCATGAAGCGCTCGACCGCGACCGCACCGGCGTGGTCGGTGTAGCCGAGGCGCTCGGCGATCACCGGCTGCATCTCGAAGGTCAGCCGCTCCTCCGGCCGCCCGGCCAGGTAATGCAGGTGGCAGCGGATCGTCCACAGCAGCTTCTGCGCCTTGGCGAAACGCCGCGCCTCGCCGAGCGTCAGGACGCCCCGGTCGACGAGCCGGATCACCTCGTCGACCCGGTACACGTACTTGCCGATCCAGAAAAGGGTGTGCAGGTCGCGCAGCCCGCCCTTGCCGGCCTTGACGTTCGGCTCGACGACATAACGCGAATCGCCCAGCCGCCGGTGCCGGTCGTCGGACTCCTGGAGCTTGGCTTCCACGAAACCCAGCGGCGAACCGGAAGCGATGTCCTTGTAGAACATCTGGCGCAACTCGTCGTAGAGATCGGCGTCGCCCCACAGGAAGCGTGACTCCAGAAGCGACGTCCGGATCGTGACGTCGGCCTTGGCCTGGCGGATGCAGTCGTCGCAGGACCGTGTCGCGTGGCCAACCTTCAGACCCAGGTCCCAGAGCATGTACAGCAGATACTCGACGATCTGCTCGCCGCGCGGCGTCTGCTTGTAGGGTCGCAGGAACAGCAGATCGACATCGGACTGCGGCGCCATCTCGCTGCGCCCGTAGCCGCCGACCGCGGCGATGGCGATGCGCTCCGAGGTGGTCGGGTTGGTCGCCGGGAACTCGTGGTCGGCCGCCAGTTTCGCAGCCGCCCCGATCAACTGGTCCATCAGCCAGGCGTTCTGGCGAACGCAGGCCGCGCCGTCGTTGCTGGCCTCGAATCGCCGACGGACCTCGGCGCTGCCGTCGGCCAGCGCCTCCTTGAGGCAGGCCAGCACCTCGGCGCGTCGTTCGACCGCGTCGCCGTCGCCCCGTGCGATCGCTTCGATGGCGACGGTAAGGGCCGCGACGTCACAGATCGCCTTCGAGTTCGGAACGCGTTTGCGGACGACGCCGAGACCGTCGAGATCGACGGGTCCGATATCGGCTTCGCTCGGCTCGTCCGTCCCAGGCGCCAGTTCGATCGCGGCCATGTCTCCTCCGGCGATTCGGTTCGCGGAGCATAGGGCCACAGCGGGTCGCCGTCACGCGAACAGGCGGTCGGCGGCTGCCACGGCGGCGCTTGCGGCGGCCGGGCAAATCCCCGAGGCTCCACCCTTTCAGAGGACGCAAACCGAGTGCGGGCGGACATGACCAAGGCAGACGTGGTGATCGTGGGCGGCGGGGCGGTCGGCTCGTCCGCCGCCTATTTTCTGGCTGCCGAAACCGGCTTCGGCGGCAGCGTCGTGGTGGTCGAGCGCGACCCGACCTACGCCCGCGCATCCACGCCGCTGTCGGTCGGCGGAATCCGCCAGCAGTTCTCGATCCGCGAGAACGTCGAGATCGGACTGTTCGCCCGGGACTTCATCGGCCGGATCGGCGACCTGCTGGCGGTAGACGGCGAGGCGCCGGATGTCGGTTTCGTCGAGGGCGGCTACCTGTTCTTGGCTTCGGAGGAGGGCCGGGCGGTCCTGGCCGAGAACCACCGTGTCCAGACCGATGCCGGTGCCGCGATAACCTGGCTGGAGCCGGACGCGCTGGCACAGCGCTTTGCCTGGATGAACGTCGACGGGCTGGCCGCCGGCACCCTGGGCGAGCGCGGCGAGGGCTGGATCGACCCGAACACCCTGCTGCAGGCCCTGAAGCGCAAGGCCCGCTCCCTCGGTGCCGAGTATCGGACCGACGAGGTGGTCGGCATCGAACGAGGCGACACCGGCGTGAAGGCGGTGCGTTTAGCCTCCGGGGATCGGATCGAATGCGGAACGGTAGTCATCGCCGCCGGCGCCGGGTCCGGCGCGGTCGCGCGGCTGGCCGGGGTGGAACTGCCGGTCGGGCCACGCATCCGCACGGTCTACCAGATCGCCTGCCGCGAACCCCTGTCCCCGCGCCTGCCGCTGACCATCGATGCCAGCGGAGTCTATGTGCGGCCCGAGGGTGCGGGCTATCTGTGCGGCGTCTCGCCCCCTGAGGACCAGGATCCCGAGACCTGGGAGATCGAGGTCGACTGGCGCTGGTTCGAGGAGACCGTCTGGCCGGCATTGGCGCACCGGATCCCGGCGTTCGAGGCAATCAAGCTGACCGGCGCCTGGGCCGGTCCATACGACTATAACGCCCTCGACCAGAACGCCGTGATCGGCCGACACCCGAAGATCGGCAACCTGCTGTTCGCCACCGGCTTCTCCGGCCACGGCCTGCAGCAGAGCCCGGCCGCCGGGCGGGCCATCATGGAACTTATCGCTCATGGCTGCTTCCGCAGCATCGACCTAACTCGTTTTGGAATCGAACGAATACTCGAAGGCCGCCCGCTGAAGGAGAAGAACGTGGTGTGAGGGCGAGCATCAGCCGGAGGCGGCGCAGCGACGGTCGGTCACGCCTCGGCGAGATTCTGGCGTTGTTCGATCAGCTGCTATGAAGGCCCCAGACGTCGTTCATCGATCCGGCAGCTTGGCCTTCAGCGCGTACAGGGTTTCCAGCGCCTGCCGAGGCGTCAGTTCGTCCGGGTTGACCGCGCCGAGCGCCTCTTCCACCGGGCTCTGACCCGCGGGCCCGGCCGCCTTGGATACTGGCCGGGCGGCCGAGAACAGCGGCAGGTCATCCATCAGGTCGCGGGCCGCCGGTCCCTGCTCGCCGCTCTCCAGCCGGTGTAGGACTTCTTCGGCACGGGCCACCACCGCCGCCGGCAGCCCGGCGAGCTTCGCGACATGGATGCCGTACGAGCGGTCGGCGGCGCCGGCAATCACCTCGTGCAGGAACACCACGTCGCCCTTCCACTCCTTGACCGCCATGGTGCGGCACGACAGCGCGTTCAGGCGATCGGCCAGTGCCGTCAACTCGTGATAATGGGTGGCGAACAGCGCCCGGCAGCGGTTGCTCTCGTGCAGGCTCTCCACGGTCGCCCAGGCGATCGACAACCCGTCATACGTGGCCGTTCCCCGGCCGATCTCGTCCAGGATCACCAGCGCCCGCGGCCCCGCCAGGTTCAGGATCGCCGCGGTCTCGACCATCTCGACCATGAAGGTGGAGCGGCCGCGCGCCAGATCGTCGGCCGCCCCGACCCGGCTGAACAGCCGGTCGACCACCCCGATGCTGGCCCGCGTGCACGGCACATAGCTGCCGGTCTGCGCCAGCACCGCGATCAGGGCGTTCTGGCGCAGGAAGGTCGACTTGCCGGCCATGTTCGGCCCGGTCACCAGCCAGACCCGGTCCTCCGGGGCGAGCCGGCAGTCGTTGGCGACGAAGGCCGACGGCCCCTCCGGCAGGGTTGCTTCGACGACCGGGTGGCGGCCGGCCTCGATCTCGAAGCCGAAGCCATCGTCGACGGCCGGGCGGCACCAGTCGCGGCTTGCCGCCAGCTCTGCCAGCGCCGCCGACACGTCCAATCGGGCCAACGCCGCCGCCGCCACGCCGATCGGCCCGGCCTGCTCCAGCACCGCCGCCACCAGGGTACGGAACACCTCCTGCTCCAGAGCCAGCGCCTTGTCGGCGGCGGTTGACACCTCACGCTCCAGCTCACCGAGTTCGACGGTGGAAAACCGCACCGCGTTCGCCATGGTCTGGCGGTGGATGAAGCCGTCGCGTCCCATCAGCTTGTCGGCATGGGCAGCCGTTACCTCAACGAAATAACCGAGCACATTGTTGTGCTTGACCTTCAGCGAGGCCACCCCGCTCTCACCGGCATAGCGCGCCTGCAGGGCGGCGATCAGACGGCGGCTTTCATCGCGCAGCGCCCGCAGACGGTCGAGCTCCGGCTCATAGCCGGCTGCCACGAGCCCGCCGTCGCGGGCCAGAAGCGGCAGGTCCGCCGCCAAAGCGCGGCCAAGCGTTGCGACCAGGGCCTCGTGCTCGCCGAGGTCCTCCAGCGCCTCCGCCACCGCATCGGGCGGCGGCGTCAACACTTCGGAGCCGGCGACCGCGGCGCGTACCGCGGTGGTCTCAGCCAACGCATCGCGGATCGCGGCGAGATCCCTCGGCCCGCCGCGCTCCAGCGCCAGGCGCGACAGCGCCCGGTCGACATCCGGAATCCGGCGCAGGATGTCACGAAGATCGTTCCGAGACCGCGACGACTTCACGAAGAAGGTTACCGCGTCCAGCCGTCGGTCGATCGCCACAGGATCGGTCAACGGCGCGGAAAGACGGGCGGCAAGCAGACGGGCGCCGGCGCCGGTGACCGTGCGGTCGAGCACTGCCAGCAGGCTTCCCTTGCGTTCGCCGGTCAGCGTGCGGGTCAGTTCGAGGTTGCGGCGGGTGGCGGCGTCAATCTCCATCAGCCCGCCCGGGCTCCAGCGCCGCAGCGCGCCAAGCCGCGGCAGCTTGCCTTTCTGGGTGAGTTCCAGATAGTCGACCAGCGCGCCGGCCGCCCCCAGTTCCGCCCGGCTGAACGCGCCGAACCCATCGAGCACCGAAACGCCATACAACGCCTCGAGCCGACGCCGGCCGTTCTCGCTGTCGAACCGGCTGCCCGGCAGCGCCGCCGCCACCGGCCGCCAATCGGTCAGCGCCGGTTGGTCCTGCAGGCGTTCAGGAAGCAGCAGTTCCGCCGGTCCCAGACGGGCCAGCGCCGCTTCAAGGCCGCGTCCGTCGACCGGCTGGGCCTGGAAATCGCCGGTCGACATGTCGACCCAGGCAAGGCCGAGCGCCCCGCCGGCCTCCGCCAGGGCCGCCAGGTAGTTGTTGCGCCGGGCGTCGAGCAGGCTGTCTTCGGTCAGGGTGCCGGGCGTGACGATGCGCACGACCGCGCGCCGGACCACCGACTTGCCGCCGCGTTTCTTGGCTTCCGCCGGATCCTCGGTCTGCTCGCACACCGCCACCCGGTGGCCCTGGCGGATCAGCCGGGCGAGATAGCCTTCGGCGGCGTGGTGCGGCACCCCGCACATGGGAATCGGCTCGCCCTGGTGCTGGCCCCGGCGGGTCAGGGTGATGTCCAGCGCCTGGGCCGCCACCACCGCGTCCTCGAAGAACATCTCGTAGAAGTCGCCCATCCGATAGAACAGCAGGCAATCCGGGTGCTCCTGCTTGACCTGGAAGAACTGCGTGAGCATCGGGCTGAGCCCGGACATCGCCGCGTCGGCGTCATCGGTACGCCCCCCTCCGGCATCGGATTGGGCAGGATCTGTCTTGAGGGCGCGATCGTTCACAGTCGGCACGGCATCGTCGGGTGGAACGGGGCCGGCACCCTACCATGCCGATCCGGACGATCACCATCGCGCGGGATGACACTTTTCGTGTGGGCTGGTGGCCGCTACGGTTAATGCAGAGGCGCGCAACGACGCCGCGAGGGAACGTCGCCCGATCCGGTCCGGATCGGGCCGACCGCAAGGAGCGACATGGACAACGACAAGAGCACGATGGCCCGCGATGCCCTGCTGTTTCACTCCAGCGGACGGCCCGGCAAGATCGAGATCACCCCGACCAAGCCGTTGACGACGCAGCGCGAGCTGTCGCTTGCATACTCGCCCGGTGTGGCGGTTCCGTGCCTGGAGATCGAGAAGGATCCGGCCAAGGCCTACGACTACACCAGCCGCGGCAACCTGGTCGCGGTGATCTCCAACGGGACCGCGGTGCTGGGCCTCGGCGACATCGGCGCCCTGGCCTCCAAGCCGGTCATGGAAGGCAAGGCGGTGCTGTTCAAGCGCTTCGCCGACGTCGACGGCCTGGACCTGGAGGTCGACACCCGCGACGTCGACGAGTTCGTCAACTGCGTGCGCTTCCTGGGCCAGACTTTCGGCGGCATCAACCTGGAAGACATCAAGGCGCCGGAGTGCTTCATCATCGAGCAGCGGCTGAAGGAGCTGCTGGACATCCCGGTGTTCCACGACGACCAGCACGGCACGGCGATCATTGCCGCCGCCGGCCTGATCAACGCCCTGCAGCTGACCGGGCGCGACCTGCGCGAGAGCAAGCTGGTGGTGAACGGCGCCGGGGCGGCGGCCATCGCCTGCATCGAGCTGCTGAAGGCCATGGGCATGCCCCATGACCATGTCATCATGTGCGATACCCGCGGGGTCATCTACCAGGGCCGCGAGCAGGGCATGAACCAGTGGAAGTCGGCGCACGCCGCCGTCACCGACAGGCGCACCCTGGCGGAGGCGCTGGAAGGCGCCGACGTGTTCTTCGGCCTGTCGGCCAAGGGGGCGGTCACGACCGACATGGTGAAGTCCATGGGGCCGCAGCCGATCATCTTCGCCATGGCCAATCCGGATCCGGAGATCACCCCGGAGGACGTGATGTCGGTGCGCGACGACGCGATCATCGCCACCGGCCGCTCCGACTACCCGAACCAGGTCAACAACGTCCTGGGCTTCCCCTACATCTTCCGCGGTGCGCTCGACGTTCGGGCGTCGGAGATCAACGAGGCGATGAAGATCGCGGCGGCCAATGCGCTCGCCGAACTCGCCCGCCAGGACGTGCCGGACGAGGTCGACGCCGCCTACTCCGGCCGTCGGCTGCATTACGGACGCGAGTACATCATCCCGGCGCCGTTCGACCCCCGGCTGATCGTCCATGTCTCGGCGGCAGTCGCGCAGGCCGCCATGGACACCGGCGTCGCCCGCAAGCCGATCGAGGACATGGATGCCTACCGCGCCTCGCTCAGCGGGCGGCTCGACCCATCCGCCGCCAGCCTGCAGATGATCCTCGACACCATCCGCAAGACTCCGCAACGCGTTGTGTTCGCGGAAGGCGAGGAAGAAAAGACCATCCGCGCCGCCGTTGCCTTCGCCGGCGGCGGCTATGGCATCCCGATCCTGATCGGCCGCGAGGAGCGGATCCGCGACAAGATCGTCGAGATGGGCATCGTCGGCGCCGAGCAGCTGGAGATTCACAACGCCCGGCTGTCCCGCTTCAATCAAAAGTACATAGAGTTCCTGTACAACCGTCTGCAACGGAAGGGCGCGCTGCAACGGGATTGCCAGCGAATGGTCAACCAGGACCGCAATGTCTTCGCCGCCTGCATGGTGGCGACCGGCGACGCCGACGCGATGGTCACCGGCCTGACCCGGAGCTTCGGCGTCGCCATCGACGACATCACGCGCGTCATCGACGAGCGTCCGAACGAGTTGCTGATGGCGCTGACCATGGTGATCGTGCGCGGACGAACCGTGTTCATCGCCGACACCAACGTGCACGAACTGCCCACCCCCGAGCAGTTGGCCGACATCGCCTGCCAGGCGGCCGCCAAGGCCCGGACCTTCGGGCACGAGCCGCGGGTGGCGCTGCTGTCGTTCTCGAACTTCGGCAACCCGATGCGCGAGAAGGCCATGCGGATCCGCTCGGCGGTCGACGTCCTGGACTCGCGGGAGGTCGACTTCGAGTACGACGGCGAAATGTCGGCCGACGTGGCGCTCGATCCGGAGGTGCGCAAGCTGTACCCGTTCTGCCGCCTGACCGGGCCGGCCAACGTGCTGGTGATGCCGGCGCTGCATTCGGCCAACATCTCGTACAAGCTGCTGCAACGTTTCGCCGGCGGTTCGGTTATCGGACCGATCATCATGGGCCTGGAGAAACCGGTCCAGATCGTCCAGATGGGGGCCGCCGTGTCCGATATCGTGAACGCCGCCGCCATCGCCGCCCATGAGGCGATCATCGCCTGATTGCCACCGCCGGTGACATCGGCGACGGGCGGTCAGGCACGGAATTGGGGAGGCCCATGACCGAAGACCGTTCGACGCCGGTGTTTCCGGGCGACGGCCACGGCGACAGTCCGCGACCCGTCGGCATCCCGGTACGGATGGCCGCGGCCCGCGCCACTGCCATTCTGATGGTACCGACCGCAGTCGTACTGCTCGGTCTGGTCGCAACCGGCTGGTTGGAACGCTGGCACGGGCTGGCGGCGATCGCGGCGATCGCGATCGCGACCTTCCTGCTGGTGCGCCGTCACTATGCCGATCTGGCCGTGTTGCGCCGGCATCTGGAAGAGCGTTCCGCGGCGGACAATCCGTGGACCGCCATGGCCGACCGCCGTGGCGCGCTCAGTTCGGTCGGCGAAGTCGGGCCGGTGGGCGAACTCATGCTGGCGCTCGAGCGTGCCGACCGCCACACCCTCGAGTGGGTCGAGCGAAGCCGCCAGCACTCGGAGTCCCGCGAACTGGTCATCGAGTCGATTCCCGATCCTCTGCTGCTGATCGACCCGCGCAGCCGGGTCGCCCTGGCCAACCGCGAGGCGCGCCGGCAGTTCGGACAGCAGATCGTCGGCCGGGACCTGAGCACCGTGATCCGCCATCCCGGAATCCTGGCCACCGTGCGGCGGGTGCTTGCCGGGGAGCCGGGCGGCGACGTCGAGATCGCACTCGCCGCTCCGGTCGAGCGGGTGTTCAACGTGCGCATCGAGGCGCTGATGGAACCGGAGCCGGAGGACGCATCGGCGCTGATGCTGTTCGTCGACCTGTCGGCCATCCGCCGGACCGAGCAGATGCGGGTCGATTTCGTCGCCAACGTCAGCCACGAACTGCGCACCCCGCTGTCCACCCTGCTCGGGTTCATCGAGACGCTGCAGGGGCCGGCCCGCGACGATGCCGAGGCTCGCGACCGCTTCCTGGAGATCATGAAGGTCCAGGGCAACCGGATGAGCCGGCTGGTCCAGGACCTGCTGTCGCTGTCGCGGATCGAGATCAGCGAACACAAACCGCCGTCGGAGCGGGTTGACCTGGAACCGATGCTGAACAGCGTGAAGGCCACGCTCGATCTGGAAGCGCGACGCAAGGACATGCGGGTCGGCCTGGAGGTCGACGCCACCCTGCCCCAGGTGGTCGGCGCCGCCGACGAGCTGACCCAGGTGGTGCAGAACCTGCTCGACAACGCCATCAAGTACGGCAAACCGGGAACCGAGATAACGGTGGCGGCCCGCCGGGCCGACCGGGTGCCCGCCAGCTATCCCGGCGGACCGTCCGGCAAGGCCGTGGCGATCGCCGTGCGCGACCGCGGCGACGGCATTCCGGCCGAGCACATCCCGCGTCTGACCGAACGGTTCTACCGGGTCGACGCCGCCCGCTCGCGCGACCTCGGCGGGACCGGCCTGGGTCTGGCGATCGTCAAGCACATCGTCAGCCGCCACCGCGGCACCCTCACCATCCAATCGACACCGGGCGAGGGTAGCGTGTTCACCGTCTACGTGCCGGTCGGCGAGCCGACGTCGCCGTCGCGGGACGCGACCGCCGCGTAGGGATTCCACGGTGCCCGACCCGATCGTCCGGGCCGTCATAAAACTTTCATCGATCTGACTTAAATTCTTTGTGGCCTGGCCGGTAAACGTCCGCCTGCCAGAGCGGACCAGCTGGGGTCCCGTGGCGCACCCTGAACCTCCCAAGCGAGAGACTGGAGGACCCACATGACGTCTTCTTTCGGTAAAGTGGCTGCGATCGCTGCCCTTGGCGTTATCGCGATGGCCGCGCAGGCCGAGGCACGCGATCAGATCCGCATCGTCGGGTCGTCCACCGTGTTTCCGTTCGCCACCGTCGTCGCCGAGAACTTCGGCAAGGCGACGAGCTACAAGACTCCGGTGATCGAATCGACCGGCTCCGGCGGCGGCCTGAAGCTGTTCTGCCAAGGTGTCGGCACCGAGCATCCGGACATCACCAACTCGTCGCGTCGGATCAAGAAGTCCGAAGTCGAGCTGTGCGCCAGCAATGGCGTGGCCGAGATCACCGAGATCAAGGTCGGCTTCGACGGGATCGTGCTCGCCAACTCCAAGAAGGCGAAGCACTACGAACTGACCCGTGAGCAGATCTTCCTGGCGCTGGCCAAGGAAATCCCGGTCGACGGCAAGCTGGTCGCCAACCCCTATACGAAGTGGTCGCAGATCGACAAGTCCCTGCCGGACGAGCCGATCGAAGTGCTCGGCCCGCCGCCGACGTCCGGTACCCGCGACGCGTTCGTGGAGCTGGTCATGGAGCACGCCGCCGAGAACATCGCGTTCCTGAAGGACCTGAAGAAGTCCGACAGCAAGAAGTTCAAGCAGGTCTACGGCTCGATGCGCGAAGACGGCAAGTTCATCGAAGCGGGCGAGAACGACAACCTGATCGTCCAGAAGCTCGAAGCCAACCCGGCCGCGCTCGGCATCTTCGGCTTCTCGTTCCTTGACCAGAACGCCGACAAGATCCAGGGCTCGACCGTCGAGGGCAACAACCCGACCTTCGAGAAGATCGCCGACGGCGCCTATCCGGTCTCGCGCTCGCTGTTCTTCTACGTGAAGAACGCCCACGTCGGTGTCATCCCGGGCATCCAGGAGTACGTGGCCGAGTTCACCAGCACCAAGGCTGCCGGGCAGGAAGGTTACCTGACCGACAAGGGTCTGATCCCGCTGCCGGAAGCCGACCGCAAGAAGTATGAATCAGCCGGCGCCAACCTGACCAAGCTGGTGCTCTGATCGCTGAACGGATTGCCGGCGGCCGGGAAACCGGCCGCCGGAGCCGTTTCGGACCCTGACGACCAACAGCCTCTCGACGCCGCGTCATTCGCTTCTTCAAGTTTTATTTTTGACATTAGACGCCGTGCCAACGACCTGACACCGCAGGTCACGCCGATCCGGACCAATGCCATCCCCGATCGGGGGCATCGAGTGGGGAGCCGTTATGCAGACCATGATCGTGATCCTCGCCCTCACCGGGCTGGCGCTGATCGGCTACATGACGGGTCGCGGCCGCTCGCTGGTGCTGGCGCGCGGCATCACCCCGCTGCATTCCCTGCCGAGCTACCACGGGCTGTACGTGGCGTTCTGGGTCGCCATTCCGGCGTTGCTGGTACTGGTCCTCTGGCTGGTGATCGAGCCGCGGGTCATCGAATGGATCGTGCTGGGCGCCCTGCCCTCCGGCACGCTGGACGGCCTGGCCGCGGACCGTGTGGGCCTGCTGCTGAACGACATCCGCAACACCGCGTCGGGCAACATCGCGAGCCAGAAGGACAATCCGGTCATCGAGGCCGCGGCCGCGCAGCTCAACAGCCTGCGGGCCATCGGCTTCGTGCTCATGGCCGTGAGCTGTGCCATCGCCGGCACCGGCGGACTGGTTCTGGCACAGCGCCGGATCGCCCCCGGCCTGCGCGCCCGGAACTCGGTCGAGCGGATCATTCACATCATCCTGATCCTGTCGTCGATGATCGCCATCCTGACCACCCTCGGCATCGTGCTGTCGCTGGTGTTCGAGAGCTGGCGGTTCTTCACCAAGGTGCCGGTCTGGGACTTCCTGTTCGGACTGGACTGGAGCCCGCAGACCGCGCTGCGCGCCGACCAGGTCGGCTCGTCGGGCGCGTTCGGCGCGGTGCCGCTGATCGCCGGCACCATGCTCATCACCTTCATTGCCATGATGGTCGCCGCGCCGGTCGGTCTGATGTCGGCGATCTACATGGCCGAGTATGCCGACCCGCGGTTCCGCGCGATCGCCAAGCCGATGCTGGAGATCCTGGCCGGCATCCCGACCGTGGTCTACGGCTTCTTCGCCGCCCTGACCGTCGCCCCGGCGATCCGCGGCTGGGGCGAGGCCATCGGCCTCAGCGTCTCGTCGGAGAGCGCGCTGGCGGCCGGCGTGGTCATGGGCATCATGATCATTCCGTTCGTGTCATCGCTGTCCGACGACGTGATCAACGCGGTACCGCAGTCGCTGCGCGATGGTTCCTACGCGCTGGGGGCCACCCGCTCCGAAACCATCACCAGCGTGATCATTCCGGCCGCCCTCCCGGGTATCGTCGGCGCCATCCTGCTGGCGGTCAGCCGGGCGATCGGCGAGACCATGATCGTGGTCATGGCAGCCGGACTGGCGGCGAACCTGACGATCAACCCGCTCGAGGCGGTCACCACCGTCACCGTGCAGATCGTCACCCTGCTGGTCGGCGACCAGGAGTTCGACAGCGCCAAGACCCTGTCGGCCTTCGCGCTCGGCCTGATGCTGTTCGTCATCACCCTCGCTCTCAACGTGATCGCGCTCGGCGTGGTCCGGAAGTATCGGGAAAAATATGACTGACGCCGCCATTCCCACCCCGGAGGCCACGCCACCGGAGGCTTCGCCGATCCGACGGCCGGTGCTGTCCGGTCCGCATCTGCGCCGCCGCTACGCCGCCGAGCGCCGGTTCCGGCTGTACGGGCTGGCCAGCATCGCGGTCGCCGGATTGATGCTCCTGCTGCTGGTCGGCAGCATCTGGCAGAAAGGCCACTCGGCATTCTGGCAGACCTATGTCCAGATCACGGTCACCTTCGCCGAGGGTGTGCTCAACCCCGACGGCGGTCCGGTCGACCGTCACGAGCTTGAACGCGCCGACTACCTGTCGCTGGTCCGCGATTCGCTCAAGGAGCAGTTCCCGGAGGCGGCCGGTGACCGGCGCCTGCGTCGGCAGCTCTATGGAATCGTATCGACCAACGCCGATTTCGCACTGCGCCGCATGGTGCTCGACGACCCCTCGCTGGTCGGCCAGCGCCGCGCGGTGTGGGTCAAGCTTTCCGACGACCTCGACAGCCTTGCCAAGGGCCACATCCGGCGCGACGTGGTGGAGGCGGACCGCCGCGTCTCGGACACCGAACTCGGGTGGTATGACGCCCTCGACAAGGCCGGGCGGATCGAATCCCGCTTCAACATCGACCTGTTCACCTCCGGCGACAGCCGGGAGCCGGTCGAAGCCGGCATCTACGGCGCCCTGGTCGGCTCGATCCTGACGATGACCGTAACCCTGCTGGTGTCGTTCCCGATCGGTGTGATGGCCGCGGTCTATCTGGAGGAGTTCGCCCCCCGCAACCGCCTGACCGACGTGATCGAGGTCAACATCAACAACCTCGCCGCCGTGCCGTCGATCGTGTTCGGCCTACTCGGATTGGCGGTGTTCCTGAACTTCTTCGGCCTGCCGCGCTCGGCGCCGCTGGTCGGTGGCCTGGTGCTGGCGCTCATGACCCTGCCGACCATCATCATCGCCAGCCGCTCGGCACTGAAGGCGGTGCCGCCGTCGATCCGCGAGGCGGCCTTCGGCCTTGGCGCATCCCCGCTGCAGGTGGTCACCCACCACGTCCTGCCGCTGGCGATGCCCGGCATCCTGACCGGCACCATCATCGGCATGGCGCAGGCGCTCGGCGAGACCGCGCCGCTGTTGATGATCGGCATGGTGGCGTTCATCGTCGACATTCCGCAGGGCTTCACCGATCCGTCGACGGTCCTGCCGGTGCAGATCTATCTGTGGGCGGACAGCCCGGAGCGGGCCTTCGTCGAACGGACGTCGGCAGCGATCCTGGTGCTGCTCGGGTTCCTTGTGCTCATGAACGCGGTCGCGGTGTTGTTGCGCAAGCGTTTCGAACGTCGCTGGTAAGGGAGACCATGATGTCCAACACGAACCAGGCGACAGCGGCGGCTCCAGCCGCCACGCCAGTCGCCCCGACCGGTGATCCAAGCGGCGGTGATCCGCGTCCGGCGACCGCGGCGGCGGTAAAGATCAAGGCCCGCGACGTCAACGTCTACTACGGCGACAAGCACGCGCTGAAGCACGTCGACCTCGACATCAACGAGAACGAGGTCACGGCCCTGATCGGACCGTCCGGCTGCGGCAAGTCGACGTTCCTGCGCTGCCTGAACCGCATGAACGACGTCATCGACTCCTGCCGCGTGATCGGTGACATCACGCTCGACGAGGCCGACATCTACGATCCGGCCCTGGATGTGGTCCAGCTGCGGGCCCGCGTCGGCATGGTGTTCCAGAAGCCGAACCCGTTTCCGAAGTCGATCTACGACAACGTGGATTACGGCCCGCGAATCCACGGTCTGGCCCACAACAAGGGCGATATCGACGACATCGTGCGCCAGAGCCTGGAGCGGGCCGGATTGCTGAAGGAGGTGCACGACCGCCTCGACCAGCCCGGCACCGGCCTGTCCGGCGGACAGCAGCAGCGCCTGTGCATCGCCCGGGCGATTGCGGTGAACCCGGAAGTCATCCTGATGGACGAGCCCTGCTCGGCCTTGGATCCGATCGCCACCGCCCGGATCGAGGAGCTGATCGACGAGCTGCGCGAGAACTTCACCATCGTGATCGTCACTCACTCCATGCAGCAGGCCGCCCGGGTGTCGCAGCGCACCGCGTTCTTCCACCTGGGCGACCTGGTGGAGGTCGGCAACACCGAGCAGATCTTCACCAACCCCAAGGACAGCCGCACGCAGGGCTACATCACCGGCCGCTTCGGCTGAGCCGGCTGCCCCACGTCGCGCAAGCAAGGACGCAAACCATGGCTGATCAACACATCGTCCGGCAGTTCGACGAGGAACTGGACGAGATGCGCGCGGTCATCGCGCAGATGGGCGGGCTGGTCGAACAGCAGATGGCGAACGCCATCGCCGCCCTCGGCCGACGCGACGACGCGCTGGCCAGGCGCTGCCAGGAAGCCGACGCCGAGATCGACGCCATGGAGGACAAGATCGAGGCATTGACGTTGCGCATGCTGGCGCTGCGGCAGCCGGTGGCGCTCGACCTGCGGGCGATCCTCGCCGCCCTGAAGATCGCCCACGATTTGGAGCGGATGGGCGACTACGCGACCAACGTCGCCAAGCGCGCCTCGGCGCTGGCCCAGCTGCCGGAGGTCGGACCGATCAACGGCATCGTGCGGATGGGCCGCCTGACCCACTCGGTGATCAAGGACGTCCTGGACTCCTACTCCGAGCCGAACGTCGACAAGGCGGTGGCGGCCTGGAACCGGGACCAGGAAATCGACCAGATGTACACCAGCCTGTTCCGCGAGCTGCTGACCTACATGATGGAGGATCCGCGCAACATCACGCCGTGCGCGCACCTGCTGTTCGTCGCCAAGAACATCGAGCGGATCGGCGACCACGCCACCAACATCGCCGAGACCGTCTATTTCCAGGAGATGGGCACGCGCCTAGAGGGGCTGCGGCCCAAAGGCGACCGCACCAGCTACGCGGTCGTCGAGCCGCCCGAGCCCGATGCGGCACCTTGATGACGTTGCGCCCGCGAGGATGATGACCATGAAGCCATTGATTCTGATCGTCGAGGACGAAGCCCCGATCGTCACGCTGCTGCGCTACAACCTGGAGCGCGAGGGCTTCCGGGTAGCCGACGCCGGGGACGGCGAGGAGGCCCTGCTGGTCGCCGCAGAGCGCAAACCCGACCTGATCTTGCTCGACTGGATGCTGCCGCTGCTGTCCGGCATCGAGGTCTGCCGCCGCCTGCGCCGGATTCCCGACACCAAGAACGTGCCGATCATCATGCTGACGGCGCGCGGCGAGGAGGGCGATCGGGTGCGCGGCCTCAACTCCGGCGCCGACGACTACGTGACCAAGCCGTTCAGCCCGTCGGAGCTGATCGCCCGGGTCCGCGCCGTGCTGCGCCGGGCCCGGCCGTCGACCGAAGACGAGATGCTGCACTACGGCGACCTGCATATGGACCTGGCGGCCCACCGGGTGAAGCGCAGCGAGCGCGACATCCATCTGGGACCGACCGAGTTCCGGCTGCTTCGGCATTTCCTGGAACATCCCGGCCGGGTGTTCTCGCGCGAGCAGCTGCTCGACACGGTGTGGGGGCCGGACGTCTATGTCGAGCCGCGCACCGTCGACGTGCACATCCGCCGGCTGCGCAAGGCGCTGAACGCCGAGCAGGACGACGACGTGATCCGCACGGTCCGCTCGGCCGGCTACGCCCTCGACGCTGCGGGCGCGCTGACCTGACCCGACCCTATCGCGTGAGCTGGGCCAGGCACCGCTGGTAGACGCCAAGCGCCGCCGCGTCGAAGCAGCAGAATGTGACCTGCCGGATGCGGGGTTCGCGGGCAGTCGTTTCGACAACCGTTGCGACGGCAATCCGCGCCGCCGCCTCCATCGGATAGCGATAGACACCGGTGGAAATCGCCGGGAACGCCACAGTTTCCGCGCCGTGATTGGCAGCCAACACCAGGGCATGGCTGTAACATCCGGCGAGCAGCGCCGATTCTCCGCGATCGCCGCCGTGCCACACGGGACCGACCGCGTGTATGACCCAGCGCGCCGGCAGCCTGAACCCTGGTGTGATCCGGGCCTCTCCGGTCGGACATCCGCCGATCGCCCGACATGCACCCAACAGTTCCGGTCCGGCAGCCCGATGGATCGCGCCGTCGACACCGCCACCGCCCAACAGGCTGGAATTGGCAGCGTTAACGATGGCGTCGACCGCGAGCATGGTGATATCGGCCTCGACCGCAACCAGGCGATCTTGCCCGCCGCTCATGCCGGTTTCTCGGACACGGCTTTCGGCGGGAACAGGCGCATCAGCACCAGCAGCAGCAGCAGTCCCGGCACCGCGATCACGGTCGAGGCGATGAAGAACTCGACCCACCCAAGATTCTCAGCCGCCCATCCGGACGGCGAGGCCAGCACGGTGCGGCCGAACGCCATGAATGAGCTCAGCAGCGCGTACTGCGTGGCGGTGAAGGCGACGTTGGTCAGCCGCGACAGGTAGGCGATGAAGGCGGCGGTTCCCATGCCGCCGGTGGCGTTCTCGACGCCGATGGTGACGATCAGCATGCCGACGTCGTTGCCGATAACCGCCTGCGCCGCGAACACCAGGTTGGAAGCGGCCTGCAGCACGCCGCAGATCAGCAGGGCCCACATCAGGCCGAGCCGGCGCACCATCGCCCCGCCGATCAACAGTCCCGCCAGCAGCGCCACCAGGCCGAACACCTTGGTGACCTCGGCGATCTCGGTCTTGGTGAAGCCTACATCGATGTAGAACGGGTTGGTCATCGCCCCGAGGAAGGCGTCGCCGAGCTTGTACAGCAGGATGAACAGCAGGATCAGCAGCGCCCAGGGTCGCCGCAGGAATTCGGCGAACGGCGCCACCACCGCCTCGCGCAGCCACCGCACGACCTTGCCCGCGGCATCCGCCGGGCCGGAAGCCGCAGGCGCGATCGCGTCGCCGGCCACCACGGGCTCTGAGCTGAGCAGGATGGTGACGAGGCCGACCAGCATCAGGCCAGCCATCACCGCGTAGGCCTGGAACCAGCCAAGGGAATCGGCCAGCAGCAACGCACCGGCCCCGGCCGCCAGGATGCCGACCCGGTAGCCGAGCACGTAGGCGGCCGCGCCCGCGCCCTGCTCGGTCTCCTCCAGGGTCTCGATCCGGTAGGCGTCGATGACGATGTCCTGGCTCGCCGAGAAGAACGCCACCAGCACGCCGAACAACGCCATCAGCCATGGGCTCGACAGCGGATTGGTGGTGCCGAGGCCGAGGAGGGTGACGATCAGCGCCAGCTGGGTGGCGACCATCCAGCCACGGCGGCGGCCCAGCAGCCGGGTCAGCGGCGGCAGCGGCAGCCGGTCCATGGCCGGCGCCCACACGAACTTCAGCGTGTAGGGCAGGCCGACCAGGCCGAACAACCCGATCGTCGTCAGGTCGACCCCGACCTCGCGCATCCAGGTGCTCAAGGTCGAGAACGACAGCAGCAAGGGCAGGCCCGAGGAGAAGCCCAGCAACAGGACCACCAGGACCCGACGCCTGAAATACAGCGTGAGCGTATCGCTGACCGCCGTCTTCCAGGCGCTGGTGTCCATCGCCGTCAGCCGAACCGCGCCGCGACCAGCTGCTTCAGGTCCACCTCGGGACGGGCACCGATGTGCGAGATGATCTCGGCGGCGCACAGCCCGCCCAGACGCCCGCAGGTCGCGGCGTCCCGGCCCTGGGTGTAGCCGTACAGGAAGCCGGCGGCGTACAGGTCGCCGGCCCCGGTGGTGTCGACGACCCGCGTCGCCTTCTCGGCATCAAGGATATGGACCTCGTCGCGGTGCACGACGACCGAGCCGCGCTCGCTGCGGGTCAGGGCCGCGGTCTCGACCTCGAAGCGGACCTTCTGCAGGGCTTCGTCGAAGTCCTTCGCCTCGAACAGCGAGACGATCTCCTGCTCGTTGGCGAACAGGATGTCGACGTGGTGGCGCACCAGCTCCAGGAACTCCGCGCGGTGGCGGCCGACGCAGAACGGGTCCGACAGGCTGAGCGCGACCTTACCGCCGGAGTCATGGGCGATCTTGGCTGCCTTAAGGAAGGCTTCCTTGGCCTGCGGCGGATCCCAGAGATAGCCTTCGAGATAGACCACCTGGGCTTCGGAGATCGCGGCCGGATCGACGTCTTCCGGCGTCAGGTTCACGCAGGCGCCGAGATAGGTGTTCATCGAGCGCTGCGCGTCCGGCGTCACCAACACCAGGCAGCGCGCGGTCGGCGGGCCGTCCATGGCCGGCGCCGTATCGAAGCGCACGCCCTGGGCGGTGATGTCGTGACTGAACACCTGGCCGAGGACATCGTCACGGACCTTGCCGACGTAGCCGGCACGGCCACCGAGCGCCGCCAGCCCGGCGGCGGTGTTGCCGGCCGAGCCGCCCGACACCTCGACCCCCGGCGGCATCGCCGCGTACAGCGACTGCGCGCGCTCGGCATCGATCAGCGTCATGGCGCCGCGCTCGACTCCGTGGGTGGTCAGAAACGCCTCGTCGATCCGGGCGATCACGTCGACGATGGCATTGCCGATCGCCACGACATCCAAACTCTTGGGCATGCACTCCTCCAACACTTCAGGCTTGCCGGAGCGGGTATCGTTCGCCCGCTCGGGCGCGGCCAATCTAACGGCACCGGCAGGGAAAGAGAACCCGGGCCACGGAAACGCCAAGACACGAGCCGCCGCGCTTGCAGAGCAATCCCAGCCATGGTTATTCCGCGGGACACGTGGCACCGGCGACGCATCGGAGGTTCGGGTGTTCCAGTCCATCGCCAAGACCTTGGGCCAGTTGAGCGACCCGCGGCTGCGCGGCGTGCTGGTGACCGCCATGCTGGCCACGCTGGCGCTGATCGTCCTCATCTCGGTGGTGGTCGGCGCCGGGATCGACGCCCTGCAGGCCACCGGCATCGCGTGGCTCGACGGGCTGCTCGGCGTCGTCGGCGCGGTCGGGGCCGTGATTCTCGCCTTCCTGTTCTTTCCGGGCATGGTGCAAGTGATCAGCGGCCTGTTCGCCGACCGGGTCGCCGAGGCGGTCGAGGCCCGGCACTATCCGGACCTGGGCCCGGCGCGTGACCAGTTGGTAACGGAGATCGTCGCCGACGCCTTGCGGTTCGCCGGGGTCTCGATCGGACTGAATCTGCTGGCCCTGCCGCTCTACCTGATTCCAGGGGTCAATCTGGTCCTGTTCTACGGATTGAACGGTTATCTGCTCGGACGCGAGTACGCCGAGATGGTCGCGACCCGGCGCATGGACCGGGCAGCGGTGAAAGCGTTTCGACAGCAAAATCAAGGCGCTCTGTTCGCCGGCGGCGTGATGATCGCCGTGGTCGCTACGATTCCGATCCTCAATCTTGCGACCCCGGTCCTGGCCACCGCCCTGGCCCTGCACGAGCACGAGCGGCTGCGACGGCAAGGAGCGGGCCATCAGGAAATATCAGCGATCCGTCATTGACCTGTTGCGATTCTGCACCAATCGAGGATAATAGCTGTGTTCCAGGGAGTTAGGGTGACGGGTTTCCATAGGAGATAAACAATGTTCGGGCGTCGCAAACCCATCGAATCCCCAACGCGCAACGATCCTTCGGGATCGACCGGTTGGACATCCGATAACCCGTCAGGCGACACCAAGGGCCCGACCCTGGTGTCCAGCAATGCTCCGCCGGTATCCGACGGCACACCCGACAGCACTTCCCCGGACAACGCGAAAGGCGCCACCATGTCGACCCAGCCTTCTTCGAAGCCCTCGACCGGCAGCTACGTGCCCGAGATCCCGCGTCGAGCGGCGGCCGACCACCTTCCCAGCAGCCAGCCCCGGCGGCCAACCCCGCGCTCGAACATTGAGAGCAAGCGGCTCCTGGTCGGCAAGGACATCTCGCTGTCCGGCGAGATCACCGCGTGCGACGTGCTGGTGGTCGAGGGAACGGTCGAGGCGACACTGGAGCAGAGCCAGATGCTGGAAGTGACCGATTCCGGAACCTTCCGCGGCAAGGTGCAGATCGAGGAGGCGGTGATCGCCGGCCTGTTCGAGGGCACGCTGACCGCCCGCGAGAAGTTGACCGTCAAGGGCACCGGGCGGATTATCGGAACGGTGCGGTTTGGCCAGCTTGAGGTTGAACTGGGCGGCGTGATCAAGGGCGATACCGGTCCGCTCGAGGAAACCACCGCGGAAGTCAAAGACATCAAGACGACGGGGACCGAATGACCCGACCACTCGGCGTGCTGACGGCAGGGATTGCAGCGCTGGCACTCGCCGGGTGTGTGACCGCGACCGGTCCGGGAGCGCCAGACGCTTCCCGGGCTGCCGTCGCAGCGGCCGGAACCCCGGCGCACGCGCCGGTTTCGGAAGCCGAGCGCGATCCGAACCGCCTGCGGACGCTCGGTCCGGACTCGGTCGCCCACCTGATCGGCATGCCGCATTATGTCCGCCGCGAAGGCGGTGCCACGGTCTGGCAGTATCACGCCGGCGGGTGCGTCATGGATCTGTTCTGGTACCCGGCGGCCGGCGGCCTCCACCTCGTCCACTATGAAGTGCGGGGTGTCCGGTTGGCCGGTACCGCCGAGGCCAGGACCTGTTTCGGCGACCTGCTGGCCAGCCAGCGCCACGACGTCACAAGCTGATTGCCGGCTACGTGACGGCCGGGGTCTTGTCCGGGTAGTTGCAGAACGCCCGGGAAACGCAGCGCCAGCATTCCGGCTTGCGGGCCTTGCAGACATAGCGGCCATGCAGAATCAGCCAGTGGTGGGCGTGCTGCATGTAATGCGCCGGCACACGCTTGAGCAGCGCCTGTTCCACCGCAAGCGGGGTCTTCCCCGACGCCATGCCGGTTCGGTTGGCCAATCGGAACAGGTGGGTATCGACCGCGATCGTCGGTTCGCCGAACGCGATGTTCAAGACCACGTTGGCGGTCTTGCGACCGACGCCCGGAAGCGCTTCCAAGGCGGCGCGATCCCGCGGAACCTCGCCGCCATGCTCCTCGATCAGTCTGGCCGACAGGGCGATCACGTTCTTGGCCTTGGCGTTGAACAGGCCGATGGTCTTAATGCACTGGCGCACCCCCTCTTCGCCGAGGGCCAGCATCTTCTGCGGGGTGTCGGCAATCGGAAACAGCCGCCGGGTCGCCTTGTTCACCCCGACATCGGTTGCCTGTGCCGACAGCACCACCGCGACCAGGAGCGTGAACGGGCTGGTCCAGTCCAGTTCCCCTTCCGGCTCGGGATTCGACAGCGCCAGGGCGGCGAAGAACCCCTCCACCGCGGCGTTGGTCATGCGTCGGGTCATGCTGGGTGTCTCGTGCCTGTGGAGCCGGGAGCCGAAGGATCGTGCCGGTCGGAACCATAGCAGAGTTCGACGCCGCCGACCGACGGCACAGTGTCACTCCAGGATCCCGCAATGCCTTTGACCGGCGTCGGCAACCGTCCCATATCTGCACCCATGAGCGCGCCGATCGTCCCTGCAACCGATGGCCATGCCCCGTCGCACGACAACGCGGCCTCCCTGCTGAACGTCGTCATGTATCCGCACCGCAGCCTCAGTTCCTCCGGCTTCATGGTTCTGATGGCCGCGCTCTGCGGATGCTCGTTCATCGTCGGCATGGTGTTCTTCCTCAGCGGGGCGTGGCCGGTCGTCGGCTTCCTCGGCCTCGACGTCCTGGTGGTCTACGTCGCGTTCCGGATGAACTACCGTGCCGGGCGCGCCTACGAGACCATAACCCTCACCCCGGCGACCCTCGAGGTCACCCAGGTCGATCCGCGCGGCCGCAGCCGCCGCTATCGCTTTCAGCCCTACTGGCTGGCGGTCGAGTTGGACGATCCGCCGCGCCGAGCCAGCCGCCTGACGCTGCGTTCGCACGGCCGAAGCCTGGAGATCGCCCGCTTCCTGAACGCGCAAGAAAAAGCTGAACTGGCCCGCACGCTGCGCCAGGCAATCCACCAGGGCCGGCAACCCGTGAGCGCGATCAGCACCGACCGATAGGTCGCCGCAACATCCGGTCCGTCAGAGAATGAATCGGCTGAGATCGGCGTTCTTGGCTAGTTCGCCGACGCGGGTCCGCACCAGGTCGGCGTCGATCACGATCGACTCGCCGGTGCGGTCGGACGCCGTGAAGCTGATTTCCTCAAGCAGCTTCTCCAGCACCGTGTGCAGGCGCCGGGCGCCGATGTTCTCGACCGTCCGGTTGATCTCCACCGCCAGATCGGCCAGCGCGTCGATGGCGTCCTCGGCGAACTCCAGCGTCACCCCCTCGGTGCCGAGCAGGGCGGTGTACTGGGTGACCAGGCTGGCCTCCGGCTCGGTCAGGATGCGTCGGAAATCGTTGCGGGTCAGGGCCTGCAGCTCGACCCGGATCGGCAACCGGCCCTGCAGTTCGGGCAGCAGGTCCGACGGCTTGGCGGTGTGGAACGCCCCCGAAGCGATGAACAGCACGAAGTCGGTCTTCACCGGCCCGTGCTTGGTGGCAACCGTCGTGCCCTCGATCAGCGGCAGAAGGTCGCGCTGCACTCCCTCGCGGCTGACGTCACCGCCGCCCCGCTGCTCCGACCGGGCGATCTTGTCGATCTCGTCCAGGAACACGATGCCGTTCTGTTCGACCGCTTCGATGGCGTTGCGCGTGACCAGTTCCTGGTCCAGCAGCTTGTCGGCCTCCTCCTTGACCAGCAGGTCGTAGGAGTCGGCCACCGACATCCGACGCTTGCGCTTCTGGCCGCCGAACGCCTTGCCGAGCATCTCGCTCAGATCGACCATGCCCATCTGGGCGCCGGGCATCCCCGGCAACTCGAAGGTCGGCATCCCCGGCGATCCACCGCCGCCGGTCAGCTCGATCTCGATCTCGCGTTCGGCGAGCGCGCCTTCACGCAGCATCTTGCGGAACTTCTGGCGGGTCTCGGCGCTGGCGTTGTTGCCGACCAGCGCATCGATCACCCGCTCCTCGGCCGCCAGTTCGGCCTTGGCGTGGACCTCGCGGCGCATGCGCTCGCGCGTCATGCCGATCGACACTTCGACCAGATCGCGCACGATCGACTCCACGTCGCGTCCGACATAGCCGACCTCGGTGAACTTGGTCGCCTCGATCTTGATGAACGGCGCCTCGGCCAGCCGGGCCAGACGACGGGCGATCTCGGTCTTGCCGACGCCCGTCGGGCCGATCATCAGGATGTTCTTCGGCAGGATCTCCTGGCGCAGCGCCTCCGGCAGCTGCCGGCGGCGCCAGCGGTTGCGCAGGGCGATGGCGACGGCACGCTTGGCGTCGTTCTGGCCGATGATGAACCGGTCAAGCTCGGAGACGATTTCGCGGGGGGAAAATGCGGTCATAGGGACTCTAGGGTAACCCGGTCGTTGGTGTAGATGCAGATTTCGGCGGCAATCGCCATCGAGCGCCGGGCAATCGCCTCGGCGTCCATGTCAGGCCGGTCGGCCAAGGCGCGGGCGGCCGACAGCGCGAACGCCCCGCCGGAGCCGATGCCGATCAGGCCGTCCTCCGGCTCCAGCACGTCGCCGGTTCCCGACAGGATCAGCGAGACCTCGGGATCGACCACCGCCATCATCGCCTCTAGCCGGCGCAGATAGCGGTCGGTGCGCCAATCCTTGGCCAGTTCGACGCAGGCCCGCATCAGCTGGTCCGGATGCTGCTCAAGCTTGGCCTCGAGCCGCTCGAACAGGGTGAAGGCGTCGGCCGTGGCCCCGGCGAAACCGGCAATCACCTGGCCGCCGGCCAGGCGGCGCACCTTGCGGGCGCCGGCCTTCATCACGGTGTTGCCGAAGGTCACCTGGCCGTCGCCGGCCACCACCACCCGGCCGTCCTTGCGCACCGACAGGATCGTCGTGCCGTGCCAGGTCATGCTGTGTCGGTTGTCTGAGGAATCGGTCATCACGGTCCATGGGACGGGCGTTGAGGCGTCCGCGGAATGTAAGGATCGGACGGCCGGGATCAAGCTCGGTCGTCGTCGACCACCCGGCAGCCCTCGGTAAACTGGCCGGAAACACCTCCCAAACGCTGGCGCCGCGCGTCCGACGCTGATAAACGTCCGCCGACTTCTCCACAAGGAGATCGGCCGAGGAGACCGGCATGAGCCAGGCCCGCACAGCGACCGTCGAGCGGAACACCGCCGAGACCCGGATTTCCGGCACCGTCAACCTGGATGGTACCGGCGTCTATGACGTGAAGACCGGCATCGGCTTCCTTGACCACATGCTCGAGCAGCTGTCGCGGCATTCGCTGATCGACCTGACCCTGCGGGCCGAGGGCGACCTGCACATCGACTTCCACCACACCACCGAGGACTCCGGCTATGTGGTCGGCGCCGCGGTGGCGCGCGCGCTTGGGGAACGCAAGGGCATCGCCCGCTACGGCTCGTGCCTGCTGCCGATGGACGAGGCGCTGACCCGGGTGGCGCTCGACCTGTCCGGCCGGCCCTACCTGTCCTGGGACGTGGCGATGCCGACCCAGAAGCTCGGCGACATGGACACCGAGCTGTTCAAGGAGTGGTTCCGCGCGTTTGCCCAGGCCGCCGGCGCCACCCTGCACGTCGACAGCCTGAAGGGCGAGAACACCCATCATATCGTCGAGACCTGCTACAAGGGCTTGGCGCGCGCCCTGCGGGCAGCGGTCGAGATCGACCCGCGCAAGGCGGACGCCGTGCCGTCCACCAAGGGCGCATTGCGCAGCGACTGACTGGCAACGACCAGATCCCGTCCCGTATCCGGGACGACGAACCAGGCGATCACGATGAGCATCACGGCGATCATCGATTACGGCTCGGGCAATCTGCGGTCGGCCGCCAACGCGTTCGAGCGGGCGGCCCGCGAGTCCGGGGCCCATACCCGGATCACGGTAACCGACGACCCGAAAGCCGTGCGCACCGCCGATCGCATCGTGCTGCCCGGTGTCGGGGCGTTCGCCGAATGCCGACGCGGCCTGCACGCGGTCGATGGCATGGTCGAGGCACTGACGACGCGGGTTCTGGGAGACGGGGTCCCGTTCATCGGCATCTGCGTCGGCATGCAGCTGATGGCGAAGGCCGGATACGAGCATGTGACGTCCGACGGCCTGGGCTGGGTCGACGGTGACGTTGAGATCATACGGCCCGCGCCGGAGCCGGACGGCCGGATGCGCAAGATTCCGCACATGGGTTGGAACGAGTTGCGCCTGGAATCGGTTGGCAGCGCACACCCCGTGCTTGCCGGGATCTCCGATGGCGATCACGCCTATTTCGTTCATTCCTACGCAATGACCATGCACGATGCCTCGCAACGTCTCGCATCCGTCGACTATGGCGGGCCGGTGACCGCCGTGGTGGCGCGCGACAACCTGATCGGCACGCAGTTCCACCCTGAGAAGAGCCAGGCGACGGGACTGCGGCTGATCGCCAATTTCCTCGGATGGCGGCCATGACGGACGGAACCGACAAGGATGTGCCCAGGGCCGGCCGGCCGCCGGAGCCGGCCGTGCCGCCGGTACCGACGGTCGAGCAGGCGGAGGCGCTGAACAGCAACGATCTGCACGACCTGTGCGACGCCGCCGAGGCGGCGATCCGCGACGGCGGCGGATTCGGCTGGCTGCAGCCGCCGCCGCGCCACACCCTGGAAGCCTATTGGAAGGGCGTGTTGCTGATCCCGGAACGGGTGCTGTTCGTTGCCCGGCTGGACGGGGTGATCGCCGGCTCCTGCCAGATCCACAAGCCGCCGCGCAACAACGAGGCGCAGGGCTTCGCCTGCAACCTGACCACCAACTTCCTGGCGCCCTGGTCGCGCGGCCATGGCCTGGCGCGGCAGCTGATCGAGATCGCCGAACGCTACGCCCGGGACGCCGGGTTCCGGGTGCTGAACCTGGACGTGCGCGAAACCCAGCGCGCCGCCATCAGGCTGTACGAGACCCTCGGCTACGCCAAGTTCGGCGAGCATCCCTACTATGCGTTCGCCAACAACCGCTATGTGCGCGGCTATTTCTACTACAAGGACCTGGCGCCGCTGGCGCCGGAGGCCAACCCGGCACCCCAGGAGAAGCCGTCGTGATCCTGTATCCCGCGATCGACCTCAAGGGTGGGCAGTGCGTGCGCCTGCTGCGCGGCGAGATGGCTGCCGCCACCGTCTACAACGACGATCCGGCCGCCCAGGCGCGTGCGTTCCGCGACGCCGGCTGTGCGTGGGTCCACGTGGTCGACCTGGATGGCGCCTTTGCCGGACGCCCAGTCAACGGCGACGCGGTCCGCTCGATCCTGGCCGCCGTCGACGTGCCGGTGCAGCTCGGCGGCGGCATCCGCGACCGCGCCGGCATCGAGGCCTGGCTGGAGGCCGGGGTTTCCCGCGTCGTGCTGGGAACCGTGGCCTTGCGCGACCCGGAACTGGTGATCGCGGCGTGCCGCGCGCATCCCGGCGCGATCGCCGTCGGCATTGACGCCCGCGGCGGCAAGGTCGCGGTGGAAGGCTGGGCCGAGACCGCCGAGATCACCGCCGAGGACCTGGCCCTGAAGTTCGAGGACGCCGGGGTGGCAGCGATCGTGTTCACCGACATCGACCGCGACGGCGCCCTGCAGGGCCCCAACCTGGCGGCAACGGCAGCGCTGGCGCGCAGTCTGTCGACCCCGGTGATCGCCTCTGGCGGGGTGGCGTCGCTGGACGACCTGAAGGCCATTGCCGGGCTGGCCGGCGACGGTGTGGCCGGCGCGATCGTCGGCCGGGCGCTGTATGACGGCCGGGTCGACGCCGCGGAGGCCGCCCGCGTGCTGGCCGAGGCCGCGTGATGCTGAAGATCCGTGTCATCCCCTGCCTGGACGTCAAGGACGGCCGCGTCGTCAAGGGCGTCAACTTCGTCGACCTGGTGGACGCCGGGGACCCGGTGGAGCAGGCCGCGCTGTACGACGCCGAGGGCGCCGACGAGCTGTGCTTCCTCGACATCACCGCCAGCCATGAGAACCGCGACACCATTTTCGACGTGGTCGGCCGCACCGCCGCGCGATGCTTCATGCCGCTGACCGTCGGCGGCGGGGTCCGCACGGTCGATGACATCCGCAAGCTGCTGCTGGCCGGCGCCGACAAGGTGTCGATCAACACTGCGGCGGTGAAGAACCCGGATTTCGTGCGCGAGGCCGCGCTGAAGTTCGGCAGCCAGTGCATCACCGTGGCGGTCGACGCCAAGCAGACGGCGCCCGGCCGCTTCGAGATCTTCACCCATGGCGGCCGCGAAGCCACCGGCCTCGACGCCGTCGAATGGGCGCGGCGCATGGCGGAATACGGCGCCGGGGAGATCCTGCTGACCTCGATGGACCGCGACGGCACCAAGCAGGGCTTCAACCTGCCGCTGACCCGCGCCATCGCCGACGCGGTACCGGTACCGGTGATCGCCTCGGGCGGAGTCGGTACCCTCGACCATCTGGTCGAAGGGGTTCTGGAGGGTCACGCCAGCGCCGTCCTGGCCGCCTCGATCTTCCACTTCGGTACCTACCGGATCTCCGAAGCGAAGGCGACGCTGGCCGCCGCCGGCATCCCGGTGCGCGGGGGCCGCTGATGACGACCGGCAACCCGACCGAGCACATCCTCGATCGTCTGGCCGAGACCGTGGCGGCTCGGCGCGGCAGCGATCCTTCCTCCAGCTATACCGCCAAGCTGCTGGCCGCCGGCCCGGTCAAGGCGGCCCAGAAGGTCGGCGAGGAGGCGGTCGAGACCGTCATCGAGGCGGCACGCGGCAACCTCGACGGCCTGGCGTCGGAGAGCGCCGATCTGCTGTACCATCTGACCGTGCTGTGGGCGGCTGCCGGGCTGGACCCGGCCCGGGTCTGGGCCGAACTGGAACGGCGCGAAGGCACTTCCGGCCTCGCCGAGAAGGCGTCGCGGACCACACCGAGCAAGGAGGGCTGAGGCCATGACCTATGATCCGAACAACATCTTCGCCCGGATCCTGCGCGGCGAGATTCCCAACAAGACCGCCTATGAGGACGAGTACGCGCTGGCCTTTCACGACATCAACCCGCAGACCCCGACCCACGTGCTGGTGATCCCCAAGGGTGCCTACGTCTCGTTCGCCGACTTCTCCGCCAAGGCCAGCGACGCCGAGGTTCTCGGATTCTTCCGCGCGGTCGGCAAGGTGGCGAAGGATCTGGGGGCGGACGAGCCCGGCTACCGGATCCTGGCGAACCACGGCCGCGACGCGCACCAGGAGGTTCCGCACTTCCACGTGCACATCTTCGCCGGCACCAATCTCGGCCGGATGATCAAGCCGGCCGATCGATAAATCGTCCATCCCGGCCCGGCCAAATGCTGATGATATTTTAGGCAAATCCCACAAACCTTTGATATCATTGACGTTTTAGATATTTGTCCACATACTCACGTATGGATTGGCCACGATCGCCACTGGTCGTGGCTGCCGGAGACCCGCGACACAACATGTGGCGGGTGACACGGGACGCGCAAAACGCGCGGGTGGGGACGCGATGAAACCAGCTCAGGATCTCGACTGGGACGTGGCCGAGGCTGTGCGCCGCCACGGCCTGTACCTCAAGGAGTACACCGGGGGCCAGCAGGCCGATTTCCGACACAAGATCCTGCGCGGCACCATGCTGGCGGCCGTCGACCTGCGGCAGGCGCTGTTCGCCGGCGCCGACCTGCGCGGTTCCGTGTTCGCCGGCGGGCACCTTGAGCGCGCCCAGTTCTCGACCGCCCGGCTGGAGCAGGTCGACTTCGCGGGTGCCAAGCTGATGGGCGCCAATCTGCGCGGAGCCAACCTCAAGGGCGCCAAGCTGATGGCCGCCGACCTTACCGACGCCGACCTGCGCCCAGCCAAGATCGTCGACATGAACCGGACGATCGAGCAGTCGGCCAATCTGCACAAGGCGGACGTGTCGAACGCCCAGTTCGTGCGGACCAACCTGTCCGGCGCCAACATGTCCGCCATCATCGCGGTCGGCACGGCGTTTCAGTCCGCCATGCTGCGCAACGTCAACCTGAGCCGTGCCGACCTGTCGAGGAGTTCGTTCAAGGGTTCCGACCTGCGTGGCTCGAACCTGCGCGGCGTCAACTTCGCCGACGCGGTGCTGACCGACACCGACCTGACCGGGTCCGACCTGCGGTCGTGCAACCTCGACGGCGCCGACCTGTCCGGCGCCGACCTGACATCCTGCATGATTGCCACCGGGCTGGAGAACGCTGCCCCCGACATCCAGCAGAAGGTGGTCGAGCATTTCGCCTGGATCAGTTCGGGCGGCAAGAAGGGCGCGCGCGCCTCGTTCAAGGGGCTGGATCTCTCGGGCATCGACCTGTCCGGCGCGGACCTCTCGGCCGCCGACTTCTCCGGAGCCAAGCTTGACGACGCAATCCTCAAGCAGTGCTCGTTCCGGTTCGCCGACCTGTCGGAAGCCACGCTGGAGCGGGCTGATCTGGCGCGCAGCGATCTGCGCGGCGCCCGCCTGAAGGCCGCCCGCCTGGACGGAGCGACGCTAACCCATGCCCGGCTGACGCCGATGCAGATCCTGAACCCGGCCACCCTGGATGTGCTGCGGGAGTGGCCGGCCGATCTGACCGGCGCCTCGCTTGCCGGAGCCAGGGCCGACAAGGCCGATTTCTCGGGCGCCATCCTGTGCGGAGCCGTCCTGGACCGCGCCGACCTCACCCATGCCAGCCTGGCGGGCGCGGACCTCCGCGACTGCTCGCTGGAGGGCGTGGCGGGTCTGGCGCCGTCGGTGTCGAGCGCCGCCGAGTAGATTGGCCGCCGTCGCGCCGATCTTGAATCAGAATACTCTTATATTTCAACAAAATACTGTGTTTTTCGTATACTTTACGTAAATCCATTTAGGGTGTGAATCGTCTTTCTATTAAAGTTTAGTATCAGTTTAAATATATTCTGTATCATATTGATTGAATTAACTTTAATGGACTTCCTCAGATTCGACTTAAACTTTGGCCGTTTTGGATGCTTTCGCTGAACATGAGGAACGCCTCGTAACTCCATGATCTTGTGGAAATACCTTCCCTCTGAATCGACCGCGTGCGTGATGCGATGCGCCGAATTCCTTCCCACCGCCGCCCATAGCCGCCGTACCGTTCACCGGCAGGGAGGTGGGGATGCCCGCCCGCGTGGCCACCGTCGCGTTCCGCGGCATCGAGACCTTGGAAGTCGACGTCCAGGTGCATGTCGGCGGCGGCGGCTGGCCCGGCATCTACGTGGTCGGCCTGCCCGACAAGGCGGTCGGCGAAAGCCGTGAGCGGGTACACGCCGCCCTGTCGGCCCTCGGCCTGGCAATCCCGCAGAAGCGCATCGTGGTCAACCTGGCGCCGGCCGACCTCCCGAAGGAAGGCAGCCACTTCGACCTCGCCATCGCGCTTGCCATCCTGCTGGCCCTCGGCGCGCTGTCGGTCGAGGATCTGGTGGACCGGGTGGTCATGGGCGAGCTGGCGCTGGACGGGCGCATCACCCCGGTGGCCGGCGTGCTGCCGGCGGCGATCGCGGCCGTCGGCGCCGGGCGCCGCGGGCTGATCTGCCCGGAAGCCAACGGGCCGGAAGCGCGTTGGGCCGACGCGCTGGAGATCATCGCCGCCCCGGACCTGTTGTCGCTGCTGAACCACCTGCGCGGCATCCAGGTCCTGCCGGAACCGCCGCGCGCCAACGCCGGGCCGGAACCGCGCTATCCCGACCTGCGCGACATCAAGGGTCAGGAGACCAGCAAACGCGCCCTGGAGGTGGCGGCTGCCGGATCGCACTCGCTGCTGATGATCGGCCCGCCCGGTGCCGGTAAGTCGATGATGGCGGCGCGCCTGCCGGGACTGCTGCCCGCTCTCACCCCGGCCGAGGCGCTGGAAACCTCGATGATTCGATCGATCGCCGGCGAGCTGAAGGGTGGCCGAATCGACCGCGCCCGGCCGTTCCGCACACCACATCACTCCAGCTCGATGCCGGCGCTGATCGGCGGCGGCAGCCGGGCCAAGCCGGGCGAGGTGTCGCTGGCCCATCGGGGCGTGCTGTTCCTCGACGAACTCGCCGAGTTCCCCCGGCCGGTGCTTGATGCGCTGCGCCAGCCGATCGAAACCGGCGAGGCGGTGATCGCCCGGGCCAACCACCACGTGACCTACCCGGCACGCTTCCAGCTGATCGCCGCCATGAACCCATGCCGTTGCGGCCATCTGGCCGATCCGTCGCGCAGCTGCGGGCGGGCGCCGCGCTGCGCCCAGGACTATCAGAGCCGCCTGTCCGGCCCCCTGCTCGACCGCTTCGACCTGACGGTGCAGGTGCCGGCGGTATCGGCCGCTGACCTGTCGCTGCCGCCGCCGGCCGAGGGAACCGCCGAGGTCGCCGGCCGCATCGCGGCGGCCCGCGCGCTGCAGGTCGACCGCTACCGCCGCCTCGACCCGGCCGGCACCACCCTGACCAACGCCGAGGCCGACGGCGAGATCCTGGCGGCGGTGGCCGAGCCCGACCCCGCCGGCCTCGACCTGCTGCGCCTCGCCGCCGAACGCCTGAAACTGTCGGCCCGCGGCTACCACCGGGTCCTGCGGGTGGCCCGCACCCTCGCGGACCTTGACGGCGCCGACAGCGTTACACGCATCCACGTCGCCGAGGCTCTGGGCTACCGTACCGGCGGGGCGTGACCAACGGCGGCAAGGGCAACAGCTATGCGAATCCTACGTTCATCCGACCACCGGACCATGCCGTGGAAGAACGGCGGTGGATCCACCACCGAGGTCGCGGTGTCGCCCGACGGCGCGGGGATCGAGGCCTTCGACTGGCGGATCAGCATGGCGGTGGTGGCGGCCGACGGGCCGTTCTCGGAGTTCCCGGGCATCGACCGCACCCTGTCAATCCTGGACGGCGCCGGGCTGGTTCTGACGGGATTGGCGGGTGGGCCGGTGCGGCTGGAGCGGGCCACCGAGCCGTTCGGCTTCCCCGCCGACGCGGCGGTGTCGGCCGCCCTGGTCGACGGGCCGATCACCGACCTGAACGTCATGGTCCGGCGCGGCCGGTTCCACGACCGCACCCGGCGCCTGTCGGCCAGCCGCAGCGTTTCCGCCCGTTGCCAGGGTACCGTTGCGTTGTTGTTGGCGGAAACGCCGTGCCGCGTGGTGATCGGGTCCGACTCCGTCGACCTCGGCCATCGCGACGCGCTGCGCCTCGACCGGCCGGACGGCGTCACGCTGACGCTGTCGGCCGACGGCCCGCTCGAAGCCTATCTGGTCGAGATGTTCGCAGCCGGCTGACCGGCTCGGCTGCCGACCGTCAGAGCTTGGCCTCGATCGCGTCCCACAGCATGGCCGCCACGTCGATGCCGTCGAAGCGCGACAGCTCCTGGATGCCGGTCGGCGAGGTCACGTTGATCTCGGTCAGGAAGTCGCCGATCACGTCGATGCCGACGAACACCAAGCCTAGCCGCTTGAGCTCCGGGCCGATCGCTTCGCAGATCGCGTGGTCGCGCTTGGTCATCTCGCATTGCACGGCACGGCCGCCGACATGCATGTTGGAGCGCGCCTCGCCTTGGGCCGGGATTCGGTTGATGGCGCCGACGCCCTTGCCGTCGACCAGGATCACCCGCTTGTCGCCCTGGCGGACCTCCGGCAGGTAGCGCTGGACGATCACCGGCTCGCGGTAGAACTGGGTGAACAGCTCCAGCAGCGAGTTCAGGTTCTCGTCGTCCGGCTTGATGTGGAACACGCCGGCACCGCCATTACCGAACAGCGGCTTGACGATGATGTCCTTGTGCTCGTCGCGGAACGCCTTGATCTCCTCGGGATCGTGAGTGATCAGGGTCGGAGGCATCAGCCCTTCGAAATGGGTGACGAACAGCTTCTCCGGCGCGTTGCGCACGCTGGCCGGGTCGTTCACCACCAGGGTCTTGGGGTGGATGTGCTCCAGCACATGGGTGGTGGTGATATAGCTCATGTCGAACGGCGGGTCCTGGCGCAGCAGCACCACGTTCATGGTCTTCAGGTCGACCGCCTCGCGCGGCCCCAGGGTGAAGTGGTCGCCCTGCACCCGGCGCACCTCAAGCGGCGCCACCCGCGCCGTCACCTTGCGGTCGCGGAAGGTCAAGTGTCGCGGAAGGTAGTGGTACAGCCTGTGGCCGCGCTTCTGGGCTTCCAGCGCCAGCGCAAAGCTGCTGTCGCCGTTGATCGATACCGTCTCGATGGGATCCATCTGGATCGCGACCTCGAGGGCCATGGGCGGTCTCCCTGACGTTGCTTGCGCCGGATGTTCAGCGGGCGACCATCCATCGCGACCGGTCGCGACGCAAGGGGGATGCGCGGTCGCGCACCGGAACTTCTGTCAGTTGAGCCGGGAACCGATGCTCGCCAGCTGGGACTGAAGCGCCGCCCTGGCCTCGCCGCCGCCGTGTCCCGCGTCCAGCCACGCGCGCAGCGTGGCGGTCGCCGCCCGCATGGAACCGGATGCCGCCAGCACGCCGGCCTCCTCGCTGACCAGTTCCGGCGCTTCCGGCGCCATGCGCCGCATCCGGGCCAGCGCGGCCAGGCCGCCCGCGGTGTCGCCGGACTGCAGGCGCCGCAGCTTGATGTTGTTCTGCAGGCGCAGCAGCACCGCCCGGTCGGACACCGCCGTCATTGCCGCCTGGGCGCTGTCGGCGCCTGGGCCGACCCGCTGCAGCAGGACCCGCAGCGCCTGGGGTTCGATCGGCTCGCCTCCGTTGAATGGATCGAGCGCGTAACGGTGGCCAGCGACCTCGACCCCGATCAGGAAATGCCCCGGCACGTTCAGACCGGCCGCCAGGTGCCCCTGCTGGCGGGCGGCGTGAATGTAAAGAATGCCGAGCGCCACCGGCAGGCCGCACCGCCGCTCGATCACCTGGATCAGGTCGGCATTGGCCAGATCGTCATAGGTCTCGTCGTCTCCCCGATAGCCCAGCCGGCCGGCAATCCCGGCCGCCAGCGCCGACTGCGGCTCGATGCCGCGAGCCTCGGCGTCGGCCACCGCCGTCTCGATCGCCACCAGCGCCGCGCGGCAGGGCATCAGATCAACGGGCCCACCTCCGGCGCCGGCACGGTCCAGCACGGCGAGCGCAAGGGCAGCTTCGGCAATGGCCAGCGGCGTGTCGCCGGCCGCCGCCACCGAGTCGAGCAGCGCGCCGGCCGCTTCGGGGGTCATGCGCGGCGCCTCACTTCGGCGGGGCGACCCGCACGAACTCCACGACCTGCCGGACATAGGTGATGTCGCGGGCGGTGCCGAGCACCCGCTGCAACTCGGCCTCGGATCGGGCCACGCCCATGATGTAGACGGTCTGGTTGACCACATCGACCGAGTAGTTGATGAACGACACTTGGTCATCGACCAGCAGCCGGGCCCGCAGCTTGGTCGCGATCCAGGCGTCGCGGCCCTTGTCGGTCAGGCCGCTTTCGTCGTCGATCTGGATCTCGTTGATGACCTCGCGCACGTCGCGCACGGTCCATGTCAGCTTTGTCGCCTCGAGCCTCGCCTCCGGCTTGACCACCCGGCCGGTCAGCAGGACGCGGCCCTCTTCCACCGTGAACGAAACGCGCTGGAAGAGATCGGCGTTGGTACGGAAGAACAGGGCGTTCAGCTCGGCGCGGATCCGGGTGTCGTCGACCGCGGCGGCAAATCCCTTCTCTTTCTGCGTGGCGGTCGCGCCGGCGGCGCCGGCACCGACGGCAACGCCGACAGGCGTGCAGGCGGCGACGCTCAGCCCGAGGATACCGGCAGCGAGTACCGTAGCGATTAGGCGAGGCGACATCGGAACTCTCCGCAGGATCAGGGACGCAGTGTGAGGTCTATATCTAGTGCGTTCGGCCGCCGGCGTCACCGTCGAGGTCGCCAGATGTCGACGAGATGCACCGGCAGGCGCCACGGCTGGATGGCGACGAGGTCGAACCGACGGTCGAGGCGGGCCAGCTCGGGCCGGCCTGACAGAAAGCTTTCCAGGCCGAGGGCGACCCGTTGCCGCTGCCGCGACGAGACCGAGTCGACGGCCGCCCCCAGCGTGGCTCGCGCCTTGACCTCGACCGCAATGACGGTTGTTCCCCGGCGGACCACCAGATCGACCTCCCCAGCCGGCGTGCGTACCCGCCGCGCCAGAACGCGGTAGCCGCGCAGCGTCAGCCACAGCGCGGCCAGCCATTCGGCGCGCAGGCCCCGGCGTTCGGCAGAGCGCCGGCGCCTGAGTTGGCCCGACCCGTCGGGCAGCGGGTCCGTCGCCGCTTTCCCGCCACCGCGACCGCGTTTACTTGACCGGCGGGCTCGATTAGCGTCCGTCACTGTCGGCGTCCGTCACCGGAGAACGATCCATGGGCCTTCCGCCACTCCGTCTTGCATCGCGCTGCCGGGTCACCGTCGGTGCCGGAGTGTTGTTCCTGGCGTTGTCGCTCGCCGGGTGTGGTGGTGGCGGAAGCGTACCGCCGCCGCAAACCGCCGGTCCAGCACCGACCGCGCCAGCCGCTCCGTCGACGCCGGCCGGTCCCCCGCCCACCGGGTCGTTGGAGCTCGGCCGATCGCTTCCCGCGACGGCCCCGCCCGTGCCGGCCGGCCCGCCCAACGTCGCGCTGCTTCTGCCACTGACGGGCCGGGCATCCGGGGTCGGCACTGCCATGCGCGATGCCGCGGAACTGGCGTTGTTCGAAATCGCCGACGACGCGTTCACGCTCTCGATCCACGACACCGGATCGACACCCGCTGGCGCCGCCGCTGCCGGCGAGAAGGCGATCGCCGGTGGCGCCAGGATGATCATCGGACCGCTGTTCTCCACCGAAGTGTCCGCCGTGGCGCCGCTGGCACGGGCTGCCGGAGTGCCAGTGGTCGCGTTCTCCAATGACCGCTCCGTCGCCGGCGACGGCGTGTGGGTGTTCGGCCTGCTGCCGGCCCAGCAGGTTGAGCGGGTGGTCCTGTACGCCCGGGCCAGGGGCCTGCAACGGTTTGGCGCGCTGGTGCCGGCCAACCCGTTCGGCTCCGCCGCCCTGCAGGCCCTCAACGCGGCCGTCGCGCGCACCGGGGGTGCGGTCATTGCGACCGACAGCTACCCGGCCGGCCGTGGCACCGACAACGGTCCGCTGGTGGCCAGCTTCGCGCGCCGGGTCGGGGCCAGCGAGACCGGCACCCCGACCATTGACGCCGTGCTGGTGCCGGACGGCGGTGCGGAGATCCGCAATCTCGCTCCATTGATGGCCTATCACGACATCGACAACAGCAAGGTCCGCTATCTCGGCAGCACGCTGTGGAACGAGCCCGAGCTCGGGCGAGAGCCGGCACTGGCCGGTGGCTGGTTCGCCGGACCGTCGCCGCAGATCCGGCGCCCGTTCGAGCAGCGGTACCGCTCTGTGTTCGGCAACCCGCCGCCCGGTCTTGCTTCGCTGGCCTACGACGCCGTGTCGCTTGCCGCGGTGATGGGTCGCCAGCCGGGCGGCCCGGCCTACGACCGGGAATCGCTGACCCAAGTAAGCGGGTTTGCCGGTGTCGACGGGCTGTTCCGGCTGATGCCGGACGGCACCAATCAGCGCGGTCTTGCAGTCCTGCGGTTGACCGCGCGCGGTATCGAGATCGAAGACCCGGCGCCGAGCAGCTTCGAAGCCCTGCTCAACTGAGACGCCCTCGGCCGTCAGCCGGCAGGCGGCAGCCAGTCGATCAGCCCGTGCTTGGCCATCCACACGATAGTCAGCTCTACGAAGTGCCGCCGCGGCTTCGGGAATCGGGCGACCACGTCGCCGACCGTGAGGGCATCGCCGCCGGCGATCATGGCCAGGATCGCCCGGCAGTCCGCCGGGGGCATGCGCCAGGCGGCGAACGCGCGGTCCAGATCGATCGTGCCCATGCGCGCCAGTTCGGCAGCGCCGACTCCGGCGCGCACCGACAGCCTGGTCTCTTCCGACATCTGTTCGGTGGCGAATCCGACGAAGTCCTGGAACGGATCCCCCTTGAGCGGATTGATGCGCCGGCGGCCCGACGGATCACCGGCGCGGGCGCGGATCGCCGACAGGTCGTCGATCAGTTCATTGACCTGACCCGCAATCACCGGCCAGTCGAATGCCTCCTTCACCCGGGCACGACCCGCCTCCCCCATCCGGCGGCGCAACTCGGGCGAGCGGATCAGGGCAGCCAGCGCCCCCGCAGCCCGCCCAACGTGGACAGCGGTGTGCTGTGCCACCGAGCCGGCATAGGCCTGGTAGGAATCGATCCTCAGCGTGTGGCGGGCGATCATCGAGCGCCCCAGCTGTCCCGGTGGTCCAAGCAGGGTCGGGATCAGGAAACCCTGCTCGCCGTCACGGACGGTGTAGCGGTAGCCGTCCCAATCGCTCACCACCACCGGCAGGCCGGCCGACATGGCTTCAATCGGGGTGATCCCGAAGGTTTCCTGGATGTTGTCGACCAGCGACAGGAAAACATCGGCCGCGGCCCACAGGGCACCCAGGCGCTGCCGGTCGTTGCCGTCGATGAAGTGGATCGGGGTCGACGGCGCGTGCGCCCGCGCTGCCTGCTCGTACTGAGCGCGGCCATCGGCGCCGGTCGGGAACCAGCCGGCAAGGGCAAAGTGAACACGGCGGCCGACGGCGCGCCCGGCCTCCTCGACGGCGCGGAACATCGGCTGCGGGAAGGCCTTCTCGAAGAACGACAGCCGCCCCACCCACAGCACGAGGATGTCATCGGCCGCGAGACCCAGTTCATCACGGAGCTCCGCCCGAACGCCCGGCCGGTCGGCGAGCGCTTGAATCGCTGCCTGATCAACCCCCAACGGCACAAGCGGCAACTGCGGCCGGGGCGGTTTACGGCCCCCGAAACGCTCGGCCAGATACTCGTCCCACTCATCGAACATGCAGCCCAGCGCCTGCTGGACGCTGGGCGAGGTGCAGATCATGGCGTCCCACGGTTGGATCGGGGCGACCGAAGCGGCCCCCATGTTCTGCCGAACCGCCGGCGGCGCGAGCGAATGGACCAGTCCGACCAGACTGTAGCTGCGGTCGCCAACCAGTTGATGACGCAACCATGCGAGATCGCCGAGATCGGGGGTGCCGCGCAACAGCGTCCCGGACGCGGCCGGACGCGAGACGTCCAGTATCGATCCGGCTCGCAGCCGCGTATCGGCGTGGTCGCCCTCCAGCAGGCCTTCGACCAGGGCGTCGTCGGTCATCTCGCCGTTGGAGAGAACATCGATCTGCTCAAACCCACCGTGCCGGGCAACGGCTCGCAGGAGCCCGAAGTTCGCGACGCTCATGCCAAAGACGTTGTCTCCGACACCGAGACCCGGCCCGGGCCAATACACCGACAGGCGTGATGCCATTCTGGTCGTTCTCCCTCAGCGAGCGTGAAGATTGCATCCGGTTGGGCCCGCGACAACGCCGCCTGATTGTCGGCGTCCGAGCGTGCTATCGCAGCGGCTGGCGGCCTCGCAGGAGGCGGTCGGTGACCGCATCGAGGCGGGCTCGTCCCATGGCGGTGGCGCGCAGACCGGCATCGTCCAGTTCGAGAAAGCCCCCATTGCCGAGCAGGTTGATTGTTTTGATATCGAACAGGTCTTCCGGTTGGCGTTCGAACAGCGCCTGCCAGCGCGTTCTCGGCATCCCCGCGGCGAGACGCAGCCCGGTCAGCGTTGCTTCCACCAGAACCTCATCGGGATCGAGCGGCTGGTCGTCGACCAGCGCGTGGCCGCCGCGCTCCACCCGGTCCAGCCAGATTGATGGCGCACGGTGGGTTCGGGTCGCGATCTTGCGCCCGCCCTCGGACAGGCGGCCATGAGCCCCGGGGCCGACCCCGAGATAGTCGCGGTAGGTCCAATAGACCACGTTGTGGCGGCATTCCTGGCCCGGCCGGGCGTGATTCGACACCTCATAGGCCGGCAGCCCGGCCGCGTCGAGCGTCTCCTGGGTGACGTCCCAGAGCGTCGCCGCGGTGTCCTCGTCCGGCAGACGGAAGGCGCCGCGGGCGTGCAGCGAGTGGAACGGTGTGGTTGGCTCGATCGTCAGTTGATACAGGGAGAGATGGCCCGCGGCATGCCGCAGCGCCTCGCCAAGCTCGCGCCTCCAGGAGTGCGGGCTTTGGTCCGGCCGGGCGTAGATCAGGTCGAAGCTCACCCGGTCGAACCGCTCGCGCGCCGCGGCCACCGCCGCCAGGGCCTCCGACGCCGCGTGGGTCCGGCCGAGGAAACGCAGCACGTCATCGTCCAGGGCCTGGACACCGAGCGACACGCGGTTGACCCCGGCGTCCCTGAACCCGTCCAGCCGCCCGGCCTCGACCGAAGTCGGGTTCGCCTCCAGGGTCACCTCGAGGTCGTTGGCGATTCGGAACGAACGGCGCACCGTGTCCAGCACCGCCGCTACCGTGTCCGGCTCCATCAACGACGGGGTGCCGCCGCCGAAGAACACGCTCTCGACGCGCCGTCGGCCGACCCGGGCCGCCTGGGTTTCCAGTTCGCGCACCAGGGCCCGCCGCCAGCGGTCATGGTCGACGCCATCGGAAACATGGCTGTTGAAGTCGCAGTACGGGCATTTCGAGCGGCAGAACGGCCAATGGACGTACACGCCCATCGGCTCGTCCGGGGCCGTGGTCAGTTCAGGAGCCGGGACCGCCATCGAAACACCGCTCCACCAGTTGGCGGAAAGCCTCGGCCCGGTGGCTTACCGAGTGCTTCCAAGCCGAATCAGCCTCGCCGAAGGTCTTGTCGTGGCCTTCCGGAACGAACATCGGATCATAGCCGAAGCCGTGATCGCCGCGTGGCGGCCAGACCGCCGTTCCGTGTACTTGGCCCTCAACCGTCTCCACATGCCCATCCGGCCATGCCAGGGTCAGCGCGCAGGTGAACCACGCCCGCCGATCGGTGGAGCCGGAGGCCTGGACCGCCGCCCAGACCTTTTCCATGGCCACGCCGAAGTCCTTCGAGGACCCGGCCCAGCGCGCCGAGTAGATGCCCGGGTCGCCGTTGAGCGCCGCGACGCAGAACCCGGAATCGTCGGCCAGCGCAGGCTTGCCCGCGGCCAGCGCCGCCGCCAGTGCCTTCAGCTCGGCGTTCGCGATGAACGTGTTGCCGGTCTCTTCGGGCTCGGGCAAGCCGAGATCGCCGGCCGAGACGGCGTCCAGCCCGAACGGACCGAGCAACTCGCCGATCTCGCGCACCTTCCCGGGGTTGTGCGAGGCGACGACCAGGGTCTTTCCGGTAAACTTGCGAGCCGGTGAGCCGGTCACGCCACCGCCTCCTCCTGGAGAGCCGCCAGTTCGGTGACCCCCTTGCGCGCCAGCCGGAGCAACTCGTGAAACGCCGCTTCCTCGAACGGCTCGGCCTCGGCCGTCGCCTGAATCTCGACGATGCCGCCGCGACCCGTCAGCACGAAATTGGCGTCGGTCTCGCAGTTCGAATCCTCGGCATAGTCGAGGTCGAGTACCGGCTGCCCCTTGTACAGTCCGCACGAGATCGCCGCGACCTTGTCGGTCAGGGGAAGCGATTTCACCGCTCCGAACCGCAGCAGCGTCGACATCGCCTGATGCAGGGCAACCCAGGACCCTGTGATGGCCGCGGTGCGAGTGCCGCCATCGGCCTGGATCACGTCGCAGTCGACCCGGATCTGCCGCTCGCCGAGCGCCACCAAGTCGGTAACCGAGCGCAACGACCGGCCGATCAGCCTTTGAATTTCCTGGGTCCGGCCGGACTGCTTGCCGCGCGCCGCTTCCCGATCGGTGCGGGTGTGGGTGGACCGCGGCAACATGCCGTATTCCGCGGTGACCCAGCCCTTGCCGCCGCCCTTCAGCCACGGCGGGACCCGGTCTTCCACGCTGGCGGTGCACAGGACATGGGTGTCGCCGAACCGTACCAGGCACGAACCTTCGGCGTGCTTGGCAAACCCCGGCTCCAGGCGAACGTCGCGCAATGCATCGACGGCACGGCCGGACGGGCGGCCGGCAAACGGATTGGTCATCTTTCGGCTCCTGCCGTGGTCGGCGGTGCTGAATTGAGCTCACCACCGGCGGGCCGGGAACCTAGCGCCGCGGCATCGACCCGTCCACCCCGCAACGCAAAGCCTGCCGCCGGACACGGCGTTGACCCGGCCGGGCTGGCTACCTAGATTCACCCGGCCATGAGCGTAAAATCCAGCGAGACCCAAGCCGGCGCAGTCGGCCAGTTGAACGAACGATCGCGGGAGATATTCCGGCACATCGTCGACGCCTATGTGGAGACCGGGGAAGCCGTCGGGTCGCGGACGTTGTCGAGACGGCTCGGTCTGGTGCTGTCGCCGGCAACCATTCGCAACGTGATGGCGGATCTGGAAGAAGCGGGCCTGCTGTACGCGCCGCACACCTCGGCCGGACGTCTCCCAACCGACGCCGGGCTGCGGATCTTCGTCGACGGATTGCTCGAGATCGGCGGCGACCTGAGCGTCGACGAACGCGCCAGCATCGACGGCAAGTGCGCCGCGGCAGGACGCACGGTCGCGGAGATGCTCGAGGAAGCGTCGTCGACCCTGGCCGGACTGTCACGCTGCGCAGGGCTGGTCGTCTCACCCAAATCCGAAGCGCCGCTGAAGCACATCGAGTTCGTGCCGCTCGGCAACCAGCGTGCACTGGTGGTCATGGTGACCGAGGGCGGGCTGGTCGAGAACCGGATCCTGGAGCTGCCGGCGGGACTGCCGGCATCGGCACTGACCGAGGCGAGCAACTACCTGAACTCCCGCCTCAAAGGCCAGATGCTGCAGGACCTGCGCCGTCAGGTGGAAACCGAGATCACCCAGCGACAGGCCGAGCTCGACGAACTGACGAGCCGGGTGGTGCAGGCCGGGCTTGCCGTCCGAAGCGAGGGTCCGCAAGGGCCCGCCCTGATCCTGCGTGGCCAGTCACAGCTGCTGACCGACGTGTCGGCGGTCGAGGACCTGGAGCGTGTCCGCGCCTTGTTCGAGATCCTGGAGGAGAAGGAGAGCACTCTGCGGCTGCTCGATTCCACCGGGGTTGCCGACGGCGTGCAGATCTTCATCGGCGCGGAGAACTCGCTGTTCCGGCACACCGGCTGTTCCATGATCATCTCGCCGTATCACGACCAGCGCCGGATGATCGTCGGCGCGATCGGGGTGATCGGGCCGACCCGGATGAACTACGCCCGGATCATCCCGATGGTCGACTACACGGCCAAGCTGATCGGCCGATTGCTCGACTGAACGCTTTTCATCGCGGGCCATGCGTCCTACATAGCGCCCGACCAGGATGGCGTTGGCTTATCGAGGACCACCCAGCATGTCGAATGAGACCAGCAAACCCGACCCGAACGAGGAGCCTTCGGCCTTTGACGTGGGCATCGACGATGAGGGCACGATCGAGACCGGCGCGCTTGACGACCCGCGCGACGCTCGCATTGCCGAGCTCGAGGCTCAGGCGGCCCAGTACCGTGACCAGGCGCTGCGGGCGCTTGCGGAGTCCGAGAACGTTCGCCGCCGTACCGAGCGCGACAAGGAGCAGACGCGGCTCTATGCCGCCGCCGGTTTCGCCAAGGACCTGCTGAACGCCGTCGACAACCTTCGCCGCGCCCTGGATGCGGCGCCGAAGGATCAGGAAGCGACCGACGAAGCGGTGAAGAACCTGATCGTCGGCGTGGAGCTGACCGAGCGTGAGTTGCTGAACGCGTTCGAGAAGAACGGCATCAAGCGCATCGAGCCGCTCGGCGAGCGCTTCGACCCGAACCTGCATCAGGCGATGTTCGAGGTCGAGAACTCCGGCAAGCCGGCTGGTACCGTGGTACAGCTGTTGGCGCCGGGCTATGTCCTGCACGACCGTCTGCTGCGCGCCGCCATGGTCGGCGTCGCGAAAGGCGGCGCCGCGCCGGGCGGCGACCGGCCGCGCGTCGATACCACCGCCTGAGCGCCGGTTGCTTTCCCGTTTGGTGATTTCGGGCCGGTGCTGGCCTGTGATGTCGCGAATCGGGCGTCCAAGCGGCTTGCACCGGTCACGCCGCCCCCTATATACCGGCTAACTCCAGTCACCCCCGTAGTTGGGGGCGGTCGTTGGTGCCTCCGGGGCCTTCGCCGCCTGCCGAAGAGAGAGGTATGTTCATGAGCAAAGTTATCGGCATTGATCTCGGTACGACCAACTCGTGCGTCGCCGTCATGGACGGCTCGAGCGCGAAGATCATCGAGAACGCCGAGGGCGCCCGCACCACGCCGTCCATGGTCGCGTTCGCCGATGGCGACGAGCGGTTGGTCGGTCAGTCGGCGAAGCGCCAGGCCGTCACCAATCCGGAAAAGACCCTGTTCGCGATCAAGCGCCTGATCGGCCGGCGCGCCGATGACGACGCCTCCAAGAAGTTCAACAAGCTCGTTCCCTACAGCGTGGTTGCCGGCGACAACGGCGACGCGTGGGTCGAGGTTGCCGGCCACAAGCACAGCCCGGCGCAGATCTCGGCGATGATCCTTCAGAAGCTGAAGGAAGACGCCGAGGCATATCTCGGCGAAAAGGTCGCCCAGGCCGTCATCACCGTGCCGGCGTACTTCAACGACGCCCAGCGCCAGGCCACCAAGGATGCCGGCAAGATCGCCGGACTCGAGGTGCTGCGCATCATCAACGAGCCGACGGCCGCCGCCCTGGCCTATGGCCTGGACAAGAAGCAGTCCGGCACCATCGTGGTCTATGACCTTGGCGGCGGTACCTTCGACGTGTCGGTGCTGGAGATCGGCGACGGCGTGTTCGAGGTGAAGTCGACCAATGGCGACACCTTCCTCGGCGGTGAGGATTTTGACCAGCGGGTCATCGACTACCTCGCCGATGAGTTCAAGAAGGACGCCGGCATCGACCTGCGCAAGGACAAGCTGGCGCTGCAGCGCCTGAAGGAGGCCGCGGAGAAGGCCAAGATCGAGCTGTCGAGCTCGATCCAGACCGAGGTGAACCTGCCGTTCATCACCGCCGACCAATCCGGCCCGAAGCACCTGAACATCAAGCTCAGCCGCTCCAAGTTGGAAGCGCTGGTCGATGATATGGTCAAGCGCACCGAAGGCCCGTGCAAGGCGGCGCTGAAGGACGCGGGTGTCTCCGCCGGCGAGATCGACGAAGTCATCATGGTCGGCGGCATGACCCGCATGCCGAAGATCCTGGAGACCGTGAAGAACTTCTTCGGCAAGGAGCCGCATCGCGGCGTGAACCCCGACGAAGTGGTCGCGGCCGGTGCCGCCATTCAGGCCGGCGTGCTGAAGGGCGAGGTCAAGGACGTCCTGCTGCTCGACGTGACCCCGCTGTCGCTGGGCATCGAGACTCTGGGCGGCGTGTTCACCCGGCTGATCGACCGCAACACCACCATCCCGACAAAGAAGAGCCAGGTGTTCTCGACCGCCGAGGACAACCAGACTGCCGTCACCATCCGGGTGTTCCAGGGTGAGCGCGAGATGGCGGCCGACAACAAGATGCTCGGCCAGTTCGATCTGGTCGGCATCCCGCCCGCACCGCGCGGCGTTCCGCAGGTCGAGGTGTCGTTCGACATCGATGCCAACGGCATCGTCAACGTGACGGCCAAGGACAAGGCGACCGGCAAGGAGCAGCAGGTCCGCATCCAGGCGTCCGGCGGTCTGTCCGATGCCGACATCGAGCGGATGGTACGCGAAGCCGAGGAAAACGCCGGCGAGGACAAGAAGCGGCGTGAACTGGTCGATGTCCGGAACCAGGCTGACAACATCCTGCACACCGCCGAAAAGACCCTCTCGGAGTTCGGCGAGAAGGTCGCGGACGCCGATCGCAAGACGGTCGAGACCGATATTGCCGCGTTGAAGTCGGCGCTCGAGGGCGACGACGTAGAGGCCATCCGATCGAAGATCGACGCCCTGCAGCAGTCGTCCATGCGGGTCGGCGAGGCCATGTACAAGGCGGCCCAGCAGGAGAGCGAGGCGGCCTCCGGCGCGGCGGGTGGCTCTGAGGACCAGACGCCCGGCGCCGACGCCAAGAGCGCCGACGACGTGGTGGACGCCGACTTCGAAGAAGTCGACGACCAGGACCGCAACAAGTCCGCCTGATCGCGGACAAGCACCGTGATGACCGCCGCCCCGACCAGTCCCCGCACACCAGCGGCCGGGCTGGTCGGGTGCGCGCGCCCCTTCCTCGCACGGTAATGATCCATGTCGAAGCGTGACTACTATGATGTGCTGGGGGTTAGCCGCGGTGCATCGAAGGACGATCTGAAGCGCTCCTATCGCAAGTTGGCCATGCAGTTCCACCCGGACCGCAATCCGGGCGACGACGAGGCCGAGCGCCAGTTCAAGGAGCTGAACGAGGCCTACGACATCCTCAAGGATGACGAGAAGAAAGCGGCCTATGATCGTTTCGGCCATGCCGCGTTCGAGAACGGCAGCGGCGGGCGACCCGGCGGCGGTGGCTTCGGCGGGGGCGGTTTTGCCGACATCTTCGAGGAGATGTTCGGCGAGTTCATGGGTGGCGCCCGGCGCGGCGGCGGTGCCGGCCGTGGATCGGACCTGCGCTACAACATGACGATCAGCCTGGAGGATGCGTTCCAGGGCCGGCAGACCGAAATCCGAATCCCAACCTCGGCCGCGTGCGAGAGCTGCAACGGCTCCGGCGCCGAGAAGGGCTCCAAGCCGATCGGCTGCCCGACGTGCCACGGTGCGGGAAAGGTGCGCGCCCAGCAGGGATTCTTTACCATCGAGCGGACCTGCCCGGCGTGCGGCGGCGTCGGCCAGGTCATCGAGAAACCCTGCAGAACCTGTGGCGGCGCCGGACGGCAGCGCAAGGAAAAGACCCTGTCTGTCAACATTCCGGCGGGCGTCGAGGACGGGACCCGCATTCGCCTGACGGGCGAGGGCGAAGCCGGGATGCGCGGCGCGCCTGCAGGCGACCTGTACCTGTTCCTGTCGGTCGAGGCGCATCCGCTGTTTCAGCGGGAGGGTGCCGACATCCACTGCCGGGTTCCGGTGTCGATGGTGGTTGCCGCCCTTGGCGGGCAGATCGAGGTGCCGACGATCGAGGGCGCGCGCGCGCGCCTGACGGTTCCGGAGGGCACCCAGTCGGGACGGCAGTTCCGCCTCAAGGGCAAGGGCATGTCAGTCCTGCGCAGCCCGGCCCGCGGCGACATGTACGTCGAAGTCGCGGTCGAAACGCCCATGAACCTGACCAAGCGCCAGCGCGAGCTCCTCGCCGAGTTCAAGGCAGAGGCGGGCGACGACACCACGAGCCCGCAGAGCCACGGCTTCTTCGACAAGGTCAAGGAACTCTGGGACGATCTTCGCGATTGACCGCGTGTTCAGGCGGTCATACCGCCTGAACACGCGGTAGCGAAGTTGGTAGTGTTTCTATAACTCATTGATCTCTAACGCGAGTGCTTCGGTCGATCGACGTCACGATCGCTTGGCCTTCGTGTTCGAGAAAATCGATGGCGGCCGCCAGTACCGTCAGCGAATAGCGGATCGTGAAGCGTTGTCCCTCGGTCATCGAATCCGCCGGCAAGCCCCGCAAACGCCGCTGCTCGCCTCGCAATCCGGCCAACCGCTCGCTCATCAGCCGACGCACGTCGTCCATCTCCAGCAGATGCGCGAAGAACATCCCCGCCAGGAACGGCGATCGGATGGTTTCGCCACCGTCGGTGGCCATCGCAGCGGCCGCCAACTCGGCCCGGCCGATCTCCGTGATCCGGAAATCCCGCTTCTCAAGCGGGGCGTCGGGGGCGCCGATCACCTCGATCGCGCCGCGCGCGGTCAACTTGGCCAGCGCCGGGTAGATCGCCCCCAAACTGGCCTGTCCGAAATGCTGAAACCACTCCTCCACGGCCCTGCGGATTCCGTAGCCGCTGGTGTCGCCGAAGCTCAGAACACCGAGGCAAAGCGCAGCAACATTCATTGTCGATATGTCCTATTGTCTGTCTAGTATATCAGCCCAAAAAATAGCATAGAACAAAGCTACTTGTGAGATAAACTTTGACACGCCGACGGACAGTGGTCCGATCGGCATGCGCCCCAAGCGGCGCGGTCGCCCTGCAGGACGGGAGAAACTCGAATGACCACCCAGATTGGCGTGTTTGGGGCCAACGGACGCATGGGCCGGATGATCGTCAAGGCGGTCGTCGAGGCGGACGGCGCGGCGCTGGCGGCAGCCTCGGTCAGGGCCGGTAGTGCCGACCTCGGAGCCGATGCAGGGACGCTTGCCGGGCTGCTTCCGATCGGCCTGCGGACGACTGACCAACTTGACGCGGTCCTGGCGTCCGACGTGGTGATCGATTTCACCCTGCCGGACGCCACGCTTGTCCATGCGGCCGCGGCGGCCGAAGCCGGCACGCCGTTCGTGACCGGGACCACCGGGCTGAGTGACCAGCAGGAGAGGTCGCTGGAGGCCCTGTCGGCGCGCATTCCCCTGGTCTATGCCCCGAACATGAGCGTCGGCGTCAACCTGCTGCTCGCCCTGGTCGAGCGGGTGGCCGCGGCGCTGGGCGATCCCTGGGATATCGAGATCATGGAGATGCACCACAACCGCAAGGTCGACGCACCGTCCGGAACTGCCATCGGCCTCGGCCGTGCGGCCGCAAAGGGCCGTGGCCGGTCGTTCGAGGACGTGGCCGTGCTGTCCCGCGAGGGTCACACCGGGGCGCGGATCCCGGGCCAGATCGGATTCGCGACCATGCGCGGCGGCGACGTGATCGGCGAGCACACCGTGGTGTTCGCCGGGCCGGCCGAGCGGATCGAGATCGGGCACCGAGCCGGCGGGCGGCACATATTTGCCAACGGGGCGGTCACCGCGGCGCGCTGGGCAGTTGGACGAGAGGCCGGGTTCTACACCATGATGGATGTGCTTGGCCTGCAGGATTCCTGCTGACTCAGGGATCTTCGAGCTCGGCCAGAAGGGTGTCCAGCCGGGCGTCGTCAAGATCGCCGATCCGTGCCGCGAGCCGGTTGGCGAGCTCGGTCGCCTTCGGGCTGAGGCCGGCCGTGTCCAGCACCACGCGAGGATCCGACAGCTCCGCCAACCGCCGCAGGTCCTCGGCGTCATCCCAGCCGAGATTGAAGTAGCCGTTGACCAGCTCCAGGAACACCGCCCGCGGCACTCCGCGCTTGCCGTGCTCCAGCGCGGACAAGTAGGCGGCCGACACCCCGAGGGCCGCCGCCATCTCCGCCAGCGTCGTGCCGCGGTCGGCCCGTAGCCGCCGCAACCGGGCGCCCAGCGGGGTCATGGCGCGCCGTCGCCGGTCGCGTCGTCACGGCGGCGGCGCAGCAGCACGTACCAGGCGCCGGACCCGCCGTCCTGGGGTTGAGCCGGGGCATAGGCAAGGACCCGCTGCTTGTTCGGGTGGTCGTCAAGCCACCCCGGCAGGGCGCGTCGGATCACGCCGATCTCGCGCTCCTCGGAACCCCAGGCCGGCTGCTGCCAGTCCGGACGGCCCTTGCCGGTGATGACCAGCACGCAGCGCCGGCCCAGCGCGTCCTGGCGGGCCAGGAACCGGTTCAAGCCGGCATGAGCCTTCTCGCGGGTCAGGCCGTGCAGGTCGATCCGTGCCTCGATCGGCAGCTGACCGCGCTTCAGGCGCAACTGGGTGCGCCGATCGATGCCGGGCGCCGTGCCATGGCCGTGATCGCTCAGCGCAGTCGGCCCGGGCGGCGGGTTCTTCGGCCCGCCGGAGGGCGGGGTCCTTGGCGACCCCACGGCAACCGCCGCCGGGCCGGGCTTCGCCGGGGCGTCTGGCGGTACGGTGGTCGCGGCCTCCTTCGCCGTGCCACGACGACGGCGCTTCAGCGGTTTGGTCTCGGCCATCACCCGCCCGAACAATTCCAGCTCATCGGGTGTCGGGGGACGCCGGGTCATCGCGGAACCAAGGCGCGGATCAACCGTCGACGACGATCACGTGCAGGCGGCGCGGGCCGTGGGCGCCCATTTGGATCTTCTGCTCGATGTCGCCGGTGCGCGAGGGGCCGGTGATCAGGTTGACCGTCCGCGGCATGGTGTGACCCCCGCCTTCGGCCCCGGCACGCGCCGAGCGCAGCCGCGCCCAGGCATCCTCCAGCGGGCCAACCACTTGGCTGCGGCGCACCACCGCGATGTGGTTCTCCGGCAGGAAGTTCAGCCCGGTCGGTGTTGCGACATCGGATTGCAGCATCAGGGTGCCGGTTTCGGAAACTGCCGCGAACACCGGGGTCACGCTGGTGTCCTCGGACCCGTCAGCGGTCCCGGTCTTGACCTCCAGCGTCGGGGTCTTCGACCAGTCGAGCCCGCCCTGCAGGACCGGCGCCTGAACGAGGCGGGCCGGCAGGTTCTCGCGCTGAAGCCAGGCGGCGATCCGTCCAGGAACCTCGTCGAGCGAGGCCACCTCGTCAACGGTGCAAGCCGCCTCGCCCAGCTTGGTGACCAACTGCCGGACCAGGCCGGAATCGTCCAGGCCGGCCGTCCGGTCGGGGATCAGGTTGCGGGCCGGGCTGGCGAGACGCTGGCGCAGGGCCGCCGCGGCTTCGCCGCCAAGCGCGTCGCGGCCGAGCGACTTGCGGATCGAGCCGAGGATCTGGTCGCGGGCCGAGGTCATCGCGCCGCCCTCCGCTCGGCCCACAGGGCGTGGAAGGTCCTGCCCTCGGGTGCCGGCATGTCGCGTACCCCGGTCCATCCGCCGGCCAGCGGCAGACTCCTGAACCGGCCGGCGCGGCGCCCGAAAGCGCCAAGAACCCGGGCCGCCATGCCCGTCAGGGCGCGGTACAGTGTCGGGCGGGTCGCCAGAAACGCCCAAAGCTTCAAGCCGGCCTTGGCCTTCGGCGGCGCCAGGCCGCGTTCGAACTCACGGGTGCGGTAGTGCCGCATCATCTTCGGCAGCGGGATCCTCATTGGGCACACGCTCTCGCAGCGCCCGCAGAACGTCGAGGCGTTCGGCAGGTGCCCGGCCTCCTCGATGCCGATCAACGACGGGGTCAGCACTGCCCCCATCGGGCCCGGGTAGACCCAGCCATAGGCGTGGCCGCCGACTGCTGCGTATACTGGGCAGTGGTTCATGCAGGCAGCGCAGCGAATGCACCGCAGCATGTCCTGAAACTCGGTGCCGAGCATCGCCGAGCGCCCGTTGTCCAGGAGGACGACGTGGAACTCCTCCGGACCATCCAGGTCCTCGGCGCGGCGCGGGCCGGTCGAGAACGTGGTGTAGACCGACATCTCCTGGCCGGTCGCCGAGCGGGCCAGCAGCCGCAGGATGGTCGCCGCGTCGTCCAGGGTCGGGACCACCTTTTCCAGGCTCGCCACGACCACATGGGCCTTGCCGAGCAGCTGGGTCATGTCGCCGTTGCCCTCGTTGGTGACGATCACGGTCGACCCGGTCTCGGCGATCAGGAAGTTGGCGCCGGTGATCCCGACATCGGCCTGGAAGTACCGGTCGCGCAGCTTGGCGCGGGCCTCGTCGGTGAAGTCGCGGGGTTCCTCCAGCCGGCGGTTCGGGTCGAGGTCGGCGTGGTGCCGGCGGAAATCGTCGGCGATCTGCTCGCGGGTCACATGGATCGCCGGCGCGATGATGTGGCTCGGCGGCTCGTTGCGCAGCTGGATGATGTATTCACCGAGGTCGGTCTCGACCGGCTCGATCGCGTTCGCCTCAAGGTACTGGTTGAGGCCGATCTCCTCGGCCACCATCGACTTGCCCTTGGTCACGGTCTTGGCGTTACGCCGACGGCAGATTGCCAGGATAGTCTCGCGCGCCTCCGCCGGGGTGCGGCACCAATGCACGACGCCGCCATTGGCGACCACGTTCTCCTCGAACCGCTCCAGGTAGAAATCGAGGTTCGCCAGGGTGTGGTTCTTGATGTCGCGGCCTGCGTCGCGCAGGGATTCAAACTCCGGCAGTGCCTCGATGACCTGGCGGCGCTTCTCCTGGAAGCCGGTCTTGATGTTGCCCAGAGCGCGCTGCAGGGTCGCGTCGTTCAGCGCGTGGTGGGCGTTCTGCTTGAACGAATGGCTGGTGGACTGCATGGCGGCTGTCTCCTCAGTCCTTGGCCGGTTCGCCGATCGCCGGGCCGTCGGCCATCCCGGCCAGCACCTCGGCAACGTGGCGTACTTTCGTTCCGGATCCCAGACGGGAGAGCTTGCCGGACATGTTCAGCAGACACCCCAGGTCGCCGGCCAGCAGCGTGGCGGCGCCGGTCCCGACCACGTCGGTCGCCTTCTCGGTGACCATCTTGTCGGAGATCTCCGGGTACTTGACGCAGAACGTGCCGCCGAAGCCGCAGCAGATCTCCGCGCCCGGCAGTTCCTTGAGGCTCAGACCTTCGACGGACGCCAGCAACCGGCGCGGCTGACCCTTGACCTGCAGCTCCCGCAACCCGGAGCAGGAATCATGGTAGGTCACGGTTTCCGGATAGATCGCCTCGACCCGCTCGATGTTCAGCACGTCGACCAGGAACGACACCAGCTCGTGGGTGCGTTTTGCCAGATGCTGGGCGCGCTGGGCGGTTTCCGGCTCGTCGGCAAACAGGGCGGGATAGTGCTCGTGGATCATCCCGGCGCAGGAACCGGATGGCGCCACCACGTAGTCGAAGCCTTCGAAGGCATCGATCACCCCGCGCGCCACCGCCTTGGTGTCGGCCGTATCGCCGGAGTTGAAGGCCGGCTGCCCGCAACAGGTCTGGGCCGACGGCACCTCGACGGTGCAGCCGGCATCCTCCAGCAGCTTGACGGCAGCGAACCCGACGGTGGGGCGATAGAGGTCGACGAGGCAGGTAACGAACAGGCCGACGCGTGGACCGGAACCGGTCATGGAGGGCTCTCCGGCAAGACTGCGGAGGTCATCGGCTAGCACGCGGGCGGGGGTCGGGCAAGGCGCCCGTCACCCGTCCTTGCGCGGATCCAGCCCCTTCGGCAGCAACAGCCAGTAGCGCCCCTTGGCCGCCATCGGGCCGGCCAGCGCCTCGGCCGGCTTGCCGGAGCCCCAGAACACGTCGGCCCGTACAGGGCCGCGAATGGCGCCGCCAGTGTCCTGGGTGATCATCAGCCGGCGCAGCTCGGATCCGGTGTCGGTCGGGTAGGCGACGTCGATCCACATCGGCGCGCCCAGCGGCAGATGCCGGCGGTCGATCGCCAGGCTGCGGCCGGCGGTCAGTGCGACGCCCTGGGCGCCGACCGGCCCCTCGCCGGTGAGCTGACGGAAGAACACGTAGGAAGGGTTGCGGTTGATCAGCTCCTGGCGGCGATCGGGATGGGCCGTCATCCAGTCGCGGATCGCCTGCAGGGACATCTTCTCCTTCGGCACCTCGCCCTCGGCGATCAGCCAGCGCCCGACCGCGTAGTACAGGTGGCCGTTGGCGCCGTCGTAGCCGACCCGGGTCCGGGTGCCGTCGGGCAGCACCACCAGCCCGGAGCCCTGGATGTGCAAGAAGAACGCGTCTATTGGATCGGCCAGAAAGAGCAGCGGATCGGCCTTGGCCACCAGGGCGCCGCCGTCGATGGCGGCGCGGTCGTCGTAGGGAACCAGCTTGCCGTCCTTGACCCGGCCGGCGATGCGCTCGCCCTTCAGCGCCTCGCGGAACGCGCCGAGGTCGACGTCGACAAGGTCGGGGGGCCGCTTGTACAGCGTGACCGGATAGGCCGGCGACTTGACGCGGGAACCCGCCAGCTCCGGCTCGAAGTATCCGGTGAACAGATCATCGTCGGGCTTTTCGTCGCTGGCCCGCCAGACGGCGAAGGTATCGCCAAAGAACCGGCGCACCTGGTCGGCATTGCCGGCATCGATCGCCGACGCCGTGCGGCAGGCCGGTGCCCAGTCCGCGCGGGTCCCGAACCGGCCGTCGGGCCCCATGGCCCGTGATTGGTCGCCTCGCAGCAACGGCGCACAGGAACGCCGGAACGCGGCCAGCGCCGTCCGCGGGTCATCGCGCGCCCATCCGGGCAGATCGTCGACACTGGCCGGCTGCAGGATCAGGCGTTCGTCGGCGTCGGGGGTCGGCTTCGGCTCACGGCCGCAGCCGCTCAGAACCAGCCCGGCAAGCAGCACCAACGCAATAACGCGGCCGGCGTTGCCTTGCATGCGGCCGGGCTCAATCTTCGGGAACACGGGTCGCGACCAGCTCCCAGTTCGGGTCCCGGTTGCCGATATCGCGCGCGAAGGTCCAGATGTCGGTCAGGATGTCGATCCGATCGGGATCACCCTCGATCACCTCGCCGTCCGGGCCGCGCGTGACCTTCACCTGTTCGGTGACGAACTCGACGGTGACCTTGGCGATGCGGTTTTCCAACGACGCCTCGACCACATCGGCCGAACGGATGGTGACGATGGTGGTTTCCTGGACCTCGCCCGCCTTCTCGCGGGCCTCGATGGCCGACGCGAAGCCGCCGTACAGCTCGCGCGACAGCAGCGGTCGCAGCCCGTCGACGTCGCCCTTGGCAAACGCCTCGACGATCATCGCAAACGCCGCCTTGGCGCCGTGCAGGAACTCCCGCTCGTCGAAGCTATCGTCAGCCAGCTTGATCTGCATGATCCCGGCGGCCATCGAGCTGCCCGAGGCATCGTCGTCGGTTGCGTCAAGGCTCTCGGCCGAGCGGTCCGGAAGACGCACGATGTTGCCGTTGTCATTGGTCTCGGGCGGCTCGGCGAACGGATCGGTCGGCCGCCGTTCATGCCCGGTGCGCCGGCCCAGCACGCTGCGCAGCTTGAAAATGACGAAGCCGGCGAGCATGGCCAGGAGGATGATGTCGAGATACGGCACACTGTTGCCTATTTTGATCGCGGCGCCATGCCTGGACCGGGCTGCGCACCCACGGTTAGAGTGGCGTCCGCCGCTGGCGACCAACCGTCAGACGAACGCGGCGCCGGAGCGGTCTCCGGACGTGTCGTTCTAGATAGGGCCTGAACTTCAGAAGGGCAAGCATGGGCTTCCTGGTTTTACTGGTCATCCTCGGCCTGCCGATCATCGAGATCTGGCTGATGATTGAGATCGGCAGCAATATCGGCGCGTTGCCGACTGTTGCGCTGATCCTGGCGACGGCCGGTTTTGGCGTCCTGTTGTTCCGGATCCAGGGCATGGCGACCCTGGCCCGGGTCCAGGAGCATCTGGATCGTGGCGAGACGCCGGTCGGCGAACTGCTGTCGGGACTCGGCCTGCTGGTGGCCGGCCTTCTGCTGCTGATCCCTGGGTTCATGACCGACGCCCTCGGGCTGATCCTGTTCATTCCGCCGGTCCGCCGACTGCTGATTGGCGCCATCCTGGCCTGGGCCATGGCGCGTGGCGGCACCCGGATCTGGGCGTCGCGGTCGACCGGCCCTGGCCAGCCCGCGCGCAGCGGCTCCGGCCCGGTCATCGACGGCGACTTCGAGGAAGTGCCCGAAGAGGACCCCAAGCAGCTCGACGACGAGAGGCGCTGACCCGATGTACCTGCTGCGCCACGGCCAGAGCGAGTTCAACGTTCACTTCGCCAAGACCCGGGTCGACCCCGGCATCGAAGACCCGGCACTGACCGACCTTGGCCGCGCCCAGGCCAGCGCGGCGGCCACCGCCTTGGTGCCGCGCGGGCTGACCCGCATCGTCGCCAGCCCGTACCGGCGCACCCTGGAGACCGCGGCGATCGTCGCCGAAACGCTTGGATTGCCGATCGAGATCGACTCCCTGGTACGCGAGCGCTGCTGGTTCGCCTGCGACATCGGCACGCCGGCCTCGGAGCTGCGCAAGCTGTGGCCGGGAATCGATTTCGATCGGCTGGGAGAGCGCTGGTGGTCGGCGAACGGCGAGTCCGAGGCCCAGCTGTCCGGCCGTTGCGGCGTGTTCGCCAGCCGGATGCACCGCGCGACCGATTGGGGCGAGACCGTCTATGTCAGCCACTGGGGTTTCATCCGTGGACTGACCGGGCTTGCGGTCGGCAACGGGACCGTCGTCGAGTTGCGGCCGGGGCCGGACGCCTCGGTTGTGCACACCCCGGAACCGTGATAGGCGACCGGCCATCCTCTCACTGCGGGAAGCGCTCACGCCATGTCCGACACCTCTGCGCCCCAGCCGGCCGTCGCCCTGCCGATCCAGATCCATGCCCAGTACGTCAAGGATCTGTCGTTCGAGAACCCGAAAGCCCCGGCCAGCCTGCAGCCACAGAGCGAAGCGCCGAGGATCGAGGTGAACGTCGACGTCCAGGCCGCCAAGGTGGCCGACAACGACCTGTACGAAGTCGTCCTGAAGATCACCGCCTCGGGCAAGAACAGCACCTCGCAGCTGTTTCTTGCGGAGTTGACGTATGGCGGACTGTTCACGCTGCAGGGCATCCCCGAAGACTCGTTGCATCCGGTGCTGCTGATCGAGTGCCCGCGGATCCTGTTCCCGTTCGCCCGTGCCATCATTGCCGAAGTGACCCGCGATGGCGGCTTCCCGCCGTTGTTGATCCAGCCGGTCGACTTCGCGTCGATGTACCGGCAGAGTGCCGGTTCCGGCGACGCATCGGAAACCAGCGGTGCCGCGCCGGCGGCAAGCACCCCTCCGGTGATCAACTGAACGGCAGCCGGCCGGGCGCTATCCCGCTGCCCAGATCGGGTCTTTGATCGACTCCAGGAACGCTTGGTGTGCCGCCAGTTCTTCGGCACTCGGCGCGTGCGGACGCGGCTCGCGGTAAGGCCGCGCTTCGCGGAGTTCCGACGTTCGCGCGCCGGATGATTCATCCGACGATTTCTGGGCCGCCAACGCCAGATCCGGCTGCCGGCCACCGATCAACTCCAGGTACACCGCCGCCAGCAGATCGGCATCAAGCAGCGCGCCATGCAGGGTGCGGTGGCCGTTGTCGATCTCGAACCGGCGGCACAATGCGTCGAGGCTGGCCTGGGCGCCCGGATACTTCCGCCGCGCCAGCTGAACCGTGTCGAGCGCCTGGCTCATCGGAATTTCCGGCCGGTTGAGGCGCCGCAGCTCGGCATTTATGAACTTCATGTCGAAGCTGGCGTTGTGAATCACCAGCACGGCATCTCCCAGGAACTCCAGGATCTCGTCGGCGAGCGCTCCGAACACCGGGTAGGCCGACAGGAACTCGCTGGACAGGCCATGCACCTCGAACGCACCCAGCGGCATGTCGCGCTCGGGATTGATGTAGTGGTGCAGGGTCCGCCCGGTCGGAACGTGGTTGATCAGCTCGACGCAGCCGATTTCGACGATCCGGTCACCGGTGTCGGGGTCCAGGCCCGTCGTCTCCGTGTCGAGCACGATCTCACGCATGTCGATCTTTCCCCTCGTCGAAGGTCGTTCACCAGGCGCGCCAGGCGACGCATCGTCACCGCCCGACCCAGGCCGGTCGGGATGACCACATCGGCTCGCCGACGCTTTTCCCGGTCCGGCATCTGCTTGGCTAGAATAGCCTTCAGGCGCGATTCCGTCATCCCCGGGCGGGCCAGGACGCGCTGCCGCTGCACCGCCGGCGGCGCGCTGACCACCGCAACGAGATCGCAACGCCGATGCCCTTTGCCTTCCAGGAGCAGCGGCACGTCCAGCACGGCCAGCGGCGTGCGGAGGCGACGGTGGCGCGCCAGGAAGCGCTCGGCCTCCCGTGCGACCAAGGGATGAACGATCGCCTCCAGCCGGGCCAGCGCGCTCCGGTCGGCGAAGACGATGCCTCCAAGCGCCGATCGATCGACCGCTCCGTCGCGCACCGTGTTTGGAAAAGCCTCGGCGATCGCCGGGACCGCGGCTCCACCGCGCGCCATCAACCGATGCACCGCCGCATCGGAGTCATGCACCGGTACACCGAGGCGACGCAGCATCGCTGCGGCAGTCGACTTGCCCATACCGATCGAACCGGTCAGGCCGAGGATCTTCATCAGCGCGCCAGCACCTGGTGGACCCGCAGAAAGTCCAGCAACGGCAACAGGGGTAGCCCGAGCACGGTGAAATAGTCGCCGTCCACCGCCGTGAACAACTGAGCGCCAAGCCCCTCGAGCTGATACGCCCCGACCGAGGACTGTACGTCGTCGCCGACCGCGTCCAGATAGGCGTCGATATAAGCCTCCGACAACGGGCGCATCCGCATCCGCACGGTCTGCACCGTGTGCCAGATCCGGGTGCCGGCCAGGGCGACCACAGCGCTGGTCACCAGCTGGTGCTCCCGCCCGGCAAGCGCAACCAGACTGGCGCGCGCGTGATCGCGGTCGATCGGCTTCTCGAACCAGATCCCGTTGCAGTCGAGCATCTGGTCGGAGCCGATCACCAGGGCATCCGGGCGGCGGCGCGATACCGCCACCGCCTTCAGTTCGCCCAGTGCGATGGCGACATCATCGGTCGATGCGCCTTCGGCACCCAGCGACTCCCGCACCGCCGCCTCGTCGACGCCCGCGACCACGACCGTGAACGGAACGCCGGCGGCTTTCAGCATCTGCGCGCGGAACCGGCTACCCGAGGCGAGGATGACCGGGGTGGTTGCCGATCCGCGCAGGACGGCGGCCTCATTCACCGGTTCAGCCATTGTCGGCATCGTCGTTCTCCAGATGCTGGAGCACGGCCGCGGCGGTTTCCTCGATCGACCGTCGGGTTACATCGATCACCGGCCATTTCTGCCGCTCGAACAGCCGACGGGCGTCGGAGACCTCCTTGCGGACCCGTTCCAGGGCCACGTAGTCGGTCTCCTCGCGCTGCTTGAGCATGAGCACCCGGTTGCGACGCACCTGGATCAGCCGGGTGGGATCCGTCGTGAAAGCCACGACCAGAGGCTTCTTGAGGTGAAACAGCTCGTCCGGCAGATCGATCCCCGGAACGATCGGGACGTTCGCGGTCTTGTAGCCGCGGTTGGCGAGATAAAGCGATGTCGGGGTCTTCGAGGTGCGCGACACCCCAACCACGACGATGTCGGCGTCTTCCAGGTCGTGCACGAGCTGCCCGTCGTCGTGGGCCAGAGTGAAGTCCATCGCCTCGATCCGGCGAAAATACGCCGCGTCCATCTCGTGCTGGCGACCGGGCCGGCCGTGCGACTGGAGCCCGAGATGCGCGCCCAGTGCCGAGAGGATCGGATCCAGCACGGATATGCACGGCACCTCAAGTCGCCGACACGCTTCCTCGAGACGGCGGCGAAGCTCCGGTTCGACCAGCGTGAACAGCACCGGCCCCGGATGAGCTTCCAGGCCGGTGATCACTTTTTCGAGATAGCTGCGGGTTCGAACCAACGACCAGACGTGCTCCTTGGCCCGCACGCCGTCGAACTGAACCAGACAGGCCCGGGCAATCTGATGATTGGTTTCACCCGTCGCGTCGGACACCAGATGAAGGTGGAGTATCGGGGACGAAGTCATCCACAGCGCCTTGGGGACAGGGTTGGGGGGATCAATGGGGTTATCCACGCCGCACCGGGTTCGAGCGAAGATATGCCGAAGCGTCCCTGGCACAACGCCGGGGCTGTCCCCAAGGGGATTGTTCTGCACGGCCAGCCGGGGAGTCGGGGAGAACTCGGTTGCGCTGGAAACATCCCCGTTATCCCCGTCATTCCGATCCCGCCTACATCGCCACTCTACAATGGACACAACCGGCTCATCCACCAACGCTCCACAACCCGCGACGCGTACGCGTCGACGCCAACAGCTTGTGTGTCGAATCGGGGATAGCAGATAATCCCCGATCTTCATGGGTCCTACTGCTACCTCCCTCCTTCTATTTAAAAATAAATAGATTAGTGATAGGGGCCAACCAGGGAGCCTGACCGGATGACCCAATCTCTGCTGCTGCGTGCGCTGGCCGGTGAAACACTGGATACACCGCCGCTCTGGATGATGCGCCAGGCTGGTCGCTATCTGCCGGAGTACCGGGAGCTGCGGGCCCGGGCCGGCAGTTTCGTCGACCTCTGCCTGTCGCCGGAGATGGCTGCCGAGGTGACATTGCAGCCGATCCGGCGCTACGGCTTCGATGCGGCGATCCTGTTCTCCGACATCCTGATGGTGCCGTATGGGCTGGGCCGTTCCTTGCGTTTCGAGGAAGGCCGCGGGCCGATCCTGGAACCGATCCGGGACCGAGCCGGAATACCGGTGTTCGATCCCGACACCTTCGCAGCCAAACTCGCACCGATCTGCGAGACGGTGGCGCGCGTCCGCGCCGCCCTGGGACCCGAGACGGCGTTGATCGGCTTTGCCGGTGCGCCCTGGACCGTTGCTTCGTACATGGTGGAGGGCGGCAGCAGCCGCGACTTTGCGGCCTTGAAGCTGTGGGCCTACAGCGATCCGGACGGGTTCTCGGTCCTGATGGGAACGCTGGTCGACGCCACCGTTCTCTATCTCGACCAGCAGATCCGGGCGGGTGCCCAGGTGGTGAAACTGTTCGACAGCTGGGCGGGGGCGGCACCAGAGAGCCTGTTCGAAAAATGGGTGGTGCAGCCGACGGCCACGATCGTACAGCGGTTGAATGCCTTGCATCCGGGCGTACCGGTCATCGGCTTCGCCCGCGGTGCCGGGGTGATGACCAGTGGCTACGGCTCGGCAACGGGAGTGACGGCGCTGGCACTGGACTCCGGGATTCCATTGGCGATGGCGTGTGCGTTGCAGGCGGAGCGGCCGGTTCAGGGCAATCTGGACCCGATTGCGCTGGTGGCCGGCGGCGATGCTCTGGCGGCCGAGACCGACCGGATCCTCGATGCGTTGAGCGGCGGGCCGTTCATCTTCAACCTTGGTCATGGCATCTTGCCGCACACCCCGCTGGCCCACGTCGAGGCCCTGGTGGCGCGGGTACGGGGCTGAAGGGGAAAGAGTCGCGATGGACTGGTACGGCATTGCCAAGGCATTGCACATCATCAGCGTGATCGCCTGGATGGCGGGGATGCTGTATCTGCCGCGGCTGTTCGTCTACCACGCGGAAGCGGATTCAGGGACTTCCCAGTCGGAAACCTTCAAGGTCATGGAGCGGCGCCTCTTCCGCGCGATCATGAACCCGGCGATGGTCGGGACCTGGGTGTTCGGTGGGGCCATGCTGGCGCTCAGTCCGGGGTGGCTGTCGGATGGCTGGCTGCATGCAAAGCTAATGCTGGTAGTCGCGATGACTTTCGTGCACCATCTCTTCGGCTACTGGCGAAAGACGTTCGAACGTGATGAGAATCGTCGCTCGCCTCGGTTCTACCGGTTCTGGAATGAGATGCCGACCTTGCTCTTGATCGGAATTGTCTTCCTGGTAGTCCTGAAACCCTTCTGAATGCCGCGTGTATACAACAGACGGTGATTGACAAGCTTCGCGCGTTTCGGTAACGCGTTTGAAAAAGCCCGCCTGAAGGCGGTTTGGGAATCCTTCCGGGACAACTCGCATCGATACGACACTGGCCGCTGGCCGGTGTGACCGGCAAACCGAAACGCCGAGTCGTCCCGCCAATCCATAAGCTCGGATCCAATGAATCTCCAGGAACTGAAAGAAAAATCGCCCGCCGACCTTCTGCAGTTTGCCGAAGAGTTGGAGATCGAGAACGCCAGTACCCTGCGTAAGCAGGACATGATGTTCGCGATTCTCAAGCAGTTGGCCGACAACGACGTGGCGATCTTCGGCCAAGGCGTGCTTGAAACGTTGCCGGACGGATTTGGTTTTCTCAGATCGCCGGAGTCGAATTACTTGCCGGGCCCGGATGACATCTATGTGTCACCGAGCCAGGTGCGGCGGTTCGGATTGCGGACCGGCGATACGGTCGAAGGCGAGATCCGCGCGCCGAAGGACGGTGAACGGTATTTCGCGCTCCTGAAGGTCAACGCGATCAACTTCGAGGATCCGGACGCGGTGCGGCACCGCATCAACTTCGACAACCTGACGCCGCTGTATCCGGACGAGAAGCTCAGCCTTGAAGTGCCGTTCAAGCCTGAGAACAAGGAATTCACCACCCGGGTCATCGACCTGATCTCGCCGCTCGGCAAAGGCCAGCGCGCCCTGATCGTGGCGCCGCCGCGCACCGGCAAGACCGTGATGCTGCAGAACATCGCGCACGCGATCGCCGAGAATCACCCCGAGGTCTACCTGATCGTGCTGCTGATCGACGAGCGGCCCGAGGAAGTGACCGACATGGACCGCTCGGTGAAGGGCGAGGTCATCTCCTCGACCTTCGACGAGCCGGCGACCCGCCACGTCGCCGTCACCGAGATGGTGATCGAGAAGGCCAAGCGGCTGGTCGAGCACAAGCGGGACGTGGTGATCCTGCTGGATTCCATCACCCGTCTGGCGCGCGCCTACAACACCGTGGTTCCGTCGTCCGGCAAGGTCCTGACCGGCGGTGTCGACGCCAACGCCCTGCAGCGGCCGAAGCGGTTCTTCGGTGCCGCCCGGAACATCGAGGAGGGCGGTTCGCTGACTATCATCGCGACCGCGCTGATCGACACCGGCTCGCGCATGGACGAGGTGATTTTCGAAGAGTTCAAGGGTACCGGCAACTCCGAGATCATCCTGGACCGCAAGCTCGCCGACAAGCGGACCTTCCCGGCGATCGACATCACCCGGTCGGGCACCCGCAAGGAAGAGCTGCTGGTCGACAAGCCGGTGCTGTCGAAAATGTGGGTGCTGCGCCGCATCCTCATGCAGATGGGCACGGTCGACGCCATGGAGTTCCTGGTGGACAAGCTCAAGCACTCCAAGAACAACGCGGACTTCTTCGACGCCATGAATTCCTGAGGGAACTGGCCGGCGAATACCAAAAGGGCGGGTCCATCGGACCCGCCCTTCGCTTGTCTGGACCGCCGTTCGAATTACGGCATCAGCACCGTGGAGCCGGTGGTCTTGCGGCCTTCCAGGTCCTGGTGGGCCTTGACCACATCGGCGAGCGCGTAGGTCTGCTCGATGTTGATCTTCACCTTGCCGGACTTCACCGCGTCGAACAGGTCGTTGGCCATGGTGGCCAGGCCCTCCTTGGTCGCGGTGAAGGTCATCAGCGTCGGCCGGGTAAACACCAGCGAGCCCTTCTGGGCGAAGATGCCGAGATCGACCGGGGGGATCGGGCCCGAAGCCTGGCCGAAGCTGACCATGGTGCCACGTGGCCGCAGCACGTCGAGCGAGGCCGGCCATGTGTCCTTGCCGATGGAGTCGTACACCACCGGCAGTTTCTTGCCGCCGGTGATCTCCAGGACTTTCTCGACGAAATTATCGCGGGTGTAGATGATCGGATGGTCGCAGCCGTTGGCCTTGGCCAGCGCCGCCTTGGCATCGGAGCTGACGGTGCCGATCACGGTGGCGCCCAGGGCCTTGGCCCACTGGCTGACGATCAGCCCGACGCCGCCGGCAGCGGCGTGGATCAGAATGGTGTCGCCGGACTGCACCTTGTAGACCTGACGGATCAGGTACTGCGCGGTCATGCCCTTCAACATCATCGCGGCGGCGGTCTTGTCGTCGACCCCGTCCGGGACCTTGACGACCTTCGTCGCTTCGATGTTGCGGGCTTCCGAGTAGGATCCCGGCGGCGGGGCGGCGTAGGCGATCCGGTCGCCGGCCTTCAGGTCGGAGACACCGGCTCCGACCGCGGCGACGGTCCCGGCACCCTCCATGCCGAGGCCGTGCGGCATCGGAAGCGGGTACAGCCCACTGCGGTGGTAGGTATCGATGTAGTTCAGACCGATGGCGGTGTGCCTGACCTGCACCTCACCGGCGGCCGGGGCGGCCAGATCGACGTCCTCGAGGCGCATCACCTCGGGCCCGCCGGGCTTGTGGAAACGAATGGCCTTGACCATGGTCCTAGACTCCCAGTGGACGGAATTTTAGCGCGGCGCCGACCCTAGGGCCGTGCGTCACAGCGGAAAAGACCCCACGCGGCATGGCAGTCCTGCCGCGCCGGGACCGATCATCCAAGATGCCGGGCGAGGAAGTCGCGCGTTCGCTGGTTGGCGAGGTCGGCCGACGCCTTGTCATAGTGCTTGCCGCCGACCCGGGCGAAGGCGTGGTCCTGGCCCTGGTATACGTGCACGGCGGCGTTCGGGTGCGCTTCCAGCACCGGCACGAACTTGGCCTGGGCTTCCGGCGGCACGAAGCCGTCCTTCTCGGCGACATGCGCCAGGAACGGGGCGGATATCCCGTTGGCCTCGGCGATCAACTCATCCAGTCCGACCCCATAGTAGCTCACATTGGCCTGGGCATTTGACCGCGCGGCCATCAGGTAGGCGAGCTTGCCGCCGAGGCAGTACCCGACGGAGCCGGCCTTACCGGTGCATTCCGCCATGCCGCGTGCGTGCTCCAGGGTGGCGATCAGGTCCTGCACGCCGGCGTCGACGTCGAACTTTCCGAACAGCTCAAACGCCTTCTGCCATTCCGCCTCGGTCTGGTCGGTGATGTCGATCCCCGGCTCGATGCGCCAGAAGATGTCCGGGCAGATCGCCAGGTAGCCCATGGCGGCGAAGGAATCCGTCAGGTCGCGCATCACCTTGTTCACCCCGAAGATCTCCTGGATGACCACCAGGGCGGGGGCGGGGGATTTCGCGGGCGTCGCCACATAGGCCTGGAACGAGCCGCCGTCCTTGGCGGTGACGGTTGCATAGGGCATCACGTTCTCCCTGTCAGGGCCGGTGTTCGGGAGCCGAAACCCTAGGACGACGACCGGCCGGCCGTCTACATGCCCCGCAGCGCGACAACGGCGGTCTAGAACAGGCGGGCCTGGCCGCGCTCGAAGTCGAGCAGCCATTGCTTGGTCGCGACGCCGGCGCCGCCGGAGAACCCGACCAACCGTCCGTCGGAGCCGACTACCCGGTGGCAGGGCACGACAATCGGAATCGGGTTGCGCCCACAGGCGCCGCCGACGGCCCGGGCGACCCCGTCGGTGAGGGTGGCAAGGTCGCCATAGGTCTTGGTCTCGCCCCAGGGAATGGCCCGCATGGCATCCCAGATCGCCCGTTCGAAGGCGGACCCGCCGCGGTACCGGATCGGCAGGTCGAACACCGTCAGGCGGCCGTCGAAATAGGCGGACAGCTGGGCGGCCGTTTCACGTGAAACAGCGTCAGGTATTGCCGGTTCGAGGCTTGCTCCGGGCTCGATCCAGGTGATCCCGACCACGGCATCGCCGTCGCTGGACACCCGGATCGGGCCGGTGGGACTGTTGAGATCGATGGTGGGCATGGCGGATCCCGTCGGTTGCCGGCGTTCGGACCGTACGCCGAAGCAGTATCGGGGATGGTGTCGCGGGCGGCAATCACCGGAACCGCCCGCCGGGCGGATCTTGACGTTGACGAGCGGGCCGTTCATCACCGCGATGAAGCGAGGATCAGACGGGATCGTGACGGTGTCGGGATGAGCGAAGGCGGTGGTGACACGATTGCGGCTCTGGCGACAGCGCCTGGGCGGGCGGGGATCGCGGTGATCCGGCTGTCCGGACCGGCAGCCTTGGGCGCGGTCAAGGCGTTGACCAGCCGGATCCCGGCGTCCCGCAGGATGAGCCGGGCGTTGCTGCGCGATCCACGGGATGGCGAGGCGCTGGACGATGCCATGGTCGTGGTGTTTCCGGGGCCGGCCAGCTTCACGGGCGAGGACGTGGCGGAGCTTCACCTGCACGGCGGGCGTGCCGTGATCGACGGGGTGCTGGGCGCCCTGCTGAGCCTGCCCGGCGTCCGTCCCGCCGATCCGGGTGAGTTCACCCGACGCGCGTTCCTGAACGATCGCCTCGATCTGACCGCGGCCGAGGCCGTGCTCGATCTGGTCGATGCCGAGACCGCCGCCCAGCGCCGCCAGGCCCTGCGCCAGGCATCCGGCGGGCTCGCCGGGATCTATGAGGGGTGGCGGGCCGCCCTGGTCCTTTCCATGGCGCGGCTGGAGGCCTGGATCGATTTTCCCGACGAGGATCTGCCGACGGATGTCCTGGAGGGGGTGACAGGCGATCTTGGCGGCCTGGCCGAGGCGCTGGAGCGCCATCTGGCGGACGCCGGACGCGGGGAGCGTCTTCGGGAAGGCCTGCGTATGGCGATTGTCGGACCTCCGAATGCGGGTAAGTCATCCCTGCTCAACTGGTTGGCAAATAGAGATGTAGCGATCGTCAGTGCAACCGCCGGGACGACCCGGGAGGTCCTGGAGGTATACCTGGACATAGGAGGGTATCCGGCGACCGTAGCGGACACCGCCGGGCTGCGCGAATCCGCCGATTCGGTGGAGCGGGAAGGGGTCCGGCGCGCCCTGGCGCGGGCCGAGGACGCCGATCTCCGCCTTGTGGTGGTCGATTGGAGTGCCGGCGGTGTCGACCGTGAAACGGTTGCCCGTTGGTTGGACGGCGATGCGATCGCCATTGCCAACAAGATCGATCGGGGCGGAAACCCTCCAGATCCGTGGATTGCGGTGTCAGTGACCACTGGACAAGGGCTGGACGCGCTGATGCGCCGGATCGGGACCGAGCTGGAGGCCCGGATGGCGGTTCGCGAAGCCCCGACCTTGACCCGCGCGCGCCACCGTCACGCCGCTGAGGAGGCGCTGGACGGTGTGCGACGCGCCCGCGATGCTCTGAGAGCGGGCGTCCCGTTGGAGCTGCCGGCCGAGGATCTGCGTCTGGCGGCGCGCACGCTGGGCCGGATCACCGGGAAGGTTGATGTCGAGGAGCTTCTGGACGTGATTTTCCGCGAGTTCTGCCTCGGCAAGTGATCTCCACGATGTTTCACGTGAAACATCGCGCCGATTCTTTGACAGACGGTGGCGGAATCCGTATCTCCAGCGAATGGAAAGTCAGGCGACACCGCGGGGATACGACGTCATCGTGGTCGGTGGCGGGCACGCCGGATGCGAGGCCGCGGCCGCTGCGGCGCGGATCGGCGCCCGGACCTTGCTGCTGACCCATCGAATCGACACGATCGGCGCAATGTCGTGCAATCCGGCGATCGGCGGGCTCGGCAAGGGTCATCTGGTGCGGGAGATCGACGCGCTCGACGGCATCATGGGCCGGGCCATCGATCGAGCCGGTATCCAGTTCAGGGTTTTGAACCGCTCGAAAGGCCCGGCGGTCCGCGGCCCGCGGGCCCAGGCCGACCGAAAGCTCTACAAGGCCGCGATCGCCGACATCCTCGCCGAGTTCGAATGCCTGGCGATCGAGGCCGGAGCGGTTGAGGACCTGATCGTATCGGACGGCCGCTGTCTCGGGGTTCGGCTGGCCGACGGGTCCGAACGGCGGTCGGGGGCGGTGGTCCTGACCACGGGGACGTTCCTGCGCGGCGAGATCCACCTTGGCGAGGAACGCACGCCGGCGGGCCGGGTCGGGGACGGTCCGGCCGTGGGCTTGGCGCGCACGCTCGAGCAGGCGGGATTTCCGCTCGGACGACTGAAGACCGGAACGCCGCCGCGGCTGGATGGCCGCACCATCGACTGGGGCGGCCTGGAGACCCAGGACGGCGACAATCCGCCCGAGCCGTTCTCGACCCTGACCGACCGGATCACCGTCCCGCAGACGGTCTGCCACATTACCCATACGTCCGAGGCCGCGCATGAGCTGATCCGGGCCAACCTGCACCGGGCGCCGATGTACTCCGGACAGATCAGCGGGACCGGGCCGCGCTACTGCCCGTCGATCGAGGACAAGGTGGTCCGGTTCGCCGACAAGCCGCGGCACCAGATCTTCCTGGAGCCCGAGGGGTTGGACGATCCAACGGTCTATCCAAACGGCATCTCGACCTCGCTGCCGCGCGACGTGCAGGACGCGGTTGTCGCCTCGATCCCCGGGCTGGAGCGGGCGCGCATCCTGCAGCACGGCTATGCCATTGAGTACGACTATGTCGACCCGCGGGAACTGACCCCGGCACTGGAAACCCGCCGGATTCCGGGTCTGTACCTCGCCGGCCAGATCAACGGGACCACGGGCTACGAAGAAGCGGCCGGCCAGGGCCTGATCGCGGGTGCGAACGCGGCCTTGGCGGCTGGCGGCGCGACGGCGGGTTTCGCGGTGGACCGGGCCGACGGCTATCTCGGCGTCATGGTCGACGACCTGATCAGCCGCGGAGCGCCTGAGCCTTATCGCATGTTCACCTCCCGGGCCGAGTATCGGCTGCGGCTGCGGGCCGACAACGCCGACCAGCGCCTCACGGGGCTCGGCCGAGACGCCGGCTTGGTGGGGCAAGCGCGCTGGAAAGCCTACTGCGCGAAGCGCGACGCGCTGAATGTTTCACGTGAAACACTGCGGAATCTGGCGGGGACCCCGCCGGAGCTGGCCCGCCGCGGCATTTCGGTGAACCAGGACGGTCAGCGACGCCGGGCCTGGGATCTTCTCGGGCATGCCGGGGTCTCGCGGGAGCAGATTCTGCAGGCCTGGCCGGAGATCGCGACGATACCCCCGGGGATTCTCGACCAGTTGTCGATCGAAGCGCTGTACGCCAGCTATCTGGAACGTCAGGACATCGACATCCAGGCGTTTCGCCGCGACGAGGCCCTGGTGCTTCCCGATGACTTGGATCCGGCCAGCATCGGCTCGCTCTCGACCGAAATACGCGGGATTCTGCAGCGCGCTCGTCCGCGAACCCTTGGTCAGGCGGCCCGACTACCAGGAGTGACGCCGGCCGCTACCCTGGCGTTGCTGCGTCATGTGAAGGGCCAGAAACCGCGTGAATCTGCCACGTCTGAGCCTGTTGACACGGTATGAACCAGGCGGATGTTCAGGCGGCGCTGGGCTTTGACGATGCGACCGGCGCCCGGCTGGCGGCGTATGTCGCGTTGCTGGTGAAATGGCAGGCGCGCATTAACCTGGTGGCACCAGCAAGCCTGCCGGATGTCTGGTCGCGCCACGTCCTGGATTCGGGGCAACTGTCCCGGCACATGGAAGGCTTGGCCGGGCCGGTGCTCGACCTTGGTTCCGGTGCCGGCTTTCCCGGACTGGTGCTGGCGATTCTCGGCCGAAGCGACATCACCTTGGTCGAGGCCGACCGCCGCAAGGTGGCGTTCCTGCAGGAGGCCGCCCGCGTAACCGACACGAAAGTGACAATCGAGTGCTGCCGAATCGAGGCACTACGTCCGATTCGCGCGGGAATCGTCACTGCGCGGGCATTGGCATCGGTTTCGGAGTTGCTGCACTACGCCCGTCCATTCGTCGATAAATCAACCGTATACCTGTTCCTGAAGGGCGAGCGGACGGATGCCGAGTTGACTACCGCTCAGGAACACTGGAACATGAGGATTGACAAGGCTCCGAGCCTTAGTGATTCGCGCGGGGTCGTACTTCGGTTGGAGGGTGTGACCGATGTCTGAAACCGACTCTAGGATGGTAGTGGCACCGCGCATTCTGGCAATCGTGAACCAGAAGGGCGGCGTCGGCAAAACCACCACGGCGGTGAATCTCGCCACCGCCATGGCAGCCTGTCAAAAGCGGGTGCTGGTGGTGGATCTCGACCCGCAGGGCAACGCATCGACCGGGTTCGGCGTGCCGCGCAAGGCGCGCGACGCGGATTCCTACGCGGTGCTGATCGGCGAGGCTTCGATCGCCGAGGCGGCGATCCAGACCGAGGTCCCGGGGCTTGAGGTCGTGCCGGCCTCGCCGAACCTGTCGGGGGCGGAGATCGAGCTGGTCACGATGGAGCATCGCGAGTTCCGTCTGCGCGAGGCGCTGGTCCGTCACGCCGCGGGCTCGCCCTACGACTACATCCTGATCGATTGCCCGCCGTCGCTCGGCCTGCTGACCTTGAACGCGCTGGTCGCCTCGGACGCCGTGCTGGTGCCGCTGCAGTGCGAGTTCTACGCCCTGGAAGGGCTGTCGCAGTTGATCCGTACGGTCGAGCGGGTGCGGAAGTCCCTGAACCCCGACCTGGAAATCCAGGGGGTAGTGCTGACCATGTTCGACCGGCGAAACAACCTGTCGGAGCAGGTGGCGGCGGATGTGCGCGGGCATTTCGGCGATGTGGTGTACCGGACGGTGATCCCGCGCAACGTCCGGGTGTCCGAGGCTCCGTCCTACGGAAAGCCGGTGATCGTGTACGACATGGCGTGCAGCGGGGCGCGGGCCTATCTGGATCTGGCGCGCGAGGTGCTGCGCCGCGAGCGGGCACTGGCCGAGGCGGCCTGAGCAGAGGATTCCCGAGCGAATGACAGACGACTCCACCCGCCGCCGGACCAACAAGCTTGGACGCGGCCTGTCCGCGCTGCTCGGCGACGAGGAGGAGGATCAGGCCCAGCTCGAGCGGCTCCGCCAGACCCGTACGCTGCCGGTGGAGCGCCTGGGTCCGGGGCCGTTTCAGCCGCGCCGCCGGTTCGACCAGGAAGACCTCGCCGAACTGGCCGAGAGCATCCGCGAGCAGGGCGTGCTGCAGCCGATCCTGGTTCGTCGATCACCGGACGGCGAGAACTATGAGATCATCGCCGGCGAGCGCCGCTGGCGGGCCGCGCAGCTGGCGCAGCTCCATGAAGTGCCGGTGCTGGTCCGCGAGTTCGACGACCGCACCGCGATGGAGATCGCGCTGGTCGAGAACGTTCAGCGCCGCGACCTGACCGCGCTGGAGGAAGCCGACGGCTACCACCGGCTGATCGAGGAATACGGTCACTCCCAGGAAGACGTGGCGCGGGCGGTCGGCAAGAGCCGCAGCCACGTCGCCAACACCCTGCGGCTGCTGAACCTGCCGGACGAGGTTCGCTCGCTGCTGGAAGACGGCCAGCTGACGGCCGGGCACGCCCGGGCGCTGCTCGGTCACGACGACGCGGTGGCCCTGGCGCGCGAGGTCGTCACCCGCAAGCTGAACGTGCGGGACACCGAGCGCCTGGTCCAGCGGGGCCGGCCCGAGCCGGCACAGCGGCCGGCCAAGGCGCCGCGCGTCGCGTCATCCGGCCAGATGGTCAAGGACGCCGACACCCTGGCGGTCGAGCGCGACCTGCGCGAGCAGCTGGGTCTCGCGGTGTCGATCGACCACGACCCGCGGTCCGGCGGCGGCAGCGTGGTCGTCAGCTACACCGACCTGGAACAGTTGGATCTGGTCATCGAACGGCTGTCGGGAATCCCCGCCGGGCGCTCGGCCGGCGCCGCTGGTGGGCCGTTGCCTGACGCCGGACTCCCCGGTGACGGCCCGGACGACGATGGTGGCCCGGACGACGATGACGGGCCGCAGGAGTGGTCGTTCGATGATGACGACGAGGTCAGGCTCGACGGCGAGGAACTCGACGACGATCCCGACGACCCGCTGATTCCGCAGTCCTGACGCCGGTCAGCGCGCCCGTCGGGCGCCCGCGCGCAGCGCCATCCGGGCCACATCGATCAGCGCCTGGCCGCACTCGGCCTCGTCCGGGTAGCCCGTGGTCTTGCAGCGGATCTCGGCCTGGCCGAGTCGGGCCAAGGCCCCGGCGAGCGCGGTCGGCGACCAGCGGGACACCTGACGGGTCATCGCGTCCACAGCTTTGAAGAACACCGGCGGGCGCAGCGATTTGACGGCGTCGGCCGGGCCGCGGCCGTCGGCGGCCCGGCTGGCTGCCAGATGCAGGCGCTGGAAGTACCCCTGGGCGGTACGCAGGACGCGGATCGGCGACTCGCCCTGCCGGAACGCCCGGTCAAGGCCGGAGACGATGCCTTCCGGCCGGCCGTCGGCGGCCGCGGTGATCAGGCTGTCGATCTCCAGGGCCGCGCCGTCGCCGACCGCCTCCATGGCGGTTTCCAGGTCGAGCACGCCATCCTGGCCGACCATCAGCGCCAGCTTGTCGAGCTCGGTACGGGTCGCCATCCTGTCGCTGCCCAGCCGTTCCAGCAGAAACTGACTGGCGTCAGGTGCGACCCGCACGCCGGCGGCCTCGAAGGATTCGCGCAGCACGCGGGCAAGGTCGCGCGCGTCGTCGGCATAGCAGGCGAGTGCCGCAAGGTCGCCGCGCTTGTCCTCGAACAGCTTGCGCAGCCCGGTGCCGGCCTTCAGCTCGCCGGCTTCGACGACGACCAGGGTATCGGTTTCCGGACCGGAGAACGCGTTGGCCAGCGCCTCGGCGGTACGGTCGCGGGCGTCGCGCACCCGCACCAGCCGGCGCCCGCCCATCAGCGAACGGGCGGCAGTCTCGTCGGCGACCCGGGCGGGGTCGGCCTCGGCCTCCTCGCCGGTGAGAACCGTGACATTGAACGGATCGGACAGGTCGGCGACGACCGACCGGCCGATCCGTTCGGCGGTCTCGCGCACCTTGCCGCCGTCGGGGCCGTAGACCAGAACACCGCGCAGCCCGGCGGGAGGTTGCCGCACGAAGCCTTCCAGCTCGCGCGGCGCGACCTTCATCCGTCGGTGCGCTGAAAGTACAGGCCCAGGCGCAGGACGATGTCCTCGGCGACCGCCGTCACGACCCGTCGGCGGGCGTCTTCCTCGGCCTGCAGCGAGGCAAACTCCGACGAACTGATCGAGTAGCTGGCAATGCGCCGGCTGCGCCCCTTGGTGACCGGGGCGTCAGTGGACAGGTCGACCAGAACCCATCTGGCATCGCCGACATACTTGGCGAAGGTCGCGGTGGCATCGCGCAGAATCACCAGATCGCTGGTTGTCTCGTTCAGCGCGACATCAAGGCGCCAGCGCGCCTGACGCGGGACGCCGGTCGGCACCAGCCGGTCGCGCAGTTCGTTGCGCAGCATCTGTCCGGCCCGGTCGGCGATCGGCGAGATGCTGATCTGGGCCATCTCGGGCATGGCCATCGCCCCGCCGCCCTTGCGGTTGCCGTACAGCGGCTCAAACCCGCACGCCGCGAGCCCGAGCGGTAGCAACAGAAGGCTGCGGCGGTCGATCATCTCAGGCCACCAGATTCACGATCTTGTTCGGCACGGCGATCACCTTCCGCGGGGTCTTGCCCTCGAGCTGGCGCTGAACGTTCGGATGGCCAAGGGCTTCGGCGATCAGCGCGTCCTTGTCGGTATCCTTCTGGACCTGGATGGTGGCCCGCAGCTTGCCGTTGATCTGAACCGCGATGGTCACGGTCTCGTCCTCCGCCAGCGTGCGGTCGGCCTCGGGCCAGGGGGTCGCGGTCAGCAGGGCGGTGTGTCCAAGCTGGACCCACAGCTCCTCGGCGATGTGCGGCATCATCGGTGCCAGGAGGCGGACCGCGGTCTCCCATCCGAAACGCAGCACCCATGGTTCGCCCGCTCCCCGGCCGTCCAGACCCAGCAGGAGGTTGGTCAGTTCGCGGATCTGCGCAACCGCGGTGTTGAACCGGAACCGCTCGATCGCGTCACCGACTCCGAGAATGGTCTTGTGGCACGAGCGCCAGGCTTGCTCCGCGGCTGGCGACAGTGTCTCCGGCTTCGGCGTGCCGACCGGAGGCAGGACAATCTCGGATTCCGTGATGGCGCGCCACAGCCTGTTCAGATAGCGCCAGGCGCCGTCCACACCGGCCTCGGTCCATTCCAGATCGCGCTCCGGCGGGCTGTCCGACAGCATGAACAGCCGGGCGGTATCGGCTCCGTAGGCATCGATGATGTTGGCCGGGTCGACCGTGTTGCGCTTCGACTTCGACATCTTCTCGACGCGGCCCACCGTCACCGGCGCCCCGCCGTCGACGGTGACGGTCGTACCGGCTTCATTCTTGCTCACTTCGGACGGGTACAGCCATTTGCCGTCGGGACCCTTGTAGGTCTCGTGACAGACCATGCCCTGGGTGATCAGGCCGGCGAACGGTTCGGCAATCCCCAGATACCCGCAGTCGCGCAGGGCGCGGGTGTAGAACCGCGAATACAGCAGGTGCAGGACGGCATGCTCGACGCCGCCGATGTACTGGTCGACCGGCAGCCAGTAGTCGGCCTCGCGGCGGCCGAACGCAGTCGCCCCCTGGGCGTCGGTGAAGCGTGCGAAGTACCAGGACGACTCGAAGAAGGTGTCGAACGTGTCGGTCTCCCGCCGTCCGGGCGCGCCGCAACTCGGGCAATCGGCGTGCTTCCAGGTCGGGTGGCGGTCCAGCGGGTTCCCCGGCGTGTCGAAATCGACGTCCTTCGGCAGGGTTACCGGCAGCTGGTCCTCCGGCACCGGCTGCGGTCCGCACGCGTCGCAGTGAATGATCGGGATCGGGCAGCCCCAGTACCGCTGCCGCGACACGCCCCAGTCACGCAGCCGCCAGGTCGTGGTCCGCTCGCCACGATCCATCGCAACCAGACGCTCGGCGACGGCGGATTTCGCCGCTTCGATCTCCAATCCGTCCAGGAAGTCCGAGTGATAGATCGTGCCCGGGCCGATATAGGCCTCGCCGGCGATCTCGAAGCTGGCCGGGTCGGCTTTCGGCGGCAACACAACTGGAATCACCGGCAGGTCGTATTTGCGGGCGAAGTCCAGGTCGCGCTGATCGTGTGCCGGGCATCCGAAGATCGCGCCGGTCCCGTACTCCATGAGCACGAAGTTGGCGACGTAGACCGGCATCGTCACGCCCGGGCGAAACGGATGCTGGACTTCCAGCCGGGTGCGGTAGCCCTTCTTCTCGGCGGTCTCGATGTCGGCTTCGCTGGTGCTGCTGCGGTTGCACTCCGCGATGAACGCCGTCAGTTCCGGGTTGCCCTCGGCCATTTCGACGGCCAGCGGATGATTCGGCGAGACCGCGCAGAAGCTGGCGCCGAACAGGGTGTCGGGCCGGGTGGTGAATACTTCCAGCGTATCGCTGCGGCCGACGATCTCGAACCGGACCCGCGCGCCTTCGGAGCGGCCGATCCAGTTGTGCTGCATCAGCCGGACCTTCTCCGGCCAGCGGTCAAGTCCGTTCAGGGCGTCCAGCAGGTCCTGGGCATAGTGGGTGATGCGCAGGAACCACTGGCTGAGCTTGCGCTTCTCGACCAGCGCCCCGGACCGCCAGCCACGGCCGTCGATGACCTGCTCGTTGGCCAGAACGGTGTTTTCCTCCGGATCCCAGTTGACCCAACTCTCCTTGCGGTAGGCGAGGCCGGCCTTCAGGAAGTCCAGGAACATCTTCTGTTCGTGGCGGTAGTAGCTGGGATCGCAGGTCGCGATCTCGCGGCGCCAGTCGTAGCTCAGGCCCATGCCCCTGAGCTGCTCCTTCATGGCGTCGATGTTCTCGTGGGTCCAGCCGTGCGGATGGACGCCCCGCTCGATCGCGGCGTTCTCCGCCGGCAGACCGAAGGCGTCCCAGCCCATCGGGTGCAGGACGTTGAAGCCGCGGGCCTTCTTGTACCGGGCTACGACGTCGCCCAGGGTGTAGTTGCGGACGTGCCCCATGTGAATCCGGCCCGACGGATACGGGAACATCTCGAGCACGTAGTACTTCGGCCTGGCGGGATCGACCTCGACCTCGAAGGCCCCGGTCTCGGCCCAGCGGCGCTGCCAGCGTGATTCGGTTTCCTTGACGTTGTAGCGCGCCATGCGATCGGTCTTTCGGACTGCGGAGAGGGTCTGCGGTTTTCGGCCGGGCCGGTCCGCCATGGTTGCCTTATTTGACGGCGGCCTGCTGAATCCGGATCTGCCGCGCCCGGGTCAGGATCGCGTCTTCGAGGTCCTTGCCAAGGGTCGGCTCGACCGTGGCATCCACCCATTGCCCGGCGCCCGTCCGTTCCTGCCGGAACACGTTGGCCCGGATGCCGTCCGAACGCAGCGCGCGGTCAAGGATATAGATGGTGATCTTGAAGCGCTCGCCCTGCGACTGGGGCGGGCTGTACCAGTCCGAGATGATCACGCCGCCGAACGGGTCGGCGGAAGACAGCGGCATGAACGACAGAGTATCCAGCGATGCACGCCAGAGAAACGCGTTGACCGCCACGCCGCTGCCGCCGGTGTTCTGCTCCTTCGCCCGGCCCAGCGAGAACAGGTCGACGCCGTCCGGACCGACCAGGCTCTCCTTCTTCTCGTAGGTCGGCTTTCCGCCCGGCCCGGATGTCGGATAGGAGTACTCGACAGGCACCCCCGAGCATCCGGCGAGCAGGACGGTACCGGCGAGAATGGCTTTCGTTCGGATCCAGGCAGTCATGGTAAGCGTCCTCGACGTTTGTCACTGTATTAGCGGTGGCCGTTCCGCCATGCAATCGCCGCAGCGTCTGGCGGCGTACAGCGGTTGTGGCATTTTCGTCACATTGAGACAGTTTTGCACCGGCTAAGTGGCGAGCTTTGTTGACGGTGCCGGTGCAGCGGCATAGCAATACCGACGACGCGGCGACACAACGTCGATTGGCGGTACACGTCAACAACGACATCGTCGCGTGCCCGGAATAACACCTCGAACTCGGGAGTAGGGGAATGAAAAAGGTTCTTCTCGGCACGACGGCGATCGTCGCCGCGGGCATGATTGCATCCAGCCCCGCCTCGGCGGCCGAAAAGATCTCGGCCAAAGTCGGCGGCTACATGGAGCAGTGGATTGGTTATGCGTCCGTTGATCAGTCGGGCTCGACCCGTGACATCGACGGCTTCGACATCAAGTCGGACTCGGAAATTCACTTCACCGGCATGACGACCCTGGACAATGGCATCGAGTTCGGTGTGAACGTCCAGCTCGAAGCGAACAGCAACTCGGGCGACCAGATCGACGAGTCGTACCTGATCGTGAAGGGCAGCTTTGGCGAGATCAATCTCGGTTCCGAGAACTCCGCCATGTACAAGATGCACTATGCCCCGACCGACTACGGCATCAGCCTGAACTCGGGTGACCAGATCGACTGGGCCGCGGTGTCCGGTTCGGGCCACTCGACCGGTGGTTACTTCCGTAACCCGTACGGCTCCACCTATGTCGAGCCGGGCCAGGCCAACGACTCTGAGAAGCTGACCTACTACACGCCGCGTTTCGGTGGCTTCCAGATCGGCCTGTCCTACTCGCCGGACGGCAACCAGGACAACAACAACAGCCCCGACCGCAATGCGTCCGCTACGGACATGGTCGCGGTTGGCGCGAACTTTAAGGGTGACTTCGCTGGTGCCTCCCTCGGTATCTCGGGCGGCTACGGCAAGTTCATGAACAGCGCCACCGGCAGCACGGTTGAGCCGGAAGCCTACAACTTCGGCCTGACCGTCGGCTTCGGCGGGTTCGAGATCGGCGGTTCGTACGCGAAGGCCGACGAGAACAACAACGGCACCGACGGCGACGGCTACAACATCGGCGTAGCCTACACCACCGGTCCGCTGGGCGTCAGCCTGTCGTACTTCACCGGCGAGCGTGAAGGCCTCACCAGCACTGCTGGCGTGCGTACCGTTCATGCTGAGCAGAAGACGGTTCACCTCTCGGCCAACTACACCTTGGGCCCGGGCGTGACGGCAGCGGCCACCCTCGGCCATGCTCAGTTCGAGTCGAAGAACACGACGGCGATCGCCGACATCGAAGCGACCTACTTCGTCACCGGTATCAAGCTTAGCTTCTGATCCTGGTTACGTGAGGTTCGGGGAGGAGCCGCCTTCGGGCGGCTCCTCTTCCATTTCGGGAGGACGTTTCGTTAAGGGAGGCTAGGCATGGATGTTTCCTTCGATCGGCTGTTCAAAGCGATCGATCGTCAGACCTTCGTGCGCGACTACCTTGATCAGCGCGTCTACCACGAGGCCGGCTCCGTTCAGGATGTCGGCCGTTTGTTTTCCTGGGACAAGCTGAACGACCTGCTGCAGCGCCCGAAGCTGTGGGACGGCAAGTCCATCGAAATGGCGCTGGCCGGGCGTGTGCTTGACCCGCGTGAGTATTGCCGCCCCGGCCTCGGCCGGACCGGCGAGCCGATTCTGCGGCCGGACCGCCAGAAGGTCATGGCGCTGCTGCAGAAGGGCGCGACTTTCGTGCTCGATTATCTGGACGGCATTGATCCGGACATTGCCGCGGTCACGCGCTGCTTCGAACGGCTGTTCGGGACCAACACCTCCTGCAACATGTACTGCTCGTGGCAACAGGTGCCCGGCTACGCGTCGCACTTCGACACCATGGACGTGTTCGCCATCCAGATCACCGGCGAGAAGACCTGGAACATCTACGACGGCCGTTTCCGCGAGGCGACCTTCACCGCGGGCATTCGCCCGGCCGACTTCACGGTTGAGCAGCACAACCGCATGCGGGGCAAGGTCGCGCAGCGGATCACCATGCGCCCGGGCGACATCCTCTATCTTCCGCGCGGCGTGTATCATGACGCGCTGGCCACCGATTCCGCATCGTTGCATCTGTCTTTCGGCGTGTCGCCGCAGGTCGGCTTCACCGTCGTCGGCATGCTGGCAAGCGAGGCCCCGAAGCACGAGTTTCTGCGAAAGCGGCTGCCGCATTTCGAGGACCGGGAGGAGCTTGCCGGGTACCTTGCCGCCGTCGGCGATCATCTCAAGACCATGCTGAGCGACCCCGGGTTCGTCGATTACCTGTCCGGCTATCTGCGGGACCGGACCTTCGAGAAGGTCACTGACTACCGGTTGCCGGACCGGGCCGCCGACCAGTACTTCTACGTCTCGCGGCACCGGCCTGAGGTTCTGGAAGCCGGCGGACAGCTGAAGCTGCGAACGTCAACGGGCTCGGAGGTGCCGCTGCAGCGCGGGGATCGGGACATGGTCAACTGGATCCTTGAACGCGAGGTGTTCTGGCTGTCCGAGCTGAACGTGGCGCACGGCAACCGCGGGCCGGCCGGTGAGCGGGTCCTGAACGCGCTGGTCGAGAGCCGGGTGGTTTTTCCGGTTCAGGCGTGAGGCATTCATGGCCGGCGGCATTCTCTGGCTCGCGTCCTATCCGAAATCCGGCAACACCTGGGTCAGGATCTTCATCGAGAACCTGTTCCGGAACGCCCACGCACCGGCGTCGATCAACGATCTGACGGTGGTCGGGTTCGGGGACGCCCATATACCCACCTATGAACGGCTCGCCATGCGCCGGATCGGCGAGATGACGGACAGCGAGCTGCATGCCCTCAGGGAGTCGGTGCAGCGCGATCTTGCCAATCGGGATGAAACCAGCATCGTCAAGACGCACAACATTCTCGATGTGCACGAGGGAAGACCGCTCATCTACCCGCAGTACACGATGGGCGGGATCTACATCGTCCGGAATGTGTTCGACGTGACGGTATCGATCGCCCGGCACTACAACATCTCGGTCTCCGACGCGGTGGAGGCGATCTGCGCGCCCGGGTTTCGAACTCCGACTACTGCCGCCGCGGTGTTCCAGGTTCTGGGCCGATGGTGCGATCACTACCGTTCCTGGACGGCGCTCCCCCAGTTGAGCCCGCTGGTCCTGCGCTACGAGGACCTCCGCTCCAAGCCGTTCAAGACCTTCGGCAAGGTCGTCAAGTTTCTGAAGTTGCCGGCCGATGCGGAGCGGATCAAACGGGCGATACGTTTCAGCAATTTCGACGAGGTATCGAGCCAGGAGCGCGCCGCCGGCTTCAAGGAACGGGTCCGCGAAGACCAGGTGTTCTTTCATTCCGGCCGGGTCGGCGCCTGGCGCGATCATCTGACGGACGACCTCATCGGCCGCCTGATCGACGCTCACGGCGAGGTGCTGCGCGAGTTGGGGTATCTCGACAAGCAGGGCCGTCCCACGGTCTGATCGCGGCATGACCGCTCGCCGCCTCTCCCCGAAAATCCTCTCCGCAGTCGACCGGGCGGTTTCCACCGGCGACCCGGCGCCGGCGCGGCCCCATCACCATGCGTTGATGGCGGCGACCGATCTTCCGGCCGGCGTGCTGTACCGCCTGGCGATGCTCGAGGCCCGGTCCGGCGCCGCGGACACCGCCATCCGGCTGCTGGAGGCCGCGCGCGCGGGCGGACCGGCCAATCCCGATCTTCTGGTAAATCTCGCGCAGCTCAAGCTTGGCCGTGACGATCCGGCCGGCGCCTACGAATGCCTATGCGGCCTGCCGGCCTCCGCCCGCGCCCATCCCGTGGTGGCGCGCCTTGAAGGCGACGCCCTGGCCGGGCTCGGGCGCCACGCAGAGGCGGTCGCCACATACCAGACCGGCCTGCGCCGGGCCCCTTACGATGCCGCCCTGCACGCCAACCTGGGCGTTGCCTGTCGGGCGCTCGGGCGGTTGCGCGAGGCGGCCCATCACCTGGAAACCGCGTTGGCGCGTGCCCCCACCGTCGAGGCCCGGGTCAATCTCGCCGGCCTGCTGGTCGACCTCGATCAGGCGGACCGTGCCGTCGAGCTGCTGGCCCGTGGGCTTGCGGACACCCCCGGCGTGGGTCTGCTGCACCGCCATCTGGCGTTCGCCGCGCGGGCCGACGGCGACGCGCTGCTGGCCAACGCGGCGGCGCGCCGGGCGCTGCTGCTGGTCCCGGCCGACGTCTCCGCCACCGCCACCGTTGCGGAACTGGCCGACAACCGGGCCGACCTGCCGGAGGCGGCGCGTTGGGTCGGCCGTGCGCGGGTCCTCGATCCCCGGCATGTGACATCCGCACAGCTGGCGGTGCGACTGGCACGCCGGTTGAAGCGGTTCGATGAGGCCCTGACGGTCGCCGACGGATGGCTGGCCGCAGAAACCATGCCTGCCCGGCGCTATCCGGTGCTGTTCGAGCGGGCCCAGGCCTCGGAGGCTGACGGCGATGCCGTTGCCGCCTTTGCGGCGTTTGAGGCGGCCAACGCGGCGCAGGCCATTGCCGCGCCGGGGGCTCTCGATCCTGGCCACGCATTCCGCCAGCTGGCCGAACTGGACCGATTGTACGCGGCCGCACAACCGACGGCGGCGATGCCGGCGTCCAGCCCGGACGACGGGCCATCCCCGGTGTTTCTGGTCGGCTTTCCGCGCTCCGGGACCACTCTGCTGGACCAGGTGCTCGATGCGCACCCCGAGATCGCGGTTGTCGAGGAGCGGCCGTTCATCGCCGGCCTGATCGCCCGCTTCAGCGTTGCCGGACGGAGCTACCCCGAGGCGCTGACGACGTTGAGCGATGCCGACCGGGCCGAGATGCGCGCCTGGTACCGGGCCCGAATGAAGCGCTTTCTGCCCGACGCTCCGACCCGCTACGTCGTCGATAAGATGCCGCTGAACCTGGTCCACGCCGGGCTGATCCGCTCGGTGTTTCCGGAAGCCCGCTTCCTGCTGGCGCTGCGTCATCCCTGCGACGTTGTGCTGTCCTGCTTCATGCAGAACTTCCATCTCAACACCTGGATGGCGTCGTTCACCACGCTGGACGGTGCCGCAGGCCTGTACCGGGCCGCGCTCGGCGTATGGGAAACCTATGCCGGCGTGTTCGATCCGCCGCGCATCACCGTGCGCTACGAGGATCTGGTGGACGATCTTCCACGCGAGGCCGCCAGGGTGTTGCGGTTTCTGGACCTGCCGTGGGACGACGGCGTCACCCGGTTTCACGAGCACGCCCGGAGCCGCGGGGTCCTGGCGACCCCGAGTGCGGCGCAGGTCACCCAGCCGGTCTACCGAACGGCGCTGGCCCGCTGGCGACGGTACGATTTCGCGATGACACCGATTGCCGGGACCCTCGCCGAGGAGATCCGCCGGTACGGCTATGACGACCAGGAGGAACACCAATGACCGATGCTGTCGCCGAGGTCGCCGCCAATCTCGCCGAAGTTCGGGCGAAGGTGGCGGCGGCCGCCGCCGAGGCCGAGCGTGATCCGGCGGGGGTTACGCTGATTGCCGTCGGCAAGGTTCAGCCGATCGAACGGGTGGAAGCCGCGCTGGCCGCCGGGCAGCGGGTGTTCGGCGAGAACCGGGTCCAGGAGGCACAGGGCAAGTGGCCAGCGCTGCGGGCGCGCCATCCCGATACCGTGCTGCATCTGATCGGGCCGCTGCAGACCAACAAGGTCAAGGACGCCGTCGCGCTGTTCGACGCGATCCAGACGGTGGATCGCCCGAAGCTCGCGGCCGAACTGTCCAGGGAGATGGCGAAGCAGGGCCGTCGGCTGGACTGCTACATCCAGGTCAACACCGGTGAGGAAGATCAGAAGGCCGGGGTCCTGCCGGCTGACGCCGACGCCTTCATCGAGAGTTGCCGGAAGGAGCATGGACTGCCGGTCGTCGGGCTGATGTGCATACCGCCGGTGTCCGACGATCCGGCGCTTCACTTCGCCATGCTGCGCGAGATTGCGAAGCGCCATGGCCTGCCGGGTTTGTCGATGGGGATGAGCAGCGACTACGAACTCGCCGTTCAGCTCGGCGCCACCCATGTGCGCGTTGGAACCGCGATCTTCGGTGCCCGCGACTACGGCTGACGCCGGAGACGCCCGGAACCGAACCGGGCTCTATGCGTAGCTGATGTCGATCATGCTTTCCGACCCGACCGCCACCAGGACGGCCAGCATGTCATCCCGCGCCAGGGCGACGCATCCTTCGGTCGGCCTCCCGTCGGGGCGGGCCAAGTGCAAAAAGATTGCGCTGCCGCGCCCCGGGACCGGCGGCGCGTCGTTGTAGCCGAGCTCGATCACCAGGTCGTACAGGCCGTCGTCGCGCCACATCCGTTCGTGCCTGGAGTCGAAGGGCAGCCTGACCAGTCGGTTGTAGTGCACGGGATCGCCGGGGTCGTCGCACCATCCCAGGTGCTCCGACAATGGCAGGATCGGCAGACCGGTGGCAATGGCGCTCTCGCGGTCCGGCCGGTAGAGCAGGCGGCGCAACGGAAACCGCCCGACCGGAGTGCCGCCGTCGCCCTCGCGCTTGTCCGCCACGATACCGCCGCGACCGAGCACGCACGGCCGGACCCGCTCGCCAACGGCCAGCGTTCCGCGGATAGCGTGCGGGGCGGCTCGTACAATCAGCAGCGTCAATCGTCCGGACTCGGTCAGCCAGTCTCCTGCTTCTGCATATGCTCGTATTTCTCCAGCGCCCGCAACATCCACTCGTTGACGGTACCGGCGTCGTTGCCGGCCAGCGCCAACACCGGCTCGGCCCGCTGCTCGGTTTCGCGCGATCCGTCCTTGGGCTTGCCAGCGATGCCCGGCGGTTTGAGGGCGGCCGCCTGCAGGCGTGCGGTATCGCCGATCGAGCCCGGCATCGGACCCGGCCGCTTGACGGCGTTGGCGCTGCGGATGAAAGCGTCGAGCCGATCGGCGGTCCGGCCCTCGAACTGGGTGGTCGCCGGTGCCTCGGATCTCTCGGCTGGCGCCGTCTGCGCCGACCGGGGGGTGAAGCTGGCCACCACGATCCGGTTCGGATCCTCTACCGGGGGGCTCGCCGGTTCCGGTGGGGTCGGTTCGGCAGGTGCCGCCGGTGCTGCCGCCACCATCGTGTCGGAGCCAACGGCGGTTTCCGGTGCATCGTGCAACCAGGCGAGCGCGGTGTCGCCAATGTCATGACCGGTCTCGTGCTCGACCACGACATTGGCGAGCGCGCTGATCAGACCGAGCGGGCCGCCGTACAGCGCGCCACCGGCCATCCTTGCCGTGTCGGTCATGGTGTCGCCGGTCAGTGCCCGGTAAAGCGTGCCGACGACCGGCAAATGCTGCAGGGGGTTGAGGACATCCAGCAGGTCGCCGAAGCCGAGGCTCTCGCCTCCTGAGTCCGTGTCCTGGCCCGGCAATACCTCGTCGCCGCCAGGATCGGAGCGGCGGAGCACCCAATGCGCCGGGGTGTTGGCGGTAGCGTCGATCGGGGACGTGGTCATGCGCGCACTCCTTCCTTCAACAGGATAGAAGCAAGCGCTGTGCCAGAGAGATCGCCCAGAAATCGCCTAGAACAGGTGCCCCGAGCGCCCGGCCTTGGTCGCCAGGTAGCGTTCGTTGTGCTGGTTGGACGGGAACACGTGCCGGACCCGCTCCACCACCTCGACGCCGCAGGCGGCAAGCTGGCCGATCTTCTCCGGGTTGTTGGTCATCAGACGGACCCGAGTGATGCCGAGCAGATTCAGCATCTCCGCCGCCGGGAAGTACACCCGTTCGTCGTCGTCGTATCCAAGCATGGTGTTGGCGTCCACCGTGTCGGCGCCGAGGTCCTGCAGGCTGTAGGCCTTGAGCTTGTTGACCAGCCCGATGTCCCGTCCTTCCTGGGCGAGGTAGACCAGGACGCCGCCGCCGGCGTCGGCAATCGCCTTGATCGCGCCGCGCAGCTGGTCGCCGCAATCGCAGCGCAGGCTGCCCATCAGGTCGCCGGTAAGGCACGACGAATGCAGGCGGATCAGCACGGGCTGACCGGGGTCAGGATCGCCGATCCGGATCGCCACGTGCTCGAGCCCGCCGTCGATCGGCCGGAAAGCGATCAGTTCGCAGTCCTCGGCATCGATCAACGGCACCCGGGCCGACGCGGCGCGCACCAGGCGCGTGGCGCTGACCTGCCGGTGTGTGTCGATTGCCCCGCTGTCGACCAGCAGGAGCGCGTGCCCGCGGGCCCAGACGTCCATCCGTGCGGGCGGTACGTCGGACACCGTGGCGACCAGGGCGGCCGGAATCAGCCGTGCCAGCTTGACCAGCCGGACGGCCGCCGCTGCGGTTCCGGACTGCGGTTCCGGAAGGGTGATCAATCCGCCGGTGTCGACCGTGCCGGCCGTCGGATCGGCGATCGCCGCGACACGGTCGGCGGAACTGCCGGGCGGGAGGGTCACCGTGACCACCGGGGCCGGACCTCCGGACCCAAGCGCGATCGCCCGGTTCCGGGTGATCGCCAGCACGGGGTCGGAGCCGGTCAGCCGCCGCAGCTGGCCGACCGTGTCGTCGGTGATCATCTCGGCTGCCACCATCAGCGCCAGGCGATCACGGTCGGCGCCGGCGCGGACCGCGACGATACCGCCCCGGCGCAGTTCGGAGACGGCACGGTCGACCGCGAGATGGTCGGCGGCGCGTGGCGCCTTGCGGGTGGGGGCTGGGTCGTTCGGCATGCCGCGCATATTGAGGGGCTGACGTCGGGAATCAAGCAAAGTCGTGCGGATGCGGCGTGTTGCACGCGGAAAATCCAATCCGCTACTGTGCGGGGGAAGGAGACCTCCATGCCGCTGTACCGCGACTACGATCAGGCAGGGCTCGACGCCCAGTACGACAACCGCCGCAAGGTGCCCGAGGCCGGGGAGATCTCGGAGCGCTGGATGGCGCGCGGTGCGGAGGCACGGGCGCTGCTGTCCTGCGACCTCGACCGTGGCTATGGCCCGGACCCGCGCCAGGCCGTCGACGTGTTTCCGGCGGCGCGCGGCGATGCACCGATCCTGGCGTTCGTCCACGGCGGATACTGGCATTCCCGTGACCGCACCCTGGTCCACTACCTGGCGCCGACCTACGTGGCCGCCGACGTGACCTTCATCTCGATCGGATACCGGCTGTGCCCGGCCGTCACGATGGCGGAGGTCGCTGTGGACGTGCGGGCGGCCCTGACCTGGATCCACGCCAACGGACATGACCTCGGCGGCGACCCGAACCGACTGTTCGTCGCCGGTCACTCGGCTGGTGGCCATCTGGCGGCGCTGATGGCCGGCCCGGCCGGCGTGCCGGCTCTGCTGAAGGGCGGCTGCAGCGTGTCCGGCCTGCACGATCTGGAGCCGATCCGCCTGAGCTACCTGAACGAGCAGGTCCATCTGCGCGCCGAGGACGTCCCCGGACTGAGCCCGGTCGTGCACGCGCGCAACCTCAAGCCGGGAGAGATGCGCCTGCCGCCGCTGATCGCCACGGTCGGCGGGGACGAGGGGCCCGAGTACCTGCGCCAGCGCGACGAGCTGGTCGCGGCCCTGAAGGCCGCGCGGGCGCCGGTGGAAAGCGTCGACGTGCCGGGCGGCAACCACTTCACCGCCCTGGAAGCCTTCGGCGATCCGCACCACGCGCTCTGCCAGGCGATGCTGCGGCTGATCCTGGCGCCCAGTTTCTGACCGGCACACCGGATCGTGACATGGCGCGAGCGACCCTGAACGGCGTGGTCCTGGCCGACAGCGACGCGGTCGAGATCGTCGAGGGCTGCCTGTATTTTCCGCGCGACCGGGTCGCGATGAAGCACCTGGAACCCAGCAAAACCCGCACAATCTGTCCGTGGCGGGGTGTTGCCACCTATTATGATGTGCGGGTCGGCGACCAGGTCGAGCCGGCGGCGGCCTGGTCTACGAAGCACCAAAGCGCCGGGCGCGGCGTCTCGAAGGACCCGTCGCATTCTGGAAGGCAATCGACGTGGAGCCTTGAGGTCCAAGAGGCGCTACACTATTTGCCGACAGGAGCGGAAGCATAGAGACCATGAATATTCGGGGGCGGGAGCCGGTATGACGAGCGGACGCAAGATCCTTCTGGTCGACGACGACGATGCGCTGCGATCCACTCTGGCCGAGCAACTGCAGCTCCATGAAGAGTTCGTGACCGCCGAGGCTGCGACTGCAGCCGACGGGCTGCTGGCGGTCAAGGACACCCACTACGACCTGATCCTGCTGGATGTCGGCCTCCCGGACATGGACGGGCGCGAGCTGTGCCGACTTATGCGCAAGCACGGCGTGAAGGCGCCGGTGATCATGCTGACCGCCCAGGACTCCGACGCCGACACCATTCTCGGCCTGGACGCCGGCGCCAACGACTACATCACCAAGCCGTTCAAGGTGGCGATCCTGCTGGCCCGGATCCGAGCCCAGCTCCGGCAACACGAGCAGAGCGACGATGCGGTGTTCACCATCGGCCCGTACAGCTTCAAGCCGGCGGCCAAGATCCTGCTGGACGAGGCGCGCAACAAGAAGGTCAGGCTTACGGAGAAGGAAACCGCGATCCTGAAGTACCTGTACCGGGCGGGCGACCGGATGGTGAAGCGCGACACCCTGCTGAACGAGGTCTGGGGCTACAACGCCGGTGTGACCACCCACACCCTGGAAACCCATGTCTACCGGCTGCGCCAGAAGATCGAGCCCGACCCGCAGCGGGCGGCGATCCTGGTCACCGACGCAGGCGGGTACCGACTGGTTCCGTAGCCAGCGCGGGGTCTGGTCGGGACCGATTCAGTCGGGGCCGCGGCGCCCCATCCGTGCCAGACCGAGGGCGAGCAGCATGCCGCCGATCGCGTCGAGCGTGGTGATGAAGCCGAACACCGGCCCGCTTGCGCTCCACACCCCGGTCAGCAGCAGGACCTGCGGCAGCAGAATGGGGCCGATCAGCACGCCGAGGTTCCGCCCGGTCATGATGGTTGCGAACGCGCCGGGGCCGGCACGCCGCGAGCCGAGGATCGTGCTCGGCATGGCGAACAGGCACACCGGCGTGATGCCGATGCCGATCCCATACAGCAGCAGTGACGCTATCCCGATGGCCAGACCTTCGGTCCAGGGCATCGCCCACCACACTGCCGCCTGCAGCAGCATCGATCCGGCCAGCATCGGGCCGACCGGCGCACCGCGCCGGATCCACCGTGATGACAGCAGGCCGACAACGATCAGGGTCAGGACCGGGATGGAGTAGCCGACCGTCGCCATCCCGGGTCCCAGACCGTGCGCCTCCACCAGGAACTGAGGCAGCCACGTCATGTAGGCGAAGTACTGGGCCGACCACAGGGTGAACAGCAGCGCGCTTAGGGCAAGCGCCCAGCGCTCCTCGCCGGTCAGCGGCGACTGTCCGGCGGACGGCCGGCGGCGCAGGTCGAGGTCGGCCGTCCCGCGCAGCCGGATGACCAGGGTCCATGCCGCCATCATCGCCGTGGCGGCGGCGGTGGCCAGCCATCCGATCCGCCACCCGATCCCGGTCTCGGCCAGTGGAACCAGCAGGTTCGCCGCGATCTGTCCAACCGGAATCCAGATGGCGCTGAGCGCGATCGCCAATGCCAGATGACCGGGTCCGGCATGGCGGTTCGTGTAGACCGGCCCGGCGATGGCAAACACCGCGAACGCGAACCCCTCCAAGGCCCGCGAACCAAGTACTACCCACGCATCCTCCGGCACGATCAGCGCCAGAAGATTGCCGGAAATCGCGGAAAAGAACGCAAGACCGAGGATATACCCGGTGCCGAGACGCGCCATGACGCCGCTCAGCGCCAGGGACACCGCCAGGCCGATCACGGCATAGACCGACATGAAGGCGCCTGCCAGGGTCTTGGGATAGCCGAACTCCGCCAGCATGGACGGCAGCATCGGCGGCAGCTTGAACTGTTGAAAGGCGGCGAGCGAAGCCAGCAGGAATCCGAAGAGAACGCCGGTCCAGTTGGTGGTGCCGTGCGGCACAGGCGGTCGTGTCGTGCGGCCGCGGTTCAGGGGCATGGCAGGATGGGTCCGGATGGGGCGCGACGGTTGGCGTGGGATCGGGGCCGGTGGGGCGCTGCAGTCTGGTCCGGGACCCGTTCCGGCACAAGCCGGCGATCAATCCAGCCGCCGTTTCCGGCGCAGGGCGGGTGTGTTATGGGTGAACGTGCCGCCCGACGCCGGGCGGGCGGGTGTCGCACGCACGGTCGGTCGCGGCTCCGCGCCGAGGTGGGAGGTTGGGTTGGCGAAGGACGATGTCCTGATCCGGATCTGGGGCGGGCGCGGAAGCGTCGCCTGTCCGGGGCCGAAGACGGTGCGGTACGGGGGCAACACCGCCTGCGTCGAAGTCCGCTGCGGACCGCACCTGGTCATTTTCGACGGTGGTACCGGGATCCGCGAACTCGGCAAGGCGCTGACCGCCGAAGCACCGGTGGAAGCCGACGTTTTCCTGACGCATTTTCACCTCGATCACATTGTCGGGCTGCCGTTCTTCGCGACGGCCTACGACTCCCGCAACCGCGTGCACTTCCATGCGGCCCGGCTCGACACCGCGCTGACCCTGAAGACCATCGTGACGCGGATGATGTCGCCGCCGCTGTTTCCGGTTCCGGTCGACGAGTACCGGGCCGATGTCGATTTCGTCGATTTCGCCGTCGGCGACCGACTGGAACCCCATCCAGGACTGGTCCTGGAGACCCGCGCGCTTTGCCACCCCGGCGGTGCCTGCGGGTATCGGCTGACATGGGCCGGCAGGACCGTCGCCTATGTCACCGACACCGAGCACCCGCAGGACGGCAGCCTGGATCCCAATGTCCAGCATCTGATGGCGGGGGCCGACGTGGCGATCTACGACGCGACGTTCACCGATTCCGAATACGCCTGCTACCGCGGGTGGGGGCATTCGACGTGGCGCGAGGGGGTGCGCGCCGCGGATGCCGCCGGGGTTGGGACGCTGGTGCTGTTCCATCACGATCCGACGCACGACGATGACGCCATGGACCAGATCGCCGCCGATGCGGAAGCGGCTCGCCCCGGTACCCTGGTAGCGCAAGACGGCATGACCCTGCATCGGTAGTGATTGCGCGTGCATATGCGAATTAAGTCATTGAAAAACAGACTATCAGCGGTTCTGACGGTCCTTGGTATGACCCAGGGTGGGTTCTATATCCCACACCGGTATGCCGCCTCTGTTGCGCCGCCCGCCGGCTATCCGGAACTGGATGCGCTGTTCGTCGAAGCCGCCCCGCAGTTCCGCGACGTGCTGGACGCGATCGACCGACATGGCGCGATCGTCGACCGGTTCGACGGCGCCAGGCCACCGTTGCCGCGCTGGCAACAGGACTGGTTTCCGGGCCTGGACGGCGCCGCGGCCTATGCTCTGGTCCGCGAAACCCGACCAAATCGCATTGTCGAGGTCGGTTCGGGCCATTCCACGCGGTTTCTGGCCCGCGCGGTGCTGGATGCCGGCCTGACCACCGAGATCGTGTGCATCGATCCCGCGCCCAGGGCCGATATCACGGGCCTGGCGGAGGCCGCGTCGTTACGCGTAACCCGCAGAACCCTGCAGGACACCGGCGTTGAGAACCTGCCGACGCTGGGTCCGGGAGACATCCTGTTCATCGACTCCAGCCATCTTGCCCTGCCGGGTACGGACGTCGATCTGCTGTTCACCCGGGTCCTGCCCCGGCTGCCGGCGGGCGTCCTCGTCCACGTGCATGACATCTTCCTGCCGGACCGCTATCCGCCGACCTGGGACTGGCGCGGCTACGCCGAGCAGATGGTGGTCGCGGCGTGGCTGGCCGGGGGCGGCCTTCGGCTGCGGTTCGCCAGCCGATGGGTGCGCACCCGGATGGCCGAGGAGTTGGCGTCCGGCGCGGCCGGCCGGATTCCGGTGGGCCGCGGGGCCTACGAATCCAGCATCTGGGCGGTGACCACCGGCTCGATCACGAGCGGTTGATGTTCGGCCGCCGGAGGTCACGCAGCATTGACCGTTCCCGGGCCGCGCCCGCAGCTAAAGTGTAGACATGACCGAGCCCGCTGTTCGTCCCGATCAAAGTCGCTCGATTCCCGCACGCACCGGGGATGCCGTGCTGCCGGTTCGGGTGCGGGACGCGCTGCGCGACCAGCAGGCGTCGAGCGAGATCCTGATCGGCTGGATCCAGTTCGCGGTGGTCGGTGCGTTCGGCACCCTGTACGCGATCTCGCCGAAGGCGTTTCCGGCGGAGGTCGAGTTCCGGCCGATCCCCTGGGTGCTGGGCGCCTACTTCGCGTTTACCCTGGCGCGCCTCGGGCTCGCCCATGCCCGGCGGCTGCCGCGCTGGTTTCTCGGCCTGTCGATCCTGGTCGACATGGCGCTGCTGCTCGGCATGATCTGGAGCTTCCACCTGCAGTACATGCAGCCGGCGGCGTTCTACCTGAAGGCGCCGACCCTGCTGTACGTGTTCATCTTCATCGCGCTGCGCACCCTGCGCTTCGAGGCGGTCTACGTGCTGCTCGCCGGCGGGGCCGCGGCCCTCGGCTGGCTGTTCATGGCCGGCTACGCCCTGATGTGGGATCCGATGGCAGCGCCGGTGACCCGTGACTACGTGCTGTACCTCACCTCCAACGCAGTCCTGATCGGCGCCGAGTTCGACAAGATCGTCTCGATTCTGACGGTCACCGCGATCCTGGCCGTCGCGATCGTCCGGGCGCGCCGCCTGCTGGTGCGGGCGGTGCGCGAGAGCCTGGCGGCCCGCGAACTGTCGCGGTTCTTCGCGCGGGACGTCGCCGACCGGATCGTCGATCTGGACGCCGGTATCGAGATCGGCCGCGGCGAGCTGCGGGACGCCGCCGTGCTGAACGTCGACATGCGGGGATTCTCGCAGCTTGCCACCGAAATCCCGCCGGACGACCTGATCGCCCTGTTGGCCGAGTATCAGAGCACGGTGGTCCCGGTGATCCAGGCGCACGGCGGCAGCATCGACAAGTTCCTGGGCGACGGCGTGATGGCGACGTTCGGGGCGACCCGGTCGAGCGCAACGCCGGCGGCCGATGCGCTGCGCTGCCTCGACGACCTGTCGGCTGCCGCGACGGCCTGGTCGGATCGCCGGCAGTCCGCCGGGCTGCCGGCCCCGGCGGTCGGATTGGCGGTGGCCTCCGGTCCGGTGGTGTTCGGCGCGGTTGGGGACGAGAGCCGGCTGGAATACACCGTCATCGGAACCGCGGTGAACCTCGCGGCCAAGCTGGAGAAGCACACCAAGGTCGAGGCGGTGCGGGCACTGACCGATGCGGCAACCTATTCGGCGGCCGGCCTGCAGGGATACCGGCCTGCGCGACCGCCGGAACGCCGCCCGGGTCGGCGGGTCGCCGGTCTCGACTACGAGCTGGATCTGGTGGTGCTGGCCGCGTAGCGGAGGCGGCGTGACGGTCCCTGGACGGCGGTGGCTGGGGCGGCAGGGATCGAACCTGCGAATGGCGGTACCAAAAACCGCTGCCTTACCGCTTGGCTACGCCCCACCGGCCGGCGGGCCGAACATACGCAGGACGTCCGCGCACGGCAAGAGCCGGATCGACGGGGTGCACCGTCGGCCTGAAACCGTTACAATGAGCCGATTCGCGACGATGCAGGGAGCTGGTGGTGGCACGGCGTGACGGCAAGGCCCGAATGCCCTGGAGCGTCAAGGGCGTTAGCCCGGAGGCGCGTGAGCTTGCCAAGACGGCGACGGCGCGCGAGAGCGAGACCATGGGCGAGTGGCTGAGCGACGTCATTCGCCGGGTCGGGGCGGCGGAGGCCGCCGGCCGGCCGCTAAGCCTGCCGCATCGCCGGACGGCAGCGGCGCTGCCGGGACGGGTTCCGGCCCGCGGCACGCGGGTCGAGCCGTACCTGCATCCACAGGCCCCGGCGGCGCCTGCCGAGCGTGACGCGGACCCGGACACCGTCGACGAAGCGGCGCTGGCGGCGCTGGTGGCCGAGCGGGTCGAGCGGACGGAGACCCGCCTCGTCGGCCTGCTTGAATCCCTGGAAGACATCGTCGTGCGGCTTGCTGGTCGCCTGGATCGGCTTGAGCGTGCCGTTGAGGAGCCTTCATCGGTGGATGATGACCAGAGGTCGCTCCCGGGTTCGTGAACGGTATGCCCTCGGTTTTCCCTTACGGCCGCAGTACCCTTGCGCTGTGGACAATTACCAACAATGCCATATAATCCTCCGCTTACGGTGTCATACCGATAGCAGGACCGAGTGCTCCGGGAGTCCGAACGTGCCGATACGTCGATCCCGATGGGAGAATTCATGAGCGGCGCATCGCCGTGGAGCGTCAAAGGCATCTCTGCCGAGGAACGCGACTTGGCCAAGCAGGCCGCCCGTCGGGCGGGCGTGCCGATTGGCCAATGGCTGTCGCGCCAGATCCGCGACGCCGCCGAACAGGAGCGGGCTGAACGGGCTCCCGGGCGAGGCGCGGGATCCTGGCGAGCCGCGGAGCCGCCGCACGAACTGCATCCGCACGGCCCGACCGCGGCCGCGTGGCGTAGCGCGCTCGCGACGCCGCCCCCTGCGGTCGAGGCCCCTTACCCGCCGCCGGTCCACTACGCGCCGCCGCCGCCACCCCCGGCGCCGGTCGCGACTGTTCGCCCGGCCCCGGCGTCGGTTGATCCGGCGCGGGTGCGGGACCTTGAACGGCGGCTTGATGAACTGCCGGATGTCCAAGGACGCCTGAAAGCCCTTGAGAAGCTGGAGCAGCGTCTGGCCGCGGTGGCGACCGAACTGGCCGAGGTCGGCACACGCCTCGATCAGATCGAAAAGCGCGCCGAGGGAAAGAGCGTAGCGCTGACCCGCGAGGTGTCGGCGCTGGCCGAGCAGGTCGAAGAGCTGCAATCGCGCCCGTCCGACGGCGGCGGTGGGGGTGCGGCGGCGGTGGCGGCCAGCACCGCGCCGATCGAGCGGGCGGTCATGCGCCTGGCGGAACGGCTGCAGCGGGTGGAGGAACTGACCCTGCCCGACGAACGCTCGGACCGCGGCCTGTTCGGACGCCTGTTTCGGCGCTGATCCGCGCACCTCAGCGGGCACTACGCCTCATTGGGTCTTTTATCAACGGCGCTACCATCATATAGTGACGGCGCTACCCAGTGACTGAGGAGACGGCGTGGCTCGGCAGGCGACGGCTTGGAGCGTCAAGGGCGTCGATCAGGCGACCCGCGACATCGCTCGGCGTGCCTCCCAGGCAGCCGGCGTCACGATCGGAGAATGGATCGACCAGGCGATCCGTGCCGATGCCCAGGTCCATGGCGACAGCGACCCCGCCGAGTCGAAGGCGGATGCCTTACCGACGCCGGCGTCGAGCCGCGCGATCGCATCCGGCCGCGTCTCGTTGTCCACCGTGGATCAGCTCGCGAGCCGGCTCGATGCCGCGGATGCCCGGCTTGACGCTGCAATGCGCCCCATCGCCTACGCGCTTCAGGATATTGCCCAGCGTCTCGTTGCGGTCGAACAGCGGGCCGAGTTGGATGGCCCCCGCCACCGGGTAACGGCCCCCAAGGCCTTGAGCGACGCCCGCGGTCCGGAGATCTCGCCGGCCGTGGCGGACCCGTCCCAGGCCGTCCCGTCTTCGACCGATCCCGTTTGGGACGAGCAGCCGGTCCAGGACGATGCATGGGTTCGGCCGGCGGAGAGCACGGCGCCACCGCCCTACAGGCCCGCCGCGGATCCACCGGAGGAAGAAGAAGACGATGTGCCGGACGAGATCGCCCTGGCAATCGAGCGGACCGTTGCGAAACGCCGGCTGCCCGAGGCGCCGCCTGCCGGATGGGAGGCAGCGGTTCGGATCAACCACGCCGAACTTGCCGACGCGGCGGATGCGATGCAAGCCGAGCGGGCGGTACCCGACGTAGCGCCTGATGACGTAGCGCCTGATCCGGATCCTGACCCGGTCCTTGAGCCCGCGTCCCTGCTGGAATCAGACGCGTTCCGCCTGGAGGATCTCCCTTCCGACGCCCGGATCCCGGACACCCAGGGTCGTCAGGCTGATCCCGCGGCGCCCGAGGAGGAACACGAGCCCGAAGCGCCGACCGAGGCCGCGGCGCCGGTAGCGGCCGTCGCCGAGCGGGCGGCCCGTCCGGACCCGGTCCCGCCCACCGCCGATATTCCCCCGGACGGATCGCTGACCGGCACAGTCGATGCCTCCGTGCCCGGTTGGCTGACCCGGCCAGCGGCGTCGGAGCGTGCGCCGCTGGCCGCCCGTGCCCCGGAGCGGGCGCGTCCGGCACCTGCGCGCCGCCGGCCGCGTCGGGCGGCTTGGGCTGCCGTTGCAGCCGTGCTGGTCATCGTGGCTGCCGCAGCCGGATGGATGGCGTTCGGCGGAAGCGCCGCACCCACCGTGGAAGCGATGCGGGACCGCATGATCGAAACGGCAGAAGTCCTGCAGGCGGAAGCTGAGTCCGCGGCGTCGGCCGCAGGGGCTGAACTCGATTACTGGATGGCCCGGCTGGCGACGGTGTTCGATACCGCCACGGGTGAACCACCACAGCCGTCGACGGCGAGTGCGCCTCCGGTGGAGGCCGCGCCCGCAACCCAGCCACCGCCCACGGTCCCGGCTGTCGGCGCCGAACCGGCGCCGGCGGTTCCGCCTGCGGCGCCCCCGACGGTCGCGCAAGCCACGCCGCCAACAGCACCGGCAACCCCGTCGGCTGCGCCTGCGCCGGCCACCCCGGTGCCCGCCGATGCGGCCCCCGATGCACCGGTCGCAGCGCCGGCAAAGCCGGCCGACGCGGCCGTGCCCGGCCCGTCCAGCGCCCCGGTTGTCGCAGCCCCTGCGGTCAAACCGAGCCCGCCGCCGCCGGCTCCCGATCTGCAGGCGCCGGTTCAACCGGAGCCGAAATCGGCGACCGGACAGCTGGCGGCACTTCCTCCGGCACTCGCGCCGGCTGCCGGGGCAGACCGGGCGGCGCTGCTGGCAAGCGCCCGGTCGGGCGATCCGAGCGCCCAGTACACCCTGGCTGCCCAGCTGGCATCGGCCGAACCGCCGGATTTCCAGCAGGCGGCGAACTGGTTTCGCGAGTCCGCGATCCAGGGAGTTCCGAACGCCCAGTACAATCTCGGCGTGCTCTACGAACGCGGGCTCGGCCTGCCCCAGGACGATACGCGTGCGCTGCTCTGGTACCACAGCGCCGCCGAGCAGGGTCATCCGCTGGCTCAGTACAATCTTGGCGTCCTGTACTCCGCCGGGCGCGGCATCCCCCTGTCGTACGCGGAGTCGGCGCGCTGGTTCCGCCGGGCGGCCGAGCGCGGGGTTCCCGCGGCGGCATACAACCTGGCGGTCCTGACCGAGGGTGGCCTGGGACTGACGCGCGATCCGGCCGAGGCGGAGCGGTGGTTGCGCCGGGCTGCGGAACTCGGTCACTCCGAGGCGAAGAAGCGGCTGGCGGCCGGCGGGCTGGGCAAGTCCGAGTCGGCGCTGGACGAGACCGCGACCACGGCGACCAACGATGGGGTTGCTGAAGAGGATGTCGCTGCAATCCAGCGAGGGCTCTCGCGGCTCGGCCTGTACGACGGTGCCGTGGACGGCATTGCCGGCCCCAAGACCCGCGACGCGATCAGCCGCTATCAGGTCCGCGAGGGTCTGCCGGCCAACGGCCTGCCGTCGACCAGCCTGAGGAAGCTACTGGGCGGCTGATCCGCGCAGGCGGGTCGGCCTGACCCACCAGTCCGGATGCCGATGCGCAAGTTCGGCCGCGGCGTTTCCTGCGTCGTCGTCGTCGTCGAACAAGCCGAACACCGCCGAGCCGCTGCCGGTCATGCGGGCCAACCGGCATCGCCGCAAACCCTGTACGGCCGCCAGCGCCGTGGCGATGGCCGGCTCGGTCCGACACGCGGCATCGGTCAGGTCGTTTCTCAGGTCCGCCAGCGCGTCGAGCGGATCCGTCGCTAGGCGTTCCAGCGCGGTTTCCGGCACCGGGGATCCGAACGGTCCGCTCCGTGCCTGAAACACCGCCGGCGTCGCCACCGGGCGACCCGGCCACACCAGCACGACCGGAAGATCGCGGGCGAACGTCAGGGGGGTTAGGACATCACCGAGTCCCTGCGCGCGCCAGGGCCTGGGATCCAGGCACATCGGGACATCGGCACCCAGCGCCGCCGCGTCCACCGCCGGCGGGTGTCCGCCATCATGCAGCGTCTTCATCAACCGCAGCACGGCGGCCGCGTCGCTCGATCCGCCCCCGAGGCCGGCGCCGGCCGGGAGGTATTTGACGAGCGACACCGAGAGTCCCGGAATCCCGGTCAGCGCGTTCGCCCCGGCCGCCAGAGCCCGCCATGCCAGATTGGCAGTACCCGCCGGCACTACCACTGTCGTTGAACCCGCTGAAACTCGTGCATTTCTGCAGGTTACCGCCAGTTCCACACGGTCGGCGACCGGCCGGAGACCGACCACATCGCCGACCTCGGCGAAGGCGACGATGCTGTCCAGTTCGTGATAGCCGTCCGGCCGCCGGCCGGTGACGTGAAGGCACAGATTGACCTTGGCGGGCGCCAGCGTCTCGATCGGCTCGAAGGTCACGGCCGGTTATCGGTCGCAGCGTCAGCCGGGACGCCGGTCGGTACCACCGGCTGTCCCGGATCCGCCGATTCCCTTGCCGGACCGGTCCGATGGGCTTGCCAGCCCGTCGCGCAGCTTGCGCTCGATGTCGGCGGCGAGATCCGGCGTCGGCTCGAAGGTCAACGCGCGCTGCCACTGGAAACGCGCCTCGTTGCGCCGTCCGACCCGCCAATAGGCGTCGCCCAGATGGTCGTTGATCGTGGGATCGGTCGGACGCAACGCCACGGCGCGTTCCAGATGACCGACCGCACCGGCGTGGTCGCCCAGCCGATACAGCGCCCAGCCCAGGCTGTCGACGATGTAGCCGTCTTGTGGCCGCAACTCGACCGCCTTCTCGATCATCGCCTTGGCGCGATCAAGATGCTCGCCGCGATCGACCCAGGAATAACCCAGGTAATTCAGCACGTACGGCTGGTCTGGCCGCAGCTCGAGCGCCCGCAGGAAGTCCGGTTCGGCCTCTTCCCACCGCTTGGCCCGCTCCAGCGCGATCCCGCGAGTGTACAGCACGGACCAGTGCCTGGGCTCCAGCGGACGCATGCGCGCCAGGGCCTCGCCATACGCCGCAATCGCCGCGTCCCAGTTCTCCCGCCCACGCTCCAGGTCGCCCAGGCGGATCAGCGGGTCGGGCAGCTCGGGCCGATCGGCCGCAAGGGCGATCAGTTGCCGGGCGGCCTCGTCCTCGCGCTTCAACCCCTCGAGGCTGCTGACCGCCCGCAGCCGCGCCAGCAGCCGGTATGGCGAGTCCGGTTGAACAGCCTCGTAGAGGGCCAGGGCCTCCTCATAGCGCTTTCGATCGTCGAGGATCTCCGCGACCAGCATCGCCGCGAGGTCGAAGTCCGGCTGCAGATGCAGCGCCAGCCGGGCGAAGATCATCGCGGTGTCCGACCCGCGGTCACGCTGCAGGGCGCTCGACAGATCGAACAGTGCTTCGGCGATGCCCTTGGCTGCGGTCGGGGCCCGCGGCTCGCCGCCATCGGCGACCCGGCGCAGCATGGCCTTGAGCGCCGCCGGATCGCTGACGCTGCCCTCCGCCTCGTCGATGCGCGCAAGCGCCTGGTCGAGTTGTCCGTTGCGGGCGTCGAACGCCGCGGCCACCAGCCGCAGGCGCAGCGGCGGGGTGGCGCTGCGGGCCAGTGCCGCCGAGTAGCGCCTGCGCGCCTCCTCGATCCGGCCGCTGGCTTCCGCCAGCATCGCGGTGTGCAGCGTGTACAGGCCGGCAAAGCCCTGCTCGCCGGCCAGCTTGTCGAGTTGCGCTTCCGCCGCCTCCGGCGCGCCCCGCCCGAACTCGGCCCAGGCGGCGATGATGGGGCCGAGAATCTGATTCAGCCGCCGGTCGTCGAGCCGGCCGATCTCGGCAACCGCCTCGGAGTACCTGCCTTGCCTCGCCTGTTCGACAGCCAGATAGAGGCGCGCGATCGAGGAGCCGTCTCCCGGGGTATCGGCGACCGTCCGCGCAAGTCCGGCGGCCGCGTCCAGGTGCCCGGCCTCCAGCCGCAACAGGAACGCACGCCGCTGCAGCGCCGCGTTGCCCGGGTCGCTTTCCAGAACGCGATCCATGTAGAAGCTTGCGCGCCGGATGTCCTGGGAACGGATCGCGTGCTGGGCTGCCAGATAGGCTCCGACCGTGGAGTGCAGTTCAACCGGCGCCGGGTCGTGGTCGGCCACGCGCTCGGCGCCCGGACTGGCGGCACAGGCACCAAGGGCTGCGGCCAGCAATGCGGCTGATGCCCGGAGATTGATCCGCCGGCTACGCGGCCTGAAGTGACGCAAGCTCGTCCTCACATGTTCGGGTAGACCGGTCCGCCTCCGCCCTCCGGCACCACCCAGTGGATGTTCTGCAACGGGTCCTTGATGTCGCAGGTCTTACAGTGAACGCAGTTCTGCGCGTTGATCTGTAGCCGCGGGTTGCTGCCGTCGGCATCGCGCACGATCTCGTAAACCCCGGCGGGGCAGTAGCGTTGCTCTGGCGCGTCGTACAGCGCCAGATTGTGGTCGATCGGAACCGAGCCATCCCGGAGCGTGAGGTGCGCCGGCTGGTTTTCCTCGTGATTGGTGTTCGACAGGAACACCGAGGACAACCGGTCGAAGCTGATCGTGCCGTCCGGCTTCGGATAGTTGATCGGGATCGACTGGGCGGCCGGACGAAGGCTCTCGTGGTCCGGGTGGTGATGCAGCGTCCATGGCGCCTTGCCGCGGAACAGGAAGGTGTCGATCGCCGAATAGGCGATCCCGGCAAACAGGCCGAGATGGAACGCCGGACGGATGTTGCGGGCGCGATGCAGTTCGTCCCACACCCAGGACTGTTTCAGCCGCTCGGGATAGTCGTTCAGCATCACTCCGTTGCCGGCAGTGCCGTCCTTCAGGGCGGCGAACGCCGCCTCGGCCGCCAGCATGCCGGACTTCATGGCGGTGTGGCTGCCCTTGATCTTTGGGACGTTCAGGAAGCCGGCGCCGCAGCCCATGATCGCCCCGCCCGGGAACACCAGCGTCGGGATGGCCTGAAAGCCGCCCTCGTTCAGGGCGCGGGCGCCGTAGGAGATCCGCCGGCCACCCTCCAGCAGCGGCCGCACCGACGGGTGCTGCTTGAAGCGCTGAAACTCTTCGAAAGGCGACAGAAAGGGATTCTTGTAGTCCAGCCCGACCACGAACCCGATCGAAACCTGGTTGTCCTCGAGGTGATAGAGGAACGAGCCGCCATAGGTCTCGCCGTCGAGCGGCCAGCCGACGGTGTGCACGATGGTGCCGGGCTTGTGCTTGGCCGGATCGACCTCCCAAAGCTCCTTCAGGCCGATCCCATAGGTCTGCGGATCGCAGTCCTCGCGCAGGGCGAACCGCTCGAACAGGCCCTCGGTGAGCGACCCGCGACAGCCCTCGCCGAACAGCGTGACCTTGGCGTGGAGTTCCATGCCCGGCTGGTAGCTGGCGGTTTTCTCGCCGTCCTTGCCGATCCCCATGTCCCCGGTGGCGATGCCCTTGACGCTGCCGTCATCGTGGTAAAGCACCTCGGCTGCGGCGAATCCCGGATAGATCTCGATACCCAGCTCGGTCGCCTGCTCGCCGAGCCAGCGGCAGACGTTGCCAAGGCTGACGATGTAGTTGCCGTGGTTGTTCATCTGCGGCGGATTCGGCAGGCGGTAGGCGCCCTTGGCGGTCAGGAACATGAACCGGTCATCGGTGGCCGGAGTGTTCAGCGGCGCTCCGCGTTCCTTCCAGTCCGGAAACAACTCGTTCAGGGCTCGCGGTTCGATCACCGCGCCGGACAGGATGTGCGCACCGACTTCGGCGCCCTTCTCCAGGACCACGACGGACAGATCGGTGCCGGCCTCTGCACACAGCTGTTTCAGCCGGATCGCCGCGGCCAGCCCCGACGGGCCGGCGCCGACGACGACGACATCGCACTCCATCGATTCGCGTTCAGTGCTCATCGTACCTCCTGCCGCCCATGACTTCCCAAACACCGTCGGCATGGCCCGACGCGTCATGACCTGTCATATATCACGCATGTGCCGTGATCCAGGGGCAGCCACCGGCGGTAGCGCCGGATTCCATATCGACGGTCGTTCGCTCGGGGCGTTGCCATGAGCGATTCCCGCGCGGCTGCCCGGGCGTTGCTGGCCTGGTATGTCGACGCCGGGGTCGACGAGCCGATGGGCGATACCCCGGTCGACCGGTTTGCCAGCCGCCTCCCTTCGCCGCATGCGGCACCAGCCGCCGCGCCCCTGAAGCCTGCGCCGACGGCGGCTCGGCACGCCGCGCCGGCGGCCCGACCGGCAGGGCCTGCGCGTCCCGTCACGGTCGACAATCAACCCGGCGCTGCCCGCTCGGCCGCCTTCTCCGCCGGGAGCCTGGACGAATTGCGCAGCATCCTGCAGGCGTTCGATGGCTGCCCGCTCAAGGTCACCGCGACCAACACCGTCTTCGCCGACGGGGTTCCGGGCGCGCCGGTGATGATCGTCGGCGAGGCTCCCGGCGCCGACGAGGATCGTGCCGGCCGGCCGTTCGTCGGGCTGAGCGGTCAATTGCTCGATCGGATGTTGGCGACCATCGGCCTTGATCGCCAGCGCAACGTCTACATCAGCAATGTCCTACCGTGGCGCCCGCCTGGAAACCGCAACCCGACCGACAACGAAATGGCGACGTGCCTGCCGTTCATCCAACGGCATATCGAGCTTGCGGCGCCGCGGGTCCTGGTCCTGGTCGGCGGAACGTCGGCGAAGACCCTGTTGGACCGCCGAGAGGGCATCACCCGGCTGCGCGGCCGATGGTTCGATTGGCAGGGACCATCGGATGGCGCGGCCATCCCGGTGCTTGCAACCTACCACCCGGCCTATCTGCTGCGCTCGCCCGGTCAAAAGGCAAGCGCCTGGAAGGACCTGCTTGCGCTGAAGCGATGGCTGGTTGAAGCCGGCATCGGCACCGCCGCACCTGACACATGATTGAATCAAACCGACCGATTGCTGCAGTGCATTCTATCGATCCTTAGCCGGATTCTGATCGATTCGACCGAAATTGATGAACCGCACGCACCGCCTGCGATTTATCCACATCTTTGACCCTCGCCTAGTCTGTCAATGGCTTGTCTAGGGCGAGGAATTATCCTAATTGTTAACGCATGCTCCCGCCACATTTTAGACACATTTGGCGAATGCCTGACCGGGTCGTTCGAAGGAAGTTCCTCGGGACCCTGGTGGTTGCCGGCTGGTTCGTCTGCACGGCTGGGCCGTCCCAGGCCCAGGACGTCGGTGAGGCGTTGCGTTCCGATCAGGCGCTGACCAGCAGCGCGGATCTGGAGACGGCCTTTCTGCCGCCCGATCTGCGCCGCGACAGTTTCCGCGATGATCCGGCCGAGTTGCCCCGGATTCTGTCCGAGGCCGATGTCCGTCGCTACCAGGAGATCTTTCGGTTCCAGGACGAAGGCAAGCTCAAGGCGGCGGACCGGCAGATCCGAGCCCTTGAGGATCGCATCCTGATGGGCCACGTCCAGGCGCAGCGTTTCCTTCATCCGACGGCCTACCGATCGACCTGGCGGGATCTGCGTGGTTGGCTGGCCCTGTACGCCGATCATCCGGATGCCGATCGGATCGAGCGTTTGGCGATGAAACGCAAGCCGGCCGATGCGGCGGACCCGACCTCGCCGGTCGGCGGTTATCTCGGCGGAAACGGCGCCGACGCGGTGGTCGACGTCACGCTCTACGTATCGCCCCGCAAACGCGCCGGTACCGAGCAGGCCGCGATCCGCAGCCTGAAGCGCGAGCTGCGCCGCATGATCCGGGCCGGCCGCCCGTCGGCCGCTTTGGCGCGGCTGGCCCGCCCCGACGCACTGGACCTGCTGGATTCGGTCGAGGTGGCGGATCAGCGCGGCAAGATCGCCGTCGGCTACTTCGTTCAGGGCCACGACGAGGATGCGCTGCGACTCGCGGCGGCCAGCGCCGAACAGGCCGGCGAGTTCCTGCCCTGGGTGCACTGGACCGCCGGGCTGTCGGCGTGGCGGCTGGGCCGGATTCCCGAGGCCGTGGAGCATTTTCAGTCGCTGGCGATGGCTGAGCGGACGTCCCGGACACTGCGGTCGGCCGGGGCCTACTGGGCGTCGCGCGGGCATCTGCAGCTTCAGCAGCCCGCGGAATCGACCCGCTGGCTGGCCCGGGCGGCGCAGTTTCCACTGACGTTCTACGGCCTTTTGGGACGGCGCGCGCTTGGTGTCGAGGTGCCGTTCGACTGGTCGCTGCCGCGGCTCACCACCGCGCGCTTCACCGCGCTGGCCGCCCATGACGGCGGCCGACGGGCGTTCGCCCTGCTCCAGGTCGGGCAAAGCGAGCGGGCCGAGAAGGAATGGCGCAAGCTGTTCCCCCGGCTCGACCCGTCCCTGCGCGAGCCGTTGATGACCATTGCCGCGCAGAACGACATGCCGGGGTTGGCAATTCGCCTGGCCGGAATCATCCGGGTGTCTACCGGCCGCACCTACCATGCCGCCCTGTTCCCGCTGCCGAGCTGGGCCCCGTCGTCGGGCTTCTCGGTCGACCGTGCGCTGGTCTACGGCATCATCCGCCAGGAATCCGGCTTCGACCGGCGCGCCCGCTCGTCGCAAGGTGCTCGCGGGCTGATGCAGTTGATGCCGCGAACCGCGAGTTTCGTCGACGAGGACGACGAGCTCGATCACCGGCACGAGTTGTACGTGCCCGAGCTGAACATGGCGCTCGGGCAGCGCTATCTGGTTCACCTGCTCGATCTCGACCGGGTCGAGGGCGACATGTTCCGGCTGCTGGCGGCGTACAACGCCGGGCCAGGCAACCTCGGTAAATGGACCAGGCGCGTCGACTTCCGCGACGATCCGCTGCTGTTCATCGAATCGATCCCGTCGCGCGAGACCCGCGAGTACATCGAGAAGGTGCTCGCCAACGTCTGGGTCTACCGATACCGGCTGGGCCAGACCCAGCCGTCGCTGGATCAGGTGGCCGCGGGCGAGTGGCCGCGCTACATATCATCGGATCGATCCTCCGACCCGGTGATCCGCGATGCCCGGTATTGACCAGTCCCGTCCGTTCGTTCCCGTTCACATTGCGGTTCTGACCGTTTCCGACACCCGCACGCCGGACAGCGACCGGTCCGGCGATACGCTGGTCCAGCGCCTGACCGATTCCGGGCATGTGCTGGCCGCCCGGGCGATCGTCACCGACGATGTTCCGGCGATCGTCGATCAACTTCAGGCCTGGATTGCCGATGACGCCATCGAGGTGGTGATCGCCACCGGCGGCACCGGGGTGACCGGCCGCGATGTGACGCCGGAGGCGTTCGAGCAGGTCTACGAGAAGCGGATCGAGGGCTTTGGCGAGATGTTCCGCTGGCTCAGTTTCCAGAAGATCGGCACCTCGACGATCCAGTCGCGGGCGACCGCCGGGGTGGCGCGCGGGACCTACCTGTTCGCGCTGCCGGGATCGACCGGCGCCTGCAAGGACGCCTGGGACGACATCCTGGTGCACCAGCTGGATTTCCGGTATCGGCCCTGCAATTTCGTCGAGATCCTGCCGCGTCTGCGGGAGCATGAGGGCGCGCGCGGCAAGGTGTGACGCCTCGACCGGGTCAGTCGCCCAGGCGCTGCAGCCAGCGCGGCGGAATCCGCAGCCCGAACAGCACGAGACGCAAGGCCCCGGCACAGGTTGGCCACGGTCCAACGGCCGGCCGAACCTGAGCCGCCACGTCGAACAGCGCCAGCCGCCCCAGGCCCAGCCGGCGTGCCAGCACCAGGTCCTCGCCCCTGTCGAGATCCGGAACGCCGCCCAGATGCGCCAGGAACCGCCGGCGGATCACCAGCCCCTGGGCGCCGGACGGCAGGCCGAGCCAGCGGTTGCGGAACCGCACGGCCCGTTCGATCCACCGTGCGGCCGGGTCGTCGGAGGCGGCCCGGTAGCTGTATACGGCCCCGCGCTCGCGGTTGCGTTCCTCGTGAGCGAACACCACGAGGGTGGCGTCCCAGCCCCGCTCCAGCACCGTCCCGGAACGCAGCAGCAGCAACCATTCGCCGGTCGCCGCCTTGGCGCCTGACCCGAACCGCGCGCCGCGCGAGCCGGTCGCCGGCACGACCCGTGCCCCGGCGGCCTCGGCAACCTCCCTGACCGCCGGTGAGTCATCAGCGTCAATCACCAGGACTTCCGGCTCGATCCCGCGTCGGGGGGCGGTCGCCAGTGCGTCGAGGCAGGCTCCCAAACGATCGGCGTCGCCGTCGACGACGATTATCACGCTCAGGCTTATCTGACGGGACCCGGGCGGACCGACCGCGGCGGCGGCATCGCCGCGCATCGCCCGTGGTCGCGGCAGATCGGGACGCGGCAGGGAGGAGCGGGGCATGCGTCGGCCGGGGCACTGTGCTAGGGGATTCCAATGCTAGACCAACCCTCGCCTTCGCGCGCCACCCTCGCGTCGATTCTTGGCATTGCCGTCGGGCGGCTGGCGGAAACCCCGCTGCCCGGGCGGGTACATGATCACTGGCCGTTGCAACCCGAGTCCGGCGGTCCGGCGCTGATGGTGCGGGTCCCGAAGCTCAGCCACCTCGGTCTCAGCCCGAGGGCTGCGCTGATCTACGAGGCCCAGGCGTTCCGGCGCGCCGAGCCCAGCGGCAGCACGCCGCGGCTTCACGGACTCCTTCGGGTCGGCCGCCGCCTGCCCTGGGGCGGGCTGGTGGTCGACGCGATCGACGGCCGCCCGCCCCGTCTGCCCGACGACCTGCCGGCGCTGGGCCGGGCGCTGGCTGGGGTCCATGGATTACCGGTCCCGGTGCCGGCGCGGCGCCGGCCGCTGCTCGACCCGCCGGATCCGGTCGGCTATCTGCTGCAGGTGGTGCGCAGCCAGCTTGATCCGATCCGGGACACCCTGGCCGACTCGGTGCGGCGCCTGCTCGATGCCGAGATGGCCGCCGCGGCCGCGACTGTCGGCGCTGATCGTCCGGCGCCGCGCCTGACGCTGGCTGATACCCATCCCGGCAATTTCCGGATTCGGGCCGACGGGACCGCGGTGATGCTGGATGTCGAGCGGCCGGTGTACGACAGCCCGGCGGTCGATCTCGCCCACGCCAGCCTGCCGACGTCCCTGACCTGGGATCCGGCGGTGACCGGCGGTGCTGGCCGCCCCGATATCGTCGGTTTCCATAGAGCCTGGGCCACGGCGGTGCCCAGGCCGGTCGCCGCGACGGTGCGGCCGCATGTCCTGGCCTACCGTCGGCTGATCTGGCTGCGGACCACCACCTGGGCCTGCGCCTGGGCCGCGCGCACCGATGTTGCGGCGGCGCTGGCGTCGTCAAGGCCCGAGGTTGCCGACCAAGCAAGACGGCTTGCGCGTTTCGTCGATCCGGCGATGATGGAGGCGGCCCGCCAGCAATGGACTGGGCCCAGGGCGTTCACCGCGGAGGAGCTGGTTCCGTGAGCGGCAATGTCGTGAACCTCAGAAGCCACCGCAAGCACAAGGAACGGGTGGCGCGCGAGGCGAAGGCGGCGGAGAACCGGACGACATACGGCCGTACCAAGGCCGAGCGCCAGTTCGACGCGCGGCGCAGCGACGAGTCGGTCCGGCAGCATGACGGTCGTCGGCTGGATCCGGACGATGAAGGACCGGCGCCTGCTTGACCGAGGGATTGATCAGGTGTCGTTCTTGATTTGTTCTAAAGCTGGGCGTATCGTCGCGGTATGGCCCGTGTCCGTTCGCAATCCGCTGATCCGCTGGAGGTGTTCGCTGCCGATTTCGCGCAGGACACGCCGCCGGAGGAGTACGGCGATTTCGGTGGCGACGAGGAACCGGTCCGTCTGGTCGATCTGCCCAGCGATGTGATTCCCCCGACCGCCCGCAAGGGCCGGGGAGCCGTGTCCAACCAGGCGGGACGTTACGAGGCCCACACGCGGGACCGGATCGACGATGGTTGGGTGAAGCCACCGGATGCCGGAAGCCCCGACGAAGACGAGCCGCGGTTGCGCACCACGGTGGCGATCGACGCCAGCCGCACGGTGATCGCCCGCAACAACTCCCCTGACGTGCCGTTCGACCGGTCGATCAATCCCTATCGCGGTTGCGAGCATGGCTGCATCTATTGCTTCGCCCGGCCGACCCACGCCTGGCTGGGGCTGTCGCCGGGCCTGGACTTCGAAACCAGGCTGTTGGCCAAGCCGGAGGCGCCGGCCCTGCTGCGCAAGGAACTGGCCCGCAAGGGCTACGAGTGCGACACCATCGCCATGGGGACCAACACAGACCCCTACCAACCGGTCGAGCGCGAGATGCGGATCACCCGCGGCGTGCTCGAGGTCCTGGCGGAGCACGATCACCCGGTGATGATCGTGACCAAGTCCGACCTGGTGGTGCGTGATCTGGACATCCTGGGCCCGATGGCGGCGAAGGGTCTCGCCAAGGTCGGGTTGTCGATCACCACCCTGGACCGCGCGCTTGCCCGCACGTTGGAGCCGCGGGCGCCGCGCCCGGACAAGCGGTTGGCGGCAATTCGGGCCTGTGTCGACGCGGGCGTTCCGGCCAGCGTGCTGGTGGCGCCGGTCATTCCGGCAATCAATGACCACGAGATCGAGCCGATCCTGGAAGCCGCGGTCGCGGCGGGCGCCGAGGCGGCGACCTGGGTGATGCTGCGATTGCCGCTGGAGATCGCCGGCTTGGTGGAGGAGTTCCTGCGTGCGCACTTCCCCGACAGGGCCGAACGTGTTCTGTCGCTGGTGCGTCAGACCCGGGACGGCGAACTGTATCGGGCCGAATGGGGAACCCGCATGCGCGGCCAAGGGCCGTATGCCCAGATGATCGCCCAGCGGTTTCGGGCCGCCTGTCGGCGCCTGGGGTTGGCGCGCCGCACGGCGGGCCTGAACACCACCTTGTTCGCCGCTCCGAAACCGGTTCGTTCACAATTATCGTTGTTTGGGGAGTGATTGGAGGACCAGTTGTTGCGCATCGTATGAAGATATAGTCATATCATATTGAAAATACGTATTAATACCGGTAGCACCTGTGTGGTCGTGAATAACTGAAAATGAAGTTGATCGCCGTCGCTACTACCCTATCGTGCCCTCATGCCATCCACTCCCAAAGTTTTTCCCACCGATGATCTCGAGCGCGCCGCGGGTGCCCTGGATGGAGCGTTGGTCATTGGTGTCGACGAGGTTGGACGGGGCCCATGGGCCGGGCCGGTGGTCGCCGGTGCCGCCGTACTCGACCTCGCCGCGATGCCGAAGCCCGTTGCGGCGCTGATAGCCGACTCCAAGGCCCTCTCCGCCTCGGGCCGTGCGGCCGCCCGGATCGCGTTCACGCCATACGTGACCGTCGCGCTCGGCCGTGCCGAGGTCGAGGAGATCGACGCGGTGAACATCCTGCAGGCGTCGATGCTGGCGATGCGGCGGGCCGTCGACGGCCTGCTGGCGACCCTCGCCCGCCCGCCCGCGCTGATCCTGGTCGACGGAAACCGGTTGCCCGGTTGGTCGCATCCGTCGCGCTCGGTCGTGAAGGGCGATGCGACGTGCCTGTCGATCGCCGTGGCGGCGATCGCGGCCAAGCTGGCGCGGGATGCCGAGATGATGGCCCTCGCCGAACGGCACCCCGGCTATGGCTGGGAACGCAACGCCGGCTATGGAACGCCCGAGCATCAGGTCGCCTTGCGGCGCCTCGGCCCGACGATCCACCACCGCCGGAGCTTCGCCCCGATCCGCGCTGCACTCGAGTCAAACGCCGAATAAGGCGTTTATGACCCAGTCCTACCGCAATATCTTGCGTCATACCAGCAAGCCATTGAGTCTATTCATAGATTCAATTTTCAAAAGTTGACCGACTCACCCGGTCGTGCGATTCTGTCGCCCTCGGTTCTAGGAACGGGTGGGGACAATGACGGACAGCGCACGGCTTCCGGTCGGACGGATTCTGACCGGCGACTGCATCGAGGAGCTGCGTTCGCTCCCCGACCGCAGCGTCGACCTGATCTTCGCGGACCCGCCCTACAACCTGCAGCTAGGCGGCGAACTGCTGCGACCGAACAACACCCGGGTCGACGGCGTCGACGACGCCTGGGACCGGTTCGGGGGGTTCGAGGCCTATGACAAGTTCTGCCGGGCGTGGCTGGGGGAATGCCGGCGGGTGCTGAAGGACACCGGCACGCTGTGGGTCATCGGCAGCTACCACAACATTTTCCGGGTCGGCGCGATCGTCCAGGATCTCGGGTTCTGGATGCTGAACGACGTGATCTGGCGCAAGGCCAACCCGATGCCGAATTTCCGCGGCAAGCGCTTCACCAATGCCCACGAGACCCTGATCTGGGCGGCGCGCAGCGAGGACAGCCGGCGCTACACCTTCAACTACGATGCCATGAAGGCGCTGAACGACGACCAGCAGATGCGCTCCGACTGGTTCCTGCCGCTGTGCACCGGCACCGAGCGCCTGAAGGCCGAGGACGGCTCCAAGGCGCATCCGACCCAGAAGCCCGAAAGCCTGCTGGCCCGCGTGCTGCTGGCGGCCAGCCGTCCCGGCGACATCGTGCTGGACCCGTTCTTCGGAACGGGCACCACCGGCGCGGTGGCCAAGCGGCTGGGCCGGCGCTGGATCGGCATTGAGCGCGATCCCGGCTACGCGGCGATTGCCAACAAGCGGATTGCCGAGGTCGAGGCGGTTGACGATCCGATGGCGCTGGCGCTTGCCAACCGGCGCGAGCAGCCGCGGGTGCCGTTCGGCCGGCTAGTCGAGGAAGGCCTGATCCGGCCGGGAGAAGTGCTGTTCGACTCCCGCCGGCGCTGGTTCGCCAAGGTGCGGGCCGATGGCCATCTGATCAGTGAAAGCCACAAGGGCTCGATCCACAGCGTCGGTGCCGCGGTCCAGGGCGCGCCGGCCTGCAACGGCTGGACGTTCTGGCACGCCGAGCGCAAAGGCATGCCGATGCCGATCGACGTGTTCCGCCAGCAGATCCGCGCCGCCGGCGAGGCCCCGGCGGTCCGGGTCGGGGCATAGGGCCCGCCTAGAGCGCGACGCCGCGGCCTCGCGGCTCCCGGACCGTCAGCAACAGCAGGAATCCGGCAACCAGGAAGGCCAGGATCGTCGCCATGCCGGCGCGCTGGCTGTCGAACAGCAGGGTGGCCCAGCCCAGCGTCAGGGGCCCCGCGAAGTTCGTGGCCTTTCCGGACAGCGCGTACAGCCCGAACATCTCCGCACTCTGCTCCGGCGGGGCCAGCTTGGCCATCAGGGTCCGGCTGGCCGCCTGGGCCGGGCCCATGAAGGTGCCGAGCGCCATGCCGGCGATCCAGAACCAGGTCTTGTCAGGTGCGATCAGCGCCAGCGCCCCGAACAGGATCAGCCCGACCAGGGCAACCAGTATGGCCCGCTTCGGGCCGACCCAGTCGTCGATCCAGCCAAACGCCATCGCACCGGCGCCGGCGGTCAGGTTCAGGGCGATCCCGAAGACGATGATCTCGGAAAAATCCATGCCGAAGGTGCCGGCCGCGTAGATCCCGCCGAAGGTGAACAGCGTGGTCAAACCGTCGGCGTACAGCATGTGGGCCACCAGGAACCGGGCGACCGGGCTGCGCGGGTCGAGGCGGCGCAACGTTGACCAGAGCTGGCGGCAGCCGGCGGCGATCGCCTGGCCGAGAGGCTCGCCCGCAGCCTTGCCGTCCTCGGGAACCAGCAGAAACGTGGGCAGCGCGAACGCCGCGAACCAGACGGCCACCAGCAGGACGGTCGCCCGCACCGGCTCGGCGGTATCCGGATCGAGGCCGAACGGCGGCGGCTCGGCCTTCACCAGCCCGAACAGCGCCACCACCAGGCAGACCAGCCCGCCGGCATAGCCGCAGCCCCAGCCGATGCCCGACACCCGCCCCATCCGGCCGGGCGGGGCGACCGACGGCAGCATGGCGTTGTAGAACACGTTGGCGAACTCGAAGCCCAGCGTGGCGACCACCACCAGTACCAGGGCGCGAACCGCGTAGTCCGGATCGGGCAGCACGGTCCACAGCGCCGCCGTGGCCAGGATGCAGACGATCGTGCAGGCGGCGAGCCACGGTTTGCGCCGGCCGGTGCGGTCGGCGATGGCGCCGAGCATCGGGCTGAAGATGGCGATCGCGACCGCGGCAACCGCGGTGGCGTTGCCCCACAGGTAGGTGCCCTCGGTCTCGCTGGCCGCCACGCCCTTGGTGAAGTAGGCGGCGAACACGAAGGTCGAGACGACGGTCGGGAATGCCGAGTTCGCCCAGTCATACAGGCACCAGCCTGCGACGGCCCGGCGTTGCGGGGTCACCACGGTCGTGTCGGCGTCACCGGGCCCGCCACGTGATCATCGGGCAAGCAGGGCCCGCATCTGACCGTTGGCCACCGCGAGCATGGCAAGATCGACCTGATCGGTCGCGCGCAGGTCGCTCAGCAGCCGGTCGGTTCGATCGACGCCGTCGGGCCGCGTTTCTGCCCAGCCGGCAATCACGGCTTCCGGGCCGGCCCGGCCGGATCTCGACTTCTTCTTTTCGGTCGCACCGCCGCCATTGGTCATCGCCAGGACATCCTGGGTCAGCATGTTCTGGTGGCCGTAGAAATCGTCGATCAGCGCGCCGACCGCCAGTTTCTGCCAGTAGGAATCGGCCGCGACGGTCCCTGCCTTCTCACGCAGCCAGTCGAGTCCGAACCGGGCGCCGACGCCGAAATACACGGTGGCGACGCGGTCGACCGGCTGGCCGGTGGCGGCGGCGAGCCGGATGACGTCACACGCCGATGCCAGCACGTCGAGGGACGCCACCGAGTGCGCCAGGTCGGCGGGAACGCCCTGATCGGTGAAGCGCTTGGCGGCGGTCGCCAGATGCTGCCGGTCGAGCGGGCCGAGCACGTCGGCCAGGCAGGCCCTCAGGTCGGCAACCCCGGCGCCGAATTCGGCAACATGGCCGGCGATGTCGAGCGGCTGGCGGCCGTTGCGCAGGAACCAGACCGTCAGGCGCTCGACGAGCCCCTGGATCTCCAGCAGCATGGCGGTCTGCAGCGCCGCCGACACCTTGTTGTCCAGGCTCTCGATCCCCTCCCACAACGCGCGCAGGCCGAAGCCGTCACGGACGATGGCGTAGGCGCGGGCGATGTCCGACGGCGACGACCCGGTTCGTTCGTGAATGGTGTTCACGAACGCCGCCCCAACCCGGTTGATCATCGAGTTGGTGACCGAGGTCGCGATGATCTCGCGGCGCAGGCGGTGCTCCGCCAGGGCGGTGGCGTACTTGGTGCGCAGCTGCTCCGGGAAATACAGCGCCAGATCGGTCCCGAGCTGCGGGTCGTCCGGCAGGTCGCTGTCAAGCAACTGGTCGTACAGAGCCATCTTGGCGTAGGCGAGCAGCACCGCCATTTCCGGCCGGGTCAGGCTGATCCCGGCGGCCGCCCGCTCGGCCAGGACCTCGTCGTCCGGCAGGAACTCGATCGCCCGGTTGAGCTTGAGGTGGCCGCGTTCCAACTCGCGGATCAGCCGTGTCTGGGCGTCCAGGAGTGCGGCACCCCGCGACGCCGTCACCGACAGCGCCTGGGTCTGGTCGTAGTTGTCGCGCAGGACCAGCTGGGCCACGTCATCGGTCATTGCCACCAGCAGGCTGTCCCGCTGCTTCAGGGTCATGTCGCCGGCGGCAACCACCGCGCCTACCAGGATCTTGATGTTGACCTCGTGGTCCGAGCAGTCGACCCCGGCCGAATTGTCGATGGCGTCGGTGTTGATCCGACCGCCACGCAGCGCGAACTCGATGCGGCCGCGCTGGGTGACGCCCAGGTTGGCGCCTTCGCCGACCACCTTGGCGCGGATCTGGGTGGCGTCGATCCGAACCGTGTCGGTCGCCCGGTCGCCGACTTCGGCGGCGGTCTCCCGGGTCGCCTTGACGTAGGTGCCGATGCCGCCGAACCACAGCAGGTCCACCGGCGCCGCCAGCATCGCCTTGATCAGGTCGTTCGGGGGCATGCTGTCGGCAGTCAGGCCGAACAGCGCCTTGATCTCCGGAGTAAGCTTGATCGACTTGGCGCTGCGCGCGAACACACCGCCGCCCTTGGAGATCAGCGAGGTGTCGTAGTCCGCCCAGGTCGAGCGCGGCAGGTCGAACATCCGCTTGCGCTCGGCCCAGCTCTTGGCCGGATCCGGCGTCGGGTCGATGAAGACGTGCAGGTGGTTGAACGCCCCGACCAGCCGGATGTGCCTGGACAGCAGCATGCCGTTGCCGAACACGTCGCCGGACATGTCGCCGACGCCGACCACGCTGAAGTCCTCGGTCTGGATGTCGTGGCCGACTTCGCGGAAATGCCGCTTGACGGATTCCCAGGCGCCGCGGGCGGTGATGCCCATCTTCTTGTGGTCGTAGCCGGCCGAGCCGCCCGACGCGAACGCGTCGTCGAGCCAGAACCCGTAGTCCTGGCTGACCCCGTTGGCGATGTCGGAGAAGGTCGCGGTGCCCTTGTCGGCGGCGACCACCAGATAGGGGTCGTCGTCGTCGTAGCGCACCACCCGGGGCGGCGGCACCACGGCCGGACCGCTGATGTTGTCGGTGATGTCGAGCATCCCGCGCATCAGGATCTTGTAGCACTCGATGCCTTCGGCCTGGATCTCCTCGCGGGTGCCGCCGGCGGGCGGGTGCTTGACCACGAAGCCGCCCTTCGAGCCGACCGGCACGATGACCGCGTTCTTGACCTGCTGGGCCTTCATCAGCCCGAGGATCTCGGTGCGGAAGTCCTCGCGCCGGTCGGACCAGCGGATGCCGCCGCGCGCCACCTTGCCGCCGCGCAGGTGCACCGCCTCGACCCGCGGCGAATACACCCAGATCTCGACCAGCGGCCGCGGCAGCGGCAGCTCCTCGATCGCCCGGCTGTCGAGCTTGATCGACAGGTAGTCCTTCGGCGCACCGCCCTTGGCCCCGTCGCCGCCGGCCGGCTGGAAGTAGTTGGTGCGCAGGCTGGACTGGATGAGGTTCAGGAAGCGCCGCAGGATGCGGTCCTGGTCCAGGTTGGCGACGCCGTCGAGCTCCTCCTCGATCGCCAGGGTCAGCTCGCGGCAGCGCGCGACCCGCTGGCCGAGGTCGAGGTCCGGGTCGAAGCGGGCCAGGAACAGCCGGGCCAGCCGGCGGGCGATCTTCGGATAGGCGCGGAGGGTCTCCTCCATGTAGTCCTGGGAGAAGGTGAAGGCGGCCTGCCGCAGGTACTTGGCATAGGCCCGCAGCACCGTGACCTCGCGCCAGGTCAGGCCGGCGCCCAGCACCAGGGCGTTGAAGCCGTCATTCTCCATCCGGCGGTCCCAGACCGCGCCGAACGCCTCCTGGAACGGCTGCTTGATCTCGCCGAGCTCGATGTCGCCCCCGGCCCGCAGCCGCATGGCGAAGTCGTGGATCCAGATGCCGTCCGGGCGATCGCGGACCGCCATCTCGAACGGCACCTCGGACAGCACCCGCACGCCCATGTTCTCCAGCATCGGCATGACGTCGGAGAGCGGCACCGGCGAGCCGCGGTGGAACAGCTTGAGATGCAGGACGTCGTCGTCGGCGCCGACCGGGCGGTAAAGGTTCATGCCGAGGTCGCGTCCGGTGGCGACTTCCTGCATCCGCTCGATGTCGAACACCGCGGCATGGGCGGTGTAGAGCTCGCGGTAGTTGGTCGGGAAGGCCTGCCCGTACTGCCGGAAAAGCTGGTTGGCGGTCTCTTCGCCGCGCGACTCGACCAGCGCTTCCAGCAGCTTGTCCGGCCACGACCGGCCGGCCTCGACCAGCCGGTCCAGCAGGTCGTCGACGTCGATCGCCGGCACCTGGCCACGGGTGGTGTTGATGATGAAGTGCAGCCGGGCCAGCACGGAGTCCGACATCTGCGTGTAGAACGCTGCCATCTGGCCGTTGAAGGTACGCTCCAGGATGCCCTGGAAGGTCATCCGCAGCTGGGTGTTGAAATGGTCGCGCGGCACGTAGACCAGGGCCGAGACGAAGCGCTCGAATGCATCCTGGCGCACGAATACCGCGGTCTTCTGGCGTTCCTGCAGGTGCAGAACGCCGATCGCGATGTCGTAGAGCTCGTCCTCGCTGGCCTGGAACAGCTCGTCGCGCGGGAAGGTCTCCAGGATGTTGACCAGGGCCTTGCCGTCGTGGCTGGCCGGCCGGAACCCGGCGCGCGCCACCAGCTTGGCGACGCGCTGGCGCAGCAGCGGGATCTCCTTGGGGCTCTGGTTGTAGGCGACCGAGGTGAACAGCCCGAGGAAGCGGTGCTCGCCCGTCACCTTGCCGTCCTTGATGACCTTCACGCTGATCGAGTCGAGCGGCACCGAGCGGTGCACGGTGGAGGCCCGGTTGGCCTTCATGATCAGCAGCAGGGTCGGGCTCAGCAGGAATTCCCGGACGTCGGGCGGCAGCGTGCCGAGTTCCCGCATGCCGTCGAACACCTGGACCTCGGGCGAACGCAGGATGCCCAGGCCGGTGCCGTCGACCACCTGCATGTGCGCCTTGGCGCCGCTGCCGACATAGTCGTACCGGCGGTAGCCGAGGAAGGTGTAGTGGTTGTCCTCGAGCCAGCGCAGGAAGGCGCAGACCTCGGCCACGTCCTCCCTGGACATGGTCTTCGGCGGCGCCTTCTCGACGCCGGCGATCACGTCGACCATGGTCTGGCGCATGGTCCGCCAGTCCTCGACCGCGGCGCGCACGTCGGACAGCACCGCCAGCAGCGCGGCCTCGATCTCGGCCAGCGCCTCGGCCGAGGTCTGCTCGGAGACCGTCAGGTGCATGAAGGACTCGGCGACCGCCTCCTTGTCGGCGGCCTCCGACTCCGCCAGCCCGGTGGCGATTCCCTTGGCGTTTCGGACGACCCGCAGGATCGGGTGGATGACCAGGTGGACCGTCAGGTCGCGCTTGTTGAGCGCCGCGGTCACCGAGTCGACCAGGAACGGCATGTCGTCGTTGACGATCTCGATGACCGTGTGCGGCGACTGCCAGCCGACTTCCTCGAAGCGCGGGTTGTAGGCCCTGACCTTCGGGACGCCCTGCGGCCGCTCGCGGCCGAACGCCCAGATGGTGATGGCGGCGCCGAACAGGTCCTCGACCTCGTCCTGCGCCATGTCCTGCGGTGCCACGTTGGCGTAGAACTGCCGCAGGAAGCGTTCCGCCAGGCCGGCCTTGGCCTCCGGCAGCCGTTCGTGGACCAGGGCCACCGCGGCGTCGATCTTCTCGGTCTTCTGGGTCTCGTGCCTGGTGCGCATTTGTCCTCCCCTCGGCGTCTGCGCGCCGATCGCACTCCCGGTCGAGCGTATCGCAAAGCCGAATCCCTCGAAAGCCGTGGAATTCTTACGGTTTGACGGAACCGTGCCGGCACTGGCCACGGCCGGCCGCTTCCGGTCTAGAGTGGGCCGCGACCGCAACCGCCGAGGGCCCCGCCATGACCACGCTCGTCACCGTCGACGCCGTCCATCGGGCGGCGGCCGCGATCGCCGGCCATGTCCTGCGCACCCCGTCGGTCGACAGCCCCGGCCTCGCCGCCCTGCTGGGCCGGCCGGTCGCGCTCAAGCTCGAGATCCTGCAGATGTCCGGCTGCTTCAAGCCGCGCGGCATCGTCAACAAGGTGCTGTCGCTGACCGAGGCGGAACGGGCGCGCGGCCTGCTGACAGTTACCGGCGGCAACCACGGGATCGCCCTGGCGCTGATTGCCCGCCGCTTGGGCCTCCAGGCGGTGATCGTGATGCCGGCGGCGGCCCCCGAGCGCTCCAAGGCGCGGGTGCGGGCCGACGGGGCCGAGCTGATCGAGGCGCCGGACGTGACCGCCGCCTTCGCGATCGCCGACGAGCAGCGGGCGCGCGGCCTGACCTATCTGCATGCCTATGACGACCCGGTGATCGTCGCCGGCCACGGCACCGTCGGGCTGGAGTTCGCGGCCGACGTGCCCGACCTGACCGACGTGCTGGTCAGCATCGGCGGCGGTGCGCTGAGCGCGGGCGTGGCGGTCGCGCTGAAGGCGGCGAACCCGGCGATCCGGGTATGGGGCGTCGAGACCGAGGGCGCCGATGCCATGACCCGGGCGCTGGCGGCCGGCGCGCCGGTGCCGATCAGGCCGACCTCGATCTCCTCGACCCTGGGGGCGCCGGTGGTCTCCGAGCTCACCCTGGCGCACGCCCGGGAATTGCTGGAGGACGTGCTGGTGGTGCCGGATGCCGAGGCGGTGGCCGGCACCGTGGCGCTGGCCGAGGAGGCGCGCTGCTGGACCGAGCCGGCGGCCGGCTGCCTGGTGCCGGCGGCCCGCACGGTGATCGCACGGACCGGCGGGGAGGGAAGGCCGGCGGCCAGGCTGGGGCTGGTGCTGTGCGGCGGCAACGCCACGGTCGAGCAGCTGGCCGGCTGGCGCCAGCGCTTCGGGGTGTGACCTCAGCCCGGCCCGTGGGTCAGAGGTCGCGCAAGCTGGGCACGTTGCCGACCAGCAGCCGGTCGACCGTGCCGTCGTCGCCGGCGAACGGCAGGATCACCCGGTTCCAGTCGGCGGACTGGATGGCGTGGTGGGTGGTGTGGTGCGAGAACAGCGGCCGCCGCTTGCGGCAGACCGCCTGGTAGGTTGCGAGAAAGAACGCGGCGACCCGCGGCGACGGCAGGTCCCAGACGGTCCTCCCGGTCATCTCGAGGCCGGCGTATTCGGCGATCGCCGTGCCGTAGACCCGGTAGCGGAAGTCGGCGCCGCCGTCGATCGGCTCCAGCAGCATCAGGTAGCCGAGGGCGGGGCGCAGCTCGAGCGCGTCGATCGTCCGCGAGGCCGGAAGCCGGTCGGTCTCCGCCCGGTCCAGCCACAGCCGCAGCAGGAACCGTAGCGGCCCGTCCTCCAGCTCGCTCTCCGAGGGCTCCCAGCGGGTGGTCGGGGTCGGGCTGTCGATGGTGGCGAACAGCGCGGCGATGGCGCCGGGCGGCCCGCCGACCAGCTCGTCGGTCAGGCGCTCGACGTCGCGCAGCAGCGCTTCGCTCGGCGGATTCGCGCTCGGTCGACGGCCGGCTGACAAGAGAGGATGCTCCGCGTGGGGACGCTGTCGGCGCAGCGTAGCAGCCCGGGACCGCCGGTACATCGGCCGGCCCGGGGTCGGGTCATCGGTCTGCGGAAAATTGGAGCGGGCGATGAGATTCGAACTCACGACCCCAACCTTGGCAAGGTTGTGCTCTACCCCTGAGCTACGCCCGCGCTCCATGTCCGCCCGTAGGCGGCGTCGAGGCGGCGGATAATAGCGTCGAGTTCGGCGAATGCAAGCGGTCTCGTGCGAAAATCTTCTGCGCTTTCCGGACGCTGGCGGAGGCCGGTTTTACGCGCGTTTGCAACGGCTTCCCGGCCGCGTCGCGCGGCGCGACCGGCGCGCCGAGCCTTCCCTTTGCCGCGGCCGTTGGCTACAACCGCCCCGCCGATCGATGCCGTCGACCCGGAAGGCAGAGCGAGATGAGCGATTCCGTGACCGATTCCGTGGTGCCGCCCACCAGCCCGGAGGCGCTGCTGGCCCGCCTGGACGAGCTGGGCGTTGCCTATGTTCGCCACGACCACCCGCCGCTGTTCACGGTCGAGGATTCCAAGGCCCTGCGCGGCGACCTGCCGGGCGGCCACTGCAAGAACCTGTTCCTGCGCGACCGCAAGGGCGCCATGTGGCTGGTGGTCTGCCTGGAGGACCGGGCGGTCGACCTGAAGGCGCTCGGATCCCTGCTCGGCGGCGTCCGGCTGTCGTTCGGCAGCGCCGACCGGCTGATGCGGGTGCTCGGCGTGGTCCCCGGCGCGGTGTCGCCGTTCGCCCTGATCAACGACACCGCGGTCGAGGTGACGGTGATCCTCGACAAGGCGATGCTGGCGCACCGGCCGCTGAACTATCATCCGCTTGTCAACACCGTGACGATCGCGGTGGCGCCCGAGGACCTGGTGCGGTTCGTCGAAGCCTGCGGCCACACGCCGCAGGTGCTGGATCTCGACGCCGCCGCCGGCTGATCCGGCGGGAAGGCAGCCGTTCCGCGGTTGCCGCTTGTTTGGGCAGGCACGGACTTTACATTATCCTCACCGAGAACGAGGGAAGTACCCATGGAATCGATCCTCAGGCCCGACGGCAGCGCCTTCGCCCCCTCCGGCGCCCCCACCGGCGGCCCGGCCGGCGCGGCCGGGGACGTCATCAAGGACGCGACCTCCGCGACTTTCATGGCCGACGTCGTCGACGCGTCGATGGACACCCCGGTCCTGGTCGACTTCTGGGCGCCGTGGTGCGGGCCGTGCAAGCAACTGACGCCGTTGATCGAGCGCGTGGTGCGCAACGCCGCCGGTGCGGTCAGGCTGGTCAAGGTCAACGTCGACGAGTGCCCGGAGATCGCCCAGCAGCTCCGCATCCAGTCGATCCCCACCGTCTATGCCTTCAAGAACGGGCAGCCGGTGGACGGCTTCCAGGGCGCGGTGCCGGAGAGCCAGATCCAGCAGCTTATCGACCGGCTGACCGGGGGGGCGGCCTCGCAGTCTCCGGTCGCCCAGGCCATGGAGCAGGCCGACGAACTGCTCGAGCAGGGCGATCACCAGGCCGCCGGCTCGGTCTACCAGCAGGTGATGTCGCACGACCCGGAGAACGCGCCGGCCTATGCCGGATTCCTGAAATGCCTGGTGGCCGACGGCCGGATCGCCGAGGCCAAGGAGGTTCTGGAGGCACTCGAGGACGCGATCCGCGCCGACAAGAGCGTCCAGGCCGTGATCACCCAGATCGAGCTGGCCGAGCAGGGCGCCAAGGCGGCCGGCGAGCTGGCCGGGCTGCAGGCCCGCATCGCGGCCGATCCGAAGGACCATCAGGCCCGGCTTGACCTGGCGTCGGCGCTGTATGCCACCGGCGACGTCGAGGGGGCGCTCGGGCAGCTTCTCGAGAGCATCCGGCTCGATCGCAAATGGCAGGAAGAGGCGGCCCGCAAGCAGCTGCTGAAGTATTTCGAGGCGCTCGGCCCGACCGATCCGCACACCGTGGCGGCGCGCCGGCAGCTCGCATCGCTGCTGTTCTCGTGACGGCGGGTCCCGTGATCGCCGGCCGGCGCCGGTCATGACCGACGACCCGTTCGGCACCCGCTACGAGGACCTGCCGGCGACCCTGCCGGTGTTTCCGCTGACCGGAGTGCTGCTGCTGCCGCGCGGCAAGCTGCCGCTGAACATCTTCGAGCCGCGCTATCTGGCGATGACCCGGGACGCGCTCGGCGCCGGTCGGCTGATCGGCATGATCCAGCCGCGCCTGGCCGACGATCCGGCCGAGGTGCCGGCGCTCTACGAGATCGGCTGCGCCGGGCGGATCACCCAGTTCGCTGAGACCGACGACGGCCGCTACCTGATCACCCTCACCGGGGTCTGCCGGTTCGCGATCACCGAGGAGGTCGCCTCGATGCGCGGGTACCGCCGGGCACAGGTCGACTGGAGCCGGTTCCGCCAGGATCTCGACGAGCCGACCGGCGTCAGCCTGGATCGCGAGGGCCTGGTCGAGCGGTTGCAGCGCTATTTCGACGGCAGGGGCATCCAGGCGGACTGGAACAGCATCCGCTCGACTTCGGACGAGCGGCTGGTGACCACCCTGGCGATGGTCTGCCCGTTCGAGCCCGGCGAGAAACAGGGGCTGCTGGAGTGTCCGAGCCTGGAGGATCGCAGCGCGCTGCTGATGGCCCTCATCGAGATGGCGGCGGCCGGTGGCGACAAAGGAGACGACCATGTCCGACACTGATACCGGCGGCACCCCCCGGGGAGGCACGTCCGGCGGGGACACCCCCGTCGATCCCCGGCTGCTCGAGATCCTGGTCTGCCCGATCAGCAAACGGCAGCTGACCTATGATCGTGAGGCCGGCGAGCTGATCAGCGAGACCGCCCGGCTGGCCTTCCCGATCCGCGACGGCGTCCCGATCATGCTGGTCGACGAGGCCCGGTCGCTGGACGACGAGCCGGGGCGGGCGCCCGCGGGGCCGCGATGAGCAGCCTGGAAACCGGCGACGACCGCTTCGATACCCCGCACTGGCCGGCCGAGATCCGGGTCGCGAAGGACCGGCGCAGCCTGTCGGTGGCGTTCCGGGACGGCCCGACGGTCGGGATTCCGGCCGAGCTGCTGCGGGTCGAGAGCCCGTCGGCCGAGGTCCAGGGCCACAGCGCCGCCGGCAAGACGCTGGTCGCGGGCAAGGCCGGGGTGGCGATCGCCTCGGTCGAGCCGGTCGGCAACTACGCGGTGCGCATCGGCTTCGACGACGGCCATTCGACCGGCATCTACACCTGGCGCTACCTGCACAAGCTCGGCACCCAGGGCGAGGCCATGCTGGCCGACTATGCCGCAGCGCTGGCGCAGAAGGGCCTGAGCCGGGACGCCTGACCGGCCCCGGCCGCGTCGCCGACCGGGACGCTACAACGGCTCGCCGCGCAGCAGCCGCGGCAGGGTGCCGAGGGTGCCCATGGCGTGGCGGATCGCCATCCGCTTGAACGGCGGGATCCGCTCGACCAGACCGAGACCGAGGTCGCGCACCGCCCGCACCGGGGTCACGTCGTTGGAGAACAGCCGGACCAGCCCATCGGTCGAGGCCATCAGGCTGGCGCTGTCGAAGCGCCGGCGGCGCTGGTAGTCGCGCAGCACGGTGGCGGCGCCGGGGTCCAGGCCGAGCCGCACCGCGTCGGCCATCACCTCGGCCAGCGCCGCGACGTCCCGCAGCCCGAGGTTGAAGCCCTGCCCGGCGACCGGATGCATGGCGTGGGCGGCGTCGCCGACCAGCGCCACCCGGTCGGCCACGAAGCTCTCGGCGGCCACCAGCTCGAGCGGGAACACCCGGCGCGGGCCGAGCGGCCGCAGCCGCCCGAGGGAATCGCCGAAGCGCTCGGTCAGGGCCGCGGCGAAGGCGTCGTCGTCGAGCCGCGCGATGCGCTCGGCCACGGCGCTGCGCTCGGTCCAGACCAGCGCGGAGCGTCGGCCGGACAATGGCAGCAGGGCCACCGGTCCGCCCGGCATGAAGCGCTCGTGCGCGATCCCCTGGTGCGGCAGGTCGTGCCCGATGGTGTCGACGATGCTGGACTGCCGGTAGGGCAGCCGGGTCACCCGCAGCCGCGCCAGCGACCGCACCGCGGAGTCCCGGCCGTCGGCGCCGACCACCAGCGCGCCGGTCAGCCGCCGGCCGTCGGTCAGGGTCAGGGTGGCCGCGGCCGGCGTCACCGATAGCTCGGCGACGGTCCCGGGATCCGCGATGACGACCTCGGGCCGGGCGGCCAGCCGGTCCAGCAGCGATTCCTTCAGGGCCTGGTTGACCACGATGTGGCCCATCGGCTCGTCGCCGACCGCCTTGTGGTCGTAGTGCATGTGCAGCGGCGAGTCGGCGTCGGACACCCGGATGTCGAGGATCGGCTCGGCGTCGCCGGCGACCGCATCCCAGGCGCCGAGCGCGGTCAGCAGCCGGCGCGACGACAGCGAGATCGCCGTGGTGCGGATGTCGCCGCCCGGCGAGCGCGGGTGTGTGGCGCGCGGGTCGGAGCGGTCGACCACCGCCACCCGCAACCCGGCCTCGGCCAGGGCCAGGGCGACCGACAGGCCCGAGAGCCCCGCCCCCGCGATCACGGCATCCGCCCGTTCCATGCTGCCTGCTCCGTGACCGGTGACCCTCGGACTAGACACTAGCGGAGACCGGACGGCGGGCAAGCGCGACGCCGCGTCGCGGGTGGCTGATCAAAAGGCAGGCATGTTCGAGTTTGTGCACATAAAATATGCATACATTCTGGTGCAGTCTTGTCTCGCCGGCCGCCGATTCGGCGCAACATACTGTCATTAAACGATTTATTGCACTGCAAGAAAACCGGCACGCTTCTTGATGATCTGACACCCGGCCCGCCGAGTGCGGGTGATCCGCGCGGCGCGCGGGCTGTCCTGGGGGGAATATCGGGGTCGCCCGGACGCCGCTCGGATCTTTCGGGAACACGCAATGGCGCGAGGGTTGGCGACATGAAACTGGTCATGGCCATTATCAAACCCTTCAAGCTCGACGAGGTCCGTGAAGCGCTCACCGCCCTGGGGATCCAGGGTCTGACGGTCAGCGAGGTCAAGGGGTTCGGTCGGCAGAAGGGCCAGACGGAAATCTACCGGGGCGCGGAGTACTCCGTGAATTTCCTGCCGAAAGTGAAGGTCGAAGTGGTGGTCGGAGACGACCTGGTGACGCCGGTGGTGGAAGCCATCCAGAAGGCGGCGAACACCGGCCGGATCGGCGACGGCAAGATCTTCGTGCTCGACGTGTCGCAGGCGGTGCGGATCCGTACCGGCGAGACCGACGCGGACGCGCTCTGAGAAAGGCGGGGGATCCCTACGATGAAGAAGTTCACGACCTTCAGCCTGCTGGCCTTCGCCACGACTGCCGCGACCGCAGGGTTCGCGCACTCGGCGTCGGCGGCGGTCGATCCGGAGACGGTGTTCATCCTGAACAGCCTCTCCTTCCTGTTGCACGGCTTCCTGGTGATGTGGATGGCCGCCGGCTTCGCGATGCTCGAAGCCGGTCTGGTCCGCACCAAGAACACCGCCATGCAGTGCACCAAGAACATCACGCTCTACGCGATCGCCGGCCTGCTGTACTGGGTGATCGGCTATAACCTGATGTACAGCGGCGTCGACGGCGGCTACTTCGGCACGCCCGGCCCGTGGGCCGCGGCCGACGCCCAGGTGACGGCGGACGGCTTCGTGTTCAACGCCGACGAGTCGTCCTACGCGGCGGCCTCCGACTGGTTCTTCCAGATGGTGTTCGTGGCGACCGCGGCGTCGATCGTCTCCGGCACGCTCGCCGAGCGCATCAAGCTGATGCCGTTCCTGATCTTCACGGTCGTGCTGACCGGCGTGCTGTACCCGATCCAGGGCTCCTGGAGCTGGGGCGGCGGCTGGCTGAGCGGGATGGGCTTCCTGGACTTCGCCGGCTCGACCATCGTGCACTCGGTGGGCGGCTGGGCGGCCCTGACCGGCGCCATCATCCTCGGCGCCCGGCGCGGCAAGTTCAACAAGGACGGCAGCGTCAACCCGATGCCGGGCTCCAACCTGCCGCTGGCGACCCTCGGGACCTTCATCCTGTGGCTCGGCTGGTTCGGCTTCAACGGCGGCTCGCAGCTCGCCATGGGCTCGGCCGCCGACATCGTGTCGATCGCCACGATCTACGTGAACACCAACATCGCGGCCGCGGCCGGCGTGGTGGTCGCGGTGATCCTGACCTCGATCATGTACAAGAAGGTCGACCTGACGATGGCCCTGAACGGCGCCCTCGGCGGGTTGGTCGGCATCACCGCCGAGCCGCTGGCCCCGTCGGTCGGCATGGCGGTGTTCGTCGGTGCCGTCGCCGCCGTGCTGGTGGTCTTCACGGTGCCGCTGCTCGACAAGCTGAAGATCGACGACGTGGTCGGCGCCATCCCGGTTCACCTGGTGTGCGGCGTCTGGGGCACCATCGCGGTGGCGTTCTCGAACGGCGACGCGACCTTCGTGAACCAGATCGTCGGCATCCTCGCGGTCGGCGTGTTCATGGTGGTCACCAGCGGCATCGTCTGGCTGGTGCTGAAGACGATCATGGGACTGCGGCCGAGCGAGGAAGACGAGGACATGGGCCTCGATCGCGCCGAGCTCGGCCTGGAGGCCTACCCCGAGTTCGGGCGCGGCTCCCAGACCATCTGACGACGACCCGGTCCGGGGCGGCTCCCGCGGAGCCTCCCCGGGCCTTCCACTCTCCCTCGACTCGGGCCCGGCGGCATCGCTTCCGGGCCCGTTTTCTTTGGCGGGCCGGTCCGGGCCCTGCGGGATTCATCGGAAACAGCTTAGGCTCTGCCTGAAGGTTGCTCGCTAAGCACTTGTCCGTTAGAGTAGAAATCCGATTGGAACAAAACCGATACGGCGATATCCCCAGGATGGGGAGAGGCGCCGTGCTGCGACGGGGATGGCGGAACCATGGCGCGCGCCAGCAGCCGAGGCGAAACGAGGACCTTGTTGCCGGACGTCGCGAGCCGCTACCTGAAGCGGCGCGCGGCGGAGATCGCCGGCATCGTGCTGGTGGCGCTGGCCGCCGCCCTGGCGGTGGCGCTGGTCGGGTTCGACGTCGCCGATCCGTCGCTCAACACCGCCGGTGCCGCCGGCGGCCGCGAGATCGCCAATCCGCTCGGCCTGGCCGGCGCGGTGGTGGCCGATCTGCTGCTGCAGTCGCTCGGCGTCGCCAGCGCCCTGCTGGTGCTGGTGCCGGCGATCTGGGGCTGGCGACTGCTGCGGCACGAGGCGATCGGCCGCCCGGCGTTGCGCGTCGCCCTGCTGCCGCCGGCGCTGGCCCTGGCCACCCTGGCGGCGGCGGCCGCCCCGGTGCCGCCGACCTGGCCGCTGCGGGCCGGGCTCGGGGGCTTCCTCGGCCAGCTGTTCCTGCAGCCATCCGGCCGGCTGATCCCGTATCTCGAGCCGGTCGGCGGCATCGTGCCGGTCGCGATCCTGGCCGGCCTGCTGGCGATCGGGCTGGCCCTGTGGTGCGTCGGCTACAGCGTGCGCGACGCCGCGGTCGGGCTCTGGATGCTGGCCCGCGCCGCCGCGGGCCTGATCGGCCGCGGTGCCCGGCTCGGCTGGCGCGGCGCCGGCGCCGGCGCCCGGGTCGGCAGGCGCTTCGGCGCCCGCGCCCTGGCCCGCAGCCGCGACGGCCGGGAAGAGCCGCAGTTCGGCCGTGCCCCGGCCGGGCGCGCTTCGGGTGGCGACACCGACCCGGACGACGACGAGCCGCCCTTCGAGGTAGACGGCCGGCCGGCCGGCCGATGCCGCGAGCGGGACGCCGGCGACGCAGACAGCGGCCCGGCGGTGGCCGTGCGGGCCGCCCAGCGCGCCGCCAAGCGGGTCGAAAAGCCGGCGCCCCGGCCGCCGCGGCCCACCACCGCCAGCCAGGGCAGTCTCGATCTCGGACCGGGCGGCGACTACGCCTATCCCGCGCTCGACCTGCTGACCGAGCCTAAGGTGCTGGGTCACGGGCCGGAGGAGGACTCGCTCGAGCAGAACGCCCGGATGCTGGAATCGGTGCTGCAGGACTTCGGGGTCAAGGGGACCATCGGCAAGGTCCGCTACGGCCCGGTGGTGACCCTGTACGAGCTGGAGCCGGCGCCCGGCACCAAGTCGTCGCGGGTGATCGGGCTGTCCGACGATATCGCCCGGTCGATGAGCGCGGTGTCGGTCCGCGTCGCCGTGGTCCCGGGCCGCAACGTCATCGGCATCGAGCTGCCGAACAGCCGGCGCGAGACCGTCTACCTGCGCGACATCCTGGAATCCGAGGCCTATGGCGGCAGCGGCGGCAAGCTGACGATCGCGCTCGGCAAGGACATCGGCGGCAGCCCGGTGGCGGTCGACCTGGCCCGCATGCCGCACCTGCTGATCGCCGGCACCACCGGCTCCGGCAAGTCGGTGGCGGTCAACACCATGATCCTGTCGCTGCTGTACCGGCTGCCGCCGGAGCGCTGCCGCTTCATCATGATCGACCCGAAGATGCTGGAGCTGTCGGTCTACGACGGCATCCCGCACCTGCTGTCCCCGGTGGTCACCGACCCGAAGAAGGCGGTGGTGGCGCTGAAGTGGACGGTGCGCGAGATGGAGACCCGCTACCGGGCGATGTCCAAGCTCGGGGTGCGCAACATCGAGGGCTACAACGCCCGGCTCGCCGAGGCGGTGAAGAAGGGCGAGATCCTGAAGCGCCGGGTGCAGACCGGGTTCGACGCCGACACCGGCAAGCCGGTGTTCGAGGAGGAGCCGCTCGACCTGACGCCGCTGCCGTTCATCGTGGTGGTGATCGACGAGGTCGCCGACCTGATGCTGGTGGCCGGCAAGGACATCGAGGGCGCCGTGCAGCGCCTGGCGCAGATGGCGCGGGCCGCCGGCATCCACGTGATCATGGCGACCCAGCGCCCCTCGGTCGACGTCATCACCGGCACCATCAAGGCCAACTTCCCGACCCGCATCAGCTTCCAGGTCACCTCGAAGATCGACAGCCGCACCATCCTCGGCGAGCAGGGCGCCGAGCAGCTGCTCGGCCAGGGCGACATGCTGTACATGGCCGGCGGCGGCCGGATCACCCGCGTGCACGGACCGTTCTGCTCGGACGAGGAGGTCGAGGACGTGGTCCGGCACCTGAAGACCCAGGGCGAGCCGGAATACAACGACAGCATCACCGAGGACGACGAGGGCCTGGGCGACCCGCTCGGCATGGGCGGCGGGGTCGGCGAGGGCGGCGGTTCCGGCGACGACCTGTACGACCAGGCGGTGGCGATCGTGGCGCGCGAGGGCAAGTGCTCGACCTCGTTCATCCAGCGCCACCTGAAGATCGGCTACAACCGCGCCGCCACCATCGTCGAGCGGATGGAGAGCGAGGGCGTGGTCAGCCAGGCCAACCATGTCGGCAAGCGCGAGGTGCTGGTCGGCGACCATTCCGAGCCGTGATCCCGGCCGGTGTCACAATCCGCCTTGGTCCCGACCGCAAATCGCCGCTTGAACCGGCCGGGCGCCGGGGGCAAATGAGGCGCATGACACGCACCCTGAGAACGGCCCTGACGGGCACGCTGATCGCCGCCGGCCTGCTGGCCGCCGCGGCGCTTCCTCAACCGGTCGCGGCGGCCCCGCTGAGCGCCGAGGACCGGGCAGACATCGCCCGGGTCGAGCAGTACTTCAACGACATCACCTCGATGCGCTCGAGCTTCCTGCAGGCCAGCTCGACCGGCAACGTCGCCAAGGGCACGGTCTGGCTTCGGCGGCCGGGCCGGATGCGGTTCGAGTACGATCCGCCGTCCCCGATTCTCATTACATCGGACGGAACTCTTATTACTTATCAGGATCTTGAGCTTAAACAGACCAACCAGATCCCGCTGTTCAGCTCGCCGCTCAGCATGCTGGTCGACGACGACGTGAAGTTCGGCGACGAGCTGATCGTCGAGGAGGTCCGCAAGGAATCCAACGTGCTGCGGATCACCGTCCGGCAGCGCTCCGAGCCCGGGCAGGGCTACGTCACCCTGGTGTTCCAGGACCGGCCGCTGTCGCTCAAGCAGTGGACCATCGTCGACGCCCAGCAGGTGTCGGTGAAAGTCGCCCTGCTCGACCCCGAGTTCGGCGTGACGATCGCCAACGAGCTGTTCCGGCCCAGGGACTTCGGCAAGCCCGGCGACGAGGTCGGCCGCTGACCCGGATCCCGGCGCCGCCGAGGCGCCGCCGCCGCAGTCGGCGGTGGTGCGCGGCCGGCCGGCTGTCGTATTCTGGGCGCCGGACAGCGCCGGAGCGACGGGGACGAGCATGGCCGAGAACATGATGCCGCTGATCGGGGTCACCGCCTGCCGGATCAGGACCGAGGAGCACGCCCAGCAGCGGGTCACCGAGAAATACGTGACCGTGATCGTCGACGAGGCGATCGGCTGCCCGGTGATGATCCCGGCGCTGGAGGTCGGCATGCATCCCGAGGTGCTGGTCCGGCGACTCGACGGGATCCTGCTCACCGGCAGCCCCTCGAACGTCGAACCGCAGCACTACCAGGGCACTCCGAGCGAGAATCCTGCGGAACACGACCCGGCGCGCGATGCGGTGACCCTGCCGCTGATCCGCGCGGCGGTCGCCGCCGGGGTGCCGATCCTGGGGCTGTGCCGCGGCGTCCAGGAGATGAACGTGGCGTTCGGCGGCAGCCTGGTGCAGCGCATCCACGACGACACGGGCAAGCTGGACCACCGGATGCGCCCGCAGGTCCCGTTCGACTGGAAGTACCGCAAGGCGCATCCGGTCGCGCTCACCCCCGGCGGCCTGCTCGAGGCGATCGCCGGGCCCGGGCCGCACTTGGTCAACTCCCTGCACGGCCAGGGCATCGACCGGCCGGGCGCGCGGGTGCGGGTCGAGGCGACCGCCCCGGACGGGGTGATCGAGGCGATCTCGATCGCCGAGGCGCCGGGCTTCGCGCTCGGCGTGCAGTGGCACCCGGAATGGCCGCGGCCCTGTGCCGGCATCGACCGGGCGGTGTTCCGGGCGTTCGGCGAGGCGGTGCGGGCCCGCATGCGCGGGATCGCCGCCCAGGCGGCGGCCGCCGAGTGAGAACGCGCATGCCGACCCGCCTGCGGCCCTGAGCTGCGACGATGACGCTGGATCCCGCACTGCTGGCCGGGCTGGAATCCGCTTCCGCCATCCTTTTCAACGTCCTGGCCGCGGCCGCGGCGGTGGCGGCGGCGATCCGCTACTTCGTGGTCACCAAGGCGCTGACCGCCCACACCCTTCTGGGGATCTCATGGTCGCCGGTCCTGTGGCGCGACGACGCCCGGCTGATCGAGCTGGTGTTCGACGTCCAGAACCAAAGCGTCGAGGCCTTCCGCTTCTACAACCTGTTCGTCCGGGTCTCCGCGGTGCGGCTGGCGGACGGCGACGCCAGCTCGACGGCTGACGGTTGCGCCGTGCAGGAGGAAATCGTGCTCGACTGGCGCAACCTGATCGAGGAGCGGGAGGAATGGGTCCGCCTGAGCCCAGGACGCGACTACCAGGTTTCCCTGCCGGTCCGGCTCGGCGGCGCGGTCGAGGCGATTCGGGTCGACATGGTGGTCCCGTACCGCCGAAAGCGCATCCCGACCCATGACGGCAGCATCGCCGGGCTGACCGCAGGCGACGAATACAACAGCCTGACCCGACACTTCGACGTCCGGCCAAGCGCCCGGGCGGTCAGCCGAGGAACCCCACCAGCCAGAGCGTGATCGAGGGGAACGCGATCAGCAGAACCACCCGCACGCCGTCCGAGATCAGGAACGGCAGCACGCCGCGGAAGCTCTCGAGCATCGGCACGTCGCGCGCCATCGAGTTGATGATGAACACGTTCATCCCGACCGGCGGGGTGATCAGCCCGACCTCGACCACCACCAGCGCGATCACCCCGAACCAGATGGCGGTGCCCTCCGGCGTCAGGCCGAAGTCCAGCGCCATGATCACCGGGAAGAAGATCGGGATGGTCAGCAGGATCATCGACAGGCTGTCCATGACGCAGCCGAGCGCCAGGTACAGCACCAGCATGGCGACCAGCACCATCAGCGGCGGCAGGCCGCTGCCGCCGATCAACTCGGCCAGCAGGTCCGGCATCCGGGTCAGCGCCAGGAAGCCGTTGAACAACTCGGCCCCGAACAGGATCAGGAAGATCATCGCCGAGGCCTCGGCCGCGCCCAGCAGGCACTCCTTGAGCCCCTGCCAGCCCATGCGCTCCTTCGCGACCGCCAGCAGGCCGGTGCCGGCGGCGCCGAACGCCGCCGCCTCGGTCGGGGTGAACACGCCGGTGTAGATACCGCCGATCACCAGCGTGAAGATCAGCATCGCCGGCCAGATGTCGATCAGCGACCGCAGCTTCTCCGACAGCGGATGCTCGGGGCCGGCCGGGCCCTCCTCCGGATACAGCCGGACGTAGATCGCGATCGCCGCCAGATAGCCGAACGCCGCCAGGATGCCCGGGATGAAGGCGGCCAGGAACATCTTCGCGATGTTCTGCTCGGTCAGGATGGCGTAGATCACGAGTATGACCGACGGCGGGATCAGAATCCCCAGAGTCCCGCCGGCAGCAAGGGATCCGGTCGCCAGTGCGCCCGAGTAGTGATAGCGCTTCAGCTCCGGTAGTGCCACCTGGCCCATGGTAGCGGCGGTCGCCAGGGAGGATCCGCAGATCGCCCCGAACAGGCCGCAGCCGCCGATCGCCGCCATCGCGATGCCGCCCGGCCGGTGCCCCAGCCAGGCGTTGGCGGCGCCGAACAGCCCGCGCGACAGCCCGGACTTGGTGGCGAACTGGCCCATCAGCAGGAACAGCGGGATCACGGTCAGGGAGTAGCTGGAGAACAGGTAGTAGGCGCTGGACTTGAGCTGGGCGATCAGCGGGGTCCAGCCGACGATCAGCGCGAAGCCGCCGCCGCCGGCGACCATCATCGCCACCCCGATCGGCATGCGCAGCGCCATCAGCGCCAGCATGCCCGCGAATACCGCGAGGCCGAGTTCGATGCCGGTCATGTCCTGTCGCTCATTCCGCGGTTGCGCCGGCGGTGCCCGCGGGCTCGACGCCGTGCCGGAGCCGGATCGCCGCGCCGTGCAGGCAGACCAGGCACAGCAGGCCGAAGGCCGGCACCATGACCACATAGCTGATCCAGACCGGCACCCCGAGCACCATGGTCTCGTCGTTGCTGGCATAGGTGTCGATGCCGCCGAGCGCCATCTGCCAGGCCACCAGCCCGGCGCAGAACGCGAACACCAGGCCGTGCAGGGCATCGATCCGGATGCGGGCCCGGGCGGAGGTCGCCGCCGTGAAGAAGTCGACGATGACGTTGCCGCCGCGAACCTGGCAGTACGGCAGGAAGGCGGCGACCGCCGCCCCGGCGGCCAGTTCGACCAGCTCGACATCGCCGGAGATCGGGGCCGAGAACAGGTAACGGCCGGTGACGCTGACCACCGTCAGCACGGCGCCGCCGGCCAGCAGCAGGCCGCCGAGCACCGCCAGGGCGGCGGACAGCCGGCGCAGCACCGCCCCCACCGGATCGGAGGGGGCGGCCGGGGAGGAAGGGGCCGTCATCGACGGCCCCGGGCGGCGGCCGCGTGTCGGCTCACTGCGTGTACTTGTCGATCAGGGCGTCGGCGTCCTTCAGGAGCGCGGCGCCGTCCTTGCCGATGCCGTTCATCTCGGCGATCCAGTCGCCGCGCACGCTGGCGGTGACCGCCCGCATCTTCTCGACCTGGTCGGCCGACAGCTCGCGGACCGTGCCGCTGGCCTTGGCCTTGGCCAGTCCCGGGGCCTCGATCTCGTCCCAGACCTTGCCGACCCACTTGGCCATGTGCATGCCGCTGTGGTCGTCCAGGATCTTGCGCAGGTCGGCCGGCATGCCCTCGTACTTGGCCTTGTTCATGGCCAGCACGAACACCGAGGTGTAGAGGCCGCGCGACCCGGGCGTCACCAGGTGGTTGTCGACCAGCTCGGCGATCTTCAGGGGAATCGTGATCTCCCACGGGATCACCGCGCCGTCCACGACGCCCTTGGACAGCGCCTCCGGCAGCGCCGGCACCGGCATGAACACCGGCGTGGCGCCCATGGTCTCCAGCGCCTTGCCGATCGAGCGGCTGGGCGCGCGGACCTTCAGGCCCTCGAGGTCGGCGATCTTCTCGACCGGCTTCTTGGTGTGGATCACGCCGCGGGCGTGGACGTGGAACATCAGCGGGTGGACGTCCGAGAACTCGTCCCGCATGTGCTTCTCGTAGAACTCCTGCACGGCCATGGTGGTGCCGGCCGCGGTCGACACCATGAACGGCAGCTCGAACACCGCCGCCGTCGGATAGCGGCCCGGGGTGTAGCTCGGCAGCGCCCACACGATGTCGACGACGCCGTCGCGGGCCTGGTCGATCAGCTGCGGCGGCTTGCCGCCCAGCTGCATGGCCGGGAAGATCTCGATCGCGATGCGGCCGCCCGACGCCTCCTCGACCTCCTTCTTCCACGGCACCAGCACCTTGGCATGGGTGTTGGCGACCGGCGGCAGGAAGTGATGGACGCGCAGGGTGACCTCGGCCGCCTGGGCGGCGCCGATCGATGACGAAAATGCGGCGGCGGCCAGCGCGCCGAGCACGAGACGGCGAGTCTGCATGTTGAATCCTCCCAATGTGAAGTCAGTTCCCCGATTCTCTCGCCGGGCTCGCAAATCCCGCGCGGCGGCGGATAACGAGGACTATGAAAACCGCCGGCAGTCATGTCAACGATCCAGAATTCAATCAATCAAAACTGTCCTATAACTAACGGACAACTTGAGATGTGTTGTTTGGTTATGGCTGAGCGCGGGGAGCCGGACCGGGCTCCGTCCGGATTCCGGGGAGGTCACCCGGGCGACCAGGCTGGACCGCCGGCCGGCTTGCCGTTCAAATACCCGCCGCCGCCGGCCTGCGGCGGCTGTCCGGAGACCGGGTCTTGCGCGGAGCAACGCCCGTCAGCGCCGTTCAGTCAAGCATATCGATCCGAATTAAATCGAGGATACAATGAGGTATTGGACAGAACACGGAATAGAGGGCGCCGGGCGCGTTGCCGGCGGAAACGACGTTCGTCCGCTTCACCGGCGGCCGGGCGACCGCCGGAACGCCGCCTCGGCGGTGCCCCAAGAGGCCCGACGCCGGGGTCGTGAAGGTCCGGTTCTCCAGGCGAAGCGCCAGGAATCGCCGCCGACCGACCCGACACAGTGCCATCCACCGTGCATCGGAGGTCTTCATAACGCATTCGAAACAACCAAGGCGTCGAGGCCGCGCCGCCGCGACGAGACGCCGCACGGGCCCGCCGGCCGGGTCCGCTACCGGAATATCCGGCCTGCCCAGCATCGGCAGGTCGCCTGACATGCGGATCGCGACCTGGAACATCAACTCGGTGCGGATGCGGCTGCCGCGCGCCCTCGAGCTGCTGGCGCAGTCCCGACCCGACGTACTGTGCCTGCAGGAGACCAAGGCGCTGGAGGACCAGTTCCCGGCCGCGGCCTTCGCCGAGGCCGGCTATCCCCATCAGGCGGTGGTCGGAATGAAGGGCTACAACGGCGTCGCCGTGGTCTCGCGGCTGCCGATCCGGGAGACCGAGCGTCACGACTTCTGCGCCAGGGGCGACGCCCGGCACGTGGCGGTCCGGATCGACGGCGGCCCGGAGCTGCACAACCTCTACGTCCCCGCCGGCGGCGACGTGCCCGACCCGGCGGCCAACCCGAAATTCGCGCACAAGCTGGACTTCCTCGCCGAATTGCGGGCCTGGCTCGCGGCCAGCCGCAGCGCGACGCAGCCGATGATCCTGGTCGGCGACCTGAACATCGCCCCGCTGGAGACCGACGTGTGGTCGCACAGGCAACTGCTCGACGTGGTCAGCCACACCCCGGTCGAGGTCGACGCGCTGACCGAGCTGCAGGCCGGGCTCGGCTGGATCGACGCGGTCCGGCACCGCATCCCGCCGGACCGGCGGCTGTACACCTGGTGGAGCTACCGGGCCCGCGACTGGGCGCTGTCGGACCGCGGCCGCCGGCTCGACCACATCTGGGTGACGCCGCCGCTGGCCGGCGCCGTCGCCGGGGTCGAGGTGCTGCGGGCGGCCCGCGGATGGGAGAAGGCGTCCGACCACGTGCCGGTGCTGGTCGACCTGGACCTGGGCTGACCGGCGCCCGCCGGCTGCCGCATCAGCCGGCCTGTCCGGAGCCCGACAGCTCCCGGTTCAGGAGCTTCAGCAGCAGATGGGCGTAGCCGCGGGCATCGTCGATCGCCCGGTGGCTGTGATGGTGTCCGCCCAGCCATTCCGCGGGGTAGTGCACCCGTTCGCAGTCCCGGTAGTGCCGTCCGGTGGCGACCATGACCATCGATTGCAGGTCGAGCCCGCCGGCATGGCAGAGACCCGGCGAGCGCGGCCGGCGGAACAGCCGGCAGCCGACGAAACGCCGCAGATACCAGTCGATCCACAGGCCGTCGAACGTCAACGGATGGGCGACGAACACCGGCATGCCGGGCAGGCTGCGGACCCAGTCGGCGAACGCCCGCATGACGGCCGCCGGGTCCTGTGGGTCGCGGGTGGTCTCGCGCCAGGCGTCCGGCTCGGTGCGCCACCACGCCATCGTGCCGACGTCCTGCCCGGCGCCCGGCAGGGACTGCAGGTTGGCGGTGAACTCGCCGAGTTCGCGGCCGTCCCGGTCGACCGCCACGCTGCCGAAGCTCAGCATCGAATTCGCGCCGGGATCGGGCCCGTCCGCCTCGATGTCGGTGACGACGAAGCTGGTCGCCGGGCAGCTTGCCGGGCCGGCCGTCACGCCCGCACCAGCATGTGGATCCGCCCGGGCTCGACGCCGTCCGGCAGCGGCAGCGGGTCAAGGCCCGGCACGCCCTCGATCGGCTGGTCGCTGACGACAACCGCGCCGGCGGCCAGCAGCCCGGCGATCAGCGGCGCGGCGCGGGCCACCAGGGCCATGCTGCCGGCCTTGTCGCCGGTGCCGATGTCGAGATGCGCCAGGACCGCGCAGGGGCCGAGCTCGGCCAGCGCCCGCGGCAGGGTCTCGAACAGGTCGCCGAGATACAGGTCCCGGTCCGGCGGGATGCAGTCGGGATGCGCGGCGACCTGCCGGTCGAACACCACGATCCGGCGCCCCGGCAGGATCGCGCGGAGGTGGTCGTAGGTGCGGCCGTTGCCGAGCCCGAACTCCAGGACCGGGCCGTCCAGGCCGGCCACCCGGTCCGCCGCGTCCTCGAGCGCCGCTTTCTGGGCCTGCAGACGGCGGATCGCGCTGTCCAGACGACTCATGATCAAAAGTCCTTGATTTCGATTAAACAATCGGCTCGTTACTGCGGCCCGCCGCGGCTGACCGCATCCCGCAGCTGGGCATTGGTCCGCTCCAGGCGGGCGGCCAGCTCGCGCATGATCTCGATGGCGATCTGCGGGAACTCGTTGACGAGCCGGAAGAACAGCTCCTTGGTGATCTTCAGGGTCGTCACCCGCTCGGTCGCGGTCACCGTGGCGGTCCGCGGCACGTCGCACAGGATCGCGATCTCGCCGACCACGTCGCCCCGGCCCAGCCGCGCCACCTCGATCTCGCCGGACGGCGTGGCGATCCGGACCGCCGCGACCCCGTCGATGATGATGTAGGCGGCGTCTCCCAGGTCGCCCTGCCGGCACAGCACCTGGTCGGGCTGGTAGGTCAGGCGCTCGGAGGTGAACGCCAGCAGCTTCAGTTTCGACGGCTCGATCTTGGCGAACAGCGGAATGTTCCGCAGGAGTTCGACTTCCTGATTGATGCTCATCGTGCTCCTCTCGCCGGTCAGCCGCCGGCGGCCATGGCCCGGAACTCGGTTCCGGCACGATCAAGTTTGTCGGGCGGCCCGTCCTCGACCACCTTGCCGCCGCGCAGCACCAGCACACGGTCGAACCGCCGGGCGAGCTCGGCGTTCTGCAGCGCCCAGACCACGGTGCGGCCCTCGGCCTCGGCCAGGATGCGGTCGATAACCCGGCCCTGGGCGCCACCGTCGAGCGCCGCGATGGCGTCGCTGAACACCAGCACTTCCGGCCGCCGCAGCAGCACGCGCGCCACGCCGATCTTTTGGCGCTGGGCGGCCGACAGCCGCGAGCCGCCGATGCCGACCTGGAAGTCGAGCCCGACCTCGATCACCGTCGAGCGCAGGTCGAGGGCGGCCAGCACCTCGGCGATCACCGTGCCGACCCGTTCCGCCGCGTCGGCCTGGCCATAGGCGATCTTGCCGAACAGCACGTTGTCCTGGACCGATGCGGCGGCGTTGTAGCTGTCCTCCGAGAAGAACGCGACCGCGCTGGTCAGCTCCGGCGGCAGGTTCTCGGCGAATGCCCGGCGCGCCTCCAGGATCCGCCGCTGCATGGTGTCGTCCAGCAGGCCGAGCCGGTGGCGCGCCTGGATCAGCTTGAACGGCAGCGACAGCAGCCGGGTGCGGTCCTCCTCGGGCAGGCTGTCGAGGCCGCCGCGATCGGTCCGGGTGACCAGCGACTGGAACTCCGGCAGGTCGTCCGGCGAGATGAAGCTGAACTGGGCGAAGAACTCGTGGTCGGCCGGCAGGTCGGCGAACAGCTCGACCATGGTGGCCGCCATGTCGCGGCCCATGGTCAGGAAGTCCTCGGTCAGCCCGACGGTGTCGAGCGTGCTGCGCACATAGTCGTTAGCGGCGATCGCGTCGACCGAGAAGGTACCGTCCACCGGCGTGCCGAACAGCAGGTTCTCGGCCACCGAGGCGTTGGTGTTGTAGCGATCGGCGGCGAACGGCTCGACCAGCTCGACCAGCGCCGGGTCGCCGGCCAGGCGCTCGGCGAAGCCGCGACGCGCCTCCAGGATGCGGGCGGCGGCATTCGGCCGCTGTTCCGGGTCGAGGGTGCCGCGCAGGCCGAGCAGGTAGCAGTCGTCCCACAGGTCGACCACGTCCAGCAGCTCGACCAGCCGCCCGGACAGGCTGGACGCATCGGCGGGTACGCCGATCGCGTCGTAGTCGACCCAGTCGGCGCCCGGGTCGTCGACCGAGTTGCCGGAAACCTCGGCGTTGGAGAGTGCCTTGTGCGCCAGGGCGCGGGCGGCCTCGTCGCGCTCCGGCTCCAGCAGCGGGCGGTGCATGGCGCCCATCAGCAGGTTCTCGCGGATCGAGGTCGAGAACGCGAAGGCCGCCGGTCCGACATAGCCGATCCGGCGCCCGGTCACCGCCTCCGGCAGGGCCGCCATGTCGCGGTCGCCGAACGACAGGCTGCCGGCGGTCGGCAGCACCAGCCGGGCCAGCACCAGGCCGAGCGCCTCCTTGCCGCCGTTGGTCGGTCCGAGCAGCGCGACCCGCTCGCCCGGCTCGATCCGCAGGCTGATCCCGTCCAGCTGGGTCTCGCCGTCGTCGTCGACCAGGCCGAGGTTGGAGGACCGGAAGCCGGCCGGGCCCGCCGGCCCGTCGGCGGCGTCGCCGGCCTGCACGGCGGCGTCCATCACGCCCGGCGGATCGAACTGCTCGATCACCTGCTCGTACTTGATCCGGGCGTCTTCCTTGCGCTCGTAGTAGCCGAGCAGCTCCTTCCACGGCGCCGACAGGTCCTTGTAGGCCGCCAGCACCGCGACCATCGCGCCGATCGACAGTTCGCCCTGAATCACCAGATAGCCGCCGATCGAATAGAAGAAGAACGGCGTGAGCTGGGCCAGGAAGTTGTTCAGGAACTTGATGAAGAACTTCTTCTTGTAGATGTCGAAGCGGATGTCGTAGATCCGCCCCAGGCGCTCGGCGAAGCGGGCCAGCATCAGCCGCGCGCCGTCGTTGGCATGCACCTCCTGCACGCCCGAGACGGTCTCCCCGATCTTGTCGGACAGCGCGCGCACCGTGCGCACCCGCTCCTTGCCGAGCAGGTTCACCTGGCGCTGCAGCTTGGGGATCACGTAGGCCTGGATCGGGTACAGCGAGATCGCCGCCAGCCCGAGCACCGGGTCCTGCATGAACATGAAGAACAGGATGGTGATGAGGGTGCCGCCCTGGAACGCCGGCAGCGAGATCGAGTCGCCGATGAATCCGCCGAGCGGCTCGACCTCGGCGGTGATCATCGGGATGATCTCGCCCTGGCTCATGCGCCGGAACCGGCCCAGCGGGAACCGCAGGACCCGCGCGTACAGATCGTAGCGCAGCCGCCGCAGCATGCGCTCCCCGAGCTGGCCGCGGTAGACGTTGACGACGTATTTGAAGCCGCCGTTGATGCAGACCAGCGCCAGGAACAGCCCGGACAGGGTCCACAGATACTCCAGCTGATCGAAGGTCAGGCCGAGCCACTCGACCGGGAATCCGCCCGCGCCCTTGGCCCCGAGCGCCTCGTTGATGATCTTCTTGGGCAGGTCGAGGGAGTAGTACAGGAACGGGAACGACAGTCCCGTCATGATCAGCAGCACGATCTGTTCGCGCTTGCTGTACCGCAGTATGAACCGGTAGATACTCGGTTCCATGGTAACCGGTCCGGCAGAGTTGATGGCAGCGGAGTTTGGGGGCATTCACCCGGCCGATCAACTGCGGAGAGGCTGAAAAGGTTACGGTTTCGGGGACAGACCCGATGTGGCATAGTCGGCCCGCGAGGGGTCGCAGCCGATAGTCGTAAGTTTCCGGCAACGGTCGCGAGGAGACCGATGAGTCAGCTAAGGCGTCGGACGCACGCCCGCGTCCTGATGTACAGCCACGACACGCTCGGTCTCGGACATCTGCGCCGATGCCGCGCGATCGCGCATGCGCTGGTCGAGGCCGATCCCGGGCTCAGCGTGCTGATCCTGTCGGGCTCGCCGATCATCGGCAGCTTCGACTTCCGGACCCGTGTCGACTTCGTCCGGATTCCCGGTGTCATCAAGCTGCGCAACGGCGACTACACCTCGCTGTCGCTGCACATGGACATCGAGGAGACGGTGCAGCTGCGCGCCGCCATCATCAAGCACACCGCCGAGCATTTCGATCCGGACGTGTTCATCGTCGACAAGGAGCCCTGGGGGCTGCGCGGCGAGGTCAAGGAAACCCTCGAGATGCTGAAGGCCCGCGGCACCCCGCTGGTGCTCGGGCTGCGCGACGTGATGGACGAGCCGGAGCTGCTGCTGCCGGAATGGGAGCGCAAGAAGGTCCTGCCGGCGCTCCAGGACCTGTACGACGAGATCTGGGTCTACGGCGTCAAGGAGGTCTGCGACCCCTACGAGGGCATGGAGATGCCCGCCGCCGTCAAGCTGAAGACCCGCTACACCGGCTATCTGCGCCGCCACGCCTCGGGGGTGACGACGCCGGCGGCGGCGCTGCCGTTCGGCGACGAGCCCTACCTGCTGGTCACGGCCGGCGGCGGCGGCGACGGCGAGCCGATGATGGACTGGGTGCTGCGGGCCTATGAGGAGGATGCCCAGCTGCCCTACCCGGCGCTGATGGTCCTCGGCCCGTTCATGCCGCACGAGCAGCAGCACGAGCTGATCGAGCGCTCCGAACGCCTCGACCGGGTGCACGCCATCACCTTCGACTCGCGGATCGAGGGGCTGATGGACCGCTGCGCGGCGATCGTCGCGATGGGCGGCTACAACACGTTCTGCGAGATCCTGTCGTTCAACAAGCGGGCGCTGATCGTGCCGCGCACCGTGCCGCGCCTGGAGCAGTACATCCGGGCCAAGCGTGCCGAGGAGCTCGGCCTGCTGAGCGTGATCGTCGAGGACGGCGACCGCGACCCGAAGGCGATGGCCGAGGCGATCCGGCGGCTGCCGGCCCAGAAGCTGCCGTCCGAGGCGACCGGTCTGGAACTGCTGGACGGGCTCGACCGGGTCGCGCAGCTGGTCGACCGCTGGGTCGTCGCGCGCGCCGCCAGGCCGGTGGTCCCGTTCCGCCAGCAGGCGTGACCGGCGCAATCGAGGGGGGCGCGGTCGAGGGCGGCGGTCGGCCGGGCGGCCGGGTGGCTGTGGTCCTGAAGGGTTATCCGCGGCTGTCGGAGACCTTCATCGCCCAGGAGTTGCTGGGCCTGCAGCGCCGCGGCCTGGACTTCCGGATCGTCTCGCTGCGCCACCCGACCGACCGGGCCACCCATCCGGTCCACCAGGCCATCACCGCCGCGGTCGACTACCTGCCGGAGTATCTTTACCAGGAGCCGCGGCGGGTGCTGCGCGGCTGGCTGGCGGCCCGCCGGCTGCCCGGCTACCGGGCGGCGCGGGCGACCTGGTGGCGCGACCTGCTGCGCGACCCGACGCCGAACCGGGTGCGGCGCTTCGGCCAGGCCTGCGTGCTGGCGGCCGAGCTCGACCCCGCGACCACCCATCTGTACGCACATTTCCTGCACACGCCGTCCTCTGTCGCGCGCTATGCCGCCGTGATGACCGGCCGCGGCTGGTCGGTGTCGGCGCATGCCAAGGACATCTGGACGACGCCCGACTGGGAGAAGCGCGAGAAGCTGGCGGACGCCGCCTGGGCGGTGACCTGCACCGCGGTCGGCCGCGACCACCTGGCGGCGCTGGCCCCGGATCCGGACCGGGTGGCGCTGCTGTATCACGGCCTCGACCTCGCCGACTTCCCGCAGCCGCCGGCGCGGCCGCGGCGCGACGGCGGCGACCCGGCCGACCCGGTGGTGATCGTCTCGGTCGGCCGGGCGGTCGCCAAGAAGGGCTACGACGACCTGCTGGCGGCGCTGGCCGCGCTGCCGGCCGGGCTGCACTGGCGGTTCGTGCATGTCGGCGGCGGCGGCCTCACCAAGGCGCTGCGGGAACAGGCCGGCCGGCTCGGAATCGCCGACCGGGTGACCTGGTCGGGCGCCCTGCCGCGCGCCGGGGTCCTGGCGGCGCTCGCCGCAGGCGACCTGTTCGTGCTGGCCAGCAAGATCGCCGGCGACGGCGACCGCGACGGCCTGCCGAACGTCCTGATGGAGGCCCAGGCGTCCGGCCTGCCGGTGGTGGCGACCCGGGTCTCGGCGATCCCGGAGCTGATCGACGACGGCCGGACCGGCCTGCTGGTGCCGGCCGGCGACCCGGCGGCGCTGGCAGCCGCCGTGGCCGAACTGGCGGGCGATCCTGATCGCCGGGCGGCGCTGGCGGCGGCCGGCCGTGAGCGGGTGTGCGCCGAGTTCGGGCACGACGCCGGCATCGACCGGCTGGCCGCCCGCTTCGGCCTGCCGGCGCCGGGCCTCGCCGACGTGGCATGATGGCGGCCGGTCGGACCAGGGCGGTCGCGATATGAGGGTGGCGTTCCATGCGCCGCTGAAGCCGCCCGACTCGGACCGGCCGTCCGGCGACCGGACCATGGCGCGGCTGCTGGTCCGGGCCCTGCGCCGGGCCGGGCACGAGGTCGAGCTGGCGTCCCGGCTGCGCAGCCGCGACGGTGCCGGCGATCCCGACCGGCAGCGCCGGCTGGCGGCCCTGGGGGCCCGGCTGGCCGACCGCTACGTCGCCTCGGTCCGGGCCGGGCGCCGGCCGCGGCCGGACCTCTGGTTCACCTATCACCTGTACTACAAGGCGCCGGATCTGGTCGGCCCGGCGGTCGCCGCTTCACTCGGCATCCCCTATGCGGTGGCCGAGGCGTCGGTCGCCCACAAGCGCGCCGGCGGGCCGTGGGACGGCGGCCACCGGGCCGTCCTGGCCGCCCTGTCCGGCGCCGCCCTGGCGGTCGGCCTCAACAGCCGCGACGCCGCCCTGGTGCGCCCGGCGCTGGGACCGCAGGGTCGCTACGAGCAGCTGCGGCCGTTCCTGGAGCCGCCGGCGCCGCCGGCGCCCGGGCCGGCCCGCAGCGAGCTGGCGGCGGCCCTGGACCTGCCGGCCGGCGCACCGGTCCTGCTGACGGTCGGCATGATGCGGCCGGGCGCCAAGCTGGAATCCTACCGCCTGCTCGCCACGGCGCTCGCCGGCCTCGCCGGCCGGCCGTGGACCCTGGTCGCGGTCGGCGACGGCCCGGCCCGGCCGCAGGTGGCCGAGGCCTTCGCCGCGATCGCCGGCCGGGTCCGGCTGACCGGGACGCTGCCGGCCGACCGCCTCGCCCGGATCTACGCCGCCGCCGACCTGCTGGTCTGGCCGGCGATCCAGGAGGCCTACGGCATGGCGCTGCTGGAGGCCCAGGCGGCCGGCCTGCCGGTGCTGGCCGGCGACGCCGGCGGGGTGCCGGACATCGTGCGCCACGGCAGCACCGGCGTGCTGGTCCCGGAGGGCGACGCCGCTGCCTTCGCCGCCGCCCTGAGCGGCCTGCTCGACGACCCCGGCCGGCTGCCGGCGATGGGCGAGGCGGCCCGCCGCACGGTGCTGGCCGAACACGGCCTGGACGCCGCCGCCGCCGCGCTCGACGGCTGGCTGCGCCGCGCCGCCGCGGAGGTCCGCCGATGATCCGGCTGGCCCTGCTGCGCCACGGCCCGACCGCCTGGAACGCCGGGCGCCGGCTGCAGGGCCGGGCCGACATCCCGCTGTCGCCGGAGGGCGTCGCGGCGGTGCGCGAGCGCCGGGTCCCGGCCGAGCTGGCCGGCTTCCGCTGGCTGGCCAGCCCGCTCGCCCGGGCCCGCCAGACCGCCGATCTGCTGGGCGTGGCGGCCGAGCCGGAGCCGGCGCTGATCGAGATGGACTACGGCGCCTGGGAGGGCCTGACCCTGGCGGCGGCGCGGGCCGGCGACCCGGGGGCCGTCGCCAACGAGGCGCGCGGCCTCGACTTCACGCCGCCCGGCGGCGAGAGCCCGCGGGTCGTGCAGGCCCGGCTGGCCGGGCTGGCGGCGCGCCTGCTGGCCGACGGCCGCGACACCGCCGCAGTCACCCACAAGGGCGTGATCCGGGCGGCGCTGGCGCTGGCCACCGGCTGGGACATGACCGGCAAGCCGCCGCGGCGGCTTGACTGGGCCGCCGCCCACCTGTTCCTTCTGGACGCCGCCGGGCATTGGTCCCTGGTGCGCGCCGACATCCCGATGACCAGCCGCCCGCCGGAGCCGCCCGAATGACCGCGCCCGCCCCCCGTGTCCTGCTCTACGTCCAGAACCTGCTGGGCATCGGCCATCTGCGGCGGGCCGCGGCGGTGGCCCGCGGGCTGACCGCGGCGGGTATGGCGGTCGACTTCGTGTCCGGCGGCATGCCGGTGCCGCACCTGCCGCTCGGCGGCGCCGAACTGGTGCAGCTGCCGCCGGTGCGGGCCCTGGACGACCAGTTCAAGGTGCTGGTGGACGAGCACGACCGGCCGATCGACGACGGGTTCCGCGACGCCCGCCGCGACCGGCTGCTGGCACTGCTGGCCGAGCGCCGGCCGGACGCGGTGATCACCGAGCTGTTCCCGTTCGGGCGCAGGCAGATGCGGTTCGAGCTGCTGCCGCTGCTGGCGGCGGCGCGGGCCGCCGCCTGGCGCCCGGTGGTGCTGTCGTCGATGCGCGACATCCTGGTCACCAAGCCGCGCGCCGACCGCAACCGCGAGATCGTCGACACCCTCAACGCCTGGTACGACGGCGCGCTGATCCATGCCGACCCGCGGCTGATCCGGCTGGAGCGCACCTTCCCGATGGCCGCCGACATCCGGGTGCCGGTCGACTACACCGGCTACGTGGTCAACGTCGACGAGCTGGCGGTCCCGGAGGCCGACCCGCTGGCCGCCGGCGAGGTGCTGGTGTCGGCCGGCGGCGGCGCTGTCGGGCACGACTTCATGCGGCGGATCGCCGACGCCATGCCGGCGCTGCCGATGGCCGACCGGACCTGGCGGTTCGTCACCGGCCACCACATGCGGGCGGACGCCGTCGACCACCTGCGCGGCCTCGGGCGGCCGAACCTGATCGTCGAGACCATGCGTCCGGACCTGCCGGCGCTGATGGCCGGGGCGGCGCTGTCGATCAGCCAGGCCGGCTACAACACCCTGCTCGAGCTGATGGCGGTGCGGGCCCGCGCCGTGGTGGTGCCGTTCGAGGGCGGGGTCGAGACCGAGCAGCGGCTGCGCGCCGAGCTGCTGGCCGAGGCCGGCGCCCTCGAGGTGGTGGCCGAGCCGGACCTCGGCCCGGACAGCCTGGCGGCGGCGATGACCCGGGCGGCGGCCCGGCCGCGCGACGCGGTCCCCGCGGTCGACCTGGACGGCGCCCGCGCGACGGCGGCGCTGGTGGCGCGGGCGATCCGCGACCGGACCACGGCATGACCGGCGCGGTTGCCGGGGCCGGGATCGATCGTCTGCGCGCGATCCTGGACGACCTGGCGGCGGCCGGCCGGACGGTCGGCCTGTGGTGGCGCGACGACGACCTCGAGCAGCCGACGCCGGCGCTCGATGCCCTGCTCGAGGCGCTCGGCGAGCACGGCATCGCGCCGGCCCTGGCGGCGGTCGCCGGGCGCGCCGTGCCGGCGGCGGTGGCGGCGCTGGCCGGCAGCCCGGCCCGGGTGTTCGTGCATGGCTGGACCCACGCCAACCATGCCCCCGCGGGCGCCAGGAAGTCGGAATTCGGGCCGGAGCGCGAGGCCGGGACGCGGCTGGCGGAGATCGCCGAGGCGCGCCGGCGCCTGGCGGCCCTGGCCGGCGAGCGGGCGCTGGCCTGCTTCGTGCCGCCGTGGAACCGGATCGGCGACGACCTGCTCGCCCGGCTCGGCGAGACCGGGATCGTCGCGCTGTCGGGCTTCGCCCCGGCCGGGCGGGCGGTGCCGGCCGCCGCGGTGCCGCGGCTGGACACCCATGTCGACCTGATCGACTGGCGCGGCGACCGCCTGCCGCTGACCGCCGCCGCCGCCGCCGCCGCGCTCGCGGTCCGCATCCGATCCCGGTCGTCGGCGGAAGATCACGATTCGCCGGTGGACGGGCCGATAGGAATCCTGTCCCATCACCTGGTCACCGGAGCCGCGGCATGGCGCGCATGGCGGCCGCTGCTGGCCGCCCTGGGCGGGCATTCGGCGGTGCGGTGGCTGGATCCGGCGGCGGCCCTGGCGGCCGTGGGGGCCGTCGTGGGGGCCGCCTCGGCTCCCGGACCGGGGCCCGGCAACGAGACGCGGAGGATGGGGTGACGACGCACCGATACGAGCGGGGCGCGATCTTGGGGGACTATACCCGCGGCGGGTTCGGGCTGCTGGTGACCGCCGGGCCGGTGCTGTTCCTGCCGATGGTGTGGTGGCTGGCCGCCGCCTTCGCGGTCTGCGCCCTGCTGTTCGTCGTCTACCTGTTCCGCACCTGGCAACGCGGCGCCGCCGTCATCGAGGTCGACGACCGGGGCATCCGTTCGACCGGGCCGCTCGGCCGGGCCATCCGCTGGGACGCCCTGGAAGGTCTCGACCTGAGCTATTTCGCGACCCGGCGCGACAAGGAGGGCGGCTGGATGCAGCTGCGGCTGCGCGGCGACGGCTCGGCGATCGCGGCGGAATCGAGCCTCGACGGCTTCGAGACCGTGGTCGAGCGGGCGGCGGCGGCGGCGACGCGCAACCGGCTTGCGCTTTCCCACGTCACTCGGGAGAATCTGCGGGCACTCGGCGTCGCCGCGGGGGGGAGCCCGCAGACGCTGCCGCAGGGGCTGCAACCGGGGGACACGGCGTCGAGATCCGACGACCGCGTGGGGATGGGATGAACGACCGCACCACGCCACTGCTGCGGGTCAACGACCTGCGGGTCGGGTTCGACCTGCCGGAAGGCCGGTTGGTCGCGGTCGACGGCGTCTCGTTCCAGGTCAGGCGCGGCGGCACGGTCGCCCTGGTCGGCGAGTCCGGCTCCGGCAAGTCGGTGGTCAGCCAGGCGATCATGGGGCTGTTGCCGCGGCCGGCGAAGGTGCTGGGCGGCTCGATCCTGTTCGCCGATCCGAACAAGCCGGGCACCATCACCGACATCGTGCGGCTGGCGCCGGACGGCAGGGCCATGCGCGACCTGCGCGGCGGCCGCATCTCGATCATCTTCCAGGAGCCGATGACCTCGCTGTCGCCGCTGCACACGGTCGGCGACCAGATCACCGAGGCGCTGCGGCTGCACCGCTCGGTGTCCGGCTCCGAGGCCAGCGAGCTGACCCGCGACATGCTGCGGCTGGTCGGCTTCCCGGACCCGGCCCGGGCCCTGCGGACCTATCCGTTCGAGCTGTCGGGCGGCCTGCGCCAGCGCGCCATGATCTCGATGGCACTGGTGTGCCGGCCGGCGCTGCTGATCGCCGACGAGCCGACCACCGCCCTCGACGTCACCATCCAGGCGCAGATTCTGAAGCTGATCCGCGACCTGCAGGCCGAGCTGCGGATGGCGGTGCTGATGATCACCCACGATCTCGGGGTGGTGGCCAACGTGGCCGAGGAAGTGGTGGTGATGTATCGCGGCCGGGTGATGGAATCCGGCGGCGTCGAGGACATCTTCCGGCGCCCCGAGCACCCGTATCTGCGGGCGCTGATGGGTGCGGTCCCGCGCTTCGACATGGCGCCGGGCGAGCGGCTGAAGCCGCTGCGCGAGATCCAGACGGTGACCGGGCACCTGCTGTCCGGCGGCGAGGACGGGAAGTCGGCGTCCCAGGCGGCCCTCCAGACGGCCCCGATGCTGAAGGTGAGCGGCGTCAGCAAGTCCTACACGATCCGCAAGGCCGGGCTGTTCGGCAAGCAGGCCCGGACCATGCTGGCGCTCGACGACGTGTCGTTCGAGGTCCGGCGCGGAGAGTGCCTGGGCCTGGTCGGCGAGTCGGGCTGCGGCAAGACCACGCTGTCGAAGGTCATCATGCGCGCGGTCGGCCCGGACGCCGGCGGCGTGACCTTCACCGACGACGACGGCGAGACCGACGTGCTGGCGCTGCAGGGCGAGGCGCTGACCGCGTTCCGGCGCAAGCTGCAGTTCGTGTTCCAGGATCCGTTCGGGTCGCTGAACCCGCGCATGACGGTGTTCGACATCATCGCCGAGCCGCTGGTGATCCACGGCGTCGGCACCCCGGCCTGGCGCCGCGAGATGGTGTCGGAGCTGATGAAGCTGGTCGGCCTCGACGCCCGCCATCTCAGCCGCTACCCGCACAGCTTCTCGGGCGGCCAGCGCCAGCGCATCGGGATCGCCCGGGCCCTGGCGCTGAAGCCGCCGATGCTGATCTGCGACGAGCCGGTCTCGGCGCTCGACGTCTCGATCCAGGCACAGGTCCTGAACCTGCTGAAGGACCTGAAGGCGACCCTCGGCCTGACCTACCTGTTCATCTCGCACAACCTGGCGGTGGTCGACTACATCGCCGACCGGATCGCGGTGATGTGCGCCGGCCGTCTGGTCGAGCTGGCGCCGCGCGAGGAGCTGTTCCGCAACCCGGTGCATCCCTACACCCGGGCGCTGCTGGCGGCGGTACCGGACCCGAACCTCGACAAGCCGCTCGACTTCACGCGCATCATGGACGAGCGGGCCTCGCATCCGGCCGACTGGCCGGCGCCGTTCACCATCGACGACGGCCACAGGCCGGCCTTCGTCGATCTCGGCGACGAGCATTTCGTGCGTGCCGACCCGCGCATCCTGACCCTGAGGCTCGCGTCATGACCCGTGCCCCGCTGGTTGCCCTTTTCACAGCCCTGCTATGGCTCTCCGCAGCGGTGCCCGCCGCCGCCGCCGGCTATGTCGAGCCGCCGGCCCTGGCCGGCGAGGTCGCGGCCGGCAAGCTGCCGCCGATCGCCGGGCGCCTGCCGCAGCGGCCGGCGGTGGCCGACTTCAGCCCCGACGGGCGCGAGCCCGGGCAGTACGGCGGCACCCTGTCGATGATCATGGGCCGGGACAAGGACACCCGGCAGATGGTGGTCTACGGCTACGCCCGGCTGGTCGGCTACGAGCCCAACACCTTCGAGCTGAAGCCGGATCTGGCGGAGGCGGTCGAGGTCGAGGACGACCGGGTGTTCACCTTCACCCTGCGCGAGGGCCATCGCTGGTCCGACGGCGCGCCGTTCACCACCGAGGACTTCCGCTATTTCTGGGAGGACGTGGCCAACAACCCGGAGCTGTCGCCGACCGGGCCGCCGAGCGAGCTGATGCTGGACGGCGAGGCCCCGAAGGTCGAGATCCTGTCGCCGACCAGGGTCCGCTACTCCTGGTCGCGGCCGAATCCGGAGTTCCTGCCGGCGCTGGCCGGGGCGCGGCCGCTCTACCTGTACCGCCCGTCGCACTACCTCAAGCAGGTGCACGACAAATACGCCGACCACGCCGAACTGGAGAAGCGGGTCAAGTTCGGGCACCAGCGCAACTGGGCGGCGCTGCACAACAAGCTCGACAACATGTACAAGTTCGACAACCCGGCGCTGCCGACGCTGCAGCCCTGGATGGCGGTCACCGAGCCGCCGGCCGACCGCTTCGTCTACCGCCGCAACCCCTACTACCACCGGGTCGACCCGGAGGGCCGGCAGCTGCCCTACATCGACGAGGTGGTGTTCCAGGTCGCGGCGCCCGGGCTGATCCCGGCCAAGACCGGCGCCGGCGAGTCGGCGCTGCAGGCCCGCTACCTGTCGTTCGACGACTACACCTTCCTGCGGCAGTCGGAGACCCGGTCGGGCTACGAGACCTATCTGTGGCGCACCGCCTACGGGTCGCACCTGGCGCTGTACCCGAACATGAACGCCGAGGACCCGGCGTGGCGCGGCCTGATGCGCGACGTGCGGTTCCGACACGCCCTGTCGCTGGCGATCAACCGGCACGAGATCAACGAGGTCATCTACTACGGGCTGGCGCTGGACGGGAACGACACCGTGCTGCCGCGCTCGCCGCTGTACCGCGACGGGCTGCGCGACAGATGGGCGGCCTACGATCCGGCGGCGGCCAACGCGCTGCTCGACGAAATCGGCCTGACCGCGCGCGACGACCGCGGGGTGCGGCTGCTGCCCGACGGCCGCCCGGCCGAGATCGTGGTCGAGACCGCCGGCGAGAGCACCGAGCACACCGACGTGCTGGAGCTGATCCACGACGGCTGGATGGCGGTCGGCATCAAGCTCTACACCCGGCCGACCCAGCGAACCGTGTTCCGCAACCGGGTGTTCGCCGGCAAGACCCTGATGTCGATCTGGTCGGGCATCGAGAACGGCCTGGCGACCGCCGACACCAGCCCGCAGGCCTTCGCGCCGACCGACCAGAACCAGTACATGTGGCCGAAATGGGGGCAGCACTACCAGACCGGCGGCAAGGCCGGCGAGGCGCCCGACCTGCCGGCGGCCCGCGAGCTGATGGCGCTGTACCGCGGCTGGCGGGTGGCCGACTCGCGCGCCGAGCGGACCCGGATCTGGCAGGAGATGCTGACGATCTGGGCCGAGCAGACCTACACCATCGGCCTGATCGCCGGGGTACTGCAGCCGGTGGTCGTCGACCTCGAGCTGCACAACGTGCCGGTCCAGGGCATCTATGCCTGGGAGCCCGGTGCGCATTTCGGCATCTACCGGCCGGACACCTTCTTCTTCGGCCCGGCGCGTCCGCGGACGCCGGAGTCGGTGCTGACCGCGGCCGTGCGCAGCCGACGCTAGGGGCCGGACATGTTCGACTATCTGGTGCGACGGCTGCTGGTCATGGTGCCGACCCTGGTGGCGATCAGCATCATCACCTTCATCATCATCCAGCTGCCGCCCGGCGACTACCTGTCGACCCTGATCGCCGAGATGGAAAGCCAGGGCGAGAACGTCGACCTTGCCAAGATCGCGGCGCTGCGCGCCCAGTACGGCCTCGACCTGCCGATGTGGCAGCAATACGCGGTATGGGCCGGCGGCCTGCTGCGCGGCGACTTCGGCTACAGCTTCGAGTACCAGCTGCCGGTCTCCGACGTGGTCGGCGACCGGGTGCTGCTGACCGTGGTGCTGAACTTCGGCACCATCCTGTTCATCTACCTGGTGTCGTTTCCGATCGGCATCTACTCGGCGACCCACCAGTACAGCGTCGGCGACTACGGCCTGACCCTGGTCGGCTTCATCGGTCTGGCGACGCCGAACTTCCTGCTGGCGCTGGTGCTGCTGTACTTCGCCAATGTGTGGTTCGGCACCTCGATCGGCGGCCTGATGGACCCGTCCTACATCGACCAGCCCTGGACCTGGGGCAAGATCCTGTCGGTGCTCGAGCACCTGTGGGTGCCGGTGGTGGTGATCGGGACATCGGGGACCGCCGCGATGATCCGCCGGCTGCGCGCCAACCTGCTCGACGAGCTGCAGAAGCAGTATGTGGTCACCGCCCGGGCCAAGGGCCTGCCGCCGCTGCGGGCGCTGCTGAAATACCCGCTGCGGATGGCCTTGAACCCGTTCATCGCCGACATCGGCAACATGCTGCCGCAGGTGGTGTCGGGCTCGGCGGTGGTGGCGATGGTGCTGTCGTTGCCGACCACCGGGCCGATGCTGATCGGCGCGCTGCAGAGCCAGGACATGTATCTCGCCGGGTCGTTCCTGATGTTCCTGGCGGTGCTGACGGTGGTCGGGATGCTGCTGTCGGACCTGGCGCTGGCCTGGCTCGACCCGCGGATCCGGCTGGGCGGGGGGACGGCGCGATGAGGGGCCCGATGAAGGGGACGGCACGATGAGCGCCAGCGACGCGCCGCGTCCGCGGCCCCGCCATTTCGTCGACCGGGCGCCGTTCAACCCGGCGGCCGACGAGGCGCTGACGCCGCAGCAGGAACGCTACTACATGGCGTCGCAGTGGCGGATGATGTGGTGGAAGCTGCGCCGCCACCGCCTGGCCGTGATCTCCGGCGTGGTGCTGGCGGTGCTGTACGCCTCGGTGCTGATCTCCGAGCTGATCGCGCCCTACGCGCTGGCGACCCGCCACACCGAGCACATCTACGCCCCGCCGCAGGGCATCCACCTGTTCCACGAGGGCCGGTTCGTCGGGCCCTACGTGCTCGGCCTCGACTACACCCTCGACCTGCGCACCCTGAAGCGCACCTACGAGCCGAACCCGGAGAAGGTGCAGAAGCTGCGGTTCCTGTGCTCCGGCGACCCGTACCAGTTCTGGGGGCTGTTCGACGCCGACCTGCACCTGGTGTGCCCGGCCGAGGGCGGCACCCTGTTCCTGCTCGGCACCGACCGGCTGGGCCGCGACATGTTCTCGCGGATCGTCTTCGGCACCCGGATCTCGCTGACCGTCGGCCTGATCGGCATCATCGTCAGCTTCGTGCTGGGCATCGTGATCGGCGGCATCGCCGGCTACTACGGCGGCTGGATCGACGCCTCGATCCAGCGGGTCATCGAGATCATCCGGTCGTTCCCGGAACTGCCGCTGTGGATGGCGCTGTCGGCGGCGCTGCCGGTGACCTGGAGCCCGATCGTGATCTATTTCGGCATCACCCTGATCCTCGGGCTGCTGGACTGGACCGGGCTGGCGCGCGCCGTGCGCTCCAAGCTGCTGGCGCTGCGCGAGGAGGATTTCTGCGTGGCCGCCGAGCTGATGGGGGCGAAGCCGCGCCGCATCATCGGCCGCCACCTGCTGCCCAGCTTCATGAGCCACCTGATCGCCTCGGCCACCCTGACGATCCCCAGCATGATCCTGGGCGAGACCGCGCTCAGCTTCCTCGGCCTCGGCCTGCGGCCGCCGATCACCTCCTGGGGCGTGCTGCTGACCGAGGCGCAGAACATCAACGCGGTCGAGCTGTATCCCTGGATCATGACGCCGGTGATCCCGGTGATCGTGGTGGTGCTGGCCTTCAACTTCTTCGGCGACGGCCTGCGCGACGCGGCGGATCCGTATCGGTAGCGGTCACTCCCGGGCGTCGACGGTGCCGACATGGCCGGCAACGCCGTACGCCAGGATCGTGCGGTCCCCGGTCAGCAGCGGAAAGCCCTCGTGTCGTGCGGTCGCAATGATCATCCGGTCGGCCGGATCGCCTTGCGCGTCACCCGGCAATCGCACGCTGTCGACGCAGATCGCCGGCTCGAGCGGGACGACATGCACGCCGGGCAGGGACAGGACCTCGTCGATCCAGGCCGCCACGTCGCGACCGAGGGCCAGACGGCCACGCTGCACCAGCATGGCAATCTCCAAGGGCGTGATCGCGGCCACATGGAGCCCATCGGCGCGTATCGCCTGGTCGATCAGCGCGCGCGCCGAGCTGCCCAGCCGGCGGTCGTCCTGGACGGCCCAGACCAGGACGTGGGTGTCCACGACGATCAACGCTGAGCGTCCCATTCCTCCGGGCCGGCCGCCGGCGCGAACGGCTCGTCATAGCGCAGGACCGTGCCCTTCATGGCGCCGATGATCGATGGCCGCAACCTCCCGGCCGGCTCCTACGGCCGGTCGGCGACGATCACCTTCGAGAGATAGGCCAGCGCCGACCCCGACGGCACCAGTCCCGCCTCCGTCAGCAGGGCCCGCACGTCGGCCGCCACCCAGCCCGCGTAGTACGGCTCGTGGAAGTGCTCGGGGAAGCCGCGCAGCAGCGGGTCGAGCGCCGGCAGGTCGCCGAGCTGGATCGAGTCGACCACCACCAGCCGGCCGCCCGGCCGCAGCACCCGCGCCGCCTCGGCCAGCACCGCGGTCCGCGCCGCCGCCGGCAGCTCGTGCAGCAGGTAGACCGCGGTGACCAGGTCGACCGAGGCCGCGGGCAGCGGGATCGCCTCGGCGTTGGCCGCGTGCCAGGCCGCGCCGCGCCCGGCCAGCCGGGTTCGGGCGCGTTCGAGATAGGCGGTCGACAGGTCGAGGCCGTGCAGCGCCAGCGCCGGGAACGCCGCGGCGACCTGCGCCAGCATCGCCCCGGTGCCGGTGCCGAGATCGAGCAGCGTGGCGTCCTTGCGGCCGGACGCCGCCAGCCAGTCGGCGACCGGCGGCAGGGCCTGGCGGCGCATGGCGTCGGCCAGCCCGCCGAACAGGATCTCGACCTGGGTGTCGTACAGCGCCGCCGACTCCCCGCTCAGCCAGCCGTCGGACTGGTCGTGGAAGCTCTGCAGGTAGTAGTCCGGGTAGCCCCCCGCACCGTCCGGCGCCGCGGGCGCCGTCCCGACCGCCCCGCCGGCCCGCCGCCGGCGCCGGCGCAGGGCGACCCGCGGCAGGTCGCGCCAGTAGCGCGCCGCGTCGACCCCGGCCGCCAGCGGCCGCGGTAGCAGTTCGGCCGGCAGCGGATAGATGCCGGCCTGTACATTTGCCAGGTCGCGCGCGGCGAGCGCCAGCGCGCCACGGGTCAGCACCGCCTGGATGCGGGCCCCGACGATCCGGCCGCGCAGGCTGCGGCGCGGTCGCCGGCCGCCCTCGACCCGCTCGAGCCAGCGCCGGCTGGCGGCGTAGTGGCCGAGATACCAGCCGGAACGGAGCAGCTGGCCGGCGCCGTAGGCGGCGGCGAGGGCGAGCGGGCCGGGTGTCGGTCGGGTCATGGGAATAAGCGTGGGGGCGCCGCCGGTCGGATCAAGGGCAGCCACCCGGAGAAATGCCCATGCCGGACAGGTCCCCCGCCTCTTGCCCCCCGGGCGGCGCTGTGGCACATCCCGCCGACAATGCAGTGGCGTGGGGATGCGCGGCGATGGCGGCGTTCAAGACCCTGGATCAGGTGGATGTGGCCGGCCGGCGGGTGCTGGTGCGGCTCGACCTCAACGTTCCGATGAAGGACGGCCGGGTGACCGACGCGACCCGCATCGAGCGGGCGGCGCCGACGGTCCGCGAGCTGGCGGGCAAGGGCGCGAAGGTGATCGTCGCCTCGCATTACGGCCGGCCGAAGGGCAGGCGCGACCCGGAGATGTCCCTGTCCCCGCTGGTCGACCCGCTGTCGGCGGCGGTCGGCCGCAAGGTGGCGTTCGCCGCGGACTGCGTCGGGCCGGATGCCGAGGCGGTGGTCGACGGCCTGGCGGATGGCGGCGTGGCGCTGCTGGAGAACCTGCGCTTCCATGCCGGCGAGGAAGCCAACGACCCCGACTTCGCCGACGCCTTGGCGGCGCTGTGCGACCTCTACGTCGACGACGCGTTCTCGGCGTCGCATCGCGCCCACGCCTCGATCGACGGGGTGGCGCGGCGGCGCCCGGCCTATGCCGGCCGGCTGATGCAGGCCGAGCTCGAGGCCCTGAGCCGGGCGCTGGAATCGCCGGCGCGGCCGGTCGCGGCGGTGGTCGGCGGCGCCAAGGTGTCGACCAAGCTCGAGCTGCTCGGCAACCTGGTCGAGAAGGTCGACATCCTGGCGATCGGCGGCGGCATGGCCAACACCTTCCTGCACGCCCAGGGCGTCGAGATCGGCCGCTCGCTGGCCGAGCGCGACCTCGCCGACACCGCCCGGGCGATTCTGGCCAAGGCCGAGTCCCGCGGCTGCGAGATCCTGCTGGCGCTCGACGCCGTGGTCGCCGACACCCTGGCGGCCGGCGTGGCGACGGCGGTGGTCGGGGTCGACGCGGTGCCGGCCGACCGGATGATCCTGGACGTCGGCCCGGCGACGGTGGCGGCGATGGCGGAGCGCCTGGCGGCCTGCCGGACCCTGGTGTGGAACGGTCCGCTCGGCGCCTTCGAGACCGCGCCGTTCGACGCCGGCACCACGGCGCTCGCCAGGGCGGCGGCCGAGCTGACCGACCAGGGCCGGCTGCTGACCGTCGCCGGCGGCGGCGACACGGTGGCGGCGCTCGCCCATGCCGGCGTGCTCGAGCGGTTCTCCTACGTGTCGACCGCCGGCGGCGCCTTCCTGGAGTGGCTCGAGGGCAAGGAGCTGCCGGGCGTCGCGGTGCTGCGGGCCTGAGCGGGCCGCCGCCCGGGATTGCCATACCAGCCGCGGCCGAAGGTCGCAGGACCGCCAGGGGCGGAGACCCGGGGAACGCGCGGCGTCGTCCAACGTTGCGTTCCGGTTACAGGTCCCCTATCCAGGATGCTCATCATCCGGCCGGGCAAACACGGCCGATCGAGGGTGGAGGAAGCAGCGTGAATTTTGTCGGCGACACCAGGACCCGCGGCGGGCTCGAGGCCCATGGTCTGACCAACCTGAAATCGGTGCGTTGGAATCTCGGGCCGGCGGCGCTGTACGAGGACGCGATCCGGCGCGGCGAGGGCATCGTCACCGGCGGCGGCGCGCTGCTGGTCACCACCGGCGAACACACCGGGCGGTCGCCGAAGGACAAGTTCATCGTCGAGAGCGACGCCACCCGCGGCGCGGTCGACTGGGGCGCAATCAACCAGCCGATCAGCCGGGCGCAGTTCGACGCCATGCATGCGCGGGTGGCGGCCTATTACCAGGGTCGCGACGCCTATGTGCTGGACTGCTGGGCCGGCGCCGACCCGGCGTACCGGCTGCCGGTCCGGGTGGTGACGGAGACCGCCTGGCACAATCTGTTCGCCCGCAACATGTTCATCCGGCCGGAGCCGGCGGCCCTCGAGGGTTTCCAGCCGTCCTTCACGATCCTGCACGCGCCCGGCCTGATGGCGCGTGGCAAGGAGGACGGCGTCAACTCCGGCACCTTCATCCTGGTCGACTTCGACCGCCGGATCATCCTGATCGGCGGCAGCTGGTATGCCGGCGAGATCAAGAAGTCGATCTTCGGCGTGCTCAACTACCTGCTGCCGGAGCAGGGCGTGATGCCGATGCACTGCTCGGCCAATGTCGGCGACAAGGGCGACGTCGCGGTGTTCTTCGGCCTGTCCGGCACCGGCAAGACCACCCTGTCGGCCGACGGCACCCGCACCCTGATCGGCGACGACGAGCACGGCTGGTCGGACCACGGCATCTTCAACTTCGAGGGCGGCTGCTACGCCAAGGTGATCCGGCTGTCGGCCGAGGCCGAGCCGGAGATCTGGGCGGCCAGCCATCGCTTCGGCACGGTGCTGGAGAACGTGGTCCACGACCCGGTCACCCGCGCGCTGATGCTGGACGACGACGCGCTGACCGAGAACACCCGGTCCTGCTACCCGCTCGACTTCATCCCGAACACCTCGACCACCGGCGTCGCCGGCCATCCGGCCAACATCGTCATGCTGACCGCGGACGCCTTCGGGGTGCTGCCGCCGATCGCCAGGCTGACTCCCGAACAGGCGATGTACCACTTCCTGTCGGGCTACACCGCCCGGGTCGCCGGCACCGAGAAGGGCCTCGGCAAGGAGCCGCAGGCGACCTTCTCGACCTGCTTCGGCGCGCCGTTCATGCCGCGCCATCCGTCGGTCTACGGCGCCATGCTGCGCGACAAGATCGCCCGCCACGGCGCCACCTGCTGGCTGGTCAACACCGGCTGGTCGGGCGGCCGCGCCGGCAACGGCGGCGACCGCATGAAGATCGCCTACACCCGCGCCATGGTGCGGGCCGCCCTGGACGGCCGGCTGGCCGATGCGCCGGTGCGCGAGGACGGCCGTTTCGGCCTGCTGGTGCCGGAGGCCTGCCCGGACGTGCCGACCGCGGTGCTGCAGCCGCGCGGCGCCTGGGGCGACAAGCAGGCCTACGACACCACGGCCCGCGACCTGTGCGGCCGGTTCGAGGCGAACTTCAAGAAGTTCGAGCCGTTCGTCGACGACAGCGTGAAGGCCGCCGGGATCGTCCAGGCGGCGTGACCGGCGGTTCGGACGCGGGAAGCCGTCCGAGGATCAGGCGCCAGGCAGTTCCCCGGCCTCGGTCAGCACCCGGGCCAGGTCGTCGGCCAGGGTCTTGCCGAGCTTGACCACCGCCACGCCCTGCGGCAGGCCGGCCAGCTCCGGGTGACCGGCGTCGAACGAGGTCACCACCGCCACCGGCATCCGTGCGGTCGGGCGCACGGTGCGCAGCGCCCGCAGCAGGTCGATCCCGCCGAGCCCGTCGAGCACCGCCGAACTCAGCACCACGTCGGGCTGCTCGGCGACCGCGAAGCGCAGGGCCTCGAACGGGTCGGAGGCCAGCTGCGCCCGGTAGCCGCAGTTCGCCAGTTCGCGGGCCAGCATGTGCCCGAGGGTGCGGGCCCGGGTCACCACCAACGCGCGGCCGGGGCGGCCGACCACCGAGTCCGGGTCGAACTCGAAATATGACGGCAGCCCGCGCAGGATCGCGGCGGTGCGGTCGGGATCCGGGTTGCGGCCGCTCTCGACGATATCGAGCAGGGTGTCGGCGAATCCCTGAAGCTGGGCGACCGGCAGCGGATCGGCCTCGGCGCCCGCCTCCAGGTAGTCCTCGTAACGGTCGGCCACCAGCGAGATGGTCGGGAAGCCGTACATCTTGCCGGCGCCCTTGAGGTTGTGGATCTCGCGGGCGAGGTCCAGCAGCAGCGCGCGGCGATCCTTCGGGCGGGCCGTCAGGTCGGTCAGCGTGACCTGCATGCGGGCGAGCCGGTCGCCGGCGTCATCCAGGAACTCGCCGGTCAGCCGGGCGATGATATCGTCGGCGATCGCCATTCGGGCACCCTCCGCAAGCACTGCTTCCCCTTGCGCGAGGATGCGGAGAAGACAATGAACGGGCCGTTAACGCCGGGAGCGAGGTGCCGGCGCCGCCGGCTGGCGGCTGTTGACCCAGGTCAACGTGCCCGGCCTCCGGCACCCCTAAGGTCCGCGGGTCGGGAGGGATTCCGGATCACGACCGGGGAGTGACCTGCGGTGGAGCGACGCTGGATCTGGATTGCGCTGGTGGCGGCCGGGCTGCTGTTGCCGTTCTGGCTGGCGTCGCGGGTCGAGCGCGCGCCCGGCGAGGGTGCCGCGATCGCCTACTCGACCTTCAAGACCCTGGTCGACGAGGGCCGGGTCGAGAGCGTGACCATGCGCGGCGACGAGATCGCGGTGCAGCTGGACGCGCCGATGGAGGTCCGGCCCGGGGTCAGCTCGCCGTCGGTCAGCACCCGGATCCCGTCGACCGGCGACCCGGCGCTGCTGCCGGCGCTCGAGCAGCACGGCGTGGCCACCACCGCGCTGCCGGCGGACGGCGGCAACTGGCTGGTATCGATGCTGCCGTGGCTGCTGTTCATCGGCATCTACCTGTTCTTCTGGACCCGCTTCGCGCGCGCCGGCGGGCTCGGCGGCGGACTGGGGGGTGGACTGGGGAGCGGTGGCGTCGACGCCTTCCTCAAGGGCCGCGCCGGCAAGGAGGAGGTCCAGAGCAAGCCGGTCACCTTCGCGGACGTCGCCGGCCAGGACAACGCCAAGCGCGAGGTCGCCGAGCTGGTGGAGTTCCTGCGCGACCCCGAGCGCTACCGCAGGCTGGGCGCCGAGCCGCCGCGCGGCATCCTGCTGATGGGCCCGCCGGGAACCGGCAAGACCCTGCTGGCGCGGGCGCTGGCCGGCGAGGCCGGGGTGCCGTTCTTCAACATCTCGGCCTCCGAGTTCATCGAGATGTTCGTCGGGGTCGGCGCCAGCCGGGTCCGCAACATGTTCGACGAGGCCAAGAAGCGGGCGCCCGCGATCCTGTTCATCGACGAGCTGGACGCGATCGGCCGGGTGCGCGGCGCCGGCTTCGGCGGCGGCCACGACGAACGCGAGCAGACCCTCAACCAGATCTTGTCGGAGATGGACGGATTCGAGGGCCATGAGGCGGTGGTGGTGCTGGCCGCCACCAACCGGCCCGACGTGCTGGACCCGGCGCTGCTGCGGCCCGGCCGGTTCGACCGTCACGTCACCCTCGACCTGCCGGACAAGGACGCGCGCGAGGCGATCCTGCAGGTTCATGTCCGCAACAAGCCGATGGCCGACGATATCGACCTCGGCGTGATCGCCGCCGGCACCCCGGGCTTCTCGGGCGCCGACCTGAAGAACCTGGTGAACGAGGCGGCGATCGCCTGCGCCCGCGAGAACGGCGAGCAGGTCGCCATGCGGCATGTCGACGAGGCGCGCGACCGGGTGATGATGGGCATGGAGCGCAAGCTGACGATCCGGCCGGCGGAGAAGCACCGGCTGGCGGTCCACGAGGCCGGCCACACCGCGGTGGCGCACGCGCTGCCGAATGCCGACCCGATCTACAAGGTCACGATCATCCCGCGCGGCCGGGCGCTGGGCGGCACCCACATGATCCCGGAGGCCGAGCGCTACACCCAGTCGAGCGGTGAGCTGGCCGATCGGCTGGCGGTGCTGCTCGGCGGCCGGGCGGCGGAACAGGCGATGCTCGGCGACGTCAGCTCGGGGGCCGACGACGACATCCGCCAGGCCACCCGGCTGGCCCGGGCGATGGTGTCGCGCTGGGGCATGTCGGAACGGCTCGGTCCGGTCGACCTGCGGCAGAGCGACGAGCACCCTTTCCTCGGCCGCGAGATGGCGCAGCCGCGCGAGTTCAGCGACGGCACCGCCCACGAGGTCGACCTGGAAGTCCGGCGGATCCTGCAGGAGGCCGAGGCCCGGGCGGCCGCGGCGATCGCCGGCAACCGGACCGCGGTCGAGCGGTTGGTGTCCGAGCTGGAGCACCGGGAGACCCTCGACCGGGCGGCGGTGACGGCGTGCCTCGGCGAGCGGCGGCGGCCCGGCGCTGCGGCAGGCGAGGCGGGGGCCGACACCGCCAAGGCGGCAGAATGAAAGCGACGGCGTGACCGGCATGGCGAAGACACCCTACGAGGTCCTCGGCGTGGCGCCCGACGCCAGCCAGGACGATATCCGCAAGGCCTACCGCAAGCTGGCCAAGAAGCTGCACCCGGACCTGAATCCCGGCGATGCCGATGCCGAGGCGCGGTTCAAGGAAGTCGGCCAGGCCTACCGGGTCGTCGGCGACGAGGAGAGCCGCGGCCGCTTCGACCGCGGCGAGATCGACGCCACCGGCGCCGAGCAGCAGCCGCACCCGTTCTACCGGTCCCATGCCGGCGGGCCGGGTGGACGCGGGCACGACCATCCCTACCATTCGACCCGCGGCTTCGAGGACTTCGAGGACCTCGGCGACGTGTTCTCCGAGCTGTTCCGCCAGCAGGCCGCGCGTGGCGGTCCCCAGGGCGGTCCCCAGGGCGGTCCCCGGGGCGGCCCCCGGGGCGGCGGCCGGCACGGGTTCCATGCCCGCGGCGGCGACCTGCGCTACCGCCTGGAGGTCGATTTCATGGACGCCGCCCGCGGCGGCCGGGCCCGGGTGACCATGGCCGACGGCCGCACCCTCGACGTGACCATCCCGGTCGGCGCCCATGACGGCATGACCCTGCGGCTGGCCGGCCATGGCGGGCCGGGCTTCGGCGACGGGCCGCCCGGCGACGCCCTGATCGAGCTCGCGGTGCGGGCCCATCCGGTGTTCCGCCGCGACGGCGACGACATCCACCTGGAGCTGCCGATCACCCTCGACGAGGCGGTGCTGGGCGGCAAGGTGCCGGTTCCGACGATTCATGGCCCGGTGACGGTGACGGTGCCGAAGGGCTCCAGTTCCGGCCGGGTTCTCCGGCTCCGGGGCAAGGGCGTGCGGGCCGGCCGCGACCACGGCGACCAGCTGGTGGCCCTGAGGATCGTGCTGCCGGCGACGGTCGACCCCGAGCTCGAGCGGATCGTCACCGAATGGCGGGCCGGCCATGCCTACGATCCGCGCGCCGGCCTGATGAAGGAGGCCGGCCATGCTTGACGTCACCGCGGTGGTCGCGCGCGTGCGCGGCCTGTCGGAGGAGCGCCTGCTGCTGTGGGTCGACGAGGGGCTGGTGTGCCCGGATGTCCGGCAGGGCGGGCTGGTGTTCGCCGAGGTCGACGTCGCCCGGCTGCGGCTGCTGGTGACCCTGGAGGCCGAGCTCGGGGTCGAGCCCGACACCGTGCCGGTGGTGGTCGACCTGCTCGACCAGATTCACGGGCTGCGCCGGGCCCTGCGCACCCTCGGCGAGGCGGTGGCGCGGCAGCCTGAGCCGGTCCGTGCCGAAATCCGTGCCGCCGTCACCGCGCTGCGGGATGCCGACAGCCCGGACGCCGGCGGGGAGCAGGAGCGATGACCGCGACCCCGATCGGCCGGCCGGCGCCGGCCAACGACCAGCGGTCCGCCGCCGCGCTGCCGACGGTCGACAGCGTGGATCCGCCGGAGCCCTTGTGGGGCGGCCTCGGGGGCGAGGCGATCGACCGCCAGGTGCACGCCTCGATCGCCCGGCTGACCATGGGGCTGTCGCCGGCGTCGCTGGCCGAGGCGTTCGGCGACTGGGCGATCCACCTGGCGATCTCGCCGGGCAAGCAGGCGCAGCTGGTCCAGAAGGCGGTGCGCAAGGCGGTGCGGCTGTGGCTGCACGCCTGCGAATGCGCGGCGACCGGCGCCGCCGCCGGGCCCTGCATCGCGCCGCTGCCGCAGGACCGCCGGTTCGTCGGCGCGCCGTGGCAGGCGGCGCCCTACAGCATGATCTACCAGTCATTCCTGCTGACCCAGCAGTGGTGGCACAACGCCACCACCGGCATCCCCGGGGTGTCGCGGCATCACGAGGCGGTGGTGTCGTTCGTGGCCCGCCAGCTGCTCGACGTGATGTCGCCGTCGAACTTCCTGGCCAGCAACCCGGAGCTGCAGGCCGCCACCCTGCGCGAGGGCGGCGCCAACCTGCGGCGCGGCGCCGCCAACCTGCTGGCCGACTGGGAGCGGACGATGGCCGGCCGGCCGCCGGTCGGCACCGAGGCGTTCCGGCCGGGTGAGACCGTGGCGACGACCCCCGGCAAGGTGGTGTGGCGCAACGAACTGATCGAGCTGATCCGCTACGCGCCGTCGACCGAGGCGGTGCATCCCGAGCCGGTGCTGATCGTGCCGGCCTGGATCATGAAGTACTACATCCTGGACCTGTCGCCGGAGAACTCGCTGGTGCGCTGGCTGGTCGGCCGGGGCCACACCGTGTTCATGATCTCCTGGCGCAACCCGGGGCCCGAGCAGCGCAACCTCGGGATGGAGGACTACCGTCGGCTCGGGGTGATGGCGGCGCTCGACGCGGTCGAGCGGGCGATGCCGGGCCGCAGGGTGCACGCCGCCGGCTACTGCCTGGGCGGGACGCTGCTGTCGATCGCGGCGGCGGCGATGGCGCGCGACGGCGACGACCGGCTGGCCTCGCTGACCCTGCTGGCCGCCCAGGTCGACTTCACCGAGGCCGGCGAGCTGACCCTGTTCATCGACGAGAGCCAGGTCCGCTTCCTCGAGGACATGATGTGGGAGCAGGGCTATCTCGACACCAGGCAGATGGCCGGGGCGTTCCAGCTGCTGCGCTCGAACGACCTGATCTGGTCGCGCATGGTGCGCGACTACCTGCTCGGCGAGCGCGAGCCGGTCACCGACCTGATGGCGTGGAACGCCGACGCCACCCGCATGCCGTACCGGATGCACTCGGAGTACCTGCGCGGGCTGTTCCTGGACAACGACCTGGCCGAGGGCCGGTTCATGGTCGATGGCCGCGCGGTCAGCCTGGCCGACATCCGGCTGCCGGTGTTCGCGGTCGGCACCGAGCGCGACCACGTCGCGCCCTGGCGGTCGGTCTACAAGATCACCACCCATCCGGCCGCCGAGGTGACCTTCCTGCTGACCTCGGGCGGCCACAATGCCGGGATCGTCAGCGAGCCGGGGCATCCGCACCGGCACTATCGGGTCTCGACCAAGGCGCCGGGCGACGTGTTCGTCGACCCGGCGACCTGGGAGGCGGCGACGCCGGTGGCGGAAGGCTCCTGGTGGCCGGAGTGGCAGGCCTGGCTGGCCGCCCGCTCGGGGACACCGGTGGCGGCGGAACCGATCGCCGCGGCATCCGCCGGCCGGGCGCGCGCGGTGCTGCCGGACGCGCCGGGCAGCTACGTCCTGCAGCCCTGACGCGGGACGGCGCTCAGGCCGCCGGCTTGCGTTCCGGCTTGCCCTGCTGGCCGGGGGCTTCGGGTGCCCCGGTCTCGAAGGCCCCGGTCTCGAGGGCCGACCCGGCCAGCATCTCGCCGAAGCCCGAGCAGGCGTACTGCACCTCGGCGGCGATCTCCGACAGCCGGCCGGCCTCCTCGGTGTAGTCCTCGACGGTCCGGCGGGCGGCGTCGGCGCAGACCTGCCAGGCGTCCTCCGGGGACCGGCAGGCCAGCAACTGCCGCTGGCGGTCCAGGTCCTCCTCGAGCCGGCGGATCACGAACCGGCTGGTCTCCTGCTGCAGCTTGCCGACCCCTTCCAGGACCGCGCGGTTGAACTGCATCCAGGCCTGGACAGCGTGCTCCCGGCCCTGGTCGACGCTGTCCGTCTGAGGCGTGAAGGCGTTCGCGAACGGGTTGCCGGCGAACAGATTGGCGGCGAACGGGTTGGCAGTCGGGCCGAACGGCGACGGCCCGGTCGGGTTTCCGGCGGTTTGCTTGGTCATGGCACTCTCCCGGTTGAGGCGGTGTCCGACCCCCGCTCCGACACGCCGTATGTCGCAGCTTGGCGGTCCGCGACCACACCCGCATTGAGGGAGATCAAAGGCGGCCGCCGGCTGTCCTGCCAATATTGAAGGGTCGCCGCCCGGACCCGGGCGGCGGATAGCCGTCACGAGGAGCGCGTAGTCATGTCGATGGTTCGGGCGTTGTATCTGGTCGCCGCCGCGGGTGCGGCATTGACCCTGGCCGGTTGCGCCACCGAGAGCGAGGTCAGCTCGATGGAAAGCCGGGTCGGCAAGCTCGAGACCGGCGTCACCGATCTGGGGCGCCGGGTCGATGCGCTGGCCGCCGGCGATCGCGCGGCGGTCGAGCGTGCCGTCAAGGCGGCCGAGGACGCCAGGGCGGCGGCGAACGCCGCCCGGCTGGCCGCCGAGGCCGCCGCCGAGAGCAGCGCCAAGGTCGAGGCGATGTTCCGCAAGTCGCTGCGCAAGTAGCTATTCGGCCGGGTCCTTCGGCGCAGCGGCCGAGATCAGCCCGGGCACGCCGTGGCGTGCCAGGGCGATCCGGCCTACGACCGTCCAGTCGACCAGCCGGTCGTCACCGCCGGTCGCCCGGCGGATCAGCGCCGTCGGATCCTCCGGTGGCCAGTCGGCGGCCGAGTGGCCGGCCTCGATCGCGTCGACCTGGCTCTGGGTTGCATGCACCTCCAGGAACAGCCGGCCGCCCTGCCAGCCGACCTTGATCGACTGGTCGACGACATGCACCGGCGTGCCGGTCGGCACCGCGCCGAACAGCGCCTCGATGTCGGCCGGATACAGGCGGATGCAGCCATGACTGACCCGGCGGCCGACCCCGTAGGGCCGGTTGGTGCCGTGAATGCGGTACAGCGGCCAGCCGAGCTCCAGGACATAGTCGCCGAGCGGGTTCTCGGGACCCGGTGGCACGGCGGCGGGCAGTTCCGGGCGCTCCGCCCGGATCGACGCCGGCGGCCACCAGGTCGGGTTCTTGCGCTTGCCGGTCACCCGGGTCTCGCCGGCGGGGGTCTCGAGGCCCTCGCTGCCGATTCCGATCGGCATGCTGCGGACCCCGCCGTCGCGCGCGAAGTGATAGAGACGCAACTCCGCCAGATTGATGACGATACCGCGGCGTGGTGCGTCGGGCAGGATATGTTCGCCGGGGATGACGAGCTCGCTGCCGACGCCCGGTCGCCAGGGGTCGACGTCCGGATTGGCGGCCGCCAGCTCGACGTAGCCGACCCCGTAGCTGACCGCGATGTCCACCAGCACCTCGCCGGCCGCGACGGTGTGCAGGCGGTTGCGGCCGATCAGATCGTTGCGCCCGGCAGTGGCGTCAGGGGCGGCGGCCAGCAGCGGGCCCGGGCCGCCGGCGATCGCGGCCGCCGCGGCAAGCAGTCGGCGACGGCAGGTCGTCGGTCCCCGCCGGCCGGGACCGTCCTCGCCGGGACCGTCCTCGGATGATCGGGTGCCGCCCAGCTGTCGCATCGGTCCCATCGAGGTCGCCGCCGGCCGCGTCACCGGCAAAAGCTGATCGAGCCCTCGGCGCAGACCCGCTTGCCGTCGACCCAGGTCGCGCCCGACAGGTCGGCCCGGAAGAAATTGGCGTCGCGCAGCTTGGCGCCGGTCAGGTCGACCCCGCGCAGGTTGGCCGAGACCAGGCGGGCCTCGGCCAGGTCTGCGCCCTTGAACGAGGCGTTCTCGAGCTTGGCTTCGGTGAAGTCGGCGCCGCGCAGCCGGGCGCCGTCGAACACCGCCTCCTTGAGGTCGGCTCCCAGGAACCGGACCCGGCCGCCTTCCAGCCGCGAGAAATCGGTCCCGGCCAGGGTCGCCCGGTTGAAGCTGGCGTTGTCGAGCCGGGCGCCGGTCAGGTCGATGCGGGCCAGGTCGTAGCGGTCGAAGTTGCACTGCCGCCAGTCGACCCCGGGCTGCGGCGGGTCGGTACAGGCGGCCGAGGCGGTTCCCGCCGTCAGGATCAGCAGGGAGGCCGCGACGGCGGCGCGCAGCAGGGATCGTCCGGTGGATTTCATGGGACGAAACCTAGCACGCAGCCGGCGACGGAACAGCGAAAGCGAATCACTTTCGTGACGGCCCCGCGTGCCGGGACGGCGGGCGCGCGGGATCCTGGGGTCGGAAACGGAACGGGCGCCGAAGCCTCGCGGCCCCGGCGCCCGACCGTCGCCCGGCAAACCGGGCGCGACCACGCCGATGCGGAAGGTCCTCGGGAGCGCCTCGCGACTGTCTTTGGCACGGACTCCGCCGGCTATCCACCGACGGACGCTCCCGCAGCCGGCCCGTGAGCCCGCGAATCGACCCCAGCGTTCCGGCGATCCACCGGCCGCCCCTTCCCTTGGCCCGAAGGAACGGCCATGCCTCGGAGCGGAGATCTCCGGGCCCGGGCGGCGCGGCACGGGCGCGCCTCCCATCGGATCGCACGGGCCGCATCGGCGGCGGACCGGTGCCGGCCCCAGGAGAAGAGCCGGCACCCCGGACCGGGTCGGATCCCTCACGCGTCAGTCCCGGTGGCGGCCAGCGCCCCCCGAACCGTCGCGGTTCCGGATCCGAACCCCACGTGATGAAGGAATACTGCCCGAAAGACTTGCCCGCGACAATAAAAAATGTAAAGTACCCGGCCCAATTTCGGATCGAATACTTATCAATACAAATAAACATGATCTCCATACATTATCCACGAGTTTATCCACAACGCAATTCTTGACGTGTCGGCGACAGATCGCCGAAAAACAGGGAGTTGTACGGACGGGGCCGGCTGTGGTCGCCCGTCTGCCGAAATCTGGGGATAGCCGGCCTGTCGGTTATCCACGCGCCGCCGGGGCCGCTGTATTGCGCGAATCGTCGGGTTTGTAGCGGCCCTTCGATGGTCTATAACGGCCGCGTCGACCCGGCGGCGCCGGCGCGCTAGCTTCGGGTCGGCTGGGTTCGGGTCGGGCGGGCGGCCGCAGGGGTGCCGCCCGGCAAGCGAAGGCCGTGAAGGGGATCTGCCCGTGAGGGGGTTCGAATGAGCGTTGACCGTCGGCCATTGTCGCCGCATCTCCAGGTTTACAAGCCGCAGCTCACCAGTGTGCTGTCGATCTCGCACCGCATCACCGGGGTCGCCCTGGCGGTCGGGACGCTGCTGCTGGCCTGGTGGCTGATCGCCGCCGCCGCCGGCCCGGACGCCTTTGCGGTGGTCCAGGGCTTCCTCGGCTCCTGGCTGGGCTATCTCATCCTGTTCGGGTTCAGCTATGCGCTGATGTACCACCTGTGCAACGGCATCCGGCACCTGTTCTGGGACGCCGGCTACGGCTTCGAGCTGGAGACCGTCTACAAGTCCGGCTGGGCGACGGTGATCGCATCGGCGGCGCTGACCGTGATCGCCTGGGCGATCGCGATCGTGTCGGCCTGAGCGCGCGGAGGAAACGAGAATGGCAGGCAATTCCGTGCGCTCGATGCGCACGCCGCTGGCCCGGGTCCGCGGGCTCGGTTCGGCGAAAGACGGCGTGCACCACTGGTGGGCGCAGCGCCTGACGGCGATCGCCCTGGTGCCGCTGACGCTGTGGTTCGTGGTCTCGGTCGCCGGCATGGCCGGGATGGACCACGCCGAGGCGGCGGCCTGGGTCGGCTCGCCGGCGGTCACGGTGCTGCTGGTGCTGCTGGTCGCCGCGACCTTCTGGCACGCCCAGCTGGGTGTCCAGGTGGTGATCGAGGACTATGTCCATGGCGAGGGCTGCAAGCTGGCCGCCCTGATTGCCGTGAAGTTCGCAGCCGTCCTGCTGGCGGTCGCGACGATCGTCGCGGTGCTGCGACTGGCGTTCGGAGGCTGAAGTCATGGAAGCGTACAAGATCGTCGAGCATGAATACGACGTGGTGGTGGTCGGTGCCGGCGGCGCCGGGCTGCGCGCCGCCCTCGGCATGTCCATGGAAGGCCTGAAGACCGCCTGCATCACCAAGGTGTTCCCGACCCGCAGCCACACCGTGGCGGCGCAGGGCGGCATCGGCGCCGCGCTCGACAACATGGGCGAGGGCGACAACTGGCGCTTCCACATGTACGACACCGTCAAGGGCTCCGACTGGCTCGGCGACCAGGACGCGATCGAGTACATGTGCCGCAACGCCATCCCGGCGGTCATCGAGCTCGAGCATTTCGGCGTGCCGTTCTCGCGCACCGACGAGGGCAAGATCTACCAGCGGCCGTTCGGCGGCCACACGCTGAACCACGGCAAGGCGATGGCCAAGCGCGCCTGCGCCGCCGCCGACCGTACCGGCCACGCCATCCTGCACACCCTCTACCAGCAGTCGCTGCGCAACCACGCCGAGTTCTTCGTGGAGTATTTCGCGCTCGACCTGATCATGGACGACGACGGTGCCTGCCGCGGCGTCATGGCGCTGTGCCTGGAGGACGGCACCATCCACCGGTTCCGAGCCCACCAGACGGTGCTGGCGACCGGCGGCTACGGCCGCGCCTACTTCTCCTGCACCTCGGCGCACACCTGCACCGGCGACGGCAACGCCATGGTGCTGCGCGCCGGCCTGCCGCTGCAGGACATGGAGTTCGTGCAGTTCCACCCGACCGGCATCTACGGCGCCGGCTGCCTGATCACCGAGGGCGCGCGCGGCGAGGGCGGGTACCTCACCAACTCCGAGGGCGAGCGCTTCATGGAGCGCTACGCGCCGACCGCCAAGGACCTGGCCTCGCGCGACGTGGTCAGCCGGGCGATGACCATCGAGATCAACGAGGGGCGCGGCGTCGGTCCGAACAGCGACCACATCATGCTGCACCTGGAGCACCTGGATCCGGCGGTGCTGCACCAGCGGCTGCCGGGCATCTCCGAGACCGCCAAGGTGTTCGCCGGCGCCGACGTCACCAAGGAGCCGATCCCGGTGCTGCCGACCGTGCACTACAACATGGGCGGCATCCCGACCAACTACCACGGCGAGGTGATCGCGCCGACCGCCGCCGACCCGAACCGGGTGGTGCCCGGCCTGATGGCGATCGGAGAGGCGGCCTGCGTGTCGGTGCACGGCGCCAACCGCCTCGGCACCAACTCGCTGCTCGACATCGTGGTGTTCGGCCGGGCCGCCGCCCATCGGGCCGCCGAGACGGTGAAGCCGGGCGAGGGCCACAAGCCGATGCCGAACGACGCCAGCGAGAAGGCGATCGCGCGCCTGGACCGCATGCGCCAGGCCAAGGGCGGCACCAACGCCGGCGCCATCCGCCTCGACATGCAGCGCGCCATGCAGACCCACGCCGCGGTGTTCCGCACCGACGAGCTGATGCAGAACGGCCTGAAGAAGATCCACGAGGTCGCCGGCTCGATGGCCGACGTCGGGCTGCACGACCGCTCGCTGATCTGGAACTCCGACCTGGTCGAGGCGCTGGAGCTCGAGAACCTGGTGAGCCAGGCGATCGTCACCCTGACCTCGGCGTCGCTGCGCAAGGAGAGCCGCGGGGCGCACGCCCACGAGGACTTCCCGGACCGCGACGACGCGAACTGGATGAAGCACACCGTCATGTGGCTGGACGAGAAGAACCAGCACAAGACGATGTACCGCGACGTTCACATGAACACGCTTTCGAACGAGGTGGAGAGCATCCCGCCGGTGGCCCGCGTCTACTGACGCGACCGCTTCCGCACCGCTCCCACCAGCTGACGGGGACCATCGATGGCCGAGTTCACCCTGCCCGCCAATTCCAAGGTCAAGATTGGCGACACCTACAAGGCGCCCGACGGCGCCAAGCGCGTGAAGAAATTCAAGATCTACCGCTGGGATCCCGACAAGGGCGGCAACCCGCGGCTGGACACCTACGAGATCGACCTCGACGACTGCGCGCCGATGGTCCTGGACGCGCTGATCAAGATCAAGAACGAGATCGACACCACCCTGACCTTCCGGCGGTCCTGCCGCGAGGGCATCTGCGGGTCGTGCGCGATGAACATCGACGGCACCAACACCCTGGCCTGCTTGAAGCCGATCGACGAGGTCGACGGCGACGTGGCGATCTACCCGCTGCCGCACATGCCGGTGATCAAGGACCTGGTCCCCGACCTGACGGTGCCCTACACCCAGCTCGCCTCGGTGCAGCCCTGGCTGCAGGCCGACACCCCGCCGTCGCCGACCGAGGAGCGAAGGCAGAGCCCGGAGGAGCGCGAGAAGCTCGACGGGCTGTGGGAATGCGTCCTGTGCTTCTGCTGCCAGACCTCGTGCCCGAGCTACTGGTGGAACGGCGACCGCTATCTCGGCCCGGCGGTGCTGCTGCAGGCCTATCGCTGGATCGCCGACAGCCGCGACGAGTACACCGGCGAGCGGCTCGACGCGCTCGAGGATCCGTTCCGGCTGTACCGCTGCCACACCATCATGAACTGCACCAAGACCTGCCCGAAGGGCCTGAACCCGGCCAAGGCGATCGCCGAGATCAAGAAGCTGATGGTGATGCGGCAGTAGCCCGGCACGGGCGGCCTGGCCCGGTCGCCTCGTTCCGCCCTCCGATTGCCATCCTTTCGCCCGCTGGCTATGGTCGCCTCGCCGTCCGCGACCTCCGGACGAAAGGACCGATCATGCCCCGAAACCACACCCTTCCCGTCGTTCTGATCCTCGCCGCCCTCGCCCTGCCGGCCGCCCCGGCCTGGGCGCAGAAGGCGGCCGAGTCCGACGCCGAGACCGCGATCGAGCGGCAGGGGCCGGCCGACGACGAGGTGACCCTGGAGCTGTCGGTCGAGGACTGGGTCGAGACCAGGACCGCGACGGTCCGGGTCGGCGCCGACCTGGCCGTCGAATCCGGCCGCTTCGGTGCCGCCCGCCAGGACCTGGTCGCCACCCTGCAGGGCTTCGGCACCGGCGCCGAATGGCGGATCGTCGACTTCGGCAAGCTCGGCGACGACGCCGGCTTCGAGCGCTGGCGCCTGGTTGCCGAGGCGCGGGTGCCGGAGGCGACGCTGGCCGAGCTCGCCGGCAAGACCAAGGACGCGACCAGGCCGGGCCGGGCCCTGTCGGTGGCCTCGATCGAGTACACCCCGACCCTGGCCGAGCGCGAGGCGGTGCTGGATCGCCTGCGGGCCCGGGTCTACGACCGGGTCGCGGCCGAGATCGCGGCGCTCAACAAGGCGTTTCCGGACCGCAGGTTCCGGGTCCGCAGCCTGATGATGGGCACCATGCACCGGCCGATGCCGCAGATGATGACCATGGCGCGCGCCGAGGGCGCGATGGCCGGCAAGGCGACCGACATGGGCGGCGGCCTGGCCGGCGCCGAGAAGGCGCAGATGACTGCACGGGTGACCCTGGCGGCGACCGTGCCGGCCGAGTAGCAACGCGAATTGGCAACGGGAGGGGCAGGATGTCCGGAAAGGTTCTGATCGTGACCGGCGGCTCGCGCGGCATCGGTGCCGCGGTGTGCCGCCGTGCCGCCGCCGACGGCTGGGACGTGGCGGTGAACTACGCCGGCAACGCCGACGCCGCCGAGAAGACGGCGGCGGCGGTCCGCGCGGCCGGCCGCAAGGCGATCACGGTGCAGGGCGACATGGCCGAGGAGGCCGACATCCTGCGGCTGTTCGAGACCGCCGAGCGCGAGCTCGGCCCGCTCGGCGGACTGGTCGCCAATGCCGGCATCACCGGCTCGATCACCCGGGTCGAGGACATGACCGCCGACGCCATGCGCTCGGTGATCGGCCTGAACGTCATCGGCCTGATGATCGCCAACCGCGAGGCGGTCCGCCGGCTCTCGACCAGGCGCGGCGGTCAGGGCGGCGGGATCGTGAACCTGTCGTCGATCGCGCCGCGCATCGGCTCGCCGAACGAGTTCGTGCACTACGCCGCGTCCAAGGGCGCGGTCGACGCCTGGACCACCGGCCTCGGCCGCGAGGTCGCCGGCGAGGGCATCCGGGTCAACGCGGTGGCGCCGGGCATGATCGACACCGACATCCACGCCACCGCCGGTGCCCCGGACCGGGCGCAGCGGCTCGGCGCCACCGTGCCGATCGGCCGCGCCGGCACCGCCGAGGAGGTCGCCGAGGCGGTCGTGTGGCTGCTGTCGGACGCCGCCCGCTACTGCGTCGGAACGGTCCTGAACGTCAATGGCGGCCGCTGAGGCCGATCCGCCGGCGTCCGAGGCCGGGCCGCTCGCCCGCTACCGGGCGCGGGTCGGCTCGGGCGCGCTGAAGGGCGACGACGACCAGGAGGCCGCGGCGGCACGGCTGGACGAGCTGTCGCGGGCGGTCGACGGCTGGCAGGCGCGCTCGGCGTCCTCCGGCGGCTGGCTGTCCAAGCTCGGCCTGCGCCGCTCGCGGGACGCCGCCGCCCCGACCGGCCTGTACCTGTTCGGCCCGGTCGGCCGCGGCAAGTCCATGCTGATGGACCTGTTCTACGAGGCCGCCCCGGTGAGCGCCAAGCGGCGGGTGCACTTCCACGAGTTCATGCAGGAGGTGCACGGCCTGATCCACCGGTTCCGCCAGCAGGGCGGGGCCGGCGACTCGCCGATCCTGCAGGCCGCCGCGACCGTCGCCGAGCAGGTGTCGCTGCTGTGCTTCGACGAGATGGAGGTGCGGGACATCGCCGACGCGATGATCCTGGCGCGGCTGTTCACCGCCCTGTTCGAGCGCGGCGTTGTGGTCGTGACGACATCGAACCGGCCGCCCGACGACCTGTACAAGGGCGGCCTGCACCGCGACCGTTTCCTGCCGTTCATCGAGCTGCTGAAGGAGCGGCTGGACGTCGCCGACCTGGGCGACGGCACCGACTATCGGCGCGACCGGCTGGCCGGCGAGACCCTGTTCTTCACGCCGGCCGACGCCGATGCCCGTGCCGGCCTCGACCGGCTGTTCGGGGAGCTGTCCGGCGGTGCCGAGCCGGAACCCGACAGCGTGGTGGTGCTCGGCCGCGAGCTCGAGGTGACGCGGGCCGCCAAGGGGGTGGCGCGGTTCTCCTTCGAGGAGCTGTGCGGCCGGCCGCTCGGCCCCGGCGACTTCCTGGCGATCGCCCGGCGCTACCGGGCGGTGCTGATCGACGACGTCCCGGTAATGACCGACGCGATCCGCGACCGCGCCCGGCGCTTCATGATGCTGATCGATGCCCTGTACGAGCGCCGGGTGTCGCTTGTGTGCTCGGCCGAGGCCGAGGCCGAGAGGCTCTACGCCGGCAGCGACTGGGGCTTCGAGTTCGACCGCACGGTGTCGCGGCTGATGGAGATGCGCTCGGCCGACTACTTCGCCGAGCCGCACCGGCCGTAGGGAGATCGGAGGACCGGATGGCCGAGATACCGATCCGTTGCTTCGCCGTGTCGGTGGTCGTCATGCGGTTCGAGAAGGGTGAGGCGCAGGTTCTGCTCCTGCGTCGCACCCAGACGCTGGCTGGCGAGTGGTGCCAGGTCGCGGGAAAGATCGAGGATGGCGAGACGGCTTGGCAGGCGGCACTTCGTGAAGTGCGGGAAGAGACAGGCCTGGAGTGCGCCCGGCTCTACTCGGCCGATATCTGCGAGCAGTTCTACGAGGCGGAGCGGGACGCGATCAGCATGCTGCCGGTCTTCGTCTGTATCGCCCATGTGGCCGACGTGGTCCTGAACCATGAGCATAGCGAGTTCCGCTGGGTCGACTTCGACGGCGCGTTGGCGATGGTTCCGTTCGCGGGTCAGCGCCACGTCCTCCGCCACATCCGCACGGAGTTCGTCGATCGCGAACCGGTCCGGCACCTGCTGATCCACGCGCTGCGGTAATCGCAGGGGACGTCAGAGCCCCTCGTTGAAGTCGTCCAGCAGGGTGGCGATCCGGGTCTCGTCGGCCTGGTCCATGATGGCGCGGGCGCGCTGGGTGGCCGGGCCGGCGGCCAGCCGGCGGATGCGCTGCTTGACCCGCGGCAGGGCGGTGGCGGCCATCGACAGCTCGCGTACCCCGAGCCCGACCAGCAGGGGCGCGTAGCGCGGGTCGCCGGCGATCTCGCCGCAGACGCTGACCGGGATGCCGTTGCGCAGGGCGGCCTCGACGGTGAACTGGATCAGCCGCAGCAGGGCCGGGTGCAGCGGGTTGTAGAGGTCGGCCACCTGCTCGTCGCCGCGGTCGATGGCGAGCGTGTACATGGTCAGGTCGTTGGTCCCGAGCGCCATGAAGTCGCATTCGCGGGCCAGCGCGTCGGCGGTCAGCGCCGCCCCCGGCACCTCGATCATGATGCCGACCGGCGGTATCGGCCTGGCGATCCGGGCCTTGCGGCGCTTCAGCCGGGACACCACCCGGGCCAGGATGGCGCGCACCGCCCGCACCTGGCTGATCGACGAGATCATCGGCAGCAGGATGCGCACGGGGCCGTGCGCCCCGGCCCGCAGGATTGCCGAGAGCTGGGTCTCCAGCAGCTTCGGCTCCTTGAGCGCCAGCCGGATCGCGCGCAGGCCGAGCGCGGGGTTGGCGGATTCCGCGATGCGCTCGCCGAGCGCCGTCGCCAGCTTCTCGCCGCCGACGTCCAGGGTGCGGATCGTGACCGGCCGGCCCTGCATCGACTCGACTACCTGGCGGAGCGCGGCGTACTGCTCGTCCTCGGTCGGCAGGTCCGGGCGGTTCATGAACAGGAACTCGGTGCGCAGCAGGCCGATACCCTCGGCCCCGCCCTGGTGGGCGTTCTCCAGGTCGCGCGGCAGCTCCAGGTTGGCCTGCAGGGCGATGCGGACGCCGTCGGTGGTGGTCGCCGGCATCGCCCGCAGCCGGGCCAGCTGGCGCTCCAGGCGCTTGCGGGCCTCGGCCTTGCGCCGGTACTCGGCCAGGGTGTCGGCGTCGGGGTCGACGATGATCCGGCCGGCCTCGCCGTCGACGATCAGCCGGACGCCCGGGCGCACCCGCGCAGACACCGCCGGCACCCCCAGCACCGCCGGGATCCCCATGGAGCGCGCCATGATCGCGGTGTGGCTGTCGGCGCCGCCGAGCGCCGTGGCGAAGCCGCCGACCAGGGCCGGGTCCATCAGCGCGGTGTCGGCCGGGCTGAGCTCCTCGGCCACCACGATGGTGCCGGGGGTCAGCAGCGCGAAGGCGTGATAGGGCGTCGCGGTCAGGTGCCGCAGGATGCGGTCGCCGACCTCCCGGATGTCCTGGCCGCGCGAGGCCAGATAGGCGTCGCCGACCGCCTCCAGGCCGCGCACCAGCTCGCCGACGACCGCCTGCACGGCGGCCTCGGCATTGACCGACCGGGTCCGGATCGCGGACTCGACGCCGCCGGCCAGCCGGCTGGAATCCAGCATCGCGGCGTGGGCGTCGAGCAGCGGGCCGAGTTCCTCCAGCACCGACACCGGCAGCGCCTCGGCCTTGCGGCGCAGCTTGCGGATCTGCCGGCGCGCCTTGGCGAGCGCGGCCTTGAAGCGGTCGACCTCGGCCTCCAGGGCGTGCGCCTCGACCGTGAACTCCGGCACCTGGGCGATGCCGCCCTCCAGCACATAGGCCGGCCCGATGGCGATGCCGCCGGACACCCCGATGCCTTCGAACGAAGTCGGCCGGGCGGGCCGGCGGGTGGTGGTGCTAGTCTTCATCGAACTTGCCGTCGACCAGCGCGGCGATCGCCGCCACGGCCGCCTCGGCCTGCCTCCCGTCGGCGGTCACCTCGATCGAGCTGCCGGGCGCCGCCGCCAGCATCATCAGGCCCATTATCGAGCGGCCCGACACCGCCTGACCGTCCTTGTGTACCGTGACCTCGGCATCGAACGAGCCGGCGCACTGCACGAACTTGGCCGCGGCCCGGGCGTGCAGGCCGCGCTTGTTGGTGATCAGCAGAACCCGACGCGCCGTCATCGGCGCCGTTCCGCGGCTGGCGGGCCGCTACGCCCGGCGATGTCCGTCATCTCACCGTCCCGTGCCGCCGAGGACCTCGGAGGCGATCGAGATGTATTTGCGGCCGGCGTCGCGGGCGGCGGCGGCGGCCTCGGCCAGGCTGCCGCCGATCCGGGCGCTCGCCAGCTTGATCAGCATCGGCAGGTTGACGCCGGCGATCACCTCGACGCCGGGCCGGTCCAGGATCGAGATCGCCAGGTTCGACGGGGTGCCGCCGAACATGTCGGTCAGGACCACCACTCCGCGCCCGGCGTCCATGGCGTCGACCCGCTCCAGGATCTCGCGCCGGCGCTGCTCCATGTCGTCGTCCGGTCCGATGCAGACGGTGGCGATCGCCGTCTGCGGGCCCACCACGTGCTCCATGACCTGCCTGAGCTCCTCGGCGAGCCGGCCGTGCGTCACCAGCACCAGGCCGATCACCGGGTCCCCCGCCCCGGCGTCAGTCATTCCCATGATCGTCAGCCATGCCGCGCCTCATCAGTCGGCTGCTCCCCCTCGCCTGCCGCTGCCGGCAGGTCGCGATGCCTGAGCGTGACAGGAGTGCCGAGGCTCTTCAACCACGCCGCCAAGCGCTCGGCCGTGACCACCGAGCGGTGCTTGCCGCCGGTGCAGCCGACGGCGATCGTCAGATAGCTCTTGCCCTCGCGCTCGTAGCGCGGCAGCAGCGGCTGCAGCAGGGACTTCAGATGCCCCAGGAACGGCGCGAAGTCGGGGTCGCGGTCGACGTAGGCGGCGACTGCCGGATCCCGGCCGTCGCGCGGCCGCAGCTCGTCGACATAGTGCGGGTTCTCCAGGAACCGCACGTCGAACACCAGGTCGGCTTCGCGCGGCAGGCCGCCGCGAAAGGCGAAGGACAGGACGGTCACGGTCATGCGGCGGGCGCTGTCGACCGCCAGGGCCGCGACCAGGGTCTGCCGGAAGCCGGCGAGCGTCAGCGCCGTGGTGTCGATGACCACGTCGGCGGCCTCGCGCAGCGGCATCATCACGTCGCGTTCGATCCGGATGCCGTCGGCGACCGGCCGGTCGGTGGCCAGCGGGTGCCGGCGCCGGGTCTCGGTGAAGCGCCGGATCAGGACCGCGTCGTCGCAGTCGAGATACAGCACGCGCAGGTCGAGATCGGCCCGGGCCCGCATGGCGGCCAACTGGTCGAGCAGCAGGCGTTGGTCGAAGCCGCGGGTCCGCAGGTCGACGCCGACCGCCACCCGGGCCGTGCCGGACGGCCCGGCCCCATCGCGGCCGGGAGCCAGCAGCATCGGCAGCAGCGACAGCGGCAGGTTGTCCACCGCCTCGAAGCCCTCGTCCTCGAGGATCTTCAGGGTGGAGGTCCGGCCGGCGCCACTGAGTCCGGTGACCAGCACCACCAGGACGCGGTCGCCCGTCGGGCTCCGGTCCGGGCTTCGGTCCAGCGTCGTCACAGTCGCCTCGTACGGCGTCGGGTCATTCCTCGGTCACCATGCGCACGGCCAGCCTGACCTTGGCCGGCGTCGAGGCCTCGAAGGCGGTCAGCACGATCAGCGGGATCGACACCCCGGCATGACTCCAGCGCCCGGGTTCCGGCAGCCGCGGGACCTGTTCCGGCGGCACCAGATCGACCACCAGCACCAGGGGGGCCCGCGCCACCCCGGCGATGGTGACGATGCCGATACCGCGGACCTCCAGGCGGTTGCGCAGCGCCTCCGGGGCCCGCGCCACCAGCCGGTCGCCTTCGCGGACCAGTTCGGTGCGATCATCCGACACCAGCCCGGCGCCGGCGTCGATCAGGCGCAGTGCGACATCCGACTTGCCGGCGCCCGACGGTCCGCGCAGCAGCACAGCCCGGCCGTCGATCGCCACCGTGGTTCCCCAGATCGTCTCCATGGCAGGCAGAATGGCCGCCGGGCGCTGCCTGTCAACGGCCATTCCCGCCGGTGGAAGCGGTCGCTCCCTGAACGGCGCGCCGCCCGGTGTCCGTCACGTCCTCGATCAGCGCGCCCAGCGCCTCGGCGTTGGATCGCCCGGAGGCGGCGACCAGCCGGCGTGACCGTTCGGCCAGTGCCGGGAACCCGACGTTCTCGGCGGCCGAAACCAGGCTGACCGCCAGCGACCGCATGGCGTCGCGTTCGTCCCTGTCGACCTTGGTCAACCGGTCCAGCAGTTCGCCGATCCGCTCGACGTTCTCGTCGCCGACCGGCTCCCCGGACCGGTTGTCGGCCGTGCTCTGGCCGGCGTTCCCGGCCGCCGGCGCGACAACGGCCGCAGCCGCACCGCTGCCCCTGCCGGTCCCTCCGCCCCAGCGATCCAGCATCGCCTGCAGTTTGGCCCGCTCCAGCGGCTTGGTCAGGAAGTCGTTCATGCCGGCATCGAGGCAGGCCTTGAGATCCTCGCGCGAGGCGTAGGCGGTCAGGGCGATGATCGGCGTCGCGGCGACGGCGCCACCCATCGCCCGGATCGCCCGGGTGGCGGCCAGCCCGTCCATCACCGGCATCTGGACGTCCATCAGGACGATGTCGAAGTTCGACCCGGCCACCGCGTCGACCGCGTGCTGGCCGTCGGACACCACGTGGACCGAGTGCTGCGCCTGTTCCAGCGTGGCCTGGATCATCTCGGCGTTCAGCGCGACGTCCTCGGCCACCAGGACGCGCAGGGACCGGCTCGCCCGGTCGACCTTTGCCCTGTCGTCACCCGGCCGGACCGGGGGAGCGGTCGCTACGCCGGCCGGAATCCGGACCGTCACCGTGGTGCCCTCGCGGGGCGTGCTCTCCAGCGCCAGGTCGCCGCCCATGGCCTCCACCAGCATGCGGCTGATCACCAGGCCGAGGCCGGTCCCGCCGCGGCCGATGTGGTCGCCCTGGGCGAACGGGCTGAACAGCCGGGTGCGCTCGTCGCCGGTCATCCCGATGCCGGTGTCGGCGACGACGACGACCAGCTCGCCGGACCCGGCTGCGGGCCCCGGCTCGTAGCTCAGCGCGACCGTGACACCGCCGGTATCGGTGAACTTGACGGCATTGCCCAGCAGGTTCAGCAGCACCTGCCGCAGCCGGATCGGGTCGGCCTCGACGGCGGCCGGCAGCGTGTCGGCGAGATCGAGGGTGCAGGCCAGGCCCTTGGCCTCGAACTGCGGCAGCAGCAGCGTCCGGCAGCTCTCGACCAGTGTCGCCGGGTCGACCGGCTGTGGCTCGAGCAGGACGTTGCCGGCATCGATCTTCGCGAAGTCCAGGATGTCGTCGATGATCCGCAGCAGCCCCTGGGCGGCTTCGCGGATCTGTTCGGCGCAGCGGCGCTGGAAGGTGTCGAGGCTGGAGTCGCGCAACAGGTCGACGAAGCCGACCACGGCGTTCATCGGGGTGCGGATCTCATGGCTCATCGACGCCAGGAACCGGGTCTTCGCCTCGGTGGCGGAGCGAGTCCGCGCCTCGGTCTCCCGCAGGTCGTCCTCCAGGACCCGCCGGCGCCGGTCCTGCTCGAGCAGCGTGCCCAGGACCAGCACGCCGATCACGTTGCCGGACAGCAACAGCCACCAGGCCTGTTTCAGGACGGAAACCCCGGTCTGCCATTCCGGATAGACGAAGAAGGAGGGCAGGACGCACACCGTGCCGAGCAGCGCAAACCCGAGAAACCACGCCGTATCCGGGCGCCGCCGGCTTCGCGTCAGGTAGTGCCGGGCCGCCAGGCCGACCGCCGCATAGATCGCGAAGCCGAGCACGCCGCCAGGGGCACCGGCGCCGCCCACCCAGGCCCGGGTGGCCGATCCCATGAGGGCGGTCACGACCGCGGCAACCGGCCCGCCGTAGATGCCGGCCAGCATCGCCGGGCCGCCGCGCGCGTCGAAGGTGGCACCGGGCGACAGGGTCACCGGGTCGAGCATGACGAAGGAAGCGGTGGTCCCGAACACCAGGCCCATCAGCGTCGACCGCCGCCAGCCGGCGGAATCCGTCATCCGGCCCGGCTGCAGCATCGAGATGCCGATCGCCACCAGGGCCAGAAGCCCCAGGTTGTGCAGTATCGAGACCGCCGATGTTGCCGACGCGCCCAGCATGGCAGGCTTGCTCCCCCTCCAAGAGGCGCACCCTGGTCCGCTCCTCGTTAATGTTCCGTTAGCGTGCGGGCGATGCCAGGGGCAGCCGTAGCACGAAGCGCGCACCGAGCACACTGCCCTGGGCCGATCGGCGGTTCTCGGCCCGGATCGTTCCGCCATGCGCCTCGACGATCTGCTTGGAGATCGACAGGCCCAGCCCGGAGTGGGTTCCGAACTTCTCGCCTTCCGGGCGTTCCGAATAGAACCGGTCGAACACCGCCTGGAGCTTGCCCTCGGGCAGGCCCGGGCCGTCGTCCTCGACGCTGATCGCAAGCTGGTCGCCCTCGCGCCGGGCGCGCAGCCGGATGGCGCCGTCGGGCGGCGAGAAGCTGCGGGCGTTCTCGATCAGGTTGCGCAGGACCTGGACCAGACGGCCCTCCTGGCCGGCCACCACCAGGGCGTCGGCGTCCTCCACCTCGGCCAGCACCGGCGGCCCGCCGCGCTCCTCCGCGGTCGCGGCATAGACCTCGGCCAGCGCCGAGAGCATCCGTCCGACGTCGACCGCGCTGCGGTCCTCGCGCGACAGCTCGGCATCGACCCGCGAGGCGTCCGAGATGTCCGAGATCAGGCGATTCAGACGGGCGACGTCGTCCACGATCACGGTCATCAGGCGCTGCCGGCGCTCCGGGTCGTCGACCCGGGTGGCGGTCTCGACCGCGCTGCGCAGCGAGGTGAGCGGGTTCTTGATCTCGTGGGCGACGTCGGCGGCGAACCGCTCGATGGCGTCCATGCGCGCCCACAAATCCTCGGTCATCGCCTTCAGCGAGCGCGACAGGTCGCCGATCTCGTCGCCGCGGCGACCGAAGTCGGGGATCGTCTGACGCCGGCTGTGGCTGGCCCGCACCGCCTCGGCGGCGCTCGCCAGCCGTTGGATCGGCCGGGTGATGGTGCCGGCCAGGTAGAGCGACAGCAGGATGGTGATGGCCAGCGTCACCGCGAACATGCCGAGGATCTCGAACCGGACCTCGCGCACCGCGGTGTCGATGTCCTCGCCCTCGACCGACAGCATCAGCGCGCCCAGCACCTGCTTGTAGCGCTGCACCGGCACCGCGACCGACAGGAACAGGCCACCGGCCTCGGTGCCCCGCACCTTGCGGGTGACGGTGCCGCCGAGCGCCAGCTGGACGTCCTCGAACAGCGCCGCCGGCCCGGTGGTCTCGTTCCAGATCGGCAGTTCGGAGCGGCGCGGCAGCCAGTTCACGATGCGCTCGTAGAGCCGGTTGGCGAAGCGCTGCAGCGGGTCCGGCTCCGGCGGCGGCAGCGGCTGGATCCGGACCGTGCCGCCGGGGCCGGTGAGCATCCGGCTGTCGGCGATCAGCCTCCCCTCGCTGCCGTAGATTCGGACGCGCGACGCCAGCACGCCCGACAGCACCCGGACGATGCGCCGGACCCGCTCGGTGATGAGTCCCGGGTCGACGGTGGCGTCGCTGTCGACGGCCAGTTCGGCGACCGCCCGGGCCATCACCTCGGCCTGCCGGTCGAGGGCGTCGAGCTCGCCGCGGATCAGGCTGTTCTGGTAGCGGTCCAGATACAGCACGCCGATGAAAAGGATCGCCACCGACAACAGGTTGATCGCCAGGATCCGGATGGTCAGCCCGGAGACCCGGAAGCCGAACTTGCGGCGGGCCGCCTTCAGCCGCCGGATCGGCCGGCGGGCGATCGGCGTCGCGCTCAGCGGCGACGTCTGCCGGGCGTTTGCCTCGCCGCTGGATGCATCCGTGTCCGGCGGATTCCGGGACGTCGGCGCGGGGTCGCGCTCCGCTCGCAGCGTGTCGGTCGCCGGCACCCGGTCACCCCCTTCGTCGCCGCATCCCGGCCGCCGCTCAGCCCGGCTCGCGGTAGCGGTAGCCGATGCCGTAGAGGGTTTCGATCTCGTTGAAGGCGTCGTCAATGGCCTTGAACTTCTTGCGCACCCGCTTGATGTGGCTGTCGATGGTGCGGTCGTCGACATAGACGCTGTCGCCGTAGGCGGCGTCCATCAGCTGGTCGCGGTTCTTGACGTGGCCCGGCCGCGACGACAGCGCGCGCAGGATCAGGAACTCGGTGACGGTCAGCGCCACCGGCCGGCCCTTCCATGTGCACATGTGGCGGGCGCCGTCGAGCACCAGGTCGCCGCGGGTGATGATGGCGTCTGAGGTCGGATTGGCCTCGTCGGCGGCCAGGTCCTGGCGCCGCAGCAGGGCGCGGATCCGCTCGATCAGCAGGCGCTGCGAGAACGGCTTCTTGATGTAGTCGTCGGCGCCCATGCGCAGGCCGAGCACCTCGTCGACCTCGTCGTCCTTGGAGGTCAGGAAGATCACCGGGACCGTGCTGCTCTTGCGCAGGCGCTGCAGCAGCTCCATGCCGTCCAGTCGTGGCATCTTGATGTCCAGCACCGCCAGGTCGACCGGACGCTGGCTCAGGCCGCGCAGCGCCTCCTCGCCGTCCTTGTAGGTCCGGACGTCGAAGCCTTCGGCCTCCAGTGCCATCGTCACCGAGGTCAGGATGTTCTGGTCGTCGTCGACCAGCGCAATCGTGTTCGTCATGAGACCGCCCCTTCTCCTGTGCGCGCGGTAACCGGATCCGCTTACCGCACCCACATGAGGGTTGTTTCAGGCATCGCTTGGGCCCGAATGAGGCACAATATAGGGTCTGTGCCCCCGCTTTGCCCCATTGAACCGTCACGGGCCCGCAATCCGCAGGTGAATCGATGACCGATCCGGCTTCCCCGCCATCAACGCCCGGGACCCCTCCCGGTGCCCCTCCCGGGGCCGTCGTCCGCGGCCTGCTGCGGGCCGCCGACCGGGCCACCCTGGCCACCACGCTCGTCGCCGGAGCCGGCGGCGATGCGCCCCCCGCCGGCGGCTGGCCGTACGCCTCGCTGGTACTGATGGCGGTCGACCACGACGCGGCGCCGCTGCTGCTGGTGTCGACCCTGGCCGAGCACACCCGCAACCTGCAGGCCGATCCGCGCGCCGCGATCCTGGTCGACGGCACCGCCGGGCTCGACGAGCCGCTCACCGGCGCCCGCGCCACGCTGCTCGGCCGGTTCGCGCGCGACGACGATCCCGAGCGCCGGGCGCGCTATCTGCGCCGGCACCCGTCGGCCGCCGGCTATGCCGGCTTCGGCGACTTCGCGATCTGGCGGATGACCGTCGAGCGCGCCCATCTGGTCGCCGGCTTCGGGCGGATCCACTGGATGGCGGCCGACGCGGTGCTCGGCGAGCCCGGGCTGCCGCTGGCGGCGCGCGAGGCCGACGTGGTCGCGCACATGAACGAGGACCATGCCGACGCGATCCAGCTCTACGCCCGGGTGCTGCTCGGGCTCGACGGCGAGGGCTGGAGGATGACCGGCTGCGACGCCGAGGGCGCCGACCTGCGCCTCGGCGGCCGGGTCGCCCGACTGCCGTTCGACCAGCCGGTGCGCGACGCCGAGGCCGCCCGGATTCAGCTCGTGAAGCTGGTCAAGCGGGCCCGGGAACGGGCCGGCGGGTAGCGGGCGCCGGGTTTCGGCCGATGCCGCATCCCGGGGTACTCCTGAAGGCGAAACCTGCTTTCCGGCTCAAATCTTGAAGTTCTCCGGCCGTCGGCATATATTATTCGGTCAGGAGAACCGCGATGTTGCCTCCGATTACCAGTCCAATCCCGGTAAACGCACCGACCGCGGTGGTGGTTGCGCCGCGTCCGGCGACCCAGGAGCCGGGCAACGGACGGGCTCGCAACATCACGGCGCGCGCGGTCGACAGCCACGACGAGGCCGACGCGGCACAAGAGGACAACCAGAACGCCCGGAACCAGCGGGTCGAGGGCAAGCGGCAGTCCTCGTCCTTCCACAAATCCTTCGGATTCCTCGGCCAGTACGTCGATCTCCTGGTCTGACGCCCACCTCCCCTTCGGCAACTCCGTTCCGGCCCGGCTTGCGACGTTCCGCGGGCGGCGGCACAGTGGGCGGATGAGCGCTCCCGACCTTCCTGCCGACCGACCCCGAGGGCCGGTCAGCCGCCGCATCCCGCCCGGCGAGGACCGCGAGCGGCTGGTCTGCGACGACTGCGGCTTCATCAACTACGTCAACCCGAAGATCGTGGTCGGCTCGGTGGCGCTGTGGGAGGACCGCATCCTGCTGTGCCGGCGGGCGATCGAGCCGCGCGACGGCTGGTGGACGCTGCCGGCCGGCTACATGGAGGAGCGCGAGACCACCATCGAGGGCGCCCGGCGCGAGGCCTGGGAAGAGGCCTTCGCCCGCATCGAGATCGACGCGCTGATCGGCGTCTACAACATCCCCCGCATCAGCCAGGTGCAGATGATCTACCGCGCCCGGCTGCTGTCGCCGGAGGTCGCGGCCGGCCCCGAGAGCCGCGAGGTCGGGCTGTTCGAGTGGGACGATATTCCCTGGGACCACATCGCCTTCCCGAGCGTGCACTGGGCGCTCGGCCACTGGCGCGAGACCCGCGGGCTCACCGGCTTCCCGCCGTTCGGCGAGCCGCCCGAGGGGCTGTGAGGCGGGCGGCTGTGAGGCGCACCGGGAGCCGGCCGGCATGAACCAGGCGGACTGCGCGGGACTGGAGGGCTGGCTGATCGAGGCCGGGCTGTCCGGAACCCAGGAGACCGAGATCCTGGCCGGCCTGTGCGAGCGTCTGACCGGCCTCGGCATGCCGGTCGCTCGGGCGATGGTCATCGTCGACACCCTGCACCCGGTCTACGAGGGCCGGCTGTTCCGGTGGCGCCGCGACCGCCGCGAGGCCGAGTCGACCGAGTATGGCCGCTCCGACGCCGACGAGCAGGCCACCGCGCGCTGGCGCGACAGCGTGTTCTACCACCTGTTGCAGGCCGGACGGTCGCATCTGCGGCAGCGCCTGACCGAGCCGGCCGGCCACGAGTTCCCGCACTACGCCGAGCTTCGCGCCGACGGCATGACCGACTACCTGGCGATCGTGAAACCGTTCGCCGCCGCCGGTACGATCGGCGAGATGGACTGCGTCTACCAGTCCTGGGCGACCGACGACCCGGACGGATTCCGGGACGCCGACATCGCGGCCCTGGTCCGGCTGACGCCGACCCTGTCGCTGGCCGTCAAGTCGGTGTCGCTCGCGCGGGTGGCGGAGACCCTGGTGGAGACCTATCTCGGGCGCGACGCCGGCCGGCGGGTGCTGAGCGGCCGGATCTCGCGCGGCGTCGCCGACCGCATCGACGCGGTGCTCTGGTTCAGCGACCTGCAGGGCTACACCCGGATCACCGAGGCGATCGAGCCGGAGGCGATCATCCCGCTGCTGAACGCCTATTCCGAGGCCGCCATCACCGCCATCACCGCCGTCGGCGGCGACGTGCTCAAGCTCATGGGCGACGGCATCCTGGCGATCTTCCCGGCCGGCGCCGGGCCGGCCGAGCGGGCCGCCGCCTGCCGGGCCGCGCTGGCCGCCGCCGGGGACACCTGGCGGCGGATCGCCGCCGTCAACGCCGAGCGCGCCGCCGACGGCCTGCCGGTCACCGGCATGTATCTCGGGCTGCACATCGGCGAGATGTTCTACGGCAACATCGGCAGCGCCGAGCGGCTCGACTTCACGGTGGTCGGCCCGGCGGTCAACGAGGTCAGCCGGATCGCCGCGATGTGCCGGTCGGTCGACCAGCCGGTGCTGGTGTCGTCGGCGTTCCGGGAGGCCGCGGGCGACGCCGCCGGGCGGCTGGTGTCGGTCGGGCGCTACGCCCTGCGCGGGGTCGGGGCCCCGCAGCACCTGTTCACCCTCGACCGCGGGCCCTGACCCGCCGGTCAGCGGCCCAGGTATCCGTCCCAGGCGAACCAGTAGGAGACATGGCCGGGCAGCCGGGCCAGCCGGGTGCCGTCCGGCGCCACCAGGGCGTCCTCGGTTACCGCCCAGTCGACCCCGCCGGTGCTGACGGTTCCCGGTGCCGCGCCCTCGGCGAATTCCCGGTCGCCGCGCCGATAGGCCCGGACCGTGCGGGTCTCGGCCTCGCCGACCAGCACCACGGTCTCCAGCCCGACCGCGTCGTTGACCACCGCGCCGCCGAGGAAGTCGGTCAGCGGCCAGGCCTTCGCACCCCCGGCCACCCGCACCCCGAACACATGGGCCTTCGGTCCGAGCGGCGTGTCGGGCGCGACCGCCGCCGGGAACATCAGTCCCGGGCTGGCGAAATAGTCGCGGTACACCACGCCGGAGCCGTAGTCGCGGTCGAAACCGGTGTCGAGCGCCAGCACGGTGGTCCCCGGGTTGGCCGCCCGCCAGGCCGCCCAGCCGGTGATCGCGACCGGCCGGATCGCCAGTTCGATGCCGCTGCCGCGCAGCGGGCCGGAGACCGGCCGGCCGGTGAACTGGTTCCACAGGCTGTCGGTCTGGCGGTCGAACATCAGCTTGTTGGAGCGGTACAGCAGGCCCGACGAGCCGAACACCAGCGGCTCTTGGCGGCCCTCGACCAGGGTCTCGAACAGGATCCCGGCGCCGCACAGCGTGCAGTAGGCGAGCGCCACCGGCACCCCGCCGACCACGTCGTTGAACATCTCGTGCCAGCCCATGATGCGCAGCGGATAGGCCCGCACGTCGCCGGCGATCGCCACCCCGAACACCAGGTCGTCGTCCTGCAGCCACCCGGCCTCCGCCGCCGGGACCATCCTCGGGTGATCGAGCGAGGGGATGCCGTCGACCCGCACCCCGCCCCAGGTGATCTCCTCCAGCCGGATGTCCAGCTTGCCGGGCTGGCTCAGCTCGCCGCCGAGGAACCGCAGGAAGTTCGGGTCGAGCCGCTCCAGCAGTTTGAGCTTGAGGACCCGGTAGCTCGGATGCGGCGTGATCTCGGGATGCGCCTGCTGCCAGACCATGGCGTCGAACCAGGTGCCGGCCTCGCTGCCGGTGACCGCCTGGAAGGCGAACGGGGTCTCCAGGGTCACGTCGCGGCGGTAGCGCATGGCGGTGATCAGGGTGGCCGCCACGTCCGGCTCGCCGCGCGCCGCCAGCCGGCCGAGCGCGTCCAGCCGCGAGGTGCCGTGGCCGAACAGCGCCAGCTCGCTCAGGCGGGCGACCTCGTCGTCCGGCATCGGCCGCGGATCGGCGGCGCCGGCCGGCCGGGCCGCGAACAGGAGGACGGTGAGGAGCGTGACGAGCAGCCGGGGCATGCCGGCATTGTAGAGCAAGCCGGGGCCGGCCGCGCCGGTTGCCGGGCCGGGCTCACCGAGCGGTGTTCAGGCGTGATCGCCGCAGCTGTCGCAGTCGGGGCGGCGGCGGTAGCGGACCTCCTGCATCGACGCCGACAGGGCGTCGTACAGCATCAGCCGGCCGGCCAGCGGCTCGCCCAGGCCGAGGATCAGCTTCAGGGTCTCGACCGCCTGCAGGGTGCCGATCACCCCGGCGACCGCGCCCAGGATGCCGGCCTCCTCGCAGCGCGGGGTCAGCGACGGGTCCGGGGTCTCCGGGAACAGGCAGCGGTAGCAGGGCCGGCCGTCGCCCGGCAGAATGGTGGTCAGCTGGCCCTCGAAGCGCGACAGCGCGCCGGCCACCAGCGGCACCCCGGCGGCCAGGCAGGCGTCGTTCAGCAGGTAGCGGGTCTCGAAATTGTCGGAGCCGTCGACCGCCACCGCACAGCCGGCCACCAGGTCGGCGGCGTTGTCGGCGGTCAGCCGCTTGCGGTGGGTCTCGAAGTTGATCCCGGGGTTGATCCGCGACAGGGTCTCGGCGGCCGAGTCGACCTTGGCGTGCCCGACGGAGTCGGTGGCGTGCACGATCTGGCGCTGCAGGTTGGTCAGGTCGACCTCGTCGTCGTCGACCAGCACCAGGGTGCCGACCCCGGCGGCCGCCAGATACATCGAGACCGGGGCGCCGAGGCCGCCGGCGCCGACGATCAGCACCCGCGCCTCGAGCAGCCTGCCCTGGCCCTCCTCGCCGACCTCGTCGAGGATCAGGTGGCGGGCGTAGCGGTGGAACTCGGACTCGGACAGCTCGCGCATCGGCGCCTCGGCGATCGGTGTCGTTTGGTCGGCAACCATGTGTATCTGGGCATGCCGTCCGGTTCTGCCAATCCGGGTCAGACGCCGGTCGAACCGAAACCGCCGGCGCCGCGGCCGGTTGCGTCGAGCGTCGGAACCTCCTCCCAGGCGACCCGCGCGACCGGCGCCACCACCATCTGGGCGATGCGGTCGCCGCGCGCCACGGTGAACGGCTCCCGGCCGAGGTTGACCAGCAGTACCAGGATCTCGCCGCGGTAGTCGCTGTCGACGGTGCCCGGCGCGTTGACCATGGCGATGCCGTGCCGCCGGGCCAGCCCGGACCGTGCCCGCACCTGGGCCTCGTAGCCTTCCGGCAGGGCGACGGCGATGCCGGTCGGCACCGCGGTGCGCTCGCCCGGCGCCAGGACGACCGGGGCCTCCAGGGCGGCGCGCAGGTCCATGCCGGCGGCGCCGGCGGTCTCGTAGGCCGGCAGCGGCAGGTCGGCGGCGTGCGGCAGCCGGGAAATGCGGACGGCGACGGTCATCGATGCTCCGGAACGGTTCAGACGGCGAAATGCGCGGCGATGCGGGCGGCCAGTCGCTCGCCGACCTCGGCCTTGCTGGCGCGCGGCCAATCCTCGACCCCGCCGCCCTCGACCCCGCCGCCCCCTACCCCGCCGCCCTCGACCGGGCCGCCGGTGATCAGGTGCACGGTGTTGGCGTCGCCGCCGAAGGTGCCGGTGGCCGGCGACACGTCGTTGGCGACGATCCAGTCGCAGCCCTTGCGGGCGCGCTTGGCCCTGGCGTGCTCGACCACTTTCTCGGTCTCGGCGGCGAAGCCGACCACCAGGGCCGGGCGGTCGTTCTCGCGCGTCGACAGGGTGGCCAGGATGTCCGGGTTCTCGGTCAGCGCCAGGGTCGGCAGGCCGCCGCCCTCCTTCTTCAGCTTCTGGCCGGCTTCGGCCGCGACCCGCCAGTCGGCGACCGCGGCGGCGCACACCGCCACGTCGGCCGGCAGCGCGGCCAGGCAGGCGTCCAGCATCTGCCGGGCGGTCTCGATCCGCACCACCGTGACCCCGGCAGGGTCGGGCTCGCGGGTCGGCCCGGTCACCAGGGTGGTGGCCGCCCCCATCCGGGCCAGCGCCGCGGCGATGGCGTGGCCCTGCTTGCCGGAGGAGCGGTTGGCGATGTAGCGCACCGGGTCGATCGGCTCGTGGGTCGGGCCGCTGGTCACCAGCGCCCGGCGGCCCTGCAGCGGGCCGGCGGCGGCCGCGAAATAGGCTTCCGCCGCCGCGACGATCTCCAGCGGCTCGGCCATCCGGCCGAACCCGAACTCGCCGCAGGCCATCGGGCCGTCGTTCGGGCCGGCGACGCGCACGCCGCGGGCCTTCAGCGTGGCGAGGTTGGCGCGGGTCGCCGGGTGCTCCCACATCCGCACGTTCATCGCCGGGGCCACCAGCACGTCGGTGTCGGTCGCCAGCAGCAGGGTCGAGGCGAGGTCGTCGCACAGGCCGTGCACCATCCGGGCCATCAGGTTCGCGGTCGCCGGCGCCACCACGATCAGGTCGGCCGAGCGCGACAGCTGGATGTGGCCCATCTCGGCCTCGTCGGTCAGCGAGAACAGCGCGTCGTAGACCTTGTCCTCGGTCAGCGCCGACAGCGACAGCGGGGTGACGAACTGCTTGGCCGACTTGGTCAGCACGCCGCGCACCGTGGCGCCGCGCTCGCGCAGCCGGCGCACCAGGTCGAGCGACTTGTAGGCGGCGATGCCGCCGCCGACGATCAACAGGATCCGCTTGCCGTCGAGCATGGGAAGCCTCCGCTGCGAAACGCGCGGAGTGTAGGCGGGACCGGGGCGGGCGTCACCATCGGCCCTTCGTGGCCGCGCGTTGCGCGGCGCCTCAGGATGAGGAGGCCGAATGTTGCCGTCCTTTCTCCATCATCCTGAGGTGCCGGCCGAAGGCCGGCCACGAAGGATCAATACCCCGGCTGCGACTTCCAGAGCTCCTCGTTGACCTCGCGCATGGTGCGGTCGTGGCTCTTCGCGAGGCAGCCGCGCAGGGTGATCTTGAAACCCATGTCGGCATAGGCGGCGCAGCGGTCGACCTCCGACCTGGCGCGCGCCAGGCCTTCCTTCGACACCCCCTCGAGGGCGCCGCTGGCCTGCACCTTGCCCCAGGCCGCGTTCGCGGCGGCCGCGATGGCGCCGGCCGGTTGGGTGCGGACCGGGCCGGAGGCCGGCAGCAGGCTGATCAGTCGGGACATGGTGACCGCGGCGTCGGCCCGTTCGCTGCCGGGCCTGAAGAACGCCTCGGCGGCGAACCGCGCGGCCCCCTCGGCGGTCTCGGCGTCGCGGGCGGCGACGGCGGCCGGCACCGGCCGGTCGATGCGCGGCATCAGTGACACCATCGGGGCGATCCGGACCGCCACCTCGGCGGCGCCGAGCGAGGCCAGCCGCTTCTCGGGCAGCTCGATCCGGGTGCGGGTGAAGTCGCCCTCGCTGACATAACCGAGCAGCCCGGCGGCCGAGACCTCGGTGGTGCTGCCGTCGGTCCGGCGGACCAGCAGGGTCACGTCGCCGGCGCCGGCGGTGTCGTAGCGCTGCCCGGCGCCCGGCGGCGGCCGGTCCTCCTGCAGGCAGAACGACGAGACCAGGGCGGTGCAGGCGCCGTCGGCGCAGGTCAGCGGGATCGGCGTGGCCGAGGCGATCAGGCCCAGCACCTGGGGCGGCAGGGCATCGTCGATCGGGATCGACGCCGTCCTGACGGCCGAGGGGCTGTCGGCAAGAGCCGGCGCGGACAGGGCGAGCAGCGAAGCGGCGAAAGCGAGCGTCAGACGCGAACGCATGGACGTTTCCCTCCTGAGTTCGGCCCACACGCCACACTCCGGTGCCGTCCGGACCGATCGCCCGAAGTGTCGCACCGGCCATGCCGGCGGTCAAACAGGCGGGCGCCGTCGGGCCCGACACGTCCGCGTGAGTTGCCGCGTGAGCCGCGGGGTAGCCAAAGCGCGACTTGCAGGCGTCGCGCCGGTGCAAGACGCGGCCCGGCCCTGCGCGGACACTCCGCCCCGGTTCGGGAGTACTGCGCGGCTCGGAGGCTGCCATGACAGACGATATCGACGGCCTGATCGACACCACCGGCGCCACGGACGCGGCAACTGCCGGCGAGCCGCGCGAGCGCCGCGGCCGCGGCGCCGCCAGCGGCCGCGAGGCTCGCCGCGCCGCCCGGTCCCGGCCGAAGACCGCCTACGCGCCCTACATCCTGCGCCGGGTGCCGACCTTCGACGTGCTGTCGGAGGAGGGGCTGCAGATCATCGAGGCCAATGCCGAGACCATCCTCGAGGAGATCGGCATCGACTTCCGCGACGACGCCGAGGCGCTGGATCTCTGGCGCGAGGCCGGGGCCGACGTCCAGGGCGAGCGCGTGCACATCCCGCGCGGCCTGGCCCGCAAGCTGATCGCGACGGCGCCGGCCGAGTTCACCCAGCACGCCCGCAACCCCGAGCGTTCGGTGCAGATCGGCGGCAAGGCGACGGTGTTCGCGCCGGTCTACGGCCCGCCCTTCGTGCGCGGCCTGGACGGCGGCCGGCGCTACGCCACCATCGAGGACTTCCGGAACTTCGTGAAGCTGGCCTACCAGTCGCCGGCGCTGCACCACTCGGGCGGGACCGTGTGCGAGCCGGTCGACCTGCCGGTGAACAAGCGCCACCTCGACATGAACTACGCCCATATGCGGTATTCCGACAAACCGTTCATGGGCTCGGTCACCCATCCGCTGCGGGCGCTCGACACCATCGAGATGGCGAAGATCCTGTTCGGCGCCGAGTTCGTCGAGCACAACACCGTCATCACCTCGCTGATCAACGCCAACTCGCCGATGGTCTGGGACTCGACCATGCTCGGCGCCCTGAAGAACTACGCCCGCGCCAACCAGGCGACCATCGTCACGCCGTTCATCCTGGCCGGTGCCATGTCGCCGGTGACGGTGGCCGGGACCCTGGCCCAGACCCTGGCGGAATCGATGGCCGGCATGGCCTTCGCCCAGCTCTGCCGGCCCGGCGCCCCGGTGATCTTCGGCAGCTTCGCGTCGTCGATCTCGATGCAGTCCGGCGCCCCGACCTTCGGCACCCCGGAGCCGGCGCTGGTGCTGTACGGCTGCGCCCAGCTGGCCCGCCGCCTCGGCGTCCCGTTCCGCTCCGGCGGCTCGCTGTGCGGGTCGAAGACCGCCGACGCCCAGGCCGCGTTCGAGAGCGCCAACACCCTGCTGCCGACCGTGCTGGGCGGCGTGAACTTCGTGCTGCACGCCGCCGGCTGGCTGGAGGGCGGGCTGGTGTCGTCCTACGAGAAGTTCGTCATGGACGCCGACCAGCTCGGCATGATGCGGACCATGCTGGAGGGCATCGACCTCAGCGAAAACGGCCAGGCGATGGACGCCATCCGCGAGGTCGGGCCGGGCGCCCACTTCCTCGGCTGCGCCCACACCCAGGCGAATTTCGAGACCGCCTTCTACCGGTCGTCGATCGCCGACAACAACACCTACGAGCAGTGGCTGGCCGAGGGCGAGCGCGACGCCAACACCCGCGCCGGCGCGCTGGCGAAGAAGATGCTGGACGAGTACGAGGCCCCGGCGATCGACCCGGCCGTCGACGAGGCGCTGGTCGCGTTCATCGCGAAGAAGAAGGCCGAGTTCCCCGACTCGAACATCTGAGGGCGCGGCGCGGGCAGGGACAGGGGTCCTCGCCGTCGCCTACGAGGCCTTTGCCGTGTACGCCTTCATGGCCGCCAGGGTCTCGGCGCTGACGGTGTGCTCCATGCCTTCGGCGTCCCGGCGGGCGGTCTCCCGGCTGACCCCGAGGGCCAGGAGGAAGTCGATGACGACGCGGTGGCGGCACCGGCTCTCCTCGGCCCGGGCCCGGCCGGCATCGGTCAGGAACACGGCGCGATAGGGGCGCTGGGTGATCAGGCCTTCCTGGGCGAGACGCTTGAGCATCTTGTTCACCGTCGGCTTGGCCACGCCGAACCGGGCCGCGATATCGACCGGGCGCGCCTCGCCGCCGTCGTCGACCAGGTCGGCGATCAGCTCCACGTAGTCCTCGACGAGTTCGTTGCGCCGGGCCTCGCGCACGTGCCGGAATGCCGTCGCCTGGACCTCCACCGGGGCCAGCCCCTCGACGACCGGCGATTCCCCGTCTTCCGCGCGCGTCGGGCGGGCGGACCGCTGGGGCATATCGGGCATCGACCGTCTCTCGCTCTCGGCAAGTTAGATTGAGCTAACTTCAGTAGCGACAATTTACACGGCCGATCGGACGGTCGCCAGGGCGATCTACGGGGCGCCGACGGTGTTTCGCAGCGGCAGAGTTACCTATTGCTAACTTCTCGCTACGATACTAAATGTTATCGAGGTTACTAACTCGCCGGTGGCGTCGGAGGGCGCCCCATCCAGGGAGATGCCCGTGTTCCGACCTTTCCTGCACCTCGCCGCCGTGGGCCTGCTGGCGACCTGCACGGCAACCGCCGCCGCCGCCGACCGGATGAAGGTCGTCACCACCTTCACGGTGATCGCGGACATGGCCGGCAACGTGGCGGGCGATGCTGCCGAGGTCGTGTCGGTCACCAAGCCGGGGGCGGAGATCCACGGCTACGAGCCCACGCCCCAGGACATCGTGCGGGCCAGCGGCGCCGACCTCATCCTGTGGAACGGCCTGAACCTGGAGCGCTGGTTCGAGCAGTTCCTGGCCAATCTCGGAGACGTGCCCTCGGTCACCCTGAGCGACGGCATCGACCCGATCCCGATCTCGGCGGGGACCTACCAGGGCAAGCCCAACCCGCACGCCTGGATGAGCCTGGACAACGCGCTGGTCTACGTCGACAACATCGCCGAGGCCTTCGCCCGGCACGACCCGGGGAACGCCGCGACCTACGCGCGGAACGCCGGCGCCTACAAGGACCGGCTGCGGGCCACCATCGCGCCGCTGAAGGCCCGCATCGCCCGGATCCCGGAGAGCCAGCGCTGGCTGGTGACCTGCGAGGGCGCCTTCAGCTACCTGGCCCGGGACTTCGGCATGAAGGAGCTCTACCTCTGGCCGATCAACGCCGACCAGATGGGTACGCCACAGCAGGTGCGCGGCGTGATCGACGGGGTGAGGGCCCACCGAATCCCGGCGGTGTTCTGCGAGAGTACCGTGAATACGGCACCGGCCAGGCAGGTGGCGCGGGAGACCGGGGCCAACTACGGTGGCGTCCTCTATGTCGATTCACTGAGCGCGGCTGACGGTCCGGTTCCGACCTATCTCGACCTCCTGAAGATCACCGCCCAGACGATCGCGGACGGTCTGGCAGCCACGAACTGACAGGACGGCATTCTCCGCCACCGCCTTCACGACGGACCCCGGCGATACCCCATGCAGAGCGATCAGCAGGCCTCCCCCCCCGACCAGTGGTCGACCGAGCCCGACGGACCGGGTGGTGGCATTCTGGCGCGCGACCTGTGGGTGACCTATCGCAACGGGCACACGGCGGTCCATGACGCCAGCTTCGCCATCCCGCGCGGCACGGTGACCGGCCTGGTCGGCGTGAACGGGGCGGGCAAGTCGACGATCTTCAAGGCGATCATGGGGTTCGTCCCGGTGGCGCGTGGCGAGATCCGCCTGCTCGGCCGCAGCGTCAAGCAGGCTCTCAAGGACAAGCTGGTCGCCTATGTGCCGCAGTCGGAGGAGGTCGACTGGAGCTTTCCCGTGCTGGTCGAGGACGTGGTGATGATGGGGCGCTACGGCCATATGGGGTTTCTGCGCCGGCCGTCGGCCCGGGACCGCGAGGCGGTCGACCTGGCGCTCGCCCGCGTCGGCATGCAGGACCTCCGCGAGCGGCAGATCGGCGAGCTCTCCGGCGGCCAGCGCAAGCGGGTGTTCCTTGCCCGCGCCCTCGCCCAGGACGGCCAGGTGATCCTGCTGGACGAGCCGTTCACCGGCGTCGACGTCAAGACCGAGGAGCAGATCGTCACGCTGCTGCGCGAACTCCGGGCCGAGGGCCGGGTCATGCTGGTGTCCACCCACAATCTCGGCTCGGTGCCGGAATACTGCGATCGGACGGTGCTGGTGAAGGGCACGGTGCTGGCGCACGGCCCGACCGAGACCACCTTCACCCGCAGCAATCTGGAGCGTGCCTTCGGCGGCGTGCTGCGGCACTTCACCCTGGGCGGGGAGGTGCTGCACGACGATGCCGACAGCCGCGCGGTCACCATCCTGACCGACGACGAGCGACCCTTCGTGCAGTATGGCGAACGCACCGTGCAGAGCGAGGAGGGGTCGTGAGCGCCCTGCTGCTCGAGCCCTTCGGCTACGGCTACATGACGAACGCCATGTGGGTCTCGGCGCTGGTCGGCGGCGTGTGCGCCTTCCTCTCGGCCTATCTCATGCTCAAGGGCTGGTCGCTGATCGGCGACGCGCTGTCCCATTCGGTGGTGCCGGGGGTCGCCGGCGCCTACATCCTCGGCCTGCCGTTCGCCCTGGGGGCGTTCATCGCCGGCGGGCTGGCGGCCGCCACGATGCTGTTCCTGTCCGAGCGCTCGGGCCTCAAGGTCGACGTGATCATCGGACTGATCTTCACCTCGTTCTTCGGACTCGGGCTGTTCATCGTGTCGATCAACCCGATGTCGGTGAGCGTCCAGACCATCACCATGGGCAACATCCTGGCGATCAGCCCGGACGACACGCTGCAGCTGGCGATCATCGGCTTCGTGTCCCTGGCGGTTCTGCTGGCGAAGTGGAAGGACCTGATGGTCACCTTCTTCGACGAGAACCATGCCCGCTCGGTCGGACTGCGGCCGGGGCTGCTGAAGGCCGTGTTCTTCATGCTGCTCTCGGCCTCGGTGGTGGCGGCGATGCAGACCGTCGGCGCCTTCCTGGTGATCGCCATGGTCGTCACCCCGGGCGCCACCGCCTACCTGCTCTGCGACCGGTTTCCGCGGCTGATCGTCACCTCGGTCGCGATCGGCGCGGCGACCGCCTTTGCCGGCGCCTATGCCAGCTATTTCCTGGACGGCGCCACCGGCGGCATCATCGTCACGCTGCAGACCGCGATCTTCCTGGTCGCCTTCGTCCTGGCGCCGAAGCACGGCCTGCTGGCGGCGCGACGCAAGGCGGCCGCGGCGCTGCGCCGCGGGAGGGTGACCCCGTGACCGATCTCGACGCGCTGCTCCTGCCCTTCGGCTTCGGCTTCATGCGGAACGCCTTCTACATCTCGATCCTGGTGTCGGTGCCGACCGCCCTGATCTCCTGCTACCTGGTGCTGAAGGGCTGGGCGCTGATGGGCGACTCGGTGAGCCACGCGGTCCTGCCGGGGATCGTGCTGGCCCATATCCTCGGCATCCCCCTGATCATCGGCGCGTTCGCCGCCGGCATGACCTGCGCGCTCGCCACCGGCTACCTGTCGCATAACAGCCGGGTGAAGCGGGACACGGTGATGGGGGTGGTGTTCTCGGGCATGTTCGCCGTCGGCATCGTGCTGTACGTCTCCATCGAGACCGACGTCCACCTCGACCACGTCCTGTTCGGGAACATGCTGGGGGTCGAGCCCCACGAGCTCTGGACCGCCGGCCTGATCTCCCTCGCGGTGACCGTCGCCGTCGCCGTGAAGTGGAAGGACCTCCTGCTGCACAGTTTCGACCCGGCCCAGGCCCAGGCGTCGGGACTGCCGGTCGTCTGGATCCACTACGGGCTGCTGGCGGCGCTGTCCCTGACCATCGTCGCGACCCTGACGGCGGCCGGCCTGATCCTCGCCGTCGGCCTGCTGATCGGTCCCGGCGCCGTCGCGTTTCTGCTGGTCCGGAGCTTCGGCCGGATGCTGCTGGTCGCGGTCGCGGTCTGCATGGCCTCGATGCTGTCCGGCGCCTATCTGAGCTTCTTCCTCGACAGCGCGCCGGCCCCGACCATCGTGCTGGTGCTCACCGCGGTCTTCATCCTGGCGTTCGTGCGGCGCCAGATCGTGACCCGCAGCCGTTCCCGACGGGCCGTCGAAGCCGCTGCCGCCGAGTGACGCCGGGCGATCTCACGATGGGCCGGCGGTCTCGGCCGTGGAGTTAGTATAAGCTAAGAATCGAAGATGACCCTCCAACTTGTCATTGGCCGTCGAGTGCTGTAAGGCCCTGGCGATGACGGCGGATCCCAAGCACCAGGCCCTCGCCCATGTCAGCCGCCCGGGCGAGCCGGGCCGGCTGATCGACGCCGAGCAGCACGCCCGCCAGCACACCGGCGTGCGCAAGGCGCACGAGACCGAGCTGGTCGAGGACTATGTCGAGTTGATCGCCGACCTGATCGACGCCACCGGCGAGGCCCGGGCGGTCGACATCGCCCAGCGCATGGGCGTGCGGCAGGCCACCGTCGCGGCCATGGTGCGGCGCCTGCAGACCCGCGGGCTGGCGACCAGCGAGCCCTATCGCGCGATCTTCCTGACCGAGGCCGGCCGCCGCATGGCCGACGATTCGCGGGCCCGGCACGCCGTGGTCCTGCGCTTCCTGCTGGCGCTGGGGGTGCCCGAGACCGTGGCGTTCCGCGACGCCGAGGGCATCGAGCACCATGTCAGCCCGACCACCCTCAAGGTGCTCGACGACTGGATCGACCGGCTGGAGGCGACCGGCGGCAAGCCCTGAGCGGCGACTTGGCCCCAGCGGCCGCGTGCCGGCAGGACTCACCGAAGACCCGGGCCTGGTGTATCCTGTGGCCGGGAATCGCGGCGAATCGCGGTTCCCGTCGGAGACCATGGCCATGATCCGCCGGGCGTTCCGCATGCTTGCCGCCGCCGCGCTGCTGTCGACCGGCGCGGCCCACGCCGTCCTCGCCCAGACCGCCGCGAACCCGGACGCCGTAAGGACCACCGACATCAACATGGTGGTCGCGCTCGACCGCTCGGAATCGGTCGATATCGACGAACGCACGGCCCAGGCCGAGAGCCTGGCCGCCGCCCTGACCGACCCGCGCTTCGTCGCCGCGGTGCGGGCCGGCTGGCTGGGCCGCATCGGGATCGCGGTGATGACCTGGTCGAGCTTCAACCGGACCCAGGTCGTGGTGCCGTGGACGGTGATCGCCGGCGACGCCGACGCCGCGGGGATCGTCGCCATCCTGCGCGAGTACCAGGCCAGCGGCGGCGACGTCGAGCACCGGCCGCAGACCGACATCGCGCTGGCGCTCGGCGCCGGCGCCGAGCTGCTGGCCGCCGCCCCGTTCCAGGCGCCCAAGCAGATCCTCAACGTGATCTCCGACGGCATCGACAATTTCGGCCGCGAGGCCTTCGTGGACCGCGACGAGGCGCTGGCCCACGGCATCACCATCAACGGCCTGGTGCACGCCCGCGGCGCCGCCATCCCGATCGTCGAGCGGTTCTTCGAGCGCCAGGTGATCGGCGGGCCCTACGCCTTCGTGCTGTCGACCCCGACGCCGGACAGCTTCACCACCGCCATGCTGCGCAAGATGCTGCTGGAGATCGCCGCCGCCGGGCGGTCCAGCCGCCCGGACGGCTCAGGATCCGTGAAGGTGCCGCCGCACCGGCCGTTGCGCGGCTAGCCGGCCTCAGAAACCGGCCTCAGAAGAAGGCCTCCGGCCGGTCGATCGGCCGCTCGTCGACCAGCACCAGCCAGCCCTTGACGATCCGCCAGATCAGCCAGAGATGGGCGGCGAGCAGGATCAGCCAGCCGACCAGCAGGATCACGGTCAGCCAGCCGGCCACCACCATCAGCAGCCACAGCCAGAACGTCCGGATCTGCCAGGCGACGTGGGTCTCCAGATAGCTGCCGGCGACCTCGCCGCGCTTCAGATAGGCCAGGATCACCCCCAGCATGCCGGGGATCTGGAACACCACCGACAGGCCGAACAGCGCGTAGACCACGTGGATCGCCAGCTTGTCGTTCTCCGGCAACGAGAGCCGGAACGGCAGGTTGCGGCGGGTCGAGGGAATGTGGTCGGGCATGGCGGATCCGGCGGTGGCTGTCGTCCGACAGATGGGGGCGCCGGGCCGGGTCGGCAACGAGGCGGCGGCCGGGCGTACGTCTTCGTTCCGCTGGCGTTCAATCTTGCCTCTGCCGTACCGCGGCGGTCCGCGTCTATCATGGCCGACGCTTGTTCGACCCGATCACCGAGGACCCGCCCATGGCCGCCCCTGCCGCTTCCGCTCCCGCCCGCCCGAAGGTCGACCTGTATTCCGACACCGTCACCCGCCCGACCGCCGGCATGCGCAGGGCGATCGCCGAGGCCGAGGTCGGCAACGAGCAGGCCCACGAGGACCCGACCGTCAACCGGCTGCAGGACATGGTGGCCGAGCTGCTCGGCAAGCCGGCGGCAGTGTTCCTGCCGTCCGGCACCATGTGCAACGAGATCGCCTACCGGGTGTGGTGCGCACAGGGTGACGAGATCATCCTGGACGAGACCGGCCACGCCCTGCATTTCGAGGCCGGCGGCCCGGCCGCCCTGGCCGGCGCCATGACCCGGACCATCCCCGGGGTGCGCGGCATCTTCTCCGGCGCCGACGTCGACGCCGCGATCCGCCCGAAGACCCGGCACGCGCCGCGCCAGAAGGTGGTCTCGATCGAGAACACCGCCAATCTCGGCGGCGGTGCCGTCTGGCCGCTGGAGACCGTGCAGGGCGTGGCGGCCGCCGCGAAGCGCCACGGGTTGAAGCTGCACATGGACGGCGCCCGGCTGCTGAACGCGGTGGTGGCCAGCGGCATCCCCGCGGCGACCTACGCCGCCGACTGCGACTCGGTGTGGATCGACCTGTCCAAGGGGCTCGGCTGCCCGATCGGCGGCGTGCTGGCCGGCTCGGCCGACTTCATCGAGGAGGCCTGGCGCTTCAAGCACCAGTTCGGCGGGGCGCTCAGGCAGTCCGGCATCGTCGCCGCCGCCGGGGTCTACGCACTGGAGCACCATGTCGAGCGCATGGCCGACGACCACGCCCGGGCACGGCGCTTCGCCGAGGCGATCGCCGGGGTGAAGGGGGTCGGCGTCTCGGCCAACGAGATCGAGACCAACATGGTCTACTTCACGGTCGACGGCACCGGGCTGGACGCCGCCGCATTCTCGAAGCGGCTGCTGGCCGAGCACGGCGTGCGGATCGGCGCGCTCGGCGCCCGGTTGCGCGCGGTCACCCATCTGGACGTCGACGACGCCGGCATCGACGCCGCGATCGCCGCGGTCAGGGCGGTGGCGGGCGCGTAGCGGTCGGGGTGTCCGTCGCCTCGTGGGTTCCGGGTCGCGCTACGCTTGCCCGGAATGACGACAGGAGAGGAGAGCCGCCTGCCTCTCTCTCCTCGTCATTCCGGACGGACGCGCCGCCCCCGGTGCGACCGAGCCGGAACCCACGAAGCGACGGGCACTACCCCAGCATCTTGCGCAGCGCCGCGATCGATCGGGCGGTGACCGCCGGGCCGTCGTCCGGGCGGTGGGTCTCGATCGCCACCGGCATGACGCCCGAGGGGGCGTGCTCGCGCAGCGCGGCGAACAGCGGGGCATGGTCGACGATGCCCTCGCCGAGCGCCACGTAGCGCCGGGGTGCGGCGGTGAAGTCCTTGACGTGGACGCAGCCGGCGATGCGGGCGGCGGCGGCCAGGACCTCGGCCGACGGCGCCGGCGGCCGGGCCGCCCGGTGGTTGGCGAGGTCGACGACGCCGCGCAGCCGCGGATGCGCCCGGCGCGCCACCACCGCGGTCAGGTCCTCCAGGGTGGCGACGTTGCAGACATGCTCGTTCTCCAGCACCAGGGTGACGTCGTGGGTCTCGGCCAGGTCGAGCAGCCGGTCCAGGTCGTCGTCCAGATGCTCGGGCATGAAGCCGTCATAGGTGAAGTAGGAGAAGATCCGGAGCTGGCCGGCGCCCAGGCGGTTGGCGACGTCGAAGGCCATCGGCACCGCGTCCTCGGGCGGCAGCACGCCCGGATCGAAGCCGTGGAAGTTCGCGCCCTCCGGGATCTTGGCGCCGGAGCGCGGCCATTTCAGCAGCGGCGAGCAGTAGCAGCCGACCGTCACCCCGGCGTCGCGCAGCCGGGCCGCCAGGTCGCCGAGTTCGCCGTCGTCGAACAGGATCACGTTGCGCTCGTCCACCGACCGGATGTCGACCCGGTCGACCCCGTGCCCGGCGACGAAGGCCAGTGCGGTGTCGATGTCCTCGGAGACCTCGTCGGTGATGACGGCGATAACGGGGTTGAAGGGCATGGCGGGGCTCCCGTTCGGCGCGGCAGGGTCTGTCGGCAGGCTCCGATCGGCAGCGTCCGTCTGTGCCGTCCGGGCGAACAGCCTACATGATTGCATGATACGAAAGCCGATACGCCGGGAGAACCGCCCATGCGCGTCCGCCTCGTTCAGGTCCTGACCGTCGGCCTTTTGCTTGCCGCCTGCGCTGCCGACAAGGACGCCTTCTACCCGGAGACCGCGTCGGCCGACCGGGTCCTGGAGCAGCGGGCGCTAGCCCGGCTGCCGGCACCCTACCGGCCGGTGTCGGTGACGGTGATCCGGCAGTGGGGGCCGTTGGGGGGCCCGGGCGGCGACACCGACATCGTCGGCTACAACGCCTGGATCCGGGTCGCGGGCTGCAAGGGCCACGTGCTGGTGCGGTTCGACCGCGCCGGCGGCCACCGCGGCACCGCCGACCTCACGCGCTGCGACTGACCCTGGGCGACAGAACAAGGGGGCGAATGACCCGGCGGAGGTGCCGTCGCGCCGCGGCGTCCCCATATGGATCGGGGGGACGACCCGTTCATGGAGGATCGCGCATGCGCAGCGTTCCCACGGCCCTGGTCCTGGCGGCCGGCCTGCTCCTGGCGGCCTGTGCCGGCGACCCGAACACCTTCTATCCCGGTACCGCCAGCGGCGAGCGGATCCTCGAGCAGCGTGCGCTCGCGCGGGTGCCGCCCCAGTACAAGCCGACCTCGGTGACCATCGTGAAGGAATGGGGCCGGCGCTCGAACGCCGCCTTCGGGGCGGCCTGGGCCGGGCTGCCGACCGGCTCCGGCATCGGCGACCCGGAGGTGGTCGGCTACAACGCCTGGGTCCGGGTCGAGGGCTGCAAGGGCCACGTCCTGGTCCGGTTCGACGCCTGGGGCCACTACCGGACGACCGGCGACATGACGAAGTGCGGCTGACGGCGGCGAACGTCGGAACGCTGCCCGGCCTCGCCGGTTGGTGCGGACGGGAGCGACCGACAACGATGGAGGCAGCCTTGCGCCCGCTCCGACTGACCCTGCTGCTGATCCCTCTCGCCTTCCTGCCGGCCTGCGCCGGCTCCGGCGGCGAGAAGGTGCAGATGACCGACGCGATCGACCCGACCGTCAGCTACACCTACAAGGACGCGGGGGACTTCCCGTCGGCGTCGTCGCGCGCCGACACCTTCTGCTACGAGAACTACGGCAACGACGCCGAACTCCTGGAGACCACGACCCGGGACGGCTTCTTCGAGGCCAGGTTCCGCTGCCAGTAGACCCCTGACCGCGGACCCGGCCGGCGCGGCGACGCCCGGCCGGGCGCCCGGCGGCTCCCCTCAGGCCCCGAGCCGCCAGCGCAGCAGGTCGATGCGGTCCTGGCCCCAGAAGATCTCGCCGTCCGGCAGCTTCCAGCTCGGCGCGCCGAAGACGCCTTCGGCGGCGGCCTGTTCGGTGTCGGCCTTGAAGCGGTCGGCATAGCCGGGGGCGGCGTTGACCAGGGCGTGACCGTCCAGGCCGACGCTGTTGGCGACCGCCACCACCTCGTCCGGGTCGCCGAGGTTGCGGTCGTCGCGCCACAGCGCGGTCAGCAGGGCGTCGGACAGGGCCAGCGCGTCGGCCCCGGTCTCGCGCGCCGCGATGATGGTGTAGGCGGCCAGCGGCGCGGTCAGCGGGAAGTTCGTCGGCTCCAGCACGATCGGGATGCCGAGATAGTCGCGCCAGCGCTTCAGCTCCATCATCCGGTAGGCTTGGCGCTGCGGGGCCCGCTTCGGCAGCGGCAGGCCGCCGGACTGGGCGAAGATCGGCCCGAAGTCGACCGGGTAGACGTTGACCGTCGCGCCGACCTTCTTCGCGATCTCGATGAACCGGCCGGAGCCGAGATAGGTCCACGGGCTCGAGGTCGAGAAATAGTAGTCGATGGTGGTGCTCACGGCTGATCTCCCCGGGTTCCGGCCGCGTGGCGTTCGCGCAGCACACGCCGCATGATCTTGCCGGTGGCGGTCATCGGCAAGTCGTCGACGAATTCCACGATACGCGGATACTCGTGGGCCGCCAGCCGCCGCTTCACATGGTCCTGGATCTCGGCCTTCAGGGCGTCGCTCGGCACGCTGCCCTCGGCCAGCACGATGCAGGCCTTCACCGCCTCGGTGCGCAGCGGGTCCGGCACGCCGATGACGGCGGCCAGCGCGACCGCCGGATGGGCGGCCAGGCAGTCCTCGATCTCGCCCGGGCCGATGCGGTAGCCGGCCGAGGTGATGACGTCGTCGTCGCGCCCGACATAGTGCAGGTAGCCGTCGCCGTCGCGCCGGCCGAGGTCGCCGGTCAGCATCCATTCCTGATCCGGGCCGGCGAACTTGGCCGCGGTCGCCTCAGGATTGTTCCAGTAGCCGAGGAACATCACCGGGTCGCCGCGCCGGACCGCGATCGACCCGGTGGTGCCGTCGGTCACCGGCGTGCCGGCCGCGTCGACGATCGCGACCTCGTGGCCGGGGGTCGGCTTGCCCATGGATCCCGGTATCACGGGCAGAATAGACGAGCAGTTTCCGACGATCAGGTTGCATTCGGTCTGGCCGTAGAACTCGTTGACGGTCAGGCCGAACACCGACCGGCCCCAGTCCAGCAGCTCCGCCCCCAACGTTTCGCCACCGGAACAGAGCGACCGCATGGCCAGGGCGTGGCGGGCCCGCGGGTCCGGCACCTGCCGCATCAGCTTCAGCGCGGTCGGCGGCAGGAAGGCATTGCGCACGCCGTGCCGGGCAATCAGGTCGAAGGCGGCGTCGGGGTCGAACTTGGCGAAGCGGCGGGCCACCACCGGCACGCCGTGGTGCAGCGACGGCAGCAGCACGTCGAACAGCCCGCCGATCCAGGCCCAGTCGGCCGGGGTCCAGAACCGGTCGCCGGGCGCCGGGAAGAACTCGTTGGACAACTCGACCCCCGGCAGGTGGCCGAGCAGCACCCGGTGGGCATGCAGGGCGCCCTTGGGCTGGCCGGTGGTGCCGGAGGTGTAGATGATCACCGCCGGGTCGTCGGCGGCGGTGTCGACCGGCGCGAAGCCGTCCGAGGCGGCGGCCAGCGCGCGGTCCAGCGCCCGCCACCAGCCGCCGTCGGCGGCCGCGTCGGTCACCAGCACCAGCCTGAGGCCCGGCAGCCGGTCGCGGATCGCCTCGATCTTCGGCAGCGAGTCGCGGTCGGTCACCAGGGCGGCCGCCCCGCAGTCGCCCAGCCGGTAGGCCAGCGCGTCCTCTCCGAACAGGGTGAACAGCGGCACCGACACCATGCCGGCCTTGTGGGCGGCGATATGGGCGATCGCGGTCTCCGGGCGCTGCGGCAGCAGGATGCCGACCCGGTCGCCGCGGCCGAGGCCGGCGGCCGCCAGCACGTTGGCGAGCCGGTTCGAGGCCCGCTTCAGGTCGCCGAAGCTGTGCTCGGTCACCGCGCCGTCGGCGCCGACATGGATCAGCGCGGTGCCGCGCCCGGCGTCGGCATGCCGGTCGCAGACGTCGACGCCGATGTTGTAGCGCGCCGGGATCCGCCAGCGGAACCGCCGGTACAGGTCTTGGTAATCGTCGGCCCGTTCGAGCATGCTGTCCTCCCGGCGGCGATCAAAGCGCGCAGGCCGGGCGACGGCAAGGGCCGGCGCTACGCCGCCGGCGCCAGGCGCTCCAGCAGGGCCGCCCGGTTGGCGGTGACGTCGGCCAGGCTGTGGCGGTCGAGCTCGGCCAGGAAGGCCTCGGCGGCGCCGCGCAGCATGCCGGTCAGCCGGCACGCGCCGTCGATCGGGCAGCCGCCGCCGCCCGGGCCGGCGTCCGGCCCGCAGGATCCCGGGCGCAGGCACTCGGCCATCGCGAAAGTCGTTTCGGTGCCGCGCACCACATCGCCGACGCGGATGCGATCGGCCGGCATGCCGAGCCTGATTCCGCCGCCACGCCCACGGGTAGCCTGCAGAAACCCGAGCCGGGTGAGCTGGTGGACCACCTTGCGGACATGGTCCTTGGAGATGCCGTAGGCGGTCGCGACCTCGTCGATGGTGGTCCGCCGGTCGGCGTTCAGGGCCGTCAGGATCAGGGTGCGCAGCGCGTAGTCGGTGAACTGGCTGAGCTGCACGGAATCACCCCGCGGGTTGCTGTCTGGTCCGGAAGAAATCGAGGCCGTGCAGCAGCGATGCGGCGATCAGCTGGGCGCGCCCGACGAATTCGTCGGCGGCCTCCGGGCGGCAGACCTCGCGCGCGGCGGCCTCGAACAGCGCCAGCCAGCGGTCGAAATGGCGCTTCTCCAGGACCCCGAGCGCCACATGGGCGCGCATCGGGTTGCCCTCGTAGCCTGGTTGCCGGCGGAGCACCTTGCGCCAGAACGCCGCGATCTTGGCGAGATGGGCATTCCATTGCGCATCCGGAATGGCCTCGCGGAACACCGGCCCCAGCAGGGAGTCCTCCCGGGCGCGGCCGTAGAACAGGGCGACGGTGCGCTCGATCTCGGCCTCGCTGACGAGGATCTCGACGTCGGTGTAGTCGGTCATGGCGGGCCCGCTCGCGTAAAGAGGCAGCAGAAATGCCCCTTTTGACCGCCGGCTTCAAGGCCGCGCCGTGCGCGATTTCGCCGCAGACAAGGGGGCGTCCGGCTGCGCAGCCCGGCCCTCGCGGTACAGGAACGGGAACATCCGCTGGTAGCCGGCGCGCTCCAAGGTGAAGAACCCCATGATTCCACGCGGCAGTTGCCGGCGGTCCACGGTCGCCAGCCCGACGGCCGCCAGGCAATGGAGGGCCGCCGCTACGGACATGACGGCGGTCGCGACCCCGGCGATGGTCGCGATCCTGCGCAGCTCGTAGGCGGAACCCTCGGCGGCCACGAGGAGCACCGTGAACAGGGTGTTCCAGACGGCGAACCAGCCGACCGAGATCAGGTAGGAGGAGTAGGGCTTGTGCCGGTTCACATAGGTGTAGGGCACCATGACCAGGACGCCGAACGCGTAAAGCAGCGCGAGCAGCATGAACGAAAGATAGTCGAGTGCCTCCATCCGGGACCCCGTGGACCTGTTTCGCTCCCAGTCTACCCCAGCAGCTCGCCGACATGGTCGGCGATCGCCAGGGACGAGGTCACGCCCGGCGACTCGATGCCGTAGAGGTTGACCAGCCCGGGCACGCCGTGGTCGCGCGGGCCCTGCACCATGAAGTCGAGGGCCGGCTGGCCGGGCGCCTGGATCTTCGGGCGCATGCCGGCATAGCCCGGCTGCAGGGAGTCGTCCGGCAGCCCCGGCCAGTACTTGCGCACGGCGGCGTAGAAGCTGTCGGCGCGCCGCGGGTCGACCGCGTAGTCGATGGTCTCAACCCACTCCACGTCCGGGCCGAACCGGGCCTGGCCGCCGAGGTCGAGGGTGAGGTGGATGCCGAGCCCGGCCTGCTCGGGGGCCGGGTAGATCAGGTGGCGGAACGGCGCCCGCACCCCGGACAGGGTGTAGTAGTTGCCCTTGCAGAAATACTGCGGCGGGACGTGCCCGGCCGGGAAGCCCTGCAGCGAGGCCGCCGTCGGCTGGGCGTGCAGTCCCGCCGAGTTCACCACCGTGGTCGCCTTCAGGGTCATGGGATCGGCGCCGCCGACCACCAGCTCGATGCCGTCCTCGTCGACCCGGCCGCCGGCGACCGGTGCGTGGAACGCGATCATCGCGCCGCGTTCCTCGGCGTCGCCCTGCAGGGCCAGCATGTAGGAGTGGCTGTCCAGCACTCCCGTCGACGGCGACAGCAGGGCGGTGACGCAGCGCAGGTCCGGCTCCAGCGCGGTCACCTCGTTGTGCGACAGGAAGGCCAGGTCGTCGACCCCGGCCCTGGCGGCGCGGTCCTGGATCTGCTGCAGCGCCGGGATCTGGTCCTCCGAGGTCGCGACGATCAGCTTGCCGAGCCGGCTGTAGGGCACGCCGTGCTCGTCGAGATAGCGGTACAGCCTGGTCTTGCCCTCGACGCAGAACCGCGCCTTCAGCGAGCCGACCGGGTAGTAGATCCCGGCGTGGATTACCTCGGAATGCCGCGAACTGGTCTCGGTGCCGATCGCCTCGGCCTTCTCCAGCACCAGCACCTCGCGGCCCTGCAGCGCCAGGGTCCGCGCGCAGGCCAGCCCGACCACCCCGGCGCCGATGACGACGGCGTCGACCCGCTCGCTCATCGCGCCTGCCTCTCGAGCCCGCCCCACTCGGCCATCACGTCGTAGAGCAGCGGCACGTGGTCGTCGCCGTGCCCGGTCGAGCAGGCCAGGGTGAACAGCTGCAGCGCGGTCGAGCCGAACGGGCTCGGCAGCCCGGCCTCGGCTGCCATCGCGGCGTAGTAGCCGACGTCCTTGCGGGCGTTCGCCATGGCGAACTGCAGGCCGGAGGCGTCGCCGTCGACCGCGTAGGCCATGATCTTCTGGAACATCCCGGAGTTCACGGCGCCGGCCGACACCACCTCGCGCAGCTTGCCGAGGTCGACGCCGTTGGCGCGCGCCGTCACCGCCGCCTCGGCCACCAGCGCCGACATGGTCATGCTCATGAAGTTGTTGATCAGCTTCAGCGAATGCGCCGCACCCAGGCCGCCGATGTGGAATACGTTTCGGGCATAGGCGTCGAAGGCCGGGCGCAGCCGCTCCAGCACCGCCGCCTCGCCGCCGACCAGCACGTTGAGGGTGCCGTCCTCGGCCTCCTTCGGGGTCATGGTCAGCGGCGCGTCCAGCATGTCGGCACCCTTTTCCGCCAGCGCCGCGCCGACCCGCCGGGTCGAGCCGGGCTGGGCGGTGCTGGAATCGACCAGGACGAAGCCCGGCCGCGCCGCCTCCAGGATGCCGTCGGGGCCGAGCACGACCTGCTCGACGACCGCCGAGTTCGGCAGGCACAGGATGACCGCGTCGGTGACCTCGGCGAGCGCCCGGGGCGAGGCCTCCTCGACCGCCCCGCGGGCCTTCAGGTCCTCGACCGGGCCGCGGTTGCGGTTGCCCAGCAGGGCGACGGGAAACCCCTTCGCGAGCAGGTTCTTCGCCATGCCGTGGCCCATCAGCCCGACGCCGACGAAGCCGATGCGGAGCTGCTCCGCCATGTCATCCTCCCGTTGGTTCGCGGCGAGAGTAGGTCGCCGCCGGGGAGGATGGAAGGGCCGGATCAGCGCGGCAGCGGTGCCGGGAAGACGATGCCGTCGATGATGGTCGGGCCGCGTACCGCGACGCTCCGGCCGACCGGGCCCTGAGCCGGAACGGCGTCGTCGGCGGCCTCGCCGCCCTGCATCGCGGTGATCAGCAGTGCCGCGAATCCGCCGCCCGACGACCGATGCTGCTGTCCCGTGGTCGTGGCGGCCGCGACCGGGGTGACGAGCGGGTATGGACTGCGGACTCGTGTCTCGTTCATGGCGGCGCCTCCGTGCTCCCCGGGGACCGCGGAGGGGGTCGAGCACCCTCCCGGTTCCGCCGGCAGACCTACACGTAATGACCGTCGAGGCCGCCCGTTGCTTCCTGGAGAAGTGTTAAGGTTGTGGCAATCCGGTGCCGGGCCGCCCGGTTGCGCCTCAACCGGCGAGCAGCATGGCGGCGAGCGCGAAGCCCATCAGCGACAGGCCGGCCAGCCCGAGCGCGGCTGGAACCAGTGTCGTGGTCTGCGGGCGGTGGTGCCGGGTGCGCATGGCGATAGTCTCCAGGTTGCGGCCTCGATGCGCCGGGGCGCGGCCTCGTCGAGTTAATGTCGCGAACGCCGCCCGGCGGCAGATCCGTCGCGGCGACACCCAACCACAGGGAGAAACCCGCCATGTCGGACCCCGTTCCCGCGATCCTGGAGGGCGAGGCCCGCGGCGAGACCGCCCGGATCTTCGCCGACATCCGCGAGACCCTGGGCAGCCCGGTGGTCAACCTGATCTGGCGCCACCTGGCGACCGTCGACGGCGGGCTGGAATGGGCCTGGACGGCGGCCCGGCCGATCTATGCCGGCCGCCAGGCCCAGGCCGCCGCCGCCCGGCTGTACGCGCGGCTCGACCCGCCGCTGCCCTGCCCGCTGCCGCCCGGCGCGCTGGCCGCCGTCGGAGTGAGCGCCGCCGACCTGCCGCGGCTGCGGGCGGTGGCCGACGGCTACAACCGCGGCAACGGGCCGAACCTGGTGGCGCTGACCGCGCTGCTGGTGGACCCGGCCGGCACCGCGCCGGCCGACCCGGTCCCGGCGGCGGGGGCGCCGGCGCCGCTGCCGCCGCTGATCTCCGAGCCCGACGTCGATCCCCAGACCTGGGCGCTGGTGAAGGCGATCAACCTGCTGGGCGCCCGGCCGGACGAGCCGATCCTGGCGACCATGTACCGCCACCTCGCCAACTGGCCGGGCTTCCTGGCGCTGATGCACGCCGCCTGGGCGCCGCTGGCCGCCGACGGCCGGTTCGAGGCGGCGATCGGGCGGGCCCGGGCGCTGTCGCGCGAGGAAGCGGCGCGGCTGGCCAACCTGCGCGCCGACGCCGGCCCGGCGCCGGAAGCGGCCCGGGCGGCGCTGGTGGAGTTCACCGACCACGTGATCAGCCGCATGGTGCCGGTCGGGGTGGCGCTGGCCCGGTGGCTGCCGTCCTTCGCGGCCGCGAAGGGCGCGGCACCTCAGGATGAGTGAGAGAGGGCGGTCCTCGCCGTTCGCCCTCTCACCCTGAGGTGCCCCGCGCAAGCGGGGCCTCGAAGGGCGCCTTGTGGCTGCGTGCGATCTTCTCGGCGATGTGGGCGCCGGCGGTGGTCGGCGGGTGCCGCGGCGCTTCGCCCGGCCCGGGAAGGCACTCGATGGCGGCGTCGAAGTCGGGGTGCACGAAATAGCCGATCGACAGTCGCCGGCTGCCGCTGTCGCCGAGTTCCGGCACCACGACGCGGTGCAGGGTCGAGACCCAGCGGTCGTTGGTCCAGCGCTGCATCATGTCGCCGAGGTTGACCACCAGTTCGCCGGGCGCCGGCAGCACCGGCAGCCAGCGTCCGTCGGGGGTGCGCGCCTCCAGCCCGCCACGGCCCTCGGTCATCGCCAGGATGGTCATGGCGCCGAAGTCGGTGTGGGCGCCGGCGCGCAGCTGGCCGGGCTCGGGCGCGGTCGCCAGGGCCGGGTAGTGGTGGACGCCGAGGATCGAGAAATGCCGGGCCATCAGCGCCGTGAAGTGGTCCTCGGGCAGGCCGAGCGCGACCGCGACGATCCTGAGCAGGTCGAGGGACAGCCGCTCGTATTCCCGGTAGATGCCGGTGAACGCTTCGGCGGTGCCCGGCGGGTCGTCGGGCAGGATGTTCGGGGCGTAGGCGGTCGCTGCCTCGGGCAGGTTCGCGAAATGCACCTGGTGGTCGTCGACCGGTCCCAGGAACACCGACTCCCGCAGGTCCAGCGGGGTCTGCTGGCCCAGGGTGGCGGCCAGGCTGCGGGTCGCCACGCCGTGATAGCCGCGCTGCCTTGCCGGCCCGGTCGGGCCCCAGCGCGCCTTTTCGGCGGCCGGCAGGTCGTAGAAGGCGAAGGCCCGGCGGAAGGTTTCCTCCAGGGTCTCGCGCGAAATGCCGTGGCCGGCGATCACCAGGAAGCCGGTCTCGCGGCAGGCGGCGGCGACCTGCTCCACCACGGCGCGACGACCGTCCGGGTCGCCGGCCAGGAACGGGGCGATGTCGATGGTCGGGATGGCGTCCATGGGCAATTTCCTCCCGTTCGGGCGGTGCGGCGGCGGGTGGGTACCGGCTCGGCCACGCCGGGGCGGCGCGTCCGTCCGGAATGACGAATGATAAAGTTGGGCACTGCGAGAACGCTTCCCTTCATTTCGTCATTCCGGACCGGACCGCCGGAGGCGGGACGGAGCCGGAACCCACGGAGCGACGGGCGCCTCAGGCCGATCCGCCCAGCGCCTCCGCCGTGATGGCGTCGTCGACCGCGCGGTCGTAGGGCACGTCGTATCCGATCAGCCCGCCGGACAGCAGCGACGCCTTCAGCCGCACGAAGGTCGCGGCCGGCAGCTCCGGCGAGCGCGCCCACACCCCCGAGGACCGGTAGCCCTCGATCATCCGGGCCAGTGCCGCCGGCTCGAAGCCGGGGAACCAGCCGGCGACCTGGCCGGCGATGTCGGCGGCCGGCTCGGCGAACAGGGCGGCCTGGGCGGCGGCGATGCCGCGCACCAGCGCCCGGCAGGTCGCGCGCTCCTCGGCCGCGAACCGCCGGGTCGTGTAGAAGCTGGTGTAGCTCATGTCGCCGCGCACCGCGAAGCGGTGCCAGACATGGCCGAAGCCGCCGGCGACGGCGCGGTCCACATAGGGTTCGAACAGCTGCACCACGTCGGCCTTGCCGGCCCTGAGCCGTTCCAGGTTCTCCGCCATCGGCAGGTCGGGCAGCCGGTTGATCGCGGCCGGGTCGATGCCCTCGCGCCGCAGGTCGTCCTGGAAGGTCATCCAGGGCGTCGGCACGTCGACCGCGACGCCGATGCGCGGTCCCGGCCAGTCCCGGGAATGCGCCAGGTCGGAGAACCGGAACGCCGGGTTGGCGTGCCGGCCGACCAGCACGAAGGGCTCGCCCGAGACCACCTGGCCGAAGCACACCAGCGGGCAGTCGCGGTCGGCGTCGTGGTGCAGCATCACCCGCATCGGGCCGCCCCAGGACACGTCGGCTCGGCCGTCCAGCAGGGCGGCCGCGGTCTGCGCGGTCGCCGGCGAGGTCTCGATGCGGACCTCCGCACCCTCGCGGGCCCAGTCGCCGCGCTCGGCCGCCAGGTAGAACGGCACGTAGGGCACCGCCCGCATGTTCTCGAACAGGACGATCGGCCGGCCCATGCAGTGACCTCCTTCCAGGGCTCCTAGCCGGCGATCCGCGGCAGCCAGAGCGCCAGGTCGGGCACCAGCATCAGCAGCACGATCATCGCCAGCAGGGTGACCACGAAGGGCAGCGAGCCGATCATCACGTCGCGGATCTGCCCGCGCGGCCGCACCCCCTGGACGATGAACAGGTTCAGCCCGACCGGCGGGGTCACCAGCGCGGTCTCCAGCAGCAGCATCATCAGCACACCGAACCACACCGGGTCGTAGCCCATGTTGATCACCACCGGTGTGATGATCGGCACGGTGGCGATCATCATCGACAGCGACTCCATGAACATGCCGAGCACCAGGTACAGCGCCACGATCATCCACATGGTCTGGATCGGGGTCAGGCCGCTCTCGGTGATCAGCTCGGTGACCTGATTGCCGATGCCGACCGAGGTGACCGCAAAGCTCAGGAAGGTGGCGGCGATCAGGATCAGCATGATCATGCCGGTGGTGCGCATGGTTCCTTCGCAGGACTCGCGCAGCATCGACCAGCTCAGCCGGCGCTTCCAGGCGGCCAGCGCCATCGCCATCAGCACGCCCAGCGCCGCCGACTCGGTCGGCGTGGCGAGGCCGGTGTAGATCGAGCCGATCACCACCGTGAAGATCAGCAGCGGCGGCACCAGGTCCGGCAGGGTGCGCCAGCGCTCGCCCCAGCTCACCGCGATCTTGTCGCCGCCCCAGGCCGGCCGGGCCATGCAGGCGACGATCACCGTCACCATGAACAGCGCCGCCAGCACCAGGCCGGGGATGATGCCGGCCAGGTAGAGCTGCGGGATCGAGGTCTCGGTCAGGGCGCCGTACACGATCATCACGATCGACGGCGGGATCAGGATGCCGAGCGTGCCGCCGGCGGCGATGGTGCCGAGGAACAGCCGCTCGTTGTAGCCGTGCCGGTCGATCTCGCCGACCGCCACGGTGCCGATGGTCGCGGCGGTCGCGACGCTGGAGCCGGACACCGCCGCGAACAGGGTGCAGGTGCCGATGTTGGAATGCATCAGTCCGCCCGGCAGCCAGGACAGCCACTGGCTCATGGCGGCGTACATGCGCTCGGCGATGCCGGAGCGCAGCAGCAGCTCGCCCAGCAACACGAACAGCGGGATGGCGAACAGGATGAAGTCGGTCGAGACCCCCCAGCTCATCTCGCCCAGCGCCAGGCGCAGCGGCATCCAGGAGTACAGGTAGTCGAGCGACAGGCCGAGCGCGGCGAGCGCCGCGGCGATCGGGATGCTGAGCGCCAGCAGCGCCATCAGCATCGCCACGGTGACCCAGATCATGGCCGGTCCTCCGCCGGTTCGGCGCGTCTGCGCAGGCTTTCCAGCTCCTCTTCCAGGTCCTGCTGGCCGGTGCGCGAGCCGGCGATGCGCTGCACCGTGGCGATGTCGCCGGTAACCAGGGCGTGGCAGGCGCGCAGCAGCAGCAGCAGCGTCACCAGGGCGAAATAGGCAAGCCCGACCAGCCACAGGAACTGCGGGTAGGCGAGCGGCGTGGCGATCGCCGTGACGGCCCGCGAGCCGAGGTTGAAGGACTGGTGGAACACGTTCCAGCCGTGCCAGGTCAGCAGGGCGGCGAAGCCGAGCATCACCATCAGCCCGAGCACGTCGAGCGCGGCGCAGGCCCGCACCGGCAGGTGGACGTACAGGGAATCGATGCGGATATGGGCGCGGTCCAGCAGTGCCAGCGCCAGTGCCCAGGACGACGAGATCGCCAGCACGTAGCCGGACAGTTCGGCGGCCCCGCCGAACGCCAGGACGAACAGCTTGCGGACCACGATGTCGAGGCCGATCACGAAGGCGGCCAGGATCACCAGGGCGCCGCCGGCCCAGGCGCCGTAGCGCGCCAGCCGGTGGGCGAGGTCGAGAATTCGGTCCATCACGGCTCCGGGCGGGCCCAAGAATAATGTCGCACGCAGGATACCGCCCTCCGGGGGGAGGGCGGTACCGTTCGTTGCGCGGCTCGGATCAGAGCTTGTCGAGCGGGATCGTCAGGCCGACCACCTTGCCGACCGTGTCGTTCCACTTGGCGGCGCATTCCTTGCCGCAGCGCTTGCCCCACTTCACCAGCACGACGTTCTGCACGACGTCCTCGCGCTTCGCCTTGTCGGCGTCGGACAGCGGCACCAGGGTCATCTTGCCCTTCTTGCCGAGGGTGCAGGGGTCGTTGCCGATGTTGCAGTTCACGCCCTGCTCGGTGGCCTGGCCGCCGATGTCCCAGTTCATGTTCTCGAGCTCGGCGAACTCCTTGTCCATGAAGGCCTGGACCTCCGGCGCCCAGCCTGCGTAGGAGCCCTCGTTGACGGCGGTGTAGTAGATCGACCAGCCGACCGGCAGCGGGTACAGGTGGGTCGCCACTTCCGGCCAGCCGGCGGTGTTGCCGGACAGGGTGCCGGTCAGCGCGCAGTCCACGACGTTGCGCTGCAGGGCCGGGACGACCTCGCCGAACGCCATGGTGATGGTGGTGGCGCCGACGGCGGACACGAAGTCGGACTGGGTGGTGTTGAACACCCGGACCTTCTTGCCCTTCAGGTCGTCCAGGCCGGCGATCGGCTTGTTGCACCAGAACACGATCGGCGGGTTGTTGCCGAGCGCCACGAGCCGGGCGTTGAACTTCTTCTTCATGGCCTCGGCCATCACCGGCTTCCAGACGTCGCAGGCCTTGCGGGCGGTGGCGATGTCGGTGGTGATGCCGGCCAGGTCGCAGCCCTCGAACACCGGGTGGTCGCCGGCCATCTTCGAGATGTCGCCGACCCCGGCGTCGGCCACGCCGGCCTGGGTCAGCCGCAGCAGCGAGAAGTCCTTGATGCCCAGGATGTCCTGGTTGTTGTAGTCGGCGGTCACCTGGCCGTTGGAGTCCTTCGCGAGCTTCTCGGTCCAGAACGGCTTCTCGACCTCCTTGGTCTGCAGCAGGTTGCTGTAGTTGCCGACCACCTTGATGGTGGTCTTCGGCAGTTCGGCCGCCTGCGCGGCGGTCGCCGCCAGCAGCAGCGCGGTCAAGGCCGCGGTCGTCGTCCAGCGCATGGTCATGGTGTCTCCTCCGTGGGGTCCCTTGGATGGGCAGGCGGGACTTCCGGATCGCGATCGACCACGGTCCCGCTCGAATTGGTGCAAGCGTCCACATGCACATCAGATGGCCGGACGGGAGCCTGCCCACCGGTCTGATGTCATAATGTATGACAAGCCTAACGCCGGACTCGTTGCCTGGACAACCGCCCCACGGGCACGGCAGTGATGGCGCGGAGCGAACGGATCGACCCGGCGGCCGGTGCCGGCCTCAGGACCCGGGCGTCAGGCCCCGGTTGTCAGACCCCGGGCGTCAGGCCCCGGCGCGCGCCAGCACCCGGTACATGCTGCGCAGCACCGGCTTCTCCAGCAGCTTGCCGTCCAGCACCACCAGGCCGCTGTCGGCGGTCTCGAAGGCCTCGACCACCCGCCGGGCATAGGCGACCTCGGCCGCGCTCGGGGTGAACACCGCGTTCAGCACCGGCACCTGCCGGGGATGGATCGAGCCCTTGCCGGAGAAGCCGAGCTCGGCCGCCGCCTCGGCCTCGGCCCGCATGCCGTCCATGTCGTTGAGGTCGAGATAGGGCACGTCGATCACGTCGACCCCGGCGCCGGCCGCCGCGTGCACCACCCGCGAGCGGGCGTACAGCAGGGCGTTCCAGGAATTGCGGCAGCGCAGGTCGGCGGCCATGTCGACGCCGCCGAAGAACAGGGCGTCGATGCGGTCGCTGGCCCGGGCGATCTCCCAGGCCGCCTCCAGCGCCTCGTTGGTCTCGACGATCACCTGCAGGCGGGTCGCGATCTTCAGCTCGTCGAACAGCTCGGCCAGCGCGGTGATCTCGGCCGGCGACTTGACCTTCGGCAGCATCAGCGCCGGCGGCGCCTTGGGCGAGCCCAGGATGGCGTCGATGTCGCGCATGCCTTCCGGGGTGCGCGGCGCGTTGATCCGCACCATCGCTTCGACCGACCCGTCCAGCGCGGCCTCGGCGAACCACTTCAGCGTGGCGGCCCGGGCCTCGGCCTTGTGCTGCGGCGCGATCGCGTCCTCCAGGTCGACGCACATGATGTCGGCGCCGACCGCCAGGGCCTTGGGGAACATGTCCGGCTTGTTGCCGGGCGCGAAGATGAAGCTGCGGCGGGGGCGGATGGCGGCGGCGGTCATGGGCGGGGCTCCTGGGTCGGGCGGTACGGCGCAGTCGGTCCTGTGGCTCGACGAGGGCATCGCCTCACGCCGAATTGCGGACAAGCATACTCCCTCCCTCGTCATTCCGGATGCATCCCGCCGCTGGCGGTCCGCTCCGGAATGACGGTGTGATGAGGGGCGGGATCCCAGTGAGGTCGTTGCCGAAAGTTCCGATCTTCCCCCGGCTTCCGCCCCGCTCTACCCTGCTTCCCATGCCGCTCGACGCCCTCGACTCCCCCGCCATCGTCCCCTCGGTCTGCCCGCATGACTGCCCCAGCGCCTGCGCGCTGGAGGTCGAGCGGCTCGACGCCCACACCATCGGCCGGGTGCGGGGGGCCGCGTCCAACGACTACACCGCCGGCGTGGTGTGCGCGAAGGTGGCGCGCTACGCCGAGCGGGTGCATCACCCGGACCGCCTCAAGGTGCCGCTGCTGCGGGTCGGGCCGAAGGGCTCGGACCAGTTTCGCGAGATCGCCTGGGACGAGGCGCTGGACCGGGTCGCCGGCGCGTTTTCCGAGGCCGCTGCCCGGCATGGCCGCGAGACCGTGTGGCCCTACTACTTCGCCGGCACCATGGGGCTGGTGAACCGCGACGGCATCAACCGCCTGCGCAACGTCATGGGCTATTCCGGCCAGGACGCCAACATCTGCACCACCGTGGTGAAGGCCGGCTGGATCGCCGGCGCCGGCAAGGTCGGCGGCAGCGACCCGCGCGAGATGGCGGAGTCGGACCTGATCGTCATGTGGGGCGGCAACCCGGTCTCGACCCAGGTCAACGTGATGACCCACGTGTCGCGGGCGCGCAAGCAGCGCGGCGCGCATTTCGTGGTGGTCGACCCGTACCGCACGCCCACGGCCGAGGCCGCCGACGAGCACGTCATGGTGCGGCCGGGCACCGACGGCGCCGTGGCCTGCGCGATCATGCATGTGCTGTTCCGCGACGGCTATGCCGACCGCGACTACCTGGCGCGCTACACGGAAGGGGCGGCCGAACTGGAAGCGCACCTCGCCACCCGCACGCCGGCATGGGCCGAGGCGGTCTCCGGCGTCCCGGCGGCGCAGATCGAGGCCTTGGCCGCCCGCTACGGCCGGACCGACCGGGCCTATATCCGGGTCGGCTACGGCTTCGCGCGCTCGCGCAACGGCCCGATGCAGGTGCATGCCGTCGCCTCGATCCCGGCGGTCGGCGGCAAGTGGCGGCACCGCGGCGGCGGCGCGCTGTGGAAGGTCGACGGCTACTACACGGTCGACAAGACCCTGATCGAGGCGAGCGACCGGATCCGCCCCGGCACCCGGGTGCTGGACATGTCGCGGATCGGCCCGGTGCTGACCGGCGAGGACGCGGTGGTGCGCCGCGGCCCGCCGGTGACCGCCATGCTGGTGCAGAACACCAACCCGGCGGCGGTCGCGCCCGACAGCCACCGGGTGCTGAGGGGCCTGAACCGCGACGACCTGTTCCTGTGCGTCCACGAGCAGTTCCTGACCGAGACCGCCCGGCACGCCGACGTGGTGCTGCCGGCGACCACCTTCCTGGAGCATGCCGACATCTACACCGCCGGCGGCCACCCGCATCTCGAGGTGCACGACCGGGTGATCGAGGCGCCGGGCCAGTGCCGGTCGAACCACCGGCTGCAGAACGACCTGCTGCGCCGGCTCGGCGGCGAGCACCCGGCGATGGACATGACCGAGGCCGAACTGATCGACGCCACGCTGAAGCGCTCAGGCTATCCCGGCTTCGACGAGATGGTCGGCCGCAAATGGCTGGACGTGTCGCCGTCCTTCGAGGAGCAGCACTTCCTGAACGGCTTCCCGACGAAATCCGGGCGGTTCGAGTTCGCGGCCGACTGGGCGGCGGTCGGGCCGCTGGGCGCCGGCATCCCGGGGTTGCCCGACCATGTCGACATCATCGACCGGGCGACCGACGAGAAGCCCTACCGGATGGTGACGGCGCCGGCCCGCAACTACCTGAACACCTCGTTCACCGAGACGCCCACCAGCCGCAAGCGCGAGGCCCGACCGACCGTTATGGTACATCCCGACACCGCGGCGGCGCTCGGCTTCGGCGACGGCGACCGGGTGCGGCTCGGCAACGGGCAGGGCTCGGTGGTGCTGCACGCCCGGCTGTTCGACGGGGTGCAGCCGACCACGGTGATCGTGGAGTCGGTGTGGCCGAACGCCGCCTTCGAGGAGGGCATCGGCATCAACGCGCTGACCAGCGCCGACTCGCCGCCGCCGTCCGGCGGCGCGGTGTTCCATGACACCGCGGTGTGGATGCGGCGGGCGTAGGCCCGGCTACCGCGCCAGCTCGGCCCGGACGATCGCGGCGCCGTCGGCCATCGCCTTGAGCTTGCCGAACGCAACGGCGCGCGGCAGGTACTTCATGCCGCAGTCCGGGGCGACCATCAGCCGCTCCGCCGGCACGTGCCTGAGGGCGGCGCGCAGCCGGCCGGCGACCACCTCGGCGGTCTCCGCCTCCGGGTCGTTCAGGTCGATCACGCCGAGCATGATGCGCTTGGACGGCAGCGCCGCCAGGGCCTGCGGGTCGAGGCCGGGCTGGGCCGCCTCGATCGAGACGATGTCGGCGGAGCATGCATCGAGCTCGGGCAGGAAGGAGTAGCCGCTCGGCTTGTCCTTCACGATCGCCGCATAGCCGAAGCAGAGATGCACCGCGGTGGTGCCCGGCGCGTCCCGCAGCGCCCGGTCGATGGCCGGGACGGCATAGTCGTGCGCGACCTTCGGGCGGGCCTGCATCCAGGGCTCGTCCAGCTGCACGATGTCGGCGCCGGCGGCGAACACCGCCAGCAGCTCCTCGTTGACCGCCGCCGCATAGGCCATCGCCAGGTCGGCGTCGTCGGCATAGTGCTCGTTCGCCGCCTGCTGGGTCATGGTGAACGGCCCGGGCAGCGTCACCTTGATGGGCCGGTCGGTCTGGGCTCGCAGGAACCGCACCTCGTCGACGATCACCGGCCGGGTCCGCCGGACCGGGCCCACGACCCGCGGAACCAGCGTGGTCTGGCCGTAGCGGCCGATCGTGCTGCCCGGCGTCTCGATGTCGACGCCCTCGAGCGCGGTGGCGAACTGGTTGGAGTAGCTCTCGCGGCCGGCCTCGCCGTCGCCGACGATGTCGATGCCGGCGCGCTCCATGTCGTGCACCGCCAGCACCGCGGCGTCGCGCTGGCCCTCGGCCAGCTGCTCGCCGGACAGCCGCCAGATCCCCTTGGCCCGCAGCCGCGGCACGCCGGCCTGCTTCAGCGCCTCCGGATCGACCAGCCAGCCGGGTTGCGGATAGCTGCCGACCACGGTGGTGGGCAGCAGCGGCAATTTGGCGATCCGGTCCGTCATCATGCGTAGGCGCTCCCTCGTCGTCCGGCTCCGGTGCCGGGTTCGCGTCGAGGCGCCACTCTACACGGCGGCGGGCGGTGCGGAAGGCCTCAGCGCCCGTCGCTCCGTCTTCGGGATTCACACATTTCTCGGCGGCGGGTAGGTTCCGGAGCCGGACGCTCGCGCGTCCCCTCCGGAATGACGAAGGTGGGCAGGATTTGGCCGGCTTCCCTCCCGGATCCACCCCTCACTTCGAAAATTCGGTGACAGTGCACTCTATTCCCGTCCTGGATGTGACGCCTC